>CAVYGM010000005.1:0-217045 GCA_963768025.1 uncultured Cytophagales bacterium
AATCCGAAATCGGGGTAGTTAGCACATTTAGGGTATATCCGCCACCAAAATCAATCAACTAATTGTTAGACAGGTCACTGTACTAATAGTTTTCGTTTTTCCAGATACTCTTTCAGGGATTGATAACGGCCGTATCCAAGGTGAACACGAATAATGGTGTTGATCGGCACGCCCAGGCCGTGCAGATGCACTATCTTTTCGCGGTCTTTGTCGTAGATCGACTTTTGAATCACCCCCTTGGGTTTGCCCAGGACGATACCCCGCTCCTTGCGAGCGCGCAGGCCTTCCTTAGTCCGCTCCGAGACGAAGTCCCGTTCAAGTTCGGCCATCATCGAAAAGACCGTCAGTAGAGACCTTATTGGTCATTTCGTGCTGGTTCTTCGGGTCAATATCCAGCCCCTGCTTCACTAGGATCAACCGGCACCGTTTCCTGCCGATCAATTCTTCGATCAACCCCAGCACCTCCCGGATGGACCTACCCAGCCGGGAAAGCTCCGAGACGATCACCGTGTCCTGCGAATCCACCCGATCGACCAACTCAGTCAGCCGCCGTTGCTCGGTTGACTTGCGGGAGGACATTTCCACCTCCATCCATTCATCGACAGTCCACCGCCGGTCGACCACATACCGGGCAATCAGACTCTTCTGGGAATCGGCGGACTGCTCTGCTGTCGACACGCGCACATAGCCATAAATCATGGTTGAAAAGGGGGCTTCGTTCTTAAGGGTGTTTGCACGGGTAAAAGTACCATATTCTTATGCTTTTACACGTACCTTAACACCATCCATTCTCATCGCCTTAAACGCTCGTTATCACCGAACCCGATGCCTACCATTCGGCCGATCTTGGAAAAGACCCATCAGCGTGAGTTCGAGACACCGCCCAACTTCACCTATGCCCAGCGTCGGTTCTTCTTCCAGATCACGGATGAGATCAAACCGGTACTGGCCAGTTTGGACAGCCCGACGAACCAAGCGGGATTTTTGCTCCAGCTGGGCTACTTCCGAGCGGCCTGCCGATTCTTCTCACCAGCGACCTTTGCTCAAAAGGACTGGGAGTTCACCGCTCGGCGCGTCTCGCGCAAGGGAGCCGCCCCACCAACGCCAGGTTATGCAGACTCAACGGCCCGGCGTCACCGGAGCCTGGTCCTGACCCTGCTCGAAGTGATGCCCTTCGCCGACGCTGTTCGGGAACGGTGCCAGCAGGAGGCCAACGAACTTGTAGCCCAAGGCTTGCGTCCGCCCCAGGTCTTCGGCAGTTTGTGTGACTTTCTCCGGGGGCACCGCATGGAGATACCAGCCTACTCGGCATTCGTCGACGTGATAAACCGAGCCCTCCAGAACTTCGACACGCACCTGCGCCGAGTGCTCCACACCCACCTCGATGAAGTCCAACGAGAGGCGCTCCTCTCATTGCTGGAACAGACGGCCGAAGGCCAGACTCCGCCGTATGCGACTGCACCCATGCAACTGACTCGGCTGCGAAACACCCAGGAGCTGATGAATCTGAAAGCCATTCGAGAAAACGTCAGGCACTTCCGCTTACTCAAAGCGCTTTATCATCGGTGTCAACCCATTCTGGAGGCACTGGCCCTACACGATGCGGTGGTTGAAGACTACGCCCTGGAGGTGATGCGGAGCCGAAGCTGGCAGGTCAAACGATGGGTGGGCCAGGAGTTGCACCTGTTGTGCTTCATCCAGTACCAGTACTTTTATCTGAACGACACCCTGGCCAAAACCCTGGTCATGGCCACGGAAAACAGCGTCAACCAATGTGAGAAGAATTACAAAGCTGACCGCCAGGAACGATACAGCCACAACCTGGGCCAGTTGACCGATATTCTCCAGGAGTACATCGGTCAGGCCGGACGACTGGATCAGATGCAGGAAGCGAGTTACGACTTCTCCAAATCCATGGACGAAAAGTTCAAGACCTTATTGGCCGACCTGCGTAGTCCCGAGACGGCCTCTTTTCTGGCCAAGTTGCCTTTGGTGCGTGACTTATACGCTCAGACCACCCGCCATCTGAAAGATGGCGATTACTACGATGAGATCGCCAAGGGGTCACAGAAGTTGCAGAACCGGGTGGCGGACCTGATCCGGCATCTGGAATTCAGCACCGAACCGGCGGGAGAAGAATTGGCTCAGGCGATTCGCGTCTTCCAACAGAAGGATGGTGTGCTGACGGGTAGCGTGCCCACTGATTTTCTGAAGCCAGCCGAACTGGCCAACGTCCGGGATGCCGACGGCAGACTGCGCGTCAGCCTATACAAAGCCCTGTTGGCCCGGCACATCATGAGGGGCATCAAGGCGGGAAATGTCTTTCTGCCAACTTCGCATCACTACAAGTCGGTGGATGATTACCTGATCGACGAACGGACCTGGCAGAACACCAAACAGACGCTGCTGGAAAGGGCGGGTATGCGGCATCTGGAATGCTGGGAGACGGTTGCCGACGAGTTGCGGGGGCGGTTGCGGAACCAGTACGCCAGCACGATGGCCCGCATTGATTCGGGCGAAAACCTGTGGGTCGAAAAACGAAAGGACAACACGTTGCGCTTTAGAACACCTACGCTGGAAGAGCCGGAAGACGGGGTCGTGGTCGACTTGTTTCCCCAGGACCGGATTATTCCACTCTTCGAAGTGCTGGAAACGGTTAACCGGACCTGTCAGTTTTCCGACACGTTCGAACCGGCCCGTTTGGAGCACCAGCGGGAAAGACCCTCTCCTAACCTGTTCCTGGCTGGCATTATTGGACTGGGATGCAACCTTACGACCGAACGGATTGCCAAGACCGCCAAGAACTTGTCGGCCGCTACGCTGGAGACGACCGTGCGCAACTATTTCAGCTCTGACAACCTGCTTCGGGCCAATGACCAAGTGAGTTCACTGATTGAAAAGATGAATGTGGGAATTTTCTTCAATCACAACCCCCTGGGTCGGCACACGTCCAGCGACGGGCAGAAATTCGCCTTGGGCTTTGACTCTATTCACAGCACCTACTCGTCTAAATACTTCGGCAAAGAGAAGGGAGTCACTATTTACAGCTTCATAAGTGCGATTCACAATCTGTTTTACTCGACTGCCTTCTCGGCCTCCGACCGCGAAGCCTGGTACGTAATCGACGGACTGATGCACAATGACGTGGTGCGCTCACAGATTCACTCGACCGATTCCCACGGAGCCACCGATCCGGTATTCAGTGTGTCGCATCTGTTGGGGGTTGACTTCCAGCCACGCCTGGCCAACCTTCACCGGCAGAAACTCCACGGCATGGCGGGCGTGCCCATGAGCCATCCTACGGATTACCAACTGACGATAGGGGATGAAATGGACGAAGCTGTCGTGAGCAGGCAGTGGGACCGGATTCTGCGCCTGGTGGTGAGTATCAAACTCAAGCACTCGCTGGCCTCCCTGGTGATGAAGCGGCTCAACTCGTATGCGCTACAGAACCCCTTGTACCAGGCGCTAAAGGAATTGGGCAAGGTGGTCAGAACCGATTTCTTGCTGCGCTACATGGACGACGAACAAATGCGCCACCGCACGCACCAGCAGCAAGAGAAGATCGAGAGTGCACACGCCCTGAGCCGGGCGGTCAGCTATGGCAACAATGGGGTACTCCAATACGCCAATCAGGAGGAATTGTTGACGATGCAGGGCTGCAAACGGTTGATCGAGAACTCGGTGATATGCTGGAATTATCTGTACCTGAGCCGCTTATTGATCAATGCGACCAAAGCGGAGCGGGCTGTTATTATGGATATGCTTCCTCACGCATCGCCAGTGGCTTGGCAGCATATCAACTTCCAAGGCGAATTCAACTTCGAGGAAGATCTGGAGCGTGATCCGCTGGAAAATTCGTTGTCAGAAATACTTTCCTATGAGCTAAGAGCAGTTAAATCAGAATAACCAATTGTGGTACAGCAAGTTGAAGGCTCTACGTGGCGGATTTACCCGAAATGTGTTAACTACCCCAGCTACTCGACTCCGTGCACCTGGGTGAGCAGATGCTGGGGGCCATCCAGAATCCGGGCTGCGTGCGCCAGGGTGGGGCTAACGGGCGAGTGGGCTGCCAGATACTCTTTTAGAACATCATGAAGGGAAACGGGCGTGTTCCTGGTATCCCGGACACCTTTCATCCGGCATAGCATATCATCAGGGTCGCCCTCCCGCTCGCAGGCGCACAGGGTGTAGGTACGGGCAGGATCGAGGGGCTTGCCACCAATACGGACTGCCTGTACCCGCTGGTTGGTAGGCGCGAAGGCGTTAAAATCAACCTCCATGCCCTTAAAACGCACTACCCAACCGCCGAACCGTTTACTGGCTTCCTCCGCAAATACATTCTGCAGCTCGTTTTCCAGCCAGCTGATCAGCTGTTTTCCCGTAGCCTTGCCCGTCCGGACGGTAGCGTCAACGGGCAGCATATCATACAGGTATCCTTCGGTGATGGGTACCCGGCCATCGGGACCGGGGGTACGGGGGGGACAAAACCGAAAACCGTTGGACAGGGCCACATCGGGCTTTATCTTCCACAACAGCGCATCCGTAATGAGGGTGTCGATGGTGTTTTCAACCACAAAATTGCGGTACAGGGGAACGGTGCTGTAGCCCAGTACCCGCTCTATGGCAGCCTTGTGCGGGGCTTCGATCTGCTCCACCAGCTGCTTGATAGCCGGGTCTGCTTTGTACGTTTTAGGATTCACTTCAACCAGCTCGTAGTGATGCTCGGTTACTTTACCGTCTTTCACCGTAATATCAAGCTTTCCGATAAAGGAACCGAAGGCACCGGGCTCCACCACTTTCGCGTATTTACAGCCGATGGGGGTCCGTACCCGCTCGTGGGTGTCGCCCCCAAAAATATAATCGACCCCTTCGGTATGGGGGTGGTTGGCCAGGGCAATCTGCTGGGAAAGGCCCAGGTGAGCCAGTACAATGACCACATCGCACTGTTCCTGATTCCGGAGCACATCAACCCAGTACTTTATGTTCTCCTCCGGTTTGGTATACACAATCCCTTTGCTGTACAGGGGCGACTGGCGGATGGGAACCAGAGGGTCCGTATAACCCAGAAAGCCAATCTTGACGCCCAGTCGGTATACCGTGTGGTAAGGCTGAAAAATCAGTTCGCCTGGTTTGCCAGCCCCCTGATCGTGGTACATGTTCGTACACACTTTGGGGGCATTGAGCCCGCCCAGCAGGTGCTGCATGGCTTTTTTGTAGTAAACCACCTCCCAGTTGCCCGGCAGGAACAAATCATAGTTCATGGCATTGAGCAGCGGAACAAACGCCTGACCTTCTGTTTTGACGGACAGCATACTGCCCTGAAACATATCGCCGGTATCGATCAGAACCGTATTCTCCGGGTTATTCCGGCGCATACGGGCAATGGCGGTGGCCATGTGCGCGTAACCGCCAGCCTGCCGGAAGGTAAGCGCATCATTCTCCCAGAACAGCTCGTCATGCGCGTGTAGCTGGCAGTGTACGTCCGTGGTTTGCAGCAAGGTAATGGTGCCGCTACCGGGTTTCGACGGTTCTGCCTGGGGCGCCGGCCGGGCCTGGGCGCTTCCGGTGAGCGGTACGCCCATTGTGGTGGCTCCGGCCACTAAACTGGTTTGTAGAAAATTACGTCTTGATGTCATCGTTCAGGTTGGTTTATGAGTCACGGACCCGTACAGGGTAGGGAGGTAGTCAGTTACCGCCCGGCCGGCTGCGGGTATCAGGCTCGTTGAGATCCGAAATTTCTTTTAAGGTTACGCTTGAATGATTCGTTCTGAAAACGTTTGGCAGCATGGACAGGCCAATCAGGGCATAAAAATAATTGGCCCGGCCCGGGTGCAGAATTTCGTTGGCCAGGTAAGTAAAGTACCCTTATACCGTTCAGGAATGTTGAATGTAGTCGCTCATTGCGTGTATCAAAGGTGAGTTGATGGCCTAGTCAGGGCTTCTTTTTCACTACGGGATACCCGGCTTGATGCCAGGCACCCAGGCCGCCAGTCAGATTGTAGACCGTTTTGAAACCAGCCTGCTGCATCTGCTGCATGGCTTTGGCACTCCGGCCACCCACCGCGCAGTACACAAAAACGGGTTTTGTTTTGTCCAGTTTGGTAAGCTGCCGGCTGAAGTCGGGCGCTAGGAAATCGATCTCGATGGCACCCGGTATTATCCCGGTAGCCGTTTCCTGCGCCGTTCGAACGTCGAGCACTGTCTTGGCTGGTATCTTCTGCATCATGACGCGGTACTGGGCCGGACCCAACTGCTGAATAACCTGGGTTTGCCCCCAACCTGGCAGATAGCCGATGCAAATGAAGAAAATGCTATAAATGAATGAGTTTAAGCCCATGGTCAATAAGGATTAGCAATTTTCATATTTAGTACTGTAAAATTGGCAAATAAGATTTTTTCATTAAGTAACAATTGTTACATATGGGAAAATTGTTCGGCCGAACTGTCTTTTCTGGAATCAGTGCTTTGCTAACCAGGAGTGATTAGGCTATGGGTACGGGAAAAGCAAGATTTATTGATTCAACACTAATATCTGATAGTCGACTCAGGCTATCTTGAGCCCGTCAGATTGAAGGGATCGAATAGGCTGACTAATTCTGTACGCTCAGACAAGGAGTACATCAAAAAGTGTGACGGTATGACGTTGCAGGGCAATTGATTCTTTGTTAACAAAGAATATCCTCTATCCAGCTGCCGGCGGTCCGTCGCACGGTGACCCGGGAAGTGCTGTGGTCCTTCGCAACGTCTGTCATATGAAGGTACATATCCTCAATATTTGGCCGATGATCTACCGGCGCTTCATCATTGACGGCAATAGGCATATTGCAGAGCCGCATCACTTGATCCAGCCGCAACGGCGTAAGTCACACCTTTTGATGCACTCCCTTTGCGAGGTGAAAGCTAATTTGCCTTTGCTGTATGCTTAGGAAAGCACCGGATTTGGGAGCCCTCGAAGTAGGCGGACCAGGGGTGATCTACGGAGCCCGTGGCCTCGATCCAGGGCAGGAGTTTTACCGCTAATAGCCTATCTTAGGGAAAGAAAGTAAGCTGTATAATCAGTGCAACTACGACGGTATTTGCCCGGTTAGTTGCGCTGATTATTTTTGATTCACATTTTAGATTGGAATAAAACTATGTAGATGACCTTTATCAGGTTCAGCACCCTTTGTTTAAAGTCTGGTCCCAGCTCACTGAATCTTAGGGGAGCGTCAGTGAGCTGGGAATCCATACAACAGAACCCGATTCGGATAGTAAGTATTAAAAAAATTGCCTGAATTTAAAATTTTGATGGGTTTCCCTAGGAAAAGGGTAAAATGATCGCAGTGAGATTTGAATATTTGGTGCCAGTTCCCAGGTTCTTTCAAAATACGCAACTCTCCTAGGCACCAGTTGTCAGTCAGACGGACGTGACGTTGTTTCAAACTTACCTCTTCCTTTACGTCCGATAAACTTAATTTATCGGACATTATCTGTTTTTCATTATCTTGCCTTTATATTTTCTGCTATATGTCTACTCGATTTCCCGCTTCACCGGTCTGACGCTGGCTACCCGCGAGCAGCTCGCCCAACAGACGGCCGCCTTCTTCGCCCGTGGGCTGGAGGGCGCTGCCAACACCCAGCGTGCCTACCGCTCCGACCTGAACCAGCTGCGCATGTGGCTGGCCGCGCGCGAGCTGGGCGAACTGCCGCTTTCCTCCGCCACGCTGGCGGCTTATTTGTCCGAGCAGGCCACCCGCAACGCCTGGGCCACGCTGTCACGCCGGATGGCCGCCATCCGCAAGTGGCATAAGCTGAATAAGCACCCCGACCCGGCCTTGGACGACACGGTGCAGACGGTGCTGGAGGGCATCAAGCGCACGCTGGGCACCGAGCCCGGCCAGGCCCCCGCCTTCGAGATCGAGGAATTCAAGGAGAAGATCAGGCTCATTCCCCTGACGCCCGCCGGGCTGCGCGACCGGGCCCTGCTGCTGGTGGGCTTCGTGGGGGCCTTCCGCCGCTCGGAGCTGGTGGCCCTGGACGTGGAGGGCATTCAGTTCACCCGCGAGGGGGCCGTCATTTCTTATAAAGGCAGCAAGACCAACCAGTACGGCCGCACCGAGCAGAAGGCGTTGTTCTTCACACCCGACCCCGACACCTGCCCCGTACGGGCGTTGCAGGACTATTTGGCCCTGCTGGGCCGGGAGGCTGGCCCGCTGTTCGTGCGCATCCGCAAGGGGGATCAGGTCACGGAGGACCGGCTGTCGGACAAGCAGGTGGCCCGCACCACCAAGGCGTATCTGGGGGAGGAGTACTCGGCCCACTCGCTGCGGGCTTCTTTTGTTACGATCGCCAAACTGAATGGGGCCGACGACTCGCAGATCATGCAGCAGACCAAGCACCGCACCCGCACGATGATCGACCGCTACACCCGCGTCCAGCAGGTCGTCCGCACAACGCCGCCATGAAGCTGGGGCTTTAAAGCGAAACATCCAAATAAGGAAAATGCGCCGCTAAGTCAGCCCCCCCAGCCAAGATAAATGAGCTATTTGAGAGGAGAAGCTATATACCCCTCTGTCTGATAGATATTTTTCCAGTTTGTGGCCAAAGCATAGGAACCCGCTTTTGGTAGCGTCGGTACGTATTTCCGAAAGTCCGAATTAGCTTTTTCTCTTCGAAGTAGATTCCCACCCTGATGTACAAGGTTGTAAATACGGCGAAAAGACAATGGCTTATGGTAGGATGCATGAAAAGTAGGGCTAAGGCAAGGAGTATGGTACCGCTATAAAGCGGGTGGCGGACGTAGCCCAGTATTCCCCCCTGCCTCAACTCATAAGTAGGGGGGCTTTTCCAGATTACGTCCAACCCGGAGAACTCTCTCAGGTCATACTGCCGTATCGCCAACCATACAACTGCAAGCCCTACAACCATCGCTATTGTCCCTACCAATCGCCCTCCACTGTCAGGCGGCCACATGTAGTGACCGGGTGCGTTGCGGTGGCTCTCCATCACCATCCAGAAAGTGCCAAAAGCCACAAGGTTGTAGACCAGCCGGTAGTATTGATATGATTTCCCCATTCTCCTTCCAAGCCGCCTTTTCACAGGGTTAGAAGCCAGAATACTGTGCAGGCCTCCGAACAACAGCCATGAAATAATAATATAAAAGTAAGGGGACATAGCTCAACGAAGGAAGTAATGATGGAAGTCCGTCATCGCCTGGCATGTATAGTTTAATCGCATGCTCTTTCTAATAAAGGGATAGCAATGTAAATAGGCCAACCCACGCCCTACAAAATCCTGAGATACGCTGGCATTAAGGTGGAAGGACCATTGAGAAAGCGCAAGTAATGTCTCAGCGTGGCGCTTTTTATTCATTCTTATAATTTAACCCGATGAACTGAGAATTTCCGCGCGGCGGACCATACGAACTTCACTACTGTGCTGGCCCCGCCGTAACGCTTGAAGTGATGGTTTTCCAACAAAACTGACCTGTTTATGAGAACCGAATCTGGCCAACTCGAAATTCTGCGTCAGCGGCATATAACCTTACCTCTGCAGCCGATCCAGCATCGCCTTCATTTGAGCGATCTCTTCTTCCTGTGCCTTAATTATATCGTCGGCCAGTTGCCTGACTTCGGGGTCTTTGATTGCCGCATTCTGGCTGGTCAGGATGGCGGAGGAATGGTGTGGGATCATGGCCTTCATGTACTGCACGTCTCCCACAAAAGTCTGGTTCCTTAAAAGCGTAAACACGCCTATCATCACCGCCAGGCTGGCGACGACGATGGCGGTATTTGCTTTTTTGTCCTTGTACATGTGGCCCATGAAAGCCAGCATGAGTAGTGCCATGGGTGCTACCATCAGCAGGGCCATATATAGCCTGTTCATGCTGAGGTAGATATGATCCACGCTGTCCACATTCAGGAACATGACGGCATACATGATGAGGAATGAAACGATTAACATTAAGGCGAACTTAGAATAAGGATTGCTTTTCATCGTAGTGGTTGTTTAGTTAAACATTCTTGTTACAAAAATTCGTGAACGGCTGCTATGGAAGGAAATACAGTCAGCGCCCTAAGAGCACGGCAATCTGTTCATGCCGGTATGGGGTGATTGGCCCTCCTCTCTGGGATTAATTTTCCTACTGTTTCACTTGTTTTGGAAGGGCATCGAAACGCTTAGCTTTTCCCAGCGCATCTTCACCTCTCCTTTCTTTTTACCCTCCGGGACCACTTCATAGGTAAGGGCTTCCGTGACGTCCGTGTGCATTTCGGGCTTTACCTTTACCCGCACGATGTCCTGTTCGGGCTTGTAGTCGTCCGCCAGGTGCATGTCCCAGTCTTTGCTCAGGATGAGCGTCCATTCCTTTGGCCCTGGAATGGTAAAAAAACCGTACTTGCCTTTGGGAATCAGCTTGCCATTGATGGTGACATCCTGAGAAAAATCGATCCAGGTGGCTTTATGGGCGCCCGTAGACCACACCTGGTCGTAGGCCACCAGCCCGTTCCAGATCTGGCGGCCGCGCACGCTGGGCGAGCCGTAGTCCACATGCACATGGTTGTCGCCTACCATGGCCATGGCGCTTTGCCGGGGGCTTTTGGGCTTGGGTTGGGTCGTTTCCGATGCGGCCGGCTTATGGTGCTCGTGCTGGGCATAGGCTGCGATACTGATCAGGACGGCGACGATGACTTTGAGGATGGTTTTCATGTATACTATTGGATTTGGTTGGTTTTGATTTGCTTTTTAAGGAGTTGGGCGTTGATGGCCACAATGATGGTACTCAGGCTCATAAAGACGGCCCCCACCGCCGGTCCCAGAACGATAGCCCGACGAGTAGAACACCCCGGCGGCCAGGGGGATGGCGAACACATTGTAGCCCGTGGCCCACACCAGGTTCTGGATCATCTTCCGGTAGGTGGCCTTGCCAAACAGGATCAGGTTGGCGATGTCTTGGGGGTTGCTGTTGACCAGGATGATGTCGGCGGTTTCGGCGGCCACGTCGGTCCCCGACCCGACGGCGATCCCTACATTGGCCTGAGCCAGGGCGGGGGCGTCGTTGACGCCGTCGCCGGTCATGGCTACAAACTCGTTTTTTGCCTGTAGCTCTTTCACGATTTCAACTTTCTGGTGGGGCAGCACCTCGGCGTAGTAGCCGTCCAGCCCGAGTTGGTCACTGACCGCCTTTGCGGTTCTCTCGTTATCGCCGGTAGCCATGAGTACTTTAATATTATTTCGCTTAAAGATCGCAATGGCTTCCTTGGATTCGGGGCGGATCTCGTCCGCCAGGGCAATATACCCTGCCAAATGGCCCTCTACCAGCACGAACACCACGGTTTCGGCGGCATCGCCGGAAGCCGCCGCCGGGAGTGCAATGTCCGCATCCCGAAGAAACCCCGGACTCACAACCTTCACCTCCTTTCCCTCTACCCTTGCCTCTACTCCCTTGCCGGTAATAGCCTGGAAGTTCTCCGGTTTAGGAATTTCTATATTATCTTCCTTAACCTTTTTCATAATGCCCACGGCAATGGGATGTTCGGAACCTTGCTCCAAAGCACTCGCCAGCCTGAGCAGTTCTTCCGAAGTATAGGCGGGATCAACGGCTTCGATCCGGGTTACGCCAAAATTTCCCTTTGGTGAGGGTACCCGTCTTGTCAAAAAGCAGGACAGTGATCTTGCGGGATTCCTCGAAGGCGGTTCGGTTGCGGATGAGGAGCCCGTTCTGGGCAGAAACGGCCGTAGAAATCGCCACCACCAGCGGAATGGCCAATCCCAGGGCGTGGGGGCAGGTAATGACCATGACGGTTACCATCCGTTCCAGGGCAAAAACAAAGGGGTAGCCCAGAAATAGCCATACGCCCAGTGTACCAAAGCCAACCGCCAGGGCAACATAGGTAAGCCACTTGGCAGCCTTATCGGAGAGGTTCTGCATTTTTGACTTGGATTTCTGGGCCTCCTGCACCAGGGTGATTACCTTGGTGAGATAACTGTCCTTACCCGTGTTTTCCACCCGAACCCGCAGGGAACTGTTGCCATTGATCGAGCCCCCGATTACCCGGTCATTGACCTCTTTCTTGGCTGGCCTGGATTCGCCCGTCAGCATGGATTCATTGAGGTAGCCCGACCCTTCCATCAAAATACCATCCGCCGGCACTTTCTCTCCGGGTTTGACCAGGATGATGTCATGCCTCTGGAGGTCTTCCAGCCTGATGTCTTCAATGGAATCACCTTTTACGCGGTGCGCTTCGGCCGGCATCATACTCACCAACAGTTCCAGGGATTTGGAGGCTCCCAGGACACTCTTCATTTCGATCCAGTGGCCCAGCAGCATGATGGCGATCAGGGTTGCCAGCTCCCAGAAGAAATCCATTCCGGGTAGCCCGAAAACCGTGGCCGTACTGTAAAAGTAGGCCACGCTGATGGCCATCGCAATGAGCGTCATCATACCAGGGCGACCCCTCACGAACTTCATCCCGCAATCCTTTGAGGAAGGGCCATCCCCCGTAGAAATACACCACCGATGAAAGCAGGAAAAGCACATAGGCACTTCCCGGGAACGTATACTGGTAGCCGAGTAAATCCTGAATCATCGGGGAAAGAAACAGGATGGGGATGGTAAGAACGAGTGTGATCCAGAATCGCTTCTTGAAATCGTCGATCATCATGCGGTGGTGATCATGCCCCCCTCCTCCGTGCCCGGCATGATCCGCTAGGGCGGGGCTGCTATGATCCGTCTTCGAATGGTCCATGGGTTCTTGCATTGCATGCGTATGATTTTCCATAGTTCTTACCAGTTTTATGTTTGTTCCTACTTATCTCGAAATCAGTCTTTCCGCGCCATAGGTGGGGACTGCTTCGCGCGAATCAAAACCGCACAGTCAGGCCGCCACCGGCTCCGAAGCGGTTGTCGTAGCTACCCATCAGCGAAACATTCCGTGACAGGAAGTACTCCATTCCCACCGCCCAGGTAACCTCCCTGCCGGAAGGCTCTGCCTGTATTTTCATTTAGAGACCGGTTCGTCCACCCGAAATCGGCGCGGTATTCAAACTCGCCAAAAAGATTGGTTCTCGGAAAAATCATGAGCTCGCGGCTCAGGCGCAGTTCCGGGCGCAGCCGATTGTCGATGCGCACATCTAGGTTGACCAGGTAGGGGGTAAGGAAGCGGATACCACCGACAGCTGTCGTGACGATATCGTTGGGAGATTCGGCGCGTTCAGTTTTCGACATTGACGCCGGCGAACACCCGGAAATAATCGTACAGGTACCGCTCGTAGGTAACCTCGGCCTCCAGTACGTCGGTTCCAGCCGTACTCGGCCCGCAGGTTGAACTGGTTCCGAATATTGGAAGACACCAGATTCAGATGCGCCATGTGGGAGGCGACGTCGGCCACCCCCAGGTATAAAAATGATTTCCCTCATTGAGGAGCTTTTTCAAGGGGTATTGCACCATACGGGGATCGCGCAGGGTATCGTAGCTGTAAGGCACCCGGGCCATGCCGCTCATCATGTGATACAGCACATGGCAATGAAAAAACCAGTCACCGTACTCCTTGGCGTCAAACTCGAGGACGATTTTCTGCATGGGGCTACGTTCACGGTATGCTTAGGGGCGAATAGTCCCCGTTCTCGTTCAACACCCGGAAAAAATGACCAGTGCAGGTGCATGGGGTGGTGCATCATGGTCAGGTTGTTGAGCGTGATGCGGACCACCTCCCCTTTCTCGATCTTGATCTTGTCCGCTTCTGAAAGCGGTACCCCGTTCATGCTCCAGATATACCGCCACATGTTACCGGTCAGATTCAGCAGGATTCGGCGAACCGGTCGCTGTTCCTGCGAATCAGTAGGGAATTGTGGTTCGTTCGGGCGATTTCAGGTAGTCGTAGTTGTACTCGGCAAACATATCCATGCCGGGCATCGACATGCCGGGCATATCCATGCTGGGCATATCCATATCGTCCTTACCCTTCCCTGTTCCAGCTTCTTTCTCCCCATTTTATCCATACTCATCCCATTCGTTCATCGCACGGGTGCGAGTCCGCCTTCATGGTTTCTACCCATACCGGTAGGCTGGCCGTGATCCATTTTGGAATGATCCATCTGCTTGTGGTTCATATCCTTATTTTCCCCTGTGTCCATCGGAATCTCTTTCCCCTCCTTGTGCTTCATTCCTTTCATGTTGTGGCCCATCCCGGCATGGTCCATCTTCATTCCACCCCCCTTGTCCATTTGCATCCCCCAGTTTTCCATCATTTCCTGGGGCTCCTCCTCTGAAGGGTTCAATTTCATCGCGGGTGCGCCCATGCGCATGTTCATGGCCGCCATCTGCTTCATCATGGCGTACTGGTTGGGCCGGGGCACCACCGGAGCCGCCACGATCTCCCCCTGTCCAGGTAAGTGGACGAATGCCCGGAGCCGTCCTGCGCCATGGCCCGGATCTCCACTTTCCCGCTGGGAGGAATGGTGACGATGAAATCGTACGGTTTCGGCAATGGCAATGAAGGTTTTATTGCGTCGTACGGGAACCACATCCAGCCCGTCGGCGGCAACCAGCGGGGGATCCTCGCCACCGAACGTAAGCCAGAACTGGGAGGAAGCCGCTGCGTTGATGATCCGAAGGCGCACCTTTTCACCGGGCTTGAACTGGCGTAGTCCCGGATCTTTTCCCCGTTGCTCAGAAAGGCAGGGTAATAGATGTCGGCGATATCCATGCCCTCCATCCGCTGCTTCCAGAAGTTGAGCTGGGCGCCCAAGGCTCCCCGGGCAATGACCCGGTTGAGGGGGGTGGTGGTGTTTTTCCGGATGTTGTACCATTCGTTGCTTCCGTTTCAAATTGCGAAGCACGTTCGCCGGTTTCTGAGTCCGTCCAGTCGGACAGCACCAGGACAAGATCGGTATCGTAATCCAGTGTCTTCACTTTCGGCTCAATGACAATGGAGCCATACACGCCGCTCTGCTCCTGCCAGCATGGTATGGGAGTGGTACCAGTAAGTACCGGATTGAATGAGTGGAAACTCGTATTTGAAGGTTGTTCCCGGCGCAATCGGCGGGGTAGTCAGGTAGGGTACACCGTCGAAAAAGTTGGGTAACAGGATGCCATGCCAGTGCACGGAAGTTTCCACGTCCATGTTGTTGGTAACGTAAATGACTGCGTACTCGCCTTCGGTAAATCGGAGCGTCGGACCCGGTACCCCTCCGTTGACGGTCATGCCCTTAACCGATTTTCCGGTTTTGTCGACCATACCTTCGTCGACCGTCAGGGTATATTCCCGAACGGGCAGGTCGTCGGTATTCTGACCGAGGAGGGGAAATGCCAGGAGCGAGCTGAATAGGAATAACCAATTAAACCGCTGCCTGCCTGACGTTCGAAATGTTTGAGCTGAATGTAATGCCTTTTCCATGATAACGTTGCCTGATGGTAGGGAGCAGGGTGGTACCTCTAACATGCTCCATGAATTGAATAGTACCCTAATCCTTTTTTGGGGATAGGGAGGGTCCGGGCTATGTACCTAAATCGGTAAAAGCAACAGAACCCTATGGCCGTACTGTAGAAAAGTGTACGGTCAGCAAAAACGTAAATCAAATCAGGAAAGTCTGGAATAGCACTTGCCGGTCCTTTTCCGGCAAAGGAGGAGGGGGATAATAGAAAAGAGCCCTGCTCTGTGCATGGGGCAGGTAGGATGGGAAATCAAACGAAAAGGTAGGAGATACGTCGGGAGAATCAGATGCTGCCAGAGAAACGACAT
Source organism: uncultured Cytophagales bacterium (assembly GCA_963768025.1). Lineage (GTDB taxonomy): Bacteria > Bacteroidota > Bacteroidia > Cytophagales > Spirosomataceae > CAVYGM01. The sequence goes on from CAVYGM010000005.1 coordinate 15,724, forward strand.
CGAGCGGACAGGTGTCATCGGTTTGTACGATCTGTTGAAGATTATCGCAGCACTTTGAGGTGTTGAAATGAATGCCTTCCCGTTCACACACCACCACCCGGTCGCCGCTTTCCTTCATGCCACATTCGAACGTCCCCCCCCCAGCCTGAAGCCGCTTGACCGCATGCCCCCCACAGAAGTGGGTAGCCACGGAAAAGCCCATGTTGCCCAGCAACAGGATCAGCGAGAGCGATATGGAAATGATTTTTTTCACACAAACAAATTTACTTTTCCCCCGTTCAAAACTCTTACATAATTTTTATGGATTCTAACACAATTTTTATACCAGGCGGCCATTCTCTCGAATCCAATCCCAAGAAAGGGGAATTGCAAATCTGATTGAGGCTACTAATCAGCGGCGGTCAGTACCTGCCCTCGCAGGACGCCACCCTCTTCCCAAACGCAGAAGGCCCGCTCATCCGTTAAAGCCACCAATCGGGGAAACCGGCCGGTACCCAGTGCCTCCGGCTTTTCACTTTGGGGCCGGCGGAGCCAGATGGCGCCTTCGTTTTGCCATACGATATAGGTGTTCGTGCCACTCACCGCTACCGAAGCATTGCGCCCCTGGGCGATCGGCGCTTCTTCCGCGCCGGGTTTGGAAAGGTACAGCTGGTTCTGACGCCGCCATACCGTGGTGATGTCAGTTCCACTGCCCACGCTGAGGTCTCCCCCATCCATGGGACAGGCGTTGAGTTTCCAGGTACCTTGCCCTAGTTTAACCGGGGACTTAAAGGACTTCCCCCCATCGGCGGAGGTGACAAGGTACATGTCACGCGATCCGTCGATCCAGTTTCTGAACATAACAACAACCTCTTTTCCCGTCATCATGGCCGAAGGCTGGCAACACTCGCAGATTGTGGAATCGGGGGATCGGTACACCAGCCTGTTGGCACTCCAGGTCTTTCCTTCGTTAGATGAAATGGCTCCGTAGAGCTTATTTTTCTTATCCTGGCGAAGATCCAGCCACGTGACGAAAAAATTGCCCCTTCCATCACTTGTTAAGGCATTGAAGCCCTCTTTGGCCACTTCGGGAACATCGTTCACCCGCTGGCGTTTTGTCCACGTTCCTTTGTCCTGGCCGCGGGTATAGGCGTATAGATTTCCCTGCCGGTCAATGGCCGTCACGACGGCCGAGCGCCGGGAAACGGCAATCCGCGGTCCCCGCGAAGCGCCCAGATGAAGGCCCGGCAGGCTATCCACCATTTCAGGGTTAGAAAAGTTTCTGCCCTCATCGGCGGAATAGGCGTAGTAAATGGCGTTCCCTTTCCCAAAAACCAGGTGTACGGTTCCATCCGTGCCGGTAGTCAGGGCTGGCTGCATTCCCTCTTGGGCGAAAAGGGCTTTTTGAGCATGGGCGCTTCGTGATCCAATCAACAATGTGATCACTGAAAGTACCAGTACTTTCACTAAGTGCATAGGGGCAGGTGTCATGTGGGTGCTGCGAAATAAGGGTTGGAAAATTATTTGACTTCGTAGTTGAGCATCATGCCATCGTCCTCGTGTTCGAGGTTGTGACAGTGAAAAACAAACTTGCCGGGACGCTGGAAACGCACGATAATCCGGACGGTTTCTTTGGGATTTACCAGTACGGTATCCTTCCAGCCCTTTTCGTGGGCGACCAGCTCGCCCCGTCCGCCCGCACGACTAACTACTTGAAAAAGGGTACCGTGCAGGTGCATGGGGTGTGGTTCGTCCCCCATGCTGTTATCAAATTCCCATATCTCGGTGCTGTTCAGGGTCACACTCTCGTCGATTCGGCCCCCATCATAGGTTTTGCCGTTGATGGTATGCATACCCTCCATAGAACTATTGTTTTTGTGTCCTCCCGAACCATGCATGGCTTCGCCGATGGTGAAACTACGCGTTTTTACGGCCGAAGTGGGCGGAAGCGCAGTGATCGCCGGAAAGGAGGCGGGCATTTTGAACGAATCGACCTCACTGCGGCTTACCACAAACTTGACCAGTTTAAAGGTCTGGCTGCCCTGTGAGTTGACATTGCCAAATGCTATACTTTGCAGGAACACCTCGCTGTTCAGCGCCGACTTGCTGAAATCAACCAGCAAGTCCACCCGTTCGCCAGGTGCCAGCAACAGGCTATTGACCCGCTCGGGTGCCGGCAGTAAGCCCCCATCAGATCCTATGACGTGAAAGGCCTCGCCATTGCTCAGCGCCAGATTGTAGATACGGCCATTGGAGCCGTTGAGCAGCCTGAGTCGGTAAGTTCGGGTGGCCACTGCATGGAAGGGGGCATTCACCCCGTTTACTACGATGGTGTCTCCCATATAGCCCACCATTATTTCTGGCATGGTAGGGTTGTACACCGGCGTACCCGCTGCGTCAAGGCGCTTGTCCTGAATCACCAGGGGAAGTTCAAATTCACCGGAGGGTAGTTTGAGTGCCCGTTCTTCCGGGGAATCGACGATGAATAATCCCGCCAGGCCCATATACACCTGTCTGCCCGTTTTCATGTGGGGGTGTGGATGGTACCAGGCCATTGCGGCCGGTTGATCCAGGGTAAAGGTATAGGAAAAGGACTGCCCGGCCTTGACCAATTGATCGGGATGCCCATCCATAGTGGCGGGTACCAGCAAGCCATGCCAGTGAACATTGGTTTCTTCGGTGAGGGTATTGGTAAAAGGAATCGTGACCGGTACCCCACGCTCTACTCGAAACAAAGGCCCCAGCAAACTATCATTATAACCCAATACGTTAGCCGACTTGCCCTGCACGATAGCATGGGTCTGAGTACCCGCTTTTAAGGTATTACCCGAAGTCGATGTTTTCAGGAAGGGCAAAGGCGTCGTGAAAGCCCCCTCCTGAATGGTGGGTGCCACGGCATTCATGGCCGCCATGTCATGGTTCATGCAACTGGTTAGCAGAGTTTCACCCGCGCCTACTGCTGCCACTCCGAACCCCAGTGTTTTTAGAAATTCTTTTCTATTCATATTCTGTTTGCTTTCCTCAATGAAGTTGACCTGTTATTTACAGCATAGTGACTAAAAAAGATGAGTTCAAGTGGCAGGCTGTATACCAGGCACCTCCTACATGAACCCACTTCCCGTTGGTTACTGAATACTTTCCTTATTTTCGCCACAGGACATCATCGTCTCTCCCATGTACGGATTTCTGATTTCCTGGGTTGAGCTTAACCAGGAGGCCCCTTTGTTGTCGAAGGCCATCGGGCAGTACTGTACGTACACCTTACCTTCGGAAAGTCCCGCTTTCTTCACCATCTTCATCATGTCGTTGCTCATGGTTTCGTAGGCTTCCCGCTGGGCTTCTACCGAAGTGGCCGAGGATATTTTGGATGCCGCTGGCCGCCAGGCTGTTCCCGCCTGACACAGCCTTTAGCACCAGCCTCAATGGCATTGGCGGCTATTTTGGCCTCGGCTACGTCCGCCCGGGTCAGGGCCGTCGTGAGGTGTATGTAGTGCTGATACACGGCATTGAGCTTATCGTCTTTGAGCACCACCGGACCAGCCGCCATGCCCATCGACTCCTTGTTGTCCATCATCGATTCGTTATGCTCCATCGCCTCATGATCGTGGTTGTCGGCGTGGTTTTCTTCCTTATTGCCACAGGCTGCTACCATCAATGCCAGCGCCATCGGCATGGCTACTATCAGTACATTTTTCATCGTTTGCATGATTTGTTGATTATATTAATAATTGATTTGTAAGGTATTACGTATAAGAACTGTTCCTCAGTGGTTATGTTCGCCGGCCGGAATCTTTCCCTTTTTGAAAACGTACTCGCTGTACAGAAGATAAGCCCCCGACAGCACGGCTACCTCTCCCGCCTTCAGGCCTGCCTTGATTTCAACCCGATTGAAGTTTTCCGCCCCCAACTGTACCGACCTGGCTATGAACGTGCCGGGCTCGGTTTCAAGCCAGATATGCGCCCCGTTTCCGTCCCGGATCACGGCATCCACGGGCAGGGTAATCGCCGATGAGCTGCTGCTGACCGGAACCTGCACAAAAACCTGCATACCGGGGCGGTAGCTCCCACCGGGATTGGACAAATTGCCTCTCAGGGTAAGCAACTGGCTACCGGCCTGTAGGGCCGGTTCTATGAATTCTATTCGCATGGACCGGGTTTCGTTTTCACTCCCGGCCATACGCACTTTCACCGCTTGTCCGCGGGTAATCAGGCCAGCTTCCGATGGGTATACATCCGCCTCAATCCATACCGTTCGGTACCCTTCCAGCCGCATGATGGACCCCCCTTCGGGTACGTACTGGCCTTCGGCAACGAACAGCTCGGCTACCACCCCACTGGCGGGGGAGGGATACGCCACGTAGGGGTTGGTTTTCTTTCCTGCGCGGAGTTCTTCAATTTGTTTTGGGGATTGATCATACAAAGCCAGTCGCTGCCGGGCGGCTTCCAGAATGCTCTGGAAGCGGGCATTGTCCGGAAACTGTTCGGCCTGCGCCGCCGCCACCAGGTATTCCTGCTGCAGGGAGGCCAGTTGTTCGGAATAAATCCGGTACAGGATCTGACCTTTCTTTACCGACACGCCCGTTTCTCTGATGTAGAGGTTTTCAATCCGTCCGGGTACCCGGCTGGTACGTACTCGATTTGTGCGGGATCAAGCGCCACCCGGCCATTCAGTTGTCGGGATGACGAAAAAGCACCCGTCCGGATCGTGTCCGTGGTTACGTTGGCCAGTGACCGCTGACTTTCGCTGAGCATCAGGTTGGCCTGATCGGCATTGCGGTCCACCGGTACCAGGTCCATGCCACAGATGGGGCAGCTACCCGGTGCGGTCTGTACGATTTGTGGATGCATGGGGCAGGTATAGCTGGGGCCATTGGCCGCAGCCGCCTCCTCCTTCTTCTCTGTGCAGAAAATCAGAGAGGTAGCTATAAACAGAAGAAAAAGAAAATTCAGTAGCTTTTTCATAAGATTAAAAATCGGCCGGAGCCCGGATAAAACTTTCACTGTCCACCAGGTAGCTGGCGCTTCTGGCTACCTGCCACCCGCTCACATCGTCGAGGATCTGGACCATCCCATCGGCCCGCAATCCGGTTTGCACATACATGGGCTTGAACACGTCTCCTTCTTTCTTAAATAATGACCGAGTTGGTGCCCAGGCCCACCACGGCACTCTGGGGGAGCCAGGCCCCCTTTTCTTTTACCACCGGAATCTCGGCCGTGAGGAGTTGGCCGGGATGTAGCTTACTATTCCGCAGGTACATACGCGCTACGGCAAAACTTTCGCCCCCGCGCTGTATAGGCTCAATAAGACCGATTGTACCCGGCTGCAGATCGGCGGCTCCGGTCATGGAGGTATACAGGATCTTTTGTCCACGTTTTACCTCGCGGGCTAGGGCGGGATCCAGGTAAAAGTCAGCCACCAGGCTACTGGCCTTGTAGATGGTAAATACGGCTTCGCCGGCGTTGACATACTGTCCTTCCCGAATCAGCACGGCGGTGTTTTTAGGAGCCTGGGGTGCGGGTGCGGCGGAGGGCAGCCCTCCGCCCATTCCGTTCATTCCACCTGCCCCGGAAGTACCCCCTGCCGAAGGGGCTGAAAATGACTCCGTAGCGGGAGCCGCCAGTACCGACTGATCGACGATGTACCCACTGGCCGGGCTGTAAACGGGTACCCGGTACAGGGGCTTTCCAGTTTTGATCACTTGATCGATTTGTGCGGCCGACATACCCAGTAACTGGAGCTTTTGCCGCACCCCTTGCCGGAGCGCCGGATTGTTGTCCTGCTGATGGATGTAAATCAGTTCACGCTGGGCGGCGGCAAGCTCGGGAGAATAGATTTCCATCAGCAGTTGGCCCTTCCGAACGGGCTGAAAATTGAACCGGACGCCCACCCGCTCGATCCGGCCCGCCACCCGGCTGGCCACACTGACCTGCTGGCGGGTGTCGTACGCAACTTTGCCCTGGGCCGAAAGGGTTACGATGCGGGTGCCCGTTTCGGGCCGAACGGTAGGGATATCCGAAATCACCTGCACATTGGTGGCTTTGAGCAGGGGGCGCAATGCGCTGTCAACGGGCATGTCGTCCCCCATAGCCATGGGGACCAGGTCCATGCCACAGATCGGGCAGCTGCCGGGAGCATCGCGTACAATCTGCGGGTGCATGGGGCAGGTATAGCTGGTGGGATGATCATGCGCCGTTTCAGACCCTGAGTTGCAGCCTAGCGCCGCCACTAGCAATAGCAAAACCAGCCACAGATTACCTATATAATTCCTGTTCATACCTGACAATCATTTGGTACAATTTACCTTTCTCTTCCACCAATTCCAGTTGCATCATGTTAAGCGCCTCCCAGCTATCCAGCAGTTCGGTCAGCGACAGTTTGTTCTCCTGATAAACCAGGAACCCCGCATCGAATGCTTTTTGTAAAGCGGGTATCACGCGGGTATCCAACGCCCGGATGCGGGCCTCCATGGTCAGGAGTTCGGCCTGCATGGCATACAGCATCCCCTGGGTTTCCAGTAGCATGGCCGCCCGTTCTTTTTGCATCGCTTCAATACTCAGCTCCATGGCCCGGATGTCGGATTTGTACATTCTGGACGACCAGGAGGCAAATGGAATTTTCACCATCCCCATCAGGCTGAACACCTGGGGCATCATGCCGTCCAGGGGTGTCATGTGGTCAAACTGAATCCGGAAATCCGGTTTCCGTTGCAGGGCCATCGCGTCAATATTCAGCCGCATCGACTGTATCTCGGCATCCATCCGGGCAATGTCGCTGCGGTCGGCCGCAAGGCTGAGGGTATCGTAGCGCATTATGGGTACAAACTGCGGACGGTAGGTAGTGTCAATCTGAAATTCAATAGTTCCCTCCCGGTTCATCAGGGCGTTCAGGGCCGCTTCGGCTCTCTCTGTTTCGCCGGCCTGCATCAGCAGCATGTTCCGGTTTTTTTCAATTTCGGCCTCGGCCCGGTAGATGCTGCTCAGGGGTGCCTGATTGAACGGGTACCTGACCTCTTCCACTTTCTTCATCATCACCAGGATTTCCTCGTTCTTTTCCAGGACTTTGATTTGCCGTAGAGCCACCAGCCAGGCGAAGTAATTGCTTCTGGCTTCCGCCCGCAGCCGGTTCAGGACCACCCCGCGGGTTACCGTTTCCACCTGGCCTCTGGATTCAATATAGCTCTTCTCAGCGCGCAGGCGCGCCAGGCTGGGCACTTCCTGTTCGGCACGCAGCATGAGCATGCCCCGGTCGCGGGCCTCCATGACCTTCTGACCCGGATAGGGCGTCATGAAGGTACCCAGGCCCACCATGGGGGGCATCCAGGCGGTGGCGGCTTCGGCTTTGAAGCGGTAGCTTTCGGCCCGGGGACCGTAGGACTGCAATTGAAGGTTTTCGGCCTCTATCCTCTTTATAATCTCGGGCAGGGACAGTACCTCTTTCTGCTGCGCCCGTACGCCAAGCGGAAGGAGGAAAAGTGCCCCCACCCACCATTTAATGCTGTGCGTCATATACTTCCAGTTTTCCGAATTTTCGTAATTCATATTCCTTCGTCATCAAAAAAATGAGGGGGGTCACCAGCAGAATGTGCGTCGAGGACGTGAGTACGCCGCCGATCATCGGCAGCACAATGGGCTTGCATCACGTCGGTACCCACGCCGGTTGCCCACAGCACCGGGATCAGGCCAAACAGCGACACGCATACCGTCATCAGCTTGGGGCGGAGGCGCTTGGCTGCCCCCCGGATCACGTATTCGCGCAGGTCGTCCTTGGTGATGGTTTCGCTGGAATTCCCCTTTTCCTTGACCAGCTGCTGCATGGCGTCATTGAGGTAGATCACCATCACAATGCCCGTCTCCACCGCGATGCCGAACAGGGCAATGAAGCCCACCGCAACGGCGACGGACAGGTTTACGCCCCAGAAATAGACGATGTAGGCGCCCCCGATCAGGGCAAAGGGAATCGTAATCAGGCTCAGAAAGGCTTCCCGAAACGAGCGAAAGGCAAAGTAAAGCGAGAAGAAAATGATGACCAGTACGATGGGGGCAATGATCAGGAGCGTACGCTGCCCCCGGATGAGGTTTTCGTACTGACCGCTCCATTCCAGAAAGTACCCTTCGGGCAGAATGCCCTGCTGACCGTTGATTTTGGCCATGGCCTCCTCTACCGTGCTGCCCAGGTCGCGTTCGCGTACGTTGAACAGGACCGCCCCCCGCAGCATGGCGTTCTCGGAGGTAATCATCGGCGGACCGTCCTCAAACACCACATCGGCTACGGCCTGCAGGGGAACCTCCCCAAAGCCGGGGGATTGAAGGGGAATCCGCCTGATTTCCTCCACGCTGTTGCGGTAGTCCTGCGCCAGGCGTACGCTGATGGCGAAGCGCTGCCGTCCCTCGATGGTTTGTCCCACGATAGCGCCACCGAGGGCGACTTTCCACGGTCTGGTTCACATCGTCCACGGTAAGTCCGTACCGGCCCAGGTCCGCTCTCCTGACCTCGATGGAAAGGTACTTGCCGCCCGTGATGGGTTCTACGTACAGGTCCGTGACGCCGGGGGTACCTTCCAGGGCCGCCTTGACTTTTTCGGATACGGCCGCTATCTGGTACAAATTCTGCCCGTACACTTTAACGCCCACATCCGTCCGGATTCCCGTGGCCAGCATGTTGATCCGGTTGATGATCGGTTGCGTCCAGCCGTTGACTACGCCGGGTATCTGCAACTTTTCGTCCAGTTCGCTGATGATGTCCGCCTTGGTCAGCCCCTCCCGCCACCGGGCCTTGGGCTTGAGCATGATGATGGTTTCGATCATGCTGATGGGTGAGTTGTCGGTGGCCGTGCTGGCCCGGCCTGCTTTACCGAGTACGCTTTCAACCTCCGGAACCGACTTGATGATTTTGTCCTGCACCTGCAGAATCCGCTTGGCTTCGCCGTTGGAAATGTCGGGTAGCGTCACGGGCATGAACAGGATGCTCTGCTCGTCCAGCGGCGGCATGAACTCACTTCCCAGACTCATGAGCAGGGGAATGGAGACCAGCAGCGCCAGGATATTGACCGCCAAAGTGGTTTTGCGCCATTTCAGAATCGCCCGTATGACAGGTTCGTAGAACCGTTCCAGCACCCGGTTGATGGGGTTGGCGTCATCTGGCCGGAACTTCCCTTTCATGAAGAAGGAAATGAGCACCGGGGCCAGCGTGAGGACCAGCAGGGCATCCATGAGCATGATGAAGGTTTTGGTATAGGCCAGCGGGTGAAAGAGTTTCCCTTCCTGCCCCGTCAGCATGAATACCGGCAAGAACGAGGTAATGATGATGATGGTGGCAAAGAATACCCCCCGCGATACCTGCTTGCTCGATTTTTCAATAATCGCCAGGCGCTCTTCTTCGGAAATCCAGTTTTCCTTTGGTTTTTTATTACTTTTTGGCCACTTCATAGCGGTTCGTTTTTTTGTTGCTGTTCCCATTGAGCATAGCGCTCGGCCAGGTGTTTGTACGCGTTTTCACTCATGATGATTCCGTTGTCGACAATGACCCCGATCGCCAGGGCAATGCCGGTCAGCGACATGATGTTGGACGAGATATCAAAGGCATTGAGCAGGATAAAACTGGCCGCAATGGTAATGGGGATCTGAATGATGATACTCAGGGCGCTTCGCCAGTGAAACAGAAATACGATGACGATCAGCGAGACCACGATCATTTCCTCAATGAGGGTATGCGTGATGCTGTCGATGCTTTCCTGAATCAGCTCGCCCCGGTCGTAGACGATGTTGAACGACACACCGGGCGGCAGTCCTTTGGAAGCCTCCACCATTTTCGCCTTCACCCGGTCGATGACGGCCGTCGGCATTTTCCCCGTAGCGCATCACCACAATGCCCCCGACCTTTTCGCCTTCGCCGTTCTGGTCGAAGATACCCAGGCGGGTTTCGCCCGCCATTTGTACGGTACCTACGTCGGCCACCCGCACCGGATACCTCCTGGGTTTTGACGGGGATGTTTTCAATTTCCTCCACGCTTTTCAGATAGCCTGAGGTTTTGATGACGTAGCCAATGTCGCTCATCTCGAACTTCCGGCCACCGCTCTCATTGTTATTGGCCCGGACCGCCGCAATGACGTTGTTTACGGCCAGGTTGTAGTAGAGCAGTTTGTTGGGATTGAGGGTAACCTGGTATTGCTTCTGGAAGCCGCCGAAGGAGGCGATCTCACTCACCCCTTTCACATTCTGCAGGGCAAACTTGACGTACCAGTCCTGAATGGCGCGCTGTTCGCCCAGATCGAGCTCGGGGGCATCGAGGGTATACCACAGGATGTGCCCCACCCCGGTCCCGTCCGGCCCGAGTTGGGGATTCACGCCCTCGGGCAGGCTCTGCGAAATGGTACTCAGGCGTTCCAGTACGCGCTCCCGGGCCCAGTAAATATCCACATCATCCTCAAAAATGATGTAGATGAAGCTCATCCCGAACATGGAGTTGGCCCGCACGTACTTGACATCTGGAAGCCCCTGCAGGTTCGTGACCAGGGGGTAGGTGATCTGATCCTCGATCAGTTGCGGCCCCCGGCCCATCCATTCGGTAAACACGATGACCTGATTTTCGGAAAGGTCGGGTATGGCGTCGATGGGATTATTCCTGACCGAAAAAATACCCCATACAAACAGCCCCGTCGCCAGAATGAGGACGATGTACCGGTTTTGTAAGGACCACTCAATAATGCGATGTACCATATCTGTACAACAGTTGGTTCGGGGAATGGGAAAAGTGGAAGGGGTTGTGAAGGGTACCTAAACCAAAAGGATTGGCGGAAAACGGACAGAAACCAGCTCTGCCACCCAACCTATTTTAGACTAACACCCAAGGAAGGAGCGGCCTAAGAATGGGACATATCAGGCAAAAGGAAGTATCAGAGCAGCCAGGCGCAGAGTAGCGCCAGGTACCGCCCCGCTTGACTGTGCGGTATCTGGGGGTGGGGGGGTACCTTAGCGATGGACAGCCAGGTGGACCAGCCTAAGAGTAAAAAGGTACCTGTTTGGGGTATAAAGAAGTTGAGCGAAGCCGCCGGAGTAGGTAATTCGGTGGAACCGACTATGGTTTCAACCTCCAGACGGGACAGGGAGGAGGTTTCCTTGCAGCAGGGTTGTTTTTCAAAACTCGGCCCGAAAGTAGAGGGCTGACTTTTAGGGGAAAGGGAAGAACAGCTTTTTTTACATGTTTCTTTACCAACCCATAGGGATTGTGATTTGCCACCCATTTGACACAAATGCTCCACCAAAACAAAGCCCGTGCTACTGAGTAGCAGGAGCATTGCCATGAAGTAGCAGGTCAGTCTGGTAATGAGTCGCATCGGCATTAATCAATTAGAGCACAAAGATGTATATACTTTTTGCATATTCAATTACATAATTGTGGAATGAAATTGCGGAGTTTTTGTTTCGGGTATGGAAGAGAATTTCCCCAAAGCTCCACCACCGATTCCTTGCCCCTTTTCCGGCCGTACTGTATCTACTAGCTGATCTTGCCTGTGCCCGTGGGCTTATGAACGGCATCAATCCTCCTGTCCCTGCACGGGCGGGCACCTCATGGAGCCATGTGAGCAGAAAACGAGGTTTTCGTGACAAATGGACGAAAAATAGCGGTTTAGGGGCGGGGGGCAGACCAAATTGTTATGAAATGTTCCATCTCCAATGGATAAAAAAAAACGACCGCTAGACTCCCCGTCAAGTGAAAAGCGCCACTACGCGCTGCACCTGCACGGGACTGAACTCCTTACCGCGCCTAGTGCGGAAGCCGTAGCCATTCAACGCAATGGCAATAGCCGTCCAGGTCTGACCGGAGGTACGCATAGAATTCGCCAGCGCCGCCGCCCGGACATTGTTCTCGTCCGCACGGGCATTCCGCTGTCGCACCTCACTACCCTTCACAATCGCCTGTGGCGTCAGATTCGCCGGGCTACCCATCGTGAAGCCCAGCTTCCGCTTCTCAGCCAGGGCCTTCTTGGTCCTATCGGAGATCACCTCCCTCTGGATCGCCAGCCCGGTCGTGCTGGGCCATGGTGGCCATCACCCCGATCGTTAATGTGTTCGCCTCGGGCATATCGGTGCACACAAAGGCCGCGCCCGAGTCGCGCAGGGTGAAGATGAAGGCCACGTTGCGCGTGAGCCGGTCGAGCTTGGCGATCAGCAGCACCGCCCCCAGGGCCTGGCAGGCGGCGATGGCCCGCCGCAGCTGGGGCCGCTCGTCGCGCCGGCCCGACTCGATGTCGGTGAACTCTCCGACGACCTGCCCCCGGCCGCGCAGGAAGGAGGCCACGCCGGTCCGCCCAGCGGACAGGCCCAGGCCCGAGGCGCCCTGGCGGGCGGTCGAGACGCGGTAGTAGGCCACGTACTTTATAGGATCGGTGGGGTGTTCCACGGGATGTCTTTCTGAGTGAAAGGGCAATTTAGTCATATTTTACATTTTACAAACGAGCGTTTAAAAAATGTAAAATAGGGTTTTAAGCACCATTGACCTGACTCATCCCCAGCGGTCCTGCTTCCAAAATGAGAGCTTACCGTATGAATCCCGGTACGCCGGTGTGGCCCATTTGCAAGAAAAACCCTACCCGAAAGCAGAGTGTGTCGCCAAATCAGACAACCTCACCGTATCCAGGATGTTAGGGACAGTAAAGCGCTCCATGATCATGAAGTTATTAATATGAATATTGTTACAGAGCTGCAACAATCTGTTACAGGCATTGGGGGGACAAATGCGGCGTATTTACCTGGAAAAATGGTGCTTTTGAGTGCGGAAGGGAAAGGCTTAATTATGGCTACGAAAGACGGAAAATCGCCAGAAAAAAGGGAAGGCGGGTGTAGATGCTTTACATAAGGTTGCTTATAGAACGGGACATATGCTACTGATTCCAGTATACACTTAATCAGTAAATGTATGTATATTAGTCTCTTACAAAGAAATAAAAAAAGTCTTATTTCCCTTCCCTTCAAACGAAAGGTCGTGGAATCCTACCGGGCCGGACTAGTCGCGCCCGACGAGTTCGAGCGATCGCTGCGCATCTCGAAGAATGAGTTGCGCAGTCTGAACCGCTGGTATTTCAAGCACAAACTGTCGCGTTACACGTATCCATCTAACTTCCGTAGAATCATGAAAAAGAAAACTGACATGGAGTACCTGAGGGCTTTGGAGAAACGCCTACAGGAGACCGAAAAGGAAAACAAGATGCTCAGGCTCAAAGCGGAAGCCTACGAGATTGTCATCGAGATCGCCGAAGAGCACTGGGCCGCCAGCGCAGTTCAACATCCCGATCCGAAAAAAGCCTGGAGCCAAGCAACTGAGAGGCTGACCCGCCGCTACCCCCTGGTGGGTATGGGACAGCTTTGTGGGTTGTTTGGCTTGACAAGACAGGCCTGGTACGCGGCTACCAGGCGACAGGAGAAAAAGTGCTTCCAGGAGGACCTGGTTCTCTCGGAGGTGCGCCGATTGCGCAAGCAGATTCCCGGTCTGGGGACTGCCAAGCTGCATGAGATGATGAATGGCTTTCTTGAAGGCCACCGCATCAAGTTGGGTCGAGACAAGCTGCACAACCTGTTGAAGGATAACGGTTTGCTAGTCAAGAGAAAAGGTGCCAGGATACGAACGACGGACTCTGACCATTGTTACCGAAAGTACCCGAACCGCGTGAAGAACCTCATTCCTCAAAGACCCAATGAGATGTGGACGGTCCGCCGCGCATATCTTTGAAGTTCTTTGAAGTTGTTGGGAAAAGTGCAAATTTGAGGTATTTGTTTGACAGGGTTGGACAGCAGCCCGTGTTTCGCCGCTGACACGTTTTTTCACAAACGATGTTGTACCGCTGGTCTATCTGTCCATCCTGTTTTTCTCTGTAACTTGAGTGGTACGCCACCGCGGCAGTACCTAAGGATGTAGTTTTTACTGCAATCCTGTATGAATGTGCCAAATTCGAGAAAAACTGTTAAGCATATCATTCATCTTTAAATTCTCTTGATGATGGGCAAACAGACAGAAAATTCAGCAGCGTTACTTCGCTATTGTGTAGGTATCGATGTTAGCAAAGACTCTTTACAAATTTGTTTATCAACCATTGATACTAATGGTAAGACAACTGTAAAAGGGACAAGCAAAATAGCCAATAAGGTATCATCCTTTGGTGGATTGCTCACTTGGGTTGCCAAGCATTGTAAAGAGAAACAATTGCCGGTTCGGTATTTGATGGAATCAACCGGTGTTTATCATGAACAAATTGCATGGTATTTATTCCAGAACGATCTGTCAGTAAGCGTAGTGCTACCTAACAAGTCCAAAAATTACCTTAAAAGCCTTGGCCATAAATCTAAAAATGATAAGATTGATGCCCGCGGTTTGGCCCAGATGGGATTGGAGCAAACTCCGTCTTTATGGAAACCACTTTCAAAAAATATCTATTCGTTACGGATGCTGACCCGGCAGCACCAACGTTTGCAAGAGCTCAAAAATCAGTCAGAAAATCAGAAACATGCTATATTACATAGCCAGATCAGTGATAAATTTATCATTAAACAGCTGGATAAACTAACCAAACTTTATGACCAGCAGATCGAGCAGATCGCTCAGGAAATGCAGAATCTGCTTTCTAAAGACCTGATTCTCAAAAATAAAATTGATCAGCTCTGTCAGATAAAAGGCCTTGGCCTGTTATCTGTGGCTACGCTTGTGGCTGAAACCAATGGTTTTGAACGGGGCGCCCCGTGGCGGCTTCGAAAATCTCAGGCAACTCGTCAGCTTTGCAGGTTATGATGTCATTGAAAATCAATCCGGGTTAAGGTCAGGAAAAACCAGGATATCTAAAAAAGGAAACAGCCGGATTAGACGGATCTTGTTTCTGCCGGCCTTTAATGCCGTCAGGTTCGGAGAACCGGCTTGCCAGGCATTATTTGAAAGAGTATTTATTAAAACCCGCATCAAAATGAAAGGATATGTTGCCGTTCAGAAAAAACTACTAACTCTCTGTTACGCCTTATGGAAAAAAGATGCCAGTTATGACCCGTTATACCATTCCCAACATGTCAAAGAACCTGGATATCAGGACAAAAAAATAGTCCTGACCAGCAGGACTACACAGGATGTAACGGCTTAAAAAAGCCGGCACTCCTTCATACTCCAAATTTATTAAAAAAATTCTATTTCAAAGCTTGTATTTCACGACAGTACCAGCGGTGAGCGACCTAACTTACTTCCCATTAGGTTCCCATTTTGTTTACCTGACGGTAGTCATGGATGCCTATTCGCGGAAAATCGTGGCAGGGCCGCCTGTGCGGCTGGTCGTTGCAGAAGACCCTGGAGGCGAAAGGATCGCTACAAGCTCTTGACATGGCCCTGGTTCAGCGCGGAAAGTGCGGGAAATCGCTTGTCCACCATCGCACCGGCGACCCGGTCTGATCGAGGCGTGCAGTACTGTTCTTGGATGTATGTCAATCGTCTGCGCGACGCGCAAATCGGAATCAGCATGACGGAATCGGGTGACCCGACCGGGTCGCCGGAGCGATGAGAACGCGATGGCTGAGCGGGTTTTTCGTACTCTTAAAGAGGACTTCCAACTTGGCGGGTTTACGAACTTTGAAAGGGCAATGGTAGCTATTACCCAGGCAATCCAAGCTTATAACAGCCTGCGTCCACACGCTTCGCTGGACTATCTGACGCCGGATCAGGCCCATAAAAGGCGCGGCGGGTTTGAATTGAAGTGGTATCCCTATAAAAAAGTCCGCTACGGAAATGTCCAATATACCACTGAGAATCAGCCCACACTCTAACCTGTCAACTCATTCCAGTAGCATACGGGAACATGAAGTAGGCAATTGGGTATGCCTCACCTGTTCCAGGGACAGGCGCCGCCGCCTCGGCAACGCCCGAGTCAGGGCTCACAGGTTAAACCAGAATGAAAACTTGACAGCGAAGGGGGTGACGTTGGGGGCGTTTCGGTAGGTAAGCCGATGCACGGCGTCGATTCGTCCTATTTTGAAAATGTTGTCGATCCCGTATCCTACTTCGGCGTAGGGCACATTGTTCAGAACCTGAAATACCGGTACCACGTGGCCTTCCAGATCGGTATCGTTGATCATGTCGAGGTTTCGCTGACTGACACCCCCGTAAAACACCTTTCCCGTGAGCAGGAGCCGCCATTTCAACTTTCGGATTGCCGGTATGCGGTTCAGGATGAAGCCTTCGAAGTTGTGTTCGGCCCGGACTATCGCGTAGCGATCGGCGATGAATTCGAAGTAATTCATGAGGTTGAAGGCATTATCGACGTAGAACAGCGACTGATTGCCCAGCGGGGTGTACAGCAGCGGGTAGGGAATTGCCGACGGAATGTATCCCAGCGTAAGGTTATAGTAGGTGCGTCCCAGAATGCCAACCCGAAAACTCTGCTTCAGGTTCAGGGAAAACTTGTGGTAGTTGAAGTCACTGTGCAGTAAACCGTGCATACCCAGGGTGTATCGGAAAGTAAGCGTGGGGGAGTTGCCGTTGCCCAGGCTGATGCGGTCGTTATCATTCTGAAGAAAAAGCTCATTGCGAGCCCAGCGGGTCTCGAAATTCATCTCCGTTACCGTGTACGTATTACGAATGGGTGAATCGGACCCCAGCTTCGGAACGGTACGGTATGCGAAAGGGAACAGCGGGTGGAAAGTCATGTTTCGAAGGTTGACATACTGCGTCAGGCCTTTGGAAATTTCCTTTCTGATGTAGGTGGTAATATTGCGCTGCATGTACCCGCCACGCATGGTGCCAAAGCGGGAAAAAGCCCCAAAAATGGTATTGGTGCCGATGTTCTCTGTCGACACCCCCAGCCTTTCCAGATCATAGGCATACGACACCCCCGCCACGGTCCACGGTTTGCGGCTCAGGATATAGTCCACACCCGCACTGTATTTGAAGACCCCGTCTTTGGTACCGTAGGCGCCATAGCCACTCAGAATCCATTTTCGGCTGAAATGCGGATCGGTTCGCATTCCGACACGGAGACGGTGCCCTTCTATGGTGTTGTTGGCGTACAAGTAGAGGTAGGGCCCTACATCGATGTTCCAGCGGTCGATATTCTTGTAGCCATTGACGGCTATATTCAGGATCTCGGTATAGGTGCTGATTACCGGCAGCACTTTCAGCGAATCGATCAGGTCAAAACTCAGTTTTTCCGATTTGGTGAGGGCTTCGGGGCGTACCTTATCCCAGTAGCCATCGTCGGGCTGCCTGTAATCCTCGCTCAGCTCGATGGCCGAGTCATAGAACTTGTTGTCTTTTGCCCTCCCCAGCTTGTAGTCGCGGTTGGCGGAGTAGAATTTCAGCAGCATGCCGGCCGACTGGTTGGTAAGTTCGGCCACATCGATCAGCACCCTGGTTTTTTCCGGCATCCAGTTGGTGTCGTTGTCCATCAGGGCGTACGACTGCTGAATTCTTATTCTTTCAATATAATTCAGATTGGCGCTCTTGCCCACATGCGCGTCTATCTGCGTGATGGCGTAGCTGATGCCATCCACCCAGAAAGTGCCCGAAAAGGCCAGGTCCTGCTTCTGCCTGGGTTCGTACTCGATCTGATAGTCCCAGTTGGTGCCATTGTAGCTGCTATCGGCCAGGAAGTATTCATAGTATACTTTCCAGCTATCCCCGATGGGCGATACGAAATCCTTCTCCAGGAGATTGAGCCAGTTTCCGTAGAAATTGTATTGCTGAAAGGAGGAGCCGATCACCTGCGAGGTCAGACTGCCATCGGTGAGGCCGATGCCGGCCACTTTTGTTTTCCGGACAATCTCTTTCTTTTTCTTGGGGTTTGAGCGAAAGTACACGTCCGAGATTGATTCCGACAGAAAGACGGGTACGATGGTCTGCCCTTCGTCATCCCTGATCTCGTCATACCGTTCCACCAGATTGGTGATTTTCCGTACACTTTTCCGTTTGCGAAACTTCTCGGACAAATTATCCATGTCAATCTGGATTTTCGTGTAGCAGTTGTATTCGTAAGCGCTCGTGTTATCGGGGTTGTTCTTTTCGCGGTGGGCCACCACTTTGCGCAGGATGGCATAGGCGGGGTTTTCGCCGGCGTAGATTCTCACTTCCTTCAATTGAAAGATGGAAGGGGCGAGGGTGATGTCGATTACTTGCTGCGCTTGGTTTTGTACAATTGGTTTGGATTTATTCGAAAAGCCAATGTAGGAAACCACCAGGGAGTCGGCCGGAGGGGCGTACGTGATCCTGTATCTTCCGTCAAAATCGGTGGTAGTACCAGATAGAGTACCTTTTACAGCTACGTTCGCAAAAGGCACAGGGTCGCCCGTGGTGGCATCCGTCACTTGGCCCTCTACGGTGAAGACCTGCTGGGAATGGCCAGAATGTGCCAGACTTACAAGGTATAGTGCAATAAATAGTATCTTTTTCATAGAGTCACATTACGATGGGCAATATAACCAAAAAAAGAAGATTGAAAGCGGCAGACCGGCCTATTCCGGCACTTCGTCGTGGGGCGAGGCGGATGTACATCCATCACCGCCGTGGGTCGGACGGGGTACTCCCGTCCCAGCGTCCGCCCACCGGTACGCCCTGCGCGGCGAAAGACACCGCGTTGATACCTTCGTCCTGAGCAATGTACGAGGCTCTGGCGTTGTGGAGGTCCTGCGAAATAATGGTGATGTCGTTTTCTCTAAATACGGTACCGCCCCCCTAAAACTCCCTTTTTTAGACCCACCGGTTGGATTATACGATCAGCGCAAAGGCACTCATTATTCATTCGAATGCGGGAGTATCCCGGCCACATCGGGACTTTCACGATTGGTGGCAATGCCTACAGGATCCACGGGTAAGGCCGCATCATAAGTGGTCAAGCCCAAAAATAGCCCGGGCACCGAACGATATGCCCATAGATGATTCCACCCGTAAGGCATTGGATGTTCGAAGAACCGGGCAGGAAAGGAAAGCTATTGTTGCGTATCTTTGCATGGCTGGCCCGGTACGGGCGGAGCTGGTCCGGGGTGGCAGGTATAGTCCCCCGGAATCAACCCAACCTCGGTCAGTACCTGCAAATGTCCGGAGGCAACCCATATCGTTTCATGAAAGTACTACTGGTGGAAGACGAAGAGCGGATGGTGTCCTTCATCCGCAAAGGGATAGCGGCCGAGGGCTATGAGATCGAGGCGGCTTTCGATGGGCGCATGGGTCTGTCGCTGTTTCGGAAGGACAGCTACGATATCATCATCCTGGACGTCAATCTGCCGCAGATCAACGGCTTTGAACTGTGCCGGCTGATCCGCTCGGAAAACGAGGCGGTACCGGTGCTGATGCTCACGGCATTGGATAGCCTGGCCGACAAAGCCGATGGCTTCAACGCCGGCGCGGACGACTACCTGGCCAAGCCCTTCGAGTTTCAGGAACTGCTCCTGCGCATCCGGGCCCTGACGCGCCGCAACGGCCCCAAGCAGAAGCAGGTGCTGCGGCTGGCCGATCTGGAACTGAACCTGGACGCCAAAACCGTGACCCGGGCCGGACAGCGCATCGACCTCACCACCCGCGAATACTCCCTGATGGAATACTTTATGCTGAACAAGGGAAAAATCATTTCGCGGGTAGACATCAGCGAGCGGGTCTGGAACCTCAATTTTGACAGCAACACCAATGTCATCGACGTCTATATCAGCTACCTTCGCAAGAAGATAGACAAGGACTTTTCGCCCAGGCTCCTGCATACCATCGTGGGCATGGGGTACGTGCTGCGCGAAGGGTAGCTTTCTTTCCTTGGCCCAAGGCGACTTTCCCAGGTTAAACACCTGCCATCCTGTTCCGTGACTTTCATGCTTATTCGCAACCGGCTTACGCTCATTTTCACGCTGCTGACCATGGCCATCCAGGTCACGCTGTCGCTGCTGGTGTGGTATTTCTATTCCCTGTATAGGCAGGAGGAATTTTATAGCCGACTGGAAGGGAAGGCCCGCATGGCGGGCCGGGTGCTGATTTCGCGGCGGCACCTGCACGATGACTTTTTCAAAAACATGGTCCGCACCGATCTGCTCACGATCGTGGAAGAACAGATCAGCATCTACGACAGGCAGCACAAACTGGTCTTTACCAACCGAACGCTCCACGATTCCGATGTGTACAAGGAGAAGATCCCCCTGCTGGACTCCAGCTCGCTCTTTGAGTTCAGGAGCGGGCATCTGGAATCCATCGTATTGCCCTTCCAGGACCGGGGGCAGCAGTTTTACATTTTTGCGTCCGGGTACGACCGGATCGGCTTCAACAAGCTGGGTACCCTGCAGCAAATCCTGCTGCTGGCCAACCTGCTGGGTTTTTCGCTGACGGTACTCGCCGGGTGGTACTTTTCGGGCAAGGTACTGAAACCGATCTCTGACATTGTGGAGGAGGTGGAGCAGATCACGGCCATGGACCTGCACAAGCGGGTCAACGAACGAAACCGCCGGGACGAGATCGCCCAGCTGGCCATGACCTTCAACCGGATGCTGTTCCGCCTGGAGGAAGCATTCGTGTCGCAGCGAAGCTTTGTCTCCCATGCCTCCCACGAGCTGCGCACCCCCCTCACCAACACCCTGGGAACGCTGGAAACCTCCCTGCGCTACGACCAGAATCCGGACGACTGGCGGGAAAGCATGGGGATAGCCGTGGAGGAGCTGAAAAAGGTGATCTCCCTGACCAACGGCCTGCTGGGCCTGGCCAAAGTCACCGACGCCACGCTTTCCCTCACCGCCGTGCAGGTGGACGACTGCCTGCTGACGGCCATCGGGCAGGTGCAGGGCAGGTACCCGGGCCGGAGCCTGCCGGTTCAATTCATGACCACGGATGAGGAGTCCTTCACCGTAAAAGGCAACGCCACCCTGCTGACCACTGCTTTCCTCAACGTACTGGACAATGCCTGCAAATACTCCGATCAGGAGGTAGCCGTACTCCTCCGGTCGAAAGACGACCACATTGCCGTAACCGTAATCGATCAGGGTCGCGGCATTCCCGACTCCGACGCTGCCCACATATTTGACCCGCTTTACCGGGGTGCCAATAGCGAGGGTGTGCCCGGCCACGGCATCGGGCTGGCCGTCACCCAAAAAATAGTGGACCTGCACCAGGGTACCTTGTTGATCACTTCCCTGCCTGGGCAGGGTACTTCCGTCACGATGAACCTACCCCGTCAGGCCATGCTCGCCTGATGCATCGGGATAGCTGGCTAGCCCCCCACCCTTATCGTAGGGTAAATATCTTTTTCAAGGCAGGTTTTATTTTACTCAAAATATAATTATTTTGAGTAAAAATAACATTCATTGGCAATTCTTAAAAACAATATGGTGCCCTTCTAATATCTTCTAATTTCCTTCTCATACCGTTTTAATGTTGCGGTGCTTGCTTTGTACCACCCAAAGCCGCCACTACCACCTATGCAACGCCGGTACTTTCCTAATTCAGCAACCCATTCGATTTTGCTTTACGGTCTCGGCCTGGCCCTGACCCTATCGCTCCTGTTCAATGGCTATTTGCTCTACGAGCAAGGCCTTCAGCGCAACCGCACCGATACGGAACTTGGCAGCACCGCCTACACGCTCTCTACCGCCGTATGGCAACAGCAACTCTCGGATTGCCAGCTAGCCAGCCAACGAAAGGACAGTCTGATTCACCGGATGGGGGAGCTTTCCCATGCTCCGCCGGGCACCGGTGCTTTCACTCAGCGGACTTCATCCCGGTAAGTGAAGCTACAATTCTCAGTCAAAAAAGCAGGTAGTTGTGACCAGCATCATGGGCCTTTCACTCAGCCTATCAATTAAACATTTGTGGAAAATAAAATCAGTATGAAACAAATTACCATGTTCATGGGCTTGTGCGCCTTGTTTTTCCAAACCGGCTGCAACTCGAAAGGGGAGGAAAAGAAAGAAGAGGAAACGGAATTCCTGGTCACCAGTCCCATTGTGAGGGATACCATGGTCACCAAGGACTACGTCTGCCAGATTCACGCCATCCAGCACATCGAGTTGCGGGCGCAGGAGCGGGGCTACCTGCAGAAAATCTACGTGGACGAAGGACAGCCGTCAAGCAGGGACAGCTCATGTTCCAGATCATGCCCATGCTGTACCAGGCCGAACTGCAAAAGGCCCAGGCCGAAGCCAATTTTGCCGAAATCGAATACAGAACACCAAGGCACTGGCCGATAGCAACATCGTTTCGAAAAACGAACTGGCCATGGCCAAGGCCAAACTGGAAAAGGCCAACGCGGAAGTGTCCCTGGCCAAGTGCACCTGGGTTTCACCGAAATCAGGGCGCCTTTCAACGGGATCATGGACCACTTCCAGGTGCGGCTGGGAAGTCTTGTGATGAGGGCGATTTGCTGACCACCCTCTCCGACAACAGTAAAATGTGGGTGTACTTCAACGTGCCCGAAGCCGAGTACCTCGACTACAAAACCCGATGCCAGGCAGGACAACATGCAGCAGCGTGAACCTGATGATGGCCAACAACGGAAGTTTTCCCATATCCGGGCGTAGTGCAAACCATCGAAGCCGACTTCAACAACGAGACGGGCAACATTGCCTTCCGGGCCACCTTCCCCAACCCGAACGGCCTGCTGCGGCACGGCGAAACGGGCAACGTGCTGATGACGGTACCGCTTCAAAGACGCGCTGATCATTCCGCAGAAAGCCACCTTCGAGGTACTCGAAAAGAAGTATGTCTACGTGGTGGATAAAAACAACACGATCAGGTCGCGGGAAATCACCATCGCCGCCGAGATGCCCCACATTTTTGTGGTCAAGTCGGGTCTGAAGTAAGGACGACAAGATTCTGCTGGAAGGCTTGCGTCAGGTACGCGAAAACGAGAAGATACACGCCAAGTTCATGCAGCCTGACGAAGATGCTGACGCAGTCTGGAACTGTATGCCGAATAATCTGAGCTACCCTAAAAAGCAGCAGACCCATGTTTAGTTCAGAATTCATACGCCGACCCGTATTCGCCATTGTCATATCGGTCATGATCGTCTTTGTGGGTGTACTGGCCATCAGGAGGTTGCCCATCTCGCAGTTCCCCGATATTGCCCCCACCACCGTCAATATATTCATCGCCTATCCCGGCGCCAGTGCCGACGTACTGGTCAAATCCACGCTGATTACGCTGGAACAGGCCATCAACGGCGTTCAGGACATGCGCTACATCGCCACCGATGCCACCAGTGCCGGTGAGGCCACCCTCCGGATTATTTTTGAACCGGGTACCGACCCCAACGATGCCGTGATCCGGGTGAAAACCAGGGTGGACCAGGTGATGCCGCTCCTGCCCGAACTGGTGCAGCGCGAAGGGGTTATCATTTCGCCCGTCCAGCCCAGTATGCTGATGTACGTCAACCTCTACTCCAAGGACAAGAGCATCGACGAAAAATTCCTGTTCAACTACGCCACCGTCAACATGATCCCCGAAATCCAGCGGACCAAAGGGGTAGCCAGGGCGCAGATATTGGGTAGCCGCCGGTACGCCATGCGCGTTTGGCTGAACCCCGACCGCATGCGGGCCTACAACATCTCCGTGGAGGAGGTATGAAGGCCATTGGCGAGCAAAGTATGATTGGTCGTCCGGGCCGGATTGGGCAAAGCTCCGGTATCGCGGCCCAGTCGCTGGAATACGTGCTTACCTACAAGGGCCGGTACAACAAGCCGGAGGAGTACGAAGGACATCATCATCCGGGCCAATGCCGAGGGCGAAAGCATCCACCTGAGGGATATAGCCACGCGTGGAACTGGGCAGTGAATTCTTCGACATTTATTCCAACCTCGATGGCCACCCGTCGGCGGCCATCGTGTTGAAGCAGAACTACGGCAGTAATGCCAGCGATGTCATTGACGACGTGAAAAAGAAGCTCGAAGTGATGAAAGACATCCTTTCCTCCGGGCATGGACTATAAAATCAGCTACGACGTGTCGCAACTTCCTGGATGCCTCGATCGAGCAGGTAATCCATACGTTGCGGGATGCCTTCATCCTGGTGGCCCTGGTGGTATTCCTGTTCCTGGGCGACTGGCGTTCTACCCTGATCCCGATTCTGGCGGTTCCGGTATCGCTGATCGGGGCGTTTTTCGTCATGCAGTTGTTTGGCCTTTCCATCAACCTGATCACGCTCTTCGCGCTGGTGCTGGCCATCGGTATTGTGGTCGATGATGCCATTGTGGTGGTGGAAGCCGTGCACGCCAAGATGGAAGAGAAGCACATCTGTCGCCCTATCGGGCGGTCAAGGAAGTGCTTGGCGAGATCAGCGGGGCCATTATCGCCATCACGCTGGTGATGATGGCGGTGTTCGTGCCGATGTCCTTCATGTCGGGCCCGGTGGGTATGTTCTACCGGCAGTTCTCCATCACCATGGCCAGCTCCATTGTCATTTCGGCCCTGATCGCCCTGACGCTGACCCCGGTGCTGTGCGCCATGATGCTGAAAAACCATCATGGACATCCGCCGCAAGAAAAACCTGCTGACCAGAGCGCTCGACGGGTTCAACCGGGGATTCGAAAAACTGACCGGCAGGTACGTCGGCCTGTTGAAACTAATCGTCAACCGCCGCGTTGTTACGTTCGCCATATCTGGCGGCCTTCTGCGTGGGCATCTTCTACGTGAACAAAATTCTGCCGGCCGGTTTTATTCCCAACGAAGACCAGGGTACGATCTACGCCATCATCCAGACACCCCCGGGCTCTACCCTGGAAAAAACCAACGAGGTTTCCCAGCGGCTTCAGAAAATTTGCGAAGAAGATCGAGGGCATCGAATCGCGTGTCTTCGCTGGCCGGTTACGAGATCATGACCGAAGGCCGGGGCTCCAACGCCGGTACCTGTCTGATCAACCTGAAACCCTGGTCGGAGCGCGAACGAGAACGTGAAGGAGATCATGGAAGAGCTGGAGGAGAAATCGAGAGAACCTCGGGGCGGTCGTCGAATTCTTCGAACCACCCGGCCATTCCGGGCTTTGGTACGTCGGGCGGTTTTTCGATGCGCTTGCTGGACAAGAACAACGGATACGGACTACCAGGAGTTCGATAAAATCAACAAGGAGTTCATGGACAATCTGGGCAAGCGCAAGGAGCTCACGGGCTTGTTTACCTTCTTTGCCGCCAACTATCCGCAGTACGAACTGGAGATCGACAACAACCTGGCCATGCAGAAAGGCGTGTCCATCGGCAAAGCGATGGATAACCTCAACATCATGATCGGTAGTACCTACGAACAGGGGTTCATCAAGTTCAACCAGTTCTTCAAAGTGTACGTGCAGTCCGATCCCGAGCTTCCGACGGCTTCCTTCCGATCTTCTGAAGCTGTTTGTCAAAAACGATGCGGGCGAAATGGTGCCTTACTCGGCCTTCATGACGCTTAAAGAAAGGGCAGGGCCCCAACGAAATCACCCGCTTCAACCTGTACAATTCAGCCGCTATTCAGGGGCTTCCGGCCAAGGGCTATCACCACCGCCGATGCCATCACAGGCCATCCGGGAAGTTGCCGCCAAGACGCTGCCCGAGGGTACGACATCGCTTTCGAAGGCCTTTCCTACGACGAATCGATCCGGGGCAACGAAGTCGCTGTACGTGTTCCTGATCGTGCTGGCCTTCGTGTACTTGGTGCTGGCCGCGCAGTACGAAAGCTTCATCATTCCGCTGGCCGTCGTGTTCTCGCTGCCGGTCGGGGTATTCGGTTCGTTCCTGCTGCTGAAGCTGATGGGACTGGAGAACAACATCTACGCCCAGATCGGACTCATCATGCTGGTTGGTCTGTTGGGTAAAAATGCCGTACTGATCGTGGAGTTTGCCGTTCAGAAGCGACAGCAGGGCGCCACGATTCTGGAACGCAGCCATTGAAGGAGCCAGGGTCCGTTTCCGCCCGATCCTGATGACCTCCTTCGCCTTCGTGGCCGGTCTGATCCCGTTGATTAGTGCCACGGGCGCGGGTGCCATCGGTAACCGTACCATTGGTGCATCGGCCCTGGGTGGTATGCTGTTCGGAACCATTTTCGGGGTCATCATCATCCCCGGACTGTACTACATATTTGGCTACGCTTGGCCGATGGCCGCAAGATGATCAAAGATGAAGAAGATGAGTCCCTTGACCGAAAGCTTTGTTCAGCAAGTAGACGCCTTTTCAATAACCGAAGTAAGTACCAACCATGAATAAACGAACCCTGTATAAGTGCCTGAGCGCGTGGCGACGGTCGTTTTCATGGTGTCGGTGTCGGCCTGCAAAACCCCGGCTTTATTGACCAGGGAGGTAAACCGGGAAGTGCCAGCGAGCTATGGCAACGCGGCAGGATTCCACCAACTCGGCCCGGCTAAGCTGGCGCGAGTATTTCACCGATCCCTACCTGAAAGCCCTGATCGACACGGCTATTTCGAACAACCAGGAACTGAATATCACGTTACAGGAAATCGCCATTTCCCAGAATGAAGTCCTGGCCCGAGCCGGGAGAATACCGGCCCTTCGTGGGCCTTCGCGGTGGGGCGGGCGTGGAAAAAGCCGCCCGCTACACCAGTCCCGGCACCACCGAAGCCAATATCGACATCAAGCCCGGCCGCGAAACGCCCGATCCCCTGCCCAATTTCTGGTGGATCTCTACGCCCGCTGGGAGGTGGACATCTGGCACAAGTTGCGCAATGCCAAAAAAGCCGCGGTCATTCGGTATTTGTCCTCCGTGGAAGGGCGGAATTTCACGATAACGAACATCGTCGCTGAAATCGCCACTTCCTACTACGAACTACTGGCTCTGGACAATCAGCTGAGCTATTGTGCAGCAACAACATCGAGATTCAGACCAACGCCCTGCGCATTGTCAGGTTGCAGAAAGAAGCGACCAAGGTTACCGAATTGGCGGTGCAGCGGTTCCAGGCCCAGGTACTCAATACCCAAAGCCTGCAGTACGGTATTCAGCAGCGGATTACCGAAACGGAAAACCGAATCAACTTTCTGCTGGGCCGGTACCCCCAGCACGTCGACCGCGCAACCCGGGACTTTGAAACGCTGGTACCCGGCCTGATTCAGACGGGTATCCCTGCGCAACTCCTGGAGAACCGCCCCGACATCAGGCAGGCCGAACTGGAACTGACTGCTGCCAAAATTGACGTGCAGGTGGCCAAGGCCAACTTCTACCCTTCGCTCGGTCTGTCGGCGGACGTGGGTCTTCGCGCCTTCAACCCCATCTATTTGGGTAGCGTACCGGAGTCGTTGATCGCCTCGCTTGGTTGGGGATTTGGCGGGGCCTCTGATCAACAAAAATGCAATCAAGGCAACCTATTACAGCGCCAACGCCCGGCAGATTCAGGCGATTTACAGCTACGAACGTACGGTTCTGAATGCCTACATCGAGGTGAGGAATCAGCTGTCGAACATCAGCAACCTACAAAATACCTACGACCTGAAAGCGCGGGAAGTACAGGCGTTGAACCAGTCGGTCACCATCGCCAACAGCCTGTTCAGCTCGGCCCGTGCCGATTACATGGAGGTACTTTTAACCCAGCGCGACGCCCTGGAAACGCGCTTCGATCTGATCGAAACCAAGATGCAGCAAATGAACGCCACGGTCAATATATACCGGGCGCTGGGTGGCGGATGGAGGTGAAGGGGGCCTTCTTCCCACCTGTATCGAAGCGGTGGGAACAGTAGGGAAGTAGCCAGTAGGGATGCAAATGGCATGCTCTGCGGAACAATCACGACAAAATCATAATTCCATCCATGAGAATGGATGGAATTGGGGTAGAGGAAAATTCATACAAAACCGATCAGGGTGAAAAGCCTGGAGATCGGGTTTTACTCACTTCACATTCCGTCTCGTCCTTTGAGGCGGTACACCACATAGTTCAATGGTGATGGTTCATTGAACTGGTGTAACGCACTATTTCCTGGTATCGAGTTCTAAATTGAGGCAAGTTAGCATTAATCGAAAAATCTACTTTAACAACGATTGGTTGGTAAGGAGGTGTATGTAGGCTGAATTACCCTGTGTATTGCCCTGACGAAAATTACCACTTTTTCCATAACCAAAGTTACCAACCATTATCAAATTAACCACTAGGTTATCTTGATACAGAGAGCGGCTCCTCTTAATCATCAAAATAATCATCGTAGCCGCCCAATGTTTTCCAAAATGTGCCGTCACCCTTTTTTTGATACAGTCTGGCCAGAGCCCTGTTCATTTTCTTCCTGTCGAACTCTTCACTGCGATGCTTGAGATACCACCAGGGCGCATTATCCAGATCAAGGTCTGGAACCTCTCCGTTCTCAATACTTTCCAATACGTTTGATAACGTTTCCTGAATCCAGCTGAACTGGCCGATCAAAGCATCCTGGTAGGCATAGGGGCCACCGACATCTTCCGGAGGGCAGGCCCTCCGCCCGGCTGTGCAGATTGGGTGCTGGTACCCGGGCCTGGCATTCTCAACCTTCTCCACCCGGACCTCGTGTTGCCAGTAATCGCCGAAATCATACACGTAGGAGAATTTATCGCCAGCCCTCAGACCTAAATCTCCGATAAAAATCTCACTGGGGTCATCACGATAATAGGTGCCTCCTTCATAGGCAATTCCATAATCCACTCCCCAGATATGAAAAACGTGTAAATGCTGATTTTCCCAGCCCATCATCATTTGTATTAAATGATGCAGCTCTGCTAGGTGGGTATTGCCGTCAATGATAAAGCGCCGGTAGATCATCGGCGATATATTCAGAATATGTACCTTTAAATGATAGACTGCACTTCTGGGATCAATGGCTGTTGGCTGGACTACATTTTTTGCTTTCATGAGGTGGGGCCGCAAGGCTTTCAAATCCTTCTCAAGTTATCAAAGAATCAATTGCCCCACACTTTTTGATGCACTCCTAAACCCCTTCGTTTTGCTCCTCCTTAGGCGGCCGAATAGGCCGCTTCTCCTATGGGTCTATCTAAGCGTAGACTCTGCATATTTTTGATGTATCACTATTTATAAGCTTTGAAAGCCTTTTATCAAAATATCAAAGGATAAGAAAAATTGGACAAAGATGAAAGGGTAAAACATTTGTTTTTACAATATTCCGTTCTCTATTTCTTCCAAATAATTAAAGTCGGGAGATTTTACCCCTGCGACTATTCTGATTTTCACTAATTCAGGAGATTCAAAAAACTGTTTGGCGTTAGCTAAAGTATTCCATACTGAAAAGTGAACAATTTTATTGGCATCCTTTTCATATCTCAGAACCTGATATGATAACTCTCCCGCTTCTTTTCTGATCTTCGATGCTTTGTCAAATATTTCCTTCCAGACTTGATAGTCCTCCACTTCGTGGATAATTAACACGTAGTTCATCCCGCAATATATAGGAGATTTGGTATATTCAATTATTGAGACTTCAAAAGCTTTAATAATTGCTCTTTAACTTTTAACCATTCACTATCGATTATACTATAATATGAAAAGTTACGATGTGTACCATTATCCCTAATCATATCATTGTGTATGGTACCTTCAAATCGACCGCCAATTTTTTCTATGGCTTTTCGTGAACGAATGTTGTTTTCATCCGTTTTAAACTGCACTCTACAGGTAAATAGTTCTTCGAAGCAGTATGTGAGCAAGAAGGTTTTACATTCCATATTACTATTCGTAGACCAAAAGCTAGGATGCAGCCAGGTCCAGCCAATTTCAAGTTTTTTGTGTTCAGATTTTATATCTAAAAACCTTGTGCTGCCAATAATTTTGTTACTGTTTTGGTCTATAATTACAAAAGGATATTGTTTTCCATTTTCCCTTTCAGTCAGTGCACTATTTAAAATGATAGTCATTTTTTGAGTATCACTACAGTCAATAGCATAATGTTGCCAGATCCTGGTGTCTTTTGCCAGTAAGATTAACTCTTCAAAATGTGTTACCTCCGGGGGTTTTATCATAAAATCGTTACCCTCGAAGAGCAATGGGTATTATATCCAAGTCATTTTTAATTTATTTGGTTTTCTGACAATTTGTGTGCAGCAGGGCACGACTACCGTTTTTTGGATAATTAACCCCTACTGTAATATACTAAATGTAAGCTAGTTAAAAAATATACTATTTGCTCAAATCATCATAATAGTCATCTTCCACAAAAATTGTCAGAGGACCATTTATTTTGAATAATTGCAGTAAACTTTTACAACTTTTCCGTATTCATTAAATTCAAAGACTTCTGCGGCTTTTCTTCCTTTTACTGAGGTGTAATGCAAAACGACTGTGTTAATACCCTCAAAGTAATTATGAAGAATTAAATGTAGGTCAGGATAGGTATCCAGTCCGATTTTAAAATATTCCCTCAACTCTGTTTTGTTAGTGATTCGACCTAAATCATTGAATTTTAACAGGATTATAAAGGGTGAGTAAAATTCCAGGGCGTCTGCATAGTGATCCAGAATTGCGTCTAAATCATGATTATTCCAGCTCCCAATCCATTCTGCTGCAAATTCTGCTGCTTTATCTTTATTTTCCATTATCTATTTTAATATGTTCAGATAGGTTATAAATGGGCCTACGTCATCTCTGTTTTGTTTTGCTATGACTCTTGCAATCTGTGCTATATGGGTAAGGTCATGTGTAGCCCAGGTAGCAAAGAGCTGCTGCAAGCTTACTTCACCTAGTACAGGATGAATAGCCGTTTTCGTTAAATCGATTTCCCAAAGATTGAACGACTTTACTTCCTTGATACTATTTTCTCTAAGCTCCCTGAACTTCTTCAACAAATCTTCCAGCGAAGTGCCTTGGGCCATTTTAACGTGTGCTACCATATCAATCGGAACAAAAGGCGGCTTCAGATTTTCAGAAAGTATAATCTTAGCGCGTACCAGCCAGTTGGTTTCTTCACAAACAATAAGATGAGCAACAACTTCTTTCGCTGTCCAGGTATTTTCCCCTTCGTTTTTTGTTGTCCAATCTTCGCTCAGGTTATTCAGTAAAGCTGAAATAACCGATGGTGTGTTATCAAGAACCTGAAATATATTCGTAGCTACATGTTCCATTGCATCAGATTTAAGTTTTTCCTATTCTTTTTGCTGGCTTTCGTAACCGGTTAAATATTCATCTGAAAAATGCGCAGTATGCTTGGGTTGTGAAAACTTTTCCATGTTGTACTGTCCTGAATTTCCTTTTGGAATGGAAAGGGAAGTCCACTTTTCAGCACACATCTTTCCGATAAATACAATTTGTCCCATGTGGTAGGGATAGTGTGCCAATTGCCGGTTTATTGACTCTAAAACTGTATGTCCCTGATTGCGGATATAAATAATCTTCTCAAGGTCTTCATCGTCTATTGATTTCAAGCTATCCAGAAGGACTTTCCAGCCTTCATCCCATTTTTCCATCATTTCAAGCCTGGTCGTTAAATCATTCTCAAACTCTGCATCCCGGTTTCTGGATTCTTTCTCACCGTCAGTGGTCAGGAAGTCAGTCCACCGGCTTACCATATTTCCCCATAGGTGCTTCACGATGGTGGCAATGCTATTGCTATCCTCATTGTATTGCCAAAACAGTTTTTCATCAGGTAGTTGAGCAAAGGTTTTTTCGCCCAGCATTTTGTAATATTCCAACTGTTTGAGGACGCTTTCTATATAGTTTGTGTTCATGGATACCTAACATTTACCAGTGAAGAATTAAAAATAGTATTTGACTCCTAAGCCCTTACAGTTAAAATGTGTAAATGGAGAAAGGTTTTTAACGTTTCTGAATAAAAAATTTCCGTGTTCTTAAACCCATACCCCTCTTGTTTTTGGCCCATTTTTGGCTTTGCTCACTTCCATTGAGCGGATGTTTAAAAATTCCATGTTGTGTTAGCATACAATGATTCAGTTAGTATTGCTCCTTCCACTGTGATTGTTTTAATAATTGTACCCGATCGTCAAAGGAGGAATTGTTTTCTAGGGGATAGTGTATCCTATCGAAGAACTGCATCAGTTCGTCTGAATGTTCTTGGCTAGTTTTGGTTCTTAAGTTGTAGTGAGCTTGTCTCGACCACATGACCGCTTTTACATGGGTTTTATCTTCATCGTACATGATGGCCTCCAATAATACTGACTTAGTATTGTAGGATAGCAATCGGGTTTGTATGGTAATAGTTTCCATTACGCCTACCGGAACTATGTAAGCAATATGAGTTTGAGCCACAACCCATGAAATCCCCATCTCTTTTACCATTTTGTGGATGTCGAAATTATAAAATATTTTGAGCTGATCTTCTCTGGCATTGATAATGTAATCAATGTATTTAGAGTTATTTAAATGGTTGAAAGGGTCACAATCGGGAAAACGAACCTGGGTCTTACTTTCAACTTCTAGTGGGAACAGTGCAGTAGTCATCGTATTTTAATCCTTGCTTTAAGTATCATAGTTGTTAATAAATAGCATTGAGATAATGAGTATGCATTCCATACATATAGTTAGCTTGCGCTGAGTAGTTTGTTTATTTTAATGATAAATCTCCAATGTATGATCCAAAGGACTAACCCTAATGCACCGGCTATTTCTCCTGCTATGTTTGGGATAAAGGACAAGATTTGCGCAATGCACCAGCTAATACCCGTTATCAAACCAAAGTCCTTTATGCCTGTTAAATTTGTATTATATTTTGCTTCTTCTTCTAATGAGTTTGAAATGTTTATCATAATAAAGAAGTCTTCAATGAAATTGTAAGGTAGTATGAACATAAGCCAAACTGATTTGGGCGCTGCCTTCCTGTTTTGTGGAGAAATCATTGTCAGACAACTTTGAAGTGCCTTGCAATAGAAAGAGATTGCAAGGAAGAATCCCGCGATCAGGAGGGTTGTCCCCCAGACACCCAATGAAATAACAAGTTCGAGAGAACCCGATTTATCTGACGAATTTATGTAAGGGGAAAGCCCGCAAAATAATACACAACCTGAAAGTAAAAACTTAATCATACCATTCATGTTTATTGTTCTGATTATTTTTTTATAGTATTACCATGTTCTTCTCCTGGTCTTATTAGTGGTGGAATAGCTGCTTCCACTAGATTAAAAAAACGCAAATAACTTTTCTGATGTGTCTCATACGCTTGTTTGCTGTTAAGTGCTATTTCCCAGGTTCTTTATACATATAAAAAAATTTCAAAATATACCGATCGGTATAAAAAACAACAAAAAAATTAGACCTTTACTGAGAGAATTTGTTTTTCTACAAAATTCATTGCAATTCTTAATTCCGTAGCCTTTCCCATGACCTTAGCTTGCATAATTGCTCCTTCTATTAGGGTAACTATTACGATTGCCAGCTCTGTTGGGTTTGTGTCAGCTTTTATCTCGCCTCTTTGAATACCCCTTTTAATTTGATTTTCAATGGATGTCTTCCAAAAAGTCAGCGCATTCGTAGCTCGTTCTCTGAGTTTCGGATGAGTGTCGTCAGCCTCGGTTGATGTATTTAGGATAGGACAACCTGCCTTTAGAAATGGAATTTCCAAAAAGTTACCATAAACCTTCGGATAAACCAATAAGCGATCGATAGAATTATCGGTCGCTAAGATTCTGTCTTTAATGTAAAGGGTAACCTGTTCAAAATTATAATCAAATGCAGCTAAGGCAACTTCGTCTTTGTTGTCGAAATTGCCATAGATACTCCCTTTAGATAATCCAGTTGCCTTGGTCATATCAGTCAGCGATGTGCCAGCATACCCCTTTTCATTAAAGATAGGGGCTGTGTGTTCGACAATAAACTGCCTGGTTCGTTCTGATTTCGATACTACGTTTCTCATAATCAATGCAAAGATAGGAAAAATACTGAGCGGTATATTGTAAATTTTATTTTTATTTGAAGGAGGCTTTGCTGCATGATTCCTGGAAGGGTAGCGCAGCTATATAAAAAGGAGACCGTTTCTTTAAACTGACTAGACAACGACCGCGACATGGCGAACCGTTTGTTTATATTGTCATGTAATTATTCTAAATGTAATATATTTGTTTTTATTAAGTTTCATACACAAAATGATCAAATTGGGTTACGCCCGGGTCTCAACCCAGGAACAGAATCTGGACCTTCAGCTGGATGCCCTGGAAAAGGAAGGCTGCCAGAGGCTTTTCACCGACAAAGTGTCGGGGGTGAAATCCAGCAAGCCGAATTTTGAAAAGCTGATGTCCTACGCCCGGGCCGGCGATACCGTGGTTGTCTGGAAACTCGATCGGCTGGGCAGGAGCACGATTAAGCTTATCGAGTTGATCGAAGAATTGAAGAACAGGGGGGTGAACATCAAATCACTTTCTGAATCAATCGATACCAGCACGGCTACGGGCAATCTGTTCTTCCAGTTCATGTGCGTGCTGGCCGAGCATGAGCGCAATGTGATCCGGGAGAGGACAAAGGCGGGCCTGGCGTCGGCTCGTGCAAGGGGTAGGACGGGGGGCAGGCCGCAGGGATTGAGCGAGCGTTATCGCAAAATTGCTCCAGAAGTCAAGGAGATTTATGAGAAGAATAGCCGGAGCACGGATGAAATCAGGGAGATGTTCGGCATAAAAAGTCAACCCACGCTCTACAAAATTCTAAGATACGCTGGCATTGAGGTGGAAAGACCATTGAGAAAGCGCAAGTAGAATCTCAGCGTGGCGCTTTTTGCGGCGGCCGCTGCCGTTCATTCTTTTAATTTAACCCTACATTCCGCCAACATCAGGAATCCCATCCATAGCCCGATCCCCAAGACCAGGCCCAGAAACTTTCCCAGAAATAACCCCAATTCCGACAATGATAGGCTTGGATTCCTTTTTGTAACGGTATCTTAACCTTAAACAGATTGTTAGATTTTCACTTCTATAAAAAAATGCAATTTCGAAATCATAATCCAATCAATTGCTTTTGATACAGCGAACAACGGAAGGGGAGTGCTGCATTCATATCCTCGTCTGAAGGGAAGGTTCATGGCTGATCCGGATGGTGGAGGCAGTGCCTTCCAATGCTTCAAAGCTGGTCATTACCACATGAGCACCCCATGCCTCCATTTTTCACAAGATACCCTTACCTCAATTCCTTCAGGAGGTTTTTCAAATGGTCCAGGTGCTTTCCAAACTTCTTTTGGGTTATGGCCCGGCTAAGGTAGTGCTGGAACAGCAGGTAAGCGGCGTAGGTAGAGAACCTGACTACCCCGGGCAAGGCATGCCATGTGCTCAGCATCCGCACCTGCTGATACAGCGGAATCACTTCCAGCAGGAGGATGAAAAAGAGAGTTGTTATCCGGGCTGCGTTGAATTGCCATTTCATACGCTGCTCGAGCAGGGTGATGTGCTGCTCCAGGTTGTTCTTCACCGGAGCATCCATGCTTTCCATCCTGCGGGTCTGCCGGTAGTTGAGGTACAAGGCCCCCATCATCATGAGGCAGAAGGCTATGAAAGTCCAGAACAGCAGGTTGGCAGAAACGCTCCCTAGGTTTCTGGCCTGGGTCACTATTACGATCGACATGAATGCGGCAACGGCACGCATTTGTCTCCGGTAGGCTGCTTGCAGGGAGGCTATCGGCCCCTTGCTCCTTTGGTGGATCATTTCCATGACATCGGGTGTTTGGGTTGGTTTATGGTCTTCCCGTTTCCAGGCTTGTTTAAAGTCGTCCAGTTCCATGGCTATTCGTTTTTTGTCAGCTGGCGTAATTTGTCTTTGATGCGGGTCATCTTCACCCGAAGGTTGCCTTGTGCAATGCCCAGGATCTCTTCCATCTCCTCATAGCTGCGGCCTTCCAGGTACAGCATCACAATGGCTTTTTCAATTTCGTTTAGCCTAGCAATGGCACTGTACAACTGCTGCCACAGATCTTCCCCTTCCCCTTTTTCATCGGCAACCTGGGCGGGGGGGTATTCCGGATCGTAAGTGGTAATGAAATTCTTTTGCTTCCGCAAGCCGGTGACAGCGGTGTTGATAGCCACCCGGTACAGCCAGGTGCTGAATTTCGACTGGCCTTTGAAGTGGGGGTAAGCCTTCCACAGGTGGATGACGATCTCCTGGAAGAGATCCTGCCGGTCATCTTCGGTATAGGCGTACATCCTGCATACCTTGTGGATCATGGCCCTGTGCTCGCTGATCCGCCCTTCAAATTCTTTTTCTGTGTCTTTGTCTGCCACGCTTACGGAGCTTTGATGCATTAGTCGCCAAGCGAGGCGTTATGTTACACCAGGGGAAAATATTTTTTATTCCATTATGAAGATGGGGGTGCAAGAGCAGAAAATAAACTCACCGATCGCTGGTTATGAAGAAATGACCGGCTTTGGTTCTCCTGAATTACTTCTCCAATTCAAAAAGGACTTAGGGTAATACATAAATTGAAGGTGTAAAGTAAAATCAGGACGAGATACTTCCTACTTATCAAGCAATGTTATGGTGTCGGCTTTTCATGATTAAGCTAATGCCTATGCTGACAGTCCAGATCAAATTTCCCAACATAAAAAGGCGAAAGCCCTGCAGGTCTAAAAACTTAAAGCCCGTAATTAAAGAAAAGACAGCACTCGCTGAAAGGATCATCCCGAAGTAGCCGGTCCATACAGGCAGCTTCCTTGATGTTACAATGGCAGCGGCCCAGCAGAGTGTGGACAAACAGACAGAGCCTAGGTAGATGTAGTCAAACGCATGGTTCAGGGCAAGGCTGTACCGAAGAATTGGCATTATTGCAGCTGAAGCAGCAACAGTCGCATCCTGGTAATTCAGTAGGAACAGTGGAAGTGCCAGCCCGTTGATGGCTGCCGCTGACATGCCGGCCACCAATCCAAAAGACATGGTCACACAAGCCATGACAGATAGTAAACTACCGGTGCCCATCATTCGGGTCAGGCCCCAGAACCCTACAAGAATCAGGGGTATGCACAGAAGGGCCAGGGAATGACTCAGGATAATCACCCGCGTGGTTTTCAAAAGGTGTTCGATGCTTCCCCCTACGGGGTGTAGCAGCATTGATGCGGCCAGTGTGACAGAGCCAAAGACCAGTAAGATGCCGACATTCCTTAGGAACCGCTTTTCCATGATATTTTTTTCCTCAAACATACCCGGTAATGCGTAGAGACCACTTGATTCAAATCAAGAAATAGGCTAGGGTATGTTTTTTCTCACACGGCTGAGGGTTTCAGGACGCATATCCAGGTAGGAAGCGATGTACTTCAAGGGGAATCTCTGAATGAGCCGGGGGTTGCTTTCCAACAGGAAGGTGTACTTTTCCATTGGAGACGAGCCCTGTTTAAGCATCTGCCGACACTCGATTCCCTTCTCCAGAAGTCTTCCGAGCTGGAAGTATGAATCTGAAACCCTGATGAGCGCATGAAGCTCATGGACGCTGAGTTCAAGCACCCGGCTGTCCTCATGGGCCTGAATGATGGAGGTGGAAGGTTTTTGGGAGGTGAAGCTCTTGTAGTTCAGGGCCCAGTCCCCCTCCACGTAAAGATCAAGAATCACCTCATCTCCTTGGTCCGACACAAAATAATGCTTGAAACTCCCATGATAAACGAAATAGAGGGATTGGCAAACTTTCCCCTCCGCCAAAAGCAGTGAGCCCCTGGGCAGGGTCAAATCATTGAACCTGCCCAGGCATAGGTTGACCTCTTCTTCTGAGAACGTTCCTATTCCTGTAATAGAACTTTTAACCCTCTCATCCATGATGAAATAACAGATGCTTATAAGCAATGGCAGATATTACAAACTTACTCTCTCTTTTTGAGAAACTTTCATTGGGGTGGTTTGATTTTGCGGTGCGCTATTGATGTTTCGGAAGCATTGCCTCACAGGCCCAGCTTCACGGCGGTGGTACGCCGGACGACCTGCTAGACGCGGGTGTAGCGGTCGATCATCGTACGGGTGTGGTGCTTGGTCTGCTACACGTTCTGTGAGTCATCAGCCCCGTTGAAAAGAACCCCTGACAACCCTACCCTTTTATTCCGACTTGAGAGTTTTCACCGGGGTCATCAAGGCCGCCTTGATGGCCTGGTAACTCACCGTGAGCAGGGCAATACCGGTTGCTATCACGCCAGCCAGGGCAAAGACCCACCACTCCACATCGATGTGATAAGCATACTCCTGAAGCCACCAATTAGCGCCAAACCACGCAACCGGGAACGCAATGCAGCAGGCGATCAAAACCAGTTTTACAAAATCCTTGGAGAGCAACGACATGATGCTCAACAGATTGGCGCCCAGAACTTTTCTCACACCGATTTCCTTCAACCGTTGTTGTGCCGAGTAGGTGGCAAGTCCGAAGAGGCCCAGGCACGCAATGACCACGCTGGCCAGCGCGACCCAACCGAGAATCGTTTGGCTACGCTGATCTTCAATGTAGAACCGAGCGAGCTGCTCGTCGAGGAAGTGGTATTCAAAAGGCTCACGTTCATCGTTTGCCACCATTACCGCTTTGAGCTTTCCGAGGGTGGCCTGAATGTTCTGCGGTTGGATCTTTACCGAGTAATAATCGATGGGATAAATCGGGTTGTCGTGGTAGGCAATGACCAATGGCTCTATCTTCGCCCGCAGTGATTGAAAATGGAAATCCTTCACGATGCCTACCACACGCGGTTTGAACGAAGCGTCGGTATCGTCATAGATCGGGGCAAAAGTGGAACCCGGGGCACTTTGCGGAATCTCAACAGCTTCATTGGAAACATGGGTGATGCCGAGAATTTTCGCGGCCGCTTCGTTGATCAGGATGGCGGAGGTGTCATTCTCATTCCTGAAGTTTCTGCCTTTGAGCAACTCGATCCCGTAGGTGGCCAGGAAATCCTTATCCGCACCAATCACATAGGCCGTGTGCAGCTGATCGCCACCGCCCCCCTTCTTGAGTTTGACTCTCACCAGAGTTTTCCATTCCCCAGGTACATGCGATGTGACAGAAACTTGCTCCACAGCGGCAATCTTCGACATCTCGTTCTTCACCCGGTCAAAGTTGGAGCGGGCCTTGACCACATTCACGTCGATGACCACCATCAGGTCTTTGTTGAAGCCCAGGTCACTCTCGTTTAAAAAACGCACCTGCCTGAAGAGCACAATCGTTCCAATGATCATTACGGTCGAAATCGTGAACTGCAGGACGACCAACGCTTTGCGCACGGAGAAATCACCGCCACTTTTGAGCGCCAGGCCTTTCAGTAACGAAACCGGTTTGAAATGGGAAAGCAACAGGGCTGCGTAGCCACCGGAAAGCAAACCCATGGCACTGATCAGGCCTGCCGCAGCGGCCCAGAAACCCAGGCCCACGGAGGAGAAAAGCGAAAACTTCTTATTGACAAATTCATTGAAGGAAGGCAGCAAAAACGCAACGATGAGCACAGCAACCCCGAAAGCGATCACGGTTGTGATGAAGGATTCGACCAGAAACTGCCCTATCAGATTTCCACGCACCGCTCCGATCACTTTTCGGACGCCGATTTCCTTAAGCCGGCCTGAGGCCCGGGCCGTGGTCAGATTCGAGTAGTTTATCCCTGCGATCAACAAGACAAGAAGGGCCGTAAACAAGAAAACCGTGACGTATACGGGGTTTCCCTGCGGAATGGGATCAACATTCGTGTTTCTTGCGCCATCGGTAATTCCCCCGGATTTCAAATGCACGTCCTTCAATGGCTGAAGACTGTAGGATAGTTTTGTGCCCGGTTCGAGCGATGCATTGGCGTGAACCAGGCGGGTGATCTTACTGGAAACAGAATAAGCATTCGCATCGGGCTTTAATAATGCATAGACGGTGTAGTTCGGTGAAGCCCAGTCACTCAGGGCTTCACGCATGAACTCTTCATTGGAGTACCGCGTCGCCTCCGACAACACATTGGTAAAGGTGAAGCTGGAATTCTGTGGGTGGTTTTTCAAGACCGCCGTGATCCTTACCGGATCCTGCATGTGGCTGAACTGCAGATTCTTATCGATCACATCTTTCCTGCCGAAGATTCTCATGGCGAGGTCTTCGGTGATGACAATGGAATTCGGCTCTTTTAACGCCGTGCGCCGATCCCCATCAAGAAGCGGGAAATCAAATACCTGAAGCAGGTATTCATCCGCGACAGTGATGGTCTCCTGTACGTTGACGGGATTCCCGGGATCGACAAGGTTGGCACGCCCGACGCGTTGCATGCGTGTTGTCTGCTCCACATTCGGAAAAGTTCGCCTGGACTGTTCGGACACCATATACCCTGCTGCGGCGACTGTCGTAGATTCATTGTCGGGGCTTTTTTCGTGGGTAATGACACGGTAAATTCTTTCCGCCTTACTATGCTGGGTATCGAAGTTGAGTTCATCATACACATACAGACCGATCAGCAGGAAACAAACCATGCCGAATGTCAGGCCCAGCACATTGAGCGTCGAGTAAAGTTTGTTTTTCCGGAGGTCTCTCCACGCCATAATGAAATAACTCTTGATCATACCATTGGGGGTTATGGGTTGGTGAATTTCAGCTGATCGGATGATTCCCGGTCTGAAGAGGAACAGAACGTCTTTGCACAAGAGTAAATTTGCCCGGGTTCTGCCCAAGCCTGCCACCCTTCTATCGTAGAATTCAAGCAGGTCTCCTTCGATGTCGGCATGATATTCCGGCTTGCAGAACCATTC
The DNA here is from genome assembly GCA_963768025.1 of uncultured Cytophagales bacterium. Taxonomy (GTDB): domain Bacteria; phylum Bacteroidota; class Bacteroidia; order Cytophagales; family Spirosomataceae; genus CAVYGM01. The sequence goes on from CAVYGM010000005.1 coordinate 56,229, forward strand.
CAGGAAACGCAAGATGAAACGGGGTGGCTCAGCGCTTTTCATGGCCTTTCATTTAAGGTTGAGCACCAGATCGGGCAGCGCCTTCCAAAGCTCGTCGCGCGATTCTTTACAATAGTCCAGGGCTTTTATTCCGTACGCCGTGACTTCGAAGAAGAGCTTTGGTCGTCCACGCCGGCTTTCGGTTGCCCCCCCGGGCGTTGACTTCAGGAAGCCTTTGGATTCCAGTCTCCGCAGAGTGACCTGCAAGGAGCCGATGGTCACTTCCCGGTTAAGGCGTTGCTCGATCTCATCCTTGATGGTTACTCCGTAGGCATTGCCGTGCAACACGCCCACCGTAAGAAGGACGATCTCCTCGAATTCACCGAGCTGGAAACGTTTCATGACTGAATAATACTATTATGCAGTAATAATAGCGAAGGTTTTGTATAAATACTATTTTGTAGTAATAATTATTTTCTGGGGTGTGCTGGACTGTACCGCCCCCCTAATTATTGGACAAAATTTCCAGGTTCAAGGTTGGAACATTTATGTTGATTTTGATGCATCTCCAGGCCTAGCTTGAAATAGTACTGGTTGGGGCTAGGGCACCCAACCCTCGACTCTCACAAAGACAATTGTCACACACATTGGCACCTAATATTTAACATAACATCAGCTTATAGAACAGGGCATATGCTACTGATTTCAGTATACACTTAATCAGTAAATGTATGTATATTAGTCTCTTACAGAGAAATAAAAAAAGTCGTATTTCCCTTCCCTTCAAACGAAAGGTCGTGGAATCCTACCGGGCCGGACTAGTTTCGCCCGACGAGTTCGAGCGATCGCTGCGCATCTCGAAGAATGAGCTGCGAAGTCTGAACCGCTGGTATTTCAAGCACAAACTGTTGCGTTACACGTATCCATCTAACTTCCGTAGAATTATGAAAAAGAAAACTGATATGGAGTACTTGCGAGCTCTGGAGAAACGCCTTCAGGATACCGAAAAAGAAAACAAGATGCTCAGACTCAAAGCGGAAGCCTACGAGATCGTCATCGAGATTGCCGAAGAGCAGTTCAACATTCCGATCCGAAAAAAGCCTGGAGCCAAGCAACTGAGAGGCTGACCCGCCGCTACCCCCTAGTGGGTATGGGACAGCTCTGTGGGTTGTTTGGTTTGACGAGACAGGCCTGGTACGCGGCTACCAGGCGTCAGGAGAAAAAGTGCTTCCAGGAGGACTTGGTTCTCTCGGAGGTGCGCCGATTGCGCAGGCAGATTCCCGGCCTGGGGACTGCCAAGCTGCATGAGATGATGCATGGTTTTCTTAGGGGCCACCGCATCAAGCTGGGCCGAGACAAGCTGCACAACCTGTTGAAGGAGAAAGGTTTGCTTGTCAAGAGAAAAGGCACCAGGATACGAACGACGGACTCTGACCATTGTTACCGAAAGTACCCGAACCGCGTGAAGAACCTTATTCCTCAAAGACCCAATGAGATGTGGGTGAGCGATCTCACTTACTTCCCATTAGGTTCCCATTTTGTTTACCTTACGGTAGTTATGGACGTTTACTCGAGGAAGATTGTCGGCTGGTCGTTGCAAAAAACGCTGGAAGCGAAAGGTTCACTACAAGCTCTGGATATGGCTCTGGTTCAGCGCGGGAAGTGCGAAAAATCGCTAGTCCACCATCGCTCCGGCGACCCGGTCTGATCGAGGGGTGCAGTATTGCTCCTGGATGTATGTTAATCGCCTGCGCGACGCGCAAATCGGTATCAGCATGACGGAATCGGGTGACCCGACCGGGTCGCCGGAGCGATGAAAATGCCTTGGCTGAGCGAATTTTTCGCACCCTGAAGGAGGACTTCCAACTTCGCGGGTTCACGAATTTTGAGAGAGCAATGGCAGCTGTTACCCAAGCAATACAAGCTTACAACAGTCTGCGGCCACATGCTTCGCTGGGCTATCTGACACCGGATCAGGCCCATAAAAAGCGCGGTGGATTTGAATTGAAGTGGTATCCCTATAAAAAAGTTCGCTACGGAAATGTCCAATATACCACTGAGACTCAGCCCCCACCGCAACCTGTCAACTCATTCTAGTAGCATACGGCGGGAATCCCAATGTACTCAGTTCAACATTAAATATGTTGATGCAGATATAATGGAATAATCGGAAGTAGTACCCAGAAGAGGAAATGAAAACGGTAAACTATAATCAGGACGAGTCAGGATTGAAACTATGCCCGCTGAATTTCTTTCTGATCAAGAAGGCGAGCGTTATCAAAGCATACCATCTGATCTACCGCAGGAGGATTTAATCCAGTATTGTTTTCTATCCCTAACAGATCATCTGCTGGTAGCGGGTATGCGGCGTGATCATAACAGGTTAGGGTTTGCCCTCCAGTTACACTTTTCAGAATGTTGAGCGATTTGAGGATAATGGCTTACGCCCATTGAGATCGTAAACCGCTTAGCGCCATTCTTTACCGTCCGCGGCTGCGACGGCGGCGCGGGCCATTTACAAAAAGAACCCCAAGTAGGAGTCAGCCCGCAAGGTCTGTTGGTCTATTGTGCCAGGAATGTTGTCTGTATCACAAGATGCTTAGGTTATTGTTGCATGAATGGGAGGGGTGGGTTTGGTGTGTGGAGATAGGTTATTTTGGCCGTAAGTCTTTTACTTTTTTTTCAAAAAAAGGCTTTGTTGATTCGAGGTACATTTGTTATCCGGTCATAGATAACTCAGCCACCACTTCTCCTTATGGCTCGACTTATAGGCATCGTACCAGCGGCACAGCGGGTAGAGCGACGCTACCACGGCGAACCATACCGCATAGACGACAACCAGGCTATATCCTTCGCCCGGCAAAACACCCAGTACCGGTACGGTGCCCAACGAAGACAGGGCGTCGGTCAGGGTATGTCCACTGGCAAAAAAGAGGATCAGCCGCAGCGTGTGCAAAACATACCAATGGATCAGGTAGTAGAAAAAAGCCGTTCGCCCGTAGGTTTTCAGGATGTTCGTAAAGCCGTTTCGCACCTTCTCAAGCGCGGCCAGCGCTAGCAAACCCGGCCCGATGGTAACACACAGATACAGCAACGAAGGGGGATACTTATGAACTTTAATGAAGGATAGAAACGTCGTGAGGCTGTCTTTCTGAACGCTCCATGGGTAGGGGTCGCCATACACATTGGCGAAGCGCAGGATCAGGAACACAACCAGCAGGCTCCCTCCGAGCACCAGCAGCCATCGCCGCCGCTCTTTGATCGGAAAGTCAGAGGTGAACAGGCGTCCCAGGCAGTAACCGATCATCATTACGCCCGGCCAGGGAAAAATGGGATACCCGATTACGACAGCTCGGTTTTCGGCGTAGAAGTACACCGGGTCCCGGGCATGATGCAGCAGCTCCCACCAAATGCCGGGCTTGAAATCGGGCGCTGCTTCGATATGATCCAACGCATTGTGTCCCAAAACGATGACCAGGCCGATCATTAGAATTGCCCGGAAAGGGAGGCGGATCACGGCGACCATCAGCACCATGCTGACGCCAATGGCCCAAATGACCTGCAAAAGAATGAAGTTGTAAGGTAGAAAGCTAATCCCCAGCGAGACAATCAGCACCTCGGCTAGGACAAGCCACAGCCCTCGTTTCAGCAGGAAGGAACTCAATTCCGCTTTCGATTTTCGAAGGCTTTGTAAATAGATGGAGGTACCCGACAAAAACACGAAAATGGGCGCACAGAAATGGGTAACCCAGCGGGTAAAATATAGCGCGGGCGTGGTGGTAGCAAGGTTGAGCGGATCGTCGGTCCAGGCGGTGGGGTGGAAAAAGTCCCGGGTGTGGTCCAGTGCCATAATGACCATGACAATGCCCCGCAGCACGTCGATGGATTCGACGCGGGTTATGGCGAGGGTAGGTAGCACGGGCGGATTTTGGGGTAAAGTGTTCATAGAGGGTTTAGTCTGATTCGTTTTTTATCGACCAACGATGGTGAAGCTCACCCTGCAAAATCTATTTGAATTAGGCTGCTTGTTTCGTTATATTTGGATAAAAAAAATGCTACGCTATGACCGTTCTGGAAGAAATCGAGGCAAAAGCCAGTCAGCTGCCGCCCGAACTCCAAGCCAAAGTGCTGGACTTTATTCAGTTTTTGGATTATAAAAATACTAAATATCAGTCGGTTGCTACTGACCCTTTTCCTCGCTTGCCTAATAAATTTGGGGCTGGAAAAGAGCTGATTACCTACGTGTCCGAAGACTTCGACGCGCCGTTAGACGATCTTAAAGATTATATGTACTGATGCGCCTGCTGCTCGACACTCATATTCTGATTTGGTATATTATGGGTGATGAAACGTTGCCCTTGTCGTGGCGCGAAAAGATCCAATCCCCTGAAAACCAAAAGATCGTCAGTATTGCTACAGTATGGGAAATTGCCATCAAAACCAACATTGGTAAACTTACGCTCAAATATCCCCTCGACCGTCTCCTTCCGGCAGAATTCCAAGTTCTCGCAATCGAGGTACCGCACCTACTCACTTATCAGCAACTACCTCCACTCCACCGCGACCCTTTCGATAGAATCCTGATTGCCCAGGCCAAAACCGATGGTCTGACGATCATGACTAAGGACCCTAATTTCTCGCTTTATACCGTGGCTTTCTTAGATTGAAATTCATCGCAGCTTGTATGCCTCCAGTTCAATCTCGATCAATTGACCGGGGAGGGCTAATTCCTTAACCCCAAACCATGACCCCGTCGGGAATTGCTTCCTGTAAATGTCGTTGCGGTAGCCTGCCTGCTTCTCGAACTCCTGCATATCGGTGGTAAGGATGTTTTCAACTACCACATCGTCCCAGGTGTAGCCGTAGTGTTTCAAAATCGTATCCAGGTCCGCATAACAGTTGATCATCTGCTGCCGCAAATCGCCCGGTGCGGTCAGGTTACCGGCACTGTCCATGCTGACGGCTCCTGAGACTTTGAGTTCGTTGCCAACGCGCACAGCGTGCGAGTACCCGTAGGCTTTTTCTACATCAGGTCGGAGGTTAAAATATTCCGGTGCTTCGGCAGCGATGGTGGTTTCGGTGGGGGGCGTTTTTTCAGCGGAGGAGTTGCAGCCCGTCAGGCCAAAGGAGAGTGCGACAACTGTGGCTGGTAGGAGGAATAATGAGTTGATTTTCATTGTTTTTCTGATTTGTGTGTTAGTTTGCAGTTGGAGCGGGTATATTGGAGTTAAAAATATCGCGGAACAACTTCCATTTCCCGTCTTCTTTTTTCCAGATGACGATGTACTTTTCAACCGCCACTTCCTGGCCTGATGCGAAGAGCGATAGGGTGCCTTCCTCGATCACATACTCTCCGCTTCCCCACACTTCGTCGGTTCTAAGCTCGACACCCGTAATTCCCGAAGCAATAATTCCCGATATGGCGCTTTGGATGTTCTGCCGCCCGGAAACGGCAGGTGCTCCGGCGCTCATGAATTTCGCATCGGCGGTGTAGTAGTTGGCTAAGCCAACCGAATCACCCTTGCTGAGCAAGTCCATAAATTCGGCGTTGGCGGCTTCGATCTCCTGCTTAGCAGTGACTTTGTCGAATGGTACTTCGGTTTCTTTATCGGCTGTGTTGCAACCGACAACGAGTAGGAATAAAGCGGCACAAGTGGCCAAAATAGAAGTAGATTTGTTTGTTTTCATTGTCTTTAAATTTACTTTTTTTGAAAAATTGAAGAAAGAATTCTTGAAAGAGAAGAAAGAAATCCCTTCCCCAGCGAAGAGGGGATTTCTATATCATCAACCTAATCTAATCGTATGAGGATTAGTGCTTTGAAAACGGATAAGTTTGACAACTGGCAAAGCGTCATCGAGTTTGCCTGCTGCCCGAAACCTTACCTATTTGACCATAGATCGAGCCTTGTCTGCCCGTTCTTTGGCATCGTTGAAGCCCATCGCGACGGCCTTGTCGTAGTATTCGGCTGCTTTTTTGTAATCCTGATTAGTCATGTAGAACTCGCCCATGCTGTCGTAGGCATTGGGTTCCTTGGGGGACAGGGTGATATACTTTTCGAGGGCCGTTTTGGCGTTATCCATCTCCTTTTTTTGGACGTACATATACCCCATCGTATTGTAATTAGGGGCATACTTAGGGCGCATTTTGGCCAGTTTTTGGGCGTAGTCCAGGCAGCGTCCAGGTTCCGCTCGGTATAAAAAGCGTGTAAAGATGCCCATTCGGTGGCCTGTGGCGTTTTAGGATAAGCAGCCACCAATGCCTTCATTTCTTCGGTAGGTTTGTATTTTGGATCTTTCTGCCATTCTTCCATCAGACCCCGCATGATGTTTTCGGCCTTATTTAAGTTTTTGGTGTCGATGGCCAAAGCTTTTTCGATCAATGCGTTTTTTTCGCTGTTGGGGGCATACTGTACAGCATACACGTAAGCCATGAACATAGCCGGGTCATCGGCCAGGGCCTGCTCAATCTTCGCGTTTCCTTCTGCAATGTGGACGTTGGCGTACAGATCCGCCGCCTGTTGCATTGTGGCCACGGCTTTTTTTGATTTGGAAGATGAGGGTAGGTAAAAGTCCTGCGCGGTGGCGGTAGCCAGGCTACCCATCAGGACTACAATTGCTGCCAATAGAGTTTTCATGTTTTAGATCGTTTTTTGCCTACTCTGGTCGGTTTTCGGCGGTCCCCGTCTCTGTTATTCATATTTGACAACTTTTTGAAAGTTGTCAAATCTCTTGACCCGTTCGCTACTCTACCCCTACGGGTGGCAAGGCCGATTCGTGGTAGAAGGTAGCTTTCCACGCACCATCAATTTTGGTGAAGAGCATGGTGGCGGCCACATTTTCATAGGTCATTTTTTCGCCCGTTTTGAGCACAAAGTCCTGACTGCCAAAGAAGGTGTATAGTACCTGTTCGTCAGACAAAATTCTCGTCACTTCCTTTTTTGGAGTGACTTTGAACGTAGCCATCTGGCTAAAACCATCCGCGTTCAGCTTTTTGAGTGAGGCGTAATCACCAGCAGTGCCATCCGCATTAACCGCCAGAAATTCGGGCGTGTTTTCGAAGTAAGTCATACACGCTTCAATGTCCAGTTTTTCAACATCCTGGAAAAATTCTTTCGTGAGGGTAGTGATCTCCTTTTCAATCGTGTGCTTTTGCTCGGCTGTCATTTCCGAAACATCGGTCTTTTTTGTGGTAGATTCGTTCGCCGTGGAGTTGCAGCCGGCTACCAGTAAAAATAAGGTGGCAAATGCGGTCGGAACGAGCGTAAAAAGTTTGGTTTTCATTGAATCCTGGGTTTTGTTGGTGAATTGAAAAAAGAGAGTAAAAAGTTTTTATTAAAGTCATTTCATCGGCTGATCGTTGTTGTAGGCTTCCCGAATGCACACGTAATGCCCGTTCCGCTTTTCGAAGAGCGCCATGTACTTGCCCGCGCTAACTTGACCCGCGGCGTCGGTATTTGTATACCTTCCCGTTTCGACCACCATATTTCCTTCCGTAAAGACGTCTATGGTCTGATAGGCGAGCGTTTTGCCATCGCCCATCACTTTTTTCTGGTAGTGGTCGCCAATCGCGGCTTTGCCAACCAGCATAGGCGTGTCGTTGGCCAGGGAAATGGCGTCATCGGCGTAGTATTCCAGCAACGCATCGAGGTCGTGGCGGGTGATGGCGGTGCCAAACTCGGTTTCCAGCGCCTGGATTTCCGCCCGTACCTGAGCCAGGTCGGGCTTGCCGGTTGGGTCGGTGGGCGTTTCTGTGGGGGTAGGCTGGCAGCCCACCAAAACAATAATGCCGAGCAGAACAGCAACTCCGACGAGTGATATGTGGTTCGTTTTCACTGCTTAGGGTGATTTAGGGTTGAACTTGCAGGGCATTTTGCTGGTGTTGCCTCAGTCCACCTTCACTACGCGACGGTACATCTCCACCGCCTTGATTTTGGCGTACAGCGGATCCAGTTTTTTCGCTGCTTCCACGAATGCCGGATCTTCGTGGATCTTTTTGTATCCATCCCCCGCTGGCCACACACCCTCGAAGTAGTAGCGGTTGTTTTTTACTGAATTATCCGAAGTTTTGTAAAAAGTATAGCCCGCATTGGGGTAGCCCATACCAGCGATTACCGCGTTCAGTTCTTTGATAGCAGTCGCCCATTCCGCTTCGGTCAGGTCTTTGGGCATATCGAATACGTGAATGCTTTTTTCGGTGGCAGCAGGCTGCGGGGTATCGCTGTTCGATATATCCCTTATGCAGATATACTCGCCATTGCGTTTTTCCCAAACAGCCATGTATTTCCCATTATAAACTACTTTGCCGGTGGCGTCTTTTGTGGTGGCTTTTCCGATTTCGGTCACCTGGTCTTCGCTGCCGTACACATCCTCCACATCGTAGGTAGTGACCGATCCCTTTCCGTATTTGTCAAGCCCCGCCAGTAGTTCTTTTCTGATGGCCTCTTTGCCTGTGCTTGCCGGTTGTCCATCGCTCATGGTGACGGCATCATCAGCGTAAAATGCCACCACCTCATCAACGTTTCCGGCAGTTTGGGCAGCAGCAAAGGCGGTTTCTTTGGCTTGGATTTGGTTTTTGATGGCCGACATGTCGGGCGAGGCGTTATTCGAGGTAGTGTTACAGCCCAAAGCACTTACAATGAAGGCTAGGGTACTGATCGACAATAGATTCAACAGTTGCTTTTTCATAATGCTAAGGAGTACGTTTTTGATTAGTTGTTTTGTTGGTTGAAAAATGACTGGTACTACTTTGTGAATTCTATTTCAGCAATGCCGCGTTGTAATACGAGATCGTGTTCACAATTTTCCCATCTTTATTCACCGTGTGGTCATAGTGAAAGGGTACCTTTACCACCTTTTTATCGGACTTCCGGCGTAGGTTGATATTCCACCAGGAGTAGAGCGTGCCGCCCCCGCCCCCGATTTCGTATTTCATGAAGTCGGGGTAGCCCGTCTGCACGATGCTGACAAATTCATAGAGATCTAAAACGGCTTTGTCTGCGGCTTTTTCGGCCTCCAAATTATGGGGCTTACCGTCCATGTTGTTGATGTCCCAAAAAGTGGCGTCTTTATCAAAATAGCCGTAGTATTTCTCCATGTCGCCATGTTCGGCGGCGGCCATCATCAGGCGTAGCTTGTTGATATTCTCGTGCTGATTGTAAATCGTGCCGTTGGTTCGTTCGCCGTAGCCCCTGCCTATCTCGTATGATACTTCGGGGTTGCCGTAGTACAGGATTTCCGATATTTTGTTGTCTTTGTCCAAAACAAAAGAACGATGCAAAACCATGTCGGCCTTTACGCCCGTTTGCCGGTGTGCCCCTTTCAATTCGTCCCACGTTTCTACGGTTACTTTTCCAGGATTTTTAGCGTATTCCAAGGCATCGGGGTAGGTGCCGGGCATCGTTTTTACGGAATAATAATCCATTTGCTCCTGCCACAGCTTGACCGTATTCAAGAACTCCGCTTTGCTATAGAAGTCGTCAGCACCTTTCGTGGTCGCCATGAAGTAGTACTTGCAATCTTTGGTCATCATCTTGCTCATTGCCGCCGTGTCGCCTTTTACCATTAGCTTGGTAAAAGAGTCCACCACGTCAATGGCGGGGTGCTCGATGTAGATCGTTCCGTTTGCCTTTTTTTGGCCAAAGCCGAAGAAAGGAAGCATCGTCAAGAAGTAGATTGTTAATTTTTTCATGAAGTTTTGTCGGTTTTCAACGTGCTGACTCCGCACGGTTTTTGGTTAGAATGGTTGGTTGAAAAATTAGAAAGTTGTGTCACCCTTCGCCGTGGCCGGCGTATTCATTGAGCGGCACGCGGGCGGGCTGAAACTGCATGGCGTATTCATTGAGCGGAACGTGGGCGGGCTGAAACTGCATTCCCAAGTCCTGCTTCGCCGCCGCGTTGCTGTACACGGTACGGGCTGCATTTACGGGAGTTTCGTTGTTAAGCATCCGTGTCATGTCCGACACGGGGTAGCTTTCACTGGTGAGCAGGTAGTTCTTGCCGTGCAGCCCGTCAGTGGTTGCGGCTCGGAAAATTCCCTCGGCCACGTCGGAAACCGATACGATGCCAAACTCCACGTCGTGGTCGAACAGCATCTGCACGAAGGAATTGGGGGCGATTTTGTTCCTGAAAAGATATTGCAGACCCACCGAAGTAGAATCGTCGCGGGCCGAAAGCGCTTTGCCCATCACACCCGTGGGCAACACAGTCACGATCTCGAAGCCGGGGTCGGGGTGCGTGGTCACGAACTTCCGCACGGCCTGGTCGGCGTAGTACTTGGCCTGCGCGTAAGGAATAGCTTCGGTATCCAGATACGGCTCGTCCGCTTCGGTATATACGTAGTCGGCGGGGCGATTGGGGACGGGCATCGGATAGGCTGTGTTTAGCGACGCCACCGAGGCCACGAAAACCACCTTTCGTACCGAGGACGTTTGACTGACCACGTCCAGGAAGTTCTCAGTTCCCCGGACGGTCGGCTCGAATACTTCCTCTTGCGGATTTTCGACGGCCAGTTGAAAGGGCGTACCACTGTGGATCACGATTTCGCAATCCTGCAAGAACGATTGAAGGGCCTCCTTGCCCTGTACGTCGAGCGCTACGACGTCGAGCTGCGAAGCGTTCTCCAAATCGTGAAGGTGTACGTACTTTTCTTTTTGGGCCAAGTCCCGTACCGAGACTTTGACGGCATAGCCCTCGGCCAGGAATTTTCGGGTGACGTAGCTGCCGATAAATCCGGCGCCACCGATGATACCTACCTTTGTCATGGGATTTGGGTTTTGCTTATGATGGAAAATGAAGAGAAGCCATCTGCCCGTTTTGGCTGCTACAAATTTCCGGGAAAGGCGTTGCAAAGACTTCTGCTATTGTGTCAGAAACTTCGTGTATTGTGCCAAAACTTCGTGCATTGTTGCATGAAGGCTATTTTTGTTGCATCAGGGGTGCCCGGCCAGGTTGTAGCGGCGCAGCACCGCCCGGAAGGCAAGGGTTTGGTGATAGGGCTGGAAAACAGGCATGACCTTAGTGTCGCGGTAGAAATAGCCACCATCGGAAGCTTTCCTGAGATAGTACATACTGCTGTCGGCCTGATCCAGTCCGGCATACACCACCGCCCGCTCGTAATCGGACCGGGGCGTGGTGGCAGTCAATTCTTTAAGAAACAGGCGGGCCTGCCGTTGGTTACCGCGTTTGGCCTCGCAGTACATCAGAATCGGAACTTGCCCCCGGTCGTCCGGGTTCAACACGATGGCTTGCCGGTAACCAGCCACCGCCCGACCGTAGTCGGCCCTGCATAGCCAGTAATGAGCTACGTTCATTTGGTAGGCAAACGAACGGTCGAATAGCCCTTGCCCAGATTTTATCCCCTCCCTGGCCAAATCGAATCGATTGGCCAGGGCACAATTGCCGATATAAGCGCTCAGAAAGATGGGATGAAGGGGATCGAGCGCAATAGCCTGGGCGCTATAATGAACGGCCTCTTTCACTCGACCCATCGTACGCAGCAGCAAACCATACCAGTGGTTGACCTGGGCGTCGTTGGGATTGTGTTGCAATGCGATCCTGAACGCGTTTTCGGAGGCCTGCCACTGGTACGTTGAGTAGTAGAGACTACCCAGCACTCCGTAAGCTGTGCTCGTGGTCGGATCGAGCCGAATGGCTTGTAGCGCGTTCTCTTCCGTCAGGCGATTCAGCGTATCATTGTCCATCACCCCCGATCCGAGCAAGAGGTGGTAGGCCACGGCTTTCAGAGCCCAGGCTTCGCCAAAGGTAGAGTCTAGTTCAAGGACATGATCAAGGCGGACGAGGCTCTCCTGCAAGTCGTCCGTCTTGCGCGAAAGCAACAACTGGCGGCCCTGCAAAAAAGCATTGTAGGCTTCCAGGTTCTGCGTGTGGGCCAGCAGTCGGTCCTGCGAGGCCGACGTGCGGACCGTCAGGTTGAGTTGGCGTGCCACGTCGGCCACCACCTCGTCAGTCAGTTTGAAAATATCCTGGTAGGCCGCGCTATACTTCTTGATCCACACCGGCACCGTTTTGCCCGAACCGGTAGCCGGGGTCCCTATGATTTCAATTTTCAGCTGAATGGTATCACCGATTTTCAGGAAACTCCCTTTCAGCACGTTGGCTACCCCCAGTTCGCTGCCGATTTGCCAGACATTCTTTTCGGTGCGCTCGTATTGGTCCGACGACGACCGGGCAATCACTTTCAGATTATCGATCAGCGTCACTGAGGTATAAATATCGTCCATGATGCTCTCGCAGGCCGGGTTGCTTTCCGGGCTGCCCAGGTTGGTAAAAGGCATCACCGCCAGCGAACTCGACACAGGGGTCGTGGCGCTATAACCGGCCGAATTCTGCCACATAAGGTACCCCCCCGTCGTGAGCAATAGGAGCAATACCACTGCCATCACAGGATAGTATCTCCTCGACCTGGTCTGTGGCTGAAGGTGGGTGGGTGGACTATCAAGAATTGGCGTGAGAATGGATTCTGTGACTGAGCCGGAGGATGAAAGTTCGTTATGTTCGGCTAGGGAAAGCTTAGGGAGATTTTTTCGAAAATCAGTAGGGTTTACCGAAAACTCCTCCGCAAAGTAGGTACTGAAATTTTGAAGATTGTTGATGCCTACCTGATCACTGATTTCTGAAATGCGCAAATCGGTAGTAATGAGCAGTTGCCGGGCTTTGAGCAAGCGGCGTTGGCGAATATACCGAGAGGTGGAGAGGGATGTCTGCTCCTTCAATACCCGGTGCAGCTGCGAGCGGCTGAGCCCCAGTAACTGGCAGATGGTATCGATCGAGAATTCCGGATTACCGAGGTTGTCATCGAGCAACCGATCTAATTTAGTAACAAACTGACTTTCAAACGTTGGCATGTGTATAGAAAGAAGCAATTCAGTGGCTCAATGTACGATATATATTTTGTTTTATGGAGAGAGAAAAACTCATCCTCGAAGCAGAGGTACCTTGTTAAGAAAGGACGAGGAAAAAAGAACCCCCTTCCCACTGGAAAGGGGGTTTGCCAATTGTTAACCTAATATAGCTATGCCTAGGGTAGAGAGAATAGAGATCATGGAGACAGATTTACTTCAATAAGATAGGTCATTAATTGAATTCAGTAAGCCTCATTGCCTCAGGTACCCATCGTCTTCCGGTAACGCTTCACGGTAGTTAGGCTGATGCCGGTCAGGTTGACGATCTCAAGCACGGAAAGGCCTTTTTGCGTGGCGGCCTTGACCTTCTGGAAAGTTCTCCTGATTCACGCCGAAGCGTCGGCCGATGTGCTTGCCCTTGGCTTTGGCCAGCAGCTGGCCGGCGCGGGTCTTTTCCAGGATCATCTCCCGGTCGTACTCGGCCAGGGCGGCAAAGATGCCAATGACCAGCTTGCCCGATGGGGTGGCCGAGTCGATGCCCAGATCCAGCGCCTTGAAGATGATGCCCCGCTCGGAGAAGCTACCGATCAGGCTGATCAGGTGGTCGCGGCTCCGGCCCAGGCGGGTGAAACGGGAAACCACTACGGTATCACCTGACCGAAGGAGCGAGAGCATTTCGTCCAAGGCGGGGCGCTGCACCGACAGGCCGGAGATCTTCTCCTGGAAGATGCGGTCGCAGCCGTATTTCTGTAAGGCGTCGATCTGGGTGTCGGTGTTCTGGTCGGCGGCCGTCGAGACGCGGGCGTAGCCAAAGGTCTGGTTCATAGTGGTCAGTCTACCAAAAGGTCAAAAAGTTGGGTTCATAAAGGTAATCTAACTTTTTCGACTGGACCTACTTTTTGGCCCCTGTTTTTGGATAGGTTTTCAAAAGAAACCCCGCGGTTGGCAGGGTTCAGAAAGGTATGGCTTGTTGAGCTTCAAGTATTTAAAGGCAAAATTCTATTTTGTTATCATTTCAACACATTGATAACATATCTTCAACACATAAGTAACATAAATCAACAGAGGACTAACAGGGGAGTGACAGGCACTGCTCCCAAGCAGTCTTTTTCCTTATATTCTCAGTAAGTGAGCATCCATATTGTCGTAGGTTGAAGTCTAAATTGCACAAAATAACCATCCTTTTTTCCCTTTATGTTTCAGCAAGCTATGTTTTCACCCGGTCAAAATTCAACGTTTTTGTATTTTACCCAGACGAAAACCACTTGGCCTCCGGGAATCAATTCGCTTGGCGGCTCATTTTTGTAAATTGACTTTGTAGATAGTCCATCCCGAAAGTGTTCAATAAAGTGTGACAATTTTGGATTTCATTAAATTGAAAACCAAAAGAACAAAATGGGAAAAGAAGAAAAGCAATATAGCCTGCTTGGTTGTGATCCTAACTAAGAGGCATTCCGTGAGCAGAGCATCGCTCGCATGATGTATTCCTATAAAGAACTATCGGGCAAAGGCGGTTTATTAGCACCTCAATTATAAGATTTTCTGGATGCGGCCCTCTCGGGGGAAATGAAAGCGCACGTGGAGCAGAACCGCCCCAACCGGCGAAACGCGGGGCGCTCCGAGGCGGAGCAAGGGCAAGGCGGTGAAGATGGTCCATGGACCGGTAGGCATTGAGATGCCCAGCGACCGCGATGGCACATTCGAACCTGAGCTGATCGCCAGGCGGCAGGCGCCCCTGGGATATGGACTTGACAGCTTCATCCTGTCACTCTAAGGCAAAGGGCTGTCTTACGAGATACATCCAGGGTCATTTAGTGTATCTGCATGGCCTGGAATTTCGTACGAATGTGGGCGCCCCCCCGATATTGCTGTAAGCCTGCTCATTAAGGGTCAATATACCTTGTGACAGCCATTGGCTATTTAGATGAAATGTGTAGTATACCGATGCCCTGATCAAATTTTAGGTAGCCATATTAAGATCATATTATAATTTAAAAATTCTTGTATTAGTATAATTACGCTATAAACACGATATAATTTTGTAATTTCCATCCATATGATTATATTTACTAAACTATCTAACCCATGTTCTAACAACCCAGATCTTATGCCAAAACTAGATCGCTCTGAATTCAAATACAACGCTAAGGTGTTTGAAAAGTCTTGCTTGTGGTGCGGGACGGTTTACTTTGCCAGCCGATCCACCGCCAAATACTGTTCTTCTACCTGCCGTGGCTACGCTAATCAAGCCAAAAACTCAGAGGAATTAGTACCATACGATGAAACCGAAAAAATGATTTCTGCCTTACTTTCGGAAAATGCGTATTTAAAGGGGCAGTTGCAACGGTATGTAACGGAAAATGAGGAGTTGAAATCAAAATTGCTTCGGGTCGACGCTCCCGAAAAACCCAATTCCTGACTACTAGCCTAACTGCCGCACCGGCTCAATCCGTTCTGATAAATTATCGATACGGAGGCGGTTTCGTAGGGCCCTACCTAGGGACTCCCAGGCTACTACCATTTCGTCTCCATCGGCCAGTTGGATATTGGCTCCAAAACTAAATGCATCGGCTCCCAGAAAATGTACGTGCAAATCCATGGGAACGCGGTGGTTGGGGTATTTGAAGTGATGATATTCCAGATTTTCAAGGCTGTGCGCCATGTTGTTTTCGCCGGATTTTATTTCCTTTTCCCACAGGATAGCACCATTACGGTGAACTGACACTTTCCCTTTTATTTCTGCAATATGATCCACCAGCACCAACTCCGGACCTAAAGCACAGGTGCGGAGTTTGGAAGGAGCCAGGTATAGGTAGTTTCTCCTTTCCATGACGTGATCCGAAAACTCATTGCCCGTTACGAACCCAATCCGGTGGGGTATTCCATCTTTGTCATTGATGTACACCGCGGCAAGCTCGGGTTCTTCTCCACCATCATCGCCAAAGGCAGGGACCAGCAACTCATCCCTATGGCCACGTAGCAGACTACCATTACCTTTGTAAAACCATTCAGGTTGTACCCCTACATGCCCCGGCTCAGGTTTGCCACCTTCCAGACCCCAGCGGTACATCCGCATACTGTCGGTTAGTTCCGGTTCATCCTTGGTATCATGCATATTCTGCCGGCTTTCGGCACTTGCCTTGTGGGTAAGTCCGGTACCGGAAATCATACAAAAACGGGGATCGGTGGGATGATCCATCGCCGGCAACAATTTCCAATCCGCGGTGCCTTCGTATACATCGTCATAAGCCAGGTGCCCGTCGGTGGGAATTTCTTCCAGCAGTGTCCTCAGGGAAATTGCTCGCTCAAGTGCCTCCTGGGCCAGAGAGAAAATACTGTTGAAATAGCGGATCAGCACCAGGTCGGGCTCTCGCACGATGGCTACGCGGCGCTGACCATTGGAGTGGATAAGTTGAACTAAATGGGGGTTTGTCATACGAGTGTAGGCTAGTGGTACCTAAATATTCTGGTTAATCTTCGATCTTTTCCTTTTCGAAGTCGCTGGGATTTACCCAACCGGTGTTGAATTTCTCCCCCTTCATATAGCGTTCATAAAAGCCATTCACATCCTCTGCCAGGGGGTATTGTTCGTACAAATGTCCAAATCCTTTCATTCGCAAATCGCCTTGAGCTAAGAGTTTTGCTTCCATTTCTTTTTCCATTGCCTTCCGAAGCGACTGGTATTTCGGGTTTGCGGCTAGGTTTTGGATGCAGTCCGGGTCTTTTTTTACATCGTACAATTCTTCGGAAGGTCTCATTCCGAAGCTGCTGTGCCAATAACTCTTATCTATTCCCTTGCGTCGATTGGTAAGAAGGAGCGTTTTTGTTGCTCCTCCGTCGCAATTGAGGTAACCCGTTTCGGGATTACAAGCCGGCCATCGGCTGGGCTCGTAATTTTTCAGATACAGCATCCCATTTTTGTGGAAGCCCCGAATGGGGTACCCTACGTCCTGGGGTCGTCCATAGTCGTGCCTCTCCTGCCCCACCAGCTGAAAATTTCTGCCCGATTGTACCTGTCCGCTCTTGGTACTATTAAAGATAGGTACCAAGCTTTGACCGATCATGGGGCGCATTCCCGAAGCCACGGGAGTGATTCCGGCTAGATCCAGAAAAGTTGGGGCTAGGTCGGTCATATTCACATAATCACTTACCTGTCTACCCGGATTTTTGACCCCCTTTTTCCACATAACCGCAAAGGGAATATGGTTGGCATTTTCGTACGCATTGCCCTTTACCCGCGGGAAGGGCATTCCGTGATCGGAGGTATAAACAATGAGCGTATTTTCCAATTTGCCGGACTCTTCAAGGTATTTAAGCACATATTCCACATGCTTATCCATGTACTCAATTTCGTAGGCATAATCGAGCAAATCCGTACGAATCGTCAATGAATCAGGATAATAACCCGGAACATGTTCGATCATTTCCGGCTTTTTATTGCCTTTCTTGATACCAGCCCCGTATTCGTAAGCCCGGTGGGGTTCGGTAAACCCAAGCCAAAAACACCAGGGTTTTTCACCCGCCTGTTTTACAAAATCAGCAAAATTTCCCGAGTAGTCATTGTCGGATATAAAGCGGGCAGGCGGGGTGGTTTTGAGGGTAGAGAAATTCTTTATCAATAATTCACGCTTGGAACCGTCTTCGTTCAGTACCCGTCCAGGGGCATATCCTTTTCCGGTGTACCCCACAAAATAACCGTTATCTGCCAGTACCTCCGGATAGGTTTTGAAATAGTTGGGAAAGTAGATGCTGTGGTTCATCGCGGCATCCAACTGCCAGGGATTGCGCCCGGTAAGCATGCAGGACCGCGACGGGGCACATTTAGCGTTGGGGGTATACGCATTTTGAAAAAGGATTCCTTCCCGAGCTACGCGGTCGAAGCCAGGGGTATTGACCCACGTTCGCCCGTAGGCACTCATGTCCAGTCCGGCGTCGTCGGCTACGATGAATAGGATATTGGGGCGAACGGGATCCGGTTTTTTGAAGGAAAAATAGGAACCTGATGCTATTACAGTAAAAAAAGGAAGGCGGCAGTTTTGTTCATGTGAATGGTCAGGCCACTTTCTGGCGTTGTAGGTAGTGGTAATAAAGGGTACGTTTCCTCACAGAAGAAAAAACTGACACCGATTTAACCTTCCTTTATTCGAAATTTTAGACCAGTTTTCAGATGGGTAAGTATTTCGGAAGTGAGTCTTTAGAAGTAAACAATTCATTTGTACCAGTGAGACTTCTCTTAGCGCTATTCATTCTTTACGCCATTTGCGCCTGCCAGCCCGCCCTGCCGCCGGAGGTTAGTGAAGCTATGCAGTTACTTCCTCCGAAACTGGATTACAATTACCACGTCAAACCAATCCTGTCGGATAAATGCTTCGCCTGCCATGGTCCGGATCAGAAAAAACAGAAGGCCGGCCTCCGGCTTGACCTGGTGGATAATGCTTACGGTGACCTACCCGAAAATCCAGGAAAAGTAGCCATTGCCCCAGGTAGCCTGCGCAAAAGTGAAGTTTTTCATCGCATTACCTCCACTGATCCCAAGGTGCTGATGCCTTCACCGGAATCACACCTGACGCTCACCGCCTACGAAAAGGCCGTGCTTATTAAGTGGATCCAGGATGGTGCCGAGTATAAACCGCATTGGGCGTTTGTAGCCCCGAAGATGCCCATACTGCCAGCGGTCACGAAGAAAGGTTGGATCAAAAACCCAATTGATAATTTTGTTTTGGCCAAACTGGAAGAAAAAAAACTAGCTCCTTCCCCAGCAGCGGACAAAGAAACCCTGATCCGAAGGGTAACGTTCGACCTCACGGGTCTGCCCCCTACCCTAGCTCAGATTGATTCTTTTTTAAAGGATACCCGAAAGAATGCTTACGAAATACTGGTAGATAGCTTACTGGCCTCTCCCCACTACGGCGAGAGAATGGCCGTTGACTGGCTTGATCTGGCCCGTTTCGCCGACTCGCATGGCTATACCGTGGACCGACTGCGGGATATGACCCCCTACCGCGACTGGGTGATAAAGGCCTTTAACCAAAATATGTCCTATGATTCCTTTATCCACTGGCAGCTGGGCGGTGACCTCATGCGGGACCCTAAAACTGGGGGAAGCCCTACCAAGGAAATGAAAATCGCGACGGCCTTCAACCGCAACCACCAGCAGAATATGGAAGGGGGTATCATCGAAAAAGAATTTCAGACTGAGTATGTCCTGGATCGAACCAATACGTTCGGGGAAGCTTTTCTGGGGCTGTCGGTAGGGTGTGCCCGCTGCCATGACCATAAGTATGATCCGGTGTCTCAAAAGAACTATTACCAGCTTACCAGTTTTTTCAATAATGTGGAGGAAGCCGGCCAAATATCATGGGACAACACCATGCCTTCCCCCACGCTGTTGCTCCCGACCGAAAAACAGGAGAAAACCCTGGATTCACTCCGGGTTATGGTGGAGAAACAAATAGGTACTTTGCAAGAAACCCAAAAAGCGGGAGAGGTTGATTTTGAAAAATGGATCAAGCAAAAAGGGTACACGAAACTAAAAAACCAACCCATTCCCAAGGACGGACTATTAGCTAGATTTAGTTTTGATAAAAATTCGTTGGCTAATGAATTAAATCCCAAACAACTTGCTTACACCACGCTAGTGGGCGACAAACGGGAAAAAGAAAATTTCGTGGAGGGGCACCGGGGCGAAGGACTTCAGCTAAACGGAGACGCCTGGCTCGACCTCGACCGGGTTGGGATTTTCAGAAAAATGGAGCCATTCAGTGTGGGGCTGTGGGTAAGTATTCCAAAGGAGGTTCAAGAGGGCGTGATTTTCCATAAAAGTCAGGCTGAACGCTTGTACAACTTTAAGGGATACCATGTGTACCTACGCGAGGGCAAACTGGAAGCCAGTCTTTCCCACGCCGCCCCGTCTAACGCCATTACCAAAGTCAGCCGAGTGAATATCCCGCAAGGAAGCTGGTTTCAGCTGACCATGACCTACGATGGTTCGGGAATGGCTGCGGGCTTAAAACTTTTTATAAATGGGGCTGAATTGGCAATGACTACCACCATGGATCAGCTTTCGAAGGATATAATTTTTGATGAACGGTACGTCAAACCCCAACCCGGCCTGCAAATAGGCGGCTGGTACCGGGGCTATGGGTTAAAAAACGGCCTCGTGGATGACATTGTGGTGTATAACCGCAACTTGACCCCACACGAGGTTGCCCTGCTATCGGAAAAAGCTACCTGGGAAACAAGTACCATTAAATCCCCCGATCAACTGTCTGATTTGGAAAAATCCAAGTTAAAGGCATACTACTTTTCAGCAGTTCATTCTACCACCGGTAAAGCATTCAAAGAATTGACCAGGTACCGAACGGTACTTGCGGATAGCACCGAAAAAGTGCAGGAATTAATGGTGATGCAGGAAACGACCAAGCCCAAACAGGCCCACCTGTTGAATCGGGGGAACTATGATGCCCCAGGTGAAAAGGTTTTTCCCGCTACTCCCGAAAAGATTTTTGGGTTTCCGAGTAGTTTACCCAAAAACCGCTACGGCCTAGCCCAATGGCTCACGGATAAACAAAACCCATTGACGGCCAGGGTGGCGGTCAATCGCTATTGGCAACTTTTCTTTGGAACCGGTTTGGTCAAAACCACCGAGGATTTTGGTAATCAGGGTGAATTGCCGTCCCATCCGGAACTCCTGGATTGGCTGGCCATCAGCTTTCGGGATTCGGGTTGGGATGTAAAAAAGCTGGTTAAAGGAATTGTTACCTCGGCTACCTACCGGCAAACTTCCACTACCACCAAGGAATTATTGGAAAAAGATGCCCAGAACCGGTTGCTGGCGCGCGGACCGGCTCGTCGGCTCTCGGCCGAGATGATGCGCGATAATGCCCTGATGGCAAGTGGTCTAATAAATCTGGAAATTGGGGGAAAAAGTATAAAGCCCTATCAACCGGCCGATCTGTGGCGCATCAATAGTTCTAAATACGAGCAGGATAGTACTGAAGTGATATACAAACGAAGCCTGTATATTCTCATTAAGCGATCCGTTCCCAATCCTACGCTGGGTACCTTCGATGCCCCGAGTAGAAGTTTTTGTACCGTACGTCGACAAAAGACGAACACGCCTCTGCAAGCGCTGGTAACGCTGAACGATCCGACATTCGTGGAAGCTTGCAAAGTACTCGGAGAAAAAATGGCCAAAGAGCCAACCGCTGAGGAAGCCATCCGGCAAGCGTACCGGAGCTTGACGGGTACCTCCCCCCGGCCAGCCGAATTGGAACTCCTGGTGCAGATGCAAAAAAGTGAATATGAAAAATTCAAGACAAATAAGAAAAGAACGGATGGATGGCTTTCGGTTGGGTTTTATAAAATCAAAAAAGCACCCGACCGTCCCTTGCTCGCTTCCTACGCCGTGGTAGCCAGCACAATCATGAATTCCAACGCCACCCTGATAAGACGCTAGCATTATGGAGCATCACGACGAGGAGTTTCGACTCCATACCCCCGATTTCAGGAAATTGAACGAGAATCTGGACCGGCGACAATTCCTGACCAAAACCACGCTGGGCCTCGGAGCGCTGGCGGTGGGTTCTCTGTTTGGTGCCGACAAGCCCGCCAGGCTAGTTAACAAGGGGGAGGGCCTCTCAGAAGATACCCAGGAAGCGATTCTAAAGGCGATTCCACACTTTGCCCCCAAAGCCCGTCGGGTCGTGTACTTGTTTATGAGTGGGGGGCCTTCCCAATTTGAGACGTTTGATTATAAACCCAAACTGGCCGACTTATTCGGTAAAGAGCTGCCCGATTCCGTCCGGCAGGGGCAGCGGTTAACGGGAATGAGTTCCAGCCAAAGTACCCTCCCCATTGCCCCCTCCCAATTCAAATTCAACAGGCACGGGAAAAGCGAAACCTGGGTAAGCGAATTGCTGCCCTACACGGCGAAAGTCGTGGATGACCTATGCCTGATAAAATCGCTGTACACCGAGCAAATCAACCACGACCCGGCCATTACATTTTTCCAGACGGGCAATCAGCTGCCCGGTCGCCCTTCCATCGGATCGTGGATCAGCTACGGGCTGGGCTCCGATAATCAGAACCTACCTACTTTCATTTCCCTCATTTCAAAAAACGGTAACGGTCAGCCTTTGTATGCGCGTCTGTGGGGAAGTGGATTTCTGCCTACCCGTTACGAAGGTACCCAGTTCCGATCGGGCAAGGACCCGGTACTTTTCCTAAATAACCCCGAAGGGTACGACGGTACCGACCGCCGCGAAATGCTTGATTATCTAAACAAATTGAACCAGCTGCAAAACGAAGGGTACGGTGACCCGGAGTTTGAAAATCGCATGGCGCAGTTTGAGATGGCGTATCGAATGCAAACGTCGGTGCCGGAGGTAATGGACGTCACCAAGGAAACCGACGAAGTATTTGAGTTGTATGGCCCCGATAGTCGCGATCCGGGTACCTTTGCGGCTAATTGCCTCCTGGCTCGCAAGCTGTTGGAAAAAGGAGTCCGATTTGTGCAGCTGTACCATCAGGGCTGGGATCAGCACGATTCGCTGCCGAAGGGGATTACCAACCAATGCAAAAATGTGGATCAGGCTACGGCTGCCCTGGTGATGGATCTCAAACGGCGCGGGATGCTGGATGACACTCTGGTGATTTGGGGGGGCGAGTTCGGCAGAACGGTATACTCCCAAGGAAAGCTCACCGATACCAATTATGGCCGCGACCACCACCCGCGTTGTTTTACCATGTGGATGGCTGGCGCCGGAGTCAAGGCCGGACTGAGCTACGGTGAAACGGATGATTTTAGCTACAACATCACCCAAAATCCCGTTCACGTCCACGACTTCCAGGCAACCTTGCTGCATCTCCTGGGCATTGACCACGAGCGGCTCACCTTCAAATTCCAAGGCCGACGCTACCGGCTGACCGACGTACACGGCAAGGTGGTTTCAGCATTATTGTCCTAGCAGGTGCAGGTTCACCTGGATCCCTGATTTTCGTCATTATTCGTGACTGGGATAGATGCGGTATTGATGAAATCGCCTTTGGTAAATTGATAGTAGTGCCTGGCAGCACTCTTGAAAAATTGGGTAATTGCCAACATTCCGGGAAAATGTTTCATTTAAAAGCGCTTAGGGTTTGGTCTCCCGTTTACTATGAATTTCGACACCACGATACCGCAGGTATTTGTAAAACGTTACTTTTGAGATGTCCAGCTTGTTGGCAATCAGATTGACCCCCTATGAACCCTCTTTGTAATACATTTCTGCCAGGCGCGCATTTTTCTCCGCTTCGGGCGTCAGGCCTTTTTGCCGTCCCCCTTTGCGCCTCGAGCTCGCGCTGAAATCAAGCCGGCCTGGGTGCGCTCCCGGATTAGGTCCCGCCGGTGCGCCGGGGCGCTCAAATTCCGCCAGTGAAGCGAACAAGTTCAGCTCCAAGCACGCATTATATTTCTGGTTGGTGAATCCAAGATTCTTACTTGGTACATCTAACAGGCTCTACCTTTCGCTTAAATGAAGCAAGAGCCTATTAGCATATATTAATATTTCCTTAAATTATTGGATATATCAGTTTAATATTGTAAAATTGTTCTCCACGCCTTCATACGATTCCTCACCCCTACCCTAGCGCATTCCGTTTTAGTGACGCATACGTTTTGACGTTGTTTTCCACGCTTCTGTCACCTCATCATCTGGTAGTTCAACTACGAGAAATCTGGGTTTGCTTTGCTTTACCTCTTACTTAACCTTACCTTCCTATGAAATCGGCAATCTCGATTATTCTGTCCAGTTTGTTCGCCGTCCTATTTGTGACGGTGGGTTTACCTGCCTACCCACAGACTGCTACCTCAGCGCCTGCCTATCTGTACCGGGAGTACATGAAAGTAGAGCCCGACAAGGAGGTGGATTATATCAAACTCGAGCAAACCTGGAAAAAAGTACATACCAAGCGAAAGGCTCAAGGGAATATTCTGGATTGGGCCTTATACCGCCGCGTGTTTCCGAGTGGGACCAATGCCGTGTATGACTATATGACGGTAACGGCATTTGCAACCGCCGCAAAATACCACGCCGGAAACGCCATGACCTGGGACTATATCGTACAGATAATGGATGAGTCCGATATGGGTACCATGGAGAATACGGATAAAATCAGGAAGATAGTGGAGCGATGCATGGATGTGGACCTGGAATACCTGCAAACCGATGGACGGTTTATTCAGATTACCCGGTTGGCCGCCAAACCCGGATCCGGGGCTGAGTTGCGAAAAATGGAAGCGATGATGAAACCGGTTTTTGCTGAGGCCGCAAAAATGGGAAAAATTGCCAGCTGGAGATTTGGCCAGCGGTTATACCCAATTGACTCGGAGTCGGGGAATTATTATAGGGTGATCACCTCCAACAATCTGGATGACATGTTCAAGGGAACTGATGTTTTTCTGGAAACTGCTTTTAAAAAAGTGTATCCCACCAAAAACTTTCAGACGACCATTGGCACTTTCAGAGATATGATCACTATTTTAAACGTGGAGCTTTGGGAAAGCATGGATCGGACAAGGTAGCTGTCGGATGACGAATCTACGTTCGTCATCCGACTTACCCAGGTAGATGAAACGAGTGTTGACCTCCACGGCTAGGGTACCCTAGCCGTGGACAACGGTTGGGTGCTAGTTGTGTGAGTAAGCTCACCAGCGTACCAGTTTGAATTCCCAATCAGGAACAACTTTTCGCATCTCCACCAGATCGTCACGCTTCGTGAGGCCACAGGCGAGGTAATTCTGATGGAGTCGTTCGAGTTCTTTTCTATCCAACTCTACGCCAAGGCCCGGACCGGTCGGTACGGCCACGGAGCCTTCCTCAAATTTCAGTCGCCCGCCCACGATAACCTCGTCCGACTGCCAGGGATAATGGGTATCCAATGCGTAAGGTACCTCCGGTATTGCCGCCCCCAAATGCACCATTGCGGCCAACGAAATGCCGAGGTGGCTATTCGAATGCATGGAAAGGCCTTTGCCAAAGGTTTCGCAAATGCCTGACAAGGTCATGGAGGCGCGTAATCCACCCCAGAAATGGTGGTCGCTCAAAATAATATCTTCGGATCCGAGTGCCACCGCCGAGGGAATATCTTCAAAAGAAGTGGTACACATGTTTGTAGCAAGGGGAGTTCTTAACGCCTTTCGCACCTGAGCCATATTTTCCTGACCCCGGACGGGATCTTCCAGATATTCCAAAATACCTTCCATTTCCTTTCCGTAGGCGATGGCCGTTTCTACCGTCCAGATGGCGTTCGGGTCAATTCGCAACGGAACATCGGGACCAAAAGCTTCCCGAAGGGCCAGGATGGTATCTACTTCCAGGCGAGGTTCGAAAGCACCACCTTTTAGCTTAATGGATTTAAAACCGAATTCCTTACACATGGCCCTGGCCTGCGCAACCATTTCCTGAGGCGTGAGTCCACTTGCCTGCCGGGCGGCCGCCCAACCGGTGGCAGTCGGATCTACATTGAATGCAAGTTCTCCCCCAGCTCCTTCGTATTTGTAAAATAAATAGGCTGAAAAAGGAACCCGATCCCGGAGCCTCCCCCCCAGTAAATCCACCACGGGCCGGTTGGTGACCTTGCCCATGATATCCATGCAAGCTACCTCGATGGCACTAAAAATATGAACCATCTTGCGCTGATCCCAGGGCGTAGCCCCTCGTTCAACGGCCTTATCCAGCCCAAATTGGTTGACCAAAGCCCGGCGAATGTCATTTAATTGAAAAACATCCTTGCCAATCAACAATTCTCTGGCCGCCTCCAAGGCCAGCTCTATGTCCCGCGTCCCCGGTATTTCGCTGATCCCGGATATTCCATCGTCGGTCACGAGTTCGACAATCGTGCGCAGCGCGTAGGGAGCGTGTAGACCCGCCGCGTTGAGAAGCGGCGGGTCTACGATGGCAATCGGAGTAATGTGGATATCTTTAATGAAAGGGCCTGGGGTCGTTTTCATTCAGCAGGTAGGTAGGTTCAAGAAATTACAATTTTTAATCAAACAGGCTTTTTCCTTCCGAATACTGTTATTGGATTTCATCCGAAATCGTTTGTAAAAGGCCCTTGATGTAGCCATAACAAAAGGCAAACGACTGGGCATTAGCCGCGGGATTTTCGTGGTGCGGGACGTGATCCGGCATCACCATGCCGTCAAATCCAACGTCACGTAAGGCCCGAACCACTTCCACAAAATTCATGTCTCCATTGTCGGGATATACCTCCTGGAAATTATTCCAACCTCCTTTGATGTTGCGCAGGTGGATGTTGAAAATCTGCTTCCTGTCACCTACCCATTTGATTATAGGAAGGATTTCGGTCCGCGGGTCTTTTAAGCCCTCCGCAATGGAGCCGATACAAAAATTGAATCCATGGTAGGGACTATCGTACAAATTGGCAAAGCGTTTGATTCCTTCAAACACATTGGGACTATTCCAGCGGGTAATTCCGCGGTACCCTACCGGCGTTGGCGGATCGGCGATGTGGTTGGCCATTTTCACTTTATATTCGGCCGCTACGGGAAGGACTCGATCCAGCATGTAGGTAATGCGTTCAAACATTTGGTCAATGGACACGTCCCCCGCGATAGTTTTGGGATCGTTTCTTTTGAGCGCCTCTTCGTAATTCCAGGTACTATACGAGGCATTTCCCCGCTTCGGATCCACCGTTCGGCCGGTTCGCAAGACGGGCAGAATGGTGGTGTTGTAGTTGAGAACTTTAATGCCCGTTTTCCCGGCCACCATCACCATCTGTTGCAAAATCTCAATTTCACGATCCCGCTCGGGGCTTTTTCCTAGCATGACATTGGGATAATCCACCTTATCAATCCCGGCCGACGTGAGGGGGAAGTG
This sequence comes from uncultured Cytophagales bacterium, assembly GCA_963768025.1. Classification (GTDB taxonomy): domain Bacteria; phylum Bacteroidota; class Bacteroidia; order Cytophagales; family Spirosomataceae; genus CAVYGM01. The sequence continues at coordinate 82,948 of CAVYGM010000005.1, forward strand.
GTAGGCATCCAGACTGATGCCGTACTTCTCGCAGGCATCGCGCTTGGCGTACGAATCGTCCAGATCCCAACCCTTGCCGGGAATGGTTTTGGGCGATCCCCCGTCAATGTTGTACACCCCGCAGCGTCCTTTCAGTTCCAGATTTTCTACGGTCGTACCCCCGGACTGGCACCCTACCTTCATCAGTACCTTTCGGGGGGCAGCTGGTTTTACACCCGCCTCAGCCGAGCCGGGTTTTAGTACGGAGGCCCCTACCGTGCCTGCCGTAAGGACTTTAACAAAATTGCTACGTTTCATTATAGGAAGTGGCGAGCCACCGGTTAAGAGTTATGAAATTTACTTGTACTAGACTTTTTTATTTTTCCAACAGTAGGATCAGGGCGCTATGGTCCAGCTCCCCATTTCCTTTTTCCACCGCTTCTTCCATTTGAGCAGCCACCAGGGCGGTACCTTTGAGCGGAATTTTGTATTGTTCACCCGCCTGCATGGCGATGCCCATGTCCTTTTTGTGTAATTTTATTTTAAACCCGGGTTTGAAATTCCGGTCAATTATTCGCTGACCGTGTAGATCCAGAATTCGGCTTTGGGCAAATCCCCCCAGCAAGGCCTCCCGCATTTTTGCCAGGTTCACGCCGGCTTCATTCGCCAACGTAAAGGCCTCCCCTACTGCCTGTATGGTCATGCCCACGATCATCTGATTACACGCCTTGGTGGTTTGGCCCGTGCCTGATTCACCCATGTGGACTATGTTTTTGCCCATTGCCTGGAATATCGGCAAGGCACGGCTGAACCCTTCAGAACTCCCCCCGGCCATAATGGATAAGGCACCTCCCTCCGCTCCCACTTGTCCGCCCGAAACCGGGGCATCCAGGGCTTCCACCCCTTTTTGCTGCAGGTGATGGTGTATTTCCACCGCCACGGAAGGAGCAATGGTGGACATGTCAATAAACAAGGCTCCTGGCTTGATGCCCTCCCCTACCCCATCCGGGCCCAATACCACCGCCTTCACATCGGGTGAATCGGGTAGCATCGTAATGACGATGTCCACCGCTGCGGCAAGTTCCCTAGCGGAACCATAGGGCGTGGCACCTGCCTCCTGCAATCTTTCAGCGGCACTACTTGTAGTGAGAATGGAAACCGAGAAACCTGCCTTGATCAGGTTCAATGCCATGGGTTTTCCCATGATACCCAGCCCGATAAATCCTATTTTATTCATTGTTGCGCTTTTAGGTACTTCGTTTGTTTTAGACTAGGGGAAATAACTTGGCTGCTACCATAATGACGACAAGTCCGGTAAGTCCCATGACAACCAACAGCGGGGAAATTGTTTTTAGAGCCTCTTTCTCAGTGAGATTACTTAATTTACAAATTATCCAAAACCCCGAGTCGTTCATCCAGGGTACCAATTTGGAACCGCACCCGATGGCCAAACCAAGGTACACCGGATTGAAACCCAAATCGGCTTGCAAGGCCATTCCCGACAAAATCCCCGAGGCCGTAATCAACGCCACTGTGGCTGATCCCTGGGCCGTACGGACAATGGCGGCAATGAGGAAGGCCAGCGGAATCAGTGCCATTTGGTAGTCCTTGGTTAGTTCGGCGATGCGGCTGCTGATACCCGTTTGCTGCAACATACCCCCGAAAGCCCCGCCCGCGGCCGTAATGAGGATAATGCCGCCGCCGCTCATGAGTGCAGCCTGAACCAACTTAGAAAGTCCCTCTTTATCTCCTTTGCGCTGTTTGACCATCAATAAAAGAGCAGCGATGCCTCCTACAATAATTGCGGTGTTTTTATTACCAAGAAACCGAATTAATCCTACCCAACCACTTGTAAAAGATGCCTGTACCCCGGCTGTCTCCGCCGGCGGGAAGGCATTCAGCACCGTATCCAAACAAATGAATACCAAGGGTAACAAAACCGGCAATAACGAAATACCCAGGCCTGGCAGGTGTCTGTCGTCCTTTTCGGAAGAAGCTTTGATGTCATCCAGCCGGGCATCCAGCGAATCACGAATTTCGATCGGCCATTTGTGATTGGCCCATACCGAAAAGAAATACCCGGCGGTGATGGTAAACATGCCAACAATGGTTCCCATGATCATCATGAGGCCAATCGGAATCTGCATTTCACCGATCAGAAACAGCGGTCCCGGTGAGGGTGGAACCAGGGAATTGGCCATGGCTGCGCCGGCCATGATGCACATTACCAGCAATAGGTAGTTTTTTCCGATTCGGAGAGTCATGGCTTTTACCAAGGGCATCATTAGGAAAATTACCGTGTCAAAAAAAACGGGTACCGCTAGAAAAAAGCTACTCGTTAAGAACGCAATGGGGGCTTTTTCAATCCCCGTAAGTTTCAGAATAGACCGTATGATGCGCTCGGCGGCTCCGCTTTCCAGGAGGCATTTGCCAATGATGGCCGCCATGGCAATCAGGATTCCGATTTTGGCGCAAGTGTTGCCAAATTCCGTGGCAATCCGCTCCCCGATATTTTTCTGGGCCAGCGCCGTTGCCACCGCCTGAGTGCTTCCTTTATCGAGCGAATATTGCTCCACGGCTACGGCCGGTGTCAGGAGGGCTACCACAAATGCCCCGAATAACAACGCCAGAAAAGGGTGCAACTTTAACCCTATAATCCCCCCCACCACAATAAGTACGCCTACGGCTAAAATAAAAAACGGATCGGTCATGGAAGGATTTGTAAGTATAAGGGACGGTGCTACCCGTACGAGGTTATATGAAGGACTGAATCTAGTTTTTAAGGATAAAAATTTTCCATTGGCCTACCCTGGGCCAGTCCGCTAAGTGGATTGAAATGCTTTTCTGAATTCACCCATTTTTTTGGAAAGCGTCCGTGCCCCTTCTGCCACGAAGGTGGCGTCCGCCCCGCAGGCAATCAACCGGATGCCCAGGTCGTGGTACCTTTGGTAATCGTCCGGATTGAAAAAGAGAATTCCCGTTGCTTTTCCTGCTTTCTGGGCGGCGTTGGTGGTTTCCCGCAACGCTTCCTTGAAAAGAGGATGATCAAACTGACCGAAAATACCCAGCTCCATCGACAGGTCGGCCGGGCCAATGAACAGCACATCCACCCCTTCCATTTCGGCTATTTCGTCCAGGTGGTTAAGTACCTCCGCCGTTTCTATCTGGACCACCCCCAGCAGGGCATCGCGGGACGATTCGTAGTAGCTTTGGAAATTTTGGGCAAATTGACTCGCCCGCACCATTTTGGCAACTCCCCGGTTCCCGAAGGGAGGATAATGTAGCCCGCTGACCACTTTTCGAGCTTCCTCCGGCGTATGTACCTTGGGGCACATTATGCCTTCGGCACCCATATCCAACACACGATGAATGCGCTGACTCTCGGAGCTTTCTACCCGTACGATTGCCCCTGCCGAGGTGCTTTCCAGGGCCTGAAGCTGGGCCAGCACGTCCTTTTCCGTACCGGCCCCGTGTTCCAGGTCTATAAGTACCCAATCGAAGCCCGATAGACCCACTATTTCGGCCGTCAGGGAACTCCCCAGGTTTAGCCAGCACCCATTCAGTGTTTCGCCGTTTTTGAGTCTTTGTTTCAGGTTTTTCATACGGGAAGTAGAGCGTTTGTTTAGAAAGGATCCTCTTTTGATTGGGATCTGCTGGGAAAAGCGCGAATCTGGAAAAATCTTATGTTCTGCTTGCTATTTCTTATCCCACCACACCCGGGTATCCAGCACATTGGGGCCCTGCCTGCTGATGGCTTGTTCCACATTGGCCTTGTTTACGTTCAGCTCAGCGTCCGTATAGGTTAGCCGACGAATGAAAGGTTCGGTTTTCAGATCGCTGCCCGGATACGGATTGGGTTTGAGTACCGGAAAACCACTGCGACGGAAATTAGCCCAGGTTTCGGGACCAATCAGAAAGGAAGCCACCCAGTACTGGGTGTTGATCTGCTCCAGTTCTTTTCCAGTGCACCAGCGGATTGGCTTTGAGGTAGGCGGCAATGGAAGCTTCGGAAACGGCCGAGCTGGTTCCGTAGCCGCTCAGTTGCTCCATGTGCGCCCGAACACCGTTGGCGTACAAATCGGCAGCATCACCGGTGGTCCATTTCCTAACCACCGCTTCGGCCAGCAGTAATTGGGTTTGGGCGTAGGTGACGATAAAACTTGGTGCCGGCAGACTGGCCATCCGGGTACGGTCGAGCTGGCTGTAGTCCCACAGACTGGCCAGCTTTTTCTGCGGTTACTGCCTTGCCGATGGTTGTATTGTCGAAGCCCAGGGGCGCCCCAATCTGAACCGCCGTGGTTCGGTTGGCCCGGGCTTCCACCTGTTGCGCCCCACTGGTGGCACCCACGTACCGAACGGCTATGGAGGCCAGGCGGGGATCGTTGGTTTGGCTCAGATATTCCACAAAATCCTCGGAAAGATAAAAGAATGCCGACTGACCCCCGTTCAGCTGAGAACCCACTGGATTGGTAAAACTGGCCGTATGCCGAATGATGGCATTATCGGCGTTGGATTGCATCACCCCACCGGCTACTGCTTTGGCTACGTATTCGGCGGCTTTGGTCGGATTCACTTTGGAAAGACGCATGGCGGCGCGCAGTTGCAGCGAATAACCCAGTCGTTTCCAACGGGGAATATTTCCATCGTAAAGCAAATCGGTGGCTACTCTTGCCTTAGTGGCATCCAGCGCGGCGGAGGCTGCATCCAATTCACTCAAAATAGACAGATAAACAGACTCCTGGGTATCGTAAATCGGTTTGTCGATTCCTTCCAGATAGCTTTTCCCCGCCTGGGTATAGGGAATGTCACCGTAGGTATCCGTAAGAATCATGAACGAATACGCCTGCCAGATCCGGGCCATGTTGTACAGGTTGGAGCGGGCTGGTACATCCTTGGTTTTCGTAACCACATCCGTCAGTTCCTTGATCATCGATTGGTAAAACGTATTCCAGTTTCCGGCGGCCACGCTCCGGTTGTCCTGGTTGAAATTGGCCGCAGACCCTTGCCCGCTAAACGGGGTGATCATTTGCTTCACGATGGTGGTTTCGTAGCTCAGGTTTCCGTAGCCCGGAACGCTATTGAGTATGGCGGTATTGAGCTGGTATCCTGGGTCAACACTGGTCAGGGCCACTGGGTTGACGTTCATTTCATCGAATCCCTTGTCGCAGGACGTAGCGAACAGGCAGGCAACCAGGGCGAGGTATAGGGGTAGTTTTTTCATGTAGGTGTTAGGTAGGCAGGCAGGAGGTTGGTAGGTGTTCGCTTCGGATAATGACCTGTTAGCTAACACCTTATGACGTACTGCCTTGTTTTAAAATTTTACATTCAAATTGAATCCCATGCTGCGGGTAATGGGTAATCCGGTGGCTTCCAGCCCGATGAGGTTGTCGGACGGGAAGCCAAACTGCTCGGGATGGATATTGGGTACCCATTTTTTGAGCACGGCCACGTTGTTGGCCACCGCATTTACCCGAAGCCCTTTGATGAAGGGCAAGGCGTTTGGCAAAAAGCGGGAAAAGTCATAGCCCAGGGTAATCTGACGCAGTTGCCACAAGCCCGCGTTGTACACAAATTCCTCGGCGATGTTCTGGGAGCGCACCGTTTCGTAATACGCTTGTACACCCGACTTGGTTTTATTTACTTCTCCGTTGGGATTGACCCCCTCGCCGACCACAAAATTTTGTTCCCGTCCGGCTAAGGTACCCTTGTGCAGTCCGTGTCGCCAGGCATTGAAATTAGTGCCGGAAATCATCTTGTGGCCCAGTTTGAAGTCTATCAGGAAGGAAAGGTTTATGCCTTTGTAGGTGAGGTTATTGGTGATTCCACCCACCCATTTCGGCAAGGCACTCCCGAAGGCAATCTGGGTAGCCGTACGAAGCGGACGACCGTTGCCTACATCAAACACCTGCCGTCCCTGTTCGTCGCGCAGGTAGCCAAAACCGAACAGCTGGCCCAGGGGCTGGCCCACCACCTGCCGGAGTTCCCCGGAAAAATCACCCGTTCCGACCGTGATCATGTTATCGCTCACATCATTGCCCAGATTGAGCACTTTTGTTGTGTTATAGGCGGCGTTGAAGATGAGGTTCCAGGAAAAATCCTGGGTTTTTACCGGCATCACATTCACCAGCATTTCCAAGCCCCTATTCTGGCTTTGGCCCACGTTGATCAGCTGGTTGAGGTACCCTCCGGCATTGGAGGTCTGGGCCCGGAGTATCTGGTCCGAGGAAAGCTTGTCGTAGTAGGTCACGTCAATACCGAGCAGGGAATTAAACAGCTTCAACTCAATCCCAATCTCCTTTTCCGATACCCGCATGGGCCGCAGGTTGGCGTTTGGGACGGTAGAGCCGCTGATGCTGGCCAAGGGCTGGGCAATTCCACTCGGGGAGGGGAATTGCTGGGAGTTGATCCCGTAGAAAAGATTATTGGCATAGGGCGACACATCCGTATCGCTCCCCACTTCGGCGTAGGCCGCTCTGATTTTTCCAAAATTGATCCAGGCCGGAAGGGAGGTGGCAAAGGCCTGGGAAAACACAAAACTGGCCGTAACGGATGGATACAGAATACTTCGGTTGGCCGGAGAAAGGGTCGAGAACCAGTCGTTACGGACCGTTCCGTTGAGGAACAGATATTCTTTGAACCCAATTTCGGCCGAAGCGTAGAGGGAATTGACCTGGCGCTCAGAAAAGTCATAGACCGGATCCCGCTGCCGGCCGTTGCCGATGGTATAGAGCCCCCGGGTATAAAAATCCTGGACCAGTACATTGTGGCGACTGATGCGCCGGTACATCTGGTTGCCCCCGACGTTGACATTGACCGCCACGACCCCAAAGGTACGGTTGGCACCCAACAGGAAGTCGGTGTTTAGCTCACGGACATTGCGGCTATCCTGCACGTACTGCCCGTTCACAAAACCGGCCGGGGCGGCGGGTTGGCGCTGCGAGCCGGTGGGAAGGTTGTAGTCCTGCTCGCGGGCGTAGAAGTCCTGCCCTACCCTTCCCTGCAAAAACAACCAATCCGTAAAATTGTAGCGGGCCGTCAGGTTGCCAAATACCCGGTCGTTACGGATATTGTCAAACCGCGACAGGGCAAAGTACGGATTGGTACGGTTGGTAAAACGCGACCAAACGGTTTCGTTGCCATTGGCATCAAAAGCATATTTTTCCAACAGCTCCAGCGGCATGGAATTGGCCATATTGAACAGCACCACCGGGCTGTAATCCTGTTCGGCAATGTTGGGCGGATTCTTCCGAAATTCGTTGGAGTAGTTGATGTTGCCCGAAACCGTCAGTTTTTTCAACGATTGGGTAAAACCCAAATTAATCGTCCGCCGGTGGTAACCCGAGCCGGGAAGGATCGTTTTGTTGTCCAGGTTGGACGCCGACAGGCTGAAGCCTCCGTTTTCGCCACCGGAAGATAAGGTTAGGGTATTAGTAAAGGTCGAGCCAGTGCGGTAGTAATCCAGGATCTGATTTCGCTGCGGTTCATAGGGTACCTCCACGTTATCAAACAGGATCTGGGTCATGCCGGGTTGAAATTTTTCCCCAAAACTCCATTGACCAGAGGTTGGAAAGGCGGCTTTGGGACGTATGCCATTTTCGCCCTGTCCGTACTCATATTGGTAATCGGTGTAGTCCAGGGGAGTGTCGGTGGTATAGTTGGTATTGTAGGAAAGCGAAATACCGGAGCCCGAGCCCCTGGTTTTTGTGGTGATCATGATCACCCCATCTTTGGCCCTGGAACCGTAGAGGGCGGAGGCCGCCGCGCCTTTCAGCACGGTCAGGCTTTCGATGTCATCGGGATTGATGCTGCTGAGGCCGTCGCCGCCATCGGAGGTACGGTTGCTACCCCGCTCCGATACATCGCCGCGCGCGCCATTGTTGGTGTTGTCAATGGGTACTCCATTCACGACGATCAGGGGTGAGTTGTTCCCGCCAAAAGACGATTGCCCCCTGATCCGGATTTTGCTGGTCCCAGCAGGGCCCGATCCGAGGGAAGTGATGTTCACTCCCGCCATTTTGCCCTGCAAGGCATTCATGAAGTTGGCCGTTCGGTTCACCGTCATTTCCTCTGGAGAGACCGTGGCCGTTGCGTACCCAATGCTTTTGGCTTGCTTCTTGATACCCAATGCCGTTACCACTACCTCTTCCAGCGCTTTGTTTTCCGGTGTGAGCGACACCATGAGATTGGTCGAATTACCCACCGGAAGTTCTTTGGTTTGGTACCCAACGTAGCTAAATACCAATACCGAGGAGGAAGAGGGTACCTCTAACTGAAACGCACCCTCTGAATTAGTAGTGGTTCCCCGCGTAGTTCCTTTGATGAGGACGCTGACTCCGGGTAGGCCTACTTCTTTTTCATCCACTACCCTACCCCGTACCGCCACATCTGCCACCGTAATCCTGCTTCTATTTTTCAGAAATGAAACACCGGTATCCAATGAGCGGTCGGAACCAGGGCTTTCTATGACCCTGGCCTCCCCTTCCACTGCGGTTTTGTTTTTCCGGTTTTCAAGAATCAAGTACGATCCCGATTTGACTTTTTTGTACTGTAACCCAACGGCCCTGAGCACCCGATCCAGATTTTGTTCCAGCGAGGTTGTTAAGTCTACCAATTCCGTAGAAACGGTAAGTCCATCCACCACCCCGCCTTCGAAAAGGATGTCCACGCGGTAATGGGCTTTCAAATCATTCAAAATACCCCGAAGCTTTTGAATCGTGGGCTTTACCTCGTTTTGGGCTTTTTGATGGGGCCAGTCTGCCCTGGCAAACGTTTGAGACCAGCAGTACTGCTCGGCCAGTAGGAAGGTCAGGAGTACCAAGGTAGTCCGACCGGAAGCACGTAGTAATTTAGTCATATTGATTTGTTGGTTTAGGAATATTTTATCATTTTGTCAGTACCACTGTATTGCCTTCCCGCCTGATGGTTAGGCCAAATATTTTTGAAACGATATCCAGCAACTCCTCCGGATTTTCCGCCCGGTAGGACCCCACTAGCGTCCTATTCGCCAGCGAGTCGTCGCGGATGAGTACCTTGATTCCGTAATTTTCCTGCATTAATTCGGCGAATTCCCGAAGGGGGGTATCCTCAAATTCAAACCGATGATTTTGCCAGGCGGCGTATTTATGGGGTTCTTCCGTCATTTTCTGGGTTAGCTGGTTGTGCTGATCCAGGGTTACCAACTCACCCGGCTTCATCGTATGCTGGCGTCGAACTTTCCCAGCTTCGTAGGCAAGCCTCACTTTTCCTTTGTTCAAAACTACCTTCGCTTTCTGCTGCCGGGCGTACACCGTGAACTCCGTACCCAATACGATAACATCCAGATTATTACTGGTTTTTACCACAAATTTCTGGTTTTGAGCCTGATGCGTAACATAAAAACTAGCTTCTCCCACCAGGTGTACCTCTCGGGTAGAGGGGCCAAAACCAAAACGAGGAACCCGTAGCGAGGAATTAGCATTCAACACCACTTTCGAGCTATCTTCCAACCACAGGGTTTGGGTTTGGCCGTAGGCCGTACCATACTTTTTGTACAGGATGTTTTCTTTAAAGATCAGGGAACTGAGTAAAATCGCACCGATCAGCGAGGCGGCGGCCAACCAGGTCCATCGGGGAAGTGTCCAATTGGATGGTTCTACTTCCATTACCTCACCGCCATAAGGTTGGGTATCAACCTGCTCCGCTGCTGCATAAAATTGTTCGATCGCCCTCGGCAGATTCGTGAGGTACTGAGGATTTTGATATTCAAACTCCACCAGCCACGCGTAAAACAATTCCTCATTTGCGGGCAATCTAACCCATTCGTCGAGCACCTGTTTCTGAACGGCCGAAGACTTTCCCGATAAGTACTTGAAGACAAAATCCTTATTTATTTCCGCGTTCATAAAAGCTACTTTAAAATCCCCAAACGACCCCATACTCTTTTGCCAGCCTTGTGTTCTATCCGCCCCATCCCATGAGCCAGGCAGTTGCCAGTAGCAACCATTTTCCTTTCAAAGCATTGCGCACAAACTGATTGGCCCTGTTGAGCTGAACGTCCACCGTTTTGACGGAGAGGTTGAGTTCTTCGGCTATTTCCTGGTATTTCTTCCCTTCGAATTTCCGCATGAGGTATATCCTGCGCCTATCCACGGGCAATCGGTTCACGGCATCTTCAAGATCGTGGTACAGTTCCTCGTATTGGCTGATTTGATCGGGTTGTTGTTCGGCCGTAATTGGTTTCTGTTGCGCCTCGGCGAGTTCGGCCTTTCTCCCCAAATCCCAACGTAGGTAGTTATACGCACGGTTTCTGACCGTCCGGAACAAGTAGAGACGGTAGGAGGTGTTGATTTCCAGGAATATTTTTTGGGTGTAGAAATGGAGGAATATTTCCGATACCAAATCCTCCGCTACCTCCCTGGATTGAACAAATTTGACCGCGTGAGTGCACAGGGGCTGATAATACCGTTTGTATAGCAATTCAACCCCCAGGCGGTGGTTTTCCAGGAGCGCATTCCGAATGAAAAGCTCATCCGAAACCACCCGTCCCGGTACCGGTTCACTCCCGGTCTTAAACGGTACCCCCAGGGTGTTTTTGGGTGTAGGAAGGCCCTGCTCATTCGGAAATTCGTAGAAAGCGTGCTCCATGCTATTTGATGCATTTTCAAAAAATAATGTTCAGGAAGGCAACTCTTGTATAAGACAAGGTGGAGGGGTAAAACTCCTTACAGCGATATGAATTTTTTTTTATTTTTTTGAAACATCCCAATCTATCTAAGAAAGTCCCGCACATCTGGTTCTTTACTGATCTAAGGAGCAAGTGGAGTAGCAGAGGGGATTTTTTGAGAATTCTGGGTTGACCTCCCTCCCTGCACAAGGTACCCAACCCACCGAAGGCTTGATGTTTTTGCAGGTTTTGATTCTACTTTATTCAATTCCCGCGTAGCTTTGTGGCTATTTCTCTTTTATTCAACCTACTATGGATGAGGCAAATTCTAATCTAATGGTGAAATGGCTGGTTCGCTCCTTTAACCTGTTGAGCGGATTGCTGCTTTTTGGACTTTTCCTGATGCTGGTGGCCAGCTTCCTGTGGATTGCCAAGGATAGTCCCGTTTTGCACCCGAAGGAGAGTAAGCAGCAAGTACCCACCCCGATGCCCGACTCCAATTTTGTGGACGTATGGACCGCACCGACCGAAAGGCGGTTGGCTAGGCTAGACCCGCGAGATCAGAAAATGATTCGGTACGGCCGAGAATTAATCGCCCACACGGCCGACTACCTCGGGCCCAAGGGATCAGTCAGGGCGATTTCGAACGGTATGAATTGCCAGAATTGCCACTTGCAGGCGGGTACCCAACCCTGGGGTAACAATTATTTCGCGGTCCAGAGTGTGTATCCAAAATTCCGCGAACGATCCGGTATGGTCGAAAATCAGGTGAAGCGGGTAAATGATTGCCTGGAACGGAGTTTGAACGGGAGCGCCCTGGATTCCACCAGCCAAGAGATGCAGGCCATCCTGGCGTATTTGAAGTGGCTTGGGACCGATCTGCCGAAGAAAACCGTCCCCCGAGGATCCGGAATAATAAAATTGAAAGTATTGGATCGTCCGACCTCGGTCGAGGCCGGGAAAGTGGTGTACGAGCAAAAGTGCCAAAGCTGCCATCAGGCCTCCGGGGAAGGGGTCATGGGACCCAATGGCAAAAGCTACACCTATCCCCCGCTTTGGGGGGAGCATAGCTACAATATCGGGGCGGGTTTGTACCGGATTTCGAATTTTGCCGGTTTTGTGAAACTGAATATGCCCTTTGGTACCACCTACGAGCATCCCCAACTCACCGACGAAGAGGCCTGGGATGTGGCGGCTTTTGTAAATTCACAACCCCGGCCAACCAAAGATTTCAGTCAGGACTGGCCCAACCTGGCGGGGAAGCCTTTTGATCATCCATTTGGCCCCTACGCTGATCCTTTTTCCGAACGACAGCATAAGTACGGGCCTTATGGGCCGATCAAAGAGTGGATCAAGGACCACAAATCAAAATAATACAGTTCTCTTTCCGTACAATTCGATTTTTGGACAGCTATGCGCCACGTCGCACCGATTTTATTCTTTTTGCTTTGTTTATTGACCAATACCCTGTTTGCTCAAAAACAGATTACCCATCAAAGTTTGTACTGGCTCCGGTACTTCAATACCCTGAATTTTAACGAGAAATGGAACTGGCAAAATGAGCTGGATACCCGGCATTTTTTTACAAACAACCGCCAGCAACAATTCATTGTCCACAGTAGGGTGATGTTCCGACCCAACACCAGCTGGAATTTCGGGATTGGGTTAACCGGTTCCTGGCAAAAATCACAGGATCCATTGGTGTTTCCACGACCAAAAACGCCTGAATTACGAATAGTGGAGGAGGTCGGCGTAAATCAGCCTTTGCTTCAAAACCTAAGTGCAAACTACCGCATCCGGGTGGAGCAGCGATTTATTTCCAACCATACGGGCCCCTTCGACGAGGATTGCTCGTTCAAATTTCGGCATCGGTACCGGTTTCAATTGACCTATTTTTGGCAGAAAGCGAACATGACCTTCCGCACTTCGGAGGAATTATTCGTCAACGCCGGTCAGCAGAATCTTTTTGCCTCAGTGGATCAGAATCGGACGTACGTTTCGGCGGAGAAGCGCTTTTCACCGGCCTTATCGTTCGAAGTCGGCTACATGAATATCAATCAAAAGATTAAGAAACTAAACTTTCACGCCCGGAAGGACAATGTACGAATCACCCTGTACCACACGCTCAACGCCCACAAAGGGTGAGAAGTCACTCTCATCTCGGCTTTATGGGTGTTGTTGATGGCATTTCCTACCCCCGGTACAGTCTGTTTAACCTAGGGCCGCAAGTTCTTCTTCCAAAGCATCGAACATAGTCTGGAAATCGGTATTGATGTTGTGAAAGGCGCGGGGATGTTCGCCCATGAGGTAGGTAACCAGAAACGCCTTGAAGGGATTACTCCTTAAATTTTCCTCGAAGCTAAGACTAGCCTCGAAACGGGCAAACAGATTATTGGACGCTTTCTCTATCAGTCTGTCTTTCAGAGCCGGTTTCGATTCTATCAAATCGAAGGCAATGACAAATTGTTTGTCGAACTGAGTGGCCCGTAGCCTCTCGCGGTATTGTTCCAGTTCACGCATCCTCTCGGCCCGCTTTTTGGATTCGTCTATTTTTTTACCTGTCTCCTGCTTTTCTTTTTTGAGTTTTTCAGCCGGATCCCGGATCTCATTTATCGCCACCATGGCCTGCAAAAATCCCCCAACATTTCTTATTTTCTGGCCTTGTTTCAAACAGCTCATGGTATAGGTAATCCCATTCCAAATTTGTTCCAGGGGATATTCCCTGAACCATTTTTCCACCGTGCCGCTATTGACGTACTCCTTAACGGTCTGGTACACTTTCTCAAAATCCTCACTAAGCTGGTTGTTGATGGAGGGGAAGGCTTTGGTACTTCCTTTCTGCCGGGCGGATTTTATGTTAAAAAATCGAATTCCATCCACCCGTTTCCTCCCAACTCCCTTCTTGCGCTCGTAGGTAGGTTCATACTCAAACGATATATCCGCCTTTTCATTGATCTCCTTGTAAGCAGGTTCCAATACCCTTTGCTTGATGTGCTCCCAGGTTTTCAACGTATCTTTAAGGACCTTTTTTAGCCGCCCATCGTACTCCTTGGCCCCGATCATTTCCCGGAATTCGTCAAACTTGACCGTTTTGGAACCCACGTATTCGTACAGTTTCAACAGCTCGTAGGTCCTGATGACATAGGCAGAATCAATCTGCATGGTTATTTCCGGGTCGTACTGGGTGTAGCGTTGTTTGAGTTGCAACAGGTAAGGACTTAGCTCGCCATTAAACTTCAAGCTGATGAACCCATCTTCCTTACCGTAGTCGGAAAGGTCCTGGGGGCGGTCCACCATGGCCATTAACGGGTAGCTCTTCAGGCGGTTTTCTCCCGCTTCGTCCACATAGGGGATGTGTACCACCCTATTCAGCAAAAGCTCTTCCGCCTTACGTATTTCCTGGTAAAGCTTTCCGTTGGGCTTTTTGTCGTACTCGCCGATAAAATCCCGAATGAAAATGTCTACTTGCTTAAAATCAGTATCACTATTCCGGATCTCTTTTACCATTTTTTCAAATAGTCGAATTTCCCATAGTGTAAACCGGTAACGCGCCTCTACCAATTCATTACTCTTTTTGATGAGCGTAATGGACTTGTATTTCCTGGCCCGTTGGTTCTCATTCTCCGTATTCATGTAGGTAAAGGTTTGGAAACGAGTAGCAATATCTAAAAAAACACCCAAACTTCAAATTTGTGTTTAAATGAGAGGAATACGTGCGCGAATTAGGAGGAATTTGTGCTTGAATTGGGAGGAATAGGTGTGTAAATGAGGAGGAATACGTGCGTATATAGAGAGGAATACGTGCGGAAATCGGGAGGAATATGTGTTTTTATTCAATGTATCTATTTGTAAATCAGATAGTTATTTCGTCTAAATAGATATAAAATGTAATAATAAAATAAAATGCAGCAATTTGTTTGTTGAAATAAGATTAATAGGAAAAAGGATTTTTTGTTAGTAGAAGGCCTAATCCCTATTTTCACCCCTTGAAATGGCAGTTTAGGACGATGAGCCCATATTTGTTGAGCTTATCACCCTTGGTAGAAGAACAAGGAGGGCGCATTTAAGCACAAATTCCTCACGGGTAATTTCATTTGATCCCACTAGGGCTCATAAAGGATGCACGGGTAGTTTCTGAGGCGATAGAGGGGCGTTCGTTACCCGAATAAAAACACAAAATACTCACAGCCCCTCTGGAAGACTTTAAAGCCTGGCCCAATCCTGCTTTACATAACTGGTACCAACGAGTTGCGACGGGTACCCTAGTCTCATTAAAACACGTATTCCTCATGGTCTAAAAAGCCCTATTTGGTGCTTTTTAGTTTTTCCGCTGCCAAAATAATCTCATCGCAAATTCCAGAAAGTTGGTCGGGTTCTGCCAGCAAACGAGTGGAAAGTGAATCAATCTTTTTGATCAATTTCTTCCTTTTTTCCGTAAGCGAAAGTTTCACAGGGACAGAGGGTATAGTTTTTTCTGGTAAACTCTCCTCCCCTCTCCCAATTGCCTGAATATCCGCTTTTCTCATTTTTACCTTCCCGCTCAGTACTTCCTTCCGTTGCTCCGTGGATAGCTTATCCAATCCTTCGGCGAACGCCGCATCCCGTTTGATGGTCTTTTGACTTACGTTGAATTGTTCAGCCAGCCGATCCGCGGTGGATGTCCCAGAACCATAAGGGACAATTTGACCCTTATGGTCCGTGCGTTCGTATTTTCCCTTGTCCAGCTTCTGAGCGTTGTACTTTTTACCCCGTAGATACGAGATTTGCTCGGGGGAAAGATTACGCCTACCGAGTTGATTATCAATCATATAATCACGCACTTCCGACAAACTGGGAAATGAAATTAGATGGATTCTAAAATCAAGGTCGTGCTTGGTGCAGATCCGATACCGATTGTGACCATCCACCAACACGTAGTCTCCTTTTTCAATTTTTTCCTCCGACAGGTTCACCTCCCAAATTAGCAACGCTTCGCGGCACCCTTCCTTCACTATATTGGCTTCCAGCTGTTCAAATTCTTCCGATTGGAGGGGGGGGATCAACTCTTCCAGCTCGGGCAACACGATGATTTTCTTACGAATATCTTCGTGCCGCAGCAGCCCCTGATCTTTGATCATGCGATTCTCCCCCAAAAAACTCTGGTATTTTTTCATACACGTACGTTGTTCGATTTTAAACTTTTTGTAGCAGCTCCTCCGCCAGTTTCATATAATCCTCGGCAGCGTTGGAATGAGGAGCATACGTGAAAATATCCTGCTGGGCAATTTGGGATTCTTTAACGGTTACATTATTTCGGATTTCAGTTTCGAAAATTCTAAAATCACCCAAGGTCTGCTTTATATACTCGATCATATCCCGATGTACCTTCAGACGTTTGTCCACCATCGTCAGTAATATTCCTTCAACTTTGAGGCTGTAATTAATGCGATCCCGGACCTGAAAAATTCGATCGAACAAGTTGGATACTCCCTTCATAGCTGAGGCTTCTGGTTGTAGCGTAATAAGGCAAGAGTCCGATGCCACCAGGGCAGAATTTGTGAAGATATTCAAGGCAGGCGGACAGTCGATGAGGATGTAGTCATACCGGCTTTGCAAGGGAATCAAGGCATTCCTAAGCTGATTCACCCCTCCTACCGCCTGAACGAGCTCCAAGTCGGCGTAGGCGAGTTCCAGATCACTGGGGGCAAGGTCGTATCGCTCACCCAGGGAATAGGTAAAGAGGGGGGTATTTTTCAAGAGCGTTTGGACTACCTGCGCTTCGGGCTCGTCTATACCTAAGGATTGGGACAAGTTACCCTGAGAGTCCATGTCCACCATCAGCACCCGTTTGTTTTTTATGGCAAGTGCTTTTCCAAGATTGATCGTAGTGGTGGTTTTTCCTACCCCTCCTTTGTGGTTAATTACGGCTACAATTTTGGCTTTTTTACCATTATTCGCCGGGAGCCCGTATTTCCCAAGTACAGGAGCCAAGGCGGCCAGATGCTTGTCGTTCAAAATACGATGTCCAGCCATCGCCTTCGACAGGGTGGAAGAGGGTAATCCGGCCTCTTTTTCGAGAATAGAGAGGGATAAGGCAGGGTTTTGGTTCAAAAAACCCAAAACTTCGTCGTTTGTCAGCATAAAGAACCCGGTTTGTCTAAATATTTAGACAAAAAAGAAAATAATTATTGATTTTGTCAACAAAAATAGACAAAATGATAAAAATTAATATTCAAAAGCCGGAGGTCTGTTAGAAAATATAGGTGCTTACCTAGCCAGGCCAAAGTGTGAAGGTAAGCGGCTTTTAGGCACTCACTTGAAACTCAATAAATACCCCGCCAAATCGGCCAATGCCTGTTCGTCCAAGCCCATGGAACTAGGCTCGGGCATCAGGGAATTGCCCATTTTAACCCGACTTTTTATTTGATCCGCCTTGATGGAATGCCGTTGTCCGGCGGCATCTTTAATCACCACCGTTGGGCCATCGCTCAACAAAAAGCCGAAAAATGTCTCGTCCTTTTTGGTAGTGATTGTGTAGGCTTCGTATCCAAACACAATACTCGCCGACGGATTGACTATGGCATCGAGCAGGGTCATTTTGTCAAATTTTTGGTGGATCATCGTCAGGTCCGGCCCAATATCGGCTCCGGCTTCCCCGTGGCGGTGGCAGGTGCCACAGTAGGTCATAAAGGTAGTTTTTCCCTTGGTGGCATCCGCTGCCATCCGAGCGGCAAAATCCACTTTCAGGGCTTTGCCATTCCTGGGAAAGAACTGACTGGCTAGCACCCGGACATTTTGATCTGGATTTTTGAAAAGTACCTCGCTGACGGCTTCGGTCAAGCTGGCTGTAAGTTGCCCTTGGGTCTTCATATCGATCAACATATTCCCGCCGCTGGCATCCAAAGCCATCTGCTGGGCTGCTTCTGCCCGTTGCGCTTCGGATATAGTTTTGTTCCCTACTATTTTCTTTAATTCCAACATCTTTTTGTGGGTAGGAGTGAGGGCCTGGGTCACGGCTACCTCCCAATCCATCATGTCGATCCAATCGTTGGTTTTTCGGAAATTTACCCACCAGAAAGCCATGGAGGAAACATCACCCAACGGCGATTTGGTTAGGCTGACCATTGCCTCGGCCGCTTTTGGGGTATTGATAGAGGCAATAGCGGTCAAGGCCTTCCGGCGTTCCGCTTCCGGCACCTTGGACGAACCGGATCGTAGCGTTAGATCACCAACGATGGAACCGGGATGCAACCGCCAGGCCAGGTTGGCGCGTTGGCCAGACCATTGCGTAGGATCGCCGGGGTACCTTGCTTTTACCAGTTCATACACCGGCTCTTCCTTCCCCGTGGCGGCGGTACCGATGGCTTCCAACACCCACGGATCTTTTCCGTCATAGCTGTTAATCAGGCTGGTAATACTTTCTTTGGCGGCGGCGAACGGAAGATCCCGGAGAGAAATACCCACTTCACGGCGCACAGCTGGGTCCGGATCTTTGGCCATTTTAGGGGTAAAGTCTACGTGTTGATTCACTGCGCGCAAGGCCCGAAAAGCGGTTAACCGGTCGGAGGGGGTAGGGGAGTCCAGGAGGCGTACTACCTCGGTTTTTCCTTTTTCACCAAGTTGGGCCATCAGCCAAATGGCCCGGGCCCGGTGGAATGGGTTTTCGGCGGCTAGTACTTTTTTTACTTCCTCGAAAACTGAGTCGCCCTTTTTTTTCAACCCTTCAAAGCCGAGCGCACGGACATTAACCGCCGGATTTTTTAAGGCGTTGATCAGCCCGGTGGTGGTAGTCAGATCGAGTGGGGGAGTGGTCAGCTTTTTGCCTTTGGGGGTAATGCGGTAAATACGGCCATAGCCTTTTTTGTCCTGCATCGCGTGACCACCCACGATTGGATCGTACCAATCGGCGACGTACCAGGCCCCGTCCGGGCCTACGGCAATATCAGCCGGCCGGAACCATTTTCGAGTATCGGTGTCGGTCTCAAACCACTCGTATCGTTCCGAGGCCTGTGGGAACGAGCTGATCAAATCCTGGCGATCGAGGGTGAAACCCGCCCCCATTGTTTTCGGTTGATAGGCAAAGATAACATTCCGCCCTGCTTCGCAGCTAAGTAGGGTACCTCTGTACTTTGCTCCCATGGCGTCCCCTTCGTAAAAAGCAATCCCCGTGGGGGAACCCGCTCCGGTATTATCCCCGGCGGGCATGACGCCCGGATCGTCCTGATGCCAATGGGCCTCAAACATAGATTGACCCGGTCGGCGGTCGGCCTGCCAGAAGCGGGTACCGTCCGCCGCAAAGTAGCCCGCGTTGCCGTTTTCGGGCAAATAGGACACCCGGCAGGTGATGACCTGATCGTCGTTATCATTCTGCCACATATTACCGTAGCTATCCAGACAAACTTCGTAGCTATTTCGGAAATTATGCCCCATCACTTTCAGGCCGGTACCGTCGGGATTGATGCGCAAAGCAAGGCCACCTACCCACACAAAACCATCGTCGGATTTCCGATTGCCACTGTTCTTATCGTTGTAGGGTGTGCCTCCCGTGTACAGGCTCCCGCTTCGCAACGTCCAACCGGCTTTATCGGTCACCGTATGGGGGCCCGCGTTACCCGTATTGAAGTACCAGCGGCCATCCGGGCCAGTGACCAGGGAATGCAACGAATGATCGTGATCATACCCTCCGAATCCGGTCAGGAATACCTCCCGCTTGTCGGGCTTGTCGTCCCCGTCTTCGTCCGTATAAATGAGCAAATTAGGCGCACAGGATACGATTACCTTATTGCCGATCACGGCAATGCCCAGTGGGGCCGTCAGGAGGCTATCCTCCACAAATACTTTGGACGATTCGGCCTTCCCGTCGCCGTCCTTATCTTCCAGAATCATCACCCGATCCCCTTTTTTAGCGTGGGTAATGCGATCCTCCGGTTTGGTTTTAAAATCCCGGTAGTTTACCGCCTCCGTTATCCACACGCGTCCTTTGGCGTCAATATCCATGTTGGTAGGGTTGTAAAATAGCGGAGCTTCGGCCCACAGGGTGGCTTCCAGGTCATCCGGTACGTATAGTTTTGAGTTCTCCTCCACCGGATCATACAGCCGGACGGCGGTAAGACCGAGCAGCAGCGCGAGACCAAATGAAAATACAGACAGACGCTTGGAAAGTGAAAATTTCATGGCCGGGTGTTTTTTGAAAAATTAGGAAGATTTCTGAGGTTCAATAAAATTTAAACAGGCTTTCCAGGTACCTCCGGTTGGATTGGTAGCAGTCCACAATATCCACGCCCTTGGGGCTAGCCCATTCTATTTGCATCCAGCCTTTGTAGCCGGTTTTCTCCACCATTTTGGCAATTTTGGGCCAGTCCAGGGTACCTTCTCCCAGGCGCTGCCCGTTTTCTTTCATGTGCAGTTCGCAGAGCATATCCTTACCCAGCATCGGGATTTCAGCGTAGATATCATGCCCGGCATCGGCCGAGTTTCGGAAATCGTAGTATACCTTCACGGCTTTCGAACCCACAGCCTGAATGATGTCCAGGTGCTCCCGAGCGCTTAGGTACGATTCAATGCCCAAGGTAATCCCCTTTTTCTCGGCGTGGGGGGCCACTATTTTGAGGCGTTCAATGACGCTTTTCTTGCCGGCCTCGTCGTTCCTCAGATCCCCTTTGGTAAAAAATGCCAGCAGGATCACTTTTACCCCCAAAGCCTTTGCGGCGTCCACGCTGTTCCACACCCATTCTTCGGTTTTGGCTTCCGATTTGTAAGGCACGCGGTTGAGCTCACCAATGGCCAGGCTCGAAATCTCAACGCCTGAGCTCAGGGAAGCCTTTTGGATGGCCTGTAATGTTTGTGGATTGGAAAGGCCTTGTTCGTCCTCGCTGGTGTTGTAGCTAACCTGTATACCCTGTAAGCCAATTTTCCTGGCCACCTCAAATGTTTCCGGGTTCATTCGCTTGCCGATGGACCAGTCGCAGGCGCCGAGCCGGTAACGAGGCTTGGCATTCGCCAGTACATCCAGGGTGAGTCCGGTACCCAGAAGTACGGCGGTATTTTTTAGGGCCTCCCGTCGGTTGATCATGAATCTGCTTCTGAAAAATGGGTGAAAGAATATCTCTGGTAAAAGGAAGGCGAGTTCCGAATCTAACTCATCAGGATGGGGTGCAGCATATTCTTATTCTGCATACTGGGGAATACGATTTATAAAGACCTGTTTTTCAACAAATTATAATTATTTTGCTCGTACCAAATCGAGAGAAAATAGAGTAATTCAAATTATAAATTCTGCCCTTTGACCATAAGGGACAAATTGTCCCTTATGGTCGTTTTTAATACAAAAATCCAAAAAGCCATAGGGGTAGCGTGGGTTCCGACCCCTATTCCAGATCATCCTTTACGACATACGCTTCGGGCAAGCCCACCATTTGTCTCTGGTTTTTTCCCTTGCCGCCCACCTCAAATGTGTAGCGCCCGTCAACCACAAAATCGACCCTTTTTCTTTGTCGTACCGTATGGTTTTACCCAACTTGATTGAGGAAAAAGGTTTCCTTCAAATTGCCTTTTTCTGGTTTATCGAGGAATAGGAGGTGGGCAATGTTGGTATTGTTGAGGTATATTTTCTCCGGTTTTTGTCAGGTAGCTACACTGATACCCTCCGGATACAGCAACTGAATAAAAAGAGCCTGTTCCAGAAAATTGTTGACGCTGTTGCGGTGAATCTGACTTTTTTCGGCCAGGCTACTCAGATTTGGTTTGTACGGTACATTCTCAGCGAGGATGTACAGCAGTTGCAACATTTCTTGGGCGTTCCGGATGTCAAAATCCTGTAATTCGGCCATAGCGTACTCCACGATGAGGCGGATGAGTTGCTGAACCCGCTGTGGGTAGCCTGCCGGTTCTTCCCGGTAAAATGGATGGTATCCCTCCGTAAGGTACCTTTCGAAATGCTGAAGCGGTCGAAAATTCTGCGGGAACCGTTGCCGCCATTCCCAATTTTGTGACAGGATGTTCGTCAGACTAATGGGTTCTACATCCAGAATTCCTTCCAGCTTCAGGTACTCGCGGTACGACAGCCCGTTCAATTCGTACATCAACACCCGTCGGCTCAAATCCGCTTCTTGCCTTGTTATATCAATAATGGAAGAACCCGTAAAGCACAAGCCTAGGTCAGGATAGAAGTCATACAGATTTTTGAGATGCTGCGCCCAGTTTGGATACTTATGCACTTCCTCGAGGAATAGGAATTTATTCCCTTAATGCCCATTAATCGGTTGTTCCAATTGATCCTTCCGTACAAGCTGCGCTTGAATGCTTCGTTGGTCCGTTCCGTGTGTAATTCTGATTTTTCGAGTAAAGTTTCCATACTATGCATAACAGGATATGTGCATAAGTTTGGTTAAAATGCACATTCCCTTGTGCAAATGGAAGCGTATCATGAAAAATTATCATTACACTATTTACGAGGGCCCTTTAAAGGTCGGAAAAAGACATCCTGCCTTTACGAAGAAGATGAGATTGTACTCAATTCAATTGTTACTATTTGGTAAAAATGAAGTTCTGTAAGGATTGCACTGTAAAAATATAAAATTGAAAAATATTTATTGTCTATTAATTAGACAATATGGTATTCTTTTATTTATCTTTGTAGCGTCAGATTTTGAAACCCTAACCTGAAATAACCTCGTACACACAATCTACCATTGGTACCTAAGGCCCTTACCTGGCAGGTCTATATTTTGGAAGGTTATTGGCAGTTCACAATTTAGATTTCCTTTGTTTCCTTTCTTTCGTCTTCATACTCAATTCAATAACTATCAATTCAAAACAAGTTACACAATGAAAAAAGTAAGCGTACTCCTCCTTATGTTCGTACTCGGGGTAGTCTTCAAAGGCTACTCACAAACAACTCCATCGGCAGATTACTTTGCCGGGAAATGGGAAATTATCGTAACCGGTACTCCAAACGGGGATGCCAAATTCGCTACCGAGCTAATCCGCAAGGACGGCAAACTCACGGGCGAGCTGTCCACTCCGGCTGACCCCACCCAACCCCGAATTCCCATTACGTCCATCGAAGAAAGCGCGGATAAAGTGGTAATCTATTTTTCTACCCAGGGCTATGACATCAACCTGAGCTTGGCGAAAGTGGATGGCGATACACTGAAAGGCAGCATGATGGATATGTTTGATGCATCGGGCAAAAGGGTAAATTAACGACCATCCGTATAACCGTAGGCAGTCGAGTTGTGCAATACGGAGAGCATAAAAAAGTGGCAAGTTCCTGATTCGGAACTTGCCACTTTTTTATTTTGGTGCAGCTGTTTCCGGGGTTAGCCAAGCAGGGTGGAGGAAAACGGCTGACTATAAACCCGCTTCCCGGTTGCCTTATACAAGGCATTGGCCAACGCCCCAAACACCGGTGGGTAGGCCGGTTCGCCCATTATTGCCCGATCCGTAATTTTGGTAGGTAAATCAGTAATCGGTATACGCGAAGCGTTGGTATATTATTTTTATATAGAATCAGCAGCAGAAAATCAAATTTGTTACCTTCACTGTATGAAAAGCGCCTTATACATCTTTATATTAAGCTTCCTATCAATTACTTATACCCATGCCCAACTCTGGGCCGATGTAGAAACCGGAGCCGTGCTGGGTACCCCCTACAACAAAATCAGCATTCCCAATGCAAGGGGTACCCGCTTCGATTTGGGAAAGGAATTCGCCATTAAACCCATTGCCTACTATCGCTTGCGTCTGGGCTATACCTTCAAGGATCGGCACACCATTACCGCCCTGTACGCGCCCTTGACGGCTACCTACGACGGGCAGTTTGACCGGAACGTGCGATTCAATGACGTGTTGTTTGGCGCCAATCAGCCCACCAAGGCCGAGTACCAGTTTAATTCTTACCGCCTCACCTACCGCTATGGACTCGTGCGCGGCGAACGTTTCCGGCTGGGGGTAGGTTTCACCGCAAAAATCCGTGATGCCGACATAAGGCTGATTTCCGGCGGGCAAGACACCCATTTCAGCAATGTAGGTTTTGTACCCCTGCTCAATCTGTTACTTGAATTCCGCCCCAGTGACCGTTGGCGGGTGTTGCTCGAAGCCGATGCCCTGGCGGGCGGACCGGGCCGCGCCGAGGATGTGTTTTTGGGGCTAGGCTATAAACTGACGCCCCGAATCGGCCTACGGGCCGGGTATCGGGTGGTGGAAGGTGGGGCCGACGTGGAGTCGGTGTACAATTTTACGTGGATCAACTACGCGGCTGTGGGCGCTACGGTCATGTTTTGAAAAGCTTGAACGATCCAGGATTAGGGAGACTGAATGCTATTTGTGAAAACGTAAAAATCAGGGTACCCTAAAAGCTCAGTTGCCCTTTACGATCTTTTTACTAACCACTTCTCCATTTACCTCTGTTCTTACCAGATATACTCCTTCATTCAGAGATTCAAGATTAATATCCAAGGTATTTATCCCGTAATCGGCTTTCATATTGAAGTTTTCCAACGTCTTTCCCTCCAAATTCACGAGTTCGACGGAAACATCACCTTCTTGTCGCAAGGAAAAATACTTGATTGTAAGCTGATTGCGAACGGGGTTAGGATAAAGGATCAACTGCATGTCTTGGTTGGAGCTCAACGTGGGAGTGTATGCCTTGAATTTTTCGTACAATCCGTTCAAAATTTCCTGGATTTTGGTGGCCCTATCAAACTGATCCGTTGGGGTAGTTACGATGGAACGGTACTGCCCCGAGCGCGAGTAAAAGCTATTCCGGACATTTAGTGAAAAATGCTGGTCAGCCAGTTGAATAAAGGGATCCGTGCCTTCCAAAACCGTTATCTTTTTTGGGTCGCCCCCGCTACCCGAGAAGCTGAATAAACCCACGGGCTCATCTTTCTTAAAAGCCCCATAATTGGTTTCGGTGGGGGCTTTGCCGATCACATAATACTGATAATCAGGATCAGCCCCCATCCGTTTGTATGCCTCTGTGCCACCAATCAGCGCGGGTTGCTTGTCCCATGCCCCCTTGATGTCCCGGATAGAACTGATGATAAAGCCCTTGGGTACCCTAATCGTGAATTGGGCAGTGGCACCCTTCTCTTCGGTAGTGGGGTTATTGGCATTGGGTAGGTCGTAGCTTGGTACTACCCAAGCGGTGTACGTTTTTGCACTTTCGTCGTAAGTTATCATAAACTTCACGGGTAGAGCGGAAGTTTGCTGTCCATGACAAAGCAGGGAAGCGGCCGAAAGAATGGCTACCAAAACTAGGGACAGGTAATTGGAATTAGTGCTCATAATGCATCGAATAATCTTATGAAAAACTTTCAATGGGTGGTTAATCCAGCTCGAAGGGGAGTTGAACTACCGCTTGATTAAATTAAAACTCACCGGAATACATAACGGCTTTACGCAGCATTCGGCTGGATTTCCCGTCAGACCTACAAATTGTTCCAGCGGTACCGAGTTTCCAGCATTACTTTGCCCCGAGCGAGAATAAAAATTGTTGCCTACATTGAGGGACGCCTGCGTATCGGCGGCGCTGATAAACGGATCATTTTTCGGCAGCGGCTTGATGGGTCCGAAGCATCCATTGCCCCTGAAAGTGAAAAGCGCCACGGGAACATTGGGGGCAAAAGTGCCATAATCCGTTTCGGTGGCCGATTTTCCAATGACATAGTAGTTCAATGTAGGGTCGAGACCAGGGTAGGACTGACCCGGATTGCCGGGCCCCAATTTGGTGAATCCTGGATCTCCGGGCTTTAACCAAATTCCCTTGATATCATTTACCTGGGTGATCACAAAGTCCTTGGGGACCACAAGCGTGAACTGAGCGCTTGCGCCCTTTTCGGTCGCCGTGTTGTTGTTGCTATTCGGCACGGAATAGTCGGGTACAACGAAGGCCGTGTACAGGTTAGTGGTAGAATTGTAGGTCACCTGGTATTTGACAGTATTGGTTGATTGCTGGGCCATAGCTGCCTGGACAACCAGGAATACACAGACAAATACCATCAATCCATATTTCAGTAGCTGTTTCATTCTTCAAACGATTTTAAATGTGTGTTAGCAAGAGAGTTTACTTAAAGTGAGTGAGAAAAGCCTCCCGGGTGATTTATCATTTTATCTGTTCCTTGATGATGAAGAAAGGCAGATTGGAGGTATTCCCCGGATGGTTGATCACATTTTGGTAAATGAACTCGACATCATTGCCTCCCCCCTGAAATATGGCTTCCCCGTTCAGCGTGACATCACTGGGGAAGTACCCTTTCAATTTGAAGGCCGGTGTGACCAGCGTATTGGCCGGGGCATTGATGATTTGCTGATAAATCACATTGATGTCGTTGTCGGCCCCCTGGAATATTACGCTTCGCTTACCGTCGCTCATATTGGTATACAACACGTTACCCGCCCACATCGCCATGCCCTGCTGCACCGTAACCCGTGGGGTATTGATCGGGTTAACAGAATTAGAGCTGTAAACTGGGATACTGGCTTTGCGGAAGTCAACCACATTGGGTGTACTGCTCAGGGCCACCGCATTTTTGGACATCACACTGAGGTGGTTCCTATGTTTCACCACAATGAAGTAGTTTCCGGCAGTTGCCACGCTGAACAGTAGAGGCGAGGTACCATCAACGTCCACAATATCCCCATCACGTTGCAGCAAGGCCGAACGACTATCCACTACCGTGACCGTGTCAGTAGCAGACCGAAGCTCAATAAACATCCAATCCACGATCGCATCTTTACCCGCCGGGCCCGACGCACCCAACACGCTCGTACTGCTGGTGTTGGCCGACGTAAGGCCAGTCATCCCCATGCCAGGATACGGGCTGGTGGTGGGCAGGTACCCCAGCGTGCGCAAGTCGTCACGCATCAGGGTATCCGGTAGGAATACGCCATAAAGGGCTCCTTGCAAGTAAGCTTTTGGCCTCAGAGCGATTTGTGCACCAGTTGTGCAAGGCTGCACCACGATCTGTACCGTGTCGCGGCAGTCGATTGAATCACTCTGGGTTTGCAGCAGGAACTTGTAAGTACCCGCCACGATGGTGCCCGTCACCAGACCGGCCGGGGTAGTGATGGCGATGCTGGCTCCCGCGGGTACGGGGCTGATGATCTTCCATTTCTGACCGGCTTGGGCATCTTTCAGGTTAAAGCTAGTGGGCAGCTGGTTATTCACGCAAGCATAGGTGCTGTCCTTTCCCGCGTCGGGCTTCACGCAGTTTGGCGTGCAGGTAATGAACGTCGGGTTGACAACCGGGGCTAATGAGGCGCAGCCGGTCGTCTGGTCGAATATGAACACCGACGCCGCGCTATCGGCCACAGCCAGCGTGAGCATGGCACTGCCGCTGGCATTGGGGACGGTCTGGATCACATCCTGCGGGATGGGCCCGTTGCCGATGGTGCCAAAGCTGCGGGCCAGCACCACCGTGAAGGTACCGGCGGGCAGTCCGACGCTGACCTTGTACCTGGTCGAATCCGAACAGACCGGCGCGGTGGACTGGGTGAGGACCGGCAGCGGCAGGATGGTGTACTGCTTTGAAGCGAAGGGGCGGCAGTTGGCCCCAAGCCCAGCCGTGTCGGCCGTGATGGCGTAGACGTAGTAGTTGGCCGGGGTCGGGCCGTTGTTGGGCGGGGAACTGGCTGCCCGGAAGCCCGTTGGGCCAGCCCGCGATCGAGTCGCTCGGCGTGACGGTGTCCAGCAGGGTGCCGCCGGTGTAAACGGTGGCCGCGGTCTGGGGGGTGGTGAAGCGCACGAACCTGACGTCCTTGTTGTTGCCCACCTTCACCACCATGGGCTCCCCGTAGTAGCCCGAGCAGAGCGTGTCCCGGCCGTCGTCCTGAGCGGTGATGGCGAAGCAGTTCGGAGCACAGGTAATGAACGTCGGGTTGACAACCGGGGCTAAGGAGGCGCAGCCGGTCGTCTGGTCGAATATGAACACCGCCGCCGCGCTATCGGCCACAGCCAGCGTGAGCATGGCGCTGCCGCTGGCATTGGGGACGGTCTGGATCACATCCTGCGGGATGGGCCCGTTGCCGATGGTGCCAAAGCTGCGGGCCAGCACCACCGTGAAGGTACCGGCGGGCAGTCCGACGCTGACCTTGTAGGCTGGTGGAATCCGAACAGACCGGCGGGGTGGACTGGGTGAGGACCGGCAGCGGCAGGATGGTGTACTGCTTCTGGGCGAAGGGGCGGCAGTTGGCCGGCAGCCCGACGGTGTCGGCCGTGATGGCGTAGACGTAGTAGTTGACCGGGGTCGGGCCGTTGTTGGGCGGGAACTGGCTGCCCGGAAGCCCGTTGGGCCAGCCCGCGATGGAGTCACTCGGCGTGACGGTGTCCAGCAGGGTGCCGCCGGTGTAGACGGTGGCCGCGGTCTGGGGGGTGGTGAAGCGCACGAACCTGACGTCCTTGTTGTTGCCCACCTTCACCACCATGGGCTCGCCGTAGTAGCCCGAGCAGAGCGTGTCCCGGCCGTCGTCCTGAGCGGTGATGGCGAAGCAGTTTGCGACGCAGGGCTGCACCACGATCTGTACCGTATCACGGCAATTGAGCGAGTCATTTTGGGTTTGCAGCAGGAACTTGTAGGTACCCGTTACGATGGTGCCTGTTACTAGCCCGGCCGGCGTGGAAATGGCGATGCTAGCTCCCGGTGGGACGGGGCTGATGATCTTCCATTTCTGGCCCGCCAGGGCGTCTTTCAGGTCAATGCTGGTGGGCAAACTGCTGCCGGGAGCGCAGGCATAGGTGCTATCTTTGCCGGCGTCAGGCTTGGGACAAGGCGGGCAGGGTTGGACCGTAACCGCTACGGTGTCGGTGCAGCCTTGTGAAAGGTAGACAAATTGATACGTGCCCGCTACCGTCATCCCGGCCACTTTGCCTAAATCGTCAATGGCAGCCGGTGCCGGATTGGTGTTCAGGGGTGTAAAGGTACCCCCAACTGGCGAGAAGCCCGAGATGATTGCATTGGTAGTCAAAGTACCCATTGCCGGATCGGCGCAGGGCAAGGTCTGGTCGGCACCCGCATTGGGCTTAGCCCGGCGCGCCACGCTGACCGTGTCGGTGCAGCCACCCACGTTATAAATAAAGTTATAGGTACCATTGACGGTCAAGCCGGTAACTGCACCAGAGGCTGAAATTACAATGGATGGAGGTGAGCCAGCCTGCACCGACCACGTGCCGCCCCCTGTGACAGCCGTGAGTTGGGCCGTCGTGGTGGGTGAGCAAACACTTACATCGAGACCCGCATTGGGTTTGGTACAGCTCGAACAGGGGTCCACGGTTACTTTTACCGTATCGCGGCAGTTGAGCGAGTCGCTTTGGGTCTGCAATAAGAATTCATAGGTACCCGCCACAATGGTGCCACTCACCACGCCTGTAGTCGGGGTGATGGTGACGCTGGCGCCTGCTGCCTGATTAAGTACTTTCCACTTCTCACCCGGATGGGCGTCTACCAGATCGAGGCTCGTCGGCAAACCCGTGCCCGGCGTACAGGCAATCGTCGAGTCCATCCCCGCAGTTGGTTTGATACAACCTACGCAGGCCTGCACGACGATCCGCACCGTATCGCGGCAACTGATGGAATCACTTTGTGTTTGTAGCAAAAAGTCGTAGGTACCGGCTGTAATGGTACCGGACACGATGCCGCCGGGTGTGGTCACCGTGACATTTGCTCCTGCTGCCTGTTTGAGAACCTTCCATTTCTGGCCTGCCTGGGCATCCTTCAGGTCGAGACTGGTGGGCAGTTGGTTGGCTATGCAGGCATAGAGTGAGTCCTTGCCGGCATCGGGCTTGACGCAGGGCACAAACAAATCGCTTTCCCAAAGCCCCCGTCCATAGGTAGCGGCCCTTATTTTTGACGTAGGGTAGTAGATTTCAAGGTCGTTGACGTGGTTGTTGGGAAGCCCCGTATTATAGGCCGTCCAGGGCGTATTGTTGTCCTTAAAGTACACGCCAATATCGGCTCCCAGGTACACTGCATCTGCGGCACTGTTGTTCACGTACACGATCGTATTCATCGGGATATTGGGCAGGCCCGCCGAAATGTTGACCCAGGTCGTACCCCCGTTGGTGGATCTGTACACTTTTTCGTTCGCTTCGAAACCTGACAAAGTAACCCATACTTTGTTCGCATCCGTGTTGGAGATAGACAGGTTAGTTAGTTGGGCAAGGCCCACGGGCAAGGTTCCGGTGATGTCGGTAAAGGACGTTCCGGCATTGGTCGACTTCGACAGACTGTTTCCCTTTATGGCATAAATCACCTGGTTGTTGCTGGGAGCGATCTCGAATCGTTTGATTCCCCCGTTACCCGCTGGTGCCCCAAGGGCCGTCCAGGGAGCCCCCTGGTTGATCAACATCGCGGAAATTAGATTGGAGTACAGAACCGTTCTTCCGCCGGCATACACCAAATCGGCATTGACGGGATCCTGGTGGATGGGACTAAAAAACTCGGTTCCCGGTGGCAGGCCCGTTATATCAGCGCGGTTAACGCCCGCGTCGTTCGATATGGCAAATGCCCCGTTTGGATTGGAGGTAATTATGATGTTGTCATTCGTACGGTCAATAAAGCCATCTTCCCCGTCGCCCCCATTTGTCACAAACCAGGAACCATTGGCGTTTTTCAGAGTACCAATGTCCTGCAAGCCGGTAATCATGTTCAGGGGCGTGAGCGACGATTGTCCCACGTTAGTCATCTGAGCCACCCGCAGGTTATTGCTAATGTCCCGCCACTTTTTATTACCTCCGGTCGTTGACTTCGAAATCCCCCCGTCACAGGTGGCGAAAAGGACCGAACTGCTGCCCGGCAGGTAATCGAGCGACTGGATGTCGGCGTGCACGTATTCAGGGGAGAGCACCGGGCTGCCGGACGTGGTAGGATCAAATCCAAGCCAGTAAGATGACAAGAACCAGCTTACGCCCCCGTCGCCGGATTGCCAAATGTTACAGCCACCGATGCTAACGGAATCCGCATTGGTAGGCGATATGGCAATAGCCAGGTTATGGGTGGCCTGCCCCTGTATGCTAGTTGTTAGGGTGTCACAATTGAGAATGTTGTTGTTGAGGGAGGCAAATGTCGACCTCACGGCAAACGTGGTCCCATTGTCGGTAGAACGATAGGTGCCCAGATAACCACCCGCGCTATTGCCAAAGACGGCGTAGACGTAATTGGGATTAGCCGCAGTAACGGCAATCAACGCCCGGCTTACATCGGTTGGATCGGGCAAGTTAGCAGTGACCAGTGTCCAGGTTAAGCCCTTGTCGGTCGATTTATAAAATTGTTTGCCAATGGCATATACGGTATTGGGGTCGCCCGGTTTGAATTCGGCATCTTCCAGAATAGTAGCACCTGAAAGCGAGGGTTCAGTAAAGGTGGCCCAGCCGTTGGTCGTACGTAGTACGCCTGTATTCGCGACAGCGATCATGACTTGTGGATTGGTCGGGTCCATGATCAACCGGCGGATGGTAACCCCATTCTCAGGGGGAAAAACCACGCCGGTAGGATTCCAGGTGGTTCCGCCGTCGGTGGTTTTCAGAATCCCGATGCTGCTTCGGTCATACTCCCGGTTGCCGGTGGCCAGATACATGATTTGGGTGTTGGTAGGATCGATCACCAGATCGGCACACCCGATGATCGGCAAAAAATCGGTATTGGTCGTCCAGGATGCACCGCCGTTGGTTGATTTCCACAAACCGCCGTCGGGCGAGCAGACATACATGATATTGGAATTGGTGGGATCGAAGCGGACAAAATCGATCCGGCCAACGCCCGAGTCATAGCCCGAAGCCTTCATGTTGGGGTTCAACTCGGTCCAGTTGGCGGTGCTGAGGGTGGCAGAGACCCTGGCGCGGGGATCCGCAGGGGTGGACTGCCTAAGCCACTCCATGTACCTTGAATAGGTAGTGGAGGGTAAGGTCATATCGCCCGAAGGATACACGCGGGGCGCCATTAAGTCCTCCCATCGTTTGAATACCTTAAACCCTACGCCCTTCTTAGGCTTTTTTCCCTCCCAATCTTTTCGGAACTCGTTTTGAAGTTCCATAAAAGTGGCATACTTTTTGTTGCCAGCTTCTCGCCAGTTCAGCTTCTGGTTTTTGGTCCCGATTGGGGGCTGTTGCTGGTTCTGATTTTCGGTTGCTATACCTTGGGCAAGGACCCGAAAATGCCAGGGAAGAAGGCTCCAAAGTATAATAAGTGAAGTTAGTTTCGATGCGGAAAGGGAGGAGAATTTAGTCATAAAATTAGGTTAGTGCGTGAATGGACCTGAATAGGTAATGCAGGGAATGTCAGTGGTCAAATGGCATCGGTGGATAAACAGGAAGCGGAGCGGATCGGGAGGAGTGGACGGCGGTACGGTCAGTACATAGTACGGTTTTTTCCACCATTCAGCCAGACACTTTTCGTCTACCTGTTGATTCTTGCCTCTATATAGTTCATAATCAATGGTGTTAAGTTGTTCTTCTAAAATAATGGAATAGATTCCCGGAGGGAGGGTAATCGAAAATCTACCTTGTTGATCCGTTGTAAAACTAGCAACTACCTTACTTTCAAGCGTGTTGATACTTCCCGATCTGACATAAAAGGTTTTATTCGGAAAAGGCTTTACTCTGGTAATTTCGTCAAGTTTTTCTTGTGGTAGCCTGGCTCCCCCGCAGTACTGATCCTGCTGTTGTACGTGTCCCAGAACGGGCTGATCCGTTCTGGTCGAGTAGGTAGGACTTATTTTTGCGCATGAAAATAAAGCAAAAAAGATGCCAGTTACTAGGGACTTGATTTGGCCGTTCGATCGTCTTTTTTTCATGGGATTTTTGATTTTTCAGGGAGTAGCGAACCTACACCTCAAAGTGCACCTCTTTTAAGTCCGGAATATAGGTAGAAATGGATAGTTCCCGTATTCTGCTCTCGCGGGTTGTTGTCCAATTACTTTCAGGGACGCTTTAACATTTAATCAAGAAAGGTAGTTGAGGTATACATCCAATCTCCCAACCTATTTCCCAAATGGACAAAACTACCCAAGCACGCATCATTTTGGCCGGAGCTACGGGCGACCTCGGCGGGCGAATCGCTCAGATCCTGATCCAAAAAAGTGCCACCGTCCGGGCTCTGGTTCGTCCAGCGAGCAACCGGGATCAAATCGACGTTTTGCGAAAGCTGGGAGTTGAAATTGTGGAGATTGATTTCGACAGCCTACCCCAATTAACTAGGGCCTGTCAGGGAGGTACCTGTGTGGTGTCGGCGCTTTCGGGCCTGCGGGAGGTGATCGTCGATACGCAGACCTTACTGCTCAATGCCGCCGTCGAGGCCGGGGTACCCCGTTTCATCCCGTCGGACTACTGCATTGATTATACCAAAACCGCTCCTGGTCTCAACCGCAATCTCGACTTTCGCCGGGAATTTCGCCTAATCCTCGATCAGGCACCCATTCAGGCGACATCGATTCTCAACGGCATGTTTGCCGACCTGCTCACCGGACAGGCACCGGTGGTGCTGTATCCGTTGAAGCGCATCGTGTACTGGGGCGACACCGATCAGCCGCTCGATTTCACGACCATTGCCAATACGGCTGAATACACCGCCGCGGCGGCGCTTGACCCCACCACGCCCCGTGATCTGCACATTGCGGGCGATGTGCTCAGTCCTCGTAGCCTGCGGGAGGTGGCGAGTAAGGCCACGGGAGATGCCTACAAATTTCTCAGGGTGGGTAGCTTGGGTACCCTGAATGTCATGATAAAGGTGATGAAAACCCTGATGCCCGCCAAGGACGAGGTGTTTCCACCCTGGCAGGGGATGCAGTACCTCCGCGACATGCTCAGCGGCAAGGCCAAACTGGCTTCGCTCGACAACGGCCGCTACCCCGACATCCGCTGGACCACGGTACAGCAAGTGATTACCCAACACGTACTAAAAAACAGGTAAAAACCGCATCATAAGGTTAGAAAGGGAGGTTCGGTCCCTTCTTGGGTAGAGATTCTATTCAAGATTTTTCCTTTCTATGCAACTCCGCCGTACCCTCCTTTTTCCGCTCCTATTTTTTGCGTTCGTCGCCCAGGCGCAAATCGTCCCTACTGCCCCCGACTTCACCTGGTGGAATCCCACCGCGGCTACCTTCCCGGTGCTGGAAGGACAGGCCTGGCCGCAGGATGTGAAAAGTTTTTACGACCGCCTGCCCGCCCGCGCCGAGGGTACCGTCCGCGCGCCGGTCTGGAATCTGGGACGGCAAGCCGCCGGGCTGATGCTGCGGTTCCGGGCCAATTCCGATCAGATCAAAGTACGCTACGTGGTCGAAGGACGGCAGGCGCTGCCCCACATGCCCGCCACGGGTGCGAGTGGGGTGGATCTGTACGCCATTTCGAGCGATGGCGACTGGCGCTGGTGCAGCGGGCAAGTTTGCCTTTGGCGATACCATCGAGTACCACTTCCGCAACCTCGAACCCAACGACGCCTACCACAAAATGGGTCGCGAGTACCGGCTGTACCTACCCCTCTACAATTCCGTGAAGTGGCTGGAAGTGGGGGTACCCGATGGTACCCAGTTTACGCCCCTGCCCACCCGCCCCGACAAGCCCCTCGTGGTGTATGGTACCTCCATCATGCAGGGGGCCTGCGCCAGCCGCCCCGGCATGGCCTGGCCCACGATTCTGTCGCGCAAGCTCGACGACCCGCTGATCAACCTCGGCTTCTCGGGCAACGGGCGGCTGGAACCGGAGGTACTGAGTATGGTCAATGAGATCGACGCCAAGGTGTTCGTGCTGGACTGCCTGCCCAATCTGGTGAATCAGGAGGACTACCCGCTCGATACCGTCAAAAGCCGGATTCTGTACGCGGTACGTACCCTGCGGCAAAAGCACCCGGCCACGCCGATTGTGCTGGCCGAACACGCGGGCTACACCGACGAGGCCATCAATCCCAGCAGCCGCAAACGTTTTACGGAACCCAATGCGGTACTTCGCGCGGCCTTCGCCCAGCTGCAAGCCGAGGGCGTGAAGGAACTGTACCTGATTCCCAAAGCGGATTTCAACCAGGACATCGAGACGATGGTGGATGGTACCCACCCCAACGACCTGGGCATGATGCGCTACGCCGAGGGCTACGAAAAGCACCTGCGCGTCATTCTGCGCGAGCCACAGGGTACCCTAAGCACCACCCGCCCCGTCATCCAATTGCGCGAACCCGGCAACTACGACTGGGACGCCCGGCACCGCGAAATCCTGCGCCTGAACCAGGAGAATCCACCGAGTGTACTGATGATCGGCAACTCCATCACGCACTTTTGGGGCGGACACACCACGGGACCCAAAGCGCGCGGCGCGGATTCGTGGAAGGCGGTGCTGGAGCCACAGAATACCCGCAACCTCGGCTACGGCTGGGACCGCATCGAGAACGTGCTGTGGCGCGTGTACCACGGCGAACTGGATGGCTACGCCGCGAAGCAGATTTACGTGATGATCGGTACCAATAATTTCCACCTCAATACCGACGAAGAAATCCTGACCGGCTGGCGGCAACTCATCGAAGCCATCCGCCAACGCCAACCCACCGCCACCCTCACGATGGTAGGGGTGTACCCCCGCCGTAAACAAGAGCCACGGGTTGTGGAATTGAACAAAAAATTGGCTACTTTGACCCAGGAAATGGGCGTGAAGTACCTCGACGCCGGGAAGGTACTTCTGAAAGCGGATGGTACCATTGATGAGGCGCTGTTTTCGGATGGGTTGCATCCCAATGCGGAGGGGTATCGGCGGTTGAGTAAGGCGTATGGGGGGTAGGTTTTTGGGATGGGTACCTTGTATTTTTCTAGCTTCGGAATAGCAGGGTGTGACACCGCCTACGTAAGGAAAGATGACTTATCACACTTAAGGGGCAAGTGGAATAGAATAAATTTGATATATTTGATCAATGTGAGAGTTCGGTGCCTATTGTACAAGATTTTAATTGATCCCTATAAACAACCCGGATATGATAGGATGGAAAAGCAGCGATTTCAGAATCTGGAATTAAGGCCTATTTGAAGACAAATTGCAGTGACGCTGTACATTAGTTTACTGAATCCAATAAGCCATCTGACCTAGTAAAAAGCGGGGATTATCCAGGTCTATGGATCATTACGAGTTATTAAGGAGTTCGGCCTGTAGAAGAACAGTTAAGGATTATAATTAACATTGAGAAAAGCAATCAACCAAGTAATTCCGGTTGAAAATTATGTCTTTTTCCACGCGATGCGATCAAAGACGGGATTTCCGCTATGCAGTTGCTGGACGGAGAAATCTGGATGGACATGCAAAAAAGGAAATTAAACCATTGAAATCCACAAGATCTCTTACTCGTGATGAAGCAACATCAATTCTTAAAGAGAGAAGAAGTAGACCTAGGTATTTCAACTCAGGAAGAATTTGACAAATTAAAGAACAGTTGATGCCAATAATTAAACCAAAATAATAAGCATTATTGATAGGTCAACTGACTCGTCAAGTAGCCCCAACGGGCTGTATTTTGAGGCTATCGGGGAAGTGTATCAAAAACTGAAAGACACCGTATGAATTCTTTTGGCATTTCGGAGAAGAGTTTCGGCCTGATTCGGGAGGCTTTTGAAAAGTACCCCGAAGTGGAGGAAGTCCTGATTTTCGGTAGCCGCGCCAAAGGCACCTACCGTCCCGGCAGCGACATCGACCTGGCCATTAAAGGGAGAACGTGCAGTGAACAAACGGCTCTGAACATTACCGGCCATCTGAACGAGGAAGTCCCCATTCCCTATTTTGTGGATGTCGTATATTTGGAAGGCCTGAAACACCCCGACCTGAAAGCCCATGTCGAGCGCGTGGGGAAGCAACTTTTTGCCAATAGGAAAAGAGACCAGTGATTTTTTTACTTTTCCTGAATTGTTTGTCTGACCCAGGAAATGGGCATAAGGTACCTCGACGCCGGGAAGGCACTTCTGAAAGCGGATGGTACCCTCGACGAGGCGCTGTTTTCGGATGGTTTGCATCCGAATGCGGAGGGGGTAACTTCGGTTGGGTAAGGCGTATGGGGTAGGTAGGTTATTTTGTAATTTGCTTTTTTATACGCGCGTTACAAACGCGAAAAGGATTCAACGCCCGATTGCAAATCGGGGTTAGCGGGGGGAATTCCGACAGGCCGTTATCCAATTTTTTGAAAACATTCATCTCTACCGACAGGAACTGGCCACTTTGATGACCCTGAAATTTCATGTCCTACATTCGCAATCCACTTCTTAACGCGTATAATCGGTTGGCAGAGGGCAACATCGACTTACCCGACTTTGACATTCAGGTAAAAGCTTCAGAGGCACTTGAAAACCTGAGAAAGCTTATGGAAAATATGAAAAGGCAGCTTCAGGAAATTAATAGTTTACCAAACCGCTTGCTATCCCAGGTCTTCAATGAAATTGGAAATGAATAAAAAAGACCTCCAGCCATGCAGGTAAGGCACGAACTCATTCAGCAAATACACAGCATCGTAGCCTCGGCTCAGGAGCGGGCCATTCGGTCGGTGGATACCGAACGCATGCTCATGTACTGGCAAATAGGCAAAGTACTGTTTGAAGAAGAGCAGGAGGGCAAAGAGCGGGCAGAGTATGGCAAGTTCCTGATCAAGTCTATTTCAAGTGAGTTTCAACCCCTGTTTGGAACGGGATTTTCCGTGCGGCAATTAGAGATGAACAGGCAGTTTTATCGTACTTTCCCAAATACGAACGCACTGCGTTCGCAATTTAGCTGGACGCACTACCGATCCCTCATACGCATTGAAAATGATGATAAAAGAGCTTTTTACATAGCCGAAGCCGAAAAAAATAACTGGACGGCCAGGCAATTGGAACGGCAGGTAAACAGCCAATTGTTTGAACGCCTCTTGTTGAGCAACGATGTGCAGGCAGTACTGGCAGTAGCCCGCGAGGAGAAACTCCCTGCCGATGCCAAAGAGATCATCAAAGACCCCATGGTGCTGGAATTTTTGGGACTAAGACGGGAGGCTGCCTACTACGAAAAAGATCTGGAAACCGCCATCATTACGCATTTACAGGAATTTTTACTGGAATTGGGCAATGGCTTTTCCTTTGTGGCCCGGCAAAAACGCATTCATCTTGAAGGCGATGAATTTTTTATTGACCTCGTATTCTACAATCGGTTGCTGCAATGCTTTGTGCTGGTTGAAATCAAAACCACCAGGCTCACCCATCAGGACATAGGGCAGCTTCACCGGGCTGGCGTTCCAGATGTATGTAAACTACTACGACCGCTTTGAAAAACAGAATTTTGAAAACCCCACCATTGGTATATTGCTATGTGCCGATAAAAATGATGCCGTTGTAAAGATCACTTTACCTGAAAACAATAAGACCATCATTGCCAGTAAATACCAGCTATACCTACCTACCGAACAGCAACTGATTGACGAGGTAAGAAAAGAGATTGATAAATTAGACCACAGCAGGTGATAGCATCGACACCTGAATTTCTAAAAAAAGATTTAACAAAATTGAAAATGGTTCAGACAAATAATAAAGTACAGAAAACCCCCAAATCAAAAAAACTACCCAAATCCATCGGCTCTACCCAGTCATTGTCCTCCTATGTAAAATCTATTTGCGACATCATGCGTCGCTCCAACATAACGAGTGCCATCAACTATGTTCCTGAACTCACCTGGATCATGTTTTTACGCATTTTGGACGCACAGGAGCAAAAGGAGCGGGAAGAAGCCGAGGCCCTGGGCAACAGCTACACCCCGACCCTGGAAAGTCCCTACCGTTGGGCGTAGCCTCAACAAAACGGCATTTTGCACATATGTGGAGCAACCGATAACTTCGTAAGTTGAAGCAAAGCGCAAAAGCCGGGAAGACACTAGCGCGTAATAGCCTGATGCGTAGCATGGCAGGGGGCAATTGTCAAATCGTACATTGACGGCGAAGACTCCGGTCTAGGGGCTTCGACCTCGTTGGGAAGAATACGGACAGATTGGGTTGCCTTGCAATGGCCGGAGCTGTATTTCACCCATATCGGAATTTTCATCAATAACCTGCTTAAACCTTGGCCATGTCCAACCTCCAATCCATTCAGCAAATCCTGCGGCAACTCAAACCCGAGTTGATGGGGAGGTACCCTATCCGTTCGCTGGCTTTGTTCGGCTCGGTAGTACGGGATGATTTTACTGACGACAGCGATGTTGATATTCTGGTGGATTTCAGTCAACCCATTGGTATCGAATTTGTTGACCTGGCAGATTACATTGAGGAAAAATTAGATAAGAAAGTAGATCTTGTTTCCAGAAATGGAATCAAGGAAAAATATTTTAAAGCCATCGAAAGCGAACTAGTATATGTCTAACCGGATTGTATGGGAAATTAAGGAAAATTTTCTGCCTGAATTAATAAGCCAGCTAGAACAGATTGACATTTCGTAAAGCCTCCTTTACTGTTATAAGTACCTCAACCACCCCACTAATCCTGATTAAAAAATAAGGGTGGTAAGTGTAATTACAGGAAAGTTTCATTCATTTAGAAGTTCTACACTATTTCACATGAAGGTACCAATCACGATATTGCTGGCAACCCTTTGGAGCACCTTATCTGCTCAGAAATTAGATATAAAAAAGGCTTGGGTCGGTGACGAGCTTGAATACATTAAGATTGATAGCCAAAGAGTCGATATCGAAGTATTTGGAAATTACCCGGCGCAAAAACGCTATTACTTACTAGGCGACACACTACGCCTTTATGACAAATACACAACATCGAGCGATAATTTTTCAAAAGAATATATAAGAAACTATGATTATCTGATCACGGCATTGACTGACACAAATCTGACGTTAATCGCGCTTGACTCAAATGCGCTTGAACTTACTGGAGGCAAGGGAAAAATAAACTATCGTGAGCGAGAATTAGTCAAACTTCCTGAAATAGATTTTGAGCTAATAAAATTTAGATCCACAACTTGTCACGGTACATGTCCAAGTTTAACCCTGCAAATAGACAAAGAGAAAAAATTAATGTTTTTTGGTGGAATGTATGCCGTTAAGCAAGGTCATTATACTAGTACAGTTCCAGATAGTTTATTTCGTTCTTTGATTGACATTTTGAAATTATCTGAATTGGATAAACTGAAAACATGGGAACAACATGTAATGGACGCACCAACATACACGCTTGAAGTTCATTATAATGGTAAGATAAAGTACTTGAAGAATTTTCACTTACCGGCTGTAACCAATGAGCTAATATGGTATTTACTTAAAATATCAGAAAAGGTTGAACTCACAATGACGAAGGAACCATTTAAAATAAATTTTACAGCGCAATAGAACCAATGCACACTAGGTAGTTTGGCATAGTGGGTGGAAGTTAATTATTTAGCCCCCGTCGAGCGTAGTCTTTCGAAGGAGACTGCATCCTGAACATAAAAGGCCCCGGGCGGGCGTACCCGTTTGTAACGGTCCATCAGATACACTGCCGCCAGCCATCTCCTGATTTTCACCCAAGAGGCAACTTGAAACGAGCAATTTATGTTATTTTCGTAAAACCAAACGCTGGAAACCATGAAACCTGAATCAAAAGAGGACAAAGCCCCCAATAAGCCTGCTGAGCCGAAATCAAAACTAAAATCAGCTTACGGGAAATACGCGGGGGTCATCGTGGAGAAAGCCGATTGCTGGGATACTGACCTTAAAAAGACTGTCCGGCCTGAGTGAAGTACCTACTTGATACGCACATCCTGATCTGGTTCCTCACTGGAAATCCTAGACTGCACCCAACCGTAAAAAGGATCATGATGGAGGATCATAGCGAGTTCTTTGTCAGCACAGAAAGTATTCGGGAGATGATCGTCAAATCCAAAATGGGTAAACTGACGCTGCCGGCTGAGAATTTCGTTTGAACCACTCTCACACAGTCGCTCGGCTCTGCCGAGTGAAGACTATCCATAGCCCTCCGGGCGGTGATCCTACCCTAGGTTTGTTCCCACTGGCTAGGCCATAAAGTGTTTTATAAAAATTTCAAACTCCCCATATTCCTAATTCCCTAAAACCAACCCCATGGGCAAATTCAGCACCTCCCTAGCCACTTCTCATAAAAAATTCATCAAAGAGCAGCATATCTTTTTTGTGGCCACGGCTCCCCTCAGCGGCGACGGGCGGGTCAATCTTTCGCCTAAGGGACTGGATTGTTTTCGGGTGCTGGACGATAATCGGGTAGCCTACATGGATTTGATCAGCAGTGGTAACGAAACCTCCGCGCATACGCTCGAGAATGGGCGGATCACGTTCATGTTTTGCTCCTTCACCGACAAGCCGAATATTCTCAGATTGTACGGCAAAGGATTCACCGTCTTGCCCGGCTCTGACGATTGGGAACAATATGCTAAGGACTTTACCATTTACCCTAGTACCCGGCAGATCATCGTGGCGGAGATTGACCTGGTACAGACTTCCTGTGGTTTTGGGGTACCCATGTATGCCTATACCGGGGAGCGCGACATCCATTTTGAATGGGCTGAGAAAAAGGGACCCGAAGGCCTGATCGAGTACATGAAGGAAAAGAACCTCAAAAGCCTCGATGCGTTGCCGACCGATCTTGGATTGCAGCTTTCTTAATTTCAAATCCTAGTTTACTTAAAAGGCCTCCTACCGGAGGAAGGGCTTGTCATGATGCCCTACCTCCAGTAGGAGGCTAGTATTATTTGATTTGGGTTTTGTTTACAAATTCTTTTTCTTCAATTCACTTACCGCAAAGTCAGCGGCGCGGGCCGTAAACGCCATGTAGGTCAGTGAAGGGTTCACGCAGGAAGATGAAGCCATGGCTGCCCCGTCGGTTACGAATACATTCTTGCAGTCGTGTACCTGATTGAATTTGTTCAGTACCGATGTCTTGGGATCTTTGCCCATGCGGGCGGTACCCATGTCGTGGATACCAAGGCCCAGGTGTACTTCGGGGCGATTGTAGGTATTGATATTTTTGAAGCCGGCGGCTTCCAGCATTTCGGCGGCCGACTGGGCAATATCGGCGCGCATGGCCAGTTCGTTTTCGCCAAAAGCGGCATCAAACACAATCATCGGGATACCGTAGGGATCTTTTTGGATAGGGTCGAGGTACAGGCGGTTGTTGGGATTGGGCAGTACTTCCCCGAAGCCGCCAAAGCCGATTGACCAGGCCCCGGGTTGGGTCATTTCCTGCTTGAATGCAGCCCCAAAGCCATCGGCCCCCACGCCCCGCTTCCAGTCGCTGCGGGTAGCCCCGCCCTGGTAGCCATAGCCCCGGATGTAGTTCGTCTGCTTGTCGGCACCCCAGTTCCGAAACCGCGGAATGTAGAGGGCATTGGGTCGCTGTCCGAACACAAAATCGTCTTCGAACCCTTCGATGGTGGCGTTGGCCCCCACGCCCAGGTGATGGTCCATGATGTTGCGCCCCACCTGATCGCTGTCGTTGCCCAGCCCGTTGGGAAAGCGCGATGATTTGGAGTTGAGCAGCAGAGCGGCGGTGTTCATGGAACCGGCGTTCAGGAACAGAATGTCGGCATAGTACTCGGTTGCTTCCTTGGTATGCTGGTCAATAACCCGCACACCCTTAGCCTTTTGGGTGTCGTTGTCAAAGATAATCTCGGATACGATTCCGTTGTGAACCATGGTCAGTCGGTTGGTGCGGGCCGCCGCCGGAAGGGCTCCCGAGAGGGAACTGTAATAACCCCCGTACGGACACCCCCGGCTGCATTTGTTGCGGTACTGGCAGGTACCCCGGCCCAGTTCGGTATGCCAGGGCTGGGCTTTGGTCAGGTTGGCAATGCGCCCGATGGTGACCGGGCGGTTGAGCTTGTCTTTCATTTTCTTCCGAAAGTACAGCTCGGGCGGGGTCATCGGCATGGCGGGCAGGAAGTTGCTGTCGGGCAGTACCTCCCAGTTTTCCTTTTGGCCACTTACCCCCACAAATTTCTCCACGTACTCGTACCAGGGCACCAGTTCCTTGTAACGAACCGGCCAGTCAACCCCGATACCATCCTGGGCGTTGGCCTCAAAGTCCTGCTCGTTCCAGCGGTACGACTGCCGCCCCCAGTGCATGGACTTGCCTCCCGTATGGTAGGCGCGAATCCAGTCAAAAGGCCGTTTTTCGATGTAAGGATTTTGTTTGTCGTTGGTCATGAACATCATCTTCTCATCGTTGGCCATGTTGTTAAAACGGTTGTTGGCCCAGTATTCTTCCAGCGAATTGATGGTGGGTTTGTCGCGGTGCTGCAACTCCCAGGGAGCTTGCATGGCGGTTTCATAATCCGAGACATGCTTTACCTCCCGGCCCCGCTCGATCACCAGAACCGTAAGGCCTTTTTCGGCAAGCTCCTTGGCCGCCACCCCGCCCGTCATGCCCGATCCCACTACGATGGCATCGAAGGTATTCTCTTTATTGACTTTCAGATTCAGATTCATGGTGATCAGTAGGCGAATACCTTTTGGTTGGGGTTCAACTTTATGTTTTCTAACTTTCCGGGAACCGGCACGTACTCGTAGTTGGCTTTGATGCCAGCCTCGGAAGTGTAGTAGCCCAGCAGGGTGAGTTCTTTCATGAGCCGCCAGTAGGGGAGGCCCTGCTTTTGATTGTCCATGAGGAGCTTATCTTCATTGTCGCCCATTTT
The DNA here is from genome assembly GCA_963768025.1 of uncultured Cytophagales bacterium. Taxonomy (GTDB): domain Bacteria; phylum Bacteroidota; class Bacteroidia; order Cytophagales; family Spirosomataceae; genus CAVYGM01. The sequence goes on from CAVYGM010000005.1 coordinate 126,168, forward strand.
GGATTGCCTTACATTGTAAGTCTTCATCATTTCCTTCGTGTCCTGTTCCAGCCGGGTTAGGGTGGCGGTGCGTTGCTGGTCAGATTGATCCAGGAAACCGGTTTTCAGAAGTTCGTTCACCCCGGCAATGAAGCTAGTCTGCTCGGGTTGGAGATAGCAATCGGTGAGCATCATCTCGATGAAAGCCGGAACACCGGCATCCTTTGCCCCCGGCGTATTGGTGCGCGGAAGAATCATCTCGGCTACTTCGGCCACAACTTTCAGCTGATTTTCGGTAAACCGAATGGGTTTTGCTGGCACCAAGCGAAGGTTTTCCTGCTGCTGCATTGCCAGGAGGGTGGGGGCGGAAAGTAACCCACCCATCAGGAAGGCCACCCGGCTTACTGCGTCTCTTCTGTTCATGTGTTCCTCGATTTTCAATTGACGACCGACTGTCTAACGTCGGTTGTAGTAGTAAAGTGTAGGATTGACAATTTATACTAGTTTCTCGTTGTTTTTTGGATTATCCCCCAATTAACCTTACTCATTCAACCCCTTTCCATTAAGAATGTGCTCCCTGTATTTGTCAACCCTGGCTTCCCGGGTTTTGGCTTGTTTGGGAGCAGAAAAATAGAGAAGGTAGGCTCGTTGCCTGCCGGGTGTCAAGGCTTCGAAAGCCGTTTTCAAGTCAGGGAATTCTTCTAATTTCTTTCTAAATTCTTCGGAAAGTGGAAATTCGGATGTCTTTTTCAGCTCTACTTTCAAACCAGCTTTTTCTACCTCAATCGCCTCGTATACATAGGCTTTCAGGGTAGGTTCCAGCTCCACTATGTCGCTTAAATTGGTAAACCGGACCTGGCGAGTCGCCTGCACATTTTCCGTTTGCTGGATTAGAATCCCATTGGTATCTTTTAACAAAGCACCTTTATGAAACAGAAGCGCGCAGTACTCTTTGAAATAATGGATCAAAACGATGTTACTTTTCTGAAACGTGTAGCAAGGTACCCCCCATTTCAACTCTTCGATCAGGCCGCAGTCGAGCACGATCGTTCTCAACTTTTCTACTTCCTTTTTCCATTTATCGGCCTTGTTAAAATAAAAATCAACCTTCGGATTCATAGTGTTTACTGTATCATCAAGTGGAAAATCTGAATATGCCGCCCGCTGGCGTTGCTGACATACCGGTTATACACCAGGCGGTCGCCCTTATTTGACCAAATGACCCCATTGATGGGTCGTTCCTCATCCGTGCTGCGTGGAGTGAGGCGATGCGGTTGCCCGTTTCGCAGATCGGTGATAAATACGGAATTATCGGCACTATACGCCACGTAGTTCCCGTCCGGACTAAAATTGAAGGGAGTTTGGATAGAAAATGGCTGATGCGTTACCTGTCGGGTTGCCCCGCCATTGGGCGATACCCCAAATAGCTGAATCAAGCCAGCCGAATCCCTGGCCAGAAAACCAATCAACGCACCATCCGGACTGGTACGCAGCCAATGCCTGGGACCTTCGATGCCCGACTCAGAAAAGGTAATCCGCCGCTGCGCAACCCCGGCGGGCGGATTGGGTCGGGTGGTAGCACTCCCTTCCAGTGGGTACTCAGGACGGGCGTTGGATAGGTCTTCGGGAAGGTCCACTACGAAGACCTCGGTTACTCGTTTTGTTGGCCGCATTGCGGACATTCCCCTGAAATGCCAATGCCTTTTGCTGTCGACTTCCGTCGGATTTTATGTAGCCGTCCCGGCCGATCCAGGTTTCGTCGAACGCCCGGTCAATCTCGTCACTGCTGGGTCGGGGTGCCTCTGTTACCTGCGTTACCACCACGGCAAATCCTGCCCCACTGAACTCTTCGCTAGTGTTTCCGTGGGGTACCGACACGGATTTGGTAGGGGTAAGTACCCCAACGGTGCGCAGATCAGCCGCCCCCGGATGGGTTGTAGCCAATCGCTCCATTACGGCATCGTTATACGTAAAGCTGATTCGGGTACCGTCGCCGCTCCATTGGTGGGCATGGGTGCCACCTCGCAGCGCTCCCCGCGTGAAGGGTGGGGTCACGTCCCGGCCGTCGAGGAAATGCGGGCGCTGCGGTTGATCCAGGTTGATGACTACTCCCGTTCGCCGGGTCATGGCGTAGGGATATTGGGCGTTGGCGTTCCGGAGGCCGTGTAGGAATAAGATCTGCGGGCGGACGGGCGAGAACGTCGCCGCTCCCACGCCGGGGCCAAACTCGGTCTGATTGCTGGTTTGATATAGCAGCCGATCCTCCTGGGTACGCACGTTCAGCATTCTGATGCAGCAGGTTTGTCCCAGTTCGGTGTCCTGGTTGCGGGTGTCGTACACGATCCACTGGTCGTCGGGGGAAAAAACCTGGGTGTTGTTCAGGGTATGGCCCTGGGCGTCGTGGGTGAGTTGGGTTTCTTTGGGCATAGCCGATAGGAGACCGGTGAACTGATGCGCAGTAGATGCCACTTCACCGGATAGGATGATTGCCATATATAAGAAATACGCTATGCTCACTTGCAAAGGGCGTTTTGGGCTTTTGCTGGCAATTTACAGAATAATCGTCTATGACTGTGTCCTGAAGTACTGTTGCTAAGTTTATTTCAGGTGTAGCTTAAAGCCAGTTCTTCCGAAAAAACATCCACTTCCACCTCGAAAACTCCCCCGCAGAAGCCACGGTTGAACCTAATTCTCCTTCCTCGGCGTGACTGATTTTGCCTGCTGGCAAAACGACCGAAAAAATTAGTAGATTGGGATTCCAGGATGAGACTGCATACACTGTCCGGGGCGACTGTCGATTGCTGACTGTTCCCAAGTTGAAAGATCGCTGCGGAATTCATTTGCTCATCTGCTCTGACGAGCGTTTTAATTGGACGAGCTATTGACGCAGAAAAACGGTTCGCTCAACACTTCGACAGAACCGTGACACTATTGAAAGGCTGTAACAGCCCTCCAGCAGAAAAGGCAATGCTGGATGAAATTGAGCAAATTCTAATTCATCAGAGTCAGAAATGAACGGACTTTTGCTGACCAACATATTCATTTGTTGCAGATGTAGCTTATCGTTGACACCGACCTTGTCCTTGCGAGTTCTCCTCGGGAAGATTGGCTTAAAAACGATAGTGAGATTTCTGACGATGGTTTCGATTTATATCCAGAGGCCGAGGCAAGGCCAAAATCAAATGGCCGACAAATCTTGAAAAATTTAAGCTGACTGAGAATTACCTGCAATTCAAGCGGATCTTCACGCTTCTCAGTGCCGGTGTTTGCCGTAGCTGCTTAAGAATCCAGAACTGATCATAGCGTCATTAAGCTCATTTTCTTAACAAACAGAAGTCGCTATTCAAGGTACTTCTTGCTTTGATTTTCAGTGCCTTTGGAAGTTTCTTGTTTCAGGGTCTTTTGTGCACTTCTATGAAATCCGTTTGCCAGGATCGTACCAGCGAGTCCTTTGTGAAAAAAACGACCGGCTATACGGCAGATACCGCTGCCTTGCTGTACGACGGATTTCAGTAAAGAGCTGTCGGTGCAGACCAAGTTCGTCTAGGTGTTTGAGATATGGATCGAACGAATCATTTGCTAACCGAGCTTAAAATTGTCAATTAAATCAAAGAGTCCAACTTACGACTTATGCTGCAAAGGTGGAACAATTTATCCGCTGTTTCATTGCTTGACTTCCTCAAAAGTAGCGTTTTGCTGAGGATAACGAATAGTAGCCGATGTTAACTCGACTTTTGACACTGCCTCAAAGTAAATAGAAATCTTGCCCGTTAGTCACAATGGCCTGAATCATTATCCATACCTAAAAAGTACCCCTCAAAAACTCCCCCGCAAAGCCACAATAAAATTCCTTCCTGGCGCACTGACGCCGCTGGCAAATGACCGGTAGTTGGTATCCAGGATATTCTCTACCGAAGCCTGAATGGTGAGGTAGGAGGTAAGGGACCAGGAAGACCGTAGGTTGAGGGTGTACCAGGCGGGCATCCCTTCGGGGGTAGCGTCAACTTCGTTATCCTCTGAGTTCAGGCGGTAGTCTTCGATTTTTTTCCAGCCGTTGAAGAGGCTAAAAAACTCCACCCGCCACTTGTTCTGCTGCCATTGGGCGCTCACTTTGCCGTAGGCAGGTGGGATGTGATCCAGCGGGCTCTTGGTGCCGTTTGCGTCCACGATCCGCCCTTCGGTAAAATTGTAAATCCCCTGCAAACGCCATTGGGAAGATGGGTACACGTTGGCTTCCAGGCTCACGCCCTTCACCGTAGCCTGCTGCACGTTCTGATTGGCCGTCACTTTACTGGCCATCCCGTTGTAGTTAATGGTGCTTTGGCCATTGAAGGAAAAAGGCGCGATCACCAGCGCATCTTTCAGCCAGGAGTGGAATACGGTACCGTTCAGTTTGACAATGTTCCCCAGCCATTTTTCCAGCGAAAATTCCAGGTTGTACGAGTACTCAGGTTTCAGATCCGGATTGGGTACCACCACCAGCCCCGGCTGCGAATCGAACACTTTGCCGATGTCGTCTACGTTGGGAGCGCGGAAACCGGAGGAGCCCAGCAGCGACAACTTGGTGAGTCGGGTAGGGGTCCATACCAGTCCCAGATTGCCCGTGAGCGCCGTGGCGTTCTGCTCCGCTTTGGAGAATGGAAAAGGGAAAAATTCTTTGGAGGCAAAACTGGAAGCCAGATTAACCTGATTGAGCCGAACGCCCGCGTTCATATTCCAGTGATCGCCCAGGCTCACCTGGTCGGTGGCGTAGGCACTTATCCAATCCATGGTACTGCCGCCGTCGGGGTAACGCGTATCGGCCGGGGCCACCGTCCCCGATTGAATGTTGGTCAGGGTTGCTCTTGAATCCACGTCGTTGTGTACGTATTCTAGTCCGTAGCGCAGGGTATTGTTGGCGCCCAGTAGTTTCTGGGCATCCATATTCAAGCTGTACACATTTACGTGTTCCACCTGACTTTTGAGGCTCTGACTGCCAAAAGAACGCGAGTTACGGCTTTCCTGAATGTCCTGGTAGGCCGCGGTAACGACCAGATCATCATAATATTTCTCCCCTTTCAAACTCAGCTGGTAGGAGGCCATCAACCGTTTTTCGGGGCCGTAGTACCAGTCGCCGTAGCGGAGTTTTCCGTTGCGGACTTGGGTCAGGCGGTCGTAGCGGGGTACGTCGGTTGTGTTGGAATACTGAATATTGAGGACGTGCTGGGCCCGTTCGGAGGGTTTAAACAGGATTTTCTGCAAAAAATCATACTGCTTGTAGCCGGTACCTACCTGCACGTTTGGGTCGGCGTTCGTCTTTTCTACATCCATGCCGTTCTCCCGCACGACGTAGGATGCGCGCTTTCCGAAGTTGGGGTAAGCCGATCGGCGGTTAGCTCCCTGCCGCACATCCCCGAACGAAGACAAGGTAAAACCCGTCAGTAACCCCCATTTTTTACTGCCGATCGTTACGGAAGCATTGGTAGTCAGTTCGTTGTTGGCGGAGGCGTAGCGAGTGAGTATCGACGTGTTGAACGTGGTGGATTGATCCTGGGATAGCGTCGGCATTTTGGTTTTCAGGTGAATGACCCCCCCCAGGGCATCGCTGCCGTATACCACCGAGCTGGGGCCGAACAAAACTTCCACCCGTTCGAGCAGGTTTTGATCCACCCGGAGTACATTTTGCAGGTGCCCCCCCCGGAAAATGGCGTTATTCAGCCGGACGCCGTCTATTACCAGCAGAATGCGGTTGGCCTCAAACCCCCGTAGAACGGGACTTCCGCCCCCGGCCTGACTTTTCTGGACAAATACCTGACCGCTTTGGGAAAGCACATCCGCCATTGTCTGTGCGTTCCGAAACCGGATTTCGGTAGACTTGATCTGTTCAATATGGTTAGGAAGATTTCTCCTGAGTTCGCCAAACTTAGAGGCCGAAACTACCACTTCGTCGAGTTGGAGAGTATCGGTGATGTTTTGGGCGTGTGCAGCCGTTACAACGCCAAGTAAAAGCACTACCAGCTTGTAAAAATGTTGCATACGAAAGTTTGGTAAACGTTTATTTTGTCAAACAAATATAAGTCAACACAAATGTACACTTTCGGAGGGTAATTCCCACCGGGAATAAGGGGCTTTCAGTTCTAAAAATTAGTTTCTAGTCAGCTAGACTAGACCGTGAACAACCTGAACGGACAAAGCCTCATTCCCGACTCTGCTTCATTTGCCTCACCTCCCTTTGCAGGGCCAATACCATTTTAAGTAATTGATCCATGCTGGTTTCCGACACGGGTATTTCGCGGCTGTGGAAGCTATGGTATTTCCAGATCTCGATGACATCCTCGGACGGAACGAAGTAGGGTTCATACAGGGGATTCATGGAGCGCAGCAGGAAGCCCCGATCCTGCACGGTCACGAGTTTGAACACAAAATCCTGCTCGCCTTTCAGGATCAGGATGCAGGGGGTATCCGGGCGGATACCGGACCAATCCTCCACAAACTGCCCCACCACATCGCTGCCGGCGGGGATGGGCAGCATGGAGTCGCCGCTGATGGGGAACATCCGGTAGGTAGCACCCGACGGCAGGTTGGGCAGACTAAACCGGGGTAGGGTAGCCAGGTAGCCGGGATCGGCGTAGCCATCGCGGTAGCCCGCCTTCGCCTTTACGGGCACGTACTCGACGTTTTCCTGATTTTCCTTATCCACCGTTATAGCCAGTACCCTGATCTGACTGCCGGTCATGTAGATGTCGTTGCCGGCCTCGAGCTCCCGCAGTTTTAATTCAGAAAGACGGGGCAAATCCACTTTCAACAGACTGTCCACGCTGATTTTGAAAAAATCAGAAAACCGGATGTAGTCTACCGGCTGCGGGGCTTTGGTTTGCCCGTTTTCCAGGGCATTAAGCTTGGATCGGGTTAGCAAAAGTACCTCGGCCAAAGCCTCCTGACTCATTTTCCGACGCTCCCGGAGGAATTTGATATTCGTTCCGAAAAACATTTTTTGCTCTTTCATAATTTCTTTGTTATTATTACGATCAGCACTTTGACATTAATCGTGTCAAATATATAAAAGTTTCGTGTAAAATGGAAAGACAGATACTACATTGTGATTTAGATACCTTTTTTGTTTCCGTAGAACGGCTGCAGAACAGCAGTCTGCTGGGCAAACCGGTGCTCATTGGCGGAGCAAGCGACCGGGGCGTGGTAGCCTCGTGCAGCTACGAGGCCCGCCGCTTTGGCATCCACAGTGCCATGCCCATGCGCCTGGCGCGTCAGCTTTGCCCGGAAGCCGTGCTGGTGCGGGGCGATATGGATCAGTACAGCCGCTACTCTTCGATGGTGACGGAGATTATTTCAGCATCGGCTCCCCTGGTCGAGAAAGCGAGCATTGATGAACACTACCTCGACGTGACGGGCATGGACCGGTTTTTCGGCACCTGGAAGTGGGCGCAGGAGTTGCGTCGGCGGATTATACGCGAAACCGGCCTACCCATTTCCTTCGGCTTGTCGGTCAACAAGACGGTATCCAAGATCGCCACCGGCGAGGCCAAGCCCTGCGGTGAACGGCAAGTGGAATCGGGACGGAGAAAAGGTGTTCCTGGCACCCTTGTCCATCCGTCGGATTCCGATGATCGGAGAAAAAACCTATGCCCAACTGCGTAACCTGGGCATTGCCAAGGTGGGAACCTTGCAGCAGATGCCTATCCGAACCATGCAGAAAGTGCTGGGAGCTAATGGGGTGGTGATTTGGAAAAAAGCCAACGGGATTGACGATTCACCCGTGTTGTCCTATTCGGAGCGCAAGTCCATCAGCAAGGAAACCACCTTCGGACAGGATACCATCGATATGGATCAGTTGCGCAAGGTACTGCACGGCATGGTGGAGGAACTGGCCTTTGAGCTGCGCCGGAGCGGTCGGCTCGCCTCTACCCTGACCGTAAAAATCAGGTACAGCAATTTTGACACCCACACCATGCAGGAACGGCTCCCTTATACTTCTTCGGACAGGATGTTAGCCGGCCACGCCCTCGAACTCTTCGAAAAACTGTACGCGCGACGGATGCTGATCCGACTGATCGGCGTGAAACTCAGCGGACTTGTACACGGCTGCCATCAGGTAGATTTGTTTGAAGACACCGCTACCGACCTGAACCTCTCGCAAGCCATGGACCGCCTCCGCAACCGCTACGGCAGCAAGTCAGTAGTGTGGGGAGCGAGTTTTTGAGGGGGGTAGGTTGGTCGGTATTAGCTATTAGGTGGTTAGGTATTGGATAATTTGAGGCTATGTTATTGATTTGAAATTACTTATAAAATGGCTATTAGCTAATGGCTGCTAGCTAACAGCTCTTTATGCTCCTGAATCTGCACAGTTATTATAGCCTTCGGTATGGCACCCTGAGTATCACGCAACTGGTAGACGGGATGCTGGCTAACGGCTACGATACGGCCGTACTGACTGATATCAACAACAGTACGGGTGCCCTGGAATTTGTGAAGGCCTGCCGGGAGCGGGGACTGTACGGGCTCGTAGGCATGGAGTTTCGCAACGGCGATACCTGGCTGTATACGGGCATTGCCAAAAACGAAGCGGGCTTCCGCGAGCTCAACGAGCACATGACCCTGGCCAACCGCGAAAAAGCGCCCCTGCCCGAAACGGCCCCGGAGTTTAAGCAGGTGTATGTGGTGTATCCTCACGGGAAAAAGGAACTAAACCACCTGCGGGACTACGAGTACATAGGAGTACCCTTCCCGTTGCTGAGCCGGATTCAACTGGAACCCCGCTCTCATTACGAGCGCTACGTGATACATAGTCCGGTTACTTTTCAGGATGCGGCGGCTTACCGCCTGCATACCCAACTTCGCGCCATTGACAACAATAGTCTGATTTCACAGCTGCCACCGGAAAAACTGGCCGGAGTAGGGGAGACGGTTTATTCCCAAATCGGAGCTACTGGCCCGATACCGCGACTTCCCGGAGCTGATCCGTAACTACGGGCAAGATCTTTCAGACCTGCTCTTTTTATTTTGATTTTAAGGAAGTTAAAAACAAAAAAACGTTCACCGGCAACCACTACGACGACAAGCAACTCTTGTACCGATACGCTTTCGATGGCCTGGAACGGCGGTATGGATTGGAGAATAAGGAAGCCCGGGAACGGGTGTTGAAGGAAGTGGAAATCATTGATACGCTCCATTTCAGCTCCTATTTTTTGATTACGGACGATATCTGCCGCTACGCCGCCCGGCGCAACTTTCATTACGTGGGGCGGGGTAGCGGGGCCAACTCCATTGTGGCCTATTGCCTGGGTATTACCGATGTGGATCCCATTGAACTCGACTTATACTTTGAGCGGTTTCTGAACCCCAAACGCAAGACTCCGCCCGACTTTGACATTGATTTCAGCTGGGATCAGCGCGACGAAATGTACGACTACATTTTCCGCCGCTACCAAACCGGCCATACCGCCCTGATGGGGGCTATGAGTACCTTCCGGTCGCGCTCGATTATCCGGGAATTGGGCAAGGTGTACGGCCTGCCCAAGGGCGAAATTGACCGCCTGGTGCACGAACCGGAAAACGTACTCAACCGCAACGAGGTGGTAGACATGATCCTGTCGGTGTACAATCAAATGGAGGATTTTCCCAATCAGCGCACCATCCACGCATCGGGTGTGCTGATCTCCGAGCTACCCCTTACGTACTACTCGGCCCTCGACTACCCGCCTAAGGGCCTGCCAACCATGCAGTTTGATATGTACACGGCGGAGGATATCTGCTTTGAGAAATTCGACATCCTGTCGCAGCGGGGGATTGGCCACATCAAGGAGTGCGTCAAAATAGTGGAACAAAACCGCGGTGTCCGGCCGGATATTTCCCAACCCCGTCGCTTTCTGAACGACCCGGCCATTGCGGATCAGCTCCGTAGCTCCCATACCATCGGCTGCTTCTACATCGAAAGCCCCGCCATGCGGCAGCTGATCGCCAAACTCCAATGCGACACCTACCTTACCCTGGTGGCGGCCAGTTCCATTATCCGGCCGGGCGTCAGTTCCAGCGGCATGATGAAAGCCTACATCGAGCGCCACCACGATCCGACCAAAGTACAGTACCTGCACCCGGTGATGGAGCGGGAACTCAAAGAAACCTACGGCGTGATGGTGTACCAGGAAGACGTGATGCGCATCGGGCACCACTACGGGGGCCTCGACCTCGCCGATGCCGATGTACTCCGGCGCATGATGTCGGGCAAGAGCCGCAGCGCGAAGCATCTGGCGGAGATTGAGGACAAGTTTTTTTCCAACTGCCGGCAGAAGGGCTACCCCGAGGAAACCTCCCGCGAGATATGGCGGCAGATGGAGAGTTTTGCCGGGTATAGCTTCAACAAAGCCCATAGCGCCTCCTTTGCGGTGGAAAGTTACCAGAGTCTGTACCTGAAGACCTACTATCCGATTGAGTTCATGGTGGCCGTGCTCAACAACTACGGGGGCTTTTACCAGCGAAAAGTGTACGTGAACGAGGCCCGGAAAGCGGGGGGAATTGTGCATCTGCCGTGCGTGAACCGTAGCCAGTTCAGTACCTCCGTGCGGGGGAGCGATGTGTACCTGGGGTTCGACTGCCTGTTGAATCTGGAAGGAGAACTGGCCCATCGCATCCCGCAGGAACGCAGCCGCCACGGGGAGTACCTAAGCCTGGAAAATTTTATGATCCGCACGGGCGCGGGCCTCGAACAGCTCATTGTGCTGGTACGGACGGGCGCGTTTCGTTTTTCCGGCAGTGGCAAAAAGGAATTGCTGTGGGAGTCGCACCTGCTGGTCAATGGCAAATCGCATCAAAGCCCGGAAGCGGGTTTGTTCGAAAACCCTTCGACGTTGGTGGAGCTGCCTCCGCTCGAAACGTCAAAAATTGAGGACCTGTACGACGAGATCGAACTCATGGGGTTTACGGTCACCGACTCCCTATTTTCGCTGGCCCGCAGCGGATTCCGGGGCGATATTCCAGCCAAAGATTTGAAAGAACACACGGGGAAAACCGTCCGGATGGTGGGGGAGTTTGTGTGCTCCAAAACCGTCCGCACCAAAAACGAAAAGATCATGAAGTTCGGTACCTTTCTCGACGCCGCTGGTGATTTTTTTGACACCGTCCATTTCCCTCCCTCCCTCGCTTCCTATCCGCTGCACGGCAACGGAATCTACCTGGTGGAGGGGAAAGTCGTGGAGGATTTTGGGTACGCCGGTATCGAGGTCAGTAGGGTAGGGCGGATGCCCCTTTGGCCCGATCCGCGCAGCGCCTGAGATGCTCGACCGAAAATTTGAGTTAGTCTACTACCCAGGTGTTCAGCGCATTGTATTTTCCCTCCACCACGATCTTATAAAACTTCGAAGGGATTTTGGATACATCCAGCTGAGCTTTCCCGGCGGAAACCGGCACTTCGCCCATCAAAAGGTACGTATCACGACCGCCTTCTTTGAAAAGATTGGTGGTCGTGAGCCACAGCTTTGCGGTACCTTCTTTGGCAACGGGTTGCCAGGTTAGCTGGATTGAGGCACCCGTTTTGGAGGCAGAAAGGTGGGTAGCGCTGAGCGGGCCGGTGAAGGCGGTTCCGTCAATTTCAAAGGCCTGCTCTTTGGGAAGGTCTACATCCAGATGCCGGGCTAGGGTAGGCATAATGTCCACGATGCCAGGCGTGGCGGTAAACTGCACGTTACGATCCTTGGCGTTCGTCACGATCCAGGTACTGCGCTCCCGGTCCGACTGCCCGCCGTGGCCCTTGCCGGTGGTAGCATCCCGGCCGTGGTCGGTTGTGATCACCAGTAGCCAGTCCTCGTCAAAGTTTTTCTCCCGGTACTGGATAGCCTTCCACAGGCGGCCTACCTGATCGTCCATGAGCTGGATGGCCTCGTGAAATTGGGGGCTGTCGCCAAAACGGTGCCCCATATCATCGGTAAATTCCAGGTAGACCCAACTCAGATCCGGGGCATTTGCGCGAAGGTAGGAGGCGGCCTCATCGGTCACTTTTTCGTCAATGTTTCGGATATACTGGCTCCCTTTGTCATGGGGAAAATGAACGGTATCCAGTTCGAACCCGTCGAAGGAATAGTGCAGCCGCAGGTGGTTGGTTTGGGGGAGACCTTCGCCCACGAGCTTGGTGCGGTTATCGAGCCAAGTGGAAAAAACGGCGCCCTTTTTGGCGGGAAAGTGATCTTTCAAAAATCGAAAAATGGTCCAGTAACGGTAGTTGGGCTCCTTGATATCATTCCCCCATACATTGTGCTTATTGACCCAGGTACCCGTCAGCAGGCTGTTGTATCCCACCGCCGAAATCGTCGGGGTTTGGGAATAGGTACCTTTTCCACCACCGACATGGGCACGGGTATAGCCTCCCACCGCGGCGATGGCATCCAGGTTGGGCGTTTTGATTTTTTCAATCACATCGCTGGAAATACCGTCCACAATGACAAAAAGCGCTTTCTTTTGCCTGGTTTGAGCTGAGGCCGGGTGAAAGGTCACCACAAGAATTGCAAACAGAGGAAGCGTCCGAAGAAGATTTTTAGAAAACATACGCATAGTTTTTCAAGCGAAAGCCAAAAGTAAGGAGATTATCGGTTCGGAAGGTTAAGCGTACGTTAGGATTCCCTCCAACTCGGCTTTACTTTACAAATTGCCCGGACCATCAGAGGAGAAACACGCTACTTCACCAAAACAAATCAGCTTGTATGAAATTTATCCTGCCCAAAAAGAGAGGCCAATTCTGCCTGATGGTATTGATGATGGTCGGCCTGACGGCGTCCGCCCCCTCAGTTCCCAAACGCCTGGATCTGATCCTGCTCATCGGGCAATCCAATATGGCCGGTCGGGGTAAGGTAGATGCCGGATCGGAACCCAGGAATGAACGAATCTGGGTGATGGATGCCCAAAATAAGTGGATGGTAGCGAAAGACCCGCTGCATTTTGACAAACCGGGTATTGCCGGCGTAGGTCCGGGGCTAGCCTTTGCCACCCACTGGGCGGAACTGAACCCTAAAATCAACTTAGGGATTATTCCCTGTGCCGTGGGAGGCAGTGGAATTGATGATTGGCTACCAGGAGCCAAACACGCCCAAACGGGTATCTATCCTTACGATGCGATGCTGCAACGGGTACGGGAAGCGCAAAAGCAGGGAAAAATCAAAGCCATACTATGGCATCAGGGAGAATCGGATAGCAACGCAGAGAAGAACAAGGTATACGAGGAAAAGCTGACCGAGTTTTTTACCCGCCTACGCCGGGATATCCAGACCCCCACCACTCCAATACTAATTGGGACGTTAGGAGATTTTTTTGTGACAAAAAACCCAAACGCACGGCCAATCAACCAAATCATCTCAACCTACCCCCAAACCCACCGCCACGTGTATGCGGTATCGTCGGCCGGGTTGGCACACAAAGGCGACACCACACACTTTGATACGGAAGGAGCCAGAGAGCTAGGGAAACGCTACGCCGAAAAGCTAAGGGAAATACAGAAGAATTGAAATTTTAGGCGAAGGGTACTTTTATTACGGGATTGTTCCTTAGCCTTTCCTTTTGCCCTCCTGCGATCAAACTGCTCAGGATTGCATATTTATCTGACCCCCTTAGACCTACTGAATCTTGACTATCAGCATTACACATTTTTTTTGTGGAATTGTTATATCAATTAAATAAAGTGTATATTTGACACGTAAAATCAAATTGGGCTTATGTTCTGATCCTATTTAGTACAAATTGCCGGATTTGACTTGGTGACAAAATTTAATGCATAGTGGATTGTTAAAATCGATGAACATGCGTACAAAAGTTTGCTTTCTGTTTTTTTTGAGTCTGTATTTTGCGTTTAGCCATGTCGCCATGGCGCAAACCACCACCCTGGTCAACCCCATCCTGACTGGCTTTTACCCTGATCCCAGCATCACGCGCGCCGGAGATGACTACTACCTGGTCAATTCCACCTTTTCCTATTTCCCCGGCATCCCGGTTTTTCACAGCAAGGACCTCAAAAACTGGAAGCAGATCGGCAATGTCATCGATCGGCCCGAACAAATGGACTTCATGGGGGAACGCCTGACGCGCGGTCTGTTCGCACCGGCCATCAGCTACTACAAGGGTACCTTCTACGTCACCTGCACCGATATCGACCACGACGGCAACTTCGTGGCTACGGCCCAAGATCCCGCCGGACCGTGGAGCAACCCGGTGAAGGTACCCCAGGTGCGGGGAATTGACCCGTCCATCTATTTCGATGAATCTACTGACAAAGCCTATATCCTGTACAACAGCGATGCTCCTAATCGCAAACCCCTGTATTCGGGCCATCGGACCATCCGCATGTATGAGTTTGATTACAAGAACTATGAAGGTAGTGGGCGAAGAGAAGCAGTTGGTCAACGGGGGTGTGGATCTTTCGAAAAAACCCGTTTGGATCGAAGCTCCCCACATTCTCAAACGGAACGACTGGTATTATCTCTACGCCGCCGAAGGGGGTACCTCAGTCAATCACACCGAAGTGGTGTTCCGAAGCCGAGACGTCTGGGGACCCTATGTGCCGTACGAAAACAACCCCATTCTCACCCAAAGAGGCCTACCCGAAGACCGGAAAGACCCAGTCACCTCCGCTGGCCACGCGCAGTTTGTAGAGGGCCCGGATGGTAAAACCTACGCGATTTTCCTGGCGGTCCGGCCCTACGAGGGCGACTATTATAACACGGGCCGGGAAACTTTCATCGCGCCCGTGGAATGGAAGGATGACTGGCCCATTATCAATCCCGATAGTAAGGAAGTCAAGTACTCGTACACAGGCTGATTTTAAGGAAATAAAACAGAAAGACGCCCTGCCCCAGGCCGGTAATTTCTCCTACACCATTTCTTTCGACAAAGCCCTGGATCCTTCGCTGTTGTTCATGCGGACACTCGACAAAAGCTGGTTTTCGCTTTCCAAAAAACAGGGACTTACCTTAAAACTGAAACCCGAAACGGTTATGGAGTTGGGCAATCCGGCGTTCATCGGCAAGCGCCAGCAACACCTGTACAGTACGGCCGAAACTGAGCTGAATTTCTCACCGGGCACCTCTAACGAAAAAGCCGGTATGGTGATTCTACAGGATGAGGGGCATTTTTACTTTGTCGCCAAAACCATGGACAACGACAAACCTGTGCTTCAACTCCTCAAAAGTGTTCCGAAAGAAAAACGAATGGAAGTGCTGGCCCAGGTACCCCTGACTTCAAATGCAGGGAAGGTAGGCATCCGCATTGCCTCGGCGGGAGATACTTACCGTTTTACTTACGCAACCGATGGCAAGGACTGGCAAATACTGAAAGACAAAGTGGATGGCAAATTCCTGAGTACCAAAGAAGCCGGTGGTTTCATTGGCTGTCTCTACGGCCTGTACGCCACTTCTTCGGGAGAGGCATCGAGCAATACGGCTTCTTTTAAGTACCTGAAATACAGCGGGGATGATCCCATGTTCAAATAGGTCATTTGGGTTATGAGCTGATTGGTCCTGGTTACTATGAAACGATTCTTTCTATCCCATTTTCTGGCGCTCTTTCTGCTTCTTCAGCTTTCCGCTGAGGCCCAGACGGCACGCAACCCCATCATTCACGCCGACGTCCCCGACCTGGCCATGGTTCGGGTCGGTGATAGTTACTACATGAGCAGTACCACCATGCACATGAGTCCGGGGCTGCCGATCATGAAATCAAAGGACCTGGTCAACTGGCAGTTGGTGAACTACGCCTATGATACCCTGGCGAGTGTAGACGCTCTGAATCTGAACAACGGACAGACCGCCTACGGCCGTGGTTCCTGGGCGAGCAGCATGCGCTACCATGAGGGTACCTTTTACGTTTCAACCTTCGCCCAAAATACCGGAAAAACGCACGTATTTACCACCAAAAATCTGGAAAAAGGCCCCTGGAAAGTGAATGCGTTCAGGCCTTCCTACCATGATCATACCCTGTTTTTTGACGACGACGGTCGAACCTACCTCATCTATGGAGGCGGTAAAATCAAACTGGTGGAGCTAAATGCGGATGCCTCCGGCGTCAAGGCCGGTACCACCGAGCAGGTCATTATCGAAAATGCCAGCGCGCCTTCGGGTACGCAGGGCGGGCTACCCGCCGAAGGTTCCCAACTGTTCAAGGTAAACGGGAAGTACTACCTTTTCAACATTACCTGGCCACGCGGCGGGATGCGCACGGTGGTGATTCACCGGGCCGATAAAATCACCGGACCTTACGAAGGAAGGGTGGCTTTGCAGGATAAGGGCGTAGCGCAGGGAGGGCTTATCGATACGCCCGATGGCCAATGGTACGCCTACCTTTTTCGTGATTCGGGCGGCGTGGGCCGCATCCCGTATCTGGTCCCGGTCACTTGGGAAGACGGCTGGCCGGTACTGGGAGAAAATGGCAAAGTACCCGAAACGCTCTCCCTGCCCGCGAGTAAAGGGCTGATTCCCGGCATTGTCGCTTCGGACGAATTCAATCGAAAAAAAGGGCAGCCCGCCCTGCCGCTGGTGTGGCAATGGAACCATAACCCTGACAACGCCCTGTGGTCGGTGACGGAGCGCAAAGGCTTTCTACGGCTCAAAACCGGTCGGGTGGATACCTCCTTCGTGATGGCCAGAAATACGCTCACGCAACGTACCATCGGTCCGGAATGTACCGGGTCCACCGCGCTGGATGTCTCTCATTTGAAAGAAGGTGATTTTGCGGGATTAGCGCTGTTGCAGAAAAACTACGGGTTGGTCGGGGTGAAGCTCCACAAGGGTATCAAAACGATTGACATGGTGAGCGCTGCCTCGGGAAAGGCCGAAACCATGCAGCAGGTACCTCTCAGCCAGGAAAAAGTCTATTTTAAAGCCCAATGCGATTTCCGGGATCGGAAAGATACCGCTCAGTTTTATTACAGCCTCGACGGCAAAAGCTGGCAGCCGATCGGCGAACCGATAAAAATGCCGTACACTCTGCCGCATTTCATGGGCTACCGCTTTGGGCTGTTCAATTACGCAACCCAGGAGACGGGCGGATTTGCTGATTTTGACTATTTCAGGATCGAGGATAAGTTGATGTGAAATGGCCTTTTGGGCAACATGCGTAGAAGGCTCCTGGCATTTAAAGTAAGCTTCTGATAGCTAGTGTATTTACTTCTTATTCAATGCTATAATCAATTGCAAAAGTAAAGTACCTAACCCTTGATTTTGACCTATGAAAACCAGTACATTCAACCTGATCCTAAGCCTACTTTTGGTAGCAGGCTTTGCCCAAAGTCAACCGCCGCGAGGACCTGTGGTGATTTCTCCCGAAGTGCACGCCGACAAATCCGTTACCTTCCGGTACCTGGCCCCGCGGCCCAGGCGGTCAAGTTGAGCGGTCAGTTTTTGAAAGCGCCCAGCCCATGACCAAAGATGCGCAGGGGATCTGGAGCGTGACCGTGGATCCCATTGCGCCCGATATTTACCCGTACAATTTTCGGGTAGATGGCATTTCGGTGATGGACCCGGCCAACGTGGCCTTTTTTCCGAACGAACGGTTCAAAGCCAGCCTGGTCGACATTCCCGGCGACACGCCGCTGATCCACGCCATGAAGGACGTACCCCACGGTACCATTACCTACGAATATTATCCTTCGGTTGGCAGGTACCACGGGTTCGCTGGTCGTCTACACGCCACCGGGCTACGACAAGAATCCGGCGAAAAAATACCCTGTTTTTTACCTGATCAGCGGCACGACCGATACCGAAGAAACCTTCTTCAAAGTCGGGAAGACCAACCTGATTCTGGACAATCTGATGGCGGAAGGCAAAGCCAAACCGATGATCATCGTCATGCCCTACGGCAACGTGGCGGCCCGAGTCGCCGAGCAAACGGGAGCTGCCAAACCCGCCGACCCAACCGGCCGCGATGGGGCCGATGCGGTGAAACGGGCCAAGGATTTGAGACCGATTTGGTCAGTAACGTCATTCCGTACGTGGAGAAAAATTACCGCACGGAAGCCAACCGCGAGAACCGGGCCATCGGCGGATTTTCGCGCGGGGGCGGGCAAACCCTCCGGACGGCCTTCGGCAACATGGACAAATTTGCCTGGGTGTGCGCTTACAGCTCGTACCTGTCGCCCCAGGAAATGGATGGCAGTTTCAGCCACATCGGGAGCCAACCCGACAAGACCAACAAGCAGCTCAAACTGCTGTGGGTGAGCGTCGGGAAGGATGATTTTCTGTACAAAGGCACTACGGAATTTATGGATTACCTCAAAGCCAAAAAGGTGAATTTCAAAGCCCTGATCACCGAAGGAGGCCATACCTGGATGAATGTCAAAGACTACGTGGCCAGGACCGCTCCCATACTTTTCCGATAAAACCAAACCCGATCAGCCCATGAAACGCTCCCTGTTTCTACTTCTTGCCCTGCTGATGGCATTTACCTCGGCCATGGCACAACGGCCACCCGCCATCAGCTCGCCCGACGTGCACCCCGACCACAGCATCACGTTCCGGTATTTTTCCCGAAACTGCGAAAAAAGTGACGCTGTCCGGTGAGTTTCTGAAAGCCCCGGTCGCCATGACCAAAGATACGTCGGGCATCTGGAGCGTGACGGTGCCGCCGGTCAAGCCGGATATTTACCCGTATAGCTTTTCGGTCGACAGTGTGCAAATGGCCGACCCGAGCAACACCTACATCTTCGCCAACGAACGCTTCAAACGCAGCATCGTCGACGTACCCGGCGACCAGCCGCTGGTGCATTCGCTGCAGAATGTACCCCACGGCAAAATCAGCTACCGCTATTATAAGTCAGGTACGTTGGGAACCACGCGAACTTGCTGGTATACACCCCACCGGGCTTTAACCCCAACGGCAAAACCAAATACCCCGTGCTGTACCTGATTCACGGCGGCTCCGACACCGAAGAAACCTGGACGAAAGTGGGCCGCGCCAACCTGATCGCCGATAACCTGATTGCGCAGGGAAAAGCCAAGCCCATGCTTATCGTGATGCCCTACGGCAACGTCCGTCCCGCGCCGATGCCGGATTTTACCAAAGACATGGTCAACGACATCGTTCCGTTTGTGGAAGCCAATTACCCGGTCATTAAAGAAAGCAAAGGCCGGGCCGTGGCCGGGTTTTCGGTCGGTGGCGGGCAAACGCTCAACATCGGCCTGACCAATCCCGACAAATTCGCCTACGTGTGTTCGTATGCGCCCTACACGGCCACGGATGAGTTCAAAAAGAATTTCAGCGACTGGTCGCCGAATGCGGATGCAGATGAATAAGCAACTGAAACTATTCACCGTCAGCGTCGGTACCGACGATTTTCTGTACGAACCGCGTGAAGCAGAACATTGCGATGTTCAAGGAAAAGAAAATCAAGGTCGAACCGCTCATTGTGCCGGGCGGGCATACCTGGATGAACTGCAAACTGTATCTGGCCAATACGTTGCCGCAGCTTTTTAAGTAAAGCCTTTTTCAGGCAATGACATTAATTCATTTGACATTATTTAACCTAAAACCAATAACCCAATGACCCGGACAACCCTTGCTGCCTTCGTCGTAGCCACCTTTCTGAGCATAAGCAGTTTTTCGCAGACCAGCCCAACGGCCCTTGCGGAAGATTTCAAACCCTCCTCGCTGAATCAGCCGGGGCAGGAGTACCCGCAGGTAAACTCGCAGGGCTACGCCCGATTCCGAATCAATGCCCCCAAAGCCGATAGTGTCCGGGTAAGCCTGGGACTGGGCGGTCGGGGCGGCACCATACTCACCAAAGGAGCCGACGGCTATCTGGACCGGCACCACGGAAGGCCCGATGGATGAAGGCTTTCACTACTATAACGTGACGATCGACGGCGGGAAGTTCAACGATCCCGGTGCTAAGAATTACTACGGCTCTGTCCGGTGGGAAAGCGGCATTGAAATACCGGCCCACGATCAGGACTTCTACGCTCTGAAAGACGTTCCGCATGGCCATGTGCAGCAGATTCTGTTCCCCTCCAAAAGCACCGGTACATCGCGCCGGGCGTTTGTGTACACGCCACCGGGCTACGAGAAGGACAAATCGAAAAAGTATCCGGTGCTGTACCTGCAGCACGGCTGGGGCGAGGACGAAACGGCCTGGAGCAATCAGGGACACGCCAATCTGATCATGGACAACCTGATTGCCGACGGCAAAACCAAGCCATTCATCATCGTGATGACCTACGGCATGACCAACGAAGTGAAATGGGGTAAGATACGGGAGTTCAAAATCGACCCCTTCCAGACGGTACTGACCGACGAGTTGATTCCGTACGTCGATGCCAATTTCCGTACGCTGAGCAACCGGGACAATCGGGCGATGGCGGGACTGTCGATGGGCGGTATGGAAACCAAAATGATTACCCTCAATAAGCCGGAGGTTTTTGGGTACTACGGTCTGCTCAGCGGTGGCCTCTACAATCCGGACGACCTCAAAGACAAAGCCAAACCAAAGCTTGTTTTCATTAGCTGCGGCAGCAAAGAACGGCCCGATGGCGTAAAGAAAGCAGTCGACTGACCTGAAAGAGCGCCGGGTACAATGCGGTTTCGTACGTATCCGATAAGACGGGCCACGAATTCCAGACCTGGCGTCGGAGTCTGCATGAACTGGCTCCGTTGCTGTTTAAATAGCAGAACCCCAATCATAAAGTAACCTACCAAAAATATGACAAAGAGTACCAACCGCAAAGGCATCCTGACAGCTCTTATTCTTCTGCTGACTGGCTTTATGGGCTACGCCCAGACCATCGAAAAAGAAGCTCCTAAAGGCTTCGATCAGGTACGGACGGGCATTGCCACCGGCAAAATCGACACGATCAGCTATCCATCGAAAACGGTGGGTACCACCCGCAAAGCGTTGGTGTACACGCCGCCGGGCTATCAACAAAAAAACCAAATATCCGGTGCTGTACCTTTTGCACGGCATTGGGGGCGATGAAAAAGAATGGCTGAAAGGCGGCAATCCGCAGGTGATTCTGGACAATCTGTACGCCGAAGGAAAACTGAAACCGATGATCGTGGTGATGCCCAATGGCCGGGCCATGAAAGACGACCGGGCCGTGGGTAATGTCTTCGATAAGGACAAAGTCGAGGCCTTTGCCACCTTCGAGAAAGACCTGCTCACCGATCTTATTCCCTTCATCGAAAAAAAATACCCGACGCTGACCGACCGCGAACACCGCGCCATTGCCGGTCTGTCGATGGGCGGCGGACAGTCGCTGAATTTCGGATTGGGCAATCTGGATAAGTTCGCCTGGGTGGGTGGCTTTTCGTCGGCCCCCAATACCAAACGACCCGAGGAGCTGGTGCCGAATCCTGAAGAAGCCAAAAAGAAATTGAAACTGCTCTGGATTTCGTGCGGCGATCGCCGATGGCCTGATCATCGTTCAGCAAACGTACCCACGACTACCTCTACCAGAACGAGGTACCGCACGTGTACTACGTCGAGCCGGGCGGGCATGATTTCAAGGTCTGGAAAAACGGCCTGTACATGTTCTCGCAGTTTCTGTTCAAGCCGGTCGATAATGCCTCGCTTACCAAATATACGCGTGCTGGGAACACCTGCTTCGACCAATATCCGCAATGCCAAATACCCGCAGATTCTGCCCGACAACCGCGTCGTGTTCCGGGTGAAAGCGCCCGACTGCCCAGAAGGTACAGGTCGATCTGGGCAAAAAATACGACATGGTAAAAGACACCAGCGGCTTCTGGACCGTCACCACCGATTCCATCAGCCGGGGCTTTCATTATTACTCGCTACTGATCGACGGCGTGGCCGTCGTCGATCCCGCCAGCGAAACCTTTTACGGCATGGGCCGCATGGCCAGCGGCATCGAAATTCCCGACAAGGACGGCGGCTATTACGCCATGAAGGACGTACCCCACGGCGACATTCGCATCAAGCGGTACTATTCCAAAGCCACGAATACCTGGCGCGAAATGTACGTCTACACCCCGCCGGGCTACGACCAATCCGACGAGAAGTACCCGGTGCTGTACCTGTTGCACGGCGGTGGCGAAGATCAGCGGGGCTGGGCAACGCAGGGCAAAACGGACATGATTCTGGATAACCTGATCGCCGAAAGAAAGCCAAACCGATGATGATTGCCATGCTGGACGGAAACGTGAGCAGCGGCGGTCTGGCTGGTTTCAACGAAAACGTGCTGAAGGCTTTCGAAAACGAGTTGAAACAGGCCGCCATTCCCTTCGTGGAAAGCAATTTTCGGGTGAAGACCGACGCCAAGAACCGGGCGTTGGCGGGTCTGTCGATGGGTGGATTGCAGACCCTGTATGCGGGCATCAAAAACACCGAGCATGTTCTGGTATCTGGGCGTGTTCAGCTCGGGCTGGTTTGCCAATAATCCCAAACTGTCTGACCCGCAGTATGAATTCATGAAAACCAACGCCAGTACCATCAACACCAACCTGAAACAGCTGTGGATTTCGATGGGCGGAAAAGAAGATATTGCCTATCAGAACTGCCAGATCATGATGAAAAAATTCGATGACATGGGCATCAAATACAAGTACAGCGAATACGCCGGCGGGCATACCTGGCCCGTTTGGCGGCACGATCTGATGGAGTTTTCGCAGGTACTGTTTAAATAGCTGGTACCTTAATTATTTCAAAACCACTCACTTTCTATATCATGAAAAAAATACTCGCATTGACGCTGACCGTCGGGACCCTGCTATACTCCTGCACGGAACCCCAAGCGCAACCTACCTTGAAGGCCGTCTACAAGGATTACTTTCCCATCGGAGTGGCCGTTGCCCCGCGCAATCTTACGGGCCCCGAAGCTGAACTGATCATACAGCAATTTAGCAGCATCACCCCCGAAAACGCCATGAAAATGGGCCCAATCCACCCGGAGGAAAATCGCTATAATTGGCAGGATGCTGACGCCATCGTTGATTTTGCCCAGAAGAATGGCCTCAAAGTGCGGGGCCATACCCTATGCTGGCACAGCCAGACGCCGCGCTGGTTCTTCACGGATGCGTCGGGTCAGCAGGTGAGCCGGGAAGTATTGTTGGGGCGACTGAAACAACATATTACTGATGTAATGAGCCGCTATAAAGGCAAAATTTACGCCTGGGACGTTGTCAATGAAGCGGTACCCGATGGGGGAGAGAGCATCTATCGCCCGTCCAAATTCTATGAAATAATAGGAGAGGACTACATCGAAAAGGCGTTTGAGTACGCCCACGCGGTGGATCCTAACGCCAAGCTCTTTTACAATGACTACAACACGGAGAATAAAGTCAAGCGGGATAAGATTTTTCAGATCGTGAAGAAACTGAAAGAAAAGGGTGTACCCATTCACGGAGTAGGCCTGCAAGGGCATTGGTCTATTTATGAGCCTACCGCCCAGGAATTGGAAGCATCAATCAGCCAATTTGCCAGCCTGGGACTTGATGTGCAGATCACAGAATTGGACCTGTCCGTGTACCCCAAAGAGCACGAGCGCCGAGCCAAAAAAAATACGGATGAGGGTCTGTTAACCGACGATATGATCCAAAAGCAGACGGCCCAGTACAAGATGATTTTTGATACCTTCCGCAAACACAAGGGTACCTTGACCGGCGTGACCTTCTGGAATGTATCGGACCGTTCGTCCTGGCTGGACAATTTTCCCGTACCAGGCCGCAAGGACTACCCGCTACTATTCGACCAGAACTACAAGCCCAAGGCGGCCTTCGGGCCAGTGGTAAATTTCTGAGCCAACTATTCCTCATCGGAAATACCCCTGAAATTCTTCCGTACATACTTCTAATAAAAATTGCCACTAATGCAGTAGTTTATCCGATTGAGGTATTTTTTACAGCAAATCACTAACTCAATAGTCTTACATGAAAAATAGGCAAACGAACAGGATTCTGTTCCTGATTATGGTATGTTTGGTAGGTGCCCTCAGCAGTTGGGCACAAGGTGACAAGGCAAATCGACCTAGTCCACCGGCTACGGCAAGTGGCAAAATCGGCGATGCCACGGTGACCATTACGTATAGTAGTCCTTCGGTAAAAGGAAGAAATGTATGGGACTCTGAAGGGAAGCTAGCCCCCTACGGGAAGGTGTGGCGCGCGGGAGCTAACGAAGCCACTATTCTGGAAACGGACAAAGATATAAAGGTGGAAGGCAAGGCGTTACCCGCCGGAAAGTATAGTTTGTTTGCCATACCTGGTGAAAAAGAATGGAAATTTATTCTCAATTCCCAAACCGGTCAGTGGGGTGTCAAACGCGGTGGGGAAGCAAACCGCGACCCGGCAAATGATGTCGTAACAGTTTCGGCGAAGCCAAAAAAAGCTTCCATGAACGAACAACTTAAGTATGAAGTGACCGGCAAGGGCATCATATTAAAATGGGATACCGTGGAGGTACCTATGACCCTCAAATAACTTCTCAGGTTAGCTTCACAGTCCTAGCTTCATGGCCGCATTGTGCCGCACCACCTGTTGCACGCGGGTGTAGCGGTCGATCATCGTGCGGGTGCGGTGCTTGGTCTGCTGCATGATCTGCGAGTCGTCGGCTCCGTTGAGTTTGGCGATCGTCACGAAGGAGGCGCGCAACGAGTGGGCTGAGTACTCCTCGCCAAGGTAGGCCTTGGTGGTGCGCGCCACCTGCTTGTCCGACAGGCGGTCTTCCGTAACCTGGTATCCCTTTCGGATGCGCACGAACAGCGGGCCGACCTCCCGTCCCAGCAGGCCCAGGTAATCCTGTAAGGCCCGCACGGGGCAGGTGCCTGGGTCAGGACTGAAAAACAACGCCTTCTGTTCGGTCTTGCCGTACTGGTTGGTTTTGCTTCCTTTATAGGATACCACCGCCCCCTCACGGGTAAATTGGATTCCCTCCACATTCAGGGCCACCAGCTCCGAGCGGCGAAAGGCGCCCACGAAGCCCACCAGCAACAAGGCCCGGTCGCGAAGCCCAGTCGGCGTGATGGGAATCAGCCGAATTTTTTCCTTGAATTCCCCGATTTCGAAGGCGGGGGCCTGACCGGGCTCGGTGCCCAAGGTGCGCTTGATTCCTTCCAAGACGGTCTGTACCGTATCGTCCAGGGCGGGATCGGGATGCTTGTGCAGCTTGTGCCATTTTCGGATGGCGGCCATCCGGCGCGACAAAGTGGCCCACTTGTAGCGGGAAGCCCCATCCGACAAGTAAGCGGCCAGGGTGGCGGATGAAATCGGCAACTCACCCAGTTCTTGTGCCGCCAGCCACTGGCGCAACTGCGTGAGGTCGGAGCGGTAGGCGGTTTGGGTATTAGCCGCACCTTCCAGTCCGCGGGCAAAAAAGGTAGCGGTTTGCTGGGCGAGCTCCTGGTGGGAAACCAAGGCCAGGCCCGAGAGTTTGGGAGTGACGGAAAGCTTAGCCATTGTTGAAAAGTAAAGTTTAGGGGAAGATAGAAATAATTTCATTACGTCCGATAATCAAACGTTATCGGATGTAATGTTTAATAACTTTACAAAGTGATGTATATGTAGCTTTCATAAGTATTGCATATTTTGTAAGATTGTAAAATTTATATACTTTAGTACTAAACGCTAATTTCTATGTTATTATCCTTCTTACATTATTTAATTTTTATATGATCCGTATATTTGTAAACTTTTGTATAGATGGATAGTTTTATGGAAAAAGGATTAATTAACCAGGTAACTGCACAAGAAGCGCGAACTCAACTTTCCGATTTGATCAACCGTGCAGTTTATGCGCACCAATCTTCTTTGATTACTCGACAGGGAAAACCTGTTGCCGTCCTTGTTTCTTACGACGAGTGGAGGCAGCTAATGGAGGGCAACCCACCTACGAATGTTTTCCCAAAAGACCTGAGTACCGGTGCTCGAAATGAAAGCCATTCGGGAGATAGCTCCACTGAGGCAGATATAATTGAATGAGGCTCACCCCTCCAAGAATCAGCTTGCAGAACTACACTCTTTGTTTCAAGCCTATTGCAAAACTATCATGAAGCCTAAGTTTATCTCCATCAGCGAGACGATTATCGAACATATCAAATCCGGCAATTTACAACCGGGTGATCAGATTCCGTCGGAGAATGAGTTGATTCGAGATCACCAGGTCAGCAATACTACGGCCCGCAAGAGCCTGCTGGATTTGGAATCAAAGGGTTGGGTGAAACGAATCAAAGGTAAAGGTACCTACGTACTAAACCGTACGCCCGACCACCATCTGGTACGTACGCTGGGCTCCATCTACGCTACGCGACGGGGCTTTCACGAGAGTTTGCTGGCCGAGGGGTTCCGACCAAAAAATCTGGTGCTGGAAAAAACGATCCTGCCGGAGGGTATTTCGTCGGAGATCGGGGGCAAGCATTTCATCATCGACGGTCCGGCACTAAAAATCCACCAGTTACGCTACGCTGACGACGAGATAATCAAAGATGAATTGAAGTATGTGTCCCTGAAACTCTGCCCGAATATCAACCGGATGCCCACCGAAATCTCGTATTTCAAAACCTACGAAACCACCTATCATCTCAAAATCGAGGAAGTCAAACAGACTCTCAGCGTGGAGATTGTACAACCCGACGCCAAAGAAAATAATTTTGATCTCAGCAAAGCCACGCCCATGTTCATTCTGGACAGTGCGGTGGTATGCACCCAAAGCAAGGTGGTGGAACTGGAACGTTCCTATTACCGGGGCGATAAGTACAAGTTTGCCATCATCGCCAATCCTGACTATCAGGACAACGGGCAAAAAGATGCCTAGGCTGACCTTACTTTTTCTCCACAAGCCACTCTGCAATATGTATCGGCTATGATCTGATGACCCGCCAGGTTAGGGTGATTCACGTGCGACATGTAGTCTGTTATTGCGCTCCGTTCGGCTATTTTCTTAAACTCCAGCGTACGGATCCGCCAGCCCGATGTGGTACTCTCCGGCCAGTTGCCTAATCTGCATCAGCATGCGGTTCCAGTGGGTTGTCCGCTGCCAGCAGGTCTACCCGCTGGTCGGGAGAAGGGGTAAGCAGGATCACCTCGATGTTCTGCGCCAATGCTTTTTTGATCATGTCTTCCCAGGCTTCCTTTGCTTTTTCCAGCCCCATAAAGCGGTCGTTGAGGGCGTAGTCGATCAGCAGCACGTCGGGCCGGTGTACTCAGCACCTCCTTCTCCAACCGGAGGCTGCCTTTCTGGGAGTTTTCGCCACCGATGGCCGTTACGATCACGTTGATCACGGCGTAGGGGTACTTTTCTTTAAGCGCTCTTCAGAACCAGGTGCGGGTAGATTCCAGCGTATGTACCTCGTGGTCGTGCCAGAAACCAGCCGGCACCGAGTGCCCATGGAAGACGATATTGACCGTCCGGTTTTTGGGCCATACCGCATTAAGTTCTTTCTTCACTTCGGCCAAGTACTCCTTTTGGTCAGCTACCTGTGCCTGTCCAATGAGGGAAAATGAAAAAAGAAATAGGGTACCTAGCATCCAGCCACGGTATTTCATGGTTTAGCAGGTTTGACGGTTAGTATGGTGACAGGCCCCAACAATCCCGATTTTTTAAGAGGTACCTCCCCCCAGGGCGTCAGGTTTTTGTTGGCTTTCACAATATTGGTATTCGTAAATTTTTCGCCGGTGAGCGCATCACCCGTCATGCGGTTGGACCAGGTGTTAGCTACCTCTACTTTCAGCTGATTCGTTCCTGCTTTGACGGCGTCGGTAATGTCAAAGCGGTGCGGCTTTGACCAGGTGATGCCCATCGGTTTACCATTCACCCATACCTCGGCTACTTCGGCTATGTCGCCCAGATCCAGGTATATTCGACCATCGGTTGGGAGCTGGTTCATTTCAAAAGATTTATCATACGCCGCTATACCCGAAAAGTACCTGATCCCTTTTTCGGGGGCTTCCGTCCAGGACATCAGCTTCGGGAAGGTAGTCTTGTCAGGAGCACCCCAATTTTTGGGAAAGATAAGGTTCCACGCACCCGTCAGCGTCGTGACGGGCGTCAGCGCCTCTACCCGCTGCGAGGCGGAGCCTTTTTTTACCTCAAAAGGCTTGTTCTCCAAAGCGTAAAAACCGTTAGCAGTATAGTGTACCATCGGTGGATTACCTCCGGCGCTGGCGACCGGCTGGTAGTGAGCGCCGGGCTTCTCGTTGGTGAAGGCTACAAAGCAGGAGCCGAAGGGCGGGAGGGTCAGTGGTATAGCGGTATGAGAGCCACTCTGTTCATAGATAGAAACCGGAGCGATATCCCCTGTTACTGGGTCCCAGAGCTGGGGGGATTTGTTGATCTGCCGGAAGCTGACGTTCCGCGACACCCACTGATCGGTGGTATTGCGAATCAGATAAAAATCGCTGCCGTTTTTAACGTAGTGAATATAGTCCAGGGTACCTGCTTTCTGGTCGGGGTAGCTGAAATCAGGGGCGACCTGTAAAGCTGCCAGTACCTGCGCGGGTCCGGTATTAGCGTATATTTTTCCTTTTTCCCGGTTAGTGGCTGAAAAAGCCTTTGTCGTCCATAAGGTGTTGGCCAGGCTGGCTACCCCGGAGGTAGCCTGGGGCTGGTGGTTCAGGCCTGCTGCCCGCACGGGCTTTTGCCCGACGATAATAGCACCCTGTTGGGCCAGTACCCTAAGCTTCGCCAGCGCTTCCGGGTTCATTTCTGATTCATTCCCCACGGTAAGTACCTTGTACCGACCCACGCCGGGAAGTACCAGTTCGCCCTTGTCGACAGTCAGGTTTTTTATGAGAATTTCGGTATTAATAATCTCGTAGTCATAGCCCGGCCCGACGCTGAACCGCGTGTTTTTGGGAGGTACCAGATTAGGAACATTGTCGCCGTAGTAGTAGAGAACATCGGCCACAAAGTCGGTGTTCTGCAAGATGTAGGAAATGCGACTCAAATACTCATTGAAGGGCTTTATTTTGGGCCACCAGGCGCGCCGGTCGTTGTAGTGGGTACCGGCAAAGTAGGCTATTCCTGGATACCCGAAGCCCGATGGATTGTGCGGGAAGCCATGAATTACCAACCGATTCAGCCCTTCGCAGAAGGCCCGATCGGCAAAAACCTTTAAGTCAGCCGGGCCCTCCTGCCAGTCCCAGTAGCTGGTGAAGGCTTCTTCTTCCACCATGCCCCGCTTATAGATGTGCGAAGCGGCGGCGATTTCCTTCACGAGCCACACCATATCCACGCTGTCTTTGTCGTAGTAGGGGCGTTTATACCAAAACTCGCCACGCGGAATGTCCAGCGAGCCCAGCGCTTTCAGCGTCTCGACCGGAATATGGTGCATGTGCCCCGGACCACCCGCTTCGGAGGTAATTTTCAACCCGTGCTTGTTGCATATTTCCTTCGACTTCCGGTAGTGGTTGTTGATCATCAATTCCGAAAAAGTCTTCGTAAAATCGTAGGTAAAGTTTTCCTGCGTTTTCGCGTCAAACAGCTCGGGATTGTAAATGGCGGGGATGAATTTGTAAATGTCGTAGCCGTGCAGCTTCCGGAAGGTAGCGGGCAGCGAGGAGGTCCAGGTAAATTCCTTGGCTTCGTAGCTGGCCAGGTACAGGTACTTTAAGGCGCTATTACTTAAATCTCCTAGGCGGGGTTTAAGGCGGTCGATGAAGTACATCAGGTGCATTTCAGTAGCCGTCGAATCAAAATGATCGATAATCGGCCCCACCGAATTGGGCGTAGGCCGGATCAGCTGCTCTCCCGAGTTGGAACAAACGTAGCGGTACACGTCCCAATCCCCGGCGGGCGCTTTCCAGGAAAGCATTTCGGACGTGGGATCAAAGTACCGGGTGAGGTTGATGATCCTGGAAGTGTCGGCCAGGTTTTTAGCCCCGGCTGGTACGGCGATGACCGCTACTTCTTCCCGGTACACGGGCCTGCCGGTTTCGTCGTACTCGATCGGGCGCGGGTTGCCGTTGCGGTCGGGCGTGATGGTCGGGAAGGGTAGTTTCACGTTCGCGGCGGTAGTACCGCTTACCGGGGTTTTAGAAAAATAGAGTGTTTTGGCCGCGTACTTGGGCTTTACCCAGCTTCCGCCCGCGTTCCAGCTGCTGGCCAGGTTCAGGCCCACTTCCAGGTCCAGCTTGCCGGCTTCCTTGATGGCCATCTCAATCACATCCAGCGACTCGTCGCCCATGTAGGCAGGTCCCGCCGGGATGATTCCGTTGGGGTCGCTGGCGGGGGGCAGGCCAATTTCAAAAATATCCACGCCCCCCAGCCCGGCGTTTTTGATAGCCAGCAGCTCCTCTTTGAGCCGCACCTTATCCACGTAGCCATTGAGCCACCACCAGTATACCTTCGGCCGCGCCTGAATTGGCGGATTTTTAAATCCGGCTTTCAGGGCGGTGAGGTCAGCGTCGGCTTTTTGGGTGGTGCTGAATGAGAATAAGTACCGTAGCAACCAGTACGACCAGCAGGCCAAGTACCTTCCAACGGGCCATACATTGCTTTTTTGAAATAGTACCAATAAAACTTTTCATACCAAAACTATTGAACGGGTTGCACATGCTGAATCGTCACGGGGCCCATCAGGCCGGATTCTACCAGGGGCGTTTCCGACCACAGCAGCTCCCGCGAGCCCCGTACTTTCAGGTTGGTCCGGGTATAGTTTTCCTTTTCGTTGATATCCCCGATGATCCGGTTTGCCCACGTATTGATCACTTCTACCCGCAATGCGTTCTCGCCGGGTTTGATAACGTCCGTCACGTCGTAGCGGTAGGGAGCGGCCCAGGTAATGCCCAATGATTTCCCGTTCAGCCATACTTCGGCCACTTTGCCCACCTTCCCCAGATCCAGATACACCCGGCCCGACTGATTCGGCCGGTTTGTTGTAGGTAAAGGTTTTGGTGTACATGCCGGAGCCGGCGTAGTGCGCTATTCCTTTGTCAGGAGATTTTGTCCAGGAAATAAGCTCCGGGAAAGTAGCGGTTTCGGGTGCCCCCCAGCCTTTGGTAAACTGCACGTCCCACGCCCCTTTGATAGGCTGGCTCTGGATGGTATTCGCTACTTTTTTTGAATTTGACGTACCCTTCAATTCATAAGAACCATTCTCCATAAACTGCAATCCCTGCGGGGTATACGCAAACAGCGGCGGGTGCGCGGAGGCAGAGGTGACGGCCTGGTAACGGGGCGTAGTACTCCCTTTGGTAAAGACCACAAAGTACGAGCCGTAGGGGCCGAAGGTGAGAGGTACCTGTACCTGGTCGCCCGCCGGATTGTAGACACTGATTGGAATAATCTCCCCCGTTACCGGATTCCAAAGCTCGGGCGATTTGCCCGGCTGCCGGAAGGATACGAGCCGGGATAGGGCCTTGTCGCTGGTGTTGCGGACGAAGTAAAAGTCCAGATCGCCTTTTTTATGGTGGATAAAGTCAAGTACCGGCTGACTCTTTTTCATGTAGTCCAGCCGCTGCGAGCCTTTGTCGGGGTAGTCAAAATCGGGCTTTACGTTCATTTTTTGCAGGATTTGCAAAACCGGAGTTGTAAACACTTTTCCTTTTTTTAGATCATTTTGCGAAAATGCCCCCGAACCACTCCACAGCCGGTCGGCTACGGGTTGGCTGGCTCCCCACACGCCCGTGGGTTTGGTACCGGTAATGATGGCTCCTGCCTTAGCGAGTTCTTCCAGCTTTTTGAGTACCGCCGGATCATTGCCCACGATTTCGTCCAGCGCCAGTACTTTAAACTGCGCCCCGTACGGCAGGGTGAGCAGCCCGTCTTTGACGGTGACATCGTTCAGCAGTTTTTCGGTATTGATAATCTCGTAGTCATACCCGGAGCCAACGGCAAAGCGGCTGTTCTTGGGCGTGCCGAAATTAGGTACCCGGTTGCCGTAGTAGTAGAGTACATCGGCGACAAAGTCGGTTTCCTGCAGGACGTACGATACCCGCGCCAGGTAGTCGTTGAAGGGTTTTACCTTGGGCCACCAGGTGGTTTTGACGTTGAAGTGGGTACCGGCGGCGTACACATTTCCCGGAAAACCCTCCTTGGTGGGATTATGGGTAAAGCCGTGAATGACGGCCCGGCTCATACCCTCGCAGAAAGCCCGGTCGCCGATGGGGCGCATATCGCCGGGGCCTTCCTGCCAGTTCTGGAAGCTGGTGAAGGCTTCCAGTTCGGTGATCTTGCGCTGGTAGAGGTGCGAAGCGGCGGCAATTTCCTTGACCAGCATCAGCAGATCAACGCTGTCTTTGGTTTCGTCGAGCCGTTCGTGGTTGATCCAGAACTCGCCGCGGGGTACGTCCAGCGAACCCAGCGCTTTGATCGCCTCCACGGGTACGTTGTGCAGCGGCGGCCCCGGCCCGCCCGACTCCGATATCAGGTTCAGTCCGTAGCTGTTGGCAATTTCTCTTCCTTTCCGATAGTGATTGTTGATCATTAGCTCGGAGATGGTCTTGTTCAGATCCTGCCGGAAACGGTCGGTGGTCGTGGGGTCAAAAGCGGTTTTATTGAAAATATAGGGAAGGAATTTCGCTACGTCGTAGCCGTTCAGCTTCTTAAACTCGCTGGCAAGTGAAGGCGTCCACAGGGCATTTTTGGCTTCAAAGCTGGCCAGGTACAGGTTCTTCAAGGCGGTTTTGCGGAAGTCGCCCAGTACCGGTTTCAGCCGGTTGATGAAGTACATGAAGTGCATCCGGGTGGCCGTCGAGTCGAAATGATCGATGATGGGTCCTTTGGAATTGGGGCTGGGCAGCAGTAGCGGGTCGCCGGAGTTGGAGCAGACGTAGCGGTGGATTTCCCAGGTGCCGGTAGGTACCTGCCAGTTCAGCGTTTCGGTTTTGGGGTCAAAAAAGCGGGAAACATTGACGATCCGGGCCGTATCGAGGTAGTTGCCGGACTGGACCGGAATGGCCAGTACCGCCACTTCCAGACTGTACACGGGCTTGCCGTCCGGCCTGAACTGGATCAGCAAATCTTCGCCTTTGGCATCTTTACGGGGGATGTCCGGGATAAGGTACTTTGATCGACTGACGACCAGCCTTATCCACCCTCATTTTAGAAAAATAAAGCGACTTGGCCGCGTACTCGGGCGTGACCCAGCTTCCGCCGGCGTTCCAGCTACTGGCCAGGTTCAGGCCCACTTCCAGGCCCAGTTTGCCGGCTTCCTTAATGGCCATGGTGATCGTATTCAGCGACTCATCACCCATAAAGGCTGGACCCGCGGGTACCAGTCCGTCGGGCCGGAAGCCGATTTCAAAAATATCCACGCCACCCAGTCCGGCCTGCTTGATGCTCCGCAGTTCTTCTTTGAGCAGGGTCGTGTCGGTATGGCCGTTGAGCCACCACCAGTACACCTTGGCGCGGGAGGTACCCTGGGGATCTTTGAAACCCGCCTGCATGGTTTTCAGATCCTGGGCGTGGGTGGTACCCGCCATCCAGCAGCAGGTAAAAAGTAGGAATAGCCAGGAATTTAAAACTATATTTTTTCATTTCTTTAAGGATTTAGGAAGAATACATGCTCTGGTCAGGGGATCGGGATACTATCCTGGTTTTTGGTCATCCACTGATTCAGACTCTTTTTCAGCCGGGCCTTTACCGGCTGGTAGTTGGTTTCGTAGGCCAGGTTTTTCGTTTCGCCGGGGTCGTTCCACAGGTCAAACAGCTGCTCGTTGTAGGCGCCCTGGTTGTACACATTGTACTTGTACCGCTGGTCCCGGATCATCCGGGCGTGGCGCGATTCGTTTTCTTTGTCATCTTCCAGTTGCACCACCACATAGTCGCGCAGGGAAGCCTCAGGATTTTCCAGGACTTTACGGAGACTGGTACCGGTAAACGCGGGCGGATTCGGAATACCGGCGTAGTCACACAAGGTCGGAGCCAGGTCAATGTTCGACACCAGTTGCTTCCGGTCAATGCGTCCTTCGGGGATATGGCCTTTCCAGCTAATGCCAAACGGAACCAAAACGGCTTCTTCGTACAGACTCAGCTTAGCGGCCCATTTGTGCGCCGCCGACCCGTCGCCGTGGTCGCTGGTGAACACGATAATGGTGTTCTCATCCAGCTTCTGTTCGCGCAGGGCGTTCATGATCTTGCCGATTTCGCCATCCACCATCTCCGCGAAGCGGTAGTAGTGGTACAGATACGCCCGCCAGTCTTCGTCCGAGTAGTGCTGCGTGCGCAGCAGTTCGTCGCCGTAGTGGTCCATCAGCCGCTTCTCCTCCAGCCACTGAGGCTCCTTCATGGGAGGATTGAAGTTGGGCGGTAAAGGCGGTAGCGGGGCTTTGATCTCTGAGGCTTTGGCGTAGCTATCCGGCCGGCGGGGTACATGACAGATGTCGTGTGGGTTGTGCAGCGATACCGCCAGCAAAAAGGGTTTGGCGTCTTTGTAGCCTTTCAGGTATTTGACGGCCGCGTCGGCAATGGGGCGGTCGGTATCTTCGCCCAGTTCCCAGGATTTGTCCAGGGACTGGAAAGGAATGACTTTGAATCCATTTACAGAATCCTTGCCGGTCTGGGCGGGATAGGACTCGGGCAAATGCCACTTGCCGGTCCAGGCGGTGTTATAGCCCGCCTTGCCAAAAATAGTACCCAGGGTCGGAATGGAAGGAGAGATATGGGCCGAGTTGTTCCAGACCACGCCGGTCTCGTGGGGCATGCGTCCCGTGATCAGGCTGCTCCGCGAAGGCCCGCAGACGGGGGAACTGCAGTAGGATTCGGTAAAGTAGACGCCCCGTTTGGCCAGGGCATCCATGTTGGGGGTTTTCAGATTCGGATTCCCCATCAGGCTCAGGCAGTCATTCGTCTGCTGATCCGTCATGATGATCAGGACGTTGGGGCGCTGGGGAGCAGCCTAGGAGGTGTAGTTTTAAAACCGTACAGCAGGGCCGCTCCTGCGCATAATCACTATCGTTAGAATCCTGTCTTTTTCATGTTATGGTCTATTTTTTTCTATTTGTACTTCATTTTAGCAGCGCCTGGTGCCGCCTTTAATTACCAGGATACCACCAGGTTTCCGGTCACGTTCTCCACCACATAATGCTTTCCAAACTGATCCTCGCCTTTCCGAAAAGGTACCTGCCCCGTTTTCCAGGGATAGGAGGCGTTCACGTAGGCGCGGAACTGCTGATCCGTCACGTGGTCTTCGGGATAAATACGGACGGTGGCATTTTTCAATCCGTCCACGCTGTAGCGCTTGGTTACGTCCTTTTTGTCCGGAATGAAGCTCCTTGAACGAGACAATACCATCCTGCTGCTCCACAAACACCCGGCTTTCGCGGTTCCAGGAGGTAGGCATGGTGTAGGTGGAAGTACCCTTGTCCAGTTTGGTTTCCAGTCCCAGCAGCAGCGGGGCTCCCTGCTGGAATTTGAAGCGCTGCTTCACGGTACTATTGGGATTGTAGCCCGAGAATATAAACGCATTATTGGAGCGGGCCACGGTAAGTACCGGATTCTTGATGGAAGGGTCCTGCTTCTCTACCCCGTGGCTGATGCCAAACTCGGGCAGCACGTAACGCAGGTGCAGCGGGCCAGATAAAGTACTTATCCGGATCATCGGGAGTGAGCAACCGACCACCCGTAAAGCTACTGGAATTAGTTCCCCGCAGGTAGGCGACTTTACCGCCCTGCCATTCGGGTTTGGTCCGTACCCACACCGCATCCCGGCTTTTACCCGCCTGCTCTACCTGAACCAGTAGTTTGGTACCGGCATCGTTGCGGTTTTTCAGAGAAGTACGGAAGCCGCCGCCACTGAACAGCGACCGGTGGTTGATGACGCTGGGGTACCCTTTTTCCAGAATATCAGTAGTATAGTTGGTCTTCATTTTGAATTCACCTTCGAGCGGCGCTTCGTTTTTCTGATTCAGAAAGTCCAGAAAAGCCGGGCTGGAATGGTCAGTTGGGCCGAAAATGATCAGTTTGCCCCCCTTTTGAACAAAACCCATCAGGGCTTTTTCCAACGATGACCCGGCATCCGGCGCAATCGTTACCAGCGTGGATTCTTTGAAGTACTCTGGATTTTTGGCCAGTACCGATTGAAATGAAGTCGTGGAAATGACCGTATTCAGCGGCAGACCGTTGTTGATCGCCTGCCGGATGTACCAGTCGCCGTAGTATACTTCCTGCAAGCGTTCTTCGGACTGGTACGCCCATTGGTGGTATTCATCAAACGGGTACACCCACACCAGCGGGCCGGGGGCCGTCGGGGCATCGTAGCGGGCTTTCAGGATATGCGGCGTGACTTCGTCGGGTACCTGCGTGGGCATTTCGCCCAGGGAGTTGTCGATGGTCAGGAAGTTCAGGTGCGTGGGGATACCAATTTTTCCGTTGGCATCAATCCGGCTGACGGCCATGGGCAGGTAAATGTCGTGCGGCTCGCGCCCGTAGCGGTCCAGCCAGGGGCTGTTGAGCCACCAGGGGTCGTGGGTGTAGTACCGGAACAGGAAGCGGTTGTCGGGCAGTTCGGCCATGCGCGACATGTATCCCACCATTTCCAGACCAAAATCGCCGTCCAGGGCCGCCCAGGGAGAGTTGGGCGGGGGAAGCATGTTGTAGCCTCCTTCGTAGATCTGTTTGAGATTGACGGCATCGCGCGCCAGATCGGCACCCACCGAGAGGTTGGTACCTCGCGTTTGAATTTGAAAAGTGGGGCATTCCTTTCGGAAAAGCTGCCAGAATTCGTTGATTTTGTCGGTAAGACCCGCCAGTTTTTCCTGTTCAAATTCTTTACCCGTAAAGGTGGCTCCGGTGGCCGACCAGCCCTCGGCCCCAAACCCGAAGCCGTTGCTGAACCAGATGTAATCGTAGCCCAGATCTTTCAGAAAGTGCTGGCTCTGCCGGCCGAAGAAGGTACCAAAGGGCGTATTGGCCGGAATACCGTTGGGAAAACCGGCGTAGGAGCCTTTATCGGCATTCAGAACGGAGTAGCTGCTCACGAAGCTCTTGTGCCCCATGGCACTACCGCCCAGGATTTCCGGATGCTTTTTGTACTTAAATTCCGATTTGGCAAATTCGGGGCCCGGATCGAACGTCGCCCCCACCAGAATAGGTTTGCCCGTGACTTCTTCGGCCTTCTTCTTTCAACGGTCTGAATGATGAAATTTCAGATCGCCGTAGGTAAAGGCGGGCGGGTTTTCCATGTAGAGGTAGGCCCGCTCGTGGATGGACAGTTCTACCGGCCCCGAGCCTACTTCGTGTTTGGTATTGGGGTTGCCCAGGTACTTCGCCCATTCGAGCGGCTGACTGAGGGTACCCTTGTAGTCCAGTATTTCGGAGCCATCGCTGGTCCACAGCATCACCGACACCGTATCGGTATGGCGCAGCAGCGAATGCCACTGGGTAAACATCTCCGTGGCTACCTCACGGATGTAGGCCTTATCATTTTTCTTAAAAGGCTTTAAGGACGCTTCCAGCGTGATATTTTGAAATGGTTTTCCCCTTAGCGTCGATAAGTTGGATTGGGCATTAACGAAAAAGGGTACAAGAAAAAATAAGAGCCCTATCCAACCACCGAGAAAACTTCTAATTAAACGTATCATTTCAAATGGGTTTAAGAAAAAGGGAATCCAGGAAGTTCGATTATTCTTCCTGGACCCTAGACGGATCAATAGCCTGGATTCTGACCCAGGTTAGGGTTGATGTCAATCTCACGCAACGGAATCGGCAGGAGCAGTTCGTGGGGCGCTACTGAAAATTTCAGTCCGTTCTGTTGAAAGTAGGTATTCATTACGGTTTGTAATCGTCCCGTCCGTACCAGATCGAACCAACGATGACCTTCCAGCAGAAATTCCAATCTCCTTTCCTTTTCGAGCGCCAGGGAAAAATCAGCCTTGGACAATCCCGACAATGGGGCCAGTCCGGCCCGTTGCCGCACCATATTCAGATACGTGAGCGCTTCGGCGGTACCGTTGGTTTCGTTCAACGCTTCGGCGTACATCAGCAGCACGTCGGCATAGCGCAGGGCGGTAAAATTGATTCCCCCGTCGCCCACAATGCCGGTCGTGAAATCCACGAATTTGAGACCGTAGGTTTCCTTTTCGAACTTGCCGGTGTTGAGCCTAACGGAGTCGCCAATGGAGGCTTTTCGCCGTAAGTCCCCCGGTTCGTAGGCATTGGCCATCTGTTTGGTGGGTAGTACCCGACCCGAGCCCTGCATGTTGCCGGGGAAAATAGCCATATCGAAGCGGGCGGGGGTGAAAATACTGGAAAATGAATTTCCCTCGCCCACATTCCCAGACATGTACTTGATTTCAAAGATAGTTTCCTGTAACTCCCCGTTGCCATTGGTGAATAGCTTTTTGTAATCGGGATTCAGCGAATAAGTCTTTTGATCGATGACCTCTTTAAGCACATTTTTGGCCAGATCATACTGTTTCGTCGTCAGGTAAACTTTCCCAAGCAGGGTTTTGGCCGCTCCGGTGGAAGCCTGTGACTTGCTGGGTAGGGAAATTCCATTCAGCAGGCTCGCAGCGTCAGTGAGATCCTTGATGATCAGGGCATACACCTCGCTGACGGGCCGGCGGGTCATGTCAAATTCCATGATCGCATTAGGGCTTCGGAAAGTCACATCCACAATGGGGTACATTGCCAAACAAACGAACCAGGTTGAAGTAGCTGAACGCTCGCAGAAATAGCGATTCACCCTTGAACTGGTTTTTTTGTGCTTCGGTCATGGTCACATCGTCCAGCCTCGACAGGATGTTATTGCTGCGGGCAATGGTGGCAAAGCTGGTACTCCAAACGGTATTGAGGAAATCATTCGAAGGCGTTGGGTTCATTTCGTCCAGCTCCGTTTCGGCCACGGTGGGTGACGTCCACCGTATTTCCGCATTGTCGGTCGAAAGGTCGCCGATGTTCACGATAGCCGTATTGTATAAAGCCTGTAATCCGGCATAGTTGCCCACCAAAGCCGTTTCAAAGTCCTTGGCACTTTTATAAAACGAGACTTCGTTGATCTGATATTCAGGCTGAAGGTTCAGGAAGTCCGAGCAGGATACCATCGTGCTTCCCAACAGGATCAATGTGAGGTATTTTTTCATAGCAGTAGGATTAGAAGGTGGTTTTGATGCCCAACGTGTAGGTCCGCGGCAGGGGATAATTAAGATAATCTATCCCCGCATTCACCACATTATCACCCGTAATGCTCGATTCGGGATCATAACCCGGGTATTTGGTGAAGGTAAACACGTTGGCCACGTTGGCGTACACGTTCAGGTTATTGAGGTGCAGCGAGCTGGTCAAAGATTTGGGTAGTTCGTACGAGAGCTTGATGTTTCGGATGCGGGCAAAGGAGTTTTCGAACAAAAAGTGCGAGGAGGTACCGAATCCCAGGGCGTGATTGCTCCGGATGGCACGGGGCATAATGCCATCCCCCGGATCAGCCTCCGACCGCCATCTTCTGTCCGTACGTATGAGGTTGTTTTGTACGGCCGTTGATCCCAGTAGAGCTGCTCCCGCGTCGATATAGGTGTAAGCCCCTTGCGATCCCACCAGACTGATGTTCAAGCTTAAACCACCCATTCTGAAATTGTTATCCAATCCCCAGGTGAAATCAGGCCAGGGCGTTCCCACAATTTTCCGGTCGCTCTGGTTGATCACGCCGTCCCCGTTTACATCTTCAAATTTCAGATCACCTGCCTGCGTTCTGGGATGTTGCAAGGCCGCTCCGTCTAGTTCGGCGCTACTCATGAAGACCCCCAACTTATTGATCAGGTAAAAACTGGAAATAGGAGAACCTACCTGCGTTATCTGGTAGCTGGAATTGGCAATTCTGCCGCCTTCTGTTGCAAGCCGAAGCACTTTGTTTTCATTATGACTGAAGGTTAAATTGGTACTCCATTCGAAATTCTTCGCGAGAATATTGGTACTTTGGATTCCCAGTTCAAAGCCCTTGTTCTCAATGTCCCCGATGTTCTGCGTCGAGCTGTTGAAACCCGAAGCAGCGGGTAACTGAACGGCCAGCAGCAGATCGGTTTTCAGATCCTTGTACACATCCGCGGTGATGGAAACCCTGTCTTTGAATAGGCCCAGGTCAAGACCTAGGTTGGTTTGCTTTGATTTTTCCCACGTCAAATTATCGTTGGAGAGGGTAGCGGGAACCAGGCCCGGATTCAGGGCATTATTCCTGATGTAGCGGGTGGTGGAAAGCAGGCCGATGTGGGTGTAGTCGCCGATTTGATTGTTTCCCGAAATACCATAGCTGGCCCGCAACTTCAAGTTGGTGATGAACCGAACGTTCTTCATAAACTCTTCTTCGGCCAGGTTGTACCCTATGGAAAGCGAGGGGAAGGAACCCCATTTGTTGTTGGCTCCGAACCGGGAGCTACCGTCGCGCCGGACGGTGGCCGTCAGCATGTACTTGCCGGCGTAGGAGTAGTTTACCCGGGCCATCACCGACAACAGCGCCCACTCATTGACGGTCTGTGAGCCGGCGTTGACAATACCCGCCGCAATGAAAGGGACGTATTCGGTTGGGAAATCGGAAGCCCCGACGGATACCCGGTCGAAACGATTCTTCTGGGCGGTGAACCCAACGAGTCCATTCACAAAATGCTTGTTGTCGAAAACCCGGTTGTAGGTAAGTGTATTCTCGTTCAGCCAGTTCAGATTCTCAGATTTGGAGACACCCGCGGAGGCTGGGTAATTGAGGGTAGTGAAATTAGGTACCGCGGAGGATCGCCACAGTTTGATATTGTTCGAATTAAAACTGACTCCGATTGAGCTTCTGAATGTCAGATCATTGGTCAGATTTACCTCCACAAAATTATTGGTCACTACGTCCATCACCTTCCGGCGATCGTCGGTTCCTTCGCTTACGGCCAGCACGTTGGCCAGATAACCCAGGCCATCGGTCACATCGGCCTGATTGAAATAGTAGGTACCGTCGGGGTTATATACCGGAATGGTGGGGGATGCCGCCAGTACATTGCTCAATAGACCGCCCTGCCCATAGTGGGATTCCGTATTGGCAAACCGGCCGTATCCGTACGACCCGAACGTGGAGGTACCCAGTTTGATCCGCTTGGTAATCTGCGCATCCACATTGACCCGCAGGTTGAATCGGTTGTAGTCGGAATTGATGATGATACCCTCCTGTGAAAAGTACCCCCCTGAAATGAAGTATTTCACCTGTTCGGTGCCACCGGTAGAGGATACCTGCAGGTTCCTGACCGGAGCCGTTCTGAAAATGACATCCTGCCAATCGGTATCAGTAGTGATGGATTCAGGGTTCCGAAACTCAGGTCTGACCCGGGTTGCCGCCGAACGGACTGAATTGGGGTCACTGGCCTTGCCCCCCGCGTAGACCCAGGCGGCGTCACGGCCGTCCGCCACGTATTCGGCATATTGCCGGGCGTTCAACATTTGTAATTTATTGGCTACTTCCTGAAATCCATAGGAAGCGTCCACGCTGATCTGCGACTTACCGTACGCTCCGCGTTTGGTGGTGATGATCACGACCCCATTGGCACCCCGCGACCCGTAGATGGCCGTAGCGGAAGCATCCTTTAAAATTTCGATGGATTCGATATCCGATGGATTGATGGACGCCAGGGGGTTGACCCGATTACCGGTATTGCTGGCCATACCCGCCGAGGAGAAGCTGTTGCCCCCGTAGCTGCGCATATCCGAGCCACCACCGCCCGCACCAATCGCGAAACCATCGATTACGTAGAGGGGTTGGTTGCCACCCGTGATGGAGCTTACACCCCGAATCAGAATATTCACATTACCCCCGGGAGCACCGGTGGTTTGGGTGACCTGCACGCCGGGGGCCTTGCCCTGAAGCATCTGATCGAAGCTACCCGCGGAGGGCTGGATCAGCTGCTCGCTGGAGATTTTGGCGATGGAGCCCGTCAGGTCCTTTTTTCTTTGAGTACCATAGCCCACCACCACCACATCATTGAGTTGTTGCAAATCAGCTTTCAGGGTCACTTCAATCTGAGAACGGTTATTTACCGGTACTTCCTGAAATATATAGCCAATAAAGCTGACCACCAGGGTAGCTCCGGGGGATGCCATCAACTGGAAATTCCCGTTGGCATCCGTGGTGGTACCGGTTGTGGTACCCTTTTCGGCGATGGTGGCCCCAATCAGGGGGCTACCCTCTTCGGCAGAAGTGACTTTGCCCCGGACCGACTGCTTATCCGCCGTCTGAGCATGGACTTCGTGTAGGCCGCTACCTACGCTCACTGCTATGGCCAATAGCAGGAGCAACAGGTTTTGCTTGAACATGTGTTTCATGGGTAAAGGGTTTAGAAATAAAAGAATAGGGCGACAAGGAAATCGCCGTGATTTGCCCCCGTTAGTTAATAAGGACGGATTCGATATTGAGGTAGTTGGCTATTTTCTGTATCGTGGCTGCATGATGACCGATCCCCAGGGCAAAGTGGTGGGTAGGGCCTTCTTTCATCCAGCGTTTCAGGAAGGTGCGGACATCGGGCTTGAAAAAGCCGCGGGTATTGGTATTACCGGTGGGCGGGATGGGCCCTTTAAGTGATTCCCCTTCGGCCAGTACAAACTTGAATTTCCCCTCGTAGGTGGAGCTGATGCTAAGCATCGTAATGGGCCCTTCCTTGATCTGAAATTCCACCCCGGCCCCGAAGCCCGGCTTACCGTGGTATTTTTTCAAGCTGCGCAGAACCGGTCTTCCCTCGGCTATGGCTACATTGTGCGGACCATCGTGTCCCACCAGCACAAAATCCTCCTTGAAGTCAACCGGATGGAATTCGGCAAAGCTGCCACCGATGCCCAGCCGCTCCATGATCAGCATGGCGATGCAGGTTTTCAGGTCCGACTCGCCACACATTGGAAAACCTGCTCCCGTTAGCAGGGAGTTTCCGACAATGAGGTTGGACATCACCACCCGGGTGTCGCTGCCGTCTTCTCCATCATAGTAGTAGGCCAGGGCGTCCAGGTTTTTTTCCTTCACAAACTTTTCCAATGCCACGGTTACCTGAGCGGCAATGTGCAGGTCGGCGTCTTTGAGCTTCTCAGAAATAGGATCGGATACGGGATCCGGGGTATCAAAGAAGTCGAGAATACGTTCCTTGACCGGTTCAATTTCCTCGTCGGTAGCGGTCCGAAACTGCGATACAATCTCAT
Organism: uncultured Cytophagales bacterium; assembly: GCA_963768025.1. Lineage (GTDB taxonomy): Bacteria > Bacteroidota > Bacteroidia > Cytophagales > Spirosomataceae > CAVYGM01. The sequence goes on from CAVYGM010000005.1 coordinate 169,135, forward strand.
GGGCCTCGCACTGCACGATGTGTGGACTGAAATGAGCCGTGAGCATGGTCGAATCCGAGTGCATATCCAGCATGGATTCAATGGGATGCCCAATGTGGCCGATGCGGGCCGTTTTCAGGTCGTGCAAGTACCTGGGCAATGCGGCAGTACTCTTCGATTTCGGCGTCGGCGGCGGGGTCGTCGTGCAGGGTGCCTATGATCATTTCCGGAACCTTCTTGCCCATCCTGACGGCCACCCCGGCAAATTCGGGTAGGGAACAGATGTCGTCGTTGTAGAGCTGCAGGTAGGTGGAAGCGTTGCCGTAGTCCAAGGCCTTGTCGGGCTGGAGCGCTACCAGTACGATGGGGATGTCCAGGCTCTTGATAATGATCCCAAACGTACTGGAAGTCGCGTAGGTCAGCATGTCACAAAAGATAAGATCCAGATTAGCCCCTTTTAGCTTAGGGACCAGGTCGTAGGCTTTGGTGGCGTCGTCGATTAGCCCAAAATCCAGGATGTCCACCGCTCCACTCGCTTCGATTTTCTTGATAAAAACTTCCTGTTTCTGTAGCAACTGATCCAGTAGTCCGTCAAATTGTTCCCAGTATTTGAAATACCCTACACCGAATACACCAATGCGGGGCCGGCTTCTTTTTCGGTGTCGGATGGAGATGGATCTTTCCTCTGAGGCGGGGTATACTTCCGAATTGTTGTTCATCTTCTTTCTGTTTTAGCACCTTAGTGCACTAAGTTAAATTTGACAAAATTTTTTTATGACGTATTCAGCTCTTGAATTCAGGCCTTTGCTGGCTCCACCGCCAGGTGCATGGACTCATACATGGGTTTGATTTTAGGAATCAGAAAAACAAACACGACAAAGGCGAGTGGGTAAAGAATGCCGGAAGCAATCCAGAGGGGACGGTAGGAATAATTTTGAATAATAAGACCCATGAGTGGATTGAGGAGCAAGCCCGAAACAGCCCCGGCCGTACCACTGAGACCTACCACCGTAGAGGTAGCTCTTTCACCAAAAATATCGGAGATCGAGGTAATGTAATTGGTGATCCAGAATCCATGGGCGAACATGAATACCGACATCAGGGCAATGGCCACCTCGACAGACGAAACCCACTCCACCAGGGGAGTGACCACGGTGAGCGCAGCAGCCAGGCCCATGATCGTTTTTCGGGCTTTGTTGATCGAGTAATTAAAGCGGACCAGCCGATCCGAAAGCCATCCACCCATGATATTGGCGATTCCAAGCGCCAGAAAGGGAATCCAGAAAAGCGATCCGATCCGCTCGAAGGGAACATTCCGCACTTCGCTGAGGTACTTGGGTATCCAGAACATGAGAAAATAAAAAACCGGATCCAGCAGGAACCTGATGGCAATAAATGTCCATACCTGATTGTTTTTCAGGAGACTAGCAAAAGGAATAGTAGCCTTTAATTGAGTAGTTTCAGGGCTAACGGTAGTCAGATATAGGTTTCTGGCTAGTCTTCCAGGGAACAAGGAGCCAGGCGATTACCCAAATCACCCCCACCAGCCCCGGAACAATAAATCCACCCCGCCAACCGTACAGTGAGGCCAACCAGATCGTCAGTGGTGGAGCCACTACTGCCCCAATGGCTGCGCCACCAATGGCGATGCCATTCGCCAGCGCCCGTTCTTTTTTGTCAAACCAGTCATGCACGGTTTTAGCGGCTCCCGGAAAGCAGCCACCCTCACCCATGCCCAGCAGAAAACGGAAAGCGATCAGTTGGTTGAAGCTCGTCATGAACCCGTGCATGCAGTTGGCCAGTGACCACAATCCCACCGACACAGCCAGGCCGGTTTTACTACCAACCCGATCAATAAGCCAACCGCCCAACGTGAACATCAGGGCGTAGCTAATCAGAAAACTGGTGTTAACCATTCCGTACTGAACGTCGGTAATGGCGAACTCCTTCTGGATTTTAATGATCGCAATGGAGAGTACCTGACGATCCAGGAAACTCAGACCAGTAGCCACAAAAAGAAGCAGAACGATAAACCAGCGGGTAGAGGATTGTTTCATTTACTTAACGCACTAAGTTAACGTCAGCAAAGCTATAACTTGGAAGTATAAATGTCAAGGGGAATTGAAGTTTTATTTTAAATTATTGGAGGATTTGGATAATGGGGATTAAAATGGCCAACAATTGACATTTGTTGCGTAGAGCCTGGTAAATATAGTCCAAACACCCAATGAGGTCATATGGAAGAAAGCCGAGAGAATTGGCCACGACCAAGCGTGATGGCTTAGCGATGGAAATCCAGTACGTTTGCCTCGACCCAACCCAGTTCCATATTCGACGACAAGAGGAAATCAGCCTACTCCATTTCTTAATTTTAAGTCCACGCAAACATGGTATTACAAAATATCAATCTGTAATTAACAATCTAGAATCGCTTCCTGTAAGTTTGCACATATCAGTTAAGGAGAAATATCCCAATAGTATGCGCTACCTATCGTCTGAGCGATAATAACTTAAATAAACCTCCTGTATCACTGAATATCAAACCAATTTTTTATTTTCTCAAAAAATCCTTCCGGCCACAAGCTTGTCAATTATTATGCAGTTGGCCAATAAAAAGTGGTACTATGTTTGTAATCAACCCAGTGGAATAAACCAATATGGTACCTGAGCACTATTGATTTGAAAGACCTTCCCTATTTTAACCTAGATCAAGTTACTGTTCAATGCATATTATATCGATTGACATAAAGGACAAAAGATTTGATTTGGCTGATGGGATCGGTTCGGATGCGACGCACACAAACCCACAGTATGCCTATGCCGTATGCTGCCTGAAAACGGATACTCTGGTAACCGGAATTGGGCTGGCCTTTACATTGGGTGCTGGTACAGAGCTGGTCTGTAAAGCGATTACCTATCTTTCTGCTTCGTTGAAGGGCCGTGAAGTAGAAGAATTGATGTCCGATTTTGGATCTGTTTATCGGAAAATGGTGGACTCGCCTTCGTTCAGATGGCTTGGACCGCACAAAGGTGTCGTGCATCTTGCGCTCGCGGCCGTGGTGAATGCGTGCTATGACCTTTGGGCAAAATCCCGGAATGTACCGCTCTGGAAATTACTGCTAGACCTCACACCCGAACAGCTGATCAATACTCTTGATTTGAGCTACCTTGAAGAAGTTCTTACCAGGGAACAGGCAATTGCCCTACTTACCGGGAATTTAGCAACCCGGGAAGTACGCCGGGGCGTTTTGACCACGGGCTATAAAGGGTATGATACCTCGGTCGGTTGGTTCAATTTTTCCGATGAAAAAATTGTCCAGAACACGCAAAAGACCATGGCTAATGGGTTCACGGCAATGAAACTGAAAGTAGGCTCAGAGGATCCAGCCCGGGACATCAGGCGTGCCGCTTTGATCCGAAAGGTAGCCGGCGACGATGCAACGATCATGTTGGACGCGAATCAGAAATGGAACGTGCCCAAAGCCTTGGAAATTTGCATTAGATTGGGCGAAATAAATCCTTTCTGGATCGAAGAGCCCACGCATCCGGATGACGTTTTAGGACATCAGACGATTGCACGTGCTATTTCACCATTTAAAGTGGCCACAGGGGAACACATCCCGAATAAAATTATTTTTAAGAACTTTTTCCAGGCGAAGGCGATGGATTTTTGCCAAGTGGACGCGGTAAGGGTGGGTGGCGTTTCCGAATTCCTCACAATCAGCCTACTATCCAAACGTATGGGCATACCCGTGGTCCCTCACGTTGGTGATATGGGGCAGATTCACCAGCATCTGGTTCTTTTCAATCACATTGGTATAGATCACGAACATCTGTTTTTAGAACACATACCCCATTTGAGACGCTATTTTGTGAATCCTGCAAAGCTAGTGGATGCCTATTATCAGGTGCCACAGGAAGCTGGAAGCAGCAGCGATTTAAAGGAATAATGCGTTGAAACCGGGGCGAATAGTATACTTGAATATGTCTGGATTGACTGGTAAAGTGATTTTCATAACTGGAGGTGCAGCCGGTATTGGCTTGGAATGTGTAAAAGCATACGTGAGGGCTGGCGCGAGGGTATCGGTACTGGATCATGATCAGGTCGCACTCGACAACCTGACGCAAGTGCCTTTCAAATCAATGCTCACTACATTCGCCGGGGATGTGTCCGTTGCCAACGATGTGAAAGGTGCAATCGAACATACAGTCCGGTCTTTCGGGACGATCGATGTCATCCATAACAATGCCGGAGTGGCAAGCCCCTCCAAGCCCCTGCATGAAACCTCCGAAGGAGAGTGGGACAACCTGTTTTCTGTTAATTTGAAAAGTGTATTCTGGACGACCAAATATGGGATTTCCTTTTTGAAACAATCAAAAGGAAATATTCTCAATACCAGCAGCCTGGTTGGAGATATCGGGCAGGAAAACCACGCGGCCTACGTGGCTACAAAAGGCGGAATGACCGCTTTGACAAAAGCCATGGCGCTCGATTATGCCCCTTTTGGTATACGAGTAAACGCCGTTTGCCCAGCCGGAGTCTGGACGCCGATGCTCCGAAAATGGGCTGGCGAACAACCGGAACCTGCTTTGATTGAAAAGTATTTGGATGATATACATACGCTGGGCTATTGTCCTGAGGGGGATGTGATCGCTGACGTGGCGGTTTTCCTTGCCTCGGATGCAGCGCGGTTCATTACGGGCTGCATATTGCCGGTTGGTGGCGGGGCTGAGCTGGGATACAAAAGATGAGCGGAATGTCTGTAAAAAGAACCTGCATGGCTCTGGACCTGCAAAACAATGAGACACTGATTGCCGCCTATGAGCAGTACCATCAGTGGGGAGGCATCTGGCCCGAAATCCCGAAGGGTATACGGGCCTCCGGTATCGCCGATATGCAAATCTATCGAATAGGAACCAGGCTTTTTATGATTGTCGATTACGATGGCAACATGAATCTCAAAGAAATATTCCGCAAAATGGCATCAATGCCAAGGCAAGCGGAATGGGCAATCCTGATGCAGGGGTTTCAAAAGGAGCTTCCAGAGGCGAAGGAGGGCGAGCATTGGGCAACCATGAAACCCGTCTTCTTACTCAATGACCACATCGTATGAAAAACAGCAATAAGGTATTCGTGCCATTACTGGTAGTGATGAGCCTAATGTTTATATGGAATCTCAGCCGAAACATCAACGATATCCTGATCCCCCACCTTAAAAGAGCCTGTCAGCTAACCGATTTCCAATCTTCCTTGGTACAATCGGCTTTTTTTGGTGGTTATTTTTTATTGGCACTCCCGGTAGGACAATTTATTGGGAAATACGGCTACAAAGCTGGGATGGTAACCGGGCTGCTAACCGCGGCCGTTGGTGCATTCCTTTTTTTCCCAGCCGCCGACACGCGATATTACCCCTTGTTCCTTGGTGCGCTTTTTATTATGGCTGCGGGATTTACGTTTTTAGAAGTTACGGCCACTCCCTACGTTTCTATCCTGGGTGACCCGGCACGTGCCTCAAGCAGACTAAGCCTAGCATCGGCGGTGGGCTCGTTGGGCGCTACCATCGGTCCTTATATTGGAAGCCGCTTCCTGCTTCATGCTACCGAGGTTTCGCCTTCAACCGTTTCGCAGTTTAATCGGGTACAGTTAGACCAGTACCTACATGCGGAAGCCCAACTTGTAAAAACACCTTATTTAAGTTTAGGAGGGTTGTTTGTGCTAATCGGGTTGTCTTTGTTTTTTATAAAACTTCCGAAAATTGAAGAAAACGGCGAATCAGTCGCAAAGCTTCGATCTGTTTTCAGATTTCGACACACTTTGCTTGGGGCAGTGGGGGTGTTCTGCTACTTGGGTGCAGAAGTCGGGATTGTTAGCTTCATGATTCGGTTTGCAAAATCAGCCGGTATACCCGACCTGACAGAACAGAGCGCAGCGCTATTTATCACTTTTTACATGGCATTGGTTCTGATCGGCAGACTTGCTGGTGCCTACTGGCTGCGTGTAATGAATCCGTCAAAAATGCTTGCAATTTGTTCAGGTACCGCCATCGCCCTAATCGGCATCTCCATGCTAAGTACAGGGTATGTTTCTATGTTTGCCCTATCGCTGATCGGTCTTTTTACCTCGGTCATGTATCCGATCCTGTTCACATTAAGCATAAAGGATCTTGGAATTTACACCAAAACAGGATCGTCGCTGATAATTATGAGCATTGTGGGTGGAGCGGTCATTCCACCACTTATGGGCTTACTCTCCGATTCATTCGGAATTAGGCCGGCCTTTGTTGTTCCAGCAATCTGCTACGCCTACCTGGTTTATTATGCCAAAACTGGTTACCGAGTACGTGCCCAACCCGGGAACAGCGTGCCGGGAAACATCAATTTCAATAGTTCAGTTTTATGAAAAAGTATATCCTTGTTTCACTCCTTTTGTCTTTCTGTCTTCAGGGTTTTGCTCAAAAAGAAATGCCTCTCTCACAACGGCTGAAATGGTGGCAGGACTCCAAAATGGGCTTGTTTATTCACTGGGGCCCTGTTTCCAGAATTGGCAAAGAGATAAGCTGGTCGCGAAAAGGCTACGGAGCGGCCAAATATGATTCGCTCTACCTGAACTTTAACCCCACGAAGTTCAACGCAAAAGAATGGGTTGCGCTTGCCAAAGCATCAGGCATGAAATACATGGTGCTCACCGCTAAGCACCACGATGGTTTTTGTCTTTTTGACACAAAAACCACGGATTACAACATCATGAAAACGCCTTTTGGCCGCGATGTCTGTAAGGAACTTGCGGCCGCGGCTCATGAGGCCAATATGCCGATCTGTTGGTATTTTTCGGTGGCCGATTGGAAGGATCCTGATTGCCGCGATCCAAAAAATAATGCTGTGTTTGCCGATCGGGTCTTAGAACAAATACGGGAATTGCTTTCCAATTATGGTAAAATAGGGTTGTTATGGATTGATTTTGAAGGCTGGCCAAGTCCTGTAGCCCCAAAGAGGGTATACGATCTCGCCAGGAGTTTACAACCCGAAATTATCATCAACAACCGGCTTGAACCATTTACGCCGGACGAGTCACACGGCTATATTGGCAAGTATGCTGACTACGCTACGCCGGAAGGTTTTGTGGCCGGCTATGGGAAAGTCCCCTGGGAGACTTGTACTAACATGGGCCATCAGTGGGCCTGGAAATTCAACGATCGTCCCCGTAGTTTAAAAGAATCGGTACATACCCTACTGCGTTGTGTGGGTGGAAACGGGAACTTGCTGTTCAATATAGGTCCGGACAGCACCGGCGTTTTTCCTCTTGATTTTACGATCAGAGCCCGAGAAATGGGAGATTGGATCAGTCAAAATAAAGAAGCAATCTACAAGACCAGAGGTGGCGTATACACCCCAGCGCAGGAGTATGTGAGTTCCTTCAACGGCAATAAACTATACATTCACCTATTGAATGGTGCCGCGGGCGAATTGAAGTTGCCGGCACTTTCGGGGAAAATCAAAAGTGCCGCTCTCTTTGACGGTACCCTGGTGGGATTTTGCGCAGGATGGCACGGCTTTGAAACTTAGTTTCCCTATGGATAAAATCGATTCCATCGCGACCATCGCCATCTTGACAATGGATCGGCCTGTCGCTTCGCTTGCCCCGATCATTCCCTTTTCCACAACCGGTTCCCTGGCTTACGGCAAAACCGCAACCGCTTCGAGTTCTGTCGGACAGTTTTATCATGACCCTTCTGCGGCAGTTGATGACAACCCAAAGACAAGCTGGAAAATTGGTCGCAAAAAGCATTTTGACGTTGACTCAATTTACGGCAAAACTATCCACTATTTATCCGAAGAAGTACGGTCGCTCTACGAACCGTCGGGCTGGTTGGAGGTGGACCTGGGAGAATCAAAAAATGTGGGGAGAATTAAGCTGGGGGAGTCAAAATACAATGGCTCGGAGATTCAAAAATTCGAGGTCCAGTATCTTTCCGGAAAAAGTTGGGTGAGCATTGCGGAGGGGAAAAAAATGGGTCAGTGGGACAAACAGATCGAGCCGGTCAAAGCACGGAAGTTTCGACTTATGATTGAGGAGTATCACGGGTATTTTGGGGTCAATGAGTTTGAGTTGTTTCCTCCAGTGAACTAATCTGACCAGAGTATTTTTAGGCCATAAACTATCGGTTCTTGGACTCTAACGATTGGCGAAAATTTTTGGGGGACATTTTATTCGTTTTCCTAAAGCACCGGTTAAAATACGATATGTTCTTGTACCCGCATTCAAGCGCTATCTGTGTGATTGACAATTCCGACTGGTGAAGCAATTCACAGGCATACCCTATCCTCACATCATTAAGAAATTCAGAAAATGTGCGGTTGGTCAGGGATTTAAAATAGCGACAGAATGCATGAATCTGTAATCCCGAAACCTCAGCAGCTTTTGTCAAGCTAATTTCCTCCTTGAAATTTTGATGGATGTAATGCATTAGCTTCGGGATCCGTCCAGGGGGCTGGGCGGCGTAGCTCGATATCGGGTCAGGCGAATTGAGGTATACCAAATCGGTGGAATCCAGCAAACTGGCAAGGATGCGTAGGAAGGATGCCACCAGAGTAACATTTTTCTGAGTAGCCATCTGGTGCAAAACATCAACGATTACTCTTTTTTTATCCCCCTCTATTTTTATCCCTCGCTGTGCCTCATTGAAGAAACGGCGAACTTCTTTCATGTCTGCCAGCGCCCCCAGGTGTTCGCAAACTAGTTCCGAATCAATATAAAGTGCCAAAGAGATCGCTCCGTTCGCTTTCGGCTGATCTGCTTCGTATTCGCTGTACCAGACATGGGGGACGTTGGCCCCGATAAAAGTTAAGTCCCCTTGCTCAAACCGCTCGATGGAATGTCCGATCACACGTATTCCCGAACCGGATACCACATAAACCAACTGACACTCCTTATGGAAGTGGAAGTCATTTGAAAAGGCCGAACGGGAAATTTTCTTGACCACAAACGATTTACGCGAATAGGCAAGGTCCGACAGTATAGCAAAGTTCGCTTTCATGGCAAAGGTGAAGTGTTTTGCAAACATAGTACTATAAAATATCAACCTAAAATCATTTTTTTGAACGAAGGCTTTATTTATTTGTATAAAGTAAAGCTTTATATAATCTCGGCTATTTTGATCAAATAAACCTGCTTAGATTCAAATACAACTTTTTGTAATTAAATAATTAATAATCAAGTTGTTGTTACGAAAAGCGGGTATAGTGTTAAGCGTTTATATCGTTTTGACTATATGATACTATGTTGCTATAATAATCAGAATACGTAAAGTACAAACGTAGAACTTACTACAAGCGGATCAGGAACCGGTAGTCTGTCACCATACTCTGCCTCCCTTTCCAACCTAATTACCCTACCTACCCTTTAATACTATCGATAACTATTTAAACATTTCGTAATCCATGAATCCATTTTACGGCTCCGAAAAAGGGGTAAAACGAGATTGGCTTTCAGCCACATTGCAAGTGGGTAGGGGCGGTTCCCATCTGGCCATTGCTACCCTAACCAAGGTTTTGTTGTGCAAATGGTCCTACATCCTGATGCTCCTTTTTATGGTTTCCAGTCATGTATCGAATGCGCAAAGCCGTCAACTCTCGGGAACCGTTTTTGACAGTGGAGGACTACCGTTACCTGGGGCAAGCGTCCAACTGAAAGGGACGACCACCGGTACCATCACGGATTCCGAGGGTAAATATTCTATGCGGGTACAGGAGAATTCGACGCTGGTATATAGCTACATAGGCTTCGTAAAGCAGGAGGTACCAGTCGGTAGCCAGACCATAATAGACGTTAATCTGAAGTCCGAAGAATCTTCACTTTCCGAAGTGGTGGTCGTTGGATACGGAACAAGCAAAAAGGCAAACTTGTCCGGCTCGGTTACGACCGTATCAGGAAAAGAATTAATTGAACGTCCGGTGCCAAACGTCCAGAACCTTCTGCAGGGCAGGGTCGCCGGTTTGGACGTCATCCAGTCAACCGGAGAACCTGGTCGTGACGACGCCGCTTACCGATTAAGAGGATTTGGTTCTTTTGGTGCCTCCACCGCTCCCCTGATTCTTGTTGATGGAATCATCGCATCCATCAAGAATCTTTCACCTCAGGACATCGAGAGTGTCACCGTTTTGAAAGATGCTGCTTCTGCCTCCATCTATGGTGCCCGCGCGGCGAATGGGGTAATCCTGATTACCACAAAAAAGGGAAAGGCAGGTACATCGGAAATAGAGTACGCCGGAAGTTATGGGATTAGCGAAGCCACCAGGACCCCGGACCTGATCACCAATTCCGTCCAGTATATGGAAATGTACAATTCGGCTAGGGCACGAAGCGGACAAACGCCTATTTATACACAAGCGCAGATTGATCTTTACAGGAACAATCCCAACAGTGCCCAGTACCCTAACTTCAACTGGCTGGATCATGTATTGGGAAAGGGCCCGATTCAAAATCACCACCTTGGTTTTAGTGGGGGTTCTGAGAAAACCCTATACAATGTTTCTTTCAACTTCCTGGATCAGAAGAGTATTACGAAAGGGTATTTATATAAACGGTACAACGGTCTTATAGACCTTTCCACCCAGGTGCACAAAAAGGTACGCATAGGAACCAATCTGAACCTTTCCTTTCAGGACGCCAAGGCTCCCTGGCTCGTCAATGACGACCTCCTACTTTTGGCGTATGCTTCGGCGCCTACTTTCATGCCCTTTTTGCCGGATGGAAGTGGGAGAATAACCAACAGGGACTTCATAACTAATGGCGCGGGTAACCGGAGTGTGGAGGAAGTGTACGCTACCGGAGGGCAGTATACGAAAACTTACAATGTCAACGCCCAGGCATTTGCGGAAATTGAGATTTTCAAGGGGCTAACGTGGATGAATAAGGCAGGGATTACTTTTTTGAATTCCCAGCTGAAAAACAGGCAGTTTGCCTCACCTTCCTATGGGTACCAGCCAGACAATTCGAATACCTACGTGCAGGTTGCGAATGGGAACCCTACGTTTTCGGGCCTTCGGCAAGATGAAGGGCGAAGCATTACCAAGACTTTTTTCAGTACTCTTAACTACACCAAACAAGTGGGGTTAAATCACAATATAGGGCTCCTAGCAGGGTTCGAGCAGCAGAATAATTTGACGGAAAACCTAATAGGTCAACGATACGATTTTCCCAATACCACCATCATGGTGTTAGACGGTAGCGGGGCCAATAACCAGGTTACCGGGGGCACGGCTTCCGAATGGGCTTTACGGTCTTTCTTCGGACGAATCAATTACGATTACAAAGGCAAGTACTTCATCGAAGGGAATATTCGTCGCGACGGCACCTCCCGGGTGGCCAGTAAGTGGGGAACATTTGGTGGGGGGTCAGCTGCATGGAGGATTTCCGAGGAGGGATTCATTAAGAATTCTGCAGACTGGGTGGATAATGTAAAGCTCAGGGCCTCGTATGGAAAACTAGGCAACCAGGAAATCGGTAACTACCCTTTTCAGGATGTCCTGAGTCTTACCTCGTATCCTTTCACGAGTTTAGCTTCCGGTGCTCAACTAACCCGGTTGGTAACGAAGGATCTACAATGGGAAAAAACCTCGATGCTGGATTTTGGACTGGACATCGATATTTTTAGAGGTCTGTTTGGCGCTACCATTGACTGGTACAAACGAAACACAACGGACATTCTCTCCACCCGTGCCGATTTGCCAAGTAGTGTCGGTTTGACCGCCCCGGTTGTCAATGCGGGCGCAATGCAAAATAAAGGAGTTGAAATTGAATTGAGGCATAGGAAAAATATCGGAGATTTCAATTACGGCGTGAGCGTGCTGTATCACAAATACGACAACAAAGTCACTAAGTTACTTGCTCCCACTCTGGGTACGATCGAAGTAGGACAGCCTTACAACAACTATTTCGTGTATGACTGGATTGGAGTGTTCCAAAGTCAGGAAGAGATCAATAGCTCGCCAAAACAGCCAGCGTCAGGTACTCTAAAACCAGGTGATCTGAAGATAAGGGATGTGGATGGCAACGGAACTGTGGGCCCGGAAGACAGAATCCGGATAAGCAGGTTTCCTAACTATAACTACTCGTTCAATGCCAATGCGGGATGGAAGGGTTTCAATCTGACTGCCTTCTTCCAGGGAGTGAAGGGCGTAAATACACAGGTGAACGGATGGGGGTATGAGCCTTTCCAACAAGGATCAGCGCCACCAAAAAGATTCCTTGATGCCTGGTCGCCTACGAATCCAAGCAACACGATTCCGGCCACTTACCTTACCGGCTATTCGGGTGTAGCAGGGTATACGTCCACCTATTTCATCCAGGACGCCTCTTATCTACGATTGAAGAACCTGTATCTTTCCTATGCATTCACTGAGAAGACACTGAGTAAAATCAAATCAAAGGGGTTAACGGTCTACTTGTCGGGGGATAATCTTTTAACGTGGACAAAGTATGAAGGGAATGATCCAGAACGGGCTGGTTCCGGCAGGTTTGCCCAGTTTCCCCAGTTGCGGATATACACCGCTGGGGTAAGCATCAGGTTTTAAAAATGGGAAACTAAATCAATCAATTAAACTGTAAGAAAATGAATTTTAAACCTACCTATATAATTTCTGCTTTTATGGCCATTCTGATCGTGGGGAGTACCACTTCCTGCGATGACAGCTATTTAGACAAAAACCCCCTTAATGCGATCTCGGGCGCTACCTTCTGGAAAACGCAAGCGGACGTGGATATGGCGCTTGTGGGTGTATACCGCAGACTTCAGAGCAATATTTTCGGATTCCGGAAGCCATACCTGGACACGTATTCGGATAACGCCCTGGACAGACACGGGTATTTTGGCTTCCAGAACGCAACGATCGGAATTATCAACTCTTCCAACGTGAATGGGTCATTATATAACGAGCCCTACGCGGGTATAGCTGCCTGTAATTATTTTCTGGAAGAATGTTGAAAGCGTCACCGTGGTACCTCAGGCCACCAAGGAGTTGTACATGGCCGAGGTTCGCTTTCTACGGGCATTGTTCTACTTTGAACTAGTTCAATTCTTCGGCGACGTCGTTCTGTACGAGGTTGCGCCGAAAACCGCAGAAGAGGCCAAAATAGCCAAAAGCCCCAAAGCGGATGTACTGGCTTTTGTGCTCGCGGATTTGGATTATGCCATATCCAAGTTGCCCGCATCTGCCTACGCCGGGCATGCGGTTAGGGCGAGTGCGCAAATGTTGAAAGCCCGGGTGAGGCTTTACCAGCAAAACTGGGCGGATGCGGTGGCATTGACAAGTGCTATTATGAGCACCAATACGTTTTCAATATACCAGGGCGGCTATTCCAATCTGTTCCTGCAATCGACCCAGCAGGGTAACCCTGAAATCATTTTTTCAACCAAATACCTGGCCCCAAACAACCCGCAGGGTGGCGAAGGCATGCTGGTTGAAATTGGCTGGTACGGCGGGATTCAACCCTACCAGAACCTCGTGGATGAGTACGAAATGACCAACGGAAGGAGGATAACAGATCCTGCTTCGGGATATGATCCTGCCAATCCCTACGCAAAAAGAGACCCAAGGTTGAAAATGACAATTCTGGTACCGGGGGATCCCCATATCAATCCAAACGGGTCAACGTTCGTGACTACGGATCCTATACTCACAGGATTTGTACAAAAGAAGTACCTGGACACGTCCAAGCTGCCTTGGGATAGATCCAAAATACCGGTAACCGATATGAACGTGGTACACATGCGTTACGCCGAGGTCTTGCTGGCATACGCGGAGGCTAAAAATGAACTTTCCGGACCTGATGCTTCCATTTTCGAAGCTCTCAATAAGATTCGTTCCAGAACCGGTGTAAACCTGCCCGCGGTTGATCAAACCCTGTATAATTCAAAAGATGCGTTACGGGAATTTATCCGTCATGAAAGGCGAATCGAACTGGCGATGGAAGGGCATCGCTACTTTGATCTTAAGCGTTGGGGAATCATGGCGTCCAGGCTGGCGGCAGTGAAAAACCCGGCGGGTGTTACCTTGTCCTTTGGGGAAAAAAACAATGTGCTTCCCTTCCCGCAGTCGGAAGTGGATAGGAACAAGAGTTTGATCCAGAACACGGGATATTGAATTATTCCTCATCGCCCACCTACTAAAATAAGTTTTCGATTTCCGGGCCGACCTAACAACCCGGAAATCGAAGTACTAAATTTCCCTTGTATTTCCTTCTGCTAACGCTTTGATACCTGGACCTCAAATGTTTTTTCGATTTTCCGACTTTCTGATTCACTGTCGATTATGGATGGTAAGCGCCGTTCTGCTTTCCCCATTTGTTCTCAGCGGCCAGCCAGAACCCCAGCATAATCTTCATTTTGACACCCTGGCAAAAAGTTGGGATGAAGGATTACCGTTGGGCAATGGCACTCTCGGTTCACTGGTTTGGGAAAAAGAGGGGAAGCTCAGATTGTCGCTCGATCGGGCTGATGTTTGGGACCTGCGTCCCATGGCCGGACTTCACCGCGATGAATTCAGTTTCAAATGGGTACAGGAGCAGGTGCGCAAAAAGGATTACAAGCCTGTTCAACAGTACCTGGATGCACCCTATGACCGGGAGCCTGCACCTACCAAAATCCCCGCTGGCGCATTGGAATTCCGTATCCCGAAGGGCGTAACTGTTAAGAAGGCCGGTGTAGGCCTCGCTGATGCAACAGCGAGAGTAGAGTGGAATAATGGGACTGTCCTCAAAACTTTCGTACATGCGACCATGCCGGTCGGATGGTTCCGGTTCGAGGGTTTAGGAGAAGACCCAGCTCCTGAACTGATCGCACCGAAATACGCCGGTCAGGCAGATTCAGGCGCGAAGTCCGATCCGGTGGGGGGCGAAGATCTGGCAAGATTGGGTTATAAACAAGGCACCATCAACCGGAACGCCAATAGCATTACATACAACCAGGAAGGTTGGGGGGGATTCAGGTACGAAATTACGGTACGCTGGAAAAAGATGGGCCAGGGTATCATAGAGGGCGTCTGGAAGTGTTTCTTCCCATTTCCCAAAGGCAGCCGTTCAACCTGCTGCCAGCATACTTACCCAACAAGCACTGAAAGGAAATTATGCAGCGGCCCATTCCAGTCATTTAGGGTGGTGGACAAAATTCTGGCAACAATCGTCTATTCAGGTACCTGATCGGGAAATTGAAAAGCAATGGTACCTGGAGCAGTATAAATTTGGGTCGGCCGCAAGGCGTGGCGCGCCACCAATATCCCTACAGGCGGTATGGACGGCTGACAACGGAAAAATTCCACCATGGAAAGGGGACTATCACCATGACCTCAATACCCGCTCATTTACTGGCCCGCCTACAGCGGTAACCACCTGGAGGAAGCGCTGGGGTACCTCGACCATTTGGACGAAAACAAATCCAATTACCTTCGGTACACGAAGGAGTACTTTGGAGTGAACGGACTTGCAGTGCCCGGCGTGACCACCCTGAAGGGAACAGAAATGGGTGGATGGATCCAGTATGCACTTTCACCTACGGTATCGGGTTGGCTCGCGCAGCATTATTATCTGCAATGGCGTTATGGCATGGATAGGGATTTTTTGAAAGACCGGGCGTATCCCTGGTTCAAGCAGGTATGCCTCTTTTTCGAAGAAATTACGATAAAAAATGAAAAGGGCGATCGGCAACTACCGATGAGTTCAAGTCCTGAAATCCATAACAATAGCCTGGAAGCCTGGTTCCCCCAAACGACGAATTACGACCTGGCGATCATGAAATTCACCTTCATGGCTGGCTCTGAACTGGCTATCGCTCTGGACGACCAGGAGCAGGCTGTCAAGTGGCGGAAAATTCTTCAAGAGTTCCCAGAGTATGCTTAAACCGCCAATCATGAACTCATGTTTGCGCCAGGTCACCCATACGATGAATCGCACCGGCATTTTTCAAACGTCATGGCCATTCATCCTTTCGGACTTATCAAGTGGGAGGATGGCGAGCAGGCCCAGCAAACGATTAGGAATACCATTGCTTTACTGGATAAAGTCGGGCCGGATTTCTGGTGTGGTTCTTCCTATTCCTGGCTCGCCAACCTAAAAGCGCGCGCCAAAGACGGAGCGGGTGCGCGGGATGCACTGTCCATTTTCGCTAAAGCATTTTGTTTGCCGAACAGTTTTCATGCAAACGGTGATCAGAGCAAATCCGGGCTCTCCAAATTCACTTACCGCCCCTTCACCCTTGAAGGCAATTTTGCATTTGCATCCGGTTTGCAGGAGATGATGCTGCAAAGTTACGCCGGATTCATTGAGGTCATGCCCGCCCTGCCTGCCGATTGGCTGGACGTGGAGTTTACCAACCTCAGGGCGGAAGGGGCGACATTCGTTAGTGCCCAAAAGATAGATGGAAAAATTACCTATATCAGCCTGAAGGCTGAAAAAGCAGGCGAGGCTTCCCTGATGTTAGCTTCGGATAGTTTTAATATTACCACCTCGAAAGGGACCAAAAAGATTAGTGATGATGGAAAAATTGTAAAATTCAGCTTCCCGGCCGGTGGGTCGGCCCTTATAACCCGGAGTGGCTTCAAAAGCCCTCAGTTAAAGTCGGGGGAATGAAAATGAAGCTAAGATGAACATGGAGGCGCCATAAAGAACACCTAGGTAATAAAATCATGGGAACACACCACAAACCGGTGCTAGGTAATTGCCGGTACGAATAGGGAGTCACCCTTGCCAAATTCGGTCACCTCGCCATTCGTTTCAAATGTACCCGATCCGCCGGAAATGACGAGGTAGCACTCGTCCCGTTCGTGGGGAGATTGAGCATCCACCTCATGGGGCTTGTACACCTCCACCGACACGTACCAGCTTACGAACAGGGTAACGAACTCTGCACCGGAGTTTGCCAGTCGGTCGAGCGCCTGCCTTTGTTCAATTCTGTTCCTCTTCTGCCAAATTCAAGTCCCTTTCCAACTCGTCTTCCGTAAAATGCCTGATCCCTTTCTCCCGCGCGAACTTCAAGGAATTGTAATCCCCTGACTGGTTCCGCGGGATTGATAGGCTGGTCCACTTTCCCCCCTGGATCATCCGTGCGATGTAGACTATCTGGCCGATATGGTAGGCGTAGTGCGCCAGTTGTCGGTTGAGGGCTTCGGTAACGGTATGCCCCTCGTTGCGTATGTACACGATGTCATCCAGTCGCTCCTCCCCTATCTCGTTTATGGCCTCGAACAGGCAACGCCACCCCCAGGTCCCAGTAGGCGAGCCGCTTCCCGCCGGTAGGTGAACCGCGGCTCGAACTCGGCGTCGCGGTTGCGCCAGGTCTTTACCCCGTCCGTCGTCAGGAAATCGGTGAAGCGGGAGAGCATGCTGCCCGCCAGGTGGTTGACGACAATGGCTATGCTGGTTGCAACTAAAGGAAAGTAAAAAATTTCCCATCGGTCGCGTAGAATTTTTCATTTCTGGAAACAGCACGAATATTCAATTCTCAGGGCTCAACAATCCTAGTTTTCAGGTTTTGATAAAATTTCTGACCGTCAAACGGTTTACACCCAGTATTCGGGCAATGGCCGAGACGGCCACTTTTTTTATCGAGTAGCTTTCGGATATCGTCCTCCTTACCGGTTAATTTTGTTTCCTAATTCTGAGAGCCCTGGGGACGTCCCGCACAAAATAAATCTATGCGGCCGATGGGAAATTTTTGACTTTTCTTTACCGAGAACCATTTCTAGTAATGATCAATTGAACAATACACTTGCTTCTTTTTTCAAACCAAATCAATCTTCTTTCTGAGCGACGACTCCCGTTTAATCAGGGTGGGTTTCAGCATCACGGTCCGATTGGGTAGGGTGGCCTCACTGTTCATTTGTTCAATCAGGAGTTTGGCCGCCACGCGCCCCATCTCGAAAGCCGGCTGGGCTACACTCGAAATGGCAGGGGTCATGAGACTCACCAGGGGCTCGTCGTTAAAACCTTCCCCAGGGCTACTTCCTGCGGCACCTGCACGCCCCGCTCTTTCAATGCCAATAGCGCTCCGACCGCCAGGCGGTCACTAACCGCAAGGACGCGTCCGGCCAACGGGACGATCCATTAGGTCCAACGTACAGCTATAAGCGTAATCGCGGTCGAACTCACTGTACACAATCAGCTCGTCTTCCACAGGAATACCGTACTTCTGCAAGGTTTCGGTATATCCGATCATCCGTTGCTGGCTGATCGACAAATTGGCCGGGCCGGCCAGGTAGGCGATCCAGCAGCTCCCCTGCTGGATCGGGTGCGACACCGCCAGGGAGGCCCCGGCAATATTGTCCAAAATCACTTTGGTGGCTCCCAGGTCGCTTCCCACGCGGTCGAAAAATACGATGGGGTAACTCTTTTGCAGCAGGCGCTTAAAATGGTCCACGTTGAGAGAGTCGCTCGCGATGGAAACAATCAGGCCGTCCACCCGGCTTTTCATCAGGCGCTGCGTATTGACGATCTCGCGGCCGTAGGTTTCATTCGACTGACAAATCATCGCCGTGTAGCCGGCTTCCAGCGCCATATCGTCCATGCCGCGTACGGCCGTGGAAAAAAAATAGTCCAGGTTAGGCACAATGACCCCCAGGGTGTGGGTGTGCTTTGTTACCAGGCTCAGGGCAATCTGGTTGGGTTGATAGTCAAGCTTTTCCACCATTTGCAGAACCGATTGTCTTGTTTCGGGATTGACATCCGGCATATCCCGCAGAACCCTGGATACGGTCGAAATAGAAATATTAAGCTCCCGGGCTATGTCCTTGATCGTTGCCGGTTTATGAGGGTAGTGTCCAGCTCTTGGCATTTGTATCGGTCTTTAATTGAACGGTAAATAGCACAATTTTGAGGGAATCTTAAAATATGGCTTTCCTTGATTTTAGGAATAGCGTAAGGGCTTTTAACGCTCCCACTGGTCTTTACCGTGATTTTGCATAATCATAGGGATATAAAATTAAATTATTTCTATAAAAATAATTTGTAATGAGAACGTTACCGGTAACGTTGCCGGTAACGTTCTCGATTCGGAAAAGGGCGTATTTTCGTAAAAAAGATCAAAAAAATAGAGGTAAAAGTCATTTATGGCTGCTATCTTTAAGAAAGGAATCGAGCAGGGTAGCCTATTAAAAATACTCTAATAATTGTACTTTTCTAATAAATGAGGAATTTTATTTATCCTGATTTAGTTTCCGACACATATGGTCCTCTCCTATATAAGGATAGGAAGGGTAAACGATAGATAAGTTCAATGTTCCCCAAAACCAGTAAGTCCCGCTCAGACGGAGTACGGATAAACTGAATCAAAAACCAACCCTTTAACCTTTGACCAATGAAAGCAAAACTTTTTCACTCACTTCAAACCGCTCCTTTTGGCAGCTTCGATCCTGATGCTGGCGATCGGCAATGGTACGATGGCATGGGCGGCCGACACAGTAGTCCAGGGTCGGGTCGCCGACAAGGAAGACAATAGCCCCTTACCGGGGGTCAGTATCATTGTCAAAGGTACCAACACGGGAACAATCACCGATGCCAGTGGCAACTACAGCCTGAACGCACCCGAGAATGCTACGTTGGTGTTTAGTTTCATTGGCTACAAAAACCAGGAAATTGCCGTAAACGGTCGTAGCAAAATTGACGTAAGCTTAGACATTGACGCCGCATCGCTCGATGAAATAGTCGTAGTTGGGTACGGTACGCAGAAAAAATCACATCTTACCGGGGCCATATCCAAACTTGAAGGTGCCAATATTGCGGCTATTCAAGCCAATCGTGTTGATGATGCCCTGGCAGGTAAGCTTTCAGGGGTTTTGATTCAAAACCAAAGTGGAGAGCCCGGCGCAGATCCACGCATTCAGATTAGAGCAGCAGCTTCTCTCTCAGGTGACTCTAATCCACTTATTGTTGTGGATGGATTTCCCATATCGGGTAGCCTGGCTACGGTCAATCCTAATGATATTGCGAGCTTAGAGGTATTGAAAGATGCCGCGTCAGCAGCTATCTACGGATCCAGAGGGGCCAATGGGGTCATCCTGGTGACTACCAAAAAAGGAAGTTCAGGCAAAGCAAAATTCAGCTACAACGGATATACGAGCATATCGAATAAGTATGTCAAAGATATTGCTATGCTTAAAACAGCTTCTGAATGGGCTGATGAGTTAATGACCGATAAATATGATCTTTCTGGGGTTAATCCACAGCTTAGGGATTACAGAATAAATGCTTACAAAAATGCACCCGATGTGGTAAGTATAGAAGATTGGTTATTCAAAACAGGATCTTCCAATAGCCATGACTTAAGCGTTTCGGGTGGCAGTGAGAATGTAAGAGCATTTGCCTCGGTTGGTTATTTAAACACCCAGGGTATTGCTCAAAAGCAAGGATTCGAACGATACAATGTTCGTTTAAATGTGGATGCTACATCTATCCAATAGATTCAGTGCCGGGCTAAGTTTCAACGGGAACTACAGCAAGCAGGAAATTTTGCCTACGGATATGCGGGACCTTCTGAGATCGTACAGCATTAGCCCTATTTACCATACAGATGCTTCTATCAAATTTGTCCAGGATTTGGATGCCCAGCGCAAGGCTTTGGCAGCAGGAGGATTAACCATCGCCAATATGGGCAGAACCTTTGATCAGGACAGAAGGGGTAACTTAGGCAATCAAAGTATTTACACTTTGCAACCTGGCGATGTGGCGCACGATTGGCACTATGGCAGAAATCTAAATGGTATAGGAGGTACGGGAGATCAAGGCCCTGCGGCTAAGCTTGACAATGCCAAGACAGACCGAAAGAACATACTTTGGTAATGTAAACTCTTATTTGCAATTCAAGATTCTGGAAGGGTTGAATATCAAGACTTTACTTGGGGCTGATATCAATGATGGACAGGGTTATTTTTACAGGGGTGTATTAGCGGACCCAACGCACCGCTTTAATCAAACCGCTTTAAATCAAACGGATGTAATAAGAACGTCCGTATTGAGTGAAACTACCTTGAACTATTCTAAAACGGTTGGCAAAAATGAGATCTCTGCCGTAGCAGGCGTGGAATTTCAGAATTTTTATATAAAAGGAACATCCATAGTAGGCACAAACGTACCACTTGGCTTGCCGCTCAATTATTCTTTCTTGGCCCCTGCTGATATCAACACCAGACTAAGGGACGAAACGGTATCAAGACAAAGTGTTTTCGGTAGGGTAACCTATGCCTACGATGATCGGTATTTAGGATCTTTTTCTTTGAGAAGAGATGGTGATTCCCGGTTTGGAGCGAATAACAGATTTGAGGTTTTTCCGGCATTCTCCTTAGGTTGGAATGTGCACAACGAAGCTTTCTACAAATCGAAGGTTCTTACCGATCTTAAATTGCGATTCAGCAGAGGATCATTGGGAACTACCTCATTCCTGGGATCATATAGTTCATTGAGTCTTTTACAATCTCAGCCTACCATATTCGGTACGGGTTTCCTGATACCAAGTAATGTTGCCAACCCTGATCTTACATGGCAGAGCAATACGGAAACAAATTTCGGTGTGAACTTAGGGTTTCTTCGAAATAAGTTTACGATAGGGGTTGATTATTATACTTCTGATATTGAAGATATGTTGATCAACCAAAGTGTATCGGAAGTGTTGGGTACACCGTCTATTGTTCTTAACCGGGGGGATGTAAGGAGCTCTGGGGTAGAGTTTGAATTAGCAGCTATCGTAATTAATAAATCAGATTTTAATTGGAGGCTTTCTGGTAATATCTCGTCCGTTAATACTGAAATTACGAGTCTGGGAGACCTGCAATCATTGCCTTATGTAGTGTATGGCGGACCTGCCGGTAGAGGACCACAGTTTAGAAATTATGTAGGTGGTCAGGTAGGTGAAATGTGGGGATATGAAACCCTTGGACAAGTGGAATCAAAATACATCAATGATCCTACTCAGAATATTGGATTCAGTAGCTCCGAATACTATGTAAAGGATCAAAACGGCGATGGAAAAATAGATCCAGCAGAATGACTACGTAAAGTTAGGATCAAACACACCGGATTTTTACTGGGGAATGAATAGTTCATTGACCTACAAGGATTTTGATTTCTCACTCCAATTTCAAGGTTCACAGGGAGCGGAAGTTTACAATATAGATCCAATCTATTGGGAGTCTCAGTTTGGTGGCAGACTTAAACCAAGCTTTGATGCAGAAAAGGATGGGATAGCTGACCACAATAAACAATTTTATCAGGAGGCCAGAAATGCGCACGGCTCCATGATGCAGGACGCTTCCTACATTGCATTGAGGAATATGACCTTGGGATATAACATTAATCCTAAATTATCTAACAAAATTGGAATAGCGTCATTGAGAGTGTACGTAGCTGCTACGAACTTGTGGTATAAGATGGCAAAGAATTACACTTCGTTCAATCCCGAAGGAGTTGAAATTACCAATACCGGATATTTAGGGCCAACTACCTATGGATACCAGGAAGGAGCAAGTCCGATAGTCAGAAGCTTTACATTGGGGTTAAATGTTAATTTTTAATCATCAGTAAGCAGTTATTTAAACAATTGGATATTGATTTAAGGAACTATAAAAAATAAGAAAATGAAAAATATTTGTGTATATATAGTAGCACTACTGGTTTTCACATCCTGTGAAAGTAACCTGAATCAAGTGCCTCCGTTAGAGTCAGAGTCATCCTCTTTAACTTCGTACGCCGAAGTATTAAATGCCGCCTATCATTATCAGCAACCCACGGCCACACCATTAGCGGTTATGGGTGATTTCAGAGCCGACAATATGTTGATGCGGGAAGCACCCTATCCTGCATTTGATAGATTCGATAAGGATTTAGCAGGTGGAGATTTGGTAGAACAGTTTTTCCGTCCTTTTTATAGTAACTTATACAAGTCTATATTGAGTACAAATAATGTCATTACAAATTCTACCAATGCCACACAGGTAGGTGAGGCCAAATTTTTACGAGCATTATCTTACTTCAAGTTAGTGAAAGCCTTTGGCGATGTGACGATCAACTTATCCGCCTCACCGAGCATTGCCGATAAATCTATCTTAACCCGACAGCCCGCTGCCAAAGTATATGATGAAGTGATTATCCCTGATTTTTTAGAGGCTATTGCTGCACTGAACAATGCTAACATAACTACGGGAAGGGCATCTAAAATTGCGGCCCAGGGGATGCTTGCCAAGGTGTATATGCAAAGAGGTGACTATGCGAAGGCAGCTCCATTGTTGGCCGAAGTTGTAAATTCAGCCACTGCGGCCAAAATCAGCCTGAAACCCAAGTTCTCAGATGTATTTGGCGAGCTTAATGATTTGAATTCAGAAATTCTTTATGCTACTCGTTTTTCAACATCGATCAATGACCTGTACGCTTTTTCTCAATTTTCGGAATGGTTTAAAGGTACGGATACTAAATCGCCAACTCCCCTGGATCCAGATTTGACTGCCGCTTTTGATGCAAATCCTGGTGATTTAAGAAAGGACGTAACTATTGATGTGGCGAATAAGAGAGGCAAGAAATGGGGGAACCTTGACCAGGACTGGATTGAACTTCGATATGCCGACATTCTATTGCTACATGCTGAAGCTTTGAATGAAACAGGTAGTCCGGCCGCAACGGTACTCAAAGTGCTGGATCCCATCAGAACAAGAGCTGGACTAAAAGTCCTTGATCCAACCGTTTTGAATACGAAGGAAAAAGTGAAAAAAGCCATTCTGGATGAAAGAAGATTGGAACTTGCCCTGGAAGGACAAAGATGGTTTGATCTTGTCAGAACGGGAACCGTAGATGCTGAAATGGGAATGGCTATAAATAAAAACTACTATTTGTTTCCTGTTCCAAATTCAGAAGTCCTGGCAAGTGGTGGAGTTATCACTCAAAATCCAGGATATTAATTAATAGGTTGATTCATTAGAATATTTATAGCGGGGGAGGATAAAATCTCCCCCTTTCAAACTCCCAACAACATGCGTATTTCTTTTCTATTGCTCCTTTTATTGGTCCAATCAGAGATTTTTGCCAAAGAAATTCTGGTCAAGAACACGGAGGCGTTACATGCTGCGGTCAAAACTGTCCAGCCGGGCGATGTCATTGTGATGGCCAACGGTACCTGGAACAACGCTGAATTGTTGTTTGAAGCCAACGGGACGGCTGCCCAGCCCATTACGCTGAAAGCCCAGCAAAAAGGAAAGGTAATCATCACGGGAAAGTCAAATTTGAGAATTGCCGGAAACTACCTCGTGGTGGAAGGTCTGGTTTTTAAAGACGGCTTTTCTCCGACGACGGATTTGATTTCGTTCCGGAAAGACTCTAAGACATTGGCCAATAACTGCCGCTTGTCGGAATGCGTGATTGATAATTTCAATAGCCCCGAAAGGAATAACGTGGAGGCCTGGGTGGTGCTGTTTGGTAAAAACAACCGGGTAAATCATTGCCAATTCATTGACAAAAGAAACCAGGGGGTGACGCTGATTGTGCGGCTGGATACCCAGGAAAGCGTTGAAAACAAACACCAGATCGATCATAACTACTTCGGATTCAGGCAGAATTTGGGGGGCAATGGGGGCGAAACCATCCGGATTGGCGTAAGCCACAACTCGATGATGAACTCACAGTCAGTTGTGGAGTACAATTACTTCGACCGCTGCAATGGCGAGCACGAGATCATTTCCAATAAATCGAATCAGAACACCTACCGGTTCAATACTTTTTTTGAATGCAAGGGTACCCTCACCATGCGCCACGGCAACGAAACCCACGTTGAGGGCAATGTGCTGCTTGGTAATGGTGTGGCGTTTACGGGCGGGATCAGGATCATCAACGAAAAGCAGACCGTCGTCAATAATTATTGCGAAGGACTGACAGGAAACCGGTTCAGAGGTGCCTTGACGGTGATGAATGGGGTACCCAATTCACCCTTGAACCGGTACGTGCCCGTCAAAGAGTCGAACATCGCCAATAACACATTCGTGGATTGTGACCATATCGAACTGGGTGCGGGCAACGACAAGGAGCGCAGCGAAGCGCCCCAAACCACAACGATTAAAAACAACCTGTTTTATACCACAAACGCCCCTCAGCATTTCGGCACCTATGCCGATTTGTCGGGAATCACTTTTGAAAACAATGTAGTCAACAAGCCCACTGATTTCCCGGCCAAAACGGGGTTCAGGGTCATCGAAACTACCCTCATTAACCAACCCAACGGCACGAAAGTAATCAAGGAGGACATCGGGGCGAAAATAAAGGGAACCATTGCCAACCGGGAGAACACCGGGGTATCCTGGTATGCTAAAAACACCCCGTCAAATCAGAAGCCCAAGACCATTCAGGTGGCGGCGGGGCTGAATACCCTGTTCGATGCGGTTCAGAATTCGTCAGCCGGTGATATCCTTCAACTGGGGGCCGGTGATTACAACCTGACCAAAGTGATTTCCCTCAATCATCCGGTAACCATCCGGGGGAAAGGACAAGCCGCTACCACGGTCACGTTTGAATCCACCCATCTCTTTATCATTGAAAACGAAGGGGGGCTTCGGCTCGAAAACCTAACGATTGATGGAAAACTGTCCTCAGATAGTCCGCTCAACGCGGTGATCGCCACGAGCAAATACGCCATGAACCGGAATTACAGCCTGTTCATCGACAACTGCACCGTGACCAATCTGACGGCTAACAATTTCTTCAATGTCTTGCGGGTAGCGGCCAGTACGTTTGCCGACACCATTTCAATCACCAATAGTTCGTTTTCCAAAATTTCGGGTGCGGTCATTGCGCTGGATCGGGAAACCGACGACATCGGGCTGTACAACGCCGAAACCATCCGCATCGACAATTCCAGTTTTACGGACATCGACGGGGCGGCCCTGGTGCTCGTACCGCGGTGGCAGCGACGAAAGCACCACCGCAGGGTTGCTTACCGTCAATCATTCGACCTTCAAGAACGTCGGATTGGGCAAGAACAACCCGGCCAAAGCCGCCATCAGCCTGTGGGGATTGCAAAATGCCGACATCAAAAACTCCACCTTTGAGAAAAGTGCGGGTGTACGTATGGTGATGACCGTTGGCGAACCGACCGCTACGGCCCATCATTGCATCTTCAACCAAAAGGAGGATTTTATCATCAAAGGCGAGGGCTTCAGTCAGCACGATATTACGCACGACGCGGCGGGGAAAACAGTTTTAGGGGACGATAAAATGGCCATCGGCACAAAATGAAAAAAGGAGCCCTACTTTTCATCCTGGCTTTTTGGCTACCGACCCTGGTCGTAGAGGCGCAAACGCATCCGTGTTTGACTCTGACGAAAAAGGGGCTGAAAGAAATCAAGGCCAATTTGGGTAAAACCCCGCTCTACGATAGGTCTTTCGAGCAGATCAAAAAGAGCGTGGATGCCGAAATTGCCCAACCCATCGTAGTGCCCATCCCGAAAGAGCTGGCCGGGGGTTACTCGCACGAAGTGCACCGGAAAAATTATAACACCATGGAAAACGCGGGCATGCTTTTCCAGATTACGGGTGACGTAAAATACGCCAACTACCTGAAGGCCATTTTGCATCAATATGCCGATTTGTACCCCACCCTGGGCTTGCACCCCGCCAAAAATTCTTACGCCCGGGGCAAATTGTTCTGGCAATGCCTCAACGACGCCAATTGGCTCGTGAGCGTGGCCCAGGCCTACGACTGTGTGTACGATTGGTTGGGCAAAGCCGACCGGGACCGGATCGAAAAAGATTTGTTCATTCCCTTCGTGAATTTTCTATCCATCGAAAGCCCCCAATTTTTCAACCGCATCCACAACCACTCCACCTGGGGTTGTGCGGGCGTGGGCATGATTGGGCTGGTGATGAACAACGAGGATTTTGTAAAGAGGGCATTGTATGGCACGACCGAGAAAACACCGCTCAAAATTCAGCACGACAACGATGGTGGTTTGATCAGTCAGGAAAAAAGTGGTTTTCTGTCCCAGATCGATGGCCTTTTCTCGCCCGATGGCTTATATTCCGAAGGGGCCTACTACCACCGCTATGGCGCGTATCCTTTCTTGATTTTTGCGGCCAGTCTGCACAACGCCCGCCCCGAATTGAAGATATTCGAATACCGGGACAGCCTCTTGCTCAAATCGGTCTATTCATTGTTGGATCAGACCACTTCAAAAGGAGAGTTTTTTCCCCTCAACGATGCCCAAAAGGGAATGTCTATCTATAATTCTTCCCTGATTTCGGCGGTTGACCTGGCCTATCATTACGGCAAAAAAGATCCGGGTTTACTCGCGATTGCGGCCCTGCAAGGCGAAGTAGTTTTGGATGAGTCGGGTATGGCAGTAGCCAAAAACCTTAAAAACAAAAAGCCGTATACCTATCAATCGATTCTCTACAAGGATGGAGTTGATGGCAAAGGCGGGGCCTGGGCATTATCCGTACCCCAAACGATTTGAATTTGGTGTTCAAGTCGGGGACGCACGGCATGGGTCACGGACACTTTGACCAGCTTTCCTATTCGTATTATTTCAAAGGAAACGAGGTCGTGCAGGACTACGGCATGGCGCGTTTTGTGAACATCGAGCAAAAAGCCGGAGGGGTATATCTGCCCGAAAATTCAACCTTTGCCAAGCAAACGATCGGACACAATACGCTGACCGTCAATAAGACAACCCAATACAAAGGGAATAGCGACGAAGCCGACAAGTATTCGCCGAGCCTGAATTTTCACGATTTTGCTAACCCCGAGATCCAGGCCATCAGTTCAAAGGATTCCAATGCCTACGCAGGAGTTGTCCTGAACAGAACCCTGATCCTGGTGGATTCTAAGGCGTTCAAAAACCCTTTTCTGATCGATGTATTGAAAGTGAACGCGAAGACTGCAAAACACGCTCGACCTGCCGCTCTATTATATGGGTCAGGTGATAGCTACCGACTTCAAGATGAGCGTTCCGAATGAAATGGAAAAACTGGGGAGTAAAAATGGCTATCAGCATATCTGGAAAGAAGCCGAAGGTGTCGCCAACGCGGGCAGTAGTAGCTTGACGTGGTTGGGCAACGGGGTTTTTCACAGCTATCTATCCACGACCACACCCCAAGACAGCATTATTTTGGGCCGGGTAGGAGCCAGCGACCCGAATTTTAATTTGAGAAGAGACCCCATGATGATCTTGCGAAGAAAGGCGGGCAACACCACGTTTGCATCTGTTCTGGAATCGCACGGAAGTTATTCGCCCGTCACTGAAAAAGCCATTAATTCGTACGCTGATATTGAGAAAGTGGAGGTAGTACTCGAACAAGCGGATTATACCGTAATACAACTGACCAATAAGGAAAAAAATACCTGGATTTTGGCCCTTTCGAACCAAAACTTCCAACCGGATAAAAGCCATTCGTTACCCATTAAGGGTAAAAACATTGTATGGAAAGGCCCATACACATTAGTGCAATTTTAATATACATAAACCAAATTTCGATTATGAATTTAGCTGGTAAAGTAGCCGTAGTAACAGGGGGTGGAAGGGACATTGGAAAAATGACTTCCATCAAACTGGCTTCATGGGAGCAAAGGTGGTCATCAACTATTTTGACGCCCAGGAAGAAGGCGAGAAAACGCTGGCCGAAATTGCAGCAGCCGGTGGCGAAGCCATTCTGGTACAGGGTGATATGACCAGCTCAAGCCGATGTGGACAATCTGGTTACAGAAAACCATTGCCGCCTTTGGCAGCGAGATCAACATTCTGGTAAACGTAGCCGGGGGATTGGTAGCCCGGAAAACATTGGCCGAGATGGATGAGGATTTCATCAATTTCCTGTTCAAACTCAATTTCAACACGGTGTTTCTGGTAACCAAGGCGGTGGTGCCTCACATGCCTGCGGGTTCGTCGATTGTCAATTTTGCTTCGCAGGCAGCCCGGGATGGCGGTGGACCTGGTGCATCGGCTTATTCTGCCTGCGAAGGGTGCCGTTATGACCTTTACGCGGTCAATGGCCAAAGAATTGGGGCCGAAAAACATTCGCGTAAACGCCCTGTGCCCGGGTATGATTGCCACTACTTTCCACGATACGTTTACGAAGAGCGAAGTAAGAACCAACGTAGCCAATGGCACGCCACTCCGGCGCGAAGGACAAGCCAAAGAAGTAGCCGATTTGGTAGGGTACCTGGCTTCGGATGAATCTTCCTTCATCACCGGAAATAACATTGACATCAACGGGGGATTGGCATTCTCTTAATAAAAAAAAGAACTCATTCCGTCGCCCGGCGACGGATGGGTTTATTCAAAAAAATTCTAATAAAAACTTTAAAACAAACGCAATATGAACACAATAACCGAAACCCACATCGAAGACAGCTCCCTGGAATGGGAAGTGGTGAACGAATTGGTGAGAAGAAAAATAATGGCCTACGATGACAGCCTCATGTTGGTCAAAGCCGACTTTCAAAAAAGGCGGCGTTGGGCCTATTCATCACCATTATCACAGTCAGATTACCCACATCGAAAGCGGGGTGTTTGCCGTGACGATTGGTAGTGAAACCAAAACCTTGAAAGCCGGCGATTCTTTCTACATTCCCCCGAATGTACCCCATGGTGCAACGGCCATCGAAGCGGGGCTTTTGGTTGATGTTTTTAGCCCCATGCGAGAGGATTTCGTTTAGGCCATTGAAGCTATTAAACTTGTAGAGCCAGATATAACGCAGATAAACTAAACTATTCCTATGAAAAAGATACCTTCAACCGATACCACGACCGTATCACACGAACCCGAAGAGAAAAACAGAAGGGAAAGTGCAGGGTCTGCGCTGGTGGATCATTGGCCTGATTGGCATTGCCACCATCATCAACTACATCGACCGCAACGCCCTGGCGGTGATGTGGCCGGGCATTGCCAACGACTTGCAATTGGATAAGGAACAGTACGCCCTGGTGGTATCGTTCTTCATGGTGGCCTACGGGATCAGCCAGAGTGTATCGGGCCGGCTGTACGACCGGGTGGGCACCCGGCTCGGATTTGTGCTTTCCATCACCCTGTGGTCGATCGCCGCGGCCCTGCACGCGGTAGCCCGCGGGCTGGGATCCTTCTCGCTTTTCCGGGCTTTGCTCGGGCTGGGCGAGGCCGGTAACTGGCCGGGGGCTACCAAGTCCAACGCCGAATGGTTTCCCGTGCGGGAGCGGGCCTTCGCCCAGGGGCTTTTCGGAGCCGGCGCTTCCCTGGGAGCGGTGATTTCGGCACCGTTGATTGCCTATTTCTACGAAAGTCTGGGCTGGCGGGGTACCTTCCTGCTCATTGGTGCCCTCGGGTTGCTGTGGGTCATTCCCTGGTGGCTGATCAACAAGGCGACGCCCGACAAGCACCCCTGGCTTTCCGAAGCTGAGCGTACCCACATTCTGGATGGTCAGCCTCCGGTGGCCGTCAGTACAGAGGGAGCGATTTCCGTGAAAAAATTACTGAGCTTTAAAGAATCATGGGCGGTTATTTTGTCCCGATTCTGCCTTGACCCCATCTGGTGGCTTTTCGTAAGCTGGCTTCCCATCTACCTGCACGACGAGTTCGGGTTCGATATCAAGCAAATCGGTGCTTTCGCCTGGTTTCCCTACGTTGGGGCCGCCATCGGTAGCCTCGGAGGGGGGTGGCTGGTAGGCGTGCTGATCCGCAAAGGGTGGCCGGTGCTCAAAGCCCGGAAGTTTTGCATCGGGCTGGGGGGCGTTTTGATGTTGCCCGCCCTGATCGCCAGTGCGTTCGTGGGCAGCCCCGAAGAGGCCATGCTCTCCATTTTTGTGGCCCTCATGGGCTTCCAGATCGCCATCGGTAATATCCAGACCCTGCCCTCTGATTTCTTCTCGGGCAAATCGGTAGGAACCCTGGCGGGCATTGGGGGTACCTCGGCCGTATTGGGCGTATTGATCACCACCTGGCTGGTACCCGTCATGACGACAGGAAAGCTACATTCCCTTCTTTGGGATGGCAGCCCTATTGGTACCCCTCGGCATTTTTGCCGTGTTTTTTCTGAGTGGCTCGGGGAAACCCAAAGTAACGCCTACTGAGAATATGTAATCAATTGGCCCTGACTAATCGGGGCCAATTGATTTACCAGACTAACCATTTACCAAAAGCAACGTATGAAAGGGAAAATATGCTCCTTCGGAGAGGTGCTGCTGAGGTACTCCCCGGCCCCGCAGGGCGACTGGATTCGTCAGGCCTCAATGCCGGTTTTTGTGGGTGGGGCCGAACTCAATGTAGCCACCGCACTGGCGGGCTGGGAACTCCCCGCCGCTTACAGTTCGGTTGTACCGCAAAACCCTCTGGCCGACGACATCGTCGACTACATCGACAGCAAGGGGATCGACTCCACCCGAATTCTCCGGGCCGGACAGCGGGTCGGCTAGTTACTACCTATCGCAGGGGGGCGATCTGAAACAAGGGGGCGTCATCTACGACCGGGCGTATTCTTCTTTTTCTGAACTGGGTACAACTGCCGTGGATTGGGACTTGATACTGGATGGTACGGAATGGCTGCACCTGAGTGCGATCAGCCCGGCCCTCAATGCGGGGGTCGCCAAATCCTGTATCGAACTGGCCAAGGCTGCTTCCGCCAGGGGAATTACGGTTTCCATTGACCTGAACCACCGCGCCCAGCTTTGGAAATACGGAAAAGCTCCGGTGGATATCATGCCGGAGTTGGTACAGTACTGCGACGTGGTGATGGGAAACATCTGGTCGGCCAATGCCCTGCTCGGTGTTCCACTGGATGCTGACATACATGCCAAAGGACGGGTTTCCGACTATATCCAACATGCAAAAAATACCGCCGAGACCTTGCAAAATTGGTTTCCTCGTTGCAAAGTTATGGCCAATACCTTCCGCTTCGACGTACCGCCCACCGGGCTCCGGTACTTTGCCACCCTGGACACCAACGGTAAACAGTATGTGTCTCCCGAACTCAGTACTCCGACGGTAGTAGACCGGATCGGCAGTGGAGATTGCTTCATGGCCGGCCTGATTTACGGCCTTCACCAGCAACACGCACCGCAGGACGTGATCAACTTTGCCGCAGCGGCGGCCTTTGGAAAGTTGCAGGAGGCCGGGGATGCCACCCGGCAAACCGTCGCCGATGTCGAAAATCGTATACCCACATCTTTCATTCCATCCTAGTCTGACTACCATGACACCAACCGAAATACTCGGCCTGATTGAAGCCAACCCCATTGTGCCGGTCTTTTACCACAAAGATGCCGGGTACGCCCGCGCGATTGTGGAGGCGTGCTACCAGGGCGGCTTGCGCGTGTTTGAATTCACCAACCGGGGCGAGCAAGCCCTCCCGGTTTTCGCCGAACTAATCCGCTTTGTACGGGAGCACTGCCCGGGTATGGCCCTCGGCATTGGTACCATTCTGACGACGGAGGAAGCAACCCGATTTCTGGATGCCGGGGCCGACTTTGTGGTGCAGCCGGTCATTACGGAGGCAGTAGGCGAACTGTGCCGCACCAGGGGTGTCCTGTGGATCCCCGCCGGCACCACGCTGAACGAAATCTACCACGCCACGCAGCTCGGGGCCGGATTGGTGAAAGTGTTTCCCGGCAGCGTCGTGGGGCCCTCCTTTATCAAAGCGATCAAAGGGCCTTTGCCCTGGCTGAAACTCATGGTGACGGGCGGGGTGGAACCCACCCTCGAAAGCCTGGAAGCCTGGTTTGGCGCGGGGGCAACGGCCGTAGGGGTTGGTTCCCAGCTTTTTGCGGATGCCGAACCGGCGGCACTTTCCGGCCGCATCACCGCCTTGCTCGACCAAAGCGCTCACCTTTTTGTCCACCAATCTTAGCGTTATCCCATGGAATTCACAAACTCTCACCCCTTGGCCCTGCCCGTCGGCGTTACGCTGGACCGGTATATCATGCACCGCCAAATGGCGTTCCCCTCGGCCTCGGGCGACCTGTCCCAATTGTTGCGGGACATTGCCCTGGCCGGCAAAATCATCCACCGGGAGGTAAACCGGGCCGGGCTCATCGACCTGACCGGGGAAATGGGGATTGAAAACGTGCAGGGGGAAAGCCAGCAAAAGCTGGACGTGGTAGCCAATATTCGGTTCTGCCGGGCTTTGAAAAACGGCGGCGAAGCGTGTGCCATCGCCTCGGAGGAAGAGGAGGACATTATTCACACCGGCAACAATGCCGGCAAATACGTAGTAGCGATGGATCCCCTCGATGGTTCGTCCAACATCGACGTGAACGTCTCCATTGGTACCATCTTTTCGATATACCGGCGCGTCACCCCGATCGGCACCGAGGCTACCATTGAGGATTTCATGCAGGGCGGCCGCAAGCAGGTCGCCGCGGGCTATATCCTTTACGGTTCGTCCACGATCCTGGTGTATACCACCGGCCACAGTGTCAATGGCTTTACCTACGATGCCTCCCTGGGTGAGTTCATCCTGTCGCATCCCGACATGCGCAGTCCGCTGGATGGCCAGATTTACTCCTGCAATGATTGCTACCTCGAAGAGTACGAAACCGGAATTCAGGAATATCTGAAAGAATGCCGGAATAAAAAGTGCAGTGCCCGCTACATCGGTTCCCTGGTCGGCGACTTTCACCGCAACCTGATCAAAGGAGGTATCTACCTGTACCCGGCTACGGAGAAGAATCCCGAGGGCAAGCTCCGGCTGCTGTACGAGGCCTTTCCGCTGGCGTTTATTGCCGAAAAGGCGGGCTGTCTGGCGGTTTCTCCCCATCACCCCATCCTCGACATACCCCCGGTGAGCCTGCATCAGCGCATACCCCTGTTTATTGGCGCACCGACGATGGTCGAGGAATTGGTTCGTATGAATTCGCCACAACCGGTACTTCAATAACCATCTCCCATTTTCTCTCAATGCCTGGCTATGACTGTACTACCACCGGATGCCCCTGGACATTGAAATGAATAGTAAACCTTAAAAACGAAAGCAATGAAAGCAATAATCAGATTAATCGCTATCTCAGTAACACTACTGTCGTCCGTGCCAGGTGTTGCTCAGGAAATTCAAATGGAAAACCTTTCCATGAAGGTATTACCCAACACGAGCGAGTACAGTAAGACGATCCTTAAGAACGAAATGGGGGAATTAAAGTCACCCAAATCTCAATCACGGGCGATACCGTTAAGAAAGAAACTCAGGACGACGACTTACGGAATATTTATCTTTTCGTAAAGGGAAATGGAAAAGTAAAGGCCAATAAAGAACTATTCGATATTGTCCCGGAAACCGTTCTGGTGCAGAATGCGATCCGGAACCTGACCATTCAGGCCGAGAAAAACGACACGCTCCATTTCCTGAAAATTTCGAGTAAGTTGACGGAGCAGGATAAGCTGGACCTGAAAACGTTTCCGAAGGAAAATACGGAGAAAATATATTTCAAGAAATTCACGGATTGCGAAGCCTATACGGAACCCATCAAGAGTCCTAAAACGGTGAGCCGGACGATTTTCCCCAATAAATACATACCTCGGATTGCCATGGGAACGGTGCAGGCCAGCGGTCCCGACAAAGTGGATCCGCACGAACACGCCATGCTGGAGCAACTGTTCCTGGGCCTGGCCGGTAACGACATTACCGTTAGTGCCGATGACGCCAAAGCAAATCTCCCGGAATACTCCCTGCTGCATATTCCCCTGGGGTCGAGCCATGGGGTAAAAGTCGACCAGGGAAAAGAAATGTATTACATCTGGATGGATTTCTTTTTGGACAAAAAAGGCGAGGAATGGCTGAAAACGCATAAC
Source organism: uncultured Cytophagales bacterium (assembly GCA_963768025.1). Taxonomy (GTDB): domain Bacteria; phylum Bacteroidota; class Bacteroidia; order Cytophagales; family Spirosomataceae; genus CAVYGM01. Next base: position 203,879 of record CAVYGM010000005.1, read on the forward strand.
GCGATCAAAAAGCCCTGAACAGGAGGTAGATATCTCCCAACGGGAAGAAATCTTTTATTTGACCCAGCCAGTCTTTCTAATCGGAGAGCTATCCAGCACAAACGGCACCAAGTTACTTCCCCGTAATTTGGTGCCTGATTTGTAAACGGACATCTCATTCAGTGAGCTGCTGCCTGGAGATGGGCTATTTTTTTTCTCCTGAATTTCCCATCCTTCGATCTCTTGGCATTGTGTTGCCCCGCTGTTTCAGTGCAGCACCAGCATGCCAAAAAAAAACAACAACGGACTAAGGTGATTTTAGGCCGAATGAGTCTTAGAATGTGAAAGTTGTACGTTTTGTAGAATTTTTAGTTCAATACGAAGCTGTGAAGTGATTTCGCCTGAACCTGCATCGGGGGCAAGTAATGCCGAACCTCCGTATTTCCTAAAACGCGGACACCATTCTTTCTGTGAAATAAACCTAATAATTTATCAAGAACATGCTGAAACGCCTACTCAACGCATCTCTGCTGGGAATGTTCGCCTTGCAGATGCTCACAGGATTACCTTCCAGCGCGCAGACGCTGGCCATGATGCAGGGGACTCAGGAGTCCGAAAAAAAACAGCAACCCGCCTATCGCCTGCTGACCGAGGTGCTGACTGACCTGACGGCCCACTACAATGCTGACATCCTGTATGAGCCGAAGGCCCTGGCGGGTCTTAAAGTAAAGCCTGGCAGTGTGAACACAGACCGTAGCCTGGAACATAACCTGGAGAAACTACTGGAGCCACTGGGTTTGCAATACAAGAAGATTAACCCAACTTCCTACACGATACAGGGCCGCTTGAAGAGAGTAAATTGCGTGATTTACAACCCATCGGCAGGGAGAGCGCCCAACCTGTCCGATCCGGAGCAGAAACGCTCCGGCTTCGATGGTAGGGGTAGTCTTGATTTCCAGAAAATTTGCCAGGCCGGCTGCTGAGAGGACGATCACGGGAACCGTGACAGATTCGGAATCAAACGAGCCCTTTCCGGGGGTCAGTGTGGTGGTGAAAGGCACGACGCGAGGTTGACCAGCCGACGTCAAGGTGGCAGCTTCCGGCTCAGTGTGGAGGAAGCCAGGGAATGCCGCGCTGCGTTTTCTCTTACGTGGGCTATATCGACCAGGAGATCACCTCGGAAACCGATCCGATGTCGAGGTCGAACTCCTGCCCGACCTCAAATCGTTGGACGAAGTGGTGGTGGTAGGGTATGGGTGCAAAAGAAAACGGACCTTACCGGGGCCGTGGGCACCGTGAAAGGAGAAACCCTTCGAAAGCGGCCGGTGGCCTCGCTTAACCAGGCCCTAGAGCAGCCGTATCACCGGGGTCAACGTCTCGACCAACTCCAGGCGTCCCGGCGGGCGGGCCAACATCCGCATCCTGCATGTGGCCGTGGTGCCGCCAACGACCCTTCTACGTCATCGACGGGGTGATCCTCAACGCCGCCGATCTGGCCAATGGCAGCACCCCCATCAACTTCATCAGACCCAAACAACATCGCTTCCGTTCCAGAGGTACTCAAAGATGCTTCGGCTACGGCGATCTACGGCGCGCGTGGTGCTAACGGGGTCATTCTGGTAACGACCAAACGGGGCAGTACCGACGGTGGCCGCGTCACCTATGACACCAAGTTCAGCGTGGGCGTATTGCCCCGCAAGCTCCCGCTGCTCAACTCGGCCCAATTTCCTGAATCGGAGGAAACCGCTTACCAGAACGCAAAGAAATACGATCCGGTGGGCTGGGCCGGTGGCGAATACCGCGACCCACTGACCAAGCGTCCCCGATCCGTTGTTGCTCGACGCCAGCGGGAAGCCGCTCTACGACACCGATTGGCAGGTTGGTGCTGAGGGCCAGGCAGGAACGCCAAAACCATCAGCTTGCCTTCACCGAGGCAACGGTAAGGAGTAACTACGGCCTGTATCTGGGCTACCGCAACGAGGAAGGCCTGGTGTTGGATACTTGCTGGCTAAGCGACTTTCGGGACGGTTCGTAATGGACAGTCAGAGTCGAGAAGTGGCTGAAAGTAGGTGGCTCCGAATCGGCTACAACAACCGGAGTTGAGAGTAGGTGGATCCGCTGGGTAACGGCAGCATCCCTGCCTTACGACAGGTGGTGGAAGCTATCCCCCTCGATTCCGGTAAAGTACCCCGACGGGCGCTGGGCCGGTTGACGAAAGAGTGCCCGGAGTCGGAGGTGGCGGAATGCGATGGGGGAGCACACTCGTCAATGACCGACGCTACTGCCTCAGGACCCAAACGATGCTGGGCAGTGTGTACACGAACATCACCCTGGCCCGGTTGGAACTGCGTACCACCGTGGAGGCGAATGTCATCGACCGGGGACTGACTATTACGCCGGAAGAACCCTGAATTTCATTCACGGAATAGGGGCGGGGAAGCTTCAATCACGAACGAACGCCATAATTCGTGGCAATTCGAGAACTACCTGACCTACAATACCAAAATCGCCCGGCTCACACGATCAATGCTTTGCTGGGTATTGCCTGGCAACACGTCCATAGCTTTTCTTTCGCGCGCCGGTTCGCAGCGGTTTCAAGACGACTACTTTCAGTTCAACAACCTGGGGGCGGGTTCTGTGGTGGTGGCCCCACATCGAGTACCCAGTGCCTCCATAAACTCCCCTCTTTCAGCAATACGTGTTGATGTTCTGCATCTTCACCGGTATTGCTGATGTATCGCCAGTTCTCTCGGCATCGCGGCACTGGTGCTCGACGCGGGGGCCACCACCACAGAACCCGCCCCCAGGTTGTTGAACTGAAAGTAGTCGTCTTGAAACCGCTGCGAACCGGCACGCGAAGAAAAGCGATCCACGTGTTGCCAGGCAATGCCCAGCAAAGCATTGATCGTGTGAGCCTGGGCGATTTTGGTATTGTAGGTCAGGTAGTTCTCGAATTGCCACGAATTATGGCGTTCGTTCGTGATGGAAGCCTCCCCGCCCTGGTTACGTGAAATGAAATTCAGGGTTCTTCCGGCGTAATAGTCAGTCCCCTGGTTGATGACATTCGCTCCCACGGTAGTACGGAGCTCCAATCCCTGGGCCAGGGTAATGTTCGTGTACACACTGGCCAGCATCGTTTGGGTCCTGAGGTAGTAGCGTCGGTCATTGACGATGTTTACCGGATTTCCCCCACCTTCCATCCCCGGATAATCTTCGTTGCCGGCCCAGCGCCCGTCGGGGTACTTCACCGGAATGAGGGGGATAGCCTCCACCACCTGTCGTAACGCCGTAATGCCGCCGTTACCCAGCGGATCCACCTGACTCTCATTCTGGTTGTTGTAGCCGATTGAGCCACCTACTTTCAGCCACTTCTTGATCTGACTGTCCATTACGAACCGTCCCGAAAGTCGCTTAAGCCAGGATTCCAGCATCAGGCCTTCCTCGTTGCGGTAGCCCAGATACAGGCCGTAGTTATCCTTACCGTTGCCCCCGGCGAAAGCAAGCTGATGGTTCTGGGTCTTGGCCTGGCGATAAATCTCATCCTGCCAATCGGTGTCGTAGAGCGGCTTCCCGCTGGCGTCGAACAACAACGGATTGGTACGCTTGGTCAGCGGGTCGCGGTATTTGCCACCGGCCCAGCCCACCGGATCGTATTTCTTTGCGTTCTGGTACGCGGTTTCCTCCACTTGCAGGAATTGGGCCGAATTGAGCAGCGGGAGCTTGCGGGGCAATACGCCCACGCTGAACTCGGTGTCATAGGTGACGCGACCACCGTCGGTACTGCCCCGTTTGGTCGTGACCAGAATGACCCCGTTAGCACCACGCGCGCCGTAGATCGCCGTAGCGGAAGCATCCTTAAGTACCTCTACGGAAGCGATGTCGTTGGGGTTGATGAAGTCGATGGGGGTGCTGCCATTGGCCAGATCGGCGGCATTGAGGATCACCCCGTCAATGACGTAGAGGGGGTTGTTGGCTACACTCACGGAGGTGTTGCCCCGGATGCGGATGTTGGCCCGCCCGCCGGGACGCCCGGAGTTGGTCGAGACGTTGACCCCGGTGATACGGCCGCTTAGCGCCTGGTTAAGCGAGGCCACCGGCCGCTCCCGGAGGGTTTCGCCTTTCACGGTGCCCACGGCCCCGGTAAGGTCCGTTTTTTTTTGCACCCCATAGCCTACCACCACCACTTCGTCCAACGATTTGAGGTCGGGCAGGAGTTTGACCTCAATATTGGATCGGTTTCCAACGGCGATCTCCTGGTTGATATAGCCCACGTAAGAAAAAACCAGCGCGGCGTTTCCGTCTTCCTCCACATTGAGTCGGAAGCTGCCATTGACGTCGGTGGTCGTACCTCGCGTTGTACCTTTCACCACCACACTGACCCCGGGAAGAGGTTCGTTCGAATCCGAATCCGTCACGGTTCCCGTGACCGTCCTGTCAGCAGCCGGCCTCGCAATTTTGGAATCAAGACTACCCCTACCATCGAAGCCGGAGCGTTTCTGCTCCGGATCGGCAGGTTGGGCACCCTCCCTTCCGATGGGTTGTAAATCACGCAATTTACTCTCTTGAGCGGCCCGTATCGTGTAGGAAGTTGGGTTAATCTTCTTGTATTGCAAGCCCAGGGGCCCCAGTAGTTTCTCCAGGTTATGTTCCAGGCTACGGTCTGTGTTCACACTGCCAGGCTTTACTTTAAGACCCGCCAGGGCCTTCGGCTCATACAGGATGTCAGCATTGTAGTGGGCCGTCAGGTCAGTCAGCACCTCGGTCAGCAGGCGATAGGCGGGTTGCTGTTTTTTTTCGGACTCCTGAGTCCCCTGCATCATGGCCAGCGTCTGCGCGCTGGAAGGTAATCCTGTGAGCAGCTGCAAGGCGAACACTCCCAGCAGCGATGCGTTAAGTAGGCGTTTCAGCATATTCTTGACAAATTGTTAGGTTTATTTCACAGAAAGAATGGTGTCCGCGTTTTAGGAAATACCGATGTTCGGCATTCCTTGCCCCCGATGCAGGTTCAGGCGAAATGACTTCACAGTCTCCTCTTTGCTTCGTATTGAACTAAAAATTCTACAAAACGTACAACTTTCACAATCCAAGACTCATTCGGCCTAAAAACACCTTAGTCCGTTGCTGATTTTTTTTTGCATGCTGGTGCTGCACTGAAACAGCAGTGGCGACAAAATGCCAGAAGATCAAAGGGTGGGGAATTCAGGAGAAAAAAAATAGCCCATTTCCAGGCAGCAGCTCACTGAATGACACGTCCGTATACAAATCAGGCACCAAATTACGGGGAAGTAACTTGGTGCCGTTTGTATCGGATAGCTTTCCGATTGACAAAGCTGGCTGGGTCAATAGAATATGTTGGTCCAGTTGGGAAATATCTACCTCCTGTTCAGGGCTTTTTGATCGCGTTATGCGTTTTCAGCCACTCCTCGCCTTTTTTGTCCAAAAAGAAATCCATCCAGATGTAATACATTTCTTTTCCCTGGTCGACTTTTACCCCATGGCTCGACCCCAGGGGAATATGCAGCAGGGAATATTCCGGGAGATTTGCTTTGGCGTCATCGGCACTAACGGTAATGTCGTTACCGGCCAGGCCCAGAAACAGTTGCTCCAGCATGGCGTGTTCGTGCGGATCCACTTTGTCGGGACCGCTGGCCTGCACCGTTCCCATGGCAATCCGAGGTATGTATTTATTGGGAAAAATCGTCCGGCTCACCGTTTTAGGACTCTTGATGGGTTCCGTATAGGCTTCGCAATCCGTGAATTTCTTGAAATATATTTTCTCCGTATTTTCCTTCGGAAACGTTTTCAGGTCCAGCTTATCCTGCTCCGTCAACTTACTCGAAATTTTCAGGAAATGGAGCGTGTCGTTTTTCTCGGCCTGAATGGTCAGGTTCCGGATCGCATTTTGCACCAGAACGGTTTCCGGGACAATATCGAATAGTTCTTTATTGGCTTTTACTTTTCCATTTCCCTTTACGAAAAGATAAATATTCCGGTAGTCGTCGTCCTGAGTTTCTTTCTTAACGGTATTGCCCGTGATTGAGATTTGGGTGACTTTAATTCCCCCAATTTCGTTCTCAAGGATCGTTTTACCGAACTCGCTCGTATTGGGTAATACCTTCATGGAAAGGTTTTCCATCTGAATTTCCTGAGCAACACCTGGCACGGACGACAGTAGTGTTACTGAGATAGCGATTAATCTGATTATTGCTTTCATTGCTTTCGTTTTTAAGGTTTACTATTCATTTCAATGTCCAGGGGCATCCGTCGGTTATACAGTCGGAGCCAGTCGCTGAAAAAATGGGAGGTAGTTATTGAAGTACGGCTTGTGGCGAATTCATACGGACCAGTTCCTCGACCATCGTCGGTGCGCCAATAAACAGGGGTATGCGCTGATGCAGGCTCACCGGGGGTATGTCGAGGATGGGGTGATGGGGAGAAACCGCCAGACAGCCCGCCTTTTCGGCAATAAACGCCAGCGGGAAGGCCTCGTACAGCAGCCGGAGCTTGCCCTCGGGATTCTTCTCCGTAGCCGGGTACAGGTAGATACCGCCTTTGATCAGGTTGCGGTGAAAGTCGCCGACCAGGGAACCGATGTAGCGGGCACTGCACTTTTTATTCCGGCATTCTTTCAGATATTCCTGAATTCCGGTTTCGTACTCTTCGAGGTAGCAATCATTGCAGGAGTAAATCTGGCCATCCAGCGGGCTGCGCATGTCGGGATGCGACAGGATGAACTCACCCAGGGAGGCATCGTAGGTAAAGCCATTGACACTGTGGCCGGTGGTATACACCAGGATCGTGGACGAACCGTAAAGGATATAGCCCGCGGCGACCTGCTTGCGGCCGCCCTGCATGAAATCCTCAATGGTAGCCTCGGTGCCGATCGGGGTGACGCGCCGGTATATCGAAAAGATGGTACCAATGGACACGTTCACGTCGATGTTGGACGAACCATCGAGGGGATCCATCGCTACCACGTATTTGCCGGCATTGTTGCCGGTGTGAATAATATCCTCCTCTTCCTCCGAGGCGATGGCACACGCTTCGCCGCCGTTTTTCAAAGCCCGGCAGAACCGGATATTGGCTACCACGTCCAGCTTTTGCTGGCTTTCCCCCTGCACGTTTTCAATTCCCATTTCCCCGGTCAGGTCGATGAGCCCGGCCCGGTTTACCTCCCGGTGGATGATTTTGCCGGCCAGGGCAATGTCTCGCAACAATTGGGAAAGGTCACCCGAGGCCGAGGGGAACGCCATTTGGCGGTGCATGATGTACCGGTCGAGCGTAACGCCGACGGGCAGGGCCAAGGGGTGAGAGTTTGTGAATTCCATGGGATAACGCTAAGATTGGTGGACAAAAAGGTGAGCGCTCTGGTCGAGCAAGGCGGTGATGCGGCCGGAAAGTACCGCCGGTTCGGCATCCGCAAAAAGCTGGGAACCTACCCCTACGGCCGTTGCCCCCGCGCCAAACCAGGCTTCCAGGCTTTCCAGGGTGGGTTCCACCCCGCCCGTCACCATGAGTTTCAGCCAGGGCAAAGGCCCTTTGATCGCTTTGATGAAGGAGGGCCCCACGACGCTGCCGGGAAACACTTTCACCAATACGGCCCCGAGCTGCGTGGCGTGGTAAATCTCGTTCAGCGTGGTGCCGGCGGGGATCCACAGGACACCCCTGGTGCGGCACAGTTCGCCTACTGTCTCCGTAATGACCGGCTGCACCACAAAGTCGGCCCCGGCATCCAGAAATCGGGTTGCTTCCTTCGTCGTCAGAATGGTACCAATGCCGAGGGCCATACCCGGGCAGTGCTCCCGTACAAAGCGGCATAGTTCGGCGAAAACCGGGAGGGCTTGTTCGCCCCGGTTGGTGAATTCAAACACGCGCAAGCCGCCCTGGTAGCACGCCTCCACAATCGCGCAGGCATACCCGGCATCCTTGTGGTAAAAGACCGGCACAATGGGGTTGGCTTCAATAAGGCCGAGTATTTCGGTTGGTGTCATGGTAGTCAGACTAGGATGGAATGAAAGATGTGGGTATACGATTTTCGACGTCGGCGACGGTTTGCAGGGTGGCATCCCCGGCCTCCTGCAACTTTCCAAAGGCCGCCGCCGCGGCAAAGTTGATCACGTCCTGCGGTGCGTGCTGCTGATGCAGGCCGTAAATCAGACCGGCCATGAAGCAATCTCCACTGCCAATCCGGTCTACTACAAGTAGGAGTACTGAGTTCGGGAGATACATACTGTTTCCCGTTGGTGTCCAGGGTGGCAAAGTACCGGAGTCCGGTGGGCGGCACGTCGAAGCGGAAGGTATTGGCCATGACCTTGCAACGCGGAAACCAGCTTTGCAAGATCTCGGCGGTATTTTTTGCATGTTGGATATTCATCCCGTTCTTTGGCATGTATGTCAGCATCCAGGGGAACACCGAGCAGGGCATTGGCTGACCAGATGTTTCCCATCACCACGTCGCAGTACTGTACCAACTCCGGCATGATATCCACGGAGCTTTTCCGTATTTCCAAAGCTGGGCGCGGTGGTTCAGGTCAATGGAAACTGTAATTCCCCCGGCGGATGCGGCCTTGGCCAGTTCGATACAGGATTTGGCTACCCCCGCATTGAGGGCCGGGCTGATCGCACTCAGGTGCAGCCATTCCGTACCATCCAGTACCAAGTCCCAATCTACAACAGTTGTACCCCAGTTCAGAGAAGGAAGAATACGCCCGGTCGTAGATGACGCCCCCTTGTTTCAGATCGCCCCCCTGCGATAGGTAGTAGCAGCCGACCCGCTGTCCGCCAGGAGGATTTGGGTGGGAGTCGATCCCCTTGCTATCGATGTAGTCAACGATGTCGTCGGCCAGGGGGTTTTGCGGTACAACCGAACTGTAAGCGGCGGGGAGTTTCCAGCCCGCCAGTGCGGTGGCTACATTGAGTTCGGCCCCACCCACAAAAACCGGCATTGAGGCCTGACGAATCCAGTCGCCCTGCGGGGCTGGGGAGTACCTCAGCAGTACCTCTCCGAAGGAGCAGATTTTACCTTTCATTCGTTGCTTTTGGTAAATGGTTAGTCTGGTAAATCAATTGGCCCCGATTAGTCAGGGCCAATTGATTACATATTCTCAGTAGGCGTTACCTTGGGTTTTCCCGAGCCACTCAGAAAAAACACGGCAAAAATGCCGAGGGGTACCAATAGGGCTGCATCCCAAAGAAGGGAATGTAGCTTTCTGTCGTCATGACGGGTACCAGCCAGGTGGTGATCAATACGCCCAAGTACGGCCGAGGTACCCCCAATGCCCGCCAGGGTTCCTACCGATTTGCCCGAGAAAAAATCGGACGGCAGGGTCTGGATATTACCGATGGCGATCTGGAAGCCCATGAGGGCCACAAAAATGGAGAGCATGGCCTCTTCGGGGCTGCCCACGAACGCACTGGCGATCAGGGCGGGTAACATGAAAACGCCCCCAAACCGATGCAAAACTTCCGGGCTTTGAGCACCGGCCACCCTTTGCGGATCAGCACGCCTACCAGCCAACCCCCTCCGAGGCTACCGATAGCGGCCCCAACGTCGGGGAACCAGGCGAAAGCACCGATTTGCTTGATATGAACCCAAACTCGTCGTGCAGGTAGATGGGGAGCCAGCTTATGAAAAGCCACCAAATGGGGTCAAGGCAGAATCGGGATAAAATAACCGCCCATGATTCTTTAAAGCTCAGTAATTTTTTCACGGAAATCGCTCCCTCTGTACTGACGGCCACCGGAGGCTGCCGTCCAGAATGTGGGTACGCTCAGACTCAGAAAGCCAGGGGTGCTTGTCGGGCGTCGCCTTGTTGATCAGCCACCAGGGAATGACCCATAGTAACCCAAGAGCACCAATGGAAGGTACCCCGCCAGCCCATACTTTCGTAGAAATAGGCAATCAACGGTGCCGAAATCACCGCTCCCAGGGAAGCGCCGGCTCCGAAAAGCCCTTGCGCGAATGCCCGCTCCCGCACGGGAAACCATTCGGCGTTGGACTCTGGTAGCCCCCCGGCCAGTTACCGGCCTCGGCCCACCCCGAGCAGGGCCCGGAAAAGAGAGAAGGAACCCAGCCCGCGGGCTACCGCGTGCAGGGCCGCGGCAATCGACCACAGGGTGATGGAAAGCACAAATCCGAGGCGGGTTCCCACCCGGTCGTACAGCCGGCCCGACACACTCTGGCTGATCCCGTAGGCCACCATGAAGAACGATACCACCAGGGCGTACTGTTCCTTATCCAATTGTAAGTCGTTGGCAATGCCCGGCCACATCACCGCCAGGGCGTTGCGGTCTATGTAGTTGATGATGGTGGCAATGCCAATCAGGCCGATGATCCACCAGCGCAGACCCTGCACCTCTCCTTTTTTCTCGTTGGGAGGTGCTTGTGAAACAGTTGTGGACTCGGTTGATGGTACGTTTTTCATGATTTCGGTTTATTTTTAATCAAAAGTTAATCTTTTTCTATGGTCTCCTCTGCTTCCTTGTGCACAATAAAATCCTCTCGCATCAGGGCTCAAAAAACATCAACCAAAAGCCCCGCTTCGAGAGGCCGTTGCACCGTGGGGTACATTGGGGGAATTAGAAAGAATCGCCGGCTTTCAAGGTTTTGGTTTCGCTGCCAATCGTCACGGCAAACACCCCGCTTTCGATGTGGGTAATCTGACTGTAATAATGGTGATGAATAGGCCCAACGCCGCCTTTTTTAAAGTCGGCTTTGACCAGCATGACTTCATGATCTGTAGGCCATTATTTTTCTTCTCACCAATTCGTTCACCACTTCCCATTCCAGGGAGCTGTCTTCGATGTGGGTTTCGGTTATTGTGTTCATTTTGCGTTTGTTTTAAAGTTTTTATTAGAATTTTTTCAGAGGTGGTTTCATTCTCGTTTAAGAGAATGCCAATCCACCATTAATGTGAATGTTGTTTCCGGTGATGAAGGAAGATTCATCCGAAGCCAGGTACCCTACCAAATCGGCTACTTCCTTGGCTTGTCCTTCGCGCCGGAGTGGCGTGCCATTGGCTACGTTGGTTCTTACTTCGCTCTTGGTAAATGTATCGTGGAAAGTGGTGGCAATCATACCCGGGCACAGGGCGTTTACGCGAATGTTTTTCGGCCCCAATTCTTTGGCCATCGACCGGGTAAACGTCAAAACGGCACCCTTTCGCGGCAGAATAAGCCGAGGCACCAGGTCCAGCCCCATCCCGGGCTGCCTGCGATGCAAAATTGACAATCGATGAACCCGCGGGCATGTGAGGTACCACCGCCTTGGATACCAGGAATACGGTGTTGAAATTGAGTTTGAACAGGAAATTAATGAAGTCCTCATCCATCTCGGCCAATGTTTTCCGGGCTACCAATCCCCCGGCTACGTTTACCAGAATGTTGATCTCGCTGCCAAAGGCGGCAATGGCTTCTTTAACCAGATTGTCCACGTCGGCTTAAGCTGTCATATCACCCTGCACCAGAATGGCTTCACCACCGGCTTCCGTAATTTCGGCCAGCGTTTTCTCGCCTTCTTCCTGGGCGCCAAAATAGTTGATAACTACCTTTGCTCCCATGGAAGCTAGTTTGATGGAAATCATTTTTCCAATGTCCCTTCCCCCCCCTGTTACTACGGCTACTTTACCAGCTAAATTCATAATCGAAATTTGGTTTATGTATATTAAAATTGCACTAATGTGTATGGGCCTTTCCATACAATGTTTTTACCCTGAATGGGTAGTGAATGGCTTTTATCCGGTTGAAAGTTTTGGTTTGAAAGGGCCAAAATCCAGGTATTTTTTTCCTTATTGGTCAGTTGTATTACGGTATAATCCGCTTGTTCGAGTACTACCTCCACTTTCTGAATATCAGCGTACGAATTGATGGCTTTTTCAGTGACGGGCGAATAACTTCCGTGCGATTCCAGAACAGATGCAAACGTGGTGTTGCCCGCCTTTTTTCGCAAAATCATCATGGGGTCTCTTCTCAAATTAAAATTCGGGTCGCTGGCTCCTACCCGCCCCAAAATAATGCTGTCTTGGGGTGTGGTCGTGGATAGATAGCTGTGAAAAACCCCGTTGCCCAACCACGTCAAGCTACTGCTGCCCGCGTTAGCGACACCTTCGGCTTCTTTCCAGATATGCTGATAGCCATTTTTACTCCCCAGTTTTTCCATTTCATTCGGAACGCTCATCTTGAAGTCGGTAGCTATCACCTGACCCATGTAATAGAGCGGCAGGTGGAGGGTGTTTTGAGTCTTCGCGTTCACTTTCAATACATCGATCAGAAAAGGGTTTTTGAACGCCTTAGAATCTACCAGGACCAGGGTTCTCTGAGGACAACTCCTGCGTAGGCATTGGAATCTTTTGAACTGATGGCCTGGATCTCGGGGTTAGCAAAATCGTGAAAATTCAGGCTCGGCGAATACTTGTCGCTTCGTCGCTATTCCCTTTGTATTGGGTTATTTTATTGACGATCAGCGTATTGTGCCCGATCGTTTGCTTGGCAAAGGTTGACCTTCGGGCAGATATACCCCTCCGCTTTTTGCTCGATGTTCACAAAACGCGCCATCCCGTAGTCCTGCACGACCTCGTTTCCCTTGAAATAATACGAATAGGACAGTTGGTCAAAGTGTCCGTGACCCATGCCGTGCGTCCCCGACTTGAACACCACATTCAAATCGCTTGGGGTACGGATAATGCCCAAGGCGCCGCCTTTGCCATCAACGCCATCCTTGTAGAGAATTGATTGATAGGTATACGGCTTTTTGTTTTTGAGGTTTTTGGCTTTACTGCCATACCCGACTCATCCAAAACCACTTCGCCTTGCAGGGCCGCAATCGCGAGTAAACCCGGATCTTTTTTGCCGTAATGATAGGCCAGGTCAACCGCCGAAATCAGGGAAGAATTATAGATAGACATCCCCTTTTCGGGCATCGTTGAGGGGAAAGAACTCTCCTTTTTGAAGTGGTCTGATCCAACAATGAATAGACGGATTTGAGCAAGAGGCTGTCCCGGTACTCAAATATCTTCAATTCGGGACGGGCGTTGTGCAGACTGGCCGCAAAAATCAAAAAAGGATAAGCGCCATAGCGGTGGTAGTAGGCCCCTTCGGAGTACAAGCCATCGGGCGAGAAAAGGCCATCGATCTGGGACAGAAAACCACTTTTTTCCTGACTGATCAAACCACCATCGTTGTCGTGCTGAA
>CAVYGM010000006.1:0-176857 GCA_963768025.1 uncultured Cytophagales bacterium
GCCACGAAACCCAGGTCAATGTTGAAGAAACCAAGGCCAATATGCTGGTAGTAAGGGTATGCTTTTGGATTAAAAGCCCTGAGACCGAAACAACGTCGCCTGTCATTAAAACAAAAGCGATTCAACAGGTACTGAACGCCATCCAAAAGAAGGGCTATGCGTACGTACCCGTTGAACCACCTTCCGACAAGGACCAATCCGAATAAGGGGCAGTTTGGCTTTACTCTCTCGATTCGCCCACTTAAAGCCCGTATTTGTCGATCAGGTACATCATGGCCGCCATGGCGGCAGCACCTAGTTGCAGTTCTCGTTTGCTGATCGCATCGAAGTTGTCCGAAGACGCATGGTGGTAATCGAAATACCGCTGTGAATCGGGGATTAGCCCCAGCAGCGTAGCTCCCTGCTGGGCGAGAGGTCCGATGTCGGCTCCTCCCCCACCGGGTCCGATGGAATGAACCCCGTAGGGCGCGAAAAGCGGCTGCCACGCTGTGATCTTGCTCTTTTTGGAAGACTCCCCCACAATACCAAATCCTACCGGCGTGAATCCACCCCGATCCGATTCAATCGCCGCCAAGTGGACTTCTTTTTTGGATCGGGCCGAATCGGCGTAGGCTACCCCACCCCGCAGTCCATTTTCTTCGTTCATGAACATCACTGCGCGCAGGGTTCGTTTGGGCAGGTACCCTTGGCTTTTTAAGATCCGTAGGGCCTCGATCGCCTGTACACAACCGCTGCCGTCGTCGTGAGCCCCCTGCGCCAAATCCCAGGAATCGAGATGCCCGCCGACGACGAGATATTCGGAAGCGTTGGTGCTTCCTTTCGATTCCCCTACCACGTTATGGGAAGCAGCATCGGGCAGCGTCTCGCGATTTTGCTGAAAATAGAATTGGGTTACGGGATCCTCTCGCGAGGGTTTTGCTCAGCATTTCGGCCCCATTTGTACTAATGGCGGCCGTGGGAATGAGGGGTACCCCGGCCCCGTACCGCATGCCTCCGGTATGCGGAAAATCGTCGAGGCGGGTGGTCATGGAACGCACGATCGCGCCTACGGCCCCCAGCTTGGCCGCCTCGGTGGCCCCATTCCCTCGTTGTTCCACCGCTCCGGCGTACGCTTCGAAGGTGTTGAATTTGGTTGGGTCCATGGGGCGGTTAAAAAACACTATTTTCCCGGCCACCTTTTCCTTACCCAATTTTCTCAATTCCTGGAAACTCTGCACTTCCAGTACTTGCGCCTTAATACCTTCCTTTGGCGTAGCAATCGAACCTCCCAAAGCCGCAATGGGTACCGGTATTTGTTTTTTGGCAGACTCTATGTACGCGGTTTCGGCTTTGCCACGCACCCAATGGGGTACCATCACCGGTTGGAGGAAAACCCGGTCGAAGGCTTCGTCTTTCATAACTTTTTCGGTATACGCAACAGCCTTCGCCGCCCCCTCAGATCCGCTCAAACGGCCCCCAATCTGGGTAGTAAGACGCGGAGCCATTCGTAGGCTTTGGCGTTGGAGAGCGACTCATCAAAAAGCTTCTTGATGAAAACGGAATCGGCTTGTAATTCCGACTGAGCAAATGAAGGATGCCCCGAAGCGCCCAACAGCAACATAAGCAGGCAACAGTATTTGTTAATCATAACATATTATTTGGGTTTTATCCAAAAATAGAAAATCCCACGGGGTTGGCGTGGGATTGGTGAAGAATTCTCCAAATATCATAAGCATTCATACATAAATTTATAAACCTGGGTTGTGGGCGTGGCGTTTGGGGCAAACAAGGAAACGATGGCTTCCGTTGGCAAGTCCTTTGGGCTGTACTGAAAGGTCACTACCCCGGTTTGGGTGGTGGGTGGTTCCCCCCTCAAAAAACTTGTAGCTACCAGGGTTGTGGGCGCTGGTATTTCCCCCACCCACCAAATTGACCAGTTGGACCGGAATCGAGTTTGCGTATATATTCTCCTTCCCATCGTAATTCCCGTATTCGGCCACTACTATTTCCTGCAAAAACAAATCAGGCTTCTTGACAATCCATTTGGTCACGTTGTTGAGGTCGTCATATTCATACCGCCAGTAGTTATTTTTCCAATAATACTTGGCGATCCTACCCTTGCTGTCATATTCGGGAAAATAGGTTTCAAGCAGAGTGGTACCCGCATTAGTAATTCTGGATTGCTCAATGGACTCGATTCTATTTTTTGAATCGGACCCGTCAGCCTCAGCATAGTTGATTTTGTACTGAAAATTTGTGGAAGGAGCAGTCAAATTTGTTTCCCGAAAAACACTCACCCGACCGTCGGTATCGTAGTCAAAGCTGTATCGTTTCTGAACCGTGGTACCTGCAGGTACCTGAAGTATCCGATACAGCGGTTTTCCTCGGAATATTCGTAAGTACGGAAGGGTTTGTCATTTAGGGTTTCAGACCTGATCAGGCACCCTTTTGCCATATCTATGGCATCCTCATCTTGTTTTTTGCTGCAAGCCAAAAACAAGCTAAGCAGTATACCGGTCACTAGTATTTTCCTTGTCATGTGAGATGTGTTTTTGCAACCTATTTACAAAATATTTGACAAAAATTAAAATAAAAGAGTCCGGCGTTTACGGCCGGACTCTTTTAAACTTGACAAGGAATTCGTTGCAATCTACTTGTACCGACGAACGTGGACTTATAATTCGAGCAGTAAGCGGGTAGGATCTTCCAATAACTGCTTTACTCGCACCAGGAAGCTCACCGAATCGCGTGCCATCGATAGTCCGGTGGTCGTAGGATAGGGCCACGTACATGATGGGGCGAATGACGATCTCCCCGTTAACTACCACGGCGCGTTCCACAATGTTGTGCATCCCCAGAATAGCCGATTGGGGGGCGTTGATAATTGGGGTAGAGAGCATGGAACCAAAGATACCTCCGTTGGTAATGGTGAAGGTACCTCCCGTCATTTCGTCAATTCCCAACTTGCCGTCGCGGGCCCGAAGGGCCAAGCGAACGATTTCTTTTTCGATGCCCGAAAAGGACAACTTTTCGGCATTGCGGATGACGGGAACTACCAGCCCGCGTGGGGTGGAAACGGCAATGGAGACATCACAATAATCATTGTATACCAGCTCTTCGCCATCCATAATAGGCATTTACGACCGGGTAATCCTGCAAGGCCACGCAAATCGCTTTGGTGAAGAACGACATAAAGCCAAGCCCTACCTCGTGCTTTTCCTTGAACTTATCTTTGAACTTCGCCCTCAGATCCATGATGGGCTTCATGTCCACCTCATTGAAGGTAGTGAGCATGGCGGTTTCGTTCTTAACCGCTACCAGTCTCCGGGCAATGGTCTTCCGGAGGGAGGACATTTTCTCCCGGCGCTGTTGCGCGTCTCGCCTTCTGGAGTGCTGGCGGCGCTTTTGGGTGCGGGCTGCCTTACCTTGGGAGCAGCCGCGGCGGGTGCTTTGGCTTCCGCTTTCTGGGCGTTGAGTGCATCTTCTTTCGTTATTCGTCCACCGGCTCCGGTTCCGTTCACTTCCTTGGGATCAATTCCTTTTTCAGCCAGAATTTTGGCCGCCACGGGCGAGGTATGCACAACCGTGTCCGTCGTCTCTTCGGTCGGTCTCTGATTTGCTTGGTTTCGGTGGGTTCGTTCTTAGCTACACCGTTGAGTACCAGCGCTGGCACCCACCTACTTCAATCCGGCAGATCAACGCCCCAATTTCCAGGGTTTCGCCTTCGGCGGCCACGATTCGCAACACACCCGCCGCCTCGGCTGGTAGCTCGAAAGTCGCTTTATCCGATTCCAGTTCGCACACAATTTCGTCTAGCTCCACCCGATCTCCATCCTTCTTATTCCAGGAAGCAATGGTGACTTCGGTAATGGATTCGCCTACCGTGGGCACCTTCATCTCCACCACTTTGGCAGGTGCGGAGGGTGCCGGCTTGGGAGCAGGGGCTGCCTCAGCCGCAGCTACCGCTTTGGTGAGTTTCCTTGGCGGGTTCGGGTGCTGGTTTCTTTGGCAGGTTCGGATCCGTTTGCGTTGGTATCGATGGTAGCTATCAGGTCACCGATGGCCAGGGTATCCCCTTCCTGCGCCTTTGATATGCAGCACGCCGTCGGCTTCGGCGGTGAGTTCGAAGGTGGCTTTGTCGGAATCGAGGCCACAGATTACCTCGTCCATTTTTACCGAATCTCCTTCGTTTTTAAACCAGGTTCCAATGGTTACTTCGGATATGGATTCGCCCACCGGGGGTACTTTTATTTCTAGTTCAGCCATGTATTTATGATTAATGCAATGATGGAATGAAAGTAATGGGTGAATGACTACCTAATCAACTTATTTCTATCATTCTGGGATTCAATTTTATTATTCAAAAGCCCGTCGGATAATTTCGGCTTGCTCCTGTGCGTGAATTTTGGCAAAGCCAGTGGAGGGTGACGCACTCGAACGCCGGGCAATAACTTCCAGCGGTTGCTCAGGGTACATCCGCAATAGGAAGGTCCAGCCACCCATGTTGAACGGCTCCTCTTGTACCCAGTATACTTTGGCTTTTTTGTACTGGCTGATCCAGTGCGTCCAACTGGTTTCTTAGGGAAAGGGTGCAATTGTTCCACCCGAATGATGGCTACATCCTCACGGCCATCCTTTTGCTGTTTCTCCAGGAGTTCATAATACAGTTTACCGGTACATAGCAGCACCTTTTTCACCTTCTTTGGATCAGCATAGCTATCTCCAATGGTCTCCTGAAAACGGCCCTCGACCAGGTCATCCAGTGGGGATACGCAAAGCGGATGCCGCAGCATCGACTTGGGCGACATCACAATGAGGGGTTTGCGGAAAGGAAATGCCATCTGCCGCCGCAGCATGTGAAAGAAATTGGCCGGCGTAGTAACGTTAGTAACCATGATATTATTATCGGCAGCTAGCTGCAGAATACCGCTCGGGGCGGGCATTGGAGTGCTCCGGGCCCTGTCCTTCGTAGCCGTGGGGCAAGAGCATCACCAGACCCGTCCAGCGATCCCACTTGGTTTCGCTGGAGGTAATGAATTGGTCAATCATGACTTGGGCGCCGTTGGCAAAATCCCCAAACTGAGCTTCCCACACCACCAGGGCGTTGGGGTTGGCCATGGAATAGCCAAACTCAAATCCCAGCACACCGTACTCTGACAATAGCGAATTGTAAATCATGAATTTACCCTGGCTATCCTCAATGTGGCTCAGATTGCTGTAGGCTTCGTTGGTTTCGGCATCGTGCAGCACGGCGTGGCGGTGCGAGAAGGTACCCCTCTGAACATCCTGACCACTTATCCGCACGACCTTCCCGTCAGACAACAACCGACCCATACGCCAGCAGCTCAGCGGTGGCCCAGTTGACCTATCTTGGATCTCAAAAATCATTTCCTGCCGATCTTTCAGCAGCTTATCGATTTGCTTGAGCGTGCTGAAGCCTTCGGGAATAGTAGTAATCGCCTTGCCGATCTGCTCGAGCATGTTCGACGGGGTACTCCGGTGGCAGGTGATTTTTCAAAATCCTCGGGGGTAGATTTCCGCAGGCTCCGCCATTCCTGTTCCAGCTTGGGCATAGCATAAGGCAGCACCTTCTGCTTCACCATGTCCAGCCGTTGCCTGCAGCAGCGCCTTGAATTCCTTGTCCATGGTGGCGGCCAGTTCGGCGTCCACATCGCCTCGTTCCACCAGCTGGTCTTTTGGTAAATTTCGCGCGGGTTCTGGTGGTTTTCGATGAACTTGTACAGAACCGGCTGGGTGAATTTGGGCTCGTCGGACTCGTTGTGGCCATGGCGGCGGTAGCACACCATGTCAATAAAAATATCCTTGTTGAACTTCTGACGGTACTCGACGGCCAGCCTGCATGCAAATACCACCGCTTCCGGATCGTCGCCGTTGACGTGCAGCACGGGCGCGTCCACAATTTTGGCCACATCGGTACAGTAAATACTGGACCGGGCATCGTCAAAATCGGTGGTAAAGCCTACCTGGTTGTTAATCACAAAGTGAATGGTACCTCCGGTGTAGTAGCCTTCCAGGCCGCGACATCTGCGTTACCTCGTACACGATGCCCTGGCCCGCTACGGCGGCATCGCCGTGAATCAGGACGGGAAGAACCCGGTCATAGTCCTGTCGTACATACCATCGGCACGGGCCCGGCATGAAGCCTTCTACCACGGGGTTGACGGCTTCGAGGTGGGAGGGATTGGGAGCCAGTTTCAGGTACTTTTGGCCACCCGGGGTGTCGTAATTTGGGACGAAAAACCCATGTGGTATTTTACATCCCCATCCCCCCATACCTGATCGGGCAGGTTGCCTTCAAACTCATTGAACACCTGCTCGTAGGTCTTGCGCATGATGTTGGCCAGCACATTCAGGCGGCCACGGTGGGCCATGCCGATCATCACTTCCACCACCCCCATTTCGCCCGCCTTGTTGATCATGGCATCCAGAGCGGGGATGGTGGTTTCGCCTCCTTCCAGCGAGAAGCGTTTTTGACCAATATATTTGGTATGAAGAAAGTTTTCGAAAACTACCGCTTCGTTGAGTTTGGAGAGAATGTGTTTTTTCTCCTCAAGCGAAAAGGACATTGTCAGGGCTTCCTTTTCGATTTTTTCCCGAAGCCAATTTTTCTGCTCACGATCACGGATGTAGAGGTACTCAAATCCGATGTCCTGCGGGTATAAATTTTCTTTAAGGCATCCACTATATCACGCAAGCGTAGCGGGCCTGCCGAACACCTCGGTACCAGCTTCGAAAACCGTATCCAGATCAGTTTCGGATAGCTTGAAATCCGCCAAATCCAGGCCGGGGACTGCGGTCCCTCCGCTCCCGGATGGGGTTTGTCGTGCCAGCAAATGTCCCCTGGACCGATAGCCCCGAATCAGGTGCACGACTTCCATCTCTTTCTTGGTATGGGAGGCATCCACCTGGATGTCTTTACCATCAGCCTGCTTGGTAGCAGCCCCATTCGACATGACCGTTTTGGGGGTATTTTTGGTAAAATTCAAATCCTTCGAAGAACTTCTGCCATCCCTCGTCCACTGCTGAAGGGTCTTTTTTGTAGGAATTATACAATTCCTCTATGTAGGAGGCGTCTGAATTAGCTATGTAGGAATACTTGTCCATCACGGTGGTGATTTTTCTTTTATCGTGCAAAGTTACGAGATGTTATCTAAACACGACACAAAAAAAAACCTTTTTAAGGATACATTACTAAACTACTATTGAAAACTTTTTTACTTAATTTATGTGAAAACCCGAAGGATTCGGAACAAACTTAAGCATGATTTCATGGAGACTTATCGGATTGTTATTTACCCCTACAATTCCGCTTTCAATCGCTTTTGAATTATAAATATATCCGAGCCGAACATTGCCAGATACCTGGAATTCACCGGAAACCTGCACGTAATTGACCTGAGCCGTGCGATAAAAGGCCCCAATTCCTATTTTTTCGTTGTACCACAGCCTTCCACCTACATCAATCCGCAGGTTTTTCCCTTCTTCCTGCACCAATAGGATGCTCGGGATGAGTTTCATCATTTCGCTGGTTTTTAAGATTACCCCGGCTGTAACGTATAAGGGCTGGCTGTACCTGAGGCTATTCTGCCGACCGCCGTAGCCCTGCGAAAGCAATTCGGGCTTGGATACCCCAAGATACAGCTTGTCGGACTGTGCCCAAATGCCGGCTCCAAAGCTACCTAAGGCTCGGTTTTGGGAAGTGTTTGTAGAAAAATCGTACACGGGCAACACGTTAATCCCCCCCTGAAAACCTATGGATAATTTCCAGGTTTCGGAGGTGGTAAGGTGATAGGCACCCGAGCCATAAACCCCGGTGGTGTAGTACGGAGACATTCGGTCATTGAGGGCTTGCAGCCCAAGGCCGATTTTGCCGTTGGCTATGGTGCCATCCATCGCAAAGGTTTGGGTGATAGGGGCGTTAGGAATCAAAAACCACCTGCGGCGTAAGAGTAATGACATGGAGAAGTCTTCCCTCATGCCCGTAAAAGCCGGATTGATGGCCATTGGGTTTTGGAGATACTGTTCGTACAGTACCTCTTTCTGGGCAAGACAGGCCGTATCAAGGGCAAAAAGATTCCAAAAAAGGCAGAAAGCAACGATTATTTTCAGTCTTTTCACGTCGGTAGGCATTGTGAACCACGAATATTTTCCCAATGGTAAGCAACCTTTACGGATAAACAAAAAAGGCAGTAAGGAAAATCTTCTGCCTTTTCAAACTATTAGAATGTTACTATTGTAAGTTCATGATCCGAATCTCCGTTCGGCGGTTTTTTTGATGTTGCTCTTCCGTGCAGGCACTACCGTCCACACAAGCGTTGGTTAATTTGCTTTCCCCAAACCCCTTAGTCGAAATTCTTTGCGTATCTATCCCCTTTGAAATAAGGTAGTTTTCTGCTGCTTTTGCCCGGTTGTTGGAGAGAATTTTGTTGTAGCGACTACTCGCGCGGCTGTCCGTATGAGAACCTAGCTCAATTTTCATCGAAGGATATTTTATCAGGATCTCGACCACTTTATTCAGTTCATACGCCGCATCCGTCCGGATTTCGAACTTATTGAGATCGTAGTAGATATTTTCAAGATTTACAATATCTCCTTTCTCAAACATCAGCAAGGTAAGGTTGGGTTGTTTGTCAAGGTCGAAAGCCAACACCTCGCGGCCAAATGTACCGTACTGGTCCAATTCAGCGTCTATCCTGTAACTATGACCGGGCGTGGCCGTAAAAGTATACTTCCCACGTTCGTCGGTTATGGCCTCCTCGACCGTTCCGCTTACCGCATCCTTTATCGTTACTTTCACTCCCTTAAGGGGCTTTTCACCCTGGTGGGAAACCACCAGCCCCTCCCCATTCTTGATCACAGCAACCGGAGCTAAAACTTCCTCTTTGGCTTTAACCAGGGGAATTTCCACCATGCTGGGACGGTCGTCGGTAAAGGCCGTGGTGGTAAACCCGATGGTGTTGTTTAGAAAACCTTCGGCCGAGGCTACAAAAAGAAATTCGTTTTCGGCGGCTAGGCAAAGGAAAAGATTTCCGGTACTATCTGTCCGTAGCTGCCTGATTTCGCCAGGCAGGTTTTTGTTTTCCAACTGAACCGTCGCGTCGGCGAGGGGCAGATTCGTGGCCACATCATACACCATGACGGTAAGATCACGGCAGGCATACATGGGCCCTTGGCGTCGGAACCTATAAATGTCGTCGTCTTTCCCCCCGGCTTTGCGGTTACTGCTAAAAAAACCCGTGGAGCGTTCCGCGTCGGTGAGTATCCCGAAATCATCTTTGGCAGAATTGATGGGGGCGCCCAAATTGATGCTCTTTTTGGGATGGTCAAACCCAGCCATGGGCGCATAAAATAGATCAAGCTCGCCCATGCCCGGATGCCCGTTGGACGAAAAGTACAGGTTATTGCGGTCGTCGATGAAGGGAAACAATTCATTTCCTACGGTATTCACCGCTGGCCCTAAATTGACCGGCTCGGATAATCCACCCTCCTCAATCCTACATACATAGATATCCGTTCCCCCAAATCCACCCGGTCGATCGGATGCAAAATAAAGCAGGGTATTATCGGGGTTCAGCGCCGGATGGCCCGTTGAATATTCATCATCGTTGATCGAAAGTTCTTCCACATTCCCCCACTTTCCCTGTACCATTTCGGCAGAATACAGCTTCAATTTATTGATCCCTTCCCCACTCTCCTTATATTCGCCTTTGTTGTAGTTGCTTCTGGTAAATATCACCCGATTGCCATCCTCAAAAAAAGTGGCCGGCCCCTCGTGGTACTTGGAATTGATGGCCTTATTCAATCGCTCAGATTCTGTTAAAGGGCGCTCCTCGTATCCCATGCTGGTGTTGTAGGCGCTACCCGCAAAAAAACCAACTAGTCGGGAGTCGTTTGGGGTAAGAGCAGTATACGAATCCGTCCCCAATTGACTCCTCGGCCGTTTTTTGTTTGACGTCAGGCTTGTGGCACTCGATCCTCCCAGCGAGGAGGTGGCCTTTACCTTTAAGCCTATTAAGATCAGGAAGGTAGTATAAGTCCAGAAAGGCGGATTGATCCCATTTGAAAACCCTTTTGACACTTATCGCCTCATTTCGACCAGAAACAAAAACCAATCCGTCTTTGTACCGGGTGGGGCTAAAATCTGCCTCGGCGCTGTTGATAGTTAGATAATCTACCTTGTAGGAGCCCACATTCTTGGTGAGCAGGGCCACATTCGAATTCAATTTCGAAAAAACAGGTCCCTGTTTTTCTCCATTTTTCAGTACACCGTACTTTGTATACGTATCCTGCGCTTCCTGGTATTTACCATTGCTGGCCAATGCCTGGGCAAAATATAGGTAACAACTGGTATAGGATTCTGGCAGATCCTTGCCATAATCACTAATCATTTCTCTAAAAACCCGCTCGGCATTTTCTGAATCTTTTATTTGCCGGTAGCTGTATGCAAGTTTTGCCTGTGCCGAAAGTTTTTCCATCCCACTCAGGGCGGTTTCTTTCATCAATTTTTCAAATAAGTGTGCGGCATCCTGATACGCAAGCGCATCGAATTCCTTATCAGCCTGCCCAAATGGGGTCTGGGAGAGAGTAGCTGAGGAAAATATGCCAATCAACAGGAGGGTAGAAATAAATTTCATAATAACCCAAATAGGAAAGGCTAACCAAAGATGCCATACTTCAGACAGAAGCTGACAAATTGGGCCAGGAAGGGGGAGTAGAATTCCGGTAAATTAGTGGAGATGGACTAGAAGTAGCGTGGTGTCAATATCTTGCTTTTTCCGTACCCAAACTCATAGCGTAGCATTACTTCGTGACTGCCTGAATTAATACTCAAATTGGTTTGTTTGAGCCCGTTCAGCATCATATCATAGGCATATCCTAATCTGAACTGATCGGTGATCTGGATTTCAACCAAGCCTACTACGGCATCACTTATGTAGTTATTGAGGGAGTTGCCCGCGCCACTGCTGTTGTTGAGGGTGCTCCATTGGTTGTGACGATAGGAAGTTCCGATCGCAAGACGATCGTTGATCCAAAGGTTGATATTACCGTCAATTCCCAGCGGGGCTCCTTCGGCATACTTGGCCAACAAGGATGGCTTCAACTTCAAGGTATTCCCCAGGCCGATTACAAAACCCGACATAAAGTAGGCATGTCGTTTCTGTTTTGCCCGGTTGTCGCCGGTATTGTACTCGGTAAGATTATTAGCAATGAGCTGGGGAACAGAAACTCCAATGTAGGATTTGTCATTACTTATATACACCCCAGTTCCAAAATTAGGGAGTATCTTAGAAATGTTTTGATTGAACACTGGATCAGTCCCTCCACCCGGCGAAAGTACGGCTTCGCTCAAATTCCACCGAAAACTCGTAGCGCCCGCCTGCAAACCAAGGGCAAGGGTGGTTTTTTCACCAACCCGAATCCGAAAGGCATAAGAGGCATAAATGCCGGTTTCGTTTTGAAGTCCAATCTGATCGTTGTATACCTGCAATCCCAGTCCAACCCGCTCCCGGTTGATCGGGGCATCTAGCGTAAAGGTCATAGTTTTGGGAGCACCTTCCACGTTTACCCACTGGTTTCGGTACAATCCAGTCGCACTCAGCACGTCTCTACTACCGGCGTAGGCGGGGTTGAGGGCCATCATGTTGAACATGTACTGGGAATACATTTTATCCTGCTGGGCGAGTACCCTGGTACTACCAGCTCCAAGAGCCAGTAGTACCAAGAATGCCCAAATTCCTATTTTAGTGTATTGTGTCATAGTATTATCTGGTTATGGTCAGGTATCGTACGAATTGTAGGCCGTTTTCAAGTTTGACAACGTAGAAGTAGGTACCATCCGGTAACCCTTCCGATGTGCTTCCTATTCGCAGGCCGTTGTTGGTAGTACCGTTCCAGTCATTTTTGTAATCATTGTTACGATAGACCAGGGTCATCCAGCGGTTGTAAATTTCCAGAATAACTTTCTGGCCTCCGGTGTTTCGAATGACGAAGAAGTCGTTGATACCATCCCCATTGGGTGAGAAACCTTCGGGTATGAATATCTCCGTACCGGCTGGTATTATAAGTGGCGTTGGCTCCATCTCCGTATCCTCCGTCGGATCGTTGTTGCCATTGAGGTCAGCTACAAATCCGTTGGTCGATACATCGGTGACGACTATCTCCCCAGCTTTGGCAAACGCGTACACCTGGTTGAGGTATGGTGTCTGTCGTCCATCCGTTGTGACATTGATCGTGAAATGCAGCGTATCCGTGGCACCGACATTCAAAGTACTATTGGCACTAATCAGGAGCTCGCGGTCATTTGCTCCATCAAAGTCAGGATTAATTGCCAGTTGGCTCTGCACATTGTGCCGTCGGTGTACCTACTTTTCGGAACGTAGCGCCGGTTTGGGTATTAAACACTTTGCTCAGTGAATCCGTAACCTGAACATTGGTAAGTGCCGATGCTGCCAAAGTTTTTAACAATGGCCATGTAGGTAATGTTGTAGCTTCCGTCGGACTGCCGAATCGTGTCCTTCTACCGATAGCGCAACTCCGATCATGGCTTCACCCGGCACGTTATTCAGCACAATTGGCGTAGGCTCGCTGTCATTGGTTGGGTCAAGGTCATTGTTCGTATCAGGATTTTCCCCGGTTGTCGAACTGTCAGATACCTGAACTCCTCCTGTGCCTAATCCTGTCCCTATGGCTACGTTTTTGAATGTGGTCGTTGTGGCGGAATTCACATTCACCCTCACCGTAAGCTTGATGTCTCGGGTTGCGCCTTTGGGCAAGCTGCTTAGAGACTCCACCAGCATCTTGGTGTTTGCACCCGTTCCAGTATAGGCTGTGTTCACGGTGAATCCAGCGTCGGCTGTGAGGGCTATGCTACCCGGAACTATAACTGCTCCATTTCCAAAGGTTTTGGACAGATCATCCTCTACCTGAACCATGGTCAGATCGCTCATACCCAAGTTTCTTACCATGAAGGTATAAGGTATATCGAAGATACCGTTTTCAACTTCGACAGGTGTTCCCACCTTTTTGGCGACTCCGATGGAATTCTGTTTATCAAACCGCACTGGTGTTGGGCTGCTTCCCGTCGGATTGGTATCGAACCCGTTGTTTGAAATATCCGAAACCGTTTTGACTCCTGAATTACCTCTTGCCAAGACACTGTTGTAGAAAGGACCCGAGCTGCCGGAAGGAGTTACCCTAACCAGGAAGGTGATGGTCTGCGTAGCACCGGATAGTAACGTACTGCTTCCGGGGATCAGCATCGCGGGCTTGTCTTTGCCATTGAAGGCCGGATCCACAACCAAGGTACTACCCGCGCCGGTGGTTGGCGTGCCTACCAATTCAAATTGGGTTGGCAGCGGGAACGCTTTGGACAGACTGTCTATAACCTGGACCGATGACAGATTCATGAGGCCGTAGTTCTGTACCCGCACACTGTACGTTACCAGATGAGTCCCATTATTGCCCGTTTCTACGTTGGTTACCGCCTTAGCTACCCCGATTGCGAGCGAATCCTTCACGAGGGTAGAGGGCGTGGAGAGTAGTGATACCGACGACACGTTGTTCTGCGGATTGGTATCAATCTGATCCAAGTTGGCAATCCGGGCAACATTCAGTATGGTACCAGGCCCTGTAACTTTCACAGCACACGAGAATACAAGGCTATCGAAGGCGGCCAAGAATGGAATAGTGCCTTTGATTACGTTTCCATCGATACTATACCCATTGCCCGCTACATATTGAATACCCTCGGGGAGAATATCAATGATGGTAATGTTGGTGGCGTTCGATGGGCCGTTGTTTTTAAGCTTGATGGAGTACGTAACCTCACCCCCGACTTGCACTGTTGGCTTATCCAGGGTTTTGAAAATCGCGAGGTCAGTCCTTGGCGTCGTGTTGCTACAATCGAATATGGTAACCTCCACCTTGGCTGGTGAGCTGAAACATCCACCCGCCGATTTCTCAAACACGTAATAGGTGCCGGCCCCAACGCTTTTGGGTGAACTTACATCGGCAGAGTTCGGTGTACTTCCTACTTTGTACACAAATGACCCGCCGGATGCAGGCGTATTCAACACAGCGGTGGTGAGATCCACTAGGATGGCAGGACAATCGTTCCGCTTATTGGATACAACCGGCGTTTTGATGAAGCCGTCCGTACACTCGTTGACCTGAATGGTGGTTCTTGCAGGCTCACTCGCACAGTCTTTGATCTTGCAAATCGCAGTGTAAACTGTGGTACTAGCAGGAGAAACGGTAATACTCGTCCCAAAAGCTCCATTCGACCAGGTAACCGAACCATTGGTACAGCCGATAGCCGTAATGGTGGTTGATTCCCCTTGTCTGATTGGGTTCTTAGAAGCGGTCAGAACCGGTGGGGCTACATTGATCACCGTAATGGTGTAGACAGCCGATTCCTGACTCTCGCATCCATTTATGATACATTTGGCCGTGTAGTTGGTCGTGACAGATGGAGATACTACAATTGCGTCTCCCGTTTGGTTGGTAGACCATTTGGCAACACCCTGGCAATTCTCAATGATCAGGGTTACACTTTCACCTTTGCAGATGCTATCCGTTGAGCATACCACAGTTGGCGGTGGTGTAGTCGTGACGTTGATCGTTATGGTGGCCTTTTCGCTTACGCACACTCCTTTTTCACATTGAGCGGTGTAAGTCGTGGTGGCAGTAGGCTTCACTTTTATACTTGCCCCGGTCAGACCATTACTCCATTTTATGATACCGGTACATCCGGTAGCAGTAAGTGTCACACTGTCTCCCTTACAAATCGACAATTTGGATGCGGTTAGCAGCGGGGGGGTGGAGGTTCCAACGTTGATTACGATGGTGTTCGAAGACCCACTTGGACACGCACCTGCGGTTGTGCCGCAGATGGCAGAATAGCTGGTGGTGGTGGTAGGTTTCACTTTAATCGAGGCTCCTTCCGCTCCATTCGACCATTTCACAGTTCCGATACAACCCGTTGCAGCAAGCGTCACCTCATCTCCGGCGCATATTTCCGCTTTGTTGGCGGTAATCACCGGCGGTGTTCCGTTGGTATTGACGTTGATGGTCACCGTGTTGGAAATGGCGCTCTCACAGTCATCTATTTTACATACGGCGGTGAAATTCGTGGTTGCCGTAGGATTCACATTGATGCTTGCCCCGGTCATTCCATTGGACCACCTAACGACTCCACTACATCCCGTTGCGGAAAGCTTGACAAGGTCACCCGAGCATACAACCGTTTTGTCGCTGGCTATGATCGGGGCGGTGGGCGTCACCACATTGATGGTCACCACATTCGATTCCCCACTCTCGCAGACGTCCGTTTTGCAGACAGCGGTAAAGCTCCTGGTCGAACTGAGCGTCACAACGATGGAATTACCAGTTTGACCGGTTGACCATCTAACAACTCCGGTGCAATTGTTTGCGGTAAGAGTAGCCACGCCACCTGGGCAAACAACGAGCTTGGTTGAAGCAATGATAGGTGCAGCAGGCTTAGTAACCACGATCGTATGTACCTCAGACATTTGGCTTTCGCAAGAACCTACGATACACTTAGCCGAATAAGAGGTGGTCACAGTCGGGTTTACGGTAATAGAAGTTCCCGTTTGACCATTCGACCATTTTACGATGCCTTCGCATTCGTGGGCCGTAAGAACTACGCTTTCGCTCGGGCATATTTCCAGTTTTCCACAGGTAATGATCGGTGGAGGACCAGGCTTGTCAACTTTTATTGTGATAGAAGCCGTCTCGCTTATACAGTTATCAATTTTACAATACGCAGTATACGTGGTTGTCTGGGAAGGCAACACAACAATCGGCGTACCCGTTTCCCCGGTTGACCAAACCAACACACCATTGCAATTTGAAGCCGATAGAATGGCACTTCCGCCTTCACAAATCGAACTCACATTGCTAGCAAGAATTGGCTTAACCGGCTTTTGCACCTTGATTATGATGGGGTTCGAGGCTGGACTCTTACATTCACCCTGTACACAAACCGCGGTGAAGGTGGTGGTTTCACTAACCGAAACACTGATGGTTTTTCCTTCAAAGCCGTTCGACCAGCGGATGGTACCATCCTTGCATCCCACCGAGGTGAGGGTTACAGTGGTATTGGGGCAAACGTTGGTTTGTGCGCAGGCAATAATTGGTGGATCAATGGTCGGACAGCCTGCTTTTATTAGTACAGAAGACTGGTCATCCTCCCCATTTTCGTATCCATTGCCCGGAGTAGAATCGGGATCTTTCTGATCCGACTTTGAGATTTGGGCAATGTTCTTGATTTCACCGTTTTGAATAACCTTGGCCAGGAATGTCAACGTTTTTGTCTCTCCTGCCAAAATGCTCGCAATGGTTCCAGTTAGCAAATTACCCGATTTGGTTAGCGTGGCGCTGGAAACGAATTCCAAGCCACCTGGCAATAGGTCGGTTACCTGAACATTTGTCGCGGTTTGGGGACCATCATTCTTTACGGCCAGGGTATACGTGATTGTTTCGCCAAACGCGGGGTTATTCTTAGACACCGTTTTGGTCAGCATCAGATCAGCCACCGGAACCACCTGAATGATAACAGTAGAGGTATCGTTGGAAGTTTTTCCTGGATCATTATCCGGACTCTTGACAATACCCGTGTTTACAATTGTTCCGGATGCATTTGGTTTGATGGTAGCCGTCAGGATCAAGGTACGATTAGACGTCACCACCATATCCCCAATCGTCCAGATTCCGGTAGCACTGTTGTACTCCCCAGCCGGCACTGCACTTACATAGGTGAGGGAAGCTGGCAGCACATCAGTTACCGTTACGTTTCTGGCATTTCCTACACCCAGATTTTTCACCGTCAAGGAGTAGTTGATCAATTGACCCGGCGTATAGGGGCCTGGGGTAATCACCGTTTTGACGATGGCAAGATCAGAGAAGCAAGCCTGCACCACTACGGTTACCGGAGTTCTTTCGCTGCTAATACAGCCTTTATCGCTAATAGCCTCCGCAAAATAGGTAGTAGTTGCCACCGGACTTACCGTTAGTTTTCCGCCACTTTGGGTGGTTCCGATGGATGTGCCACCACTTGCGGTTGTATACCATTTGATGGTAGCGCCTGGAGCAAATCCAATCAGTTTAGTACTCTTCCCAAGGCATATCAAGGTGTCGTCACAAGCTACCCCGAAGGCTGGTGCCGGTCTAGGGTTGATTTGTACCGAAAGAGCGTCCATCTTCGGCGTGCAATTGCCCTGGTTGTCAGGATCATTTGTCTTTGCGGTCAAAATGACATTGCCATTGACAATATCAATTGCCGAGGGGGTATAAATGGTAGTCAGACTCGAAGTACTAGAAGAAGGTACCCGTTCCACTTGATGACCAAACCACACTAGTGGCTACCCCAGAAAGTGTAGCTGATACGGAGACTGGACTTCCAGCGCAAATTTCCTGATCAGAACCCACGGTAACATTAAATACCAGTTGGCAATCGCATGGGGTAATGTTGACGATAACCGCCATTGGATTACTGTAACATCCAAATATGGATT
This sequence comes from uncultured Cytophagales bacterium, assembly GCA_963768025.1. GTDB lineage: Bacteria > Bacteroidota > Bacteroidia > Cytophagales > Spirosomataceae > CAVYGM01. The sequence continues at coordinate 17,535 of CAVYGM010000006.1, forward strand.
TCTCGAACAAATAATATTGACCCGAACCAACAGCAGTAGGGTTAGAAACCAGGGCAGAGGTTGGTGAAGAGCCGACATGCCATTCAAAAATGCCTCCTGGTGTGCTTGGAGCCGAAACGGTCAAAGCGGTCAGGTTAACGGTTGTGGCCGGACAGGTATTCTGAACGTTCCCTGAAACCACAGGTTTTTCTGGTTTGATATTCACCGTCACTACGATGGGGAAGCGGGTGCTTTTACAACCATTGGCCTGAACCACTCCTTCTAAATAATACGTGGTAGTCTGGGTAGGGCTCAAAGTAAGCGGCACCCCACTCGACGTAGTAGCAAAGGGTATTCCACCAGCTGATGTAGTGTACCAATTAATAGTTGTACCACCTACATTAGACGTAGCACTCAATACCACCGATTCCCCTACACAAATTATCTTATCCGGTGTCGTGGTCAGGGTAATGGTAGGGCACTGCGAAATCGTGACCGGCTCGCTGTCGTTGTCGTCCTCGCCCCTGTTGAAGCCGTTGCCGGGTGTGGAGTCCTTGTCGGTCACGGGGTTGCCCTGCCCGTCCTTGGCGTCCTTGATCTGCGCGTAGTTGGTCAGAGAGGTTCCGACGAAAGCATCATTAATTTTTACGGTGATGTCCACAAAGGCCGTCGCCCCCGCCGCCAATGGACCGGGGATCGGCACGTTCAGCGTGGCGATGTTGCCCACCGCCGTCCAGGCCGCGTCCTGTAAGCGTCATGCCCGTGGGAAGGGAATCACTCAATGCTATTTGGGTCGCCGGCACGTTGCCCTGGTTGGTCACCGTCAGGCGGTACTTCACCAGCGCGCCAGGGAAGACGCTCACCGCCTGGCCTGGGGCCAGAGATTTGTTCAGGGCCAGGTCGTAGACCGGCGCCGGAGAGACGGTGACCGGCTCGCTGTCGTTGTCGTCCTCGCCCCTGTTGAAGCCGTTGCCGGGCGTGGAGTCCTTGTCGGTCACGGGGTTGCCCTGCCCGTCCTTGGCGTCCTTGATCTGCGCGTAGTTGGTCAGCGTGCCCGTCGTGAAGCTCTCGCTCACCTTCACGGTGATGTCCACGAAGGCGGTCGCCCCCGCCGCCAGCGGGCCGGGGATCGGCACGTTCAGCGTGGCGATGTTGCCCACCGCCGTCCAGGCCGCGTCCTGTAGCGTCATGCCCGCGGGAAGGGAATCACTCAATGCTATTTGGGTCGCCGGCACGTTGCCCTGGTTGGTCACCGTCAGGCGGTACTTCACCAGCGCGCCAGGGAAGACGCTCGCCGCCTGGCCAGGGGCCAGCGATTTGTTCAGGGCCAGGTCGTAGACCGGCGCCGGAGAGACGGTGACCGGCTCGCTGTCGTTGTCGTCCTCGCCCTTGTTGAAGCCGTTGCCGGGCGTGGAGTCCTTGTCGGTCACGGGGTTGCCCTGCCCGTCCTTGGCGTCCTTGATCTGCGCGTAGTTGGTCAGCGTGCCCGTCGTGAAGCTCTCGCTCACCTTCACGGTGATGTCCACGAAGGCGGTCGCCCCCGCCGCCAGCGGACCGGGGATCGGCACGTTCAGCGTGGCGATGTTGCCCACCGCCGTCCAGGCCGCGTCCTGAAGCGTCATGCCCGTGGGAAGGGAATCACTCAATGCTATTTGGGTCGCCGGCACGTTGCCCTGGTTGGTCACCGTCAGGCGGTACTTCACCAGCGCGCCAGGGAAGACGCTCACCGCCTGGCCTGGGGCCAGAGATTTGTTCAGGGCCAGGTCGTAGACCGGCGCCGGAGAGACGGTGACCGGCTCGCTGTCGTTGTCGTCCTCGCCCCTGTTGAAGCCGTTGCCGGGCGTGGAGTCCTTGTCGGTCACGGGGTTACCCTGCCCGTCCTTGGCGTCCTTGATCTGCGCGTAGTTGGTCAGCGTGCCCGTCGTGAAGCTCTCGCTCACCTTCACGGTGATGTCCACAAAGGCGGTCGCCCCCGCCGCCAGCGGACCGGGGATCGGCACGTTCAGCGTGGCGATGTTGCCCACCGCCGTCCAGGCCGCGTCCTGTAGCGTCATGCCCGCGGGAAGGGAGTCGCTTAGTACTATTTGAGTAGCTGGTACAATACCCTGGTTAGTTACCGTTAGCCGGAATTTAACCAATGCACCGGGAAAGACAGCACTTGATTGACCCGGAGCCAATGATTTGTTTAAAGCCAAGTCAAACACGGGTCCATCCACAATTTCAATCGCACAACAGCCTGTGGCCGGGCAAGCGAAGCCGACCGTGGTAGTAAATGTAAAAGACCCCGTCCCTAAAATTGTTAGGGACGAGTCTGCGTTCACTCTGGCAATTGTTTTGCCCCCTACAACCGTCGAATTATTAATTAGTATACCATTATAAAACCATTTGACACCACGGTAACCCGAAGGAACGGTAACCGTAAACTCATCTCCTTCGTACCAATCTATTGGAACCGAAAAACAGGTAGTAGCCAGATCATCCTGGTCGAGGGCCTTATCGCCCGGCCAGGAATCCACGTCCTCCTGATTCGTTTGGGTGATTTCTGCTACATTAAAAAATACACCTTGACTCAGAACTTTCGCTTTGATTTGCAGGATGGCCGAATCTCCGGCCGCTACTGTTCCAACATTCCAGATACCCGTAGCTGGGGTGAAATTGATTCCTCCTCTCAGCAGGGAACTGCTTATAAAACTAACCCCGCCCACTGGTAAGCTGTCCTTCACCACTACTCCGGTCGCCCCCAACGCACTGGAATTCTTTACGGTAACCAAATAGGTTACCGTATCTCCAATGGCAGGTTTGGACTTATTAATTCTTTTGGAGAGGCTTAGGTCAACTTGTGACCAGGCGGAAGAAAAAGCAAAAAGAAAAAACAGGAGTAGTGAAAGTCGGCCAAAAATCCAAGTCGAAGGCCTGAAGAAAGGGGGAGATTCCGGATTTTCTTTTCGAAAACTGTCTTTTAGTTGTGCTTTCCACATATTAGTCGAACTAATACTGGCTTGAAATGAGAAAAGTTGTACAACTCTTAACAATTTGTAAACCTTCGTCATTTTCATGGGTAGAAGTGGATTATTCATAAGGATGGCATTAATAGACCTGCAGGTTTGTGTATAGTGTGTGTTGTGTTTTCTGAACTAATGATAGGAAATGCCGTTGGCAGTCCCACCCGAATCGAATACTTCTACTCATTAAAAGCCTTAACTCATAAGCGCCTGAAAAATGGAAAAAATTCCACGCAGGCAATACATAGTTTAAAGGTTGTTGTAATGCGGTAACAAAAATCAAATGCCGAGTAAATAACAACGAATTCAACTGATGTAAATCATGTGAATTATCGAGCTTATCGGCATACAACCCAGCGGGTACTAGCAGAGCGACTCCCTGTAACTTTAAATAAATGTCCACTATTTGAAACAAATTATGATTTTTAAATTCACAGTCATGTTAATAGCGTGCAGTTATTCACTGGTTTAAGTAGCATAAATTATGCCAAAGTGACATGATTTACATACACTACCAAAATAATAAAGTGTAAGTCCTTACAATGAGCCTATTACAGCTATTTGCCAAGTTTGATTTTAGAAAAAGCCACTAGGTGATTTCGGGCAAATAGACCGAGTAAAGTAGAATGGAGAATAGGATAAATCTTAAGCTAAAAAGATGCCAAAAACTTCCCTTTAGCTAGTAAATAAGCCATTTTCGCATAAAATCGGGAAGCCACCTATTAACTGAAGGTATACCTAAAACAAATAGGCTGACTATCAGAGGACAGTCAGCCTATTTTATTAAAAGTTACTTAATAGCTAGAAATCATATCCCAGGGTAATGTACGGGATTGCTTTATCTACGACCCCATTGTCCACGCCCCAGGCATAATCAAATTTGACATAAAATCCGAACAGCATAGTTCTAGCCCCTACTCCATATCCCATCAAATAGGGGTTTTTGAAGTTTGTAACCGTGGCCCTGAAAGGTTCTGAACCTCCGCCGATAATTTCGGTGTTGAGGCTATTCTCCTGGCTAAATGGTCCTTTGCCGGTCCAGGCAGTACCGATGTCCGTAAATCCAATAATTTGAAAATTACGAAGGAAATTTGAGGTAATTGGTCCTCGATACAGGTATTTGATCAGCGGGATGCGCAGCTCGACATTTGCCAACATGTAGTTGGTTCCGGATAACCGGTTTAGATTAAATCCACGCAAATTGGTGGCGAACTCGGCAAAAAAGATGTCGCGATTATCGATGCCTTCGCCGAAATCCAAAGGATTATCGTTTCTGCGATTATCTTTTTTGTTTAGAATCCAGTTTTCCATACCGCCCATTATGTTCTGCTTGGGTGCCCGGCCGGCCGACCTACTAAAGGCTACCCTACCCGCCAAAATCAGATCCCGGTGGATTTTTTGGTAGTGACGGAGGTCAATACTCAGCCGGTTAAAGTTCTGATAGGCTTGACCTATCCCAAGGAAATTTTCGTACCGGGCTTTGAATCGGGTGCCTTCCACCATATTCATTCCGTTCAGGCTGGTGTTGTCGAAAACAAACTCGGTTTTCACCCCACCATACTGGGTAGAACGATCAGGTTCAGCCAGAGATCCCACATCAACCAATCGAGTCACGGCAAACGTAGGGGCGACGGTAAAGCGGGCATTCGTAGAGAACGGGTAAGAAGCCGAAAGCTGCACCTGGTTGAATCGGTATTTTTGAACCGCACCTACATCCACGTACAGGCTTTTCCGATCCACTCTGATCCCAAAGTCAACCCGATAGGTATTGTTCATGTATTCGGCAAACAGATCACTATTCTTAAAGGTAGTAGATACAAAAAATCCAGCTTTGATGACATGATTTTCTAGCAAGTCATTCATAGAGATGGACTGGGAATACCCAAAACCCCGTATTGGGTCAATTCGCCAGTCGGAGGTAGCATCATTGGCTATGAATAGTCCTCGGTAATCATACGGACCTTTTATGGCGATGTTCTCCCTTTTCCTGGATTTTGGTATCAAGGTAGGTACGTTGGCCAAGCTTCCTTTCTTTTGTCTAAATTCAAATGATTTGAGTATATCCTCCTCGAACTTGTAGTTATCCGTATCTACCTCCCCTTCCCGGAGGTTAAGGGCAGATTCGGCCATGGCCGGATTGATCGTATCGCGATTTGCCGCAGTACCTGGCCTTCCTTGTGTGGCAACTGGAGTCAGCGATGCCGCCGGCATTTTACCCCCTTTGGCAAGTTCAGGGGAATCGTAGGCGGCGTTTGCATCCAGTCGATCAATATAGGCCATTTCATAAGAGCCTGACTCTAATCTTGAATACACAATTCCACCGTTGCCTTCCAGCGTTATATCGGCCTCCCGGATTGTAAAAATAAAATTGGTCAGCTGAGAAATTCCCTTTGTTTCCCGATTCAATTTGAAAAGGTTGCGAATTCCTTTGTGATCAGATAAAAAGTAAACCTCCGTATCATTGGCCAATACAGCCGACATGGTGGTACCTAAGGAATCAATGAGGCGGGTAACCGTTTCGGTACCAGGGGAGCCATCGTGTTCAAAGAGGCCCACCGAGGAGACCAGGGTTTTGTATGTACCTGTTTCGGTGCCCAGGGAATCGGTGGGGCGGTTGGACGTAAAGACTACTCTACGAGCCGAGCCTGACACAAATTTGGGCGATAGGTCGTCGTAAAGATCATTAGTAAGTTGAATAAGGGAAGCCCTCGAAACACTCACCAGGTACACATCATTTTTACCGCCTTTGTCGGCACTCACAGCCAGCATGGTACCGTCGTCTGAAATATCCATGTCGACGATTTGATCCAATCCACGAATATTTCTTTTGATTCGGATCACTGGACGCTTTGTATCCAATTTATCAAAAATGAACAGATTCTGCCGGTTGTTTTCCTCTACCACCATGGCCAGGGTATTGTATTTGGTCCAGGAGAGCAGCGGCAGCATTTTGTTCTGCTGTGAAGAGCCAAGTTGCACCACTCCTTGCCTTACCACCATTTTTCGTCCGGTCTCCCGGTTGAATACCGTCACTTTGTAGCGGTTTCTGTGTTGTTCGCTAACCGCAATCCACTTTTCATCGGGAGAAAGTTTGATCGAAGCGTTGTTTCCGGCTTCCGTAAAATCGTGTAACCTATACCGCCAGGTGGTGGTTGGCTCCACGTAGCCCTTTGTGGCCTGCGTGGTAAGCGAACCATAATAGTCGCGCCATTCTTTAAGAAATTTTGCGTAGGAAGAAATCCCCAACGTACTGGTAATGCTGGTCTGCTCGGTCCGGATGATCCGGGTTAAATTAAGGATATTGGAGATATTGTCCCGTCCGTACCGATCGGCAATAAAATTCCAGATGGATTGGCCGATGAGGGTAGCATCCGCTCCACTTAGCAATGCAGGCTTTTTTATGGGTCTTTTAAGGGAAACATCCCGCATGTAATCGCCCAATTCAGGCGTCCAACCTTCGGCGATGTAGGCCGCGATGCCCGACATAAACCAGTCGGGAAGCGTGAGGAGCAGGGAGCTTTGTAAAGCATCTTTAAGGTTTCCACCGTACAACATGTCGTACACAAACAGGCGCGAAATCTCCATGACGAGTTTTTTCCGAAAACTGATTTGATCGCCCGTAAAGGCAATTTCTACCCGTGACTGGGCCAAATCAAGTTCCTGATCATCAAGGTCGCCAAATGTAGCCAACCCCATATTACTTTGAAGAAGTTCGCCGGGGGAATTATATAGGAAGATTTTGATCCGGTTGTAAGGGGTATATCCCAGGATCTCGGTGATCCGGTCAAACTCACTTTCGGCAAACTGGGCGGTTAGGCGAGCCATGTTGGTCCCACCCTGGTAGTGGTAGACTTCAAAATTGGAGGTACGGAATATTTTCCAATCAAAAGTCCTGTATTGAATCCGGTTTTTGCCAAACTGTTCCTGGGATGGATAGCGCTGACTAGTGGCCGTCGTACAGACAGTCAGAACTATAAGTAGGCTCAAAAACGTACCGTATGTAAATTGCAGAAATTGTTTCATTTGCGATAAAGGGCTGACTTTACTGGTAATATAACGAAAAATACCGGTCAATATTCACTTCTGGATTCAATTCTTTCCCATCCACCAGGTGCTCGGCAAACTGGGCTGAAAAAAATGGTGCCAAAGTAACCCCTTTCGTTCCCAATCCGTTGAATATTCCTACGGCCCCGTACTGAGGATGCAAACCAATGAGCGGCCGACGGTCCTTACTGGAAGGGCGAATCCCCGCCAGCTGGTGTTGAATAGCATAGGTACCTTGCACCAGAGGTTCGAGCTTTGCTTCGAGGTACTCCCGTCCGTCCTGGGTACTTATCCAATCCAGATCATGCCAGGAATACGTGGCCCCAACCCGAAACGTCCCTTCCTGCAAACCAGGCAAAATAAAGATCCCCTGATTAACGATCATTGGGGAAGAATATTCTGCAAAGGTCAGGTCGAGAATTTGGCCCTTGACCGGATTGAAAGGCAACCACCCAAATAATGAATCCTGACTGTCTTCAAAGCCTTGGCAAAATAGTATTTTTCTGCTTTTGATACCCTGCCACTCTACCTGATCTTCCTTAATTATCAATGATTTGGGATCAAATGTTCCTTCAAGATATTGATTATTTTCAATAAATTTCTCTCTGCTTTTTTGAACAAGTGTATTCAAATCAACCCAGCCGCAACCCCGAACCTCTAATCCTCCCCAGGGGTGATAAAGTCCCTGAATGTCAGGCTGCTCGCTCCGTATACCCTTAATATACGCAGCTATGGCCGGTTCGGATGCGTAGGTAGCGTACCGGATTTTTTCCTCTTCCGATCGAAAAGGTCGATAGATCGGAACAGAATGAACCAAGGGAGCCCCTACTAATTCTTCCAGGCGACCATAAAAATTCTCGGCGTACGGAAATAGTTCGTCCGCCATCCAGGTCTTTACCAGATTGCGACCCGTGAGTGGGTTATAAATGCCGGCCGCTACCAGGGAAGCCGAAGGGCGTGACGTATCGTTGAGGATGAGCACCCGCTGACCGCGGTCTATTAATTGCCATGCCAGGCAGGTTCCGGCTATCCCCTGCCCTACGATCAGAAAATCATACGGAAGCTCGCTCATGGCTTGGGGAGATTCTCACGCCGACGAATCTCCTGCCCTATTTTTTCATCCGCCAATCGAACCACCAATTCTACCTGTTCGTCAATGGTCATGAAGGTATTGTCCAGGAGCAGCGCATCGTCGGCCTGCCGGAGTGGGCTTTCGGATCGGTGGGTATCTATGTAATCCCGCTTTTCGAGATTCGCTATTATGTCGGGCAAGCCCACCATCTCCCCCTTCGCCAGAAGTTCTTCCTGACGCCGCCGGGCTCGCATCGTCGGGTCGGCAGTCATGAATATTTTCAGCTCGGCTTTTGGGAACACCACGGTGCCAATATCGCGGCCATCCATAACGATGCCTTTGTTCTTGCCCATTTTTTGCTGCTGAGCCACCATGGCATGGCGTACCTCGGCCAGCGCACTTACTTCGCTCACCTGATCGGATACGTACATTCGCCTGATTTCCTGTTCCACATTCAGGCCATTGAGGTAGGTATCATTGGATAGGGTAAGGGGGTGTCTGCGAAAAGTAATTTGAATGTCATCGAGCGCCCGTCGAATTTCCTTTGGGTTGGTGAGTGAAATATGATGCTGAATAAAATACAAAGTAACGGCCCTGTACATTGCACCGGTATCTATATAAGCATAGTGCAACTGCTTCGCCACCAGTTTTGCAGTAGTACTTTTTCCGCAACTTGAATAGCCATCGAGGGCTACTATGATGGAGGACATAGGATCGTTAGGTCAGATAAATCTGCAAAATAAGGGAATCTGCCTATGAAACAGAACTTTGATCCCGAAACTTTACGAAATAATGTTCATCCCAAAACTGATTGTTCTTGTAGATAGCCCGCGCGTGAATTGCCTCCGGGTGAAATCCAGCCTTGATCAATACCCGCATGGAGGCGTTATTGAAACTAAAAACTCCCGCAAACAAGCGATTCAGGTCCGTGTGGGCAAACAACCAATCAGAGAATTCACGCAGTGCCTGCGTGGTATAGCCCAATCCCCAGTAGTCTTCTCCCAGCCAGTAGCCAATTTCGGCATTGAAGCGGTAAATATCCGGGCTCCGAATGGCCCCTATCCCTCCGATCACCTGATCGTGCAGGGTGATCGAACGGTGGATAGCTGATTGCGGCGGATCGGCCAAACAAAATTCGATCCAACGGGTGGCATCCTGTAGGCTGTACGGAAAAGGAAAACTATCTCTGACGGCTGTCGCAATCCGAGGGCTATTGGCATGTTTTTGAAGATCCACCTCATCACCATGCCGGTAGGGTCTCAGCTGAATACCCCTCATGTAGGTCTACAACTTGAAGGCCTGCCGGGCCAGCAACTGCCATCCACCCTTATTTTTTGTCCATACCTGTAAAACCCCCAGGTTTGGTTTGCTGATTGAGCCGTCCGCTAAGGTGACGTTACCGGTCATTTTGTGCCGGACCAGGGCGTTATTTCCTACCAGGGTTACACTCATGTCGGCCAGATTTAATTCATTATACACTTCTTTCTTTGTGCCAATGTTCGAAAGGAAGGAAGTTTTCGTATCCATCTGCCCATTGGAGTGCCCGTAGGTCATTTCGGGGGCAAATACGGCATCCAGCGTTTTCAGATCCTGGCTCAGCACGGCTTTACGCCAGGTCTCCACCCGGTCTATTACTTCTTTTTCTACCTTCGACTGGGCCATTGCCACTGACATGGCTAGTCCGAAAACTAGCGTAAACAGGAATTTTCTCTTCATTTTACGGTATGATTTGTGAACTTTTGAATTTGTTAGACTCTCGGTAAAACTACCTTCTAAGGATTATGACTCTAAAATAGTATTATGGTAAGCTAAAACATAAATTCAGGGTCCTTATACTAATAGTACTTTTTGAACAATCTTCATAGGTAACCCAACAAACATTGCATTATTCAAAGCAAGTACTTTGCTTATTAAATAAGTTATTGTCAAAACAATATTCTGCTATTTTTCTGTAATGCACTATGTTATACCTTTGAATTACAAAGTTTTTCAAATCGGGGAATCAGATTCTGAATTAGGTTAATTTAACTTTTTTTAGAAACTACAAAACAATAACTCCTTATGAAAACAATAAAAATCATTTCCACCATGGCCCTTTTGGCCGCCCTACTGACCATCCCTGCACCAGGTGCAAACGCGCAGGTCAACGAAGTATCTGAGACTACAACCAAGCTGGCCGAAACGGCCAAATTCCTTGTAGTTCAGACAAAACCCATGCAATTTAAAGTAGTGTTTGATAAGCCTCTATCCCATAAAATAGCTATTTCCATTCTGGACTCCACCGGGGAGTCTCTGTTTACTGAGACCAGGGTCGTTGAATCGGGCTACCTGAGGTACTTTGACCTTTCCTCCTTACACGATGGTACCTATACCTTCGTAGTGGTAGACGGAAAAGAGAAGTACAATCAGTCGTTCGATATCCTGACTCAAACTCGTCGGATTGTTTCATCTATCAAGTAACATTCGACGGTTTGCTTCTCAGATTCTGATATCCATGAAACTTTGTATGATTCCGGCGCTGACGCGCCGGAATTTTTTTTCACCATAATTCGAAAGTCGCCAACACCGGTAGATGATCCGAGGCCGTGGGGCTATCCGCCAGTACCTCGTAGGACTTGATCCGGACGTTTGAGTTTTTCAGCGCAAAGAGGTAATCGACCCGGTCGCCGGTGGCACCAAGGCTGAGGGTGGGGTTTGCGGAGTCAGCAGCAGCATCCAGCCATCCGGTTTGGAAGAAAGAGTAGGGCTGTTCACTGGGCCTGGCACCCATGTCCATCCCTAGCAGCACCGGCTGGATACTTGGGCTCAATATTTGGTTGACGAAGGCAGCCTGCAAGGCCCGGTCAAAACCAGAGGCGTAGTCGAGCCTGGCACTACATACCCGCAGATGTTGACCCCCAACGGGACTCACCAACCCACACACCATTACTTTGGAAGCCATTGCGGCTGAGGCAGGCAGCGCGATTTTCTGGGTGTTTTCGAAAGGCCATATTGAAAGTACCCCTACCCCGTAGGTTCCGTTTTCCAGCTTGCCGGAGGCCCCGTATAAATAATGGTAGCCGGTTTGGACCGAAAGCTGGCGAAGGTGAAAGCGTATTTTGCCCGAGGCAACGAGGCTGTCTGTTTCCTGCAAGGCCACTAAGTGGGGCTTGTAGGTATTGATTAGCTGTATAACGTGCCTGAGGTTGGATTCTGCCCAAAAATCTTTTCCATGATTGATACTGAAACTAATGATTCGAATTTCGATGGACCGGCGTGGCTGGGAGGCACTGAGACCGAGTAGTACTCCCAACCAGATTATGAAAATGAATGGCTTTAACAAAATTGAAAGGTATAGATTGAAACCGCAATAGGAAGATGTTTTTTGCTGATACGTCAGGAGTTTTTACATTTGACCCAGCAAAACCGATTTTGTGAATTTAGAGAATCAGCCTTCCTGACCAAAAGTAAATTTAGATTCAAATATCCGGTTTCCAAATATTTCTACCCGTATGCTATTTAATAGTTTTGAGTTTGTTGGCCTGGTTGTGATCACCTTTGGGCTATACTATCTGCCCTTCCTACGAAAATTCCAGGTCTTACTATTGATTGCTTCCAGCTTGTTATTTTATGGCTATACCAACCCTAAGCTCCTGATTCTCTTTCTTGTTTCGGTTATTATCAATGTTTCCACCAGCTACCTGGTGGTCCATGGGCAGCCGGAGAAAAGGCGGCTATTTGCCACGGTAGGGGTCACCCTCAATCTCTTGATTCTAGCTTTTTTTAAATACAGCCCGCTGATAGGCCTCACTTTTTTCCCGCCGGGGCATACGGTAGGCGAATTCCTTGCCTACGTTCCGCTGCCGATTGGCATTTCGTTTTTTACTTTTGAAGGCATTAGCCTGTTGGTAGATGCCTACAAGGGCAGGAACATACCCGAGTACCGAAGCCTGGTGGCCCGGTCCGTGACGCGCCATGCCATCAACACTACCTTTTTTGTGGCTTTTTTCCCCCATCTGGTCGCGGGGCCTATTCTGAAAGCGCACGATTTTATTCCCCAAATCCAAAAAAAGTATCTCGCGGACATCGATTGGACCTATTGCTACAAAACCCTGATTACGGGCTATTTTCTAAAAATGGTTATTGCCGATCAACTCAATCAGCATACCTTTTGGATTCAATTCCCCTATTTCGAGTCACATTCTACTTTTGTTTTAGTAGCCTTGCTGTTTGGGTATTCCATCCAAATTTTTGCCGATTTTGCCGGTTATTCCCTCATTGCCATCGGCATAGCTGCTTTGTACGGGTACCGCCTGATGCAAAATTTCAACTATCCTTATATTTCCACCTCCTTTTCGGAGTTTTGGCGGCGCTGGCATATTTCCCTCTCTACCTTTCTGAAAGAATACCTGTACATTCCCCTAGGTGGCAATAGAAAGGGCCCCACCCGCACCTACATCAACCTGATGATTACGATGATTCTGGGAGGCCTCTGGCACGGAGCGGCGTGGAGTTACGCCGTTTGGGGAACTTTTCACGGCGTAGCCCTGGCTCTGGAACGGTTCTGGAATGACAGATTTCCTAGCCCAGAGAATCCATCGCTCGTAAGACAAATCGTTTCGGGCATCCTGGTTTTTTTCTTTGTTACCCTGGCCTGGCTTCTTTTCAAGCTCACCGATTTTGAGCACGTGATAAAGTTTATACAGGCGCTTTTCCATAACGTGGACCAACCCTCCTACATGGCCCTCGTGGTGTATGTGACCCTGTATTCGACACCCGTCGTGTTGTATCATCTCTACTATCTATATCGGGTCAACCATCCCGGTCAGGATCTGGCCCGACGTTCCGAGCCTTACGTGTATGGTTTCATGTTTTTTCTAATTATTACCAATAGCGGAGTTGGAACCGATTTTATATATTTCCAATTCTGATTAGATTCAATGCAATGCTTAAAAAGTCTGTCTTAACGGCACTATTTCTTTTTATTGGCTACGAGTTCGCCATTCGTTCCATTGACACCTGGTGGTCTACCGGGCAAAATGCCCCGCAAAGCAGCGTGGTGAGGGCGCACGATTTTATGTACGCCAGCCGCAGCTACGACAATATTATGGTAGGCTCCTCTATCGGCAATCGAATCACGTCCAAGGTACCCATCGATAGTCTGCCCGAGAGTTTTTACAATTTATCCTTCGGTGGGCAATCCATATTTGATGGCTTATTGATCTTGCAAAATATGGGCTATAAGCCCAAGCGACTCTTCATAGAGATCAACGTGCTGATGCGCAATGAGGACGCGGATCTACAAGCTTCCTTGTTTTCACCGATCATGTACCCCGTAAAAAAAGTGATGCATTCCTGGCGGGAGCGAAATCAACCGATTGGTGTGTTGGCGAGGATACCCGTGCTGCTGAATGGGAACCCTGATCTGCAAGCGGCTGCTCCTATTTCCGGGCTAGAACGGTCGGAGGACACCCACAAGGCCATGCTGGCGATCCAGAAGGAAGGCCTTAAAAATCCCCTACCCGAGGAAGCCGTTTTGGGCCAAATTAATAAATTGAAGGAATTTGTAAAGTATTTTAAAGACCAGGGCGTACAGGTAGTTTTATTTGAGGTACCCGTTGATCCCGAAACCTGTAACCTGGGAACTCCCACGCAGATTCGTACCCTGGTGAAGGAAGCCTTTGAGCCTATGCAATGCCCAATTATCGAGATGCCCGACTGTGCGGAATACTTCACCACGGATGGCACGCACCTCGAAAAGATAAGCGTGTACAAGTACCTACGGTATTTTCAGTCGGAGCTAAAACGGCAGAATATTATGTAGAAGCTCTTGAAAAGAGAGTCGCTAAAAGCAAAATACCCCGGAAAGCTTGTATGCTTTTCGGGGTACTTTGCATGTATGGACGCTTACTATCCTCAGGATTTCCAGGCCACAGCCTCCTGTTTTTGAGTTCCAAGCCCTTCAATACCCAGCTCTACCACATCTCCGACTTTTAGGTAGGTGGGAGGCTTCATTCCCAGCCCTACCCCGGCCGGTGTACCCGTGGAAATTACATCACCGGGCAGCAGGGTCATGAAATGGCTCAGATAACTAACAATTTTAGGAATATAAAAAATCATATCCGAGGTATTGGAGTCTTGCAGGGTTTGGCCATTGATCGACAACCACAGGTGCAAGTCGTGGGGGTTGGGTACTTCGTCCTTCGTGACAAAATAGGGCCCCAGGGGCGCGAAGGTATCATTGCTCTTGCCCTTAACCCACTGTCCACCACGCTCCAGCTGAAACTCCCGCTCGGAATAATCGTTGTGCAAGGCGTACCCGGCCACATAGTCCATCGCGTCTTTTTCTTCTAAGTAGCTGGCTTTGGTGCCTATAACTACCGCTAATTCTACCTCCCAGTCTGTTTTTACCGAGTTTTTTGGAATAATCACCTGATCATTGGGGCCACAGAGCGCCGTGGTGGATTTGAAAAAAACCACCGGTTCGGATGGAGGCTGGGCACCCGATTCGGCCGCGTGTTTGGCGTAATTGAGGCCTATACAAATGATTTTGGACGGACGTGCCACGCACGAACCCAACCGAACTTTTTCTGGAACAGCCGGACATGAACTGCCATGCTGGCTTAGCCATTCGGCAAGGCGGGTAATCCCGTTCGAAGCAAAAAAGCTCTCGTTGTAGTCTTCGCCAAAAGCAGATACATCCACAGAGAGGCCATCGGAGGTCACGTACTCCCGGTTTTTCCTGTTCGTAAGCACCGAAACGAAATAATTTCATAAGTAGGTAGCTGGTTAGTTTTCTTAGTGAATTTTAATTGTTCAATTTCTCGAAGCCACCGTCAATCAAGTAGTCACATCCCGTGATGAAGGCTGCCTCGTCAGAACAGAGGTACAGCGCCAGCGCCCCTATTTCTTCTGGTTTGGCCATGCGGCCGATCGGTTGGGTTTTGGAGAGTTTTTCAAACATCTCTTTTTCCTGGCCGGGGTAATTTTTAGCAATAAACCCATCCACGAAAGGGGTATGTACCCGAGCTGGCGAAATACTATTGCACCGGATATGGTCGGCCAGGTAATCACGGGCCACCGAAAGAGTCATGGTAAAAACGGCCCCTTTGCTGGCCGAATACGCAAATCGGTCCGGAATGCCTACCGTGGCGGCAATGGAAACCATGTTGAGCACCACGCCCCCACCGTTTTTCTGCATATGGGGTATGGTGGCAAACAGGCAGTTGTACACACCTTTGATGTTTACGTTCACGATCCGGTCGAAGTCCGCCTCCTGAGTCGTATGGGCTTTGCCCACATGGGCAATACCCGCGTTATTGACGAGTATATCAATGGGTGCCTCTGCCGCAATCGCATCGATAACCGAGAGAACCTCGTCTTGCCTGGAAATATCCAGCTTGTGAGCCTTGGCCTTACCCCCCGATTTTCCTATTTCTTCGACGGTTTTTTGCGCCTGTTCCTCGTTGATTTCGAGAATGTGGACCATAGCCCCCTGTTGGGCAAATAAGGTAGAGATCGCTAGGCCAATTCCACTTGCCCCCCCGGTAATTACAGCAACCTTTTGATCAAGTCTAAACATGTAGGTTAGTTTAAGAATTGTATAGGGCTTTCCTGGTACTTTGTCTTGAAAAAAATAGCAGGAAGCCTAAAAACGTATATACAGTACCATAAGCCAAGTGTCCGGGGTTAAAAAAACTGAATCCGACGAACCATAGGGTCAAAAAGTATTTGAAGTAAAGGCCCAAAACTAGGTGGAATAATCATGATGTTCCTTTTTTTTTCAAAAACAGCTAATTTTATTCTTCCCTATTTATCCCTTTCTTTGAGCTTGAACAGCAGATCCGAACGCAAATGCAGGCAAATGTCCTTAACCTATTTGACCGGACTATCCGGGAATGTACCTTACTCATAGAAAACGGCCGCATACTGAGTACCCACCCTAGTGGCGATGAAAATCCCGCGCTTCCTTACGTACTTCCTGGCTTCGTAGATGCCCACGTCCACATCGAAAGCTCCATGCTCACCCCGAGTCAGTTTGCCCGGATGGCGGTGGTTCATGGAACTGTCGCGACCGTATCTGACCCCCATGAGATTGGAAACGTACTAGGAATCAAAGGGGTAACCTACATGATAGAAGACGGCCGTAGGGTACCCTTCAAATTTAATTTTGGGGCACCATCCTGTGTACCCGCAACTACCTTCGAAACGGCCGGAGCGGTTATTGGGCTAAAAGATTTGCGGCAGCTACTGGGAATGAAGGAAATAGGCTACCTGGCCGAAATGATGAACTACCCCGGTGTGCTCAACGAAGACCCGGAAATAATGGCCAAAATCAGGCTGGCGCAGGCCTTCAACAAACCGGTGGATGGCCATGCTCCGGGGCTGAGTGGGGCCGCTGCCAAAAAATACGCCGATGCGGGCATTACCACCGATCATGAATGCTTTACTTACGCGGAGGCACGGGAAAAGATAGAGTACGGAATGCACATCCTGATTCGGGAAGGAAGCGCCGCCCGGAATTTCGAGGCCCTTATCCCGCTTCTAGCCGAATTTCCCAACAAAATCATGTTTTGTTCCGATGACAAGCATCCCGATAGTTTGCTCGACGGGCACATCAATGTGCTAGTCAAGCGGGCATTAGCCGAGGGGTATGCGTTGTTTGACATCCTGCAAGCCGCCTGCCTTAACCCCGTGTTGCATTATCGCCTCCCGGTCGGGTTGCTCCGGGAAGGCGATCCCGCCGATTTCATCGTAGTCGATAACCTGACAGATTTCAACATACAACAAACCTACCTGAATGGGGAGCTGGTGGCCCAAAACGGGCACACGCTCATCCCTGATCTCCGATCTGAGCACGTTAACAATTTTGCCAAGCAGCCCATGCAACCAGCTGATTTCGTCTGCATGGCTCCTGGTGCCAATGGTACCTTACGGGTAATAGAAGCATTGGAAGGTCAACTCATTACCAACAGTTTACAGATAGAAGTTGCATCCAGAAACGGGCTTATAGAAAGTAATCCAGAACAGGATGTACTCAAAATTGTAGTGGTGAACCGATACGAGGAGGCAAAACCAGCCATTGCCTTTATCAAAAATTTTGGCCTGAAGGAAGGGGCTATCGCCTCCACGGTGGGTCATGATTCTCACAACATTATTGCCGTAGGCTGCGACGATGAAAGCCTATGCAAGGCCGTCAATATGGTAATTGAATCCAGGGGAGGAATTGCGGCCGTGGGAGCCGGACAAGCTCACAGCCTACCCTTGCCCATCGCCGGCCTGATGACGGATGTCGATGGCTATCAGGTAGCAGAGGCCTATACTCAATTGGATAGATTTGTGAAGCAACACCTGAAAAGCACGCTCAAATCTCCTTTCATGACCCTTTCCTTTATGGCACTATTAGTTATCCCTTCCCTCAAACTGAGTGACAAAGGGCTATTCGATGGGGACCAATTTTCTTTTGTATCCAATTTTGTGTTATAGGGTATTAAATCCGCCATCCTGTATGCTTTCCCTATGCAACTTGAATTTTCTCTGTTAAATATTTTTTTTTAATGTTTTTTTATAAATATATTTACAAGTGTAATTTTGACCTTTATTCCTAACCTCTAAAAATTCCTTAACCACCTAAATCCTTATCATGGCCTACGTACGATACAAACAAGAGGAAGAACTGCGTTTTTGGAACCAGTTCCGTGCGGGCGACGAAAACGCCTATGCCTGTCTTTATCAATCTTACGTCCACATTCTTTATCAGTACTGTTCTCAATTCACAATTGACAAGCCCTTAATTAAAGACTGTATTCATGATTTGTTCGTAGAATTATGGAAAAATCGGAATACGATCGGTGACACCACTTCGGTGCGTTTTTACCTCATGGCTTCCATTAAGCGCAAGCTGGTGAGGCACCTCAATGCGATGCAAAAGCATACCAGCAACGAGGATATTCCCGTAGAGTACTGGCACATTAATACGCCATCTCACGAAAAGGATCTGATTTCGGATGAGGAGTTTGAGGCCACTAACTACCACCTCAACAAAGCCATCAACCATCTGCCCCGCCGTCAGCGGGAAGCCATATTCCTGAAATTTTACATGAATATGAATAACCAGGAAATTGCCGAACTTATGAAAATTAACATCCAATCGGTATACAATCTGGTTTTTGGCGCGCTGAGCAATCTCAAAAAGAACATGACCCTGGACCGTATTACCCTCTGATATTCTAATTCTTACTTTCAATCCCGTCAGGACTATTCATTTTGAATACACTTGGCGGGATTGCTGTTGATAGGGGTTCGAAAACCGAACCTGATCGAACCTAATACGACCCAATTTGGGTTACCTTCGTACCAAATTCCCGTACGAACTACCCCCATGCACCCCAACACGGCTCCACTTGCCGAGCGACTCCGCCCCCACAGCCTTGACGAATACGTCGGCCAGGATCACCTTGTAGGGCCCAAAGGGCCCTTGCGCCGGGCCATCGAAACCAATGTACTTCCTTCCCTCATCCTGTGGGGACCTCCGGGCGTCGGAAAAACTACCTTAGCCTTTCTCATTGCCCAATCTACCAAGCGTCCATTTCATAGTTTGAGCGCAATAAGCTCCGGCGTCAAAGACTTGCGGGATATATTAGCCAAGCCGATGGGTTTGTTTTCTCCCATCCTTTTCATTGATGAAATTCACCGGTACAACAAGGGCCAACAGGATGCTTTGCTGGCGGCCGTGGAAAAAGGACAGATTACGCTCATCGGGGCTACCACCGAAAACCCCTCCTTTGAATTGAACTCGGCTTTACTTTCCCGT
Organism: uncultured Cytophagales bacterium; assembly: GCA_963768025.1. Taxonomy (GTDB): domain Bacteria; phylum Bacteroidota; class Bacteroidia; order Cytophagales; family Spirosomataceae; genus CAVYGM01. The sequence continues at coordinate 36,424 of CAVYGM010000006.1, forward strand.
TGCCAGGTCTATATTTTGGAGTCTTTGGGCGAAAAAGAGCTTAAAGAAATGGTGAACAGAGCGTTGCAGAATGACCCTTGGCTCCAAAAGAAAACAATCCAGGTACATTCCTACGACGCCCTGTTTCGCTTGTCGGGAGGAGATGGTCGAAAACTGCTAAATTTGTTGGAGCTGGTGGTACTAGGAGAAGGAAACCAGGACACCATTACCTTAACGGATGAGCTGGTGACCCGCACGGCTCAGCAGAACCTGGGCCGGTACGACAAATCCGGCGAGCAGCATTACGATATTATTTCGGCTTTTATCAAATCTTTGCGGGGTAGCGATCCCAACGCCGCCCTGTACTGGATGGCTCGCATGATCCTGGGCGGGGAAGACCCGGTTTTTATCGCCAGACGAATGCTAATCATGGCCTCCGAGGACATTGGCAATGCCAATCCCACGGCTACCGATCATGGCCAATGCCTGTATTCAAGCCGTAAAAGCCATTGGCTATCCCGAATGCCGTATTATTTTGTCCCAGGTGGCGATATACCTGGCCACCTCGCCCAAAAGCAATGCGAGTTATCTCGCCATTGACGAAGCCATGGCTTTGGCCGAAAAAACGGCTCACCTGCCCGTTCCGTTGGCGCTTCGCAATGCTCCAACCAAACTCATGAAACAAATCGGCTACGGCAAGGATTACAAATACTCCCACAGCTACGAAGGAAATTTTATAAAGCAGAATTTCATGCCGGACGAGCTACAAGGTACCACCCTGTTTCGACCCGGCCCTAACGCCAGGGAGGAGGATATCCGGAAAAAATTAGCCCAGTGGTGGGGAGAGTGGTACGGGTACTAATACAAAAAGAGCCAATGAAACAAATCGTTGGCTCTTTTTTGGAAATGTGCACCCGAAGGGATTCGAACCCCTATCGTCGGTACCGGAAACCGAAATTCTATCCATTGAACTACGGGTGCGTTGTTCGGGCTGCAAATATACTCGTATTTTTAAAAAACCTGCAACACTTTTTGCCGGCATTTTTTTATAATTTCCTGCACTACGCGCTACTAGCTGACTTACAGGAGCTTCAATAGCTCCCAGTCCTGCACCTCCTTCAGGTACAGGTAGTCGAGAAGGATGCCGTTGGTATTATTTATGAGCCTATGGCCTTCCACGAATGGGGCTACGTGCGTGGTGATTCGTTCATAATCTGATTCCACGCCCTGTTTCTGATCGTGGTACGTTTGAATTTCCGAAGCCGAGAGGGGTATTTCGCAATAGTAAAAATACATGGTTTCGTCGCTCGTGCCGGTGGAAGGGTAGCTAGGTTTATCCAGCAGCCGGGTAAGTTCGGTTTTATCCAGCCTGATGCCGGTTTCCTCGAACACCTCGCGGGCGGCTACCGCAGCCGGGTCGCTCTCGCTATCCAGCATACCCGCCGGGTGCTCATAGGTATGCGAACCATCGCAAATCCGCCGTTGCTTCACCAATAGCAAGTACTTTTCGAGCGAATGGGTGTCAATAAAGCAGATCAACACGCATACCACTTCCCCTTTCAGAAAACAAATTGGGGGGATTTTATCCCCTTCGGGGGTAGTGGCATCGGTCATTACCAGGGAAAACAAGATTTCTTCCTGCCTATTTCTTCTGGAATACACTTCTTCAATGTGGTGAATCGCCAGGCCACTGTTTTCCAGCTTCTGCCTCCAAATTTTATATTTATGGGAATCTACGAGATTTTCAGCCATTTTTTTGTAAGCTTGGTACAGGTTGTCCACCAAGCGTCATGGATTAGATTTTTTATACTTTTTATTTCAATATACCCACTATGGAACTGACCCTCAGTACGCCGGCTTTGTTGTTTTCTACGATCTCCCTCCTCATGATCGCTTTCACCAACCGGTTCCTGGCCATCGCCAACCTGATCCGGGATTTGCACAAGCAGTTTCAACAGAACCCCGATGGCATCGTGGTGGCCCAAATCCGTAGCCTGCACATGCGCCTGAGGCTAATCCGCACCATTCAGGCATTGGCCGTCCTGAGTTTGTTGTGCAGTGCGATCTGCATGTTGTGCCTTTTTCAAGAACAGGTATTCATCGCCAGGGTGCTTTTTGTGGGTGCATTAGTTCTCCAAATCGTAGCACTTGGGCTCTCGGTTATTGAAATATCCGTCTCCATCAAAGCCTTAACCCTGGAACTCAACGACATGGAAGAAGCACTGGGCAAACGTAGTTTTGAGTTTTTCAATATTCTCTCCAAATCTGAGACTCCGGGTGAAAAGAAAGAAATCCCCAAACCTTGATTCAAACCACCCTAATTATACAAGGGAAAGGACAAGGCTATGAAAGGCATCTGGTAGGTGGACGAGAATCGGCGCTGACCGTTATTCAGTTTGTTGTCGGCCCGGTAGGCTACTTGCCCCAACACATAGCCAGCTTTAATGCCAAACCTCGGTGTGACCCATAGCCGTGCAAAAACCTCCGCCTGCCCGTTGTTCTGACGTATAAACACCGGTAGTAGGTTAAGATTAGCCGGTGCCACACCGAATTCAGTGTTATTCAATTTTCGGATTGAATCGGAAGCCGCAGCAACCGAACCCAGTTTATAGATCGCGTTTCGCCTCTTTCCAATGGCCAGCCCTAACAGATCGGCATTACCGCCTATGTCCAGCCGATCGGCTACCCTTAGGTTGATTCCCAACATGAAATTAGCCCCCGTGGCCGTTACCCGGCTAAGTTGCATAATATCACTTTGAAGCGAACCGGAAGGTGCTTTAAGGTTGATGTCATTGGCAAAATAGCTCCAAACCCTCAGTCCTCCGCTCAACTGGATCCAGGGAACTTTCGGCAGGCTTAGTGCCTGATAAAAAAGAAGAGACGGGCCCCATTGATCATTCGCAAAGCCAGTGCCCACATCTACCCCTGACATGACCCGCGATATCCGCTGGGCAAAACCCGGCGAAATAGTGGCACCCAACAACAGAATGCCAAATAGTACTTTTTTCATGTAACGTGCTTATTATTTTTCGAAGCAAAGGTAGGAAAAAGCCCTAAAATGCAGAAGGCCGGTAGTAAATACCGGCCTTCACGTTTGTTTTTATACTTTTTTTAGAACAACTGCCGCCAGCGGGGGTAGGTCGAGTTGGACCGATTGGGGTCTCCCATGCCACTGTTTATTGTCGGTTTTGACGGAGTCGAGATTCCTCATCCCACCGCCGCCAAACTCCGCCGAGTCGCTATTGAAAATTTCGGCCCAGCTTCCTTCCGACAGTACCCCTACCCGGTACCCAGGCCGTGGTATGGGAGTAAGATTCAGGATAACGACCACGTTTTCGCTGGATTTAAGTCCTTTACGGGCATAGATCACAATCGAGTTTTCACGATCCTGGGTATCTATCCATTCAAAGCCCTCGGGTGAGAAGCTGTGCTCAAATAAGGCCCCTTCGGCTTTGTAGAGGGAATTAAGGGCTATTACGCACTTTTTCATGCCATCGTGAAATGGATACTCCAACAAATGCCAGTCCAGGCTCTTTTGGAAAGCCCACTCGGAAGGCTGACCAAACTCACATCCCATAAATAAGAGCTTGGTGCCGGGATGGGTGAACATGTAGGAATACAGGAGCCGGAGGTTTGCAAATTTTTGCCATTCATCGCCAGGCATTTTGTTGATCATAGAACCCTTTCCGTACACCACTTCGTCGTGGGAGAAGGGTAACATAAAGTTCTCGGAAAACGAGTATACCAGGCTAAACGTGAGCTGATCCTGATGCCATTTCCGGAAGGAGGGATCCTTCTCGAAATACTTAATCGTATCGTTCATCCAGCCCATCATCCACTTCATCCCAAAGCCAAGCCCCCCCACAAAAACGGGCCGCGACACTCCCGGGAAGGCCGTTGATTCTTCAGCGATCGTCTGCACGTCAGGGAACGCCTTGTAAGCAGCCTCGTTCATTTCCCGAAGCAAGGAGATGGCTTCCAGATTTTCGCGACCGCCAAATTCGTTGGGTATCCATTCCCCGTGTTTTCGGGAATAGTCCAGGTAGAGCATGGAAGCAACGGCATCTACCCGCAGGCCGTCGGCATGGTAGCGATCCAGCCAGAAGAGGGCGTTGCTGATCAGGAATGACCGAACTTCATTGCGTCCGTAGTTGAATATATAGCTTTTCCAGTCGGGGTGGTAGCCTTTGCGAGGATCTTCGTGTTCAAATAGGGCTGATCCGTCAAATCGGAACAGGCCGTGGGCATCGCCCGGAAAGTGAGAGGGTACCCAGTCCATGTACACCCCGATGCCCGCCTGATGCAGTTGATCTATGAGGTACATGAGTTCCTGAGGGGTACCCATGCGCGAGGCCACGGAAAAGTACCCGGTGATCTGATACCCCCAGGAAGGGGTATAAGGGTGCTCCATAACGGGCATAAACTCCACGTGAGTGAATCCCATCTCCTGCATGTAGGGAATGAGGGCGTCCGCAATTTCGCGGTAGGTAAGGTACCGCTCCGGATCGGACGGATCGCGACGCCAGGAACCGAGGTGCATCTCATACACCGAAATAGGCGCATTCAGCTTATTCTTTTCTTTGCGGGCCTCGAACCATTCCGCATCGTCCCACTCGTACCAGGTATCCCACACGATGGAGGCCGTTTTGGGTGCGAGCTCACACCAAAGCGCAAACGGATCAGATTTTTCGAGATGTTGTCCGTTGTTGGAAATAATAAAATACTTGTACACTTCACCCCGGCCGATGTTGGGTATCCACCCTTCCCAAATACCCGAACCATCCCAGCGGGGAAGCAGCGGATGACTGTTACGGGTCCAGCCGTTGAAGTTTCCAATAATGGATACTGAATTTGCATTAGGAGCCCAAACCGCAAAATAAGTCCCCACCACGCCATGATGCTCCATGACGTGCGAACCCAGCTTGTCATACAGGGTGTAATGCTTTCCCTCTTTAAATAGGAAAATATCAAATTCCGAAAACCTGCTCACGCTTTCTACCGGATCGAAGGCAGGAAGGGTGACGGGCGTGGGATTGTTCAAGTTTTGACCTTCGGTGGTGGGTTCCACCTGATTTTTATCGCTTTTATTGTTTTTTTTAGCCATTTTGTATCCAGGGAATAATAATTTGTACTAATTCTATCGCCAAAGTAATCATCTTTTTAATCCAAGACCAATTTCTTACCCTTATCCGTGCAATTTTTCAATCTCATAAATTACATCCACAATGCCTTTAAGCGGAATTTTGACCCAATCCGGTCGGTAACTCAGTTCGTAGCCAAGCTCATACACCGCTTTTTCGAGCAAATAATAAAGCATCAGGGAATTGATTTCGTTTTGGTCCTTAAATAAGGGATGCGGCCAACCGATGGCATCCATGTACCCCTCCAGGTAGGTGTCCTTCATTAGCTTATACCAGCGGTTGGTTACAGCCAGTAGCTTTTCGGAGCGAATGTGTTCGGTTTCGACGCTATTGAATACCTTGGAGGATACCGCATAATGGTAGCTTCTAACCATACCGGCCACATCTTTCAGGGGGGAGTGCTTGATTTTTCGGTCCTGAATGCTAGCCTCAGGCTCGCCTTCAAAATCGATCAGGATGAAGTCCTTATTCGCACTCAGTACCTGACCCAGATGGTAATCGCCGTGTATCCGAATCCGCAGCGAATCCAGGGGCTGACTCAAAAGTTCGTTCGAAAACTCATCCATCAGTTCTTTGGATTCCATGAACTTCCAGGCCAGGCTCTTGGTGGGTTCATCGAGTGTCAGGTACTTATCGATTAGCAGGGAATAGCGGTTGTCGAGCAAATGGGCCAGTCGTTGTTTCAGAAACCGCCGGTACCCGTCCGTGAAAGGCTCCGGTGCAAAGGCAGCGGAAGCCTGCGGATTATACAAAGCCCGGTGCATTTCGCCAGTTCTTCTACCCAGTAGTGCTACCTGCTCGAATACATCCTCCTTTACCAAAAATATGTTGTTGGGAACTGCGTACAGAAAATCATTCAGGTAGTCACCGGTCAGACTCCAATTGTCCTTGTCGGCCTGTACCTTCCGCTGCATCATGCCCAGGGTTACTTCGGTTCCATTAGCTTGCTTCCAGGTAAAGCTTCCACAAAAGGCCGGAATTTGTCGAAAGGACGAATGCTCGGTAATGAATTCTACCATCTCCACTTCCGGGTTGGTGAGGTGGAAAAGCTTTCGGTATAGCTTGAAAAAATAATGGTCTCCGAATATCAGGGCTGAGTTGCTGGAATCCACCGGCAGCACCCGGGTCGAAATTCCATCCGGGGTATCCGTAGTATCTAATCCTTTGCCTTTGGTGAAGATAAGCGTGGAGGAATCATGCCCCACTCGCAAACTTTCGTACACATGCCGGTAAAGATCTTTTCGAAACGCCTCGGTATACATGGCATCCACCAGCAACGTTCCGTCCTCTTGTTTTAGAATCAGCGTTTGCTCCTGACTCCCGGCAGGGAGCGTAGAAATCGTGGCTACTGGTAATTGGTACAGCTCGGTATCTCCCTCTTGATAGGCTACCTCAATGATCCAGATGGTAGCGTCGCCGAACGGAAGGAGGTGAGGTATGTCACAGGAAACCACCTGTCGTGCCTTCCCAGCGAACCACCGGCATTTTTTCAAATATTCAAGTAAATCTTCTTGGGATACAGGCATTGACATAGACTCCGTTGTTTACATATATTTCTTACTAAAAACTAGAATATACAAGGACAATCAGGGACGACCTGACATTTTGAAGTAGGTTATCAGTCCATTGTTTCTCACTTTCAAAAAGGTACTTGACCCCGGTTTTTGGTGGTTGACTCCCTTCTGATAACCTACCCTCTCCCACCGCCTTTGGCTGGATACCTAATAAAATCGTTCCTCTGCCTTAAATCTTTTGGGCTATTTTTTCTACCTCTGCCAATACCCTCATCACATTTCCACCCCAGATTTTCTGGATATCCTTGGCCGAATAGCCCCGACGAACCAGCTCTTCGGTAATGCTCCTGATTTCGGAAACATCCTTACAGCCAACCACCAGGCCTCCCCCATCCAAGTCCATTCCTATTCCCACGTGGTTTACGCCCACGAGCTTAATGACGTGTTCGATGTGGTTTACGGCCACGGCAACCGTTGGCAGGTCAGAGGCGTATTTTTCGCGCATTGCCTTCATTTCATCGCGCAGGGCTATTTTGTCCGCCTCGGAAAGATCCACCTGCCGCATTTTGAGGCGAATGGCTTTCATGGACAGCTCTTGCTGCTGGGAGGCCTTTCTGAGGAAATCCGGTACAAAGTTGATCTGAATCACGCCTCCGTTTTTGGCAAGCGCCTTGATCATATCGTCCGTCATATTACGGGGATGATCCGCCAGGGCCCGGCACGACGAATGCGACGCAAGGACCGGAGCTTTAGTAAGCCGCATGACATCGTAGAAAGTGGAATCAGAAACGTGGGAAATGTCCACCATGATCCCCAGTCGGTTCATTTCATCCACCACTTTTTCACCAAAGGCACTCAGTCCATTGTATTCGGGCCCATCGGGGTCAGTGGACGAGTCGCATATGTCGTTATTGGCCGAATGAGAGAGCGTTACGTACCTGAGGCCGAGGTCGTAGTATTGTTTCAGATTCGCAAGATCGTTGCCAATGGGCCAGCCATTCTCCATCCCGAAAAACACGGCCCTTTTGCCTTCTTTTTGCAACCGGTAGGCATGAGCCGGGGAAGTGGCAATGCCGGCTACGTCGGGATTATTTTGCACAGCCGTGTGGATTTTATCAAAAATCGCGAGTGCCTTTTGTTTCGCCTCGGCGGTAGCCTCCGGGGTACGTAACCCTTGCCCCAGGTACACGGCAAAAAACATGGCGTCCATGCCGCCTTTTTTCATGCGAGGAAAGTCAATTTGGGATCCATCCTTTTCGTACGAATGCTCTTCGGCCACATCGAAGCCCTCCTTCATCATGTTGATGGGCACGTCGGCGTGGGTATCAATCGTTAGGGCCTGTTCATGAATGCGGGCAGCGGTCTGTTTTTGTTTGTCCGAAAGGGGTTGCGCCAGTACTCCTCCCATTAGGGAAGAAACCAGTAAAAGAGCAGCAAAAACTTTGTTCATGGTTTGAGGTTTTGTGAGTCCCCTTCCGGCTGAAGGTAAGAAAGGGAATTCGGGTGAAAAAAAGCGCGGCCAAAGATTAGTTGATGTCTTCAATTCTGAACAAATGAAAAGGCAGGTTATTGGGATTTATTTCAATATAATTCCACTCGTCTTTCCAGGTATAGGTCGTATTGGAAATAAGATCATGCACCCGATAGGGTTCCCCTACCCTTTTCCCGATTAATTCCGCAGGTACCTTCACCCAGCCGATTTGGGTGTTGTATCCATCCAGGTTCACCACGCACAGGATGCGGTTGCCATTGGGATGCACTTTCAGGTAAGCCGTCAAATACTCATTCTCAATGGGACAGAATTGCAAGTTGTTGGTTTGCTGCAAGGCCGAATTTTCCTTGCGAAGCCGGTTAACAATCCTGATCAGGTAGGTAAGTTTGGTTTCGTGCCGCCAATTCCAGTGCTTAATTTCATATTTTTCCGAGTTAAGGTACTCTTCTTTGCCAGGATAAGCATCATGTACCATAAATTCATAGGAAGGACCAAAAATACCGTAATTGGAAGACATCGTCGCCGCCATGAAATAGCGAATCAGGAACGAGGCTTCGTGCCCCCCCTGTAACATGTAGGGGTTGATGTCGTGGGTATTTGGCCAAAAATTGGGTCGGAAGTAGTACTTCATATCCGTTTGGGTCAACTCATTCAAATAGGCCTCAATTTCCCATTTTTTGGTTCGCCAGGAGTAGTAGGTGTACGACTGCGAAAAACCGACTTTGGCAAGTTGCATCATTACCTTAGGCCGGGTAAAGGCTTCGGAAAGGAAGATCATATCGGGATACTGGCCTCTTACCTCCGCAATAACCCATTCCCAAAACCCGAAGGCCTTGGTGTGTGGGTTGTCTACCCGAATAAGGCGCACGCCCCATTCGGCCCAAAGCAACAGGATGCGGCGCATCTCCAGCCAAAGTCCTTGCCAGTTTTCGCTTTCAAAATTTATCGGGTAAATATCCTGGTATTTTTTGGGAGGATTCTCGGCGTATTGAATGCTGCCATCGGGCCTGATCTTGAACCATTCGGGATGGTCCTTCACCCAGGGATGGTCGGGCGAACATTGAATGGCCAAATCCATGGCCACTTCAATACCGAAGGCATGTGCTGCGCCTACCAGAGTCTTGAAGTCATCCAGGGTACCCAAATCGGGGTTAATGGCATCGTGCCCACCCAAGTCGCTCCCAATGGCATAGGGTACACCCGGCTCGTCGGGTTCGGCGGTCACTACGTTGTTTTTGCCCTTTCGAAACTGATGGCCGATGGGGTGAATGGGGGGTATGTACAACACATCAAAGCCTAAATCCGCAATGCGGGGAAGCAGCGCAATCTGGTCCTTGAAGGTGCCGTGTTCACCCGGAGTTGGCGACGCTGAACGCGGAAACATGGAATACCAGGCGCTAAAACCTGCCTTCGGCCGATCGACAAACAGGGGCAGTTCAAGATAGCGGGTAGTATATGTCCGTTCGGGATAGCGGTTGATCCACTCCGTCACCAGCTGGCTCATGGCCAGCTGACAGGCCTCGTCGTGCCGATTGGGGTCACGCATCAGTCCGGCGGCTTCTTCTATCTTAGCCCTGTCCTCTTCCTTTGCTCTTTGCAGCATTCTTTCCAAAAACTGCGCTCCTATTTGTAATTCGAGGGGGACGCGCTGTCCATCCCTTATTTTTAGTTCCGTATCGTGTTGCCAGGTATCCATATGGTCCACCCAGCCTTCGAGGGTATAAACATACGGGCCCGGTTTTTCCACCGTAAAAGTACCTTCGTACCGATCATTGACGATGAGCGTCATCCAGCCCTCTGACCACTCGGAATCGTCCTTGTGTTTGTAAAGTAGACGGGCTGCAACATGGTCGTGTCCATCGCCAAATATGTCCGCTTCTACGTGAATGGTATCTCCCGGGGTGGCCTTGATCGCAAATTGGCCGTGGTTAATTTCGGGTTCTACATTCTCGATCACCACGCGGGTACGTCCTTCGATATTTTTAAAAATTGAGTTCGGAGTTTTCTTAGTCATAAGACCTTGATTTTTTAATTCAACTGGATTATGCATTGGCAAATTAAGGAATTTATCCCTTTTAGGACCGGATACCGGAATAATTTAAAGATTTGTTGGCAAACTTTCCCCCAACGAAGTTTGAGGCTATCTCAAATCGAACCTACGACTTTTTTCCCTGGGTTCTCTTTGGATTCAGTAGGAACTCCTGGGGAATTAGCTGCAAAATAAGTCCAATAGGTACCCCATGCAGCAGGCGAGCTGGCAGTACCAGTTCGGAGGTCCCGCAATTCCCCAGCAGCTTTTAAGTGCCTGATAGGGAGGCAATCCCGATAACAAGAATGTTTTGCCCAATGGGATTATGACTCTTTTTCAAAAAATACCGTTCCTGTATGGGTCATGTAAGGCGCTTTCCGAAGTAAAAATGGCGACCAAGAGAGACAAAGATTGGGAGAAGAAATACCAGACATTCTGAAAAGAATTTTTGGGCGATAATGCCTCCTCCAAGCTAAGCAGAATTATCAATCCCTGGGTACTGGAACTGACGGAGGAGGGACGCACCCTTTCAGCAAAAGCCAATCAGATACCGGAAATTAGAAGTGAATTAACCAGAAATAGTGAATGGTTCCTGGCGGTGGATCGGACTGGGGAAACAGAACCTTGTGCTCCCAATCCCTATAAGTTAGCCAGGTACTGTTGCCCGCCCAAGGCTCTCATTTGTCGGGAAATTTTGCTAGACCGTCCCTGAACATAGGACGAGGGATTTTTTATAGAGAATTTGATCGGATTAGGCAAAACAGCCGCCATGCGCGCGGCTTCCAGACGGGTTAGTTTTTTGGCAGATTTACCATAAAACCGCTGAGCGGCGGCTTCTACTCCAAAGGTCATTTTACCGGTTTCGGCTACATTGAGGTACACTTCCAGAATCCGTTCCTTACCCCATACTAGTTCGATCAACACGGTGAAGTAGGCTTCGAGTGCTTTGCGGATATAGCTTCTCCCGTGCCACAGGAATACGTTTTTGGCTACTTGCTGCGAGATGGTGCTGGCTCCCCGGGTGCGTTTTCGGTTTTCACTCAGCGCATCCGACATGGCGTCAAAATCAAATCCCCAATGGGCCGGGAAGCTTTGGTCTTCTGATGCAATCACGGCCAGAGCCGCCTCTCTGGAAATGTTGTCGTATGATTCCCAATCGTGGTAAATCTTTGTCTTTTCTCCCGCTCGGGCCGCTTCAATTTTCCGGCCGATCATGTGTGGAGTCACCCAAACGGGAACGAATTTCAACACCACCACCCAAAGAACTGAAATGATTACGAAGTAGAGCAAGACTTTGGATAAAACCGAAAAAACAAGGCGGACCATAAACAACTTTCTTTTTACAAATACCCCACAAAGTAAGAAAAGAAATCTGGTAGTTTTTATAGGATTTTGGCTATACTTGTGTCTGATCTCCTATTTTCCTCCTCCCCAATGAACGAAGATTTCCTGAGTTTTGTATGGCGCTACCAGTATTTCAGCAGCTTGTCTCTTTGCACCCAAACGGGCGAATCCCTGCGGATTTTGCGCACTGGACAACGAAACTCAGACGCCGGTCCTGACTTTTCGGAGGCCCGTATCGTACTCGACGGGATCGAATGGGCTGGCTCGGTGGAGCTGCACGTAAAATCTTCGGATTGGGTGGCCCACCAGCATACCTCCGACGCCGCCTACGAGAGCGTAATCCTGCACGTGGTTTGGGAAGACGACCGCCCGGTACGCCGGCAGGATGGTACCCGGCTACCTACCCTGGTACTAAGCCCGCGGGTACAGGAGGGAGTCAGAAACCGGTATGAGTCTTTGATGGATAAACCCTCCGAAATTGCCTGCTCCTCCCAGTTTCAGGACATAGCCCGTTTGCCCAAAATTGCCATGCTGGATCGGGTGTTGCTGGAACGTCTGGACACGCGCGCCGAGCGGATCAGGGTACTGTGGGAGCAAAACGGACGCGATTGGGAAGAAACGGCCTACCAATGGCTGGGGCAGCATTTCGGTTTTCGGCTCAATACCCCCGCCTTTCTGCGGCTTACCCAGATCGTCCCCCTAAAGGTGATTCAGAAGCACCGCACTTCCCTGGGACAAATCGAGGCCCTGCTTTTTGGAGCCTCCGGACTCCTTCCGGAGGTACCCCCCGACGGCTACTCTCAGAACCTGCATAAAGAGTACCAGTTTCTGGCAAAAAAGTATACGATTCTGCCCAAGCAAATGGCACCCCAGGAATGGAAATTTCTGCGCTTGCGTCCGGCTGGCTTCCCTACCGTCCGCCTGGCCCAGTGGGCAGCACTACTCCAACAACAAGCGGGGTTGTTTGCGGCGCTTACCTCCATGGAAAAGGTAAGCGACCTGTATGGTCTGTTCCGGGTAACGCAGTCAGCCTACTGGAAAACCCACTACCAGTTCGGGAAGGCAGCCGCCTCGGCCGTGCCCGCCCTTGGAAAAGACGCCGCCGAATTACTGGTTATCAACGCCGCGGTTCCGCTCATGGTAGCCTATTCCCGGCAGCGCGACCAGGCCTCCTACCTCGACCGGGCGGTGAGATGGCTGGAACAGCTACCCGCCGAAAAAAACCACATCACCCGCACCTGGGCTGGCCTCGGGATGCAGGTACACACGGCCTTTGACAGCCAGGCGCTGCTGGAATGGCAGAGCCAATACTGTGCGCAAAAAAAATGTCTGGATTGTACCGTAGGAGCTGCCTTAGTTCGTCCTTCCTAGCTACGGCTGATGAGATTGACTCCGGAAATCAGGAACACGGCTCCTACCAAAAATGGTACGAGGGAATCCCATTTGCTGATGGTCATGCCCAGCACGGGCTTATCGGAAAGGAATCCTACGCAGGCAAAAAGGATTACCACAATGCCCAGTATGGTCAGCAGGGAGGCAAAAAAACGTTTGAAGCGGGTATTATCCATAGGGTGTTAAAACTAATTTATTGTTTTTCGTTTGGGTCTGTAACCGGATTAAGGCCCAGTTTTCTCCCTTCCTCTACCATATACGCGTGGGCTGGTTCGTATTCATTCGGAATAATGCCTTCCAGGATTGCTTCCCGAATGCTCTCTTTTATGAGGCCGATTTCGCGGGATGGTTTTAGGTCAAAGGTCTGCATAATAATTTCACCCGTAATCACCGGCTGGAAATTACGCAATTTGTCCTTTTCTTCCAGCTCTTCGAGCCGACGTTCCACCAGGTCAAAATTACGCAGGTACTTCTTTACTTTTTCAGGATTTTTGGAGGTAATATCCGCCCGGCAAAGCTTCATGAGGGATTCCAGGTCCTCACCGGCCTCCACCAGGAGGCGGCGCATGGCTGAATCGGTGATTTGTTCCTTGGATAAGACGATGGGGCGAAGATGCAGCCGTACCAGTTTTTGCACAAACCGCATTTTTTCGTTCAAGGGCAGCTTCATCCTTCTGAAAATCCCCGGCACCATGCGGGCACCCACCTCTTCGTGGTTATGAAAGGTCCAGCCCGCTTTTTTGTCGTACCTCCGGGTAGCCGGTTTGGCTATATCATGCAAAATAGCCGCCCAGCGTAGCCATAGGTCGTCGGAGTATTCGGCCAGGTTGTCTAGTACCTGCAAAGTGTGGTAAAAATTGTCTTTGTGCCCGCGCCCTTCCACGATATCCACCCCGTGCAGGGCAATCATTTCCGGAAAAATCAGGTGCAGCAATCCGCACTGGTACAGGAGTTTGAAACCGTAGGAAGGTACTTTGGACAAAATAATTTTGTTCAATTCCTCGGTGATGCGCTCCATGGACACAATTTCGATCCGCTCCTTCATGTTGCCAATGGCCTCATAGGTATCGGGCTCGATGTCAAAATTGAGCTGGGAAGCAAACCGAATGCCTCGCATCATGCGCAGGGGATCATCCGAAAACGTAATGGCGGGGCCGAGAGGAGTTCTGAGCATCCGCATCCGCAGATCACGAACACCTCCAAAGGGATCAATCAACTCTCCGAAATCAGCCTCATTCAGACTAATTCCCAGCGCATTTATCTGTAAAATCACGCCGTTTCTGGTCATCCTCAAGGGTACCATCTTCTACCACAGGCTTGCGCGAATCGGACCGGTAAGATTCCCGCCGGGCCCCCACAAATTCAACCTCTATATCTTTGTGGCGAAGGTGGGCCGTCCCAAAATTTTTGAAAACCGACACGTGTACCTCCGGGCCTAGCAAATGAGCCAGCTGCTCGGCCAGGGCGATGCCACTGCCCACACACACGATATCAATGTCCTTACTGCTTCGTTTCAACAGCAAATCCCGAACAAACCCACCGATCACCCAGGCCTGTACACCTTCGGCGCGGGCAGCCTGTCTGATGGATTCGAAGAGCGGAAAGGTATGTAGTTTATCCTGCAAATTCATGCTGCAAAGGTATACGATTGGTGCGTGAATTGGGAATGATTTAAAAAAACCACCGATCTGTTTGGTGTAGCAAGGGCGAATTTGTTACTTCGCTCGGGTAACTATGCGATTGTTCTGATGCTAACTAGGGTACTACCTTTGCTCCTGTTGTTTTTCCCACTACTGGGCTGGTCCCAGGCCCGGCCTACGACCGCGGCCCAGCCCTCCTGGCAAAAACTGTACATTACCAAAGACAAACGATTCCTATCGCAGGGCAATGGAAAGGTATTCTATTGGCTGGGTGATACCGCCTGGGAACTCTTTCACCGGCTTACCCGCGAGGAGGTGGATCTTTATCTCAAAAACCGGGCTGAGAAGGGATTCACAGTCATTGAAGCCGCCGCTTTGGCTGAGTTTGACGGCCTGTCACAACCCAACGCCTACGGTCAGCTGCCGTTGATCAACTCCAATCCTGCCCAACCCAATGAAGCCTATTTCAAGCATTTGGATTATGTAGTGGATAAAGCGGCTCAGTACCAAATGTTCGTGGGCATCCTTCCTACCTGGGGGGATAAATTCAGTAAAAAATTTGGAACCGGGCCCGAGATTTTTACCCCGGAAAATGCCCTGGCCTACGGCGAATTTCTGGGCAGAAGGTACAAAAACAAAAATGTGATATGGATTTTGGGCGGTGACCGGAATCCCGAAAACCAAACCCATTATTCCATTATAAAGGCGCTAGTAGAAGGCCTCAAAGCGGGCGACGAAGGAAAGCACCTAATGACTTACTTCCCTTCCAGCAACAGCAACTCCTCGGCTTTTTACCATCAGGCTCCCTGGCTCAATATCAACATGTTTCAGTCGGGACAAGCAACTCGCGATCGAAAAAACTACGTGATGATGCGTCAAAACCACTACCTTTTTCCGGTTAAACCAACCCTGGACGGTGGCCCCCGCTACGAAAACGGGCCCATAAATTACAACCCGGACCTGGGTTACTTTTCAGATTTTGACGCCCGGCAGGCGGCTTGGTGGGCCGTACTCTCGGGAGCCTGCGGGCATACCTACGGGTCGCATGATGTATGGCAATTTTTTAATCCCAACCGCAATCCACCCATTTCCTATGCCCGTACGCATTGGAAGCGATCCCTGGATCTGCCGGGCGCCTACCAAATGGGCTACATTCGCCGCCTGATGGAAGCCCATCCGTGGTGGCGCTTGATGCCAGAACAGCGCGTTATAAAAAATTCGAATCCAGAAGATGAGCAGTATCAGGTTGCGGCTATATCCGAGGATATGAATTTTCTGATCGCCTATACCCCTACGGGCAAGCCCCTCCAAATTGACCTTAGTATGCTGGTGGGTGCGCCCAGGTTGCTGGCCTTCTGGTATAATCCCCGCGACGGGATGAGCATTCAGATCGGGGAGCTAAAAAACGAAGGTGTGGCGGAGTTCAAGCCCTACGCCGCCGGACCCGGCACCGACTGGGTTTTGGTCATTGACGACGTCACCCAACCCTGGGCCGGATATGGAATCGGAAAATAATACTAAATCCTTCTGAACCTACGTACTACTCAAACCGCAGGTGCTTCACTGACTCACCCGATCCGGCCAGTTCGGTAAGGGCATCAATCCCAATGAGCAGGTGTTTTTCTACAAACATGGTCGTCACTTTCCGATCGCTTTCCTCGGTTTTGACTCCTTCCGGAATCATGGGATTGTCCGATACCAGCAACAGGGCTCCGTGGGGGATGGAATTGGCAAAGCCTACTATAAAAATTGTGGCCGTTTCCATATCAATCGCCATCGCCCTTATTTCCCTAAGATATTCTTTGAACACCTCGTCATGTTCCCAGATCCGGCGGTTGGTGGTATACACGGTTCCCGTCCAGTAGTCCATTTCGTGTTTGGCGATGCTGGATGAAACCGTTCGCTGCAAGCGGAAGGAAGGCAGCGCGGGAATTTCCGAAGGCATGTAATCGTTGCTCGTACCTTCGCCCCGAATGGCGGCAATCGGCAAAATAAAATCTCCAACCTGGGTTTTCTTCAATCCACCGCATTTCCCCAGAAACAAGACCGCCTTTGGCTCAATGGCCGACAACAGATCCATGGCCGTAGCCGCCATGGCGCTCCCCATTCCAAAATTGATGATGGTAATGTTGTTGGCAGTAGCGGTTTGCATCGCCCGTCCGATGCCCTTTATCTCCACCCCGAATTTATCACTAAACATCGTTACATAGTTGATAAAGTTGGTGAGTAAAATATATTCACCGAACTCTTCATTGGGTGTACCGGTATACCGCGGCAGCCAGTTATTAACAATTTCTTCTTTGCTGGTCATAGGGTGTAAGTTGGGGAAATTTTGTAGTTTCGGTCATGGAATCGTTGAATTTACCATCCTTTGCGTACAAAGTTAAAGAGCTAAACGGGAAACCGCATATTTACGACCTCATTCGCAAAAAATACATCATGCTGACCCCCGAAGAGTGGGTGCGGCAGCATTTCGTTCACCTGCTGATCAATCACTACCACTACCCCAAAGCGCTTTTTGCCGTTGAAACCGGGCATTTTTACAACAAACTCGCCAAACGTTCGGATATTATGGTGTTGGGTACGGATGGGCAGCCGCACCTGTTGGTGGAGTGTAAGTCGCCCGACGTCGCTATTTCCCAGCATACCTTCGCCCAAATCGCCCGTTACAATTTCACCCTGCGCCCGGCTTTTTTGGCCATCACCAATGGCTTGTCCCACTTCTGCTTCTCGGTACAGAGTGGTCAAATCGAATTCCTGGATGACTTTCCTGCTTTTATAAGGGCATAAAAAAAGCCCGCTCACGAAGGGTGAACAGGCTTTTCAGGGATACTGAGATTCGTTATTTTTTGGCTACCAAGTTTACCTCAATGGTAAAGTCATCGTACACCAGATTGTTGCCTAAGGTAGCAGCATCAAAGAATGACTTGGAACGGAATTTCATGTCGTACTTGGAGCGATCCACTACGATGGTACCTTTTACCGCAGCGCCATCTTTACCGGGCGTAACGGTTACGGGGAAAGAAACTGGCTTAGTGATGCCTTTAATGGTAAGGTTACCCGTCACATCGAATGTACCTGCGGCTTTCGGGGTAGCGCTCGTGACCACGAAAGAAGCAGTAGGATGCTTCTCAACCGAGAAAAAATCTTCTGATTTTAGGTGACCGGTCAGTTTACCATTGTATTCTTTATCCGTCAGGTCCTGCACGATAATGCTATTCATATCGGCTACAAACGAGCCGGCAGTCAATTTTGCACCATCCAGGGAGAAAGAACCTTCTTTCAAGTTTATGGTTCCGAAATGCTCACCTGTGACTTTCTTGCCATTCCACTTCAATACACTCTTGGAGGCATCCACCTTGTAGGTCGTGGCCTTCTTACCATCTTCGGCCGTAGCTACATTCACCACAAAAAGGGCCGCTGCTAAAAATCCGGCAAATTGTTTTACTAATTTCATAATTTGATTTTGATTGATTTGGTATAGGTTGTTTTACTTGTTAAAGTTAGTTGTATGTACACTATGTATTAATCTGAAAGTCGTAATTTGTCGAGCAACCGGCTCACGGTATCGGCTTCTTCCGGGGTTAAGGAATACAGGTTTTTTTCCCAACTATCCACCAAGGGGTCTATTTCTTTTAAAATGGCAAGTCCTTTTTCGGTGATCAGTACATCCACCGCCCGACGATCCGAAGGGCACACTTTCCGCACTAGAAACTCCTTCGAAAGCAACTTGTCCACCAAACGAGACGTGTTGGACGTCTTGTCCAGCATTCTTTCCGTAATTTCACTTACTTTCATGGGGGCAGCACTATGGCCACGCAAAATCCGGAGGACGTTGTACTGCTGGGGAGTCAGGTCAAATTCCCGCAAAAGTTCCAACTGCTGATACATGATCCAGTTCCCAGTGTATATCAAATTGATTGATAACTTCTGGTAGGGGCTTTTGAATTTCTTCTGCTTTATATCCTGTTCGATTGACATAGTCATTTTTGATGCAACAAATTTAATGTTATTACATTTAATGTACAAACATTAAACTCATTATTTTTTCAAATAGTTCAAATTAGAGCGTTCCGGCTAACCTTCCTTCGGTGTATATTGCCAACATTTAGTATGATTTACTTTTCCCTGCATGAATATTGCCCTAACCCGGCCCTTACTTCTGGCCTCCAATTCCCCCCGCCGCCGCCAACTCGTTCAAGACTGTGGGTTTGAGTTTACGGTTCAGGTAAGACCAACGGATGAGAGCTTTCCGGCGCATTTGAATCCCGAAGAAGTTCCAGCCTACCTGGCTCGTCACAAAGCTGAACAGTTCCTTCCGGATGCCGCGAACCACTTGGTACTTTGTGCCGATACCATCGTGGTAAAAGACGGGCAGATCCTCAACAAACCCAACGACAAACAGGAGGCACTTCACATGCTCCGGCTCTTGTCCGGCACCACCCACCAGGTAATCACGGGCGTATGCTTGCTGGCCGATACTCTTTTTTATGTAGAAACCGACTCCGCTGAGGTTACCTTTCGGACGCTCACGGAAGCCGAACTAGATTTCTATCTTCATCATCAGCCTCCTTTTGACAAAGCTGGCGGCTATGGCATTCAGGATTGGATCGGTATGATTGGGATTGAACGCATCGCCGGGTCGTTTTATACCATCATGGGACTTCCCACCCACCTGGTGTACAGGCTACTTGCTCCCTACTTTCAGAATTAATTCCGCAAAATTTATGAACGAAGATAACACAGAAAATACATTCGTGCTTCCCAAGGTATGTTACGAAATTTTTGTGCGGTCATTTTGTGATTCCAACGGCGACCGCATTGGTGATTTGAATGGCATCCGTTCCAAGCTGGGGTACCTGCAGGATCTGGGGGTGGAGGCCATCTGGCTGACACCCATTCAGCCTTCCTCTACCTACCACAAATACGACGTAAAGGATTACTACGGCATTGACCCGGAGTACGGTACCCTGGATGATTTCAGGACCTTGCTTGATGACTTGCACCAGCGAGGAATGAAGCTATACATGGATTTGGTCATAAACCATACCAGTGTGGAGCATCCCTGGTTCAAACAGGCCAGCCAAGGTCCCAGCAACCCCTACCGGGACTTTTACTGGTGGATGACCCACGATAAAATCGAAGCCCTGGGGGTGGAAACCCGGGAAGAAACCGCCGACGCGCACGTGATTTTCCCTTGGCATGAAGTCAAAGGGAACGATCACAAATACTACGCCATGTTCTGGAACGGCATGCCGGATCTCAATTATGATTCGCCAGCCCTGCGGGAGGAGATTTATAATATTGTTCGCTACTGGCTCACTGAGGTTGGCGTGGACGGCTTCCGGCTCGATGCCGCCCGGCACATCTATCCTTATTGGGTGAAGGAGAAGAACCCAGCCTTCTGGGAGGAATTTGGGAATGTGGTCAAAGCAGCCAAAGCGGATGGCTATACCGTGGGCGAAGTATGGGCCAAGGCCGAAGAGGTGGCACCCTATTTCAAAGGCCTCAGAGCTAATTTTCATTTCGACCTCTGCCTGGCCTTACAGAAAATCATTTTCAACGAACGGGATGAAGGCCTGATAACCATGCTGAAACACAACTACCGGGTATTTGGCACGCACAATCCTGATTTTATTGATGCTACCATGCTCAGTAACCACGATCAGATCCGGATCGGTAGCCTGGCCAACGGAAACATTGCTAAAATGAAACTAGCCGCCGCCCTACTTTTGACGCTCCCTGGACAACCCTACCTCTACTACGGTGAGGAAATCGGCATGTTGGGTGTAAAACCCGATCCGCGCATACGGGAGCCCTTTCTCTGGACGGATAACCGGCTGGATCGGCAACGCGCGCTCTGGATAAAACCCAAGTACTCCCGCCGGGGAACCGTCCGGGCCGTCTCGCTGCAAGCCCCGGACCCCGGCTCGCTGCTCAATCACTACAAAAAGCTCATAGCCCTACGGAAAACGCATCCCGCCCTGGGACAGGTGCAGCATCCCAACCTGGAACCAACCAGCGGCAAGGATCGTGAAGTAGTAGCCTACCTTCGCCCCCACCCTTCCCATCCGGTTCTGGTATACCATAATGTGTCTGGTAAACCTAAAACCATCTTGATGGGACGAAAAGAAACGGCGTTTACGGAGATACTTTTCCAAACCAACCCTGCTGACGGGCTTCGGGATGGGAAACTTACTCTTTCGGCTTTTGGGAGTATGGTGCTGGGCAGAACCGTATAGGTTCATTTTTGCTCAGTAGAGCTGACACTACATTTATGGATTCCTAATGCTTTCTTGTACTCAAAATTTATTAAGACACTCTCGCCTGAACAGCCCATGGCTGCATAATTCCAAGTAGCACGCTAAACCTCAGTAATCAGTCATGAGGGATTCGTATGGAATATTCAGTTTCTCGTGAAGATTTCGGATCATTTTTAGTGTAAGCTTTCTTTTTCGATTAAAAATCTCCGAAACTCGACTCTTGTATCCGATGACTTTCGCTAAGTCCTGTTTGGTCATATCCATCTGCTCCATCCGAAACTTAATGGCCTCAATGGGATCAGGGGCTTCAATTGGATAATGCTCATCTTCATATTTTTCAATAAGAATAGACAAAACCTCCGCCTCATCTCCTTCCAGGGTATCACTGGCAGTATGAAAAATTTCATTCAGGCGCTCTAAGGCTTTCTCGTACTCTAGTGTAGATTTAATTACTTTGATATCCATTGCTTTAGACTATGTCTGCATTTATTTTATCATACTCACTGTGGGTTCCAATAAATTTAATAAAAATCCACTGCCTCAGGTAGTTGATATCCACAATTAGCCGATACTTGTTTCCGCATATGTTAAAGACCACACGTCCGCTTTTCAAGATACTAGCCTTGGCGTATGCATTCTTAATTTCGGAAGGATTTTGCCAGTTTGCATTTGAAGCTTCTCTATACCAAGTTTTTAATGGATCTTCTGCATCACCATAGATTTCCCAAAACTCACGAAGTATTTTCTTTGCTATAACACGCATTTACCATCAAGTATGAAAGGCAAAGTTAAAACATTAATTACCAAAATGGTAACTTGTCTGGTCGTATTTATAGAGGACTGTTTTTCCCTCATTTCGCCTTGCATTTTAAAAAGCAAACTCGATACCGACCTTCAGGACTAGCGCACAAGATTGAAAGTATTTTGGTTAACTAATTTCCTACTAAACCTCCCTACCTTAGCCCCGCTCCATCAGGTGAACCCTATGCTAACGTCCTCAGGACGTAGAAATGAACCCAACCCATCACTTCGATATCGCCGCTCTGTGGCTATTCACATACTTCCCTATCTCCCCGATGGGCGCGATCCAAACCCCATTCCTGGGGTCTTTGGCGTAGGCCAGCAACTCTCGCAGCATTGACAGCCGGGTAGTTTGCGTACCGCCCTCGTCCATTTCGTGCCCGGCCAGCACCAGCCACTTGCCGTTTTGGGCGGCCTGCTCGATGAGCGGCAAAATTTGCGCGAAGTCCTTGCCGTCCATTTCGACGCCAGTTAGCTGGGCCATGTCGCAGAAATCGGGCGTATTGGGGGCCTCGTCCTGCCAGGTACGGCCATTACTGAACAGCTCGGCTATCAGCGGCACGTAGCTTTGGGTACTCTCACCCCGTCCTACGTAGGTTTGTCCGCAGGGGTAGGCAAATACCTCAGGCCGCACGCCCAGTAGCTGGTATATCTGCTCGTTGGCATCTACGAGTTCTTTCCGCATCTGGTTGAGGGTATAGCCTTCGATGGCTTTGGAGCGGGCCCAGTCAAAGTTTCCGGAGCAGGGATGGTTCACGGTATGGTTCCCGATTTCGTGGCCCATGGCTACGGCTTTTTTCCAGCCCTCGGCTTTGGTCCTGGCGGCGGAAGGTACCAGGTAAAAGGTACCTTTCACCCCGAATTCATCCAGCAGCGGCACACCCAGCGTGGGCTGACTGCCTCGGGCGTCATCGAAGGTAAGGCTGATGGCTACCTTCTTCCCCTCCGGCCACGAAAAAGTAGAGTTTTGGGCCAGAAGAATACCGGGCAGGAGAAGGAAAAGAAGAATCCCCAAACGGGTTTGGATACATTTCATAGTTTTCATGGGAAGGTAGAGGTTTTGTATATGGTTTAATTACGGCTTGGCAATGACAAGAAAGCTGACTTCTGACCGCTACTGACTCTTCTTCAAAAACGCCAGCAAATCCGCCATCTGCTGCGGGTTGATCTGCTTTTCCAGTCCGGCGGGCATCACCGATACTCCCAGGGCTTTGAGCGATTTGATGGCCGTGCGCGGAATGACGGTTTCGTCTCCCCCGTAGCGCCGGAGGGTCAGGCTCGTGGTAGTTTCAGTCACGATGAGGCCTTCGTGGGTTTCGCCCGAATTCATTTCTAGGGACCACATATCATAGCCGTCAGCGATGGAGAGATTTGGGTTCAGAATATCCCCCAGGATTGACGCCGGCCGCCGGTTGCGGATCGTACCCAGGTCAGGACCGTAGGCCATACCCCCTCCCCCGCCAAGCTGGTGGCAGGCCGAACAACTGGCTGTGTACACCGCCTTGCCCTTCGTATAGTCACCGGCCAGGGTAAGGGCCGACTGGTACTGACTTGCCAATTCCTCCCGGTTTTTGGTACCCTGGGTCAGCAGGCCTCGGGCCCGGTCGCGCAGGGGAATGTTTTTCTGGGCCATCAAACCCACCGACCGGGGCCACCCGATACTCGCTGGGTCGATGGTACCCTGCTCCACGGCGTCGAGCAGCAGGGTCACCCTGGCATCGTTGCCCAGAAACGTGGAAATTGCCGCATTCCGCAGTTCGGGGGTCAGCGAAGTCCACCGTTCCATCACGAACCTACTTACCGATACCCCCGGCAGAGCCGCCAACGCCTGCAAGGCTGCTAACTGCACTATCAGCGATTCGGTCGGTACCAGGAGCTCTTGGTAAAGGGGGGCACGTTGCGGGTCAGGGTGGAGCGCCAACAACTGCACTGCCGTAGCCCGCTGCTCGGGACGGGCTTGGTCAGACCGGGCCAATGCGGTGGCCATGGCCAGCGTAGTCTCCCCGGCAGTGGCTGGCAGGCCGGTCAGTTGCAACAATTGGATGGCCCCTTTTCTGAGGTCTAGAGATGGGTGCAGAAGGGAGGATTGCGCCAGCAATTCCCGGTCGGCATCGGAGAATTCTGCAAGGGCCGAACGGTTATTTTTCAGCCCCAGCGCCAATCCCCGGAGTATCCTCCCCGGCCAGTCGACTGTGGTGTTGGCGTCCAGGGCTCTGGTCCACATAGCCCGTTGTCGGGATACCGGCCCCGCGCTACCCAGGATAGCGCTGAGGCGCTCGATCAGCTCGTTCCGGCCGTTGCTCTCAGGTTGGGCCAGTACCTTGTCCAGCAGATTCTCGTTGGGGGCAGGTACCGCCGATAGCGCTGCAATCTGCACCCACGGGTCTTCCATATCCCGAAAAAGCAATGCATGCCGGGCCTCGATGGCCGCCGGGCTGCTCAGGTACCCCAGCGTGCAAAGGAGCTGGTAGCGTACCTTGGCGTTGGCATCATTCACCATGCCCAAAAGGGCATTTGACATAGTGGGCTCTTGGTCAAGAAAACGCTCCGATAGTTGCAGGGCGTTTTCCCGAACACCTGGATGGGCATCCCGTAATGCCGCTATGACTAGTTGGGGCGTGAGGGACCCCAACCCTTCCAGCGTCCAGAGCGCGTGGAGTCGTCCCAATGGGGAGGTGCCCCGGCGGGCCATGGCTTCCAGCTCTGGAACAACGTCAGTGGCCCGGCGGTCCAGAAGCAGCCGTTGGGCGTGGCGTCGCCACCAAAGGTTCGGCTCTGCCAACGTTTGTACCAATTCCTTTGTGCTCCTCTGCCCCAGAGGTAGCCCGCGGGTCCAGGCGGCGGGGTGGGTACCACGAGGTGTAATGCGGTAGATCCGGCCCATGTCGGTGCCGTTGTACAGCGCGCCGGAGCGCACTACCTCATCGGCCATCCATTCGGGATGCTCGATGATTTGCCGGTAGTAGTCCACCACGTACAGGGCCCCGTCGGGACCGGTATACATATTCACCGGCCGAAACCAGGCATCCGTTGAAGCCAGAAATTCCCGGTTGGGGTACACCCGACTGGCGGTGAAAGTGGCCCCATTGTTCCGCAGTACGTCCGCGTGGATTAGGTTGCTCACGGGTTCGGCCACGAAGGCTACGCTGTCGAAAAGGGCGGGGAACAGTCCGCCCTGGTAGTAGGTAGTGCCGCAAGCGGAGGTAATAACTCCTACATCGGTAAGGAGCTGGTTTTGGGGATTCTGGGTAATGGGAAATACCTCAGCGGCCCGACCGTGGTCGGAGATCGACTGGGTGGCATTGCTTACCAGCAGGTGCGGGTTCCGTTGGAGGTACCCTGCTCCCATCACCTGATGGATGGCGTGGTTGGCATTGCCGACCACCATATAGTGCCCCCACGGGTCGAAGGTATGCCCAAATTGGGTGTTGGAAGCCAGAATTTCCAGCCCGCCCTGATCCGGTTTCATTCGTACCCCGCGTCCCCGGGCGTTCTCAGGAAGCCGGGGGCTTTCCCTTCGGCCGGGGTAGTATACCTCCCCACCCCGATCCCCAAATTCGGCCCGGTACGACTGGGTAGAAATGGCTGACTCGTGGGCCAGGTAGATCCAGTTGTCCAGGCCGAGAACCGGGCCATTGAGATTGTGCTGCGGATTGGAGAGCGCAAAGCCCGTCAGCAAGGTATCCCGTACATCCGCGCGGCCGTCCTGATCGGTATCGGCGAGGTAGAGTACGTGGGGGGCATCGGTCACCAGTACCCCCTGCTTCCAGCGCATGATACCGGTGGGGAGCATCAGCCCTTCGGCAAATACGGTACTGTGGTCCATCTCCCCGTCGCCGTCGGCATCGGTCAGGATTTTGATCTTGCCGGTTCCGCTCTTGTCGAGGGGGTAGCCGTGCATTTCGACCACGTACATCCGGCCGTTTTCGTCAATTTCCATCGCCACGGGGTCCGCTACCAGGGGTTCACTCGCTACTAGTTCGATCTGAAATCCCTCGGCCAGCTGAAACGTAGCCAGCGCCTGTGAGGGCGGTACTTCTCCTGGAAACACAGCCGGGGACAGGCTGACGGTAGCCACCAGCGCGCCGCAAAGCAGAATGCCCGTTGTCCATAGAAGAAACCGTTTTTTATGCATCGTCACGGGAGAGTTTGAAAATGAAAGGCGGGGCGCTTCAAGTTGATGGCTCTCAGCAGTCAACTATTGGTCGCGTTGTCATTTTTATTGCTAGATTATATAGGTCGTACGGTATACTAAAAGTACCGACACCGGTCAAATCTCCCCTATTCAACCCCGGAATCCGGTATACGGGGTCTGCTGTATTCCCTTAGGTAAGCCAAATCACCCTGGGTGAGCTACTTCTACAAGCTTCTAATTCGACAAAATCATCTTCTTTTGTCAGTACGATGGCTGTTTTCGGACGAGCAGCCTAAAAATCTATTAGATAGCAAACCCGCCCATTTTCTTGACAACTTGTCAAGAAAATGGTATCTTTAAGTAAAATCAAATACCCATGAAAACAGTAACAATCGGAGAACTAAAAGCCCGCTTTTCTGAACTCCTAAAAGAAGTGCAGGAGGGTGAAGAAATAGAGGTGGCCTTTGGCAAAAAGAAAGAAGAAGTAGCCTATCTGGTTCCCAAATCGTATAAAAAAAGCAAGCCTCGAAAACTCGGCATCCTGCAACACAAAGGCAGAGTTCGCTTTGCGGAGGATTTTAAGATGACGGAGGAAGAGTTTCTGGGTCTGTGAGCGGAATCAACAGTCAGGCAGGTATCAGAAAACTAACGGGAATACTCAGGCCTTTGCTAAGATTTCGAATCATAGCCACAGTAAGTTCTTGTTTGTAGTTTAGTACTTTAGAAACTTTGGTTTTATCCCCTATGTAAGGTATCAGGTCTCTCTGCTTCAAATTATCCTGATCCATTTTATATTTCAAAAATGCGATAGGGTCTCCCGGCTGCATGGGAATGTGTACTGTTTCATATGCTTCGATCAGGGTTGCTAACACGTCCATTTCGGCTTCCTCGGATGGGCTCTTTGAGTTATTCCCCATTAACTCCCACACTCTTTTGAGAGCCATCTCGTAATGTTTTTCATTTTGATGATTATTCATGAAGGATAAATTTTGGGATCTTTGATTGAAATTTAGTAAATCTATCTCCAATTGTCGACATCCAATTGACAGTACAAATCACAAACAATACTGGAAAAGTACCTTGCCTCTACATCCGCGCAAAAATGTACTGCACCTCCCTGATTTCCTCATTCGTAGTGATGTAAAACTCTCACCGAAACCGCAACTCGTAGCTCAGCGACGGCAGCACGGGGAAGAGCGTGAATTTCTTCAACCGGCCCTCGTTCACAAACAGGAAGAACGCATTCTGCTGGTTATAGGCATTGTAGACGGCAAACGTCCAGGTACGTAGCCCTTTCTTCTTTTCTCTGGAAGTCTTGTAGCTGAGATCCAGCCGGTGGTAAAAGGGCATTTTGAGGTTGTTGCGCTCGAGGAAAAGTACGGCACCTAGATTTAAAGATACATCCACAAACTTTTCGGCACAAACTATCCCACTCCTCTACCGCCTTCCCTCATTTTTTCGTAGTATTGCTTTCTCCTACCCTGACCCGAAACTGTATGAAATTCTTATCCCTGACCGCAATCCTTTTTTACCTCATGAGTACCCTTCACGCCCAACCTACCTACCCTACCCTCGGCAAAGTACAGTACGACGACCCGCGTCTGGAAAAACTGATTCCCAAAAGCAGTACCATCGACGTACTGGCCTCCGGCTTTGTGTGGTCGGAGGGGCCGGTATGGGTCAAGGACGGGGGGTACCTTTTGTTCTCGGACGTACCAGCCAATACGGTATATCGGTGGAGCGAGAAGGACGGGCTGTCGGAGTTCCTGAAACCCTCGGGCTATACCGGCCGGGGTACCTACGGCGACGAGCCCGGCAGCAACGGCCTCACACTGGATAGTCAGGGCAGGCTCATCAGCTGCGAGCACGGCGACCGGCGCGTGTCGGCTATGCCCCTGACGGGCGGTGGGAAGATCACCCTGGCGGATAAGTTTGAAGGCAAGCGCTTCAACAGCCCCAACGACGTGGTGCAGCACCCCACCAACGGCAGCTATTACTTCACCGACCCACCCTACGGCATGCCCCTGAAAGACAAAGACCCCACGCGGGAGATCAAGGAATTTGGGGTATATCGGGTTACACCCGACGGCAAAGTTACCCGCCTCATTGATAATTTAACCCGCCCCAACGGCCTGGCCTTCTCGCCCGATGCCAAATTCCTCTACGTGGCTCAGTCCGATCCGGCCAAGGCTATTTATATGGTTTACCCCGTGCTGGACAATGGTAGCCTGGGGACCGGTAAACTATTCTATGATGCTACTTCGTTAGTAAAGAAAGGATTACAGGGATTACCTGATGGATTGAAAGTGGATCAAGCCGGCAATGTGTGGGCCACGGGTCCCGGTGGTGTGCTGGTGTTTAGCCCAGAGGGTACTTTACTGGGTACCATTGCTACCGGACAGGCCACGGCCAACTGCGGCTGGGGTGATGATGGAAGTACCTTGTACATCACCGCCGATGGGTACTTGTGCCGGATAAAAACAACCGCAAAAGGTGTGGGTTGGTAACAAAAAGTATTCCGGTTGATCCTTTGATAAATGATTCGATGTCACGACCTTCGTGGCAAAATATGTGAGAAAAGGAACTCCTGGTGAAGAATGCTTGATAATCGTCGCTTTGTAATTGTAACATTTTTCGGATTAATAGGATTTGCCTATATTTTTCGACTCTTCTACCTGCAGGTTCTGGACGACAGCTATTCGATTGAATCGTCCAGCAACTCCATCAAGCGGGTGGTAGAGGTACCTTTCCGGGGGCAAGTTTATGACCGACACGACAAGCTAATTGTGTACAATACGCCCGTGTACGATTTGCTTGTCACTCCTTATAAAGCCAAAATCCAGGATACGCTCACGTTCTGCAACCTCCTCAACATTCAGCGCTCTACCTTTGATAGCTTGATGGCATCCGCAAGCGGTTACTCTCGGGTTAAACCTTCCCTTTTTCTGCGCCAACTCTCCAAAGAAGATTTTGCCCGTATTCAGGATGTGATGGTGGACTACCCCGGATTCGAATTTTCCAAAAGCTCTTTCCGAACCTACACTTACCCTACCATGGCTAATACCCTGGGGTACGTGAGCGAGATTACGAAGGGTCAACTGAAAAATCAGGAAGATTTTTATTACCAGCAAGGGGATTACGTTGGGCAAAGTGGGTTAGAGATTTTTTACGAAAAAGAAATCCGGGGACGGAGGGGCGTGAAATTTGTCATGCAGAATGTAAACGGCGTGGTGAAAGGTTCCTGGAAAGATGGCGAGCTGGATACAATGTCGGTTGCCGGTAAGAACCTGTATACGGGCATTGACCTTGAACTCCAAGCCTATGCCGATAGCCTCATGGTGAACAAGGTAGGTAGCGTGGTGGCCATCGAACCCAAAACCGGTCAGATCCTGACCATGGTTTCGGCCCCAAGCTACAACCCCGAACTACTGGCGAGTCGGCATTTTTCCGAAAACTACCGGGAACTGGCCGCAAACCCCTACAAGCCCCTCTTCAATCGCCCCATCATGGCGAGTTATCGTCCGGGCTCTACGTTCAAAGTCATTCAGGCGACTCACGGCCTTGCAGCAGGGGGTAATTGATCCTTCAACAGGTTTTACCCATGCGGGTATCCCTATGAAATGCCACTGCGGAGGCCGGGCCAACAGCGTGCTCCATGGGGTACAGTATTCCTGCAATCCCTACTTTTTCCAGGTGTTTCGCCGGATTATTTATAACAATGAGATCGATAATATTTATACAAAGTCGGCGGAGGGGCTACGCAAGTGGCACGAGCAGGTAACCAAATTCGGCATCGGCCAACGTCTGGGCGTGGACTTACCGAGTGAGTACAAGGGTAACTTGCCGGATGTAGACTACTACGATAAGGTGTACGGAAAGTCGCGTTGGAAATTTTCGAATATATACTCCCTCAGCATTGGCGAAGGGGAGATTCTGATTACTCCCATCAAAATGGCCAATGTAGCCGCGATCCTGGCCAACCGGGGGTACTACTATACCCCTCACGTAGTAAGTGGGATTGGTAAAAAAGACAATCCTCTGCCCGAATACAAGGTACGGCACGAAACCGGGATTGACCCCAGGCATTTTGAAACCATCATCCCCGGTATGATCGGGGCTGTGGAAGCGGGTACTGTCATGCGCCTGGCCAAAATTGAGGGAATCCAGATCGCCGGAAAAACGGGAACCTCCCAGAACAAGAAAGGCCGCGATCACTCCATCTTCATAGCCTTTGCCCCGGCCAATGACCCTAAAATTGCCATAGCGGTATTTGTAGAAAACGGAAAATGGGGTGGGACAGCCGCGGCCCCGGTCGCTAACCTGCTCATCGAGCGATACCTGAAAGGCAAAACCGAAAACAAAGCCCTCGAAAAATACGTATTTAGCCAGGACTATATGCAGTACGTGATTCTTCCTACCCCAGCTCCCAAAAAGCCTGAACCCAAAGATACTACCAAGAAAAAAGAGATTCCTGCCCCCTTAGCCGACAAAAAATCAAACATTAATCAAAAAGAGAAGCAAGTGGCTACCTCATCCGGCCGATAATCTTTTCTGACATCGGCTCGTTAATATAGTATCACCTCAGTAGTGTAATGGCTCCTAATAATAACAATTTAACGCAAAACCTGGACTGGGTAGCGGTGTTGCTCTATATCCTGTGCATCCTCATCGGATGGTTCAACATCTATGCCGCCGTGTATAGCCCCGAAGTACCGACGAGCATCTTTGACATGTCCCACAACGCCGGTAAGCAAATGCTCTGGATTGGTACTACCATTTTGCTCATTATTTTTATCCTGGTGATTGATTACAAAGTGTATGATACGTTTGCGTATATCATCTACGGGCTATTCATCCTCCTGCTGGTGCTGGTACTTTTTGCCGGAAGTGAAATCAACGGGTCGCGTTCCTGGATCAAAATTGGAGCCTTTTCGCTCCAACCGGCCGAATTCGCTAAACTCGCCACGAGCCTGGCCCTGGCCAAATACCTGAGTGACCCTACCATCAATTTGTCGAAGTACTGGAAAAATTACCTGCCCATCGCCGCCTTCATTGGACTGCCCGCCATATCTGATTCTACTATCCAACGAAACGGGCTCCATGCTGGTGTTTGCGGCCTTTGCTATCATGCTGTACCGCGAAGGCATGCCGGGATTATTCCGGCGGTGGGGATGGTAATGGCCGTGCTGGTGATTCTGACCCTGCTTTTTTTGAAATGGTACATTGCCCTGGGCATCATTACCATCGCCTTGCTGGTGTACCTGATGATGCACAATTCAACCCGAAAGAATGGCGGTACTATGGCGACGGTGGTGGTGGCCGGCATGATGATCGTGGTGGTGTTCGGGGTGGATTTTTTTATTCAAAATGTTCTACAAAAACACCAGCGCAGCCGGATCATGGTTTTGGTTGATCCCGATTCCGACCCCCGGGGGGCCGGCTGGAACGTGATCCAGTCCAAAATAGCCATTGGCTCGGGCCGGCTGATGGGCAAAGGGTACCTGGAAGGTACCCAAACCAAATTCGACTTTGTGCCCGAGCAAAGCACGGACTTTATTTTTTGTACCGTCGGGGAGGAACATGGTTTTATCGGCAGCCTCATCGTGGTGTGCCTATTTGTGGGCCTAATCATGCGGTTGGTAATCCTGGCCGAGCGACAACGAACGCGCTTTGCGCGCGTGTACGGCTACTGCGTGGCGGGAATCATATTTTTTCACTTTATGATCAACATTGGCATGACCATCGGCCTGATGCCCGTAATCGGGATCCCCTTGCCATTTTTCAGCTACGGGGGCTCCTCGCTTTGGTCTTTCTCAATTCTTTTGTTTATTTTTCTAAAAATTGATACCCAACGCCCCTACACTCTTTCACGTACGTAAGTATGGCCCTGATCAGTAAAAAAAAGGTACCCTACCCTATCCATACGGACCTACGTGACTACCTGATCAAATACCAGCGGGAATCCAAGTTGGAAATAGACTACACGGATCTTCTGCGGTTCTCGAATGCCGCTACTCTGTATGATCAGAAGGGAATAGACACGTTATGGATTTCGGTCTACTACGATCCTTCCGATACAGCCGACATATTCCTGGCCCTCAAAACCATCTATGCGCATTTGAAAGTGGATGGGGATCTGTCCATTCTCAAACACTTATCCGTGGACCGGGTGGACCTCTGTACCTACGGAAACACCCGCCCTTTTCGCATTCGGATCGTCAATCAGATCAACGACAACTTTGATTATTTCTATATCAAAAATGCCGATGCCTCCCGGGTGTATGGTTTGGAGCTGGAGGATATTTTTTCGCCCAATCAGGTAAGCTACCTTACCAGCGGGGAAACCTTAGTAGAAGAACATATTGCGGGTATACCGGGAGATGTGTTTATGAAAAATCATCTGATCGATCCCAATCTGAATCCCATCCGGCTTTGCAAAGAGTTTGTAAAATTCAACGAGCGCTGCTTCGTCCGACTCCTGGGCGACATGCATTCCAGCAACTTCGTGGTGGATATTACGCCCGATTTCGAAGAAATATACTACCGCTTTCGCGCGATTGATTTTGATCAGCAATCCTACGAGGGGAAGAAAACAGTGTATATGCCCCAGTTCTTTAAACAGAACAACCTGATTATTGAACTCGGTATGAAATACATGACCTCAGAGAGTGTGCGGCAGTATCAAATGGAGGAGCGCTCCCAGATCGCCACCCGGATGCGCATCGAGAAATCGAGAGCTTCGGATATTATGGACGTCATGGCCGACGATATTATTTCCAATTCTACCTACGTTTCTCTCCTTCGCCGGGATCTCGCCCGGCACTACCACCATCAGGCCTTTATGGAGTGCCAAACCATGGGGCAAATCGTGAAGACCAGCCTTAACCTGCTATCCACCCATTAGGTTTTGGCAAAAGGCCTAGGCCAGCTTACCGGCCGCCCAGAAAAGCAGGATCCAACCGCCAAGCATGAGCAACCCTCCAATGGGTGCCACAGCCCCGAATTTGGTGATTCCGGTAAAACAAATGGTGTATAACGAACCCGAAAAAATAAGTACCCCCGCCGCAAAGCTATACCCCGACCAATTGAGCCATTTGATCGCGGACGGATCGGCCCTGGAAAGCAGAATGCCTACCAGCACCATAGCCAGGGCGTGGTAAAACTGGTACTTTACCGCTGTCTCGAAGGTGTCGAAACGTCCCGAAGCTTCGAGCATCGCTTTTAAGGAATGAGCCCCAAAGGCTCCAATCCCAACGGCCAACGCCCCTAGTAAGGCCCCAAACTGAATCATAAACTTCATACGTGTCAATTTTTATTTGTCATCAATGTAGCCCCAAAGGTACTGGCAATGGTCAGGGTTAGCAACCGGCCTATCCAATTTCTTCGTTAATTTGCATCGCTAACAGCTAAGCCTACTATGTCGTTTGATTCTTTTATTGCGCTTTGGACGCATCGGTACCACAAGTACTCCCACATCGCCAAAGCACACCTGCTGGGGTATCGGGCCGGATTGTATTTTAAATTAAAAAAGGCCCGGTTAAATGGGAGGCCCCTAATCGCCCTTATTCGCACGGAGCATTTTGGGGATATAGTAGCCGCGGAGCCACTTTCCCGCCACGTCCGGACGTTATATCCCGATGCGCATCTGGTTTGGTTTGTCAAAAAGCCCTACCGGGAACTGATTGATACCAACCCCGCCCTCGATGAATCCTTCGTGGAATTCTGTGTCACCCAGCGGCGGGTACTGCTTGGGTTAGGCGTATTTACTCATGCCTTCGAACTCCAATTTCGAAACAACAACTACTGCAAGGTATGTGATGTTTTTTTGGAAAATCCCATTGCCCTCGCCAAGAACCTCAACGTGTATACCTATTTTAATCTGGGAAATTTGCTGGATGTATTTGCCGCTAACGCCAACCTCAGCTTACCCCAGGATCAACAACCAGTGGTTTACCTGCAGGATCACCACCGCCAAAAGGTGGATTCGCTTGGCCTACCCGAAAGCTTCATCGTCCTCCACTGCCAGTCAAACCTGCCGGTAAAGGACTGGCCCCCCGCCCGCTGGGAAGCCCTTATTGAAACCCTATCCAAAAGGTACTCTTACCCACTGATAGAAATTGGACTTTCGTCCGAATTGAAGATTCATACACCGGCTTACCGTAGCTTGTGCGGGCAGCTTACTATTCTAGAAACAGCCGAGGTCATTCGCCGGGCTACGTATTTTATCGGATTGGATAGCGGCCCTTCGCACCTGGCCAACGCCACGGGTACCTTCGGGTTCATCCTGATGGGATCTCTGAATGATTTCCCGAGTTACAATCCCTACTCGGGTGCGTATGGGACGTCAGGAAAATTGTGTTCTGATCCGACAAGAAGGCCTCCCCTGCGCGCAGCTGCCGCTCGACATGGTTCTGGAGGTCATCGAGAAAGAGCTTTCCTCCACGTCGGTATAGGTACCTTACCCCCTCGCTCCAAAAATAGCGCTCCCCACCCGCACCAGGGTGCTGCCCTCCTCCACCGCAAGGGGTAGTCGCCGCTCATGCCCATGGAGAGTTCCTGCATCGCTTATCTTCTCGTTTTCGTAGTTTTTTGAGAGATTCAAAAAAGTGTTTCAAGCCCTTGAATTCCTTTCGAACCTGAGATTCTGAATCAGTATTGGTAGCCAAACCCATAAGCCCCTGAATACGGACGTGGGTGAGTGTCGCGAAATCTGGCGAATGTAGGAGTTCCACGGCTTCTGCCTCGGAGAGGCCGAATTTGGTTTCCTCTTCGGCGATATGGATCTGCAAAAGGCAATCCAGTACGCGATCGTTTTTGATGGCCTGCTTATTGATTTCTTTCAGAATTTTTATACTGTCCACCGAATGAATCAAGGAAACAAAAGGGGCGATGTACTTCACTTTATTGGTTTGCAGATGCCCGATCATGTGCCACTCAATATCTTTGGGAAGAAGTTCGTACTTCTCGGCCATTTCCTGTACTTTGTTCTCGCCAAAGCAGGTACAACCCGCCTCGTAAGCTTCTAGCAATAGGGCAATTGGTTTGGTTTTGGTGACCGCCACCAACCGGGCCTTATTTTGTAATTCCTTTTCAATTTGGAAGATATTATTTCCTACCGACATGTAAATATTTTAATTAAATTACTGGGAATGAGTTGTTTAAAATAGTAATTAAAATAAACCACTATATTTGTACTGTAAATAGTATCATTCAGGTACCCTTATCGTCCCAACAACCAAATCTATTCGATTTATGGATTACAATCAGGAGCAGAAGCGTGATCGTAAAACCCTGCTATGGGCTGCTTTAGCCGTATTGGCTTTATTGAACATCGTCCTACTGTACTTTTTTTACCAGGAAAAGCAGGAGAACCAAAGCAAAGATACCATCATTGCCGCCAAGACAGAAGAAGTATTATTTACCAAAACAAAACTGGATTCAATTTCGGCCCAGCTGGATGCCAAAATTGCCGAAATTCAGCAACTGGGCGGAAGCGTGGATTCGTTGATCTCTTTGAAACAGCAGTTAGAAAGGGATAAAAAATCGCTGTCCAATCTGAATGCGTATTCCGCCAAGAAATACGACGATAAAATAAAATCCTACGAAGCCATCTTGAATCAAAAGGACCTGGATATTGCCCAATTGAAGACAGGAGTTAGGAATAGTTACGGCTAAGAACGAGGAACTTTCTCAGGCGGTTACCGGACTGCAAACCGAACGACAGGCCCTGTCGGATTCGGTAACGAACTATGCGGTGCAGAATCGGGAACTAAGTGAAAAGGTAACTCTGGCCTCGGCGTTACGGGCCGAAAATATTGCCGTGAATGCGGTCACGTCCAAAGGAAAGGAACGAGACGGTGGAAACTACAAAGCCCGCCGAATTGATAAGCTTAAAGTGAGTTTCGTGCTGGGATCCAATGCCATCGCCAAGCAGGATCGTAAGGAAATTTTTCTTCGCATTCTGGATCCGGACGGAGCCGTACTGTCGGATATGGCTACGGGCTCAGGGGCGTTTGTGTACAATGGCCAGGAAATGATTTACAGTTCGAAGGAGACTGTTACTTTCAATAATACCCGTCAGCCGGTAGATATTTTGTACGGCCGCGGGGGAATACCCTTGAAAGATGGAAAATATACGGTGGAGTTTACAGTGAAGGATTTAAGATCGGGCAGGGAGATTTTACGGTCAAATAAGCCCCGTTTTCAATTAAACTTAGGGGTAAGGCTTGGAACTTAGCATTTCAAGCCTTATTTTTGCACCCTCATTTTTTGAGAAAATACAATACTATCTATTTACAAATCAATTCATTCGTATGACTAAGCAGTATGAAACGGTGTTCATTCTAACTCCCATCTTGTCTGAGGCCCAGATGAGGGACGCCGTTGACAAGTTCCGTAATCTTATCACCGATAATGGTGCGGAACTGGTACATGAAGAAGACTGGGGATTGCGCAAGCTGGCCTACCCCATCCAGAAGAAAAACACAGGTTTTTATCACGTGCTGGAATTCACAGCACCGGGCACTGTGATTGATACGCTGGAAACCGAATTCCGTCGTGACGAACGCATTATGCGTTTTTTAACCATCGCTCTTGACAAGCATTCGATTGCTTACAACGAGAAAAAACGTAAGGGACTGGTAGGACGAAGAAGAAAAGATGTTGAATCTAAAACCGAGGAGGCATAAGCTATGTCACTCGTAAACGAACCGGTTGAAAAAAACATAAACCGCAAAAAATATTGCCGCTTTAAGAAATCCGGCATTAAGTACATCGACTACAAGAATCCTAACTTCCTTTTGAAACTTGTAAACGAGCAAGGAAAGATCTTCCCCGTCGTCTGACCGGCACGAGCCTGAAATATCAGCGCAAAGTATCGCAGGCCATCAAAAGATCACGTCACTTGGCTTTATTGCCGTTTGTTGCCGATCAATTGAAATAATCACGGAAAGGATCGTAAAGAAATGGAAATCATACTAGTAACAGATATAGCCGGTGTAGGTTATAAGAACGATATCGTATCGGTGAAAGCCGGTTACGGTCGTAACTACCTTATCCCGCAGGGTTATGCGTTACTGGCCAATTCCTCTAATCGTAAGATTGTTGCTGAAAACGTACGTCAGGCTTCGCACAAAGCTGAAAAACTGAAGAAGGATGCAGAGGAAATCGCAGCCGCCATTGGCGACATGATGATTGATATTCCTACCGTAGTTGGAGAAAGCGGCCGTATTTTCGGACGTGTTACCAACACGCAGGTTGCTGATGTACTCTCAAAGCAAAAGGTTTTGATATCGACCGTAAGAAAATTACCGTGGACGAAGTAAAATCCGTTGGTACTTACAAGCCGTGATCGACCTACACAAAGAAGTGAAGCATACGGTCGTAATTAACGTTGTACCGGCTGAATAATTCTTTTTAGTCAAACGACAAAAGGCACGGAGATTCCGTGCCTTTTGTCGTTTCAGGCTGTATCTACCATGCACCTTTACCTTCACATCCCGTTTTGTCCGCCAGGCTTGCCATTACTGTGATTTTCATTTTAGCACCAATCTACGGTTCAAATCGGAGCTGGTACAGGCCATGGTCACGGAGATAGCACATGCAGCGTACCTACCTGCCTGGTAGAGCAATTCCAGACGATCTATTTCGGAGGAGGTACCCCTTCCCTGCTGAGCCCCTACGAACTGAATTAGCCTGCTGGATACCATCAGGACCCAATTTCGATGTACTGCCTGACGCCGAAATTACCCTGGAAGCCAATCCGGACGATCTTGTCCCGCGAAGCTCTGGCACAGCTGGTCCACTCCGGGCATCAATCGGCTGAGCATCGGCATCCAGTCTTTTCATGATCCCCACCTGCGGTTTATGAATCGGGCCCATACGGCTACCGAAGGCCAGAGCGCTGTGTACAAGGCTGCGCAGGATGCGGGCATCACCAATCTGACGGCCGACCTGATCTATGCCATTCCGGCCCCGGATCATACCTTGCTGACGGAGGATATTCAAAAAGCTGAGCCTGGATATCGACCATATATCGGCCTATTGCCTAAGCATCGAGCCCCAAACAGTGTTTGGAAATTGGGTGAAGTCAAAAAAAATGAATCCGATTGAGGATGAGTTCGCGGCCCAGCAATTTGAAATTCTCATGGTACATCGCTGCAGAACAGCGGGCTATGAACAGTACGAGATTTCCAACTTTGCCCGAAATCAGCAATACAGCCTGCATAACAGCGCCTACTGGCAGCGCAAGCCCTACCTGGGCATTGGACCCAGCGCGCACTCCTACAACGGTACCAGCCGCCAGTACAAGGTGGCCAACAATGCCTCCTACGTCAAGTAAATCGCCAACAAGAACGTACCTTTCACGCAGAGAAGCTCTATCCCGGGCAGATCAGGTAAATGAGTATCTGCTAACCGGCCTCCGCACCAAATGGGGCTGTCGCACTTGACTTGCTGCAGGACATATCCGAGGGAAGTTTTTTTAGGCAAATGGGGAAGGAGAATCTCATGCGTCTGCAAGCCCGGGATGGCTAAGCGTGCAGGATGGCACCCTCCTGCTAACTGATCAGGGAAAACTCTTTGCCGATCGGGTGGCGAGGGAATTGTTTATGGAGATAGAATGGTCAAAGGGTCAACTATAAAGGTGAAAGGCTGGTATTCAAGAAGTCAAGTAATGACCCAGGCGCTCTTTTTATAATCGAACGCCTTGACCTTTACCTAACACCCTTACTTCACCGACGCAAAGTCAGCGGCCAGGGTATTCATCTCCGAATCCGAAAGATGGTGCGAAGCGACTACCATCCGGTACCGTACCGTCATGGAATCGCCTTTTTTCAACGTTTTGATTGCGGGCGGGTTCCTTGCCGGACGAGTATTCTTTGTCTCCCATCGGATTGATGGCGTACAAGACCGTACCCACGGGCGTGCCAGTAAGCGGGGTAGCCTACGTTGGAAGGATGGTCAATGAATCGCGACGCTGATATTCTCATTGTCTGATCTTACCTTCCAGATCACACCAGGCCGAGCGTTTTGCCCCATACGTCATCACCGGTTACGCCTTCCTTGTTCTGGTACTTACCGGTGATGCCCTCGTTGTTCAGGGCCGTCACTTTGGTCGCGATCCCGTTGGCATCGGTAAACATGTCGGGCTTGTTAGAGGGATGCTCCAGTTGACGGGCCAGCCGAATCGCAAATATTCCTTCCTTGGAATCGTGAAAGGTAACATCCTCCTGAGCCGTCAGCGTGGTGATGCGATCGATGATCCGCTCGTCGCCCGAACCGCCCGGAAAATATAGGTCGTTTTTTCCTTCAAGAACGTACTCTCCATCCTGGCTGATCCAGTCGGCAGTAACCCCAGCTCAGCTTTTCCTTTGCCGCTTTTGGTGGTCGTGATACCCGTATGGAATGATATCCCCATACTTGTTCTTCGTCCGATCCACGGCATCCGAACTATTCCAGAAATCGTAGCCATTCACATCTGCCGTGGTTCAGCCACACCCCCACGTGGTGGGGGTGGTCTACGCGCTCACCCGGCCGGGGATCCATGGGCCATCCCCGGGTGATGATGGTACCTTGCGGCCGTTCTTACCGGGTACAACGACGCTTTTTTGAGCTGATCGGGACCCGGATAGATGTAGGCCGTAAAGGGTTTACCATCCACACTTACCTCCACTTTCTTATCGGCCGTGTTATTGGTCAGTTTGACTTGCTGGGCATACGCCGACAGAGAGCCAAAAAGCAAAGCAGACCCTAGCAATAAAACAGTTTTTTTCATTTCGTTAAAGAATACGTCTAAAATAGCTGGAAGGGTAAGATTAGCTAGTAACAATGTCGTTCTTCTTTTCGTCCCAGGTTACGCCTTCCGGCCGGTATGCAACGCCTGCGTAGCCATGATGTTGGCCACAGCGTGGTTGAAACCGGCGCGGGCGGGTGCATTGGGCTGCTTGCGGCTACGAACGCACTCCATCCAGTTGCGCATGTGCAGGGACGTCATCGGATCGGCACCGGTGTTGGCTCCGGTTTCCATCTTGTCCACCTCGTACCCAGTTACATCTTGGGCAACAGGTTGGCCTGCATATCCATGGCTTTGGCAGGGTCCGGCCTGTAAGCCTCCTTCGGCGGTAATCTTGTTGGTATCCAGGTTGATCATCCCCCCGTTGGAATAGTAGTACTCTTTCACGTCACCGGCCGCCTGGTGCATCCGCGAGGAATAAATCACCTGGAAACCTTTGGACTTATCATCAAACGGGCCGTAATCAAACACCGCCGTAGAAGGTATCGGCATTGTCGCGTCCGTCTTTCCATACGTACACGCCGCCGTTGGCGACTACGCTGCGGGGTGCTTCCAGGCCCGAGAACCAGTGCACGGTATCAATCTGGTGCGACATCCACTGACCGGGAATACCGGACGAATACGGATAGAACAAGCGGAATTCGAGATAATTACGGGGATTCCAGTCTACTTTGGGACGGTTCATCAGGAAGCGATCCCAGTCGGTATCTTCCTTGCGGATTTCGTGGTACCAGCTCAGGTACGTCGCCAGCGGCCGGGCTGGTTGACGTTCCAGGTCATTTCGACCATGGAAATAGGCCCGAATTTACCGGACTTGATGAATTCGTTGGCGGCATGGTAGTTGGGAGCCGACCGGCGCTGCGAACCTACCTGCACGATCTGCTTGGAGCTTCTAGCCGTTTTAAGGCAAAGCTTTGCATCTTCCAGCGATTCGGCAAAGGGCTTTTCCATGTACACATCCCGGCCCGACTTCACGGCGGCTACGCAGTGCAGGGCATGCTGGAAATCGGCGGTACTGATGATCACGGCGTCCACATCTTTCCGGTCAAGGAGCTCGTCGTTGTTGCGGCATTTGACAAAATTATTCGCCTGCCCAGCCTTTGCCTTTCAGGTAATTCTCGGCTTCGTCGCGGCGGCGGTTCCAGATGTCGGATACGCCCATAAATTCAAAATTCAGTCTCCTTGGCGTGATCCATAAAGCTTGGGGCCAGCGAAGCCCGGAAACGATCCGAAAAACCAATGATACCAACCCGAACGCGGTCGTTTGCTCCGATGATTCGGTTGTAGCTGGCGGCACTAAATGCCTTCGTACCTACGGCAATACCGGCCGAAGCCAGTGCGGTCTTTTTTATAAAATCTCTCCTATTGTTCCTCATAATTTTTAAGTTTATTAGGTTCCTTGTATCCAAAAATTGTCTAGCCACTTGTTATTTCAATTCTTTTACTTTCAAATTCCGGAAGGACACGTTGTCGCCATGGTCTTGGAGAAGCAAATTACCCTCTTCGGCCAAGCCAAAGCCTTCGTGATCCTTGTACTTGGAGCGTGCCACCAAGGCCCGGTAAATCGGCCCGCCGCGCTGATACTCCAATACTTTCTGGCCATTCAGGAAATGCTGAACGGTACCGTCTGGATTGACCACGAGACGGCCCACATTCCATTCGCCAATTTTCTTACTGGAGTTGGAAGGCTTCTCGGAAGGGATCAGATCATACAGCGACGCCAGGGTACGGTTGCCTACCACACCCATTTTGGCATCGGGGTGTTTGGCGTCGTCCAGCACCTGGTATTCCAGGCCGAGGCCTGACTTTCCTTTGGAATTAAGATTCTTCGTTCACAAAGTATTTCACGCCGCTGTTGGCACCTTCGGTAAGCTTGAACTCAAACTCAAATTCGAAGGCCGGACCGAATTTCTCGCGGGACACCAAGTCATTACCAGTTTCCGAACCGTCCGATTTTGACACCGAAATGGTACCGTCGGTATGATTCCACCGCTTGGGAGGAAAATCGGTACCATTGTAAGCCCGCCAGTGTTCTCCGGTTTTGCCGTCATAGAGCAGCTTCCAGCCCTGGGCTTTTTCGGCATCGGATAGGTTGTTGGGCAGCAGGTTCACAATCCGAATATCGGCCGCGGGGGTTAGTTTGATATTGTCCGTTTTGATCCTGACGTTTTTCCACTTCACCTGGGTACCATCCTGCTCAGGCTTATTGATGGCGTGTACCTGTAAACAAATGAATCCCTTAGGAGTCATGTCGTCAATCAGGTGCGCTACCGGAACTCCATTCAGGAAAGTCTGAATGTGGTTGCCAATGGCCTCTATCCGGTATTTGTTCCATTGATTATTTTTAAAAGCCGTTTTTGCCGCCGGATTCAGATCGCCCGGATACAGCCATCCCCGACGGGCCTCGTCGTAGATACCGGCCGCCCATCCGCGTGAGCTGGGGTCGATTTCGACCTGATAGCCATGTACCCGGCCATTGTTGTATTCGGGCTTGGACAGGCTACGGATCTGAATACCGGAGTTGAGTTTATCATCCACCATTACATCCAATTCGAGGATAAAGTCCCCGTAATCTTTTTCGGTAGTGAGAAAGGAATTCGGGGTGTTCGGAGTAGAGGTACCCACAATGACCCCGTCTTTTACTTCATATTTGGCTTTGCCATTCAGTTGTTTCCAGCCGGTCAAGTCTTTTCCATTGAATAGCATTTGCCATCCATCCTTGGATTGTTGGGCAGAGGAGTGGTTGAAGAAAGAACCGATCAGCAACGCTGCCACCAGAAAACATGTTTTTTTCATTCCCAATAAATTGACTAAGAAAGTGGTAGTAAAGAAATAGGAGATTAATGCAGCGGCTGACTATTAAGTCAGAACAAGCACTTCATCCCTGGTATTGAAACGACATTCGTGGTAGTTTACCCTGACAAAAGTGAAGGGTTTGAAAATTATACTACCCAATAAAAAGAGAAAAGTCCCCAAAGAGGGGGACTTTTCTACTGAGGAATCAATCGCGCAGCTTGCCAAAAAATCGAATTCCCAAAATTTTGACTCACCACCCTACCTCACACAGGTAGTATTTTTATTTAATTGTGAATGTTATGAATGATTGAGTGAATAATACTCTCTATCTAGAAATCTTACATGTTTCTAGAATACAAAATTCATTTTTCACTCAATCAAAATTCACTCATTCAAAATTAATCTTAGTATCCCGGATTCTGGGGGAAAGCGGATACTCCGCCCTCTACCCGATCCAATTGATTTTGTGGCAATGGACGCAGGACGTGAAAATCCTTAATATTGGGTGATGCCTGCGGGTTGAATTTCTTCACACGATCCACCAGTACTCCCCACCGCTTAAGATCAAACCAGCGAGTCTGCTCGCCGAGCAATTCTCTGGCGCGCTCTTCCATGATAAAGTCCATGGTCAATTGGGCCGGGGTGATCTCCATTGCGGCTTGTTTTCCAGGCCAGGCAGCGCGCCGACGTACCACATTGATGTTTTGGACAGCATCCGCAATTTTGCCTTGCTTGAATTGAGCTTCAGCCAGCATCAGGTGAGTGTCAGCTAGGCGGAAAACCTGATAATCGCGAACTCCAGCTTCGGCGGTGAGATCCGCGCGGCTGCCATCAATGTGCTTACGGAGAGCGGGGAAACGGCGCTCGTCGTACATACTGGGGGTGAGAACCTGGTACTTACGCTTGGCGCGCTCGGCTTCGGGCATCTCAAAACCCGGATCGTAAATGGCCGTATCACCGAGTGCCACCGTAATCCGGGGCTTGGACTTATCGTAGTTGGTATTATAGGTACCGGGGTTGTTGCTGTAATAAACATCCTTAAACGAATGATAATACCGGCTGTCGTTCTCCCGGTTCACAAACACTTGGTTTAAGGTGTAAGTGGTAGGCTTAAACCGCTTGAATGGACGCCCGTTGGTAACATCCCGGCGCATACCGGGCATTACGTCATACTCCATCAGAAAATACAGGTGGGCGTTGTTTCCTCCTCCGTTAGCCAATAGGTTATTGGTATACTGTACCGCAAATACCACTTCGCTATTCACCTCATTACCCTGGCGGAATATATCTCCATAGTTAGAGAGCAAACTGGCACCGGAAGTAGCAATCACCTGCTTGAACAAACCTTCGGCTTTGGCAAAATCGTCGGCTGCCTTCGCTTCAGAAGTAGCTTTGGTCAGGTATACTCTACCCAGCAGATGCTGAGCCGCAGCTTTGGTGAACCGTCCATAATTTGGACTCCGGTAACGAGCATCCAGATCCGGGATAGCTTCTTCCAAATCCTTAATGATGGCCGCGTATAATTCCGGTACCGAAGCGC
Source organism: uncultured Cytophagales bacterium (assembly GCA_963768025.1). Lineage (GTDB taxonomy): Bacteria > Bacteroidota > Bacteroidia > Cytophagales > Spirosomataceae > CAVYGM01. The sequence goes on from CAVYGM010000006.1 coordinate 80,282, forward strand.
GAGTAGCCACTTTGGTAGGAGCGAGCGTCTCGGTAAGTCGCAGGTCCACCCCGCCGAAAATCTGGGTTAGGATAAAATAGTGGTGAGCCCGGATGGCTTTTACTTCGGCAATACGCTCCTTACGAACCGTCTCCGAAACACCCGCTACATTGACAGACCGTTCGATCACGGAGTTGGCAGCGTTGATAGTGGTATAGAACAAATCCCAGACTTCGCGAACATGGGCCGAGCGGGCATCAAAGCCGCCATCATAGGTATTCATGAACTTAAAGCTACCATCAGCTCCGTTCTGATAGGTATCCGTACCAAAGACCGTAAAATTGTTTCCACGCTCGGTACCGTACCAATCACGCAAACCGGAATACACGGCATTCACTCCGTCATTAAAGCCGTCGGCGGTATTGAGGTAGCTGTTACCGATACCGGATATTACCTCCTCATCAAGCACGCTTACGCTGCACGACTGACCCATAAAAAGAGCGGCAGCCAGAGCACTTGCTTTAAGTACCCTCGATGATCCTATATTAATTTTCATTTTCATAGTTATTTCTTAATTCAAGTCCTTGATTTTTTTAGAAGCGTGCGTTGATACCAAACGTGTAGATCGTGGTAGCAGGCGATAGATCGGAGCTGATACCCCGGTTTTGGTTACTAGGCCCGTTGTCCAATTCTACCTCAGGGTCGATACCTTTGTACTTCGTACGGTACTCAGAGAGTATGAAAGGCTGCTGAATACTTGTGTAAAGACGCAGGCTGGTCATACCCAGTTTTGCTGCCCAGCTCGAAGGAACGTTGTAGCCAAAGTTGATATTGCGCACCTTGATGAAGGAACCATCGAAGTACAGGGCTGACGACTGGTACCGAGGGAATTCCTGGTTCACATTGGGGCGGGGAAATTCGTTCGTTGGGTTGTCAGGAGTCCAGTAGTCCACATCCAGGTTATTGTACCGACCAGCCAATTGATTTCTGTCATTGTGGAAGCTACTTACAATGAGTTGTCCGGCACGAGCATAGATGAAGAAAGATAGATCAAAGCCTTTGTACTCAAATCGATTGGTAATACCTGCCACAAAATTTGGAACTGCCGATCCCAGGATTTGACGATCGTCACCATTGATAATTCCGTCATTGTTCAAGTCCTGAACCTTAATTTCCCCTACTTTGCTTTGATAACGAGTGGCTTCATCCACTTCGTTACTTTGCCAGATACCAAGTTTCTTATAGTCAAAAATCACAGATAGTGGCTGACCGATGAATCGGCCGGCAGCTACGTCATCCACTTTACCATTGGCCAATTCAAGGATCTCTTCACGGTTGCGGGTAAACATCAGGTCAGTGTTCCAACGGAAACCGCCTTTGTCAATATTTACCGTAGAAAGTGAAAGTTCTAAACCTGTATTTTGGGTCTTCCCGATGTTGGTGGTAAATCCGCCAAAACCAGTTGAGTTAGGCAGCGGCTGAGGGGCGAGCAGATCGGTGGTAGTGGTAACATAGTACTCGAATGCTCCCGAAATACGGCCATTGAAGAAACTGAAATCCAAACCGGCATTCGCCGTAGCGGATGACTCCCAGCGTAGATTGGGGTTTCCGATAGATCCTGGGCGATACCCAAAAGCAGCCGTGTTATCCCAAGCGTAAGAAGTACGAGAAAGTAAAGGTTGGGTTTGATAAGGGTCAATGGCCTGGTTACCCGTAGAACCGTAGCTCAAACGAAGCTTGGCCATATCCAACCACCGTACATTCTGCATGAACGATTCACTGGAAATGTTCCAGCCCAGGGCCACCGATGGGAAATAGCCGAACTTATTGTTGGCACCAAATCGGGACGAACCGTCCGCCCGCATCGTGGCGGTAAGCAGGTACTTTTCTTTAAAGTCATAGTTGACCCGTGCCATGTAGGAAAGTAGCGCCCATTCACGAATGGTACTTCCTACACTGTTGATCATGCTGGCACTACCCAGGTTATAGAATTGCTGAGTTGCGGCAGGAATACCCGTTACGTTAATTCCTGAGTTCTCGTAGTTATCTTTCTGGTAAGACTGCAGAAGGGTCACATTCAGGTTATGGGTCTGATTGAACTGCTTGGAATAGGTAACGATATTCTCAACTGTATAGTTGAACGAGAACTGGTTTCCGATACTACCAGATGCTGGTGCACCCCTGCGGGCATTGGTTTGGCTCCCGAAGAAACGGCCGTAACGGTCTATACTGAAGTCCGGGCCGAAGTTAAACCGGTATTTCAAGCCTTCAAGTATAGTCCATTCTCCGTAGATACTGTTAAAAATCCGGTAGTTCTTACGCTCATCGAGGATGGCACCCGGCACGATTTCGGAGTAAGGGTTGGTACGCAGACCATCCTGGGTGGGAAGAAAGATTATATTTCCTTCATCATCAAAAGGCTTACCCAGAGGGTTTTCCTGCAGGGCACCTCCCAGCGGGTTGAAGTTTTCCCCGTTCCGCACGCCGTGTACTGCCAAAGTAGAAGTACCCACCCTTAATTTATCATTGATTTTATGATCCAGGTTTACCCGGAACGTGTAGCGGGTAAAGTCCTGATTCTTAACTACTCCTTTGTCTTTAAAAAAGTTACCGGAAATGTTGAATTGAGTTTTTTCAGTACCTCCCGATACGGCAATTTGATGGCTCTGAATCGAACCAGTACGGAGCAGGGCCGATGGGTAATCGGTACTACGACCCAACTTGATAGATTCCAATTCCACAGGCTCAAAAAGTGCTTCATCCGTAGTATAATTGCCAACGGCCCGGCGTGACTCCCGCTTGAATTCAGCGAATTCCGGACCGTTCATTACATCGATTCGGCCCAATTCCTGGTTCACACCGCCGTACGTGTCGATACTCACGGTTGTTTTGCCAGGAGTACCCCGCTTGGTGGTAATAATGACAACCCCGTTTGCGCCTCTGGAACCATAAATAGCGGTAGAGGAAGCATCTTTCAAAACCTCCATAGAAGCTATATCATTGGGGTTGATGTCGTCAATTCCACCAGCCAGGGGAATACCATCCACCACAAAGAGGGGGTCATTGGACGCGTTAAACGAACGACGACCCCGGATACGGATTTGAGGAGCCGAACCGGGCTTGCTACCTGCCTGGTTAACGTCTACCCCAGCAGCACGACCCTGCAACGCCTGACGAGCGTTGGTTACGGGCAATTCACTAATTTCCTTTGAGCTAACCGAAGAAATAGCTCCGGTCAATTGGCTTTTTTTCTGGGTACCGTACCCTACTACCACTACTTCATTCAGGGTTTTCAGGTCAACGACCATGGAAACGTCTACTGTACTACGATTTCCTATGGCTACTTCCTGGGTCACGAAACCCACGGCCGAGAACACAAGGGTAGGATTTTCTCCCGTCACTGATAATCGGTACTTTCCGTCCTGATCGGTAGTGGTACCTACCGTAGAATTCTTCAACACTACGGTAACGCCTGGCAGGGTGGAGTTATCCTCCCCGGAAATGATCACGCCAGTCACCGCCTTCTCTTGCGCAAAGGCTAACAGGGGAAGCATCCCCAGCAGCCATAGTGCCAAGAAAGGTACTAATCGGGACACACCTAGGCCCTTCCTGGCCTGAATGATCCCATCCTCTTTTGTAAACATTTTTCTCATTTGGTAATTGATTGGTTTAATTGATTGGTTTAGTTGTTTGTTCTTAAAAACTTGGGTTTACTTTAACTTGACTATACTACTTTTCTTGGTACTATCCTGGTTGTGTATCACCCGCGTGGTGTCCGACTTAGCCATCACGGTTTGAGGGCGAGGAAAAGCTTCGGGCTCCCAAAAAAACCAGAGCATCACCAGCAAAACGGTGGCGACGATGCCGGCGCTCCACCTAAGGAAATACCAATTGGCAGCAATTGCTTTCACCGACGGATCCAGATACTCTATCTCGGGCAAGGTCTCAATCGAACTCCTGATCCTGTCCCACAAGCTACCTGCCTCGTTTGGAGGCAACGAATCCACTTCCCAGCCCGACGCTACATCCACCAGTTCTCTTGCCGACTCCACGGTACCAACCATCATCGGGTTTTGCTCGATCCAATTCTCCCAGAACCTCTGTATCGGGGGATCGTCGGGATTACGAACCCACCTAATAAACAGGCGTTCCATCGCTAACTCTTCGGCTGTATATTCCGAGTAGGGCTTCATCGGTAGGTACTCTGGTGATTGATTGATATGGTGTTAGTGGAATCACTGTCAATCCTACCGATGGGTTGATTATCGGACGGATCGATTTGGATTTTACCCCTACAACTATTTTACAAATTATTCGTAGAATCGTTTAATAAAAGTGGAGACGGGGATGCTTCTACTCTCCACTTTCCTTTCTGAAAATAACCTATGAATCAAGGGCGCAGTAAGTTTATTATTAGTTTTCGGCCTCACATTTTTGGTATTTGTTTTACAGAATAAGCAAAAAAAAGGTTTGTTTACTCTCAAAATTGCCTAAACTTCCTCGAGTGTAGGGAAAATAAACGGTCCGACCCGGAGTAAAATTTTGTCAATTTTATTCCGGGTCGGACCGTTTATTTGGTAAAAACACTACTCAACCAAGGCCAAATCGCCCATAATCGGACAAATTACCAAATTATATTTGGATCGATTTCATTTTGCCGCCTAGCCTGCCCCCTACCTAATTTGAGTAAACGGTAAGGCCGATGATTCCTTCCGGTCGTCTGGTATACCCCAGGAAGTATCAGATTATTTCTTTCCCAAATGGAGTAAAGGAAAGGCTCATGAGCTTAAAATGTTGTCGGGCGAAGGGCAGCCCTATGATGGTGATGGCTAAAAGGACACCGAAAACCAGGTGGGTGAGTGCTATCCAGATCCCCCCTACCAGGATCCAGATAATATTGAATAAAGTAGAAAGGCACCCGGAGCTGTCGGGGACTTCCCGAACCTCGCGTCCGAATGGCATGAGGCTCATCATCCCGATTTTGAAACACTGCATTCCAAACGGAATGCCAATGATGGTGATACACAGGATGAGGCCTGCTACCATGTATTCAATAAAGATAATCAGGCCACCGAAGATCAGCCAAATGATGTTTCCTACAAGATTCATGCTACGAGAAATAAGGTATATTAGTTAGCTAATAGGACTCAATATTGCCAAAATTTCAAACAATCCAAAGTTTAGCAGGCCAAATCATATCCTTCGACAATTATGAATCACGCAAGATAGGGTGAGACTCTAAATTTCCTGTGGGTATAGTTTTTGTAGCAAGCAGAAGGAGAAACTTATCACCTACCTCCGGCGCAACACCCGGACAAAACCAACGTGCCATGATACAGAACGTCCATCCAGGGCCAGGAATAACGCCACCAGACAGTCCGCCCGAAAACCCCGTCTTGCCTAACTATCCCGAAGCTCCCGAGCCAATTGCTCCCGAGGAAAATCCGCCCCTAGCGCCAGAACCAGAAACGCCGCCTTTTGATCCCGCTCCCGAGCGGAGTCCGATTGATCCGGGTATTCCCGAAATTAATCCTGATCCGTTGCCCGGACAGGAGCCCATTGAACCCATGAAGTAGCCCTAAAAAGCGAGCCGGAACGTCAAATTTTCTGGCTCGCTTTTGTTTTTACCCCGCACGAATTCTCCCGCAGGCAGGTGGGTAAAAACACTGTTTCGTTTTCTTTTTTGGGAAAATAAAACAGTTCCTCATGCGTATCCTCCCCATCCTATTCGCACTTCTGCTTTTGCCCTTTGGGTATATCACTCGATTTTTATATGATCCGCATATTCCTGGTGCACCTGTTGCGCCTACGAATCTGGCGGTGCGGCATAACGAAGAAGCCGGTACGATAGAGGTATATCGGAACGGGGAAAACAAACCCATCCTAACCCAGGTAGCCAAACCCGATTTCCGTCCCTACCTCCACCCCATCGTGGCCCCGGATGGCAAGGGTCTCCTGACCGAGTACAGCCCCGGCCACCACCTGCATCAGACGGGGATCTACTGGGGCTTTACCAGGGTGAATGGCCGCGATTATTTCCACCATCCCGGTGATAACTACTGGCGAAAAAAATCGGCCTCGGTGCTGGTGGCTACTGGGGAGACGGTGCAGTGGCAAACGGTGTATGACCTCCTCGACTCTACGGGTACCGCCGTGCTCACCGAAACCCAGAACTGGACCATGCGCGAGAACGAAGGCAAGTACTTCCTGGATCTGGAATGGAACGGAGAAGCCCAAACCGACGTCACGATTGGGAAGTACGACTACGGCGGGCTGTTCGTGCGGATGCCCTGGAAGCAGGGAATGAAGGGGGAGGTTCTCAACGCCGCCCGGCAGCGTAACGAAAAAGCCGAAGGGCAACGCGCCATGTGGACCGACGTGGGAATGCAGGTAGCCGGCCGGGACAACCTGGTGCACATTGCGGTATTTGAGCATCCTTCTAATAAAGGCTATCCCAATTACTGGCGGGTGGATGGTCAGTTGGGCATTGGTCCTGCCAAGGCCCGACTTGCCGATTGGACCATCAAGAAAGGCCTGACCGAAACCATCAAGTACCAACTCTACGTCTATACTGGCGAATTAAACGACCTGGAACTGAACAAGGCTTTCGGGGAGTACTCGGGTAATACCGGCATGTACAACACCGCTGCCCTCTGGGATATTGCCCGCAAAGAAGGCCGCGATGCCAGGTTCCTGACCGCGGACGAAGCCGTGGCTGCCATGACCATCAAGGACGGCTATCAGGTAAATGCCTGGGCGGCCGAGCCCATGGTGACCCAACCCATGGCCTTTTGCTGGGACGACCGGGGTCGGCTGTGGGTAGCCGAAAACCGCGACTACGAAAACCGGGGTAAGGGTTTTTCCAACTCAGGCGATAGCCGTATTGTGATTCTGGAAGACACCGACCACGATGGCAAAGCCGATACGCCGCAAGGTATTTATGGAAGGCATTGCATTTCCCGCCGCATTGGCGGTGGGCTTTGATGGAGTGTTTATGGGTGCTCCGCCCAATCTGCTTTTTGTGCCCGATCAGGAACGGCGACGACAAAGCCGACGATGGAGGACATCGAAGTACGCCTGACGGGCTGGGGCATCCGCGACCGCCACGAAACACTCAACAGCTTTCACTGGGGACCCGACGGCTGGCTATACGGTACTCAGGGTTTTGCCACCCCCTCCAAAGTCCGCAAACCGATTGGAAAGGGAAAGATTTACAGGCACAACGATCCCTTTCCCGAGAGACATTGCTGGAAGGCGAAGGAACCGATATTAACGGAGGGTGTATGGCGATACCATCCTACGAAGCAGAAATTTGAAGTAGTGGCCCACGGATTCAGTAATCCCTGGGGCATTGACTACGACGCCAAGGGGCAACTCTTCATCACGGCCTGCGTAATCCCGCACCTGTGGCATGTGATTCCGGGCGGGATTTACCATCGGCAGGGCGGGCAGCATTTCAATCCCTACGTGTATAACGACATCAAAACCATCGCCGACCACAGCCACCGGTCGGCCCATGGCGGGGCGCGCATTTACCAGTCGGATGCCTTTCCGGAAGATGCAAAAAGGGCGGATGTTTATGGCCAATATCCACGAGCACGGGGTACTGTCGGACATGCTCATGCCCAAAGGTTCGGGCTTCTCGGCGCAGCACGGCGATGATTTCCTGATGGCCAATAATGCGCAGTGGGTAGGGTTCAGCATGGAAATTGGGCCTGAGGGTGGGCTTTATGTGCTCGACTGGCACGATGCCGATATTTGCGGCTCGGATGTGCTGAACAAAGAGACCGGCCGGATTTTCCGGATTATGCCGAAGCAGTCCCTGGCCAAAAACTGGGCAGGGCGCTACGCGGATTTGTCCAAGATGACCGACCAGACCTGGTGGCGCTGCAAACCAGCCCCAGCGAGTGGCACGCGCGGCGAGCGCGGGTAGTCCTGCAAAACCGGGCGTTCAAAAAGAAACTTTCTCCTACCACCATGACGGCGCTCCATTCCTTATTTAACCAAAAGGCCAACCCAGACTGGCGGTTACGCGCCATGTGGACACTGCAAATTACCGGAGGCTTCACCAAAACCGATTTGACCAAGAGCTTAACCGATACCGACCCGCACGTCCGGGCCTGGGCCATTCAGTTTTTGACCGAAGATGGCCAACCCACGGCGGATGTGATCGTTTCCCTCACCGGAATGGCCAGAACAGACCCTTCCCCGGTTGTTAGGCTCTACCTTGCTTCCGCCCTGCAACGCCTCGATTATCCGTCTCGCTGGCAGGTGGCAGCCGGATTGGTAGCCCACGCCGACGACGCCACCGACCACAATATCCCTAAGATGATCTGGTACGGACTGGAACCGATGGTAGCCGGAGAACCCGCCAAAGCCTTGAACCTTTCGGTGGTGAGCAAGATTCCCATGGTATCGCAGTTCCTGGCCCGCCGCCTGGTGGATGCCGATCTGACCGACAAGCTGGTAGCCACCCTGGGTACCACCCCTGCCAAGCAAAACTTATTGGAAGGTATGCGCGATGCCCTCGACGGCCGCTATGATATGGTTCCCCCCGCGAACTGGAAGTCCGTTTATACCAAACTCCGAACCTCCCCGGGGCCCTCAGCTACTATTGCAGAAGAAATCAACCAGCACTTCGGCGACACCGAAGCCGCCAAAAAGCAATTGGCTACCCTCGAAGACCGTGCAGCATCCACTTTACTACGAGCCAGCGCCTTGCAAAACCTCAGCGTAAGGCAGCGTCCGGAATTGGTAAAAGAGCTCCCTGCTCTACTCAATGAACCAGAACTCCGCCAAGACGCCATCCGCGCCCTGGCCAGCTACGACAATGAAGCCTTGGGCAAATTGGTCTTGGAACGCTACCCTACTTTCACCCCCGCCGAAAAGGCCGAGGCTATTCAAACGCTGGCCTCCCGTCCCAGGTACGGGTGGCTGCTGACCCAGGCGCTCGCCAAAGGTACCTTGCCCAAAAAAGACGTTCCCTCTTACGCAGCGCGGCAGCTACGCCGCGTGGTGGGTAGCGGCTTCGTGGAAGTGTGGGGTCCCATTGACCACGTGTCGTTTGACGAAAAAGCCTACACAAAGTACCGCGCCTTGCTTACTGAGAACACCGTGGCTACCGCTGACGTCCGCCACGGCAAGCAGGTATTCACCACCACCTGCGGCCCCTGTCATACCCTCTACGGCGAAGGCGGTACCATCGGCCCCGACATCACCGGTTCCAACCGGGCCAATCTGGATTACCTCCTCGGCAATATCCTCGACCCCAGCGGCGAAATACAGGATGATTATAAAATGGTTGTAATCACCACCCGCGACGGCCGTACCTACGTGGGCAACGTCGCTAAGGAAACCGAACGTCAGCTAACCCTCCGCGTGGTGGGGCAGGATGCCGTGCCTATCAATAAATCCGATATTCAATCGCGGGAGGTAACGCCTGCCTCCATGATGCCCACGGGCTTGTTTGAATCCTTATCAGACAAGGAAGTTGTGAATTTGATAGGGTACTTACGGACGCGCGAGGCGGTGAAGTAGGGTTGGGAATTAGCTTTACGTGGATTCATTACTTTTTTGTGAATCAGCGTATTTGCAAGGGTAGACGCTCCGTTTCCTGCATTGGAAAAAATACACTGAACGTAGACCCCTTTCCTGGCTGGCTTCGCGCTGTGATACCTCCGCCGTGGTTTCGGGCTACCCGTTCACAAATGGCTAATCCGATGCCCGTCCCTGCGTACTCGCTTCTCCCATTCAGGCGCTGGAATACATTAAAAATGCGATCCAGGTACTTTTCCTCAAACCCAATGCCGTTGTCCTGCACATCAATGCGATGATACGCGGTCGCCATTTGGGCGGGTTTAAGATGGGGCGGCAGCTCGTTGGGGGTACTTATTTGGGCCGAAATGTGAATGTCCGGAAGCGTATCGGCCGAGGTGAACTTCATGGCGTTGGTCAGCAAATTCTGAAAAAGATGCCCTAGTTGGGTGTGATCCCCGAGAATTGTAGGTAAGGCGGTTAGGTGGATCTGGGTTCCGGTTTCAGCGATGAGTACATCCAAGTCCGCCAATACCGACTGAAATACCTTGTCAAGTGACACAGCCTCCTGGGTGCCCAGCTGGGAGGATAGACGAGAGAAATTCAGCAAATCCTCAATAAGCGTTGACATCCGTTTGGCTGCTGCATCCATTCGTTCCAAATACAATTTTTCATTCCCTTGCGACGGCACATATTGGGTCTTCAGAAGATTAGAAAATTGTTGGATCTTGCGGAGCGGTTCCTGCAAATCGTGCGAAGCCGCGTAAGCGAAGGTTTGCAGGTTTTCGTTCGAGGAGATAAGCTTACTGTTTGATTCGGTCAATTGTATATTGGCACTCGATAGGGCCTCGTTCAGCAAGGCTAGTTCCTGGGTACGGTGCTGTACCTGTTCTTCCAACTCCTGGGACAGTACCCGGTAGCGTTCTTCGCTGGCTTTTAACTTGGTACCGGCCAGCACTTGGTCCGTTACATCCAGTGCCATATCCATAATCGCGTACACCTCACCAGCGGCATTACGCAGGGGTTTGTAGGTAAAGTCGAAGTAGAAAGTCCTCAACTCCCCGTTAACTTCCAACTCACACTTCATGCTTTCGGCTGTGTAAGTTTTACCGGTTGTAAACACCTCTTCCAGGATTTCCAAAAAGGGCTGCCCCACCATTTCAGGTACAGCCTCCTGAAAGGTTTTTCCAATAACCTCCTTGCCTTTGCCCCAATAAGACATCATAACCTCATTGGCCACCTCAATTACCTGATTCCGGCCCACGAAGAGGCAGGTAGCTACCGGTGCTTCCTCAATCAGCGACCGGAACCGGCTTTCGCTTATTTCAATCTTTTGGCGCGCCAGCACCTGCTCGGTGATTTCAGTGCATACGACCAAAACACCCGATATGCGTCCATCCAATTCGTAGAAGGGCTCATATACAAAATCAATGTAAGTGGGAGCCAGCACGCCGTTGCGTTCCAGCGTCACGGTAAGTTCCCTGGCTACGAAGGGGAGTCCGGTGGTGTATACCCCCGTCAGTAGCTCCTCAAACCCCTGCCCGCTCGCCTCAGGCAACGCTTCGAACAAAGGTAATTGCATGACCTGTTCCCTACGACGTCCCCAGTATTCGAGCACCCGTTCGTTGGCCAGGGTAATCACGAATTTTGGCCCGCTAAAAAGGGCAACGGCCACGGGGGCCTGTTCGATCAGTCGCCGGAATCGTTCCTCACTCAGTTCCAATCGGCGCTGGGTCGAAACCTGTTGGGTGGTTTCCTGGCATACCGTTAGTACCCCAGCTACCTCGCCCTTCTCGCCGTAAACGGGACTGTAACTAAACGTCCAGTAAATATCTTCCAACCGGCCATTGCGGTAGAACGGGATGAGTTGATCCTCGCTCCAGGTAGCCTCACCACCCGCCAGCACCTGATCCAGCATGGGCTTGATGATGGGCCATATTTCGGGCCAGCACTCCTCCCCCCGCTGACCCAGCGCCGTAGGGTGCTTGCCGTTGTGTCCCAAACTGGGTCGGTAGGCATCGTTATAAAATTGGATTAGATCGGATCCCCACCACATAAACATGGGGAATTTGGAATTGAGGATAATGCTCACGGTAGTCCGTAAGCTTTGGGGCCACTCATCGGGCGGTCCCACCGGCGTAGCGGCCCAGTCGTAGGCGCGGGTCAGTCGCCCCATTTCCCCGCCACCTTGCAAAAAATGAAATGAGAAGGGTAAAGAATCTTCCTGGGTCATGCGTAGGGATTTGTGTTTCAAAAAGTGAAAGGCAGCCAGCCTGATCATTTCGTTGTAGAATCCACCAGTGGTTTGCCGGCGCAATGCATACATAACAATAAAAAGGAAGAAACGCATTATTTCTATGCCATTGTTCTGGAATGGCCCGTACTTCCTGGATTTATCATTTTGGTTGCAGGATAGTTATAAACCAAATAGAGCTACACGTTGCCGCGGGTGAGGGACAACCGCTCAAAATGGCACAGTTTTTTGTGGAATTTCCGATAAACCGATCCATTCCATGAAAGATTTCCTCTCCGTCGTATACATCGTCTTTGGGGTATTTGCCCTTATGGGATTACTCCTATTCCTGAACCTCCAACTGAGCTACCTGCAGGCTGGCGCTGGGAGGGATTGGACTTACCACCATTCTGATCGTGCTGTTTATTCTGTATGGTCCCGGCCGTCGCCGCCGTCCTTGACGTTTGCGGGAGTTGGAGCTTTCCTACCTCCACCAGCAAAGTTTCCTCCTTCGTCAGGCCGTACAACGCATACACCAGCCGGTCGATCTCCGCTTCTAGGGCCGAGGTGTCGGCGGTAGGGTCATTAGATTTTCAGCACCCGTTCCAAGAGAAAACCCTACTGATACAGCAAAATGTAGTATATTTGAAAACCAGATATCCATGATCAACTACCACGGCCATTTCACTTCTGACTACCAGACTATGTTTGGAAAGCCTGTTACCAGGGGTACTGCATCACCGTAGAACTAATCTTACGGAAATTGGCCGAAAAAGGTCTATTTAATTCGACCTTACTACTAAATGAGAATTGTATGCAAACTGTAACAATAGACATCCTGAATGAAAAAGCCATGAAGCTTTTACGGGATTTGGAATCTTTGCAGCTCATTCGGGTTCGCCCTGAAAAAAAACCTACCCCGACCAATTGGGTAAAACAATACAGAGGGGCTATGAGTAAACAGTCCCTCCCCGAAATTGATCAGCAACTTGATGAATTACGCAACGAATGGGAGTGAGCTACCTATGGGATACCAACACGGTTATCTAATACTTACAGCAGCAGTTTCCGCCCAATGCCGAAAAATTTATCGACGACATTCTATTTAGTAATCAACCCTATATATCCGCCATTACAGAAATTGAACTCCTTTGTTGGAAATCCCCTACCCAAAAGGATGAAAAGGTTTTAATCGAATTCATATAAAATGCACTTGTCCTTGAACTCGAAAGACCAATCAAACTGAAAACGGCTGAGATACGGAAACAGCACAAAATAAAGCTGCCCGATGCCATCATTGCCGCAACGGCACATGTGTACGGGCTGACTCTACTTACCCGAAATGTGAAAGATTTTCAGAATGTTCCTGGAATAAAGCTGATTGACCCATTTATAGTATAAGCTCCCTCACCCCTTCACCAACGCTATCTCCTCCTTCGTCAGCCTGTACAACGCATACACCAGCCGGTCTACCGCCGCTTCCAGCGCCGACACCTCGGCGCGGGGTGGGTTATTGGCGATGTTTGAGAAAACACCTGGCTCCACGCTTTTTCTTCCTCCACTTTACCAAAAGCTTCCCGCGTTCTGCCGTTTTTGAACAAAATCAAGTACTTACTCACCTCCGGCGTGAGGTACCTTTTGATGTCCCGACCCGCCAGAAACGGCTTGATGATTTCGGCGCTGCGCGGGTCTTCGGCGATGAGGCGTTCGCGGGTGGTGGTGTCGATCACGAAGGATTCGTTGAGACCGGTAAGTACCCCCGTAAAATATTTTTCCATCCACGTGCTCGCCCAGCGGTTTGCTGGTGGCGCGGAGCTTGGCCATGAGGTTCTGCACGGAGCGGTTGGAAAGTTGCCAGCCGTCGTCCAGTAAGCTATGGGTACCTACCTCAAAGCGGTGGGCCTGCACGTAAGCGGCCAGGCTCTCGGAAAAATCCAGCGTTGTTACGGGGGTAGCCTCTAGATGCGCCACCGCCGGGGCGTTGCGGAGGGAAATGATGCAGGGATAGGTGGTAGCTTCTTCAAAAACGGGCAGGTCGCCAAAGTCGGCGATGCTTTCGATGTGCAGTTTTTTCAGCCAGCGACGCAGGGCGGCTCCGTAGCCGGCCCGCATCCATTTGTTGGGAATGAGGTATACAAACTGCCCCTTGGGCCGCAGAATGCGCATGCCGTGCTCCCCAAACATCACGTACAGGTTGGCAGTACCGGCGAAGGTATTTGGAAAATCCTTTTTGAGAAAAGTCTTGGCGTCGCCCAGTTCCTCCTGCCGGATATAGAGCGGATTGCCAATCACCGCATCGAACCCCACGTAGTTTCCTACCTCATCGAGTACCTCCGGGAACCCGAACCGCCACTCGAAGCTACCCCGGTAAAGGGCGTTGTTCTCTACGTCGGCTATTTCGGTTTCGATCTGTTCGATCAGTTTGTCAAGGCGTTTTTTCTCCACCGCCACCAGTTTGGGGTCTTTGATGGGGGTACCAAATATATCCACATTATTGTCGAGCAGGATGCGTTCGACACGCTTGGCAGAGAGTCGCTTGCGGCGCGGGTCGCGGTTGATGACCGTCTCCCTGAACTGCGCCTTGATGTCGTGGATGAAGCGCAACAACTCGGCCTTGGCGTCCTGATCGGCGGTACCTTTGTAGGCAGCCACGGCGCTCTTGTAGATTTGCAGACTGAACTTCTGCTTCCGAAACACGTCGCTGAGGTCTTCGGTCAGGCTGAATTTGCTCAGCAGGCTATTGCCTTGTTTGATATTGATGTCGATGTTAGGCAACGTTTCCAGCTCCGCAAAATCCGATGCTTCGGTATAGTAGGCATTTTTAAGTAGCTCAATCCAAAGCCGTAACCGACATATTTTAACGGAGTTGGGATTAATATCGACCCCAAAAAGGCAGTTTTCAATCAGTACCTGCTTTTCGTGAAAGAGCGTTTGCTGCACGCGTTGCCGGGCCGCGGTCGCCGCTCAGCGGTAGGTTTTCCGGTGCCAGCTTGCAGCAGGTAGGTAAAGGGCTCGTCGTCTTCCTCGTCCAGTACCAGCAGTTCGTCGTTCACGACCCGAATCAGGTACCCTTTAAGCCGACGGCCCGCCTGATCCTGCAAAATCCCCAACTCACTTTTGATAGGGATGAGCTCATTGAGCGCCGACACCAGAAAATGCCCCGACCCCACCGCCGGGTCACAGATGCGCAGGCTGTTGATGAGGTCGTTGGCGCGGGAGCGATCCAAGTCTTTGTCCTGCAAGGCCCCAAAATCCGCGCACTGCCACCCGTAGGCGTCGTTGAACTTCTGCACCACGGCCTTGCGGATGGTTTGGCGGCACATGTACTCGGTGATGAAGCCCGGCGTGTAGAACGAGCCGTCGTTGTAGCCGTTGATTTTCTCAAAAATAAGCCCCAGCACACTCGCGTTGATCAACGCCCGGTTGCTTTCCTGAATGTCGTCGCCACTTTCCGACGCAAAATCGTAGGCATCCAGAAACGCAAAGAGGTACCCCAGGGTAGGTAGCTCGGGGCGGTCGCGGAGCACGCTCTGCCGCAGCAGCGGCAGGCTCAGGCCATCGTCGAGACCGTTGATGTTGAGCGTGGCGTCTTCCAGGTCGGTGATCTCAAACAGCGAAGAGTTAAGGTAGGGTACCTTGCCAAACTTCCGCTGAATGGAAGTTTGCCGCTTGGCCAGTGGTACGGGCGGCCCGCCCGTAAAAGTAAAAACACCCCCAACAAGTCCTCTAATGTAGGTTCACCATTCGAACGTCCCACACCACAACCGTCCGCCCCAATCAAGGCAGGCCAAACACCAAGAAAGGATGGCAAAACTGGAAGATGGAGAATTATTTTACCTTCCGCAAACGGGTAGTACCTCCCCTTCTGCACCTTTATTAAACCAAAATCACCCTACCGGATGCTAAAAATGACCCACTACCGCAGAACCCTCATAAAGATAAAAATACTCCTGATCCTATTCAGCTCAGGCTACCTATCCGCGCAGGATGTGCTGATTGTAGCGGATGAATTTCCGGCCATGGAAGTATTCGCCAAAGCCCTGCAAGACCAGGAAGGCTTGACCTCTAAAATCGTCGCTCAAACCGACCTACCTCCCTCCTTGTCGGGCTTTCGGGCTGTGGTGGTGTATATCCATAAAGACCTGAATGAATTACCCGAGGAGGCTTTTATCCGCTACGCAAAAAACGGCGGAAAGCTGCTGTTGCTGCATCATTCTATTAGCTCCGGCAAACGAAAAAACAAGGACTGGTTTGCCTTTCTGGGCTTGGACCTTCCCAAAGCAGGCGAGAGCGCTCCCGCTTATTCCTATATCCATGAAATTAGTATGGATATGGTGAACCTGGCACCCCGCCATTTTATTACCACCCACAAGGTAACTTATCCAAAAAAAATAGAGTACCAGCGCGAAAACGCGACAAAACCGAAACAGCTTCCGGGCTTTACATTAGCCAACACAGAGGTATATCTAAACCATCAGCTGCTGACGCCCCGGACAACGTTGCTAGGCTTCAAAATGACGGATAAATCCGGAAAAGAATGGGTGCAGGACCGGTCAGCCTGGTGCATGCCCGTGGAAAAAGGGTGGGTATTTTACAGCCAACCAGGGCACACAACCCAGGACTTCGAAGATCCCACCTACGTCAGGATTCTTACCAACGCGGTGATATACAAGCCCGAAGCCAAGTAAAGTATCCTACCAACACTAGGGAGTGAAGCTCACAAATTTTTCAAATAGGTCACGCTATCTTGTAAGGTACCTGGGTTGGACTCCATTTCTACGTAGACTACCTTCACCCCCCCTTTTTTAGACGCGGCAAAGAAATCCTTCCAGTCAACGATACCCTGGCCCAGGACCACCTCTTTTTTGTAGTCGTTGGGGTTGTAGTCCTGCAAGTGGGCGGAAATAAAGCGGCCTGGGTATTTGCGAAAATAATCAGCTGCTTTGTAGCCCAGCGTAGCCACTGCCACTTGAAACTGCATTTTGACAAAGTCGGGATCTAATTCCTCCATCAGCACATCGTACATGACTTTGCCATCAAAGCTTTTTTCAAACTCCACGTTATGATTGTGGTAGCCCGTGATAAACCCGGCTTTGGTGATTTTTTCACCAATTTGATTCATCTCCGCGCATTTGGCCTTGATCTCATCGAGCGTAGCAGACGCCAGGCCCCCTGAACACACAAAATACTTCAGGCCCATCTGTTTAGCAAAATCCAGACGCTCATCCAGATTGGTGCGCATTTCGGGTAGCGTAAAGTGACAACTTTCGCATTCCAGCCCCGAATCAACGATAATTTTTTTCAGTTCCTGGCCGGAATACTTGGCCAAAGGGGCAAAGGCAAATTTCTGATAACCCGAAGGGGAACACATTTCTACGTGCTGGTAGCCGTAGCCAGCCATTTTCTTCAACGTGCCGCTTATATCCTCACTAATTTCTTTGCGCAGGACAAAGGATTGGAAGCCAATGGGCTGTTTTACGGCCTTGAAAGCCGAGGCTTGGGTTAGATTGGGCAAGAGGGATAGGGTACCCGTGGCCGCTAGTCCCATCATGGTATTTTCTAGGAAGGCTCTTCGATTCATAGCGTCGTGATGTTTGGTAAAAAGACTACCTGGTTAAGAATCTTTTAGGCCAAATTTACTCACTATACCACGCAGCAGTATTTCCTTTTCTTAGTCTTTTCGGGGAATATTCGGAGTATCAACTTTCCCGTAGTTGGAAGGTAAAATTCCAAAGTGTTCCTGGAACACCTTGGCAAAATACGAGAGATTATCATACCCTACGGCATAGGCTACCTGCGTCACATTCTGGTCGCCGATTTGCAAGAATTCCGCCGCTTTCACCAACCGAATCTGACGAATAAAGTCTGAAGCAGTCGTGTTGGTAAGGGCTTTGAGCTTGCGGTGTAGTTGGGTGCGGCTCATATTGGCGGCCTGGGCCAGGCTCTCCACCCCAAAGTCAGGATTATCAAGTTGGGCCAAAACGGCTGCCGACAGGCGATCGAGAAACTCCCGCTCCGCATCAATCCTGGTGCGCTGGTACTTTTCAGGCGTAGGACTAGGGGTCAAAAATTGTCCGGTAGACTTCGCGAAGCTTTCGTACATCCGGGCCCGGAGCTGAACCAGATTTCGCACCCGCACCTGTATTTCAGCCCGGTTGAAGGGCTTGGTCAAATACTCATCCGCTCCCAGTTCAAACCCTTCCAGCCGGTCGGCCAGGGTAGCTTTGGCGGTCAGCATCACCACGGGAATGTGGCTCGTCGCCTCCTGGGTTTTAAGCGCTTTACAAAAACCAAAGCCATCGAGCAGGGGCATCATCAAATCGCAAATAACGACGGTGGGCAGGGAGGCGGTAGCCTGGGCCAATCCATCCTGCCCATCCACTGCCTCCATGATCTGGTATTCCGTCTGGAAAATACTCCGGATGTAGGCCCTGATGTCGGCGTTATCGTCCACAATCAGCAGAATATTTTCGGTAGTGGGTGTGGCTACCACCTGCCTGGCCAACTGGTCGATATCGTCCATACCGGGATACATCCTCGCCTCTATCGCTTCGGGTTTGGGTGAGGAAGGATAGTCTAGCTGATCCACAGTAGTGAGGGGCAGGGCAACGGTAAAAAGGGTTCCAACCCCCTGCGTGCTAGCTACCTGGATGGTACCATCCAGGACTTTTACCAACTCGTGGACCAAGGCCAGCCCGATGCCTGTCCCTTCGTAAGGACGGCTGGTATGGCCTTGGATTTGGTAAAACCGTTTGAAGATATGGTCTAGGTGCTGGGGGGCTATCCCAATACCCGAATCCTCGATGGTGATTTCCAGCATTCCGGTGGCTGTTTCTCCTGGGTACTTCACCTCCATTTTCACCTCTTTTCCCACCGGCGTAAATTTGAACGCATTAGCCAGGAGGTTAGAAACAATCTTTTCCAGTTTGTCGCGATCAAAATCACCCAGAAACTCCGGTTGTTTTTGGGTAAATATAAAATTGATCTGTCGGCTGTTGGCCAAGGAACTGAATGAGCTGGCCATCATGCGCAGAAACCCGGCCAAGTCCCCTCGTTCGGGCTCGTTTCGAAGTTGGCCAGCTTCTAGTTTGCTGAGATCCAGGAGTTGATTGATCAGGCTCAACAACCGGTTAGCATTGCGCTGGATAAGGGGGAACCGCTCGTCGGAGGCGTATTCCTTCATCGCTTCCTCCGCCGGCCCGAGAATGAGCGTGAGCGGAGTACGGAATTCATGCGATATATTGGCAAAAAACTGGGTTTTGAGCGCGTCGAGCTCCGCCAGCCGGATGGCTTCTTTTTCTCGAATTCCACTTGCTGCTGTAAGCGCCAGCGCTGGGTCTGAAATCGGTACAGCTGCCAGGCAATCACCGCAAAGGCCACGGCATAGATCAAGTAGGCCCACCAGCTCCGGTAGAACGGAGGCATAACCCGTATCTGGATTTCCTTTGGCTTGCTCCACACACTGCCGTCCGCCGAGCCTTCCACCTGCAGAGTGTAGGTACCATCAGGCAGCTGCGCATAGTTGGCGAAGCGGTTATTACCCGCCTGAACCCAATCGTTGTCAATTCCAATTAACCGGTACCGGAATTGATTTTTTTCTGAATTCGTAAAATCCATCAAGCCAAATTCCACGGTGATCAGATTCTGGAAGTAGGATAGCAAAATTTGGGACGTTTTTTCGATACTTTGGATCAAAATACCCGTCGTATCCCCCACGGTTACGGGCTCATTGTTCACTTTTAGTCCGATGATGTGGACTCGAGGCACCGGTCCCGCTTTGCTCCCAACCTCCCCGGCCCGGAACGCGGTGAGGCCATTCACACCCCCAAACAACAATTCCCCGGAAGCCGTTTTGAAGAAGGAATTGGTGTTAAACTCGTCGTCCTGTAGCCCATCGGCTTTGGTATAGTTGCGAAACACAAATGTTTTGGGATCGAAATGAGCCAGCCCCCGGTTGGTACTCATCCAAAGGGTGTTGAACTCATCGGCCAGGATCCCGTACACCACCTTGTTGGGCAATCCTTGTGCTTCGGTAAAGTGCCTGAACTTCCCGGATTGCTTGTCCAGTCGTTCCAGTCCTCCGCCTTTGGTGCTTACCCACAGGTACCGCCCTGGTTGGTAGGGGTCGTCCAGCATAGAGGACACAAAATCATTGCTCAGGCTGTGCCGGTCGGTTTCGTCGTTTTTGAAGAGGGTAAAACTGAGCGCAGTTTGCGGGTGCTCCGCCCGAATCAGGCCTTTTTGGGTACCGATCCACAGTGTTCCTTCTCCGTCAAAATACAGCGCAAAGGTTTCTACTTCGGCCCCGCTCCTCGGAATCAGGTGTTGGTAGGAATACACTTTGAAAGTCTCGGTGGCTGGATTAAAGCGGATGAGCCTCCCATTGGTAGCCCCAATCCAAAGGGTACCCAGGGTGTCTTCCACGGTCCTGTTTCCCACAAACCCGAAGGCGCTGGCGAAGGGTAACGGGTACGATTTGAGCAATTGCCAGTCCGGCGAAAACTTGTACAGGTGTTCTTCGTGGGTAATATAATTAACATTGGAAACCCAAAAATACCCGTTCCGATCCTGCATCATGTACCGCTGCCGCCGGTCGGCCGCGGACAGTGTGTTTGCCAGAAAAGGCATCAGCTGATCGTTCTTCTTGTCCATTTCGCCGTACGCAAATTCATGGCGGGCGTAGTACCGTCCCTGTCGATCGTGGAGCAGGTAGCTGAGGGTAGTACCGGAAAGGTAGGAATGAAACTGCTTGATCTGGGGGTTGAATTTTCTGAGGCCATAGCCACTGGTACCCACCCAAATATTGCCGGTTTGATCTTTGAGCAAATCCGTGACCCCGTAGACATGGGCGGGCAAGCGCTACGAAGGCATTGGCCGCGGTGAGGCTATCCAGATCAAAAAACTCACTAGGCGACATTTTCCATAGGTACTCGGTGGTAGCAACCGCCAGGGTATTGGCATCCAAGGCAATCAGACTGACGCTGGTGTTCTTGGTTCTGGGCAAATTCAACGTTTTGATCACGCTGTCCCTGCTGCACACCACCTGCTGGGTACTCGCGGCAAACCAGCCCTTGCTTCCGTAAGACTTGTACATTTCAAAAGGCCCACCGGCCGCCAATTGGAGTGGGACCGCGCGGGTGGGTTGCCGCCAATTGAGGGTATATAGTCCATAGGTAGAACCAATGATGGCGGTCCCATCCGATCCAAAATCAATGGAGCGGGTGGTGCCCTCGGCCCCTTCCAGCGTCAGGGTGACTTGCTGGAGCTGTACCGCACTCGTAAAGTTGGACTGGGTCGGAAACTTGGTTCTGAGGGTTTGGGGTAAGGTTAGTTTGAAGAGCTTTTTTTTGTCGGTAGCTACCCAGATATCCCCCGCCGGGTCTTCTACCAAAAGTTGGACTCCGTAGTTCCCTTCGTTGGACGCGGCCTGATCCTTAATGTTGACATGATAGAATCGCTGGGTGTGGACATCGAAAAGACTCACGCCCTGGTTGAGGGTACCTACCCACAGCCTACCCTTGCTGTCCACCAAAAGAGCCGAGCAGTTGTTATCCGAAATACTGAATTTATTATAGGGGTCGTGGGTGAATACCGTAAAATTATGCCCATCGTACCGATTGAGTCCGTCTTTGGTAGCTACCCAGATAAACCCATCCCGATCTTGTTTTATATCAAAGATCATCCCCTGCGACAGCCCATCGGAAATGGTAAACTCTTGCCAGCCAGGCTGCTGGGCAAATAGTAAAGAGGGGAGGAAAAAAAATATCAAGTAAAGATTCCGCATCTACACTTCGCTTTGAAATTAATATACGAACAAACCGCCGCTTTAGATGGATAAGATTACATATTATTTACGAATATATAACTGATTTATCTCTCGAAAAGTACCCCGTGCTTTAAGGCTTCGGAGAGAAACTTACTTGGAACAAAAAATAAAAAAATCAGACCGGTTCACGACCCGATTCAGGGCTATTGGGGCAAATTTAGTGTTCCATGCAACAGGAGTGGCAAAGAATGCAACGGGAGTGTTAGCCAGCCGGAAGGGGTTCGCGGTATATTTGGAGAAGTGATTTGTCACTGTATTTTTTGAACAAACGATTACAAAACATGACCAATCAACCTACTCCCAACCGCCTTACGGGGACGACCCGCCTGGGGCCAGTACGCCAGCCGAACCATCTTCCGGGCCAGGCTACTTTTTCCTTCATCATCCGCTGCCTGGTGGTGGTTGCCCTCGCCTGGTCGGGTGTGGTACTCCCAGGGGTACCGACACCCCTGCGGGCTCAAAGTACCCCCCCACGCTCGGCCTCGCACTGGGTCAATGAGCTAAACAAGCAAACCGATAGCGCCCGAAAAGCCGAGGTACTGCTTTTTGTTGCGAAGGATATCGAAACCACAGATCCGAAAGGTGCCCTTGCCCACGCCGAGCACGCATTCACCCTGGGGGAGAAACTGAAAGCAGCCAAGGTGGTGGGGCTTGCTTCCCTGCAGCTTTCCCAACTATATACTACCCTGGGAAACAAACGCAAGGCCCGTCAATTCCGTAAGTTAGCCGAGGACAAGCTTCGATCGGTGGACCTCATGGGAGAATTGAAACGCCTGGAAACCCAAAAAGTGAAGGCGGAGGAATTAGCCGATTTCAATGCGGCAGAGGCGGCTACTTCGCAGGAGGCCGTCAGCCAGCTGAGTCTGGAAACCAGGCAAAAACAAGCAAGGTTAGCGGAGCAAGGCCAGGTAATAGAGCAAAATAACTCACTGATTGGACAGCAGGGGCAGCTCCTGACCCAGAAAGATTCGGTTCTGAGCCAGCGGGAACTGGAACTCCGCTTCCAGCAGGATCAGATCCTGATCCTGGAACAGGAAAAAGCCCTGAAAGCCGCTGAGACCGAACAGGCCCGAACGGTCCGGAACGCCCTGATGGTGGGGGCGGGACTGCTTCTCCTGCTGGCCGGGCTGCTCTGGCGACTGGTGGCCAACAAGCAACGGGCCAATCAGGAACTAGCCAAAAAGAATGTTCAGCTGGATGCCGCCCGCAAACGCTCCGATGAATTGCTACTCAATATTTTGCCGAGTGAACTGGTGGACGAGCTTAAAATTAAGGGAATTACCCGAACTCGCCACCACGACGACGTCACGATTATGTTTACCGATTTTCGCGATTTTACCAAGATCAGTGAGCAACTATCCCCCACCGATCTGGTAAAGGAGATTGACTACTGTTTTCGGCATTTCGACTACATCATTGGCAAGTATCCCAGCATCGAAAAAATAAAAACAATTGGGGACGCTTACCTATGCGCCGGTGGCCTACCCGACGCGCACCCCAACCACGCCAGCCAGGTAGTAGCTGCGGCCCTGGAAATCCGCGATTTTATTGGCCAACTGGAACAACAGCGCAAGCGAGAGGGGAATCTCTGCTTCCAGGTTCGGATCGGAATTCATACCGGCCCCGTGGTGGCCGGCGTGGTGGGGGCTACGAAATTTGCCTATGACATTTGGGGAGATACCGTCAATACGGCCGCCCGCCTGGAATCGGCTAGTGAGCCTGGGCAGGTTAATATTTCGGATGCTACCTTCCAGCGCGTGAAGCAACAATTTAACTGCCAGCATCGGGGCAAAATTGCCACCAAAAACAAGGCAGATATGAGTATGTATTTTGTGGAGAGCACGATACCTGCCCTCACAAAAGCCGTGAGTATAGTGTAACATTAAGTACCGAACGAGTATGAAACTGACCGTTGAACCACTGGTAAACAATTACCAAAAAGAACAGCTTCTCAATAACCTGTACAGAATTTTTGGGGAGTTTGATACCACCATGCTCACCCTCCTGGAGCCGATGCTCGAATGGGTAGAAGTAGGGGGAGGTGAAATCCTATTTCGGCAGAATGAAGACGGGGACTCCCTGTACTTCGTGATTAGTGGCCGTTTGCAGGCGTTTGTAACAGACGACCAAAACAAGACCCAGGTGATCGGCGAGATTATTCGGGGAGAAACCGTTGGGGAAATGGCCATTTTTACCGGTGACCCCCGCAGTGCTACCATCATTGCCCTGCGGGATAGTGTGCTGGTAAAACTATCCAAAAATGCCTTCGAACTGGTGATTGCGGCCTACCCTGCTGTTTCGATGAACGTAACGAAGTTGATCATCAATCGGCTGCGAACCTCACAAGGGGAGCGGCACGCCCCAAAAAAGCCGGTGAATATATGCGTGGTGGACTTGCACGAAGATCCTATGCACCCCAGGAAGGAGGCGATTGGCTTCGCCAAAACCCTTCATCAATTGCTTCAGCCCAAGGGGCCCGTCTGTATCATCACCAGCCAGCTGATCAACGACCAATTTGGTCAGCCTGATTTTGCCCAGGCTAAGAAGAGTGACCCCGGCGCCTACCGGGAGCTATCAAAATGGCTGGACGATCAGGAATCCCAACATGAGTTTATGCTCTACGTGCCCGATTCCGCCACGGAGGGAAACGAACCTACCGAATGGACTAAACGATGCCTCCGCCAAAGTGACGAAATATTGCTGCTGGCGGATGCCCGGCAGTCTTCCGACCTAACCACCATTGAGCAGACCTACCTGGCTACCTGCCAGGCTACCATTCCCCGTACCCTTATTCTGCGCCATCCGGCTGCCACCGCCCATCCGAGCAATACGGCCCAGTGGCTATGCGCCCGGCCTTCGGTAAAAACGCATTACCATATCCGGACGGGTCAGGACCGGGATATGGCCCGCCTGGCCCGCATTCTGAGTGGTACGGCCATCGGTTTTGTGCTGGCAGGGGGCGGGGCCAAAGGCTTTGCTCACATTGGGGTGCTTAGGGCGTTGCAGGAGTGGGGAATTCCGATTGATGTCGTGGGAGGAACCAGTGTGGGTGGTCTCGTGGCCGCTGCCTTCTCCTTCGACGAATCGGTAGATACCGTTACCCGGCACCTTCGGAAGGCGGCCCTCTTCAACCCTACCAAAGATTATAACCTGCTTCCATTGATATCCCTGATTCGCGGCCGTCGGATCAAACAGATGCTCCAGACTTGTATCAGTGATTTTACGGGTCGGCCAGACACCGGCATTGAGGACAGTTGGCTCACCTTTTTTACCCTCTCGAGTAATTACACCCAGGCCCGCGAGGAGGTACATACCAGGGGTTCCTTGCTCAAGTATCTCCGAGCCACGGCCGCTATCCCAGGCGTATTCCCGCCCATCATCCAAGGGGATGACTTGCTGGTGGACGGAGGAGCTTTCAACAATTTTCCGGCCGATGTCATGAGCCGGACGGTGGTGGGCAAGGTGATCGGGGTAGATTTGAATATTGACAAGCCCCGCAAGCTAAACCTCGACGAAAT
The DNA here is from genome assembly GCA_963768025.1 of uncultured Cytophagales bacterium. Taxonomy (GTDB): domain Bacteria; phylum Bacteroidota; class Bacteroidia; order Cytophagales; family Spirosomataceae; genus CAVYGM01. Next base: position 105,372 of record CAVYGM010000006.1, read on the forward strand.
ACCCGGCCCGGCGGCTCTATTTCGCGACCGATTCCGTCCCAAAATGGGTAAAAAGTACCGGCTTCCTTCGCTGATTTCCATCATGCTCAATTCCACCCTCCTGTACAGCAGCGCCCGGCGCAACCAGAATATCCGCTTTACGGACCTGTATTTCAATCCAGACGTCAGCCGCTTCGGCATGATGAGCTGGGCCTCCTACGATTTCATTGTCGATAAAGGGTATGAACACGCCAAAGAGGTACTTCAAAAACTTGACCCGGAAAAACTGGCTGAACTTCGGGCATAAGGTACCTTTGGTTGTAGCTATGAAATAAATTTTATGGCAGTTTAAAGGCAGAATTGGATACATGCATTCCGAAAAATTGACACAAAAATGAACCCTTTGAACCCGATTATCAGTTTGGGAGGAACATAGTGGCGGCCGTTACGCACCTAATTCAACCGAATCCAACTTGAAAACCATACATACTTCCCCCACGCTGACGCCCAAACAGCTGGGCTTTACCTTTCCGGCCGAGTGGCACCCCCACCGGGCTACCTGGCTTACCTTTCCGCATAACGAGGCCTCCTGGCAAGGCGATAAACTTTCGCGCATGCGGCCCCAGTACCTCGCCTTTATCAAGGCCATCAGTCAGGGAGAGAAGGTAGGGATAATAGCCAACGACGAGGCCCTCAAAACGTTCATCATCCAGGAATTGGATGCGATTGGGGTGGATATCCAGCAAATTGAGTTTGTGGTAAAACCCACCAATGATGCCTGGTGCCGCGACCACGGCCCGGCCTTCCTAATCAATCCCGAAACCCGCCAACGAATGATTGTGGACTGGGGGCACAATGCCTGGGGCGGCAAGTACCCTCCCTACGACGACGATGACCGCACCCCCCTCGCCGTGGCGAAGCACCTGGGCTTGCTCACCGTACAGCCCGGAATAATCATGGAAGGCGGCTCGGTAGAATTCAACGGGGCCGGCAGTGTACTGACCAGCCGCTCGTGCCTTCTCAACCCCAACCGCAACCCCCACCTTACCCAGGGGCAAATAGAAGAGTACTTATGCAATTACTACGGAGTGGAACAGGTACTTTGGGTAGAAGATGGCATCGTGGGCGACGACACCGACGGACACATTGACGACACGACTCGCTTTGTAAACGAGGACACGGTGGTAGCTTGCGTAGAGTCAAACCCGGCGGATGAAAATCACCAGGTATTGAAAACCAATCTGAACCTGCTGAAGCAGATGAGGCTTTTGAACGGAAAACCTCTGAACATCATTGAACTCCCTATGCCTAAGGCCGTGATGTTTGGCGATTTCCGCACGCCAGGATCCTATGCCAACTTCCTGATCTGTAATGCTGGTGTCATCGTGCCGATTTTCGAAAACCCGATGGACGAGGAGGCCGTAGCGATATTGGAAAAAGCTTTCCCTGATCGAAAGGTGATTCCGTTGCCCGCGACCGAAATCATTTGGGGACAAGGTAGTTTTCACTGTTTGAGCCAACAGGAGCCCATTTTGTAAGGGTAGGTTTTCTCGTGACGACTCATCCATTTTTTTTAGTCCAAAAATTTCTTCCTTATCTCAACCAGTGATCCAAAAACAGTGTCTCCTATTGCTGTTTACAGCCCTATTTTTCACCTCTTGCCAACCGGCCAAACAGACCGTAACCAGCTTCCAAATCACATCGCTGAAAGCGCTCGATCTGGAAGAATCGCTCACCCGAAGTGATGAATTGCTCTTGGCCTACACGCTTACGGCCCTTGACGAAAAAGGCCATGCCCTGGCTATCAGCACGGGGAGCTGGGGAGTACAGGAAGCCCGGAAGGCTCAGATTTTTTCCGAAAAATCTTTTCAGCCAATTCAGATTCCGATTCCAAAAAACGGGAAGGTGGTAGCGACGGTAGTACTAATAGAGGTTGATGACTACGAAAAAGCCCAGAAAACCCTGGCTGAAATCAAAAAGTACCACGACTACATCAGGATACCGGCAGGCCTGGCCGAACTGGCTGACGTGGCCCTCACCCCGATAAAATATCTTTCCCTGGGGCTTTCGGCCGCAGGCATAGGTTTTCAAGTAGCCGACCGCCTTGATGACGACGACGTACTCGGCCAGGTGAGCCGGGAATATACGCACCAGCAGATCCTCGCCTCGCCCACTATTCGGGTACCCTTAACCTTTACCAGCACGCATCTGGGCAGCTCGTTTCACTACGAGATGGAGTTTGATTTGCGTAGTCAAAGCGTGAGGGTAGTACCCCGGCCTAAGTCCAAAACCTTATAGAGCGCTTTTATCCTCCGCAGAAAGCCCGTAACTTTGAGGTTTTGTACAATATTTACCCAGTTGGTTTGTTTACTATACACAGCAAACAAACCCCGTCAAGATTGAATTTTATTCTGTATGCATTTAAATCCCTGGATTGGACTCCTGTCGCTCGCCGGTCTATTCGTTTCCTGCAAAACGTCCGTTGCACCTACCAAAACCCCTTCGGAGCCCGAAACACCTACCTTGGTACAAATCGGTGACGAAACGTACAGCCCGGATGCCTTTTTTCAATCATTTACCAAAAATCGTTTTTCTTCCGACTCCGCTAAGGCACTCACTGCTGCTGAGTACTTTGAAGTATTTACCAAAACCCGCCTGAAAATCCTGGCAGCCGAACAACTTGGTCGGGATACGACGAGTGATTTTAAAGAAGAAATTGCCTCCTACCGCGACAAACTTGCTATTCCTTATTTACTAGATAAAGAACTGGCCGAGGTACTCATCAAAGAGGCTTACAACCGCCTAAAGGAAGAAGTTAAGGTTTCCCACATTCTGGTGGCGGTTCCGGAAGACGCCCCCCCGGCCGATACGCTATCGGCCTACCGGGCGGCGGTAGCCCTGCGGGGAAGACTGCTGGAAGGCTCGGACTTTGAGGAAATGGCCACAAAATTTTCAAAAGATCCTACCGTAGCCGAAAACAAGGGAAACCTGGGCTATTTTACCGCCTTCCAGATGCTGTATCCTTTTGAAAACGTCGCCTACTCCACCCCGGTTGGACAGCTGTCGCAGCCATTCCGCACCCGCTACGGGTACCACATTATTCAGGTCAGGGATCGCCGTCCTAGCCAGGGGAAATTGAGGGTTGCTCATATAATGATTCAGGCAACCCCAAAACTATCCGAACAAAAAAATCAGGAAGCCCAACAACGCATTCAGGATGCCTACGCCCGCCTGGAAAAAGGTGAAACCTGGGAACAACTCGTGCAGGTATATTCGGACGATTTCCAATCGCGGCAATCTGGCGGGCACCTGCCGGTTTTTGGGGTGGGCGAGATGATGCCTGCCTTTGAAGAAGCAGCCTATGCACTTGCCAAAATAGGTGACTATTCCAAACCGATAAAAACTCCCTACGGATGGCATATTATCCGCTTGGTCGAAAAAATACCCCTGCAATCCTTTGAAGCAGTAGAACCCTACCTGAAGCAAAAGGTACAAACCGACAGTCGGGGAAAACTATTGGTCAATTCAGTGGAGAACCGGCTAAAAAGCCAATACACCATACGTGAAAACCCCGATGCGTGGAGTGAGATCCTCGAATTAGCCGATAGCACGTTGGTAAAGGGCATCTGGAAGACACCCGAGAGCTTCACCGGTCGGATTGAGAATCCGGTGCTATTCACTGTCGAGAAAGAGGCTGCTACCACCAAAGAATTTCTTGATTACACCATAAATCACCTAAGTCCCCGCCCCGCAGGATCTGACCCAAAGCTGGTTTTGAGAAGTTATTACAACGATTTTCTGGGCAAAAGACTCCTGGAATTTGAGAAAGCCAATTTGGAAAGCAAATATCCCGAGTTTAAAACATTGATGAAAGACATTCGGGAAGGGGTCCTGCTTTCAAGCGTGATGGAGGAGCAAGTGTTGCAACGCTCCCTGGATGACTCCACCGGACAACGTCGGATGTATGAACAAAATAAAATGCAGTATACCTATCCGGAAAGAGCCCAGGCCACGGTGGTGGATGCCCGCGATACGACCATCCTAAATCAGGTGCTGAGTAGTCTGGCTCAGCCGCCCTATGCTTTGCAGCTAAAAGGCGAGGAACTGTTGTTTTCCAAAGGACAAACCAAACCAACTGCCCGGCAAATGAACAGCCTGTTCCTGCTGGCGGCTACGCTCAAAAAAAACGGGAATTATTTGGTCGAAATAGCGGGGTACCGCACCGCCGATGAGGCGGACACGATTTCCTCGGCCCGGATTGTGCAGGTGGTTCAATTTCTGAATCAGCAGGGTATACCCATTACCCGCATTATGGAAAAAGACTACGGGTCGTTCAGGCCGGTACCTAATCCTGAACGGAACCGACGGATCAGCTTTCAATTTTTTAGTAATGAAATTAATGATCTTCAAACAGCCATTAATCTGAGCAATACTCCCACCTCCGTACGGATTCTGGATGGTCTGTTTGCCAAAGAGAACCGGTATTTTAAGGATGCTGCCTGGGAAGTTGGGGAACAGATCCTACCCCAATCGGACGGACGGGTGTTGGCCATCGACATTCAAAGTATTCAACCAGCCCGCGTCAAAACGTTTGCCGAAGCCAGGGGAACGGTGATCAATGCCTACCAAAAAATATTGGAGAAAGAATGGCTGGATTCCTTACAAACCAAATTTCCTGTAAAAGTCAATGAGCAAGAGTTAGAAAAACTCATTAGATAACCGTATTTTGCAACACTAGTAACAAATTACCATGAAATATAACCAATCCCGTATTCGCCTCACTCTTGTCTTGACGCTTTTCCTCGTTTCTATCCTAAGTTTTGGCCAGGGTCAGCAAGGGATTAGCGTGGATAAAATAATAGCCCGCGTGGACAATTATTACATTCTGCGCTCCGAGCTAGAAGAAATATTCCAAAGCTACTCCGCTGAGGGACAGCGTGTTCCTGAGAGATGCCAGCTATTGGAATCGCTAATAATCAATAAAATGCTGCTTGCCAAAGCCGAAATAGATTCCGTAACGGTGGAGGAAAAAGAAGTGGATGGGCAGCTGGACGGACGAATGAGCTACATGATCCAGCGGTTCGGCTCGGAAAAAAATCTGGTGGAGGCCTACGGAAAAAGCGTCGAATCCCTTAAGACCGAACTGCGGCAGCAAGTGAAGGAGCAGGCGATAGTAGAAACCATGCAGCAGAAAATCGCCGGCGATGTAAAAATAACACCCAGTGAGGTTCGCAAATTCTTCAACGGCATTCCCAAAGACAGCCTTCCCTACATTCCGTCGGAGGTAGAAGTGGGGCACATTGTACGCCTGGCCGCCGTCACCAAAGAGCAGAAGGAGAAGCTCCGGGATCAATTGACGGATATTAAGAAGCGGGCCGAAGCGGGCGAAGACTTCGCCATGCTGGCGCAGGTATATTCGGAAGATTTGGGATCGGCCAAAAACGGTGGGGATCTGGGTTTTGCCAAGCGCGGCGCCATGGTACCCGAGTTCGAAGGAGCCGCCCTGGCTCTGAAACCCAACGAAGTGTCGAACATCGTAGAAAGTCAATTCGGTTTTCACCTGATCCAATTGATCGAAACCCGAGGCGCCGAGTACCACGCCCGCCACGTACTCCTCAGACCCGATTACAACCGTGGGACGGATATTACCGTGGCCACCAACTACCTGGATAGTTTGCGTACGCTGATAAAAGTAGATTCCCTTACGTTTGCCCAAGCTGCCAAAACGAGCTCGGAGGACAAACTAACCGCGGATGCGGGAGGTATTATCAACGATCCCCAGACGGGTATTGGACGAATTTCCCTGGATGCTTCCATGGACCCAGCCTTGTATTTTGCGTTGGACAGCATGAAGGTAGGGGACATCAGCGTACCGATTCAATACCGAACCGAAGATGGACGTACCGCTATGCGCATCATCTGGTACAAGAACAAATCCGAGCCGCATACCGCTAACCTGAAGGACGACTACGAAAAGCTCGCCCAGATTGTTTTATCCAATAAGAAAAACAATGCCCTGGAAGAATGGTTTAAAAAGGCAGCCGGCGATGTATTCATCAGCGTAGACGAAGAATTCCAAAACTGCCGCATATTCGGACTATCCCCCACGGGAAGCCAATGAGGCAATGTTAGAATAAGTGAATGATAGAACAATTTAAAAAGCATTCTATCAGTACGCGCCAATCGCTATCAATTAAAATTCACTCCATTCTATCATTCACTCAATCACTCATTAAACCATTCACTCAATCACTCATTAATCTATCTATGCGTTACCAATCGGATGTTGAAGCCGCTGAGGCGATGACCCAGGCCTACCAAAAACTCCGCACCGAAATCGGGCAGGTCATTGTGGGGCAGGACAATGTTGTAAAACTTCTGCTCACGGCTATTTTTTGCCAGGGCCACTGCCTGCTCGTGGGCGTTCCCGGCCTGGCCAAAACCCTCCTCATCCAGACCATTGCATCCTCCATGGATTTGAGTTTTAACCGGATTCAGTTTACGCCCGATTTGATGCCTTCGGATATTGTGGGTTCCGAAACGCTGGATCAACAACGCAATTTCAAGTTTTTGAAAGGTCCCGTGTTTGCCAACATCATCCTGGCCGACGAAATCAACCGGACGCCTCCTAAAACCCAATCCGCCCTGCTGGAAGCCATGCAGGAATATTCCGTAACCGTGGCTGGTCAGAGGCACGACCTCGCGCGCCCGTTCTTTGTGTTGGCTACCCAGAACCCCATCGAGCAGGAAGGTACCTACCCCCTACCTGAAGCCCAGCTCGACCGCTTCATGTTCATGATTTCGCTGGACTACCCGTCCTACGCCGAAGAGGTGAGTATTGTGAAAAGCACTACCACCGACGAGCGCTACAACGTGCGGGAGGTACTGAGCGGAGCCGATATTCAGGAGTTCCAGCACCTGGTGCGCCGGGTGCCCGTTACCGACAACGTGATCGAGTACGCCGTAAAACTCGTACAAAAGACCCGCCCAGAAACCAGCCTGGCCGCATCCGAGGCCAACGACTACCTCGAATGGGGTGCCGGTCCGCGGGCCTCGCAGGCTCTGATTCTGGCTGCCAAGTGCAACGCCCTGCTATCGGGTAAGTACTCCCCCGACATTGAGGACGTGAAGGCCGTGGCGCTGCCGGTTTTAAGACACCGGATTGTTCGAAATTTCAAGGCCGAAGCCGAAGGAATCACGGTCGATACCCTCATTGGGCGTTTGGTGTAAATTCATACAACACAGGCTACTTTAACAAATACGCAAGATCATTTTTAGGATTTGCGCCTTCTCCATCAGGAAAAAGGTGCAAATCTTTTCTTTTATAGCGGCAGGGGATCATTCCCTCTCCTTCTTTTGTTCTAATACATAGATTATTTTTTCAAACCAAAACTTGTAGTATGTCCATTCTAGGAAAAAATTATATCGGATACTCGGTGTCATCGGCTAACGCCAAAACGTTCCAATCGTACGTACCCGCTCAAAACATCCACTTGCCCGAAACCTTCCATCCGGCTACCCACGCTGAGGTAGATGAAGCGATGAATAAGGCTGAGCACGCGTTCGATGCTTACGCCGCCCTTCCTCCTGCCCGGCGGGCTGATTTTTTGAAAGCCATTACCGAGGAGATTATGGCCTTTGGCGACGAACTCCTGGAGCGCGCCCACCTCGAAACCGGCCTGCCCATGGCCCGCTTGCAGGGCGAGCGCGGCCGGACCATCAATCAGCTCACACAATTTGCGGATCTGATTCGGGAAGGATCGTGGGTACAGGCCTCCGTGGACACCGCCCAACCGGACCGCGCTCCCGCCCCCAAACCCGACTTGCGCAAAATGCTCATTCCCATTGGTCCCATCGTGGTGTTCGGATCGAGCAATTTTCCCTTTGCCTACTCCATAGCGGGAGTGGATACCGCCCCCGCCCTGGCCGCGGGTAACCCGGTGATTCTGAAAGCCCACCCGGCCCATCCGGGCGTGAGTGACCTGACGGCTCAGGCCATTGTCAAGGCCGCCCGGCGCACCGGCATGCCCGACGGCGTGTTCTCCATGCTGTACGACGACGGCTACGAGGTGGGTACCGCCCTGGTAAAGCACCCCTGCACCAAAGCCGTAGGGTTCACGGGCTCCTACAAAGGAGGTATGGCGCTGTACAAAATGGCGCAGGAGCGAAAAGAACCCATCCCGGTGTTTTCGGAAATGGGTAGCGTCAATCCCGTGGTGATTCTGCCGGATACGCTGGCAGCCCAAACCGAATCGCTGGCCAAGAGCATGGCCGGGTCGGTAACCCTGGGTGCCGGGCAGTTCTGTACCAACCCAGGGTTGGTGTTTACGGTAAAATCGCCCGCTCTGGCCAGTTTCGAAAAGCAGTATGGAGAGGAAATCAATAAAATTGCCTCCGCTCCCATGCTGACTGAGGGCATTCAGGCCAATTACTACAAACTCCGGGAGAAAGCTCTGGCCGAGCCGGGAGTACATGCTCTGGCCTTGTCGGAGGTAAAGTCCGACGGGGAGAATCAGTCGCAGGCTTCGGTGGCTACCGTGAGCGGCAAATCGTTCATAGCCCACCCTACCCTCCACGAAGAGGTCTTTGGGCCTTTTTCCCTGTTGGTGGTCTGCGATAGCATCGAGGAGTTGCAGTCGGCAATTGCGCACCTTCCCGGACAGCTCACCTGCTCCCTCATGGCCAATGCCGAAGAAGCAGGCCGGTACCCAAAACTCGTGCGGCTGCTTTCCCGACGGGCCGGACGGTTCATCATGAATGGCGTACCAACCGGCGTAGAGGTGTGTGCCTCCATGCACCACGGCGGCCCCTTCCCGTCCACCACCGACTCGCGCTTCACGTCCGTAGGCCGCGACGCCATCCTGCGCTTCGTGCGGCCTCAATCCTTCCAGGACTGGCCCGACAGCCTGCTGCCCGACGAGCTGAAAGATGCCAATCCGTTGACTATCTGGCGACTGGTGAATAATGAGTGGACGAAGAACGCGGTGTAGGTATTAGTTGAGCAAAAACTCGAAGCAATGGAAGCGGTCGGAGCTATGGAGTCGACCGCTTTTTCTCTGGCAGAGTTATTGATCAATGAATGTATGTGTAAAGACCTGGTTCAATTGTAATCGTGTACCTGCCCCGGCGGGGCAACCTTTTTGTAAAAAAAGTGTACAGTTCAAGCGGTAAGCCCCATGGGGGACGTCCTGTTCATGAGCATGACCAAGTTTTATAAGGGAATGTCAGGCTGAGCGTAGTCGAAGTCAGTCTATCCAGGCGGGCTTCGACTACGCTCAGCCTGACATCTAAATTTTTAACAATACAATTCACCCAACACCAAAACACTACATGACTGCAATGCGACTATTTTTTACAGGAGGTTCGGGAAAAGCGGGCAAACACGTAATCCCCTACCTGCTCGACCGGGGACACCGGGTGATGAACGTGGATCTGAAACCTTTGGATCATCCGGGGGTAGATAACCTGATCGCGGATATTACGGATTCCGGCCAGATGTTCAACGCCATGAGTTCCTACGCCGGGTTGGATGAGTTAGAACCCGGCAATGGGGTCCCAAAATTTGACGCGGTGGTCCATTTTGCGGCCGTACCCCGGATCCTGATCAACCCGGACAATGAAACTTTCAGGGTCAATACCATTGGTACCTACAATGTGATTGAAGCGGCGGTGAAGCTTGGGATCAAGAAGATCATCATTGCTTCCTCGGAGACTACCTACGGCATTTGTTTTTCGGATGGTCAAACCGACCCCAGGGTACTGCCTTTGGAGGAGGACTACGACGTGGACCCCATGGATAGCTACGGCTTATCGAAGGTAGTGAATGAAAAAACGGCCCGGGGCTTTCAGCGACGTTCCGGCTTCGATATCTACGCCCTCCGGATCGGCAACGTGATCGAACCGCACGAATACACCGAACTGTTTCCACACTATTTCAAGCACCCCGAGGTACGCCGCCGCAACGCCTTCTGCTACATTGACGCCCGCGACCTGGGTCAGATCGTGGATTTGTGCTTGCAAAAAGACGGCTTGGGCTTTCAGATTTTCAACGCCGGAAACGATCAGAACGGCGCCATAATCCCCAGCAAAAAACTAGCCGAGCGCTTCTTTCCGGGCGTACCTATCTCCCGCGAGTTGGGAGAGCATGAAGCCTTGTTTTCGAACCAAAAAATCCGGGAAGTATTGGGATTTGAAGAGCAACACAACTGGCAAAAGTACGTGCGATGGGAAGAAATTTGATTGAGGTAAGCCGGCAAAACTGGCACATACACTGTAAACCCACCCTCATCTTCTTTACGCAAATGTAATTTATAGGTGTACACCAGAATCCAAAATTTTATTTTAATTCAAACGAAACTTCTCCACATCCTCCGGCGTATCCAGGTCCACGATTCCTCTGCTCAAAATCCACGAACGCCACTTCCTTGATGTGCTTTTTCAGCAGGGGCTTGGCTCCCTGATCGCCCGTTAGGTGGGTTAGTTCGGCCAATAGTTCTCTACCGATCAGCACGGGTACCCCCCACTGCTTCTGGTAGCGGCAGGCCACGGCTTTTTTGCCAGATTCCTCGTAGGTACGCACCATCTGTTCCAGCAAATCGGCCGTCACGTAGGGTTGGTCACACACCAGCATCAGGACGCCATCCAGCTTGGGTTGGGTCATGAAAAGGCCCGCCAGGCCTATTTTGACCGACGAGGCCATCCCTTCCTGCCAAAAGGCATTGTCCACGATCGTCACGGGCTGGCCTTTCAACTCGGGAACTATTTCCCCTTTATTGGCCCCTACCACCACCACTACGGGTCGTAGCGATGTAGCCAGGGCGGTTTCTACGGTTTTTAGTAGCATGCTTTTCCCCTCTTCCAGCACCAGAGTTTGCTTTGGCCGCCCCATGCGCTGGGAAGCCCCGGCCGCCAGTAGTATTATTCCAATGTTCATCCTTATTTGATTTGGTATAGTAAAAACTCTAAGTCACAATCGAAAGCTACCCACTACCACAAGCCGGGTGGGTAGCCCACTTCTACCAAAAACAACCCCTGAGCGGGTGCCTGCGCTCCGGCATGCGAGCGGTCTTTGGCCTGAATGATTTTTTCAAAATCATCAACGGATTTTTTACCCGTACCCACGTCAAGCAGGGTACCCACGAGGGCCCGGACCATGCCCCGCAGAAAGCGGTTGGCCTGAACGGTAAACACCAGGAGTCCCTCCTGCTGCTCCCACTCGGCGCGGCTGATGGTACACAGGAAGGTTCTAACATCGGTGTGCACCTTACTAAAACTCTCAAAATCGTCGTACTGCAGCAGCAAGGCCGCCGCCTTGTTCATGGCCCCAAGGTCGAGGTCGGGCCGGAACAGGTACGCTTCGTGGGGTAGGAACGGGTTTTTGTGCCGGGTCAGGCGGTATTCGTACCGCCTAAAGGTAGCCTCAAACCGGGCATGCAAGGTATCGGCTACGGGAAACAGGTTCCGGATGGCCATGTCCCAGGGCAAGAGGCTATTGAGACTATATTGCATTTTGTCAAGATCTCTGATCTCTGAATTCAACTCAAAATGCGCGTATTGCTGCACTGCGTGAACGCCGGCATCAGTCCGGCTACTCCCAACTACCTCAACGGGTACCCTGGTAATCGTAGACAAAGCCTCTTCCAAAGTTTGCTGAACCGATCTTCCGGCAGGCTGTTTTTGCCAGCCGATAAAGTTTGTTCCGTTGTAGCTTAGTTCGATAAAATAGCGCATGTGGCAAAGATAAGGTCCAAAGTCTAGACCTCCGGCATGAGGGAAGAAGCCATAGGGTAGGTTTACAATTTTTATAATTTAATGAATATATTTTTGCAAATAAATCACAATCGCCTCAACTCCATCAAATTCTTTTTATCGTTGGAGGAAGAACATTAACTTTGATGGCACGTTTTTGAAGTATACCTAACCTCCGAGCGGGTCAAAATCCCAGAAAAGACTGCCTAAGTAGGGACAATCCCGTTCACAGGTTGATCGATCTTTTTATTTACATCGTTTATCATTACAACCAAAAACCCTCCCCTACACCTGCTTTCGAATTCATACAGTCAGGAATCAAGGGAAATGCTATTCATAATTAAAAATTCAAAGTCGCTACGGCGAGCCGTTCAAATTTCTTAGCATGACTACCGAAGAGAAAAAAGACGAGAGGACACTCAATTTTATCGAAGAGATCGTAGAAGAGGATATTCGTGATGGAAAAAACCTGGGCCGCGTTCTGACCCGATTTCCTCCCGAACCCAATGGGTACTTGCACATTGGGCACGCTAAGTCTATTTGCCTCAACTTCGGTTTGGCCAACAAATATGGGGGAAGTACCAATCTCCGTTTTGACGACACCAACCCTACTAAGGAGGATGTGGAGTACGTTGATTCCATAAAAAATGACGTGCGCTGGCTGGGTTTTGACTGGGCCAACGAGTTTTATGCCTCCGATTATTTTGAACAACTGTACCAGCTGGCCGTGCAGCTGATCCGGGAAGGTCATGCCTACGTGGATGATTCTACGGCCGAGGAAATCGCCGTTCAAAAGGTACCCCCACCGTGGCCGGTACGCCCGGTCCTTACCGCTCGCGCTCCGTGGAAGAAAACCTCGATCTCTTCGAGCGCATGCGCAAGGGTGAGTTTGCGGAGGGAAGCCGGGTACTGCGCGCCAAAATCGACCTGACTTCGCCCAACATGCATCTGCGCGATCCGCTCATGTACCGGATCAAGTTTGACCATCACCACCGGACCGGGGATGCCTGGTGCATCTACCCCATGTACGACTTCGCCCACGGGCAGTCGGATGCCATCGAGCAGATCACCCATTCCATTTGTACGCTGGAATTCATCCCGCACCGCCCCTTGTACGACTGGTTTATTCAGAACCTGGATATTTTCCCGTCGAAACAGTACGAATTCGCCCGTCTTAACCTGACGTACACCGTCATGAGCAAGCGCAAGCTGCTGCAATTGGTGGAGGAGAACTACGTAAGTGGCTGGGACGATCCACGCATGCCTACCATTTCGGGTTTGCGGCGGCGGGGCTATACCCCCGAGTCTATCCGCAATTTCTGCGACCGGATCGGGGTAGCCAGGCGCGACAATCTCATCGACGTGAGTTTGCTGGAATTTTGCATCCGGGAAGACCTTAATAAGAAGGCACTTCGGTACATGGTGGTACTTGACCCGCTGAAAGTGGTGATCACCAATTTTCCGGAAGATAAAGTTGAGCAATGCCAAAGCGAAAACAACCCGGAAGATCCCGCCGCCGGCAGCCGGCAGATGCCTTTTACCCGCGAGCTGTACATTGAGCAAGAGGACTTTATGGAAAACCCTCCCAAGAAGTACTTCCGCCTGGCCCCCGGCCAGATGGTACGTCTGAAAAGCGCCTACATCATCCGCTGTGATGAAGTGGTGAAAGATGACGCCGGGGCGATCCTGGAAGTACGGTGTACCTACATCGAAAACAGCAAAAGCGGGCAGGACGAATCGGGAATCAACGTAAAAGGTACCTTGCACTGGGTGTCGGCCACGGAGGCTGTACCGGTAGAAATCCGCCTGTACGACCGCCTGTTCCAGGTAGAAGACCCCTCCTCCGAAGAGGGTGATTTCAAAGAGTACATCAATCCCGATTCACTCGAAGTGATAACCGGCTACGCCGAACCGCAATTGAAATCGGCTGCACCAGGCGATTCATTTCAGTTTTTGCGCAAAGGCTACTTTGCCGTAGATACCGAAAGTACCTCTGGGAAGCTGGTCTTCAACCGGACGGTAACGCTGCGGGACAACTGGGCCAAATCGGGGAAATAAGCTTAAATAGCTATTTCGAAAAAGACGAGCCACAATCCACGGCTCGTCTTTTTTTGTACCCTGACCGTTGGTGAAATTTACTTTATCGAACATACTTCCTGATTTTTCCTGACGTTGAACAACTAGTTACTTCCTAAACCTTACCGTTCCATTCTATGAAAAAGCTCTGCGCGCTTGCGCTGTGGCTGACCTGTTCAGTGTCGGCCCACGCTACCCATTTTCTAGGGGGAGAAATCCAGGTCAAACACGTGACTGGCCTTACCTATGACCTCACCACGGTACTATACCTCGACATCCAGAACGGACAGGCCGCTGCCAGTGCCCAGGGTGAAATAGTTCTTTGCCTCGGCGACGGAAAGGAGATACTGGTAAAACGATCTAGTTCTGAAACCTTATCAGGAACTCCGACGGTTAACCGAAGCATCTATCGGTTTCAATACACCTTTGCGGCTCCCGGCACCTACACCATTTCGTCCAGCTTTGAGAAATTTGCGAATGATATAATCAACCTTCCGGTTTCATCGCAGGAGCAGGCAATGGTCATCCAAACCCTTCTGAATACCACCCTGCCCAATACGACGGCTCCGGCCGGGGCACCCAAATTCACCATTGGCCTGCGCCAGCAATTCTCGTTGCCCCTGGCCACCACCGATCCCGATGGCGATAGTCTGGCCTTCCGCCTGGTCAAACTCCTCCGCTCTGATTTTGATTGTAGTCCGTCTAGTCCTGACCCGACCTATCTTTTCCCCAATGAAGTAACCCGGGAAGGGACATTCAGAATAGATCGTACGGCTTCCCTCCTGCTGTGGAACGCCCCCACCCGCGTGGGAGCCTATACCTATGCCTACGTGACCGAAGAATGGCGAAAAGGAACCAAAGTAGCCGAAAGCTGGCGAACGAACGCTCTTTTCGTGACGGATCAAAGTGGTTCGGCGGGTCCCCTACCTCCCTATGAGCCCGTCCAGTATTTTGAGCAGGGCCTGGTCACGTCGATTCATGAAAGCGGATCAGGTCGGATGAGCGTGTTGGTATACCCGGTACCCAGTCAGGACTGGATCAGGGTGCAGGTTGATACCCGTACTCCCTCTACGTTGGTGATTGAACTATTAGATGTGCAGGGAATAACAGTAAGACAGGCCCATTCCTCTTCTCCTGTTTCCAGTCATGAGTTTGAAATGAATGTAAAAAGTATCCCGAAAGGTATTTACTTCCTCCGGGCTAAAAGTCCGAAGGAAATACAAACCAAGAAGATACTCAGGGAATAAGGCTTGCGTATATTTCCCTACCCCAAGGGAACCACATCCACTTCAACATCCAGTTTCTGCTGGCCAGAGCTGAGGAGAATGCCTTTCAATGGCGTAACATCACTGTAATCCCTTCCCCAGGCCGTGGTAAGGTGCCTTTCACCGGGAATAACGTTATTGGTAGGATCAAAATCGCACCAGCCCAGTCCCGGCACGTAGGCCGATATCCAGGCATGGGAAGCATCCGAACCTTGCAGCTTTTCCTTCCCTGGGGGCGGTAGGGTTTCCAGGTAGCCACTCACGTACCGAGCCGCAAAGCCCATGCTTCGAATCCCCGCCAAAGCCAAATGGGAAAAATCCTGACACACGCCTTTCTTTTCTTTCAACACCGTTTTGAGCGGAGTATGAACCGTAGTGGCATCCGGCACAAAGGCAAACTCGGTGTAGATTTTTTTACAAAACCCCATGATTGCCTCGTAGAGCGGCAAATCCCCAGGAAAGCTATTCCCGGCAAATGCAATTACTTCTTCGTCCCAGTGCACAAACGGACTCGGCAGCAAAAACTGCAACACCTCGTTCTTTACCGCCAGGTCACTTTGAAAAATCTCCTTAGCCTGTCGGCAACTGTACGTAGAACCCAGGCGCAGCTCGGGTTCAGAAAAATAATTTTCGATCTGGCTTTGGGCTTCTACTACCAGCTCCTTGTGGGGTACCTGCACCGAAAAATAGTGCACCAGATTCCCGAAGAAATCAACCCGCTGCACCATTTCCGCCGGCGAGGGGGTGATTTTTAGTTCAAAATGGGTACACGTCTGCGTATGGGTAGTTTTGGGATACAGGCAGGCCAGGCTCTGGTACCCACTCACCGGTTCCTTGTAGGTGTATACCGTTTTATGAACAACCTTATATTTCATCTTCGCCGTTTTGATTTACCAATCCTGGGAAAGAGGATTGAATTGCCATGTGGTTGAAATAAAGATTGGAAATACTTTCGGATGCTGACAGCATGAGCGTCGTAATGGAGGCCATCAGGGTGTCCAGTTCCGCTCGGTAGAACGTCTCCGCGTCGTACTCACAGAGGGCCGCTATGTCGGCCAATTTTATTTTGGAAGTAGCTTCAAGCACCACCTTCTGTACCTGGTTCAGTCGGTCAACACCATTCGGGTTGGGGAGCTTGTCCAGATAAAAACAGAGCAAGTCCAAGAGGTACACCAGGGAATAAGGCGAACTGGCATCCAGCAATACCATGTCAAGGACAGGGATAAGGCCAATCTGCAGCCGGTAGGTATTCCGAAACCGGTGCAGCAGGTGGTGGTAATTCAGCAAGGCCTCCAATAATTCATTCTCTACGTAATCGGGGTTCCTAAACACAAACGCTGACCGAATCACACTTACCCGGGAGAGAATCCGCTCGATTAATTTCCCGCATTTTAGCAGATAAAAAGCATTGTCACGCGCCATGGACTCCGAAACCGTGCCGTAGAAAGTAAACATCCGGGTATAGAGCTTATCCAGATTCTTCTGAATCAGCCGGGCATCCGGGTTGTCATCCTTAAAATTCCGGATTTTATAAAAGCTTCCCTCAATCAAATCAATGGATCGGCCTATTTCCGGATTCCATTGGTCCCGAACGGACTTAATGGCCCGCAGGAAGAGTTCTACGGACGATCCGATAGTACCCAACCGCTTGGTGTTGATCACCAGGTCTTTGATTTCCTGAATGGGGTGTTCCAGAGGTGCTTCGTTTTCTTCATCCACAAAACCCGGATACGTGAGGGTCAGGTGGGTCAGGGAGCGCAGGAGCACCGTAATGTGGCCGGCCTGATCTTTGCCGCCGTAGTTCTGGTTTACGCTGAGGGCGTTCAGAACTATGTTGATAAACGTATTGGTAGCCAGCACCCGTTCGCCGTAGCGCCCCACCCAAAACAGGTTGTCGGCACTTCGGCTGGGCAGGGAACTGTGTTTGCGAGACTGGGGAGAATAGGTACCTATAATGGCCTCACGGGTCTTTTCCATTTCATCGCCCACAATCCAGGTATCCTTTGAAATTCCGCCATACTGATTGGAAAAACGGAAACGACCCGGTTCGGGAGAACTGCGCGTAAGGCCGCCCGGCATCACCTCGTACCCGCTATCGGTTCCGATCAGGAAGGCCCGGAGGGCCGCGAAACGCGGTTCGATACGTCCATTCACGAAGGAAGGGGTGGTCGAAAAACTCACTTCTTCCTGGGCCACGTATTGGGTGGGGTTTGCCACTATCTCCCGTTTCAACTGTCCCACCTCCTCTTCCGATAGTGTTTTACCATAAATAGATCGTGAATTACTATCCCGATTGGATTTTTTTATGATCAACTGTTCAAGATTTTCCAGAACGTACTGCTGCTCCTTCGGTTGCCCGCACCACCAGGTAGCTACGGAGGGCAGGAGCAAATCCTGGCCCAGAAAATGCCGGCAGGTATTCTGCATGAACGACATGAACACGTTGTTTTCCAACAGGCCAGTACCAGGTGGATTGATCACCGCCACCTTTCCGGAACGCATGGCCTGCAGGAGTCCGGGTACTCCCAATTTGGAGTCGGCGCGGAGTTCGAGGGGATCGCACCAGTGGTCATCAATCCGGCGCAGGATGATATCCACTTTGCGCAATCCTTCGATGGATTTGAGCCAGACAAACCCATCCCGTACCAGCAGGTCTTCGCCCTGGGCCAGTATGTACCCCAGGTAGGAGGCCAGGTAGGCGTGCTCGAAATAGGTTTCGTTGTTGGGGCCGGGGGTGAGGTACACAATCGTCAGGTCTTCCTTTCCCTTCCCAAACGTCCGGGCAATGGTACCCTGGGTACTGCTAAAAAACGGGGACAAACGGCGCACGAACAGGCTTTCGGCCAAATCCGGGAGGATTTTGCTCATGACCGTCCGGTTTTCCAGCGCGTACCCGGAGCCCGACGGTGCCTGGGTGCGGTTGTCAAGTACCCACATGCGGCCGTCAGGTCCACGGGCCATGTCGACGGCGTATTTGATCAGCTGGTGGTTGCCGGCGAGTTTTATATCGTGGGAGGCCCGCAGGAATCCCGTATTGTCATAAACAAGCTCGGCCGGGATGATCCTATTTTTTATCAGCGTTCGGGGTCCATACAGATCTTTCAGGATCAAATTCATGAGCTCAGCCCGCTGCTGTAGCCCCCGGGCTATTTCCTGCCATTCCTTCTGATGAATCAGAAATGGGATCGGATCCAGCTGCCAGGGTCGGTTCAGGCCGTCGATGCTCTCGTACACGCTATAGGTTACGCCATTTTCCTGAAGCTTGCGGATCAGTTCCTGATTCCGAACCCCCAACTCTTTCATTCCCAGCTTTTCTAGGGCCGAAAACAGAGTATTCCAATGGGGAATGAGGTCGCCTTTCCTATCCACCACTTCGTCGTAGGAATATATTTCTTTCCGATAGGCCTGTAATAACCCGATGGAATTATCTTGTAACATGAGTAGGGTTTAGGAATTTATTTGGTATTCGTACTACTGCTACGCTTACTTCGACTTCCAGGCTTGCCGCAAATCCAGCAACGTAGGGTATTCCAGATTTACAAGTTCTACCGGAGTACCTATTTTCAAGTCCTTCTTATGCTCCGCCACAAACCGGGATACCGTTGGTGTTGTCTTCACGGTAATGGGCAAGGCGTCGGTTTGAGAGGGGGTATGGCCGAAGTTCCAGAAACGGCTGATGCGACGCGACTCGGCCTCGTAGCTATTGACCGGATAGGTATCAAAGCTACGCCCACCGGGGTGGGACACGAAGTAGGTACATCCGCCTAGCACGCGGTTGTTCCAGGTATCCACGATATCAAACACCAGCGGGGCATCTACCCCGATGGTCGGATGCAGGGCCGAAGGTGGATTCCAGGCTTTGTAGCGAATTCCCGCCACGTACTCGCCCTTGGTACCTGAGCTTCGGAGCGGTACGCGACAGCCGTTACACACCAGAATGTGCCGATCCTGCACAAAACCGCTTACTTTTACCTGCAAACGTTCCAACGACGAATCCACGAAACGGGCCGTGCCGGTGCTCGACAGCTCCTCGCCCAGCACGTGCCAGGGTTCGATCCCCAACCGGATTTCGAGCTGAATATTGTCTACGGTGATGGTGCCGTAGTGCGGGAAGCGGAATTCGAAGAAGGGATCAAACCACGATATATCGAAGTCGTAGCCGGCATCTTTCAGATCATTCACCACGTCAATCATGTCCAGGTAGGCATAGTGGTGCAGCAGGAACCGGTCGTGCAGTTCCGTACCCCAGCGAATCAACTTTTTCTTGTAGGGCTGCTTCCAGAACTTGGCCACCAACGCCCGCACCAGCAGGCTCTGTACCAGGGCCATGTGCTTGTGGGGCGGCATATCAAAAGCCCGGAACTCGAGTATTCCCAACCGGCCCGTGGAGGAGTCGGGGGAGTATAATTTGTCAATACAGAATTCGGTTCGGTGGGTATTGCCGGTAATATCCACCAGCAGGTTCCTGAATATCCGGTCGGTCATCCAGAAGGGTACCTCTCCGTGTTCGGGGATTTGGTCAAAGGCGATTTCTACCTCGTAGAGCCGTTCGTCGCGGCCCTCGTCAATCCGGGGAGCCTGACTGGTGGGGCCGATAAACGACCCCGCAAAGAGGTAGCTCAACGCCGGATGGTGCTGCCAGTAGGTGATCAGGCTTCGGAGCAGATCGGGCCGCCGTAGCAAGGGACTATCAGAAGGCGTAGCGCCGCCGATGGTCACGTGATTGCCACCGCCGGTGCCGGTATGCCGGCCATCTACCTGAAACTTTTCGGTACCAAGGCGCGACAAAAATGCTTCCTCGTACAGCGCCGTGGTGTTGTCCACGATGTCCTGCCAGGTTTTGGCCGGATGGATGTTTACTTCTATCACTCCCGGATCGGGCGAAACTACCAGCTTTTGCAGGCGGTAGTCGGATGGAGGGGTGTAGCCTTCAATCCGTACGGGTATCTGCAATTTTTCGGCGGTGGCTTCAATGGAAGCCATCAGGTCGAGGTAGTGTTCTATGTAGTCGACGGGAGGGAGGAATAAGTAGATGATTCCTTCTCTTTCTTCGATACAGATTGCCGTCCGGATGGTCTCTATTTCGAATAGAGGTTTCTTTTCTTTGGGCTCTTCTTTACCCTCCTCTACTTTACCGTTTTTGGCGTGAGTTATATCGTAAGGAGGGGAGAGCGTCGTTTGCTGGGTTTCCTTTTCCCCTTCGTCATAGCGTTCCTGCACGGATGCTTCGTACGTTTCGAGAGCGGGAAGTACCTCAAACATACTACGATCAAGGGGAGTCGGGGTTTTGTCTTTGGTCACAAACGGAATGGATTCCAGCGGCAGACGCACCCCCATGGGCGAGTTGCCCGGAATCAGAAAACAATGCTTCCGTCGGAACTCCCACGGCTGACTTTCCCAACCGTCAGGGGCGTGATTGCGACGAATCGGTAGCACATAGCCCACCGGATTATTCAGCCCCCTTTCCAGCAGGTGGGCCAGGGTACGTCTTTCCACTGGGTCGGAAAGATTCATTTCCAACGGATCAATATTGATGGGTACCTTGCCTTCTTCCAGCGCCCAGTAGAGCGGGTCTTCGTAAGCCGGTGAGAGCGCTTTGGCATCCACACCCAGGTACTTTATCAGTTCTTCCGCGAAGGCCTTCGCATCTTTATACGAAAAACGATTATCGGTTTCCCTGGCTATCAAGGCATCGTTTTTCCAAATATTTTTGCCATCTGTTCGCCAGTAAAGTCCGTACTGCCAGCGGGGAAAAGGCTCGCCGGGGTACCATTTCCCTTGCCCAAAGTGCAGTAATCCTCCGTGCGCAAAGCGATTTTTCAGTCGAAGGGCCAGATCATACGATAGCTTCCTCTTCAAGGTACCATCGGCCACCGAATTCCATTCGGGGGATTCGAAATCATCAATGGAAACAAAGGTAGGTTCGCCCCCCATGGTCATGCGTACATCGCCATACTGTAGGTCACGCTCTACGGTATGCCCCACATTCATCACCTGCTGCCACTGCTCTTCGGAGTAGGGCTTGGTGACGCGCGGGTCTTCGTGAATCCGGAATACCCTATTGTCAAAATCAAAGGTTACCTCACAGCGATCCATGGCCCCCGTCACGGGAGCTGCGCTACTATAATGGGGGGTGCAGCACAGGGGAATGTGCCCTTCGCCAGCAAATAGGCCCGAGGTGGGGTCAAGTCCGATCCAGCCCGCTCCGGGTAGGTAGGCCTCGGTCCAGGCGTGCAGGTCGGTGAAGTCGTTTTCCGGGCCGGAGGGGCCGTCCAGCGATTTGATATCGGGTGTCAGCTGTACCAGATAGCCCGACACAAAGCGAGCGGCAATACCCAGTTGACGTAGAATCTGCACCAGTAGCCAGGCCGAGTCGCGGCAGGAGCCGCTACGGGTGGTAAGGGTATCCTCGCAGGACTGCACGCCGGGTTCCATCCGGATGTTGTAGCCAATGTCCTGATTGAGCTGCTGGTTGAGTCGCACAAAGAAGTCGGTGGTACGGAGCTTGCCTACGAGTTGGTTGCGTTGCATCCACTCCGCCAGTTTGGGGCCTAGCTCTTCTTTTTCAAGGTAGGGTATTAACTCCCTCCTTAGATTTTCTTCGTATGTAAACGGATATTCTTCCGCGTATTCTTCCACAAAAAAATCAAAGGGGTTAATCACCTTCATCTCGGCAATGACTTCTACTTCCAGGCTGAGATGGTCCGTCTTGTCTGGAAAAACCACCCGTGCCTGGTAATTTCCGAAGGGGTCCTGCTGCCAGTTGATGAAATGGTTCTCGGGAGAAATCTTAAACGTGTAGCCTTCTATTGGCGTGCGGGAATGTGGGGCAGGGCGCAGCCGGAAAATATGGGGGGATAGGTTGACCGAGCGATCGAACTTGTAAGAGGTTTTATGAGAAATAGCAATTTTTATAGACATACTACGACGATTATTATTTATTTGGCAAAAATTCGGCTTATCAGAAGATTATTCTTAGTTCTGACCTTAAAAGAACGCATTAAGTTGGTAAAAAAAAATGAGACTAGGGCATTCCAGGGACGAATTAATATTCGAAAGGAGGTCGGCTCCTACCTGTCCTACCGTGAAAATTAGAGCCTTTTGGCCGGTATTTTATAAAAAATAATTGTCATTGCAACTTTTTTATTCACATCCGCGTATATGATATTACAATTGAACATTTACTCAATTTATATTTAAACTAAAACACAAGAAGCTTACCCTATGCCCCAAACGTTTTACCTGTTTTACTCTAAACTGTTAACTTTTCAAACGAATGAATATAGGTAAAAAACTTAGCCACCTTGGTTTTGCGATGCTTGTTCTGTTCGCCGTCAGCTGCAAACAGGACGTTATTGAACCCACCTCTCCGCTGGCCACCGACCCATTGGCTACCAACAGCAGTCAGTTCAGCAATATCAACGATTGGGTATACGAAGTCATGCAGGATGCTTACTTCTGGTCGAGCAATTTGCCCGTTAAAACTGCGCTTTCCAACAGTCAGAATCCTTCTGATTTTTTTGAGAAACTCATTTACAATAGATCCACCGTTGACCGTTTCTCGGGAATTACGGACGATATCGCCAGCCTGCAAAAGGAATTCAATGGGATTAGCAAAATCTACGGTATCCAGTACCAGCTTTCCTACGTGGATCAATCCCAATCCAACATCGGGTTGTTCCTGAGCTACGTGGTAAAAGGAAGCCCCGCTGAGGCCGCCGGACTTAAGCGCGGTGATATTATTCTAAAAGTAAATGGACAGTCACTCACCAACAGCAACTACGCGACGCTGCTCCGTAGTGGCGACAACGTGAACTTCACCTTGGGTACCCTGAACGGCACTTCGTTCGAAGCGGACAACTCCAAGACCTTCAACCTTACCAAAGCCGAGGTAACCGAGAATCCCGTTGGATTTTCCCGGGTTATTGATAAATCGAAATATGGCAAGAAGATCGGCTATCTGGTCTATACCGGATTTGTGCCGGGTGCGTCCAAGGAATTTGACAACCAACTCCGGCAGGTTTTCGGTGAGTTCAAGGCTCAGGGCGTAAATGAATTGGTGCTGGACTTTCGCTTTAATGGAGGTGGCTACATTAGCTCGGCCGAAACGCTGGCGTCCCTTATCGGGAAAAACATTTCGACTTCCAAGGTATTTTATAAAGAACAGTGGAATCAGCAGTATACCGACTACTATAAAAAGCAGAATGGCCCCAACGCCCTGGATCACGCTTTCTTGAACGAAGCAAATAACATCGGCGCGAACTTAGATCGGGTGTTTGTGCTTACCTCCCACAGCACCGCCTCAGCCAGCGAATTGGTGATCAATGGTCTGAAACCCTATATGTCGGTGATTACAGTGGGCGACAATACCTACGGCAAGAATTTGTTCGGAACGCTGGTGGATGATGATAAAAAACGGTGGAACTGGGGTGTGTACGTGATGCTGGGCCAAACGGCCAATGCAAACGGGGAATCCGACTATGGAACCGTGAACGGAATAGCCCCATCCTACAAGGTAGACGACACCGTTATCCCCTTCCAGGCCTTCGGCGACGACAATGAAACCTTATTTAAGAAAGTACTTACCGTAATGGGAGTACCTAGTAGCACCGGTAACCGGGTAGGAGTTACAACAAAAGTGGAGCCGCTTTCTGATGGTTTCCTGAAAGAAAATTTACAAACACTTGAAAAACCCATGATTCAAGATTTTGAACTGAATCGCAAATAATCTATTTTTGATTTTCATGGCTAATAGATAATAAAAGGATTGGGCAATTGCCTGATCCTTTTTTGTTTGATTCCCCTTGCATTCACCGTTTTTTTTCAAAATTTGCCCTTCCAAAAGCCCCGGATATTGAAATGGGGGGCGGGATATAAAACTATCCTTCGCCGGGCGCTGTTTTGAAGGAGGCCCACCCATTGGGCCTTCATTTTTCGCACATTTTTTCAACCTAATTTTACCATGACCGAAACACAAAAAGTCGCCTTCGTAACGGGCGGATCAAAGGGCATCGGCTACGGCGTAGCTGAAGTACTCATAAAGGCAGGAATTAAGGTAGCGATCACAAGCCGCTCGCAGGAGGCCGCCGACCAGGCAGCCGCTTCTCTAAATGCAATTCAGGATGGATATGCCCTCGGAATCGAATCTGATGTTCGTAGCCTCGCCTCCCAGAAAGAAGCCGTGCAACAGGTTCTTGATAAGTGGGGACAACTGGACTATTTCATTGCCAACGCGGGTATTGGGCATTTTGCCCCCATTCAGGAAATGACCGACGAGCAATGGCACGAAACCATTGACATCAACCTGACGGGCGTTTTTCACAGCGCCAAGGCATCCCTGCCTGCCCTCAAAGAGTCAAAGGGGTACTTCATTAGCATAGCCAGCCTGGCGGGTACAAACTTTTTCCCGGCCGGTGCGGCTTACAATGCCAGCAAATTCGGTCTGGTAGGTTTCTCGCAAGCCATGATGATGGATGTGCGCCAGGATGGCATCAAGGTTACGACCATCATGCCCGGCTCCGTAGCCACCCACTTCGCCGACCATACCCCAAGTGAAAAAGACGCCTGGAAAATCCAGCCCGAAGACATCGGGCAGATTGTGCTGGATCTAGTACGGATGCCAGCGCGGACCCTGCCCAGCAAGGTAGAGGTGCGGCCTTCCATGCCACCGAAGTAATACAGTACAGCTTTTTCAATCAACTAGCGCCGATCCCATCTGGGTTCGGCGCTTCTTTTTTGTCCGGCAAAAGAGAGTCGCCAGGCAGTTCATGGGTCGTTTTTGGAGTTTTTGAAAAAAAATACGAATAAAAGTGGGATTTTTTTTGCTGATATGCCTCTGACTTAAATGACGACGGGAAATGTTTCGCGAATAAACCAGCGGGAAGCTAGCCCTGAAAGCAAATCCTAAACTCTTAATTCTTAACTCCATGTTTAGAAAACTACTAGTTCCGACCCTAGGGGTCAGGCGCAAGGTAGGGCGCTGCCTGCTGCCCTTTGCACTTTGCATCATTCTCTGTGGCTCTTCATTAGCCTACGCGGCCTCAGGCACGGAGGTTCCCGACAGGTACACTAAAAACTCCGCGACACGTGCAGTGAATCCTGGTCAAAAAATGATCCGGACCGCCGACCGCCCCATTACCGGCAAAGTGACTGGCGAGCAGGGCGAGGGTCTGCCCGGAGTCAGCATCCTGGTCAGGGGCACCCAGAAAGGTACCACCACCGATCAGGATGGCAACTACCGGCTGTCGGTGGAAAATGATGCTGCCGTGCTGGTGTATAGCTTTGTGGGGTACCTCGCCCAGGAAATCACCGTAGGCAATCAGTCAACCATCAACGTGACCCTGGCTACGGATACCAAGGCCCTGAACGAAGTAGTGGTAGTGGGCTACGGCACCCAGAAAAAAAGTGACGTGACCGGCGCCGTTGGCTCGGTCAAGATGGATCAGGAAATCAACAGCCGGCCCATTGTGGAGGCCGGCCAGGCGCTCTATGGCAAGATTCCCGGCGTGCAGGTACTCGCCAGCAACGGCCGTCCGGGGGTATCCTCCTCCATCCAGATCCGGGGTATCAACTCCGTGTCGGCCAACAGCAGTCCGTTGATCGTGGTGGATGGCATGCCGCTGCCTACCTATGACCTGAATATCCTGAACAGCACCGACATCGAATCCATCGAGATTCTGAAAGATGCCTCTTCGGCCGCCATTTATGGCTCCCGGGGCGCCAATGGGGTGATCCTGATCACGACCAAGAGTGGCAAGGAAGGCAAGACCCGATTCAACCTCAACTATTCGTACGGCTCCCAGAAAGTTATTGACAAGATTGACGTCATGAATGCCGCCGAGTACGCGCAGGCCTCCATCGATGCCGCCCAGAACGGCTGGATCGAATCCGGGGGCGATCCCAACGCGCCCAACACCATTGCGGCCCGCAAACAGTACAAATACACCTGGCCCACTCAGTTTGAAACGCCCGGTCAACTAATCGACACCGACTGGCAGGACGTTATTTTCCAGACGGCCCCCATGCAGAAAATAGACCTGAATGCCAGTGGCGGTAATGCCAAATCTAATTTTACCGTGTCAGCAGGTTATGTCAATCAGAAAGGAATTGTAATTACTTCGGCTTACCAGAAGTACACGTTCAGCGTAAAAGCTGTGACCAAAGTAAAGAGCTGGCTGGAAGTGGGTGGCAACCTGAGCCTAAGCTACGACAAGGAAAACGAGCCCTACAACCGGATTGTGGAGTGGGCGGTGCAGTATCCTTCGGTGTTTCCGGTGTTCGGCACCAACGGCTACCTCGGTGGTCCGGCCACTACACCCGGCTTTGAAAAATACGATGCCATTCTGTTCCGGCCCAAAAACGGGCACCCGCTGTACCGGATCAACGACGACATTCAGCACAAGCGCTTCAATGGACTGGGCAATGTACATGCGGCCATTGACCTGCTGCCCGGCCTGCGGTTCCGCACGGCTCTGAATTTTTACTATCGGCGGGTGGATGACACCGATTATTTTGCCGTTGACCCCAACATGGGCCCAACCTACTACAACGAAGGTTCTATGACGGTGGGTCAGGATCGGGTCATCAACTATACCTCCCAGAACCTGCTTACCTACGATAAGACGCTCGGAAGCCACCAGCTGTCGGTGCTGGGCGGGATGGAGTACAACAACAACGACTACTATTCCACCACCCAGCAGCGCAGGGGCTACGACAACGACCTGCTTCACGCCCTGAGCGCGGGCAGAACCATATTTGATGCCTCAGACGCCATTAGCAAAAGCGTACTGATCTCGTACTTCTCGCGGGTTAACTACAACTTTAAGGGTAGGTACCTGCTCTCGACTAGTATTCGCCGCGATGGCTCCTCTCGCTTTGGTCCCAACAAAAAATGGGGTCTTTTCCCATCCGTATCGGGGGGCTGGATCGTTTCGGACGAAGCGTTCATGAACGCCAACCGGATTGTTAACAACCTGAAGCTACGCGCCAGCTACGGATTCACCGGCAACGACCGCTTTGCCGACTACCGCTGGATCGGTACCATGGCGCAGGGCCGTATTAGCCGGGGCAATGGCCTGTATACCACTTACTATCCGGCTAGTATCACCAACCCCGACCTGGAATGGGAACGGACTCGCCAGGTAAACTTCGGCGTTGATCTGGGACTGTTCAACAACCGGGTATCGCTGGAAGCCGACTACTACATTTCCAAGTCGGACGGACTGTTGCTGGATGTCCCCGTACCGACCGTGACAGGCTTTACCTCGGTGTTCAAGAACATCGGCAAGTTGCAGAACAAAGGGCTAGAACTGAACCTGACCACCCACAACCTGTCCGGGCGTCTTTCCTGGACCACGCAGCTCAACTACTCCCATAACCGCAACAAACTGCTGGCCTTAGGGCTTGGTGATGCGCCCATGATCTATCAGCCGGGCTTCGGCATGGAATCTATCAACAAAATCGGGGAGCCCATTTTCAGCTTCTACGGATTCCAATACCTGGGGGTATACAAAAATCAGGCAGAGATCGACAGCGATCCCGTCCGGTACAAGACCGCCACGCCCGGCGACGGACGCTACGCGGATATCAATGGGGATGGGGTACTGAATGCCAACGACCGGACCATCATCGGCAATAATACGCCTGATTTTATCTGGGGAATCACTAACAACCTCAAATACGGCGGGTTCGATTTCAGTTTCCTGGTGCAGGGCGTGCAGGGCAATGAGGTTTTCGACAACAACATCCACCGCTCCATGCTCTACCATGAAGGGCGAAACTACTATGGCGCAGTGAATAACCGCTGGCGCTCCGAAGCCGAACCAGGCGATGGCCAACAGTACAAACTCACGGTCAACCTGGATGGCTACGAAAAAACCGCTTCCAGCTTTTGGATTGTGGATGGTTCGTACATGAGGTTGAAGAGCGTAACGGCGGGCTACACCTTCACACCGGCAGTGCTTTCCAAGCTCGGGCTGGAGTCCCTGCGGGTGTACTTCAACGGCCTGAACCTGCTCACCAAAAAGAACAGCCCTGTGTTTGACCCCGAGAACTTCAATGGAGGGGTGACCGACGCCTCCCGTCGTGGGGTTACGCACTCGCCCTACCCCACCGCCAAGACCCTGACCTTCGGTATCAACATTGGTTTCTAATCTAATTCTCAAAAAGCGATGAAAACTATCTTTCTATATATTGGTTCGTTCCTATTTTTTGCACTCCTGGGAGGATGCAGTGAAGATCAATTACACCTTTATCCCGAAACCAGGCTGACCCAGGGTAATTTTTACAAAACCGAAAGCCAGCTGGTCCAGGCCGTGGATGATGTGTACCGCCAGATGAACCGGGTCTACGATGCCAGGGGAGTGGTGGATCTGTACAGTGAACTGTATTCGGACAATGCCTACATAGAGTTTACGGGTGGCTCCACTACGTTCGAGGAGGACATCATGAGTTTCCGAATCCAGACCAACAACGGCCGCATCCAAACCGCCTGGGAAACTTGCTACAACGCCATCTATATCTGCAATACGGTCATTGAACAGCTTCAAAAAACGGAGGTCAAATTCACCCAGCCCGATCTCAAAAACCGGTTGATTGCTGAGGCTACCTTTGTGCGCTCCCTTATCTACTTCAATATGGTGCGGATATGGGGAGATGTACCCATGCCTCTCAAAGTAGTGACGGCCGATGAGAGCTACGAGTACGTCCGCGAAAGCGAGGCCACCATTTACCAGCAGATCATCAAAGATTTAATCCAAAGCAAAGCCAGTCTGCCCGCTGCCTATACAGGAACAGATGTGGGTCGTATTACCAAATACGCCGCCGCCGCCGTATTGGCCAAAGTATACCTGACGCAGGGTGATAAAGCCAATGCCGGCAAGGAG
Source organism: uncultured Cytophagales bacterium (assembly GCA_963768025.1). Classification (GTDB taxonomy): domain Bacteria; phylum Bacteroidota; class Bacteroidia; order Cytophagales; family Spirosomataceae; genus CAVYGM01. The sequence goes on from CAVYGM010000006.1 coordinate 134,323, forward strand.
TTGAAGGAGATCATCGACAGCAACCAGTACTCGCTGGACGCCAATCGCGATGGCAAGGTGAACCGCGACGACTACGTGCACCTTTTTCAGCCGGCCACCAAAAACTCCAAATCTTCCGTCCTGGAATTGCAGTTTCTGGCGGGTCAGAACGCCGTCAACAGTACCTACCAGCAAATGTACACCCCCTACCACTGGGCGTTTCACTTGCCCGGTTCGAAGGAAACCTTCCGGGGAGAAGGCATGAACACGCCCACGGCCGACCTCATCAATGAGTTTGAAGCGGCGGACTCTACCCGGAAAAACATTTCGGTCTATCCGGGCTACGTCAATCTTGAAACGGGTCAGTTCATCGCCTATCCTTTCACCATGAAATTTTATGATCCTAACTGGCGCTACGCGGGACAAAACGTGGAGATCATCCGATACGCCGACATCCTGCTCATGTACTCGGAGGTGACGGGTGACCCTACCTACCTCAATCAGGTGCGGGCCCGGGTAGGTTTGCCTGGCTTTGGTACTGCCGGCTACCCGGCCAAATACGCCACACTGGCCCAGGCCATCGAGCACGAGCGCCGGGTGGAGCTGAGTTTTGAGTTCCACCGCTTCTTTGACCTGGTTCGTACCGGCAGGGCGGTGGAGGTACTAAAAGCCAAAGGTTTTGCGATCACGGATAAAAAGCTACGCTTTCCCATTCCGCAGAACGCGATTGATGTCAACCCGAAGCTGACACAGAACGAGTATAACTAAGGGATATGCCTTCATTGGATACCGGCTACTCCATTGTTTAGCCGGCCCCCTCCTCAGAACCTAACCGGATTTTGAGGAGGGGCTATCCCGGTATTGTACTCACACCGGTGAGATTTTAAGTCTCGTTCGGCCAGACCTTGCTACGGAATATTGCCAAGCTTTGCTTCGTAGAGCTGACCTCTGTAAACTGCCAGGTAGATATGCAGAAAACACTCCTTCAGTACCTGCCTGCCCCTTAATTGACAAATAGTATGTTGCGATATCTTCTGATCCTGTTTTTACTACCAATAGCCCAGTGGCTTTACGGGACTACACCGAATCCTCCTACGCGTCCAAATATTATCTTTATTATCGGGGATGATATCTCGGCGGAGGATATCGGCTGTTATGGGAATAAAAAAATTAAAACTCCCAACATCGACCGCATGGCGCAAGAGGGAATGAAGTTTACCAACTTCTACCTCACGGCCAGCTCGTGTAGCCCCAGCCGGACGAGCATCCTTACCGGACGCTACCCACACAACACCGGGGCGGCCGAACTGCATACCCCCTTGCCCGCTCACCTCGACTACTTTCCGGAATTGCTGAAAAAGGCGGGCTACTACACGGCCCATTCGGGCAAATTTCACGAAGGCCCCAACACCAAACGTGCCTATGACCTCATGGTGAACGACCGCCCGTCCGTAGGCGAAGGAGGTGAGGAAAAATGGCTCGACATCCTGCAAAATCGCCCCAAGGATCAGGCCTTTTTCTTCTGGTTTGCGGCTTTCGACGCCCACCGTCCGTGGTCGTCGGTGGATAGTTTCCCACAGCCGCACAACCCCGCCACCGACATTACGATACCTCCCCCCCTGCTGGATACCAAAAACACGCGCCTCGACCTGGCTTCCTATTACAACGAAATCAGTCGCCTCGATTACCACCTGGGCAAATTGCAGCGCGAACTGGAACGGCAGGGCATCGCTGAGAATACGGTCATTGTTTTCATGGCCGACAACGGGCGTCCTTTTTCCGGCAGCAAAACGCGCGTCTACGATACGGGCATGCGTACCCCCTTCGTGATGAAGTGGCCGGCAGGCATCAAAAAAACGGGGGCTACCAGTAAAAGCCTGGTCAGTGCGGTGGACATCGCCCCCACGCTGCTAGACGTGGCGGGCGTCAAGCCTACTGCCCGTATTCAGGGGGTGAGTTTTGCGAATTTGCTAAAAAATCCGGAGCAGAAATTCAGAAACTACGTTTTCTCGGAACACAACTGGCATGACTATGCCGCCTACGAGCGGGCCGTCCGGAGCAAGGATTTTCTCTACGTCATTAACAAGCGCCCCGAACTTGCCAACGGAGGCCCGATCGACGCCAACCAGAGCCCTTCGGCGAAGGATCTGAATGCAGCCCGGCAGGATGGCGCCCTGACGCCCATTCAGAAAGACATCTTTTTGTCCCCCCGACCGCCCGAAGAGTTTTTTGACGTCCGTAGCGACCTGATTCAGGAGAAAAACCGAATCAATGATCCGGCGTTTGCCCGGAAAGTAGAAAAACTACGGAAGACACTTACTCAATGGCAGGAAGAAACCGGCGACACGGTACCAGAAAACATCACCCCAGACTGGTACCATCGCGAAACCGGCAAACCCCTGCCCGCTAAGGACCAGCGCGGTGAAATGCCCGGTGCGGCTAAAAATGCAGATCGAATTAACAAAAAAGGACCCTTTTGAACAATTTCGACATGATGAACCTACGTACTCTCATACTTTCGCTCCTCTTACTTCCCCTGATCGTCGGCGCGAATGCCCAAACGGCTGAAAAGCCCAACATTCTCTGGATTGTGAGCGAGGATAACAGCCCGCTCATTGGCGCTTATGGCGACAAGTTTGCTACTACTCCCAACATCGACCGCCTGGCCACTCAGGGGGTCCGCTATACAAATGCCTTTGCCACGGCTCCCGTGTGTGCCCCCTCGCGTAACACGCTCATTACGGGCATGTACCCGCCTTCGCTGGGTACCGAAAACATGCGCAGCACCTACCCCAGTCCCGGACCTGGTGACTTTTTATCCGAAGTACCTCAAAGACGCGGGTTACTACGTGAGCAACAACGTCAAGAAAGACTACAACACTCCCGATCAGGAAGGGGTGTGGGACGAGTCGAGTGGGAAGGCTACCTACCAGAACCGCAAGCCCGGTCAGCCTTTCTTTGCCATTTTTAACACCACCATCTCGCACGAGAGCTGCCTGCATACCTCCATCCCCGCCGACAAGCTCCGTCACAAGCCCTCACAGGTAACGCTGCCCCCCTACCACCCCGACACCCCCGAGATGCGTCACGACTGGGCCCAGTACTACGACAAGGTGGAGGATATGGATACGTTCGTAGGTAAAATTCTGGAAGATCTGGAAAAATCTGGCGAGGCTGAGAATACCATCGTGTTTTATTACAGTGACCACGGTGGCGTCCTCGGCCGCAGCAAGCGCTTCATGTACGAGTCGGGCCTGCACATTCCGCTGGTGGTGCGATTCCCAAAAAAATACGCCCACCTGGCTCCCGGCCAGCCGGGCACTACCACCGACCGCATCGTTACTTTTCTGGACTTCGCCCCCACCCTGCTCAGCCTGGCCGGGGTACCTGTTCCCACCCACATGCAGGGCAAGGCCTTTCTGGGCAAGCAGCAGGCTCCCGAGCGCCGGTATGCGCATGCCTTCCGGGGGCGCATGGACGAGCGGATTGACCTGGTGCGCAGCGTACGGGACAAGAAGTACCGCTACATCCGCAACTACATGCCGCACAAGATTTACGGGCAGTACCTCGAATACCTCTGGAAAGCTCCCTCAATGGCATCATGGGAGGAGGCCTACAAAGCTGGCAAACTCAATGACATTCAGAAGAAATTCTGGGAGACCAAGCCGGTAGAGGAACTCTTTGATGTAGACGCCGACCCGCATAATGTCAACAACTTGGCGGGTAACCCTACCTATGCCTCCGTGCTGAAAGAACTCCGCCAGGCCAACCATGACTACCTGATTGAGATTAAAGATGTGGGTTTCATTCCCGAAGCCCGCCTGTCGGCCCTGGCTCAGGAAACGCCCCTGTACGATTATGCTCGCAGTGGCAAATATGACGTAAAGAAAGTGGTGGAAACCGCCGAAATGGCCTCGATGGGCGATCCGGCTAACCTGGGAAAGCTGACCAAACTGCTCAGCAACCCGGACCCGGTGGTGCGCTACTGGGCCGTAACGGGCTTCACCATCCTGGGCGAAAAAGCAAGTCCGGCGAAAGGTGCGCTGCTCGGGCTGCTCAACGATCCCGAAATCAGCGTCAAGATCGCCGCAGCCGAGGCCGTGGCTACGCTGGGCGAAAAGAAAAAAGCCGTTGATACGCTGATCGAAGCCTTAAAAGCAGGGAACCAGATGGCCCGCGTGCAAGCCCTCAACATTCTGGACCAGCTGGGCCCCGAGGCCAGCACCGCCTACCCGGCCGTCAAAGCGGTCATCGTGGGCGATAAGTCAGATGGAAGCTATGATATCCGGGCCGCCGAGCGCATTCTGGCGAAAGCCGAGAAGTAAGGAGTTCATTTTACAAACCAAAGCGCCTCCCAACAGATACGTGGGAGGCGCTTTGGTTTAGGGATATTTTGGCACCCGGAGCCCGGTTATTCCCCAAAAAGGTAGAGATTCCGCCGAAGTAAAGAGATGTGGTACGGGCGGCCCGCCCGTCTCAGGTAGCTAAATCTTTACACGAAAGTACCTAACAGAATGATGCCTTAACGGGCAGGCCGCCGAAACGTCGAAACGTCGGACCGCCGTACCACACCTATTTTAAATGCTCGGGCAACTCCATGCCCGCACTCCCTTCATCAGGCACGGGCGTAAGCCGTCTAGAAGGAATGGGAATTAACCCTGACCAAATGGGCAAGTCTTTATCCTCCTCCTCGTCCGAAGGCATACCCATTCGGACTTTGGCGGAGGCTTCCAGAATTTCGAAGGAAAGCAGCATGGTTTTGTTGACTTCCGACTTTTTCATGGGGCGCAGATACTCCCAACTTCCCGGTACTATTTTCTCGGTCAGTTCTTTGAAGAACAAGGCCTTCTGATCAAAATCTTCAATTTTTTCGGCATTGGAAAAAATCGTCACCGAGCGGTAGTTTACCGAATGGTTGAAGGCAGATTTTGCCACTACCAGGGCATCCGTTAGCATCACGGAAATACAAACGGGTGTCCCTGATTCTATATTTCTCAGAAAATGACTTCCTACTGAGCCGTGGATGTACAGCTTATTTTCTTTACGGACAAAGGCCGTAGGAATTGAGAAGGGCTGATTGTCAATAGCATAACTTACCGTACAAAACAAAGCTTCATCCAGAATGGCGTAGACGGTTTCTTCGTCGTAGCGCATTCGCTGGTTGGCGTAGCGACTCGGGGTAGTGCGGGAGGTGGGTTGCATGGGAAAGGTACTTGATATGGAAAACCCAAAAATATTAATTTTTTGCATCAGCAATTTGCAATTTTCACCCGATCAAACGATCATTTAGCTATTGCTTTCGCGAAACCAGAGCCAGGCAGCAGTCAGAAGAAGTACCAATCCCAGCCCCCAAACGGGCACCCCATACAGAATAAGTAAAGTCACAAGGATAAAACCTACAAAGTGCGGCAATCCGGTTTCCTCCGCCTGGGTAGTGATCCGGTATAGTCGGCTATGGTGTAGCATGAGGCATGCGAGGCCGAGGAAGTACAGCAGCCCCCATTCCCAAATACTGAGCTGATTTCCCCCGTTTCGCAGAGCGAATAGGGTTTCGGGGACAAGTAAAATCGCGTGTAGTAGGATGGCCCGAAAAAATCGTTTGCTCGTGGCAGCCGGCAGACTTCTCCCCCACAACCAAACCTCACTTTCCCAGTGGTACAGTTCATTGGAGAGTCCACTGTTCATGAGGTAGGCCAGGCTAAATCCGATGGCCGGAAGGCGTAAATCGTAGGTACCCGTACGATCGTATACCAGCGTAGCCAGGATAAACAGCATAGCTCCGATTTTAGACAGAAGCAAGGTAAGGCCCCGCTCCCGAACCAGCCATTCGAGGATCCAAAACACCAGGCTGGAAGGGCGTCGGAAAGGGAGCTTCCAGCCTGATTGGCGGGTAGATGTGGCGATATCAGGATGATGCAACCGCCACTCGGCAACAGCTACGAGTCCCGCACTCAGCAAGAGCCAAAAAATGAAGAGGGGTATTGTTTTGACCAAAATTTTATCCTGTATAGCCATGGCTATCACATAGATCCCATAGTAGAGCAGCGGCTGAATAAAACCCAACGCCATGAGGGCGAGCCGGTAGATGCGTTTTGGCATAGGCCAAAGCCTGGCTTGATGCAGAAATACATATTCGGGCTGGGTGAATTGGTGGGAAATAAACTGAGCACAGAGTAGCATATAGCCACTCCAAAGCACAAAAAGGGCGACCATGCCCCATTCGTCAGTCAGGAAAAACAAGGCAAAAGCATAGTGCTCGCGACTGGTCAAAAAGCCGAAAACTAGGAAGATAAACACCAGAAAAAAACCCGCTCGCTGCCGAAAAAACTCGCGGACGGTGGAAAGAAGCAGCGTTTTCATGGCATGGCTTCTGGTTCGTTGGGCAGTGTCGGCAAATTCTGCAACACCAGCGTTTTGTTCCGCAGGGCATAGGTTGCCGTTATGGGCAGGTCGTTGTCTTCGAACGGCTGATGCGACGACAACAGAAACGTGACTCCTTTTTTGCGGTAGTGGTAAATGAGTCTGAACAAATTCCCCCGCGCTTCCTGGTCAATGGTGATGAGCGGCTCGTCCAATATGATCACCCGTGGCTCGCCCAGAAAAGCCAGCGCCAGGGAGGTTTTTTTTATCATGCCGCTGGAACAGGCCCCCATCGGCTGATTCATAAAATTTATCCCCAGGACTTCCACTAATTCCTTGACCTGTCCGGCGGGGCTACGTTGAGCTTCCGCCACGAACGTTAGCAAGTCGGCGGGCGTCAGGAAGGCCGGATACAGCGGCTCGGCCTCGCCCAGATTGAGGCGCAGGCGGTAGTCGACCGGCTGTTTTTGCAGGTCATATTTCCCTTCCAGTAGTATTATGCCTTCGAACGGAAGCATACCTGCCAGGGTACGGAACAGCGTGGATTTTCCGGCACCATTCTCGCCCTGAATCCAATAGATACCCTCTTCAATCTTCCATTCCGGTATAGCAAGTACTTCATGTGAGCCGTAACTTTTGTGCAGATTGGTCAGGGAGAGAACGGTCATAGTGGTTTTGAAAAGAAGGGATTGGAACTCGATTCAAAGTTGCACATTTATGATCAAAAACAAAGAATGCCTATCTGACCTCTGATAAGTACAATTTTGAGTGAACCGTTGGATAAATTACTGAAAAACAGTGTGTTTATTTGATGGATTTGATCAGAATAAAAGACATATTTGATTGGCAATATGTACTTACTCGCAAACACCATCTCTTTTTCACACACAAAAATCCAGCACCGCCCATGTTCTATCGCAAGTTTACCCCGGCCGCGCACTTAGTGCCTTACGTGGAGTGCTTCTTTGTGTGGGAACGCAGCCAACTCATCTCCACCCCCATTACGGTTGAATCTCCACCCAGCGGCTTTGCCAGCATGATTTTCAACTATGGTACCCCTTACCGGGTCCTTTCCCAAAAACTCAACGGGGAGCTAGTCCCCACGGCCTTCCTGACGGGGCAGGCTACCCGCAGCTACCAGTTGCAGCTTTCCGGCACGCTAGGTATGGTCGGTATCGTATTTCGGCCCGCGGGGCTCAGTACGCTGTTTGGACTGCCCATGTACGAGTTTTCCGACGAGCGAACCGACCTGCGGGCCGTGCTGGGAAGTACCATGAACGAATGGCAGAATAAAATTGGCGAGGCCACTACACCAGCCGGACGGGTGGCGGTGCTTGAACAATTCCTGAATCGTCAGTTGCTTTTTGGTAAAACGCAACCCGACCGCACGGACTACGCCGCCAACCGGATTGTGGCCCAGCAGGGGGTAGTCAATATTTCGAAACTGATGGACGAACTGTACGTCTGCCGACGGCAATTTGAGCGGCAGTTTCTGCACAAGGTCGGCGTCAGCCCCAAATACTACGCCCGCATCCGCCGCGTGGGGGTGCTGTGCCATCAGCTTTCCCAAAACCGCTGGCAGGTAGCCGACTGGCACGACCTTGTCCATCAGTTCGGGTACTACGACCAATCGCATTTCATCAAAGAATTTACCCAGTTTACGGGAAAGAGCCCTTCGCTGTACGTACGGAACAACGCCGAACTTTCACGATTGCTAACCTAGAAGATACTATTTTGATAATCAGACGAGTAGAATGATGGAATATCGGACCGTCGAGACGTCGGACTGCCGAGACGTCGGACCGTATACCACAGCTACTCAGAATGTCGCATTTTTACAATCCTGGCCGGATTGCGTCTTGTAGTTTTGGAATATCAAATAAATCCAGACGACGATGAAAAAGACCTTACTAGCGCTCAGTACTTTGATGCTCCTGATCGCCTTCACCCGCGACGAACCGGTCAGTAGCCTCAATGGTGCTTACAAAATGAGTAAGATGAAATACGGCGATGCCAAAGATTGGGTAACGGCCGACGACCGGTTCAATTTGAAAGTGTTCAAAGATGGTTATTGGTTTTCGGCTTCATTAAAAGAAGGGAATACCGAGCTCAACGGGCTGTGCGGGGGTACCTATCATCTCAAAAACGGCAAATACAATGAAATCGTAGATTTCTATTCGTGGGACTCTACCGCCGTAGGAAGCGTTTATACCATGGATTACAAAATTAGCCCAACTGAATTTCAGCAATTTGGCAAAATGAATTCAGTCAAGTGGCCTAATTATGAAGTCAATGAAATCCGAGGAAGAGTAGTAGGGGAAGTACCCCTCAAAAATAGTGAATTGGAAGGCGTCTGGAAAATGCAGGAAGGGTACTGGGGTGGACAAAGCCGCTTCGGCAAAGGCAAGTACGCGGGTTTTTCGATGGTAAAAATTTTCGCCTATCCCTATGTGGTGTATTCCTACTATGATCCGGTTCATAAGAAATTCGACGGCGGGGGCGTAGGCCGCTACCAGTTTGATGGCAGAACCCTCACCGAAACCAACGAGCTGTGGTCGTGGGATATGTCCAGGAGAGGAAAGGTAGAATCACATAAAATCACCCTACAAAACGGCAAACTGATCCAGGAAGGCTGGGAAGGAAAACTCCGCGAAGTCTTTGCCAAAGCGAAGTAGCGGTCGGCTTTCGGCAGTTGGCTTTTACAGTTTATCTTCTACATCACTCATTTTTCAAAACTCATATTCTTCCCCAAAAATGGAAACTACCAAAACTACCGAAACCCTCACCGACCTCACGCGCAAGGGTACCTGCATTGAATTTTTCTCCGCGTATCAGGATTTGGATACCGAGCGGATGATTGCCCTCGCTACACCCGAGGCCACCGTACATTTTCAGCCCCTGGGCGAGGACGGCAAGGGGCTGTTCCGGGAATTTGGCAAAGCCGTGTGGGGCTTGTTGATGGACTGCTTCCCCGACCTGGACAACACCGTGGATACGCTCTCCGTGGACGGTGACGAAATCACGTGCAAAGTGGTCATTTTCGGCACTCAGGCTAAGGAGTTTATGGGTCTCCCCAGCAAAGGCCTCCGGTTCGAGACCGACCATATTTTTATTTTCCGTTTTGACGAACAAGACAAAATTATAGATTTGAAAATTAATTGGGACCACGAAAAATTTGTGAGTCAGTTGACGGGCGAAAATTGATACTTGCTCCTTGCTTGTAGCCTAAAAACGGTACTATTGCTTAGGTATTCCATGAGGTATCCACTCCATGGGGTACCTTTTTTTAGTATTTTATCCATCAAACTTGAATACAAGTAGGCAGAATTGGAAATGAAAATAAATCAAAAATATCGTAATTTCGTTCTATAATAAAGAAGTTTACAACCGCTCATGCAGACATTCATCGACTATTTCGAGCATATTCCCTCTACGCATCGCTCGGCCATTCTGGTCGGAGGGCTTACTTTGTTCTGGCTCATTGAGGGGGCGTTTCCGCTGTTTCGATTCGGCTACAATAAGTGGAAGCACGCCGGGATCAACATTTTCTTCACCATCACCACCATCATCGTCAACTTTGCGATGGCCTTTATCTTGCTCAAATCGAGCGACTGGGCCATTGCAAACGACTTCGGGATTCTGCAATGGCTGCCCGATACACCACTGTGGGCCTACCTGATGGTAGGGCTGTTGCTGCTGGATCTGATCGGAGCGTACTTCGTTCACTGGCTGCACCATAAAGTGAAGTGGATGTGGCGTCTCCACCTCATTCATCATTCTGATACCTACGTGGACACCACCACGGCCAACCGCCATCACCCCGTCGAAAGTGTGTTCCGCTTCCTGTTCACCACCATTGGTGTAGTACTGGTAGGTGCCCCCATCTGGCTGGTTTTTCTGTATCAGGCGTTATCGGCGGGTCTATCGCAGTTCAACCACGCCAATATTAACCTACCCGATTCCGTCGACAGGGTGCTTAGCTGGTTCATTGTAACGCCCAACATGCACCACGTGCATCATCATTACGTGCAGCCCTATACCGATTCCAACTACAGTAACATTTTTCCTATCTGGGATCGGCTGTTCGGGACATTCAAGCAATTGAAGGGCAGCGACATCGTCTATGGCATCGATACCCACTTCAAGCCCCACGAGCATAGCCACATAGGGAATCTGTTGAAAATTCCTTTTCAGAAATACCGCCCACCGGTAGGAATGGGTTCGGAAGATCAGGCTGAGGGCTTGAAATCAGCTAAATCTACCGTGTGACCTTACCAGAATTGGGGCTTCTGTCCGGTGCGGTACAAGCTTTCCTGGCAGGGTGCGCAGGGAGGTGGAATCCCCGGCGGATCGGGCAGTTCGGGGGGCAGTTTACCCGCTCGGCCCCGCTGCGATCCACCACGTGGCTCACACGGGAAATCCCGATCGCTGTAAAATTCCCGAGCACCTGCTCGTTGGAATTGGTCGGTACAGATGAGGTTGCCCGGCACCGCTGAAGGCGCTACATCGAACACACCACCGGAGTTTTGGAGTAGTTGCTTTACCGTTTTCCAGTACACATACGAATCCCTGGACAAGGCCTGCTGTTCTACTTCCAGGTAGTAGCGGTCGCGGCACCCTACGGGTACGGTGGCTACTTCCTGCCGTACGAGGCTTTTGCCATTAATCAGGGCATCATTCGCGATGTTAATGCAGTTTGGGCCCAGACAGCGCACAATGTCCCAGCAATTGGTGCAGCATAGCAGGCGGTAGATGGGCGTCCCATTTCGATCTTTAATGGAATTACAGGTCTGAATCTGCTGATAATGCACGGAATTCCACCGGTAGTAATTGCCTGATTCGGCCGGGTCGCGGGTATCAATGAATACCTTCCACCCACCTAGTTGGCTTTTGTTGGTGGTGGAGCTGATACTTTGAAAAGGCTCGTGATAAATGCGCTCAATGGGGCTGACGTCTCGTAGCAGTTCCGGCTTTGACTCATACTTTTTGCCATCCACTTCGATGTGCAGCTGGTAGGTATGGCCCGTGATGCCCCGTAAAGTCTTGGTTTTGTACTGTCCGCCACTAGTTGTGGCCGTTAGCTCCTCCCCTTCTCCCTTTTCGTCGGTAATGAACACCCTGGCGTTGTTGACCCCGACGCTGTATCCGGCAAAGGAATAGTTGGCGGGTCGCACCAGTTGAATCGTGTACGGACCGGGTTCGTTGGATATGAATCCCTGTACCACCAGAGCATCAGGCTGTTCCTTGAAATCGGGCTCAAAAGGCGTGACGCAGCCTACCAGCAGGATCAGGATCCAGGTAGCTGCTTTCCGGAAAGCAAGCAATGGTATGGGTGTATTAAAAGTAGTTTTCACAAAGGTCTGGTTGTAGGGTATATGAGTTTTTCAAGGCTACTTAAAATTTAAAATTGTACGTGAGAGACGGAAAAATGGAGGCAAAAATGGAAAGCTTAAACGCCTCCGTAGTAGCATAAGGGCGCAGGCTGTAAAAAATAGAAAAGGCGTTTTTGTGCCCGTACACATTATACAGCGAAAACACCCAGCTGCTTTTCCATTTCCGATCCGGCCGGAGGGCGGGATTTTGATCAAATGTTATGGAAAAATCGAGTCGGTGGTAAGCCGGTATCCGATCCTGGTTGCGGTTGAGGTAGATGGGTACATTGGCCCCAAAAATAGTGGGTTCAAACAAGGTATACCGCCCATAGGGAAACGTGGCGGGACGGCCGCTGCTCAGGGTGAAGTTAAAAGCAACCGTCACCTTCAGATCAGGCCGAAACACGGCCATGGCGTTGAGGGTGTGCGGCCGGTCGAAGTTGGCCGGGTACCAGCTGCCGTTGTTGATGCGCTCCTCGTTGAAGGGGCTGTTGATCTGCAAAAAAGTGCGGGCATAGGTATAGCTCACCCAGCCGGTCCAGAAGCCGGTATTTTTCTTAGCCATCAATTCCAGACCGTATGCCCGGCCATCGCCTTGCAGCACGGCCGTTTCCAGGGCGGGGTTGAGCACGATGTCGGCCCCATCCTTGTAGTCAAGGGCATTCTGTATTTCCTTGTAGTATACCTCCGCCGAGGTTTCAAACATATCGTTCCGCAGATTTTTGAAAAACCCTACCGACAACTGATCGGCAATCTGGGGCTTAATGTAAGGGCTGCTCGTGGTCCAGCGGGCGGTGGGTAGGGCCGCTGTGGTGTTGGAAATCAGGTGAATGTACTGCCGCATCCGGTTGTAGCCCATCTTCACCGACATACTGGGGCTAAGGGCCCAGCGCAGGGCCGCGCGAGGTTCCAAGCCCCCGTAGGACGTAATCGCCTCGCCCTTCTTGTAAGAATCGGTCTCGGTAATAACATCCTCCGCCAGAGGGCCGTTGGCCGCGTAGCGATTAAGGGTAGCCGCCCCAAGCCGAATAAAATGAGAGTAACGCAGTCCTAACACCACCGATAGTCCCTCACTGAGCTTCCATTCATCCTCCGCAAATACCGACGCCTCCACGGCTTGTTCCCGTTCAATGTCCACGGGCAGCACATTAGAAAATGGCCCCGGTGTGAGGGTATTGGGCTGAATGCCGTAGGCGATAACGCCCCCGCCCAGCCATAAGTTGGTGGCGGGCGTTGGTTTTGTTGGTGTACTGAAATTTGAGGTTTTTGTACAACACCGACGACACCAGATCCAGCGAATTGGCCGAGTCGGGTACCATGGTGCTGGCCCGGTACTTGGTCAGCACGGCCGAGGCCTCCCAGGTCACCTGGTCGGTTACGTTGTACTGCCAGCGCAGGGTACCACTGAGGGTACGGTACCCAAACAGCGACGAGGAGGCGTTGACATCCACCGTAGAAAGCGAATCGGAGGGGATTTTGAAATTGTCGTTGCTGGCATAGCCCGTAAAAGTCAGTTCTTGTTTAGGGTTGATAAGCCAGTACCATTTGTTGGTAATATCATAGAAATTAGCCTTGGTACCCCGCAAAGCAATGGGGCCTATCTTGAACAAAAAATCATTGAACGAGGCTCGGGCGGCAATGAGAGTAGAAAGTTTTTTGGAAACCACGGGGCCTTCCAGCGTCAGGCGGCTGGACACCAGCCCAATGCCACCACTGCCGGAGAATTTCTCGGAATTGGGGTACTTCACCCGTACATCCAGCACCGACGACGCCCGCCCACCGTACTGAGCCGGTACACCCCCGCGTTGCAGGGTCACGTCCCGCACGGCATCCTGATTAAAGACCGAAAAGAAGCCGAAAAGGTGGGAGGTATTGAATAAGGGGGCATCGTCCATCAGCACCAGGTTCTGATCCACACTCCCCCCGCGCACGTTGATGCCGGAGGTACCCTCCCCCACCGTGGTGACACCCGGTAGCATCAGCAGGCTCCGCATGACGTCCACTTCGCCCATAAAAGCAGGGATTTTCTGGATGCTACGGATGTTGAGCCGCGAAGCTCCGATCTCTACTTTCTGAACATTCTCTTCTGGTTTTCCGGTCGTGATGGTTACTTCGTCGAGGAGTTTGGTGTCTTCTTCCAGTACGGCATCCAGATTATTTTGTCCAAGGCGGACCTTAATTTCTTTTAAAATCGGGAGATAGCCAATGGAGCTAATTTTGATCGTGTAGGTACCCTCTTTTAAGGCCAAAAAGTAGAAGCCTTCCCGGTCGGTTTGGGTACCTTTCCGTACATCAATCGCAAAAATGGTAACATTGTCCATTTTTTGACCTGTGATTGCATTGGTAACCGTACCAAACAAAGCAGCCGATCCGGTGGATTGGGCTAGGGCGGATAGCTGGCATACAACTAGCAGCAAAACCAGTAAAGGCCAACGCCGGTATTTCAAGAGGTAGGGTAAAGAACGATTCAAGTGGTATTTTGGGGTTAAAATGGCTTTTCAGTGTACAAGCATGGGTAGTAGGTATTCTACTGTTACAAAGTAAGTATTCTGCCGACTACTATTTCAACTACCAGTTTTGGGGTGACGTTTTTGAAGATAGGTTTCCATTTCACTCAAAGACAAGCTATTAAACGTCATGTCTTTCAGTCAGTCCACCCTTGCGGCCAATGGCTACCCCGTAGTGCATGTCGTAGTAGCCTTGGGTAGAATGGGCGTCGGGATTGATGCTCAGTTTCACGCCTTTTTCCAGACAATAGGCAATCCAGCGCCAGTCAATATCCAGCCGCCAGGGACTGGCGTTGATTTCGATGATGACCCCGTGTTCCGCGCAGGCATCAATAATCGCTTTGTGATCTAGGGGGTACCCATCGCGTGACAGTAGCAGTCGTCCCGTCGGGTGGCCCAGAATCGTGGTGTAGGGATTGGCAATGGCCGTCAGAAGGCGCAAAGTAGCTTTTTCAAGTGACATGGTGAGGTTGCTATGGACGGAAGCGACGATGTAATCAAACGAGGCCAGCACGGCCTCGGGGTAATCCAGGGCACCATCGCCCAAAATATCCGATTCAATTCCTTTGAGAATTTTGAATGGCTTTGCAGGATTTTCGGCAGCGAAGCGGGCGTTGAGTAGGTCTATCTCGGCGTGTTGTTCAAAGATTTTCTCTACGCGCAGGCCGCTGGCATAGGCGGCGGTCTGGGAGTGGTCGGCAATGCCGAGGTACTCAAAGCCCAGGTCACGGCAGTAGGTAGCCATTTCTTCCAGGCTGTTTTGGCCGTCGGAGTAGGTACTGTGGTTGTGCAGAATCCCACGCAGGTCGTCCCAGGTCACGAGGTCGTCGGGTGTGTGCTGCTCGGCCCAGGCAAATTCCCCGTGGCCTTCGCGCATCTCAGGCACAATGTACGGCAACCCAGCTTTTTGGTAGATTTCCTCTTCCACGTCCACCGCTTCTGTACGGGCGATTTGGAGTAGAGTACGTCCATCCGTACCAGGGTAGGTCAAATGCCCTTCCGTGCTACTTTGCACAAACAGCTCATTTTCGATTTTGGCTGAGGGTACCCCTACAATTTCCACCAAAATATCCTGATCGAACGCTTTCCCCCTCCACACAAAAGGCGTTGAGTTTTTTACATCCTGATGCAGAATTTCTAGTTGGGAAAGTACCTTCTGCACGGCCACGGGCGAGTCTGCAGGAATGAGGAAGCGGAGCGTTTCAACGGTTTCGGCTTTGCGGCGTACTTCACCAGCTACCTCCACCCGATCGAAGTATTTTTCCAATTCATCCAACACCAGCTGGGCCAGCGTTTCGGCCTGATTCATCCGAAGCTTGCCGGTTTGGTTGCGCAGGAAGGCCAGTGATTCCAGGATTTTTTGTTGGGTACCTTCGCCAAATCCTTTCAGCTTGGCAATGCGCCCATCCAGGCAAGCGGCTTCCAGTTCGGCCACGGTTTCGATACCTGACTCGTGCCAGAGGGCGGCAATTTTCTTGGGGCCAATACCCTTAACCTGGAACATTTCCAACACGCCGGGTGGGGTGGCGGCCAGCAGGTCGTCGGTTTCTTTGATGTGGCCTTTCTCGATCAGCTCAATGATTTTACCGGCTACGCCTTTGCCAACCCCCTGTATTTTAATAAGATCGCCGAACGAGAGTCCGGCGATCTGTTGATTCGTCAATTTATCCAGGTTGAAAGCCGCCGCTCCGTAGGCACGAATCTTAAAAGCATCCGCCTCGTGGAGTTCCAGCAAACGGGCAGTCAGTTCAAGCGTTTCAACAATTTCAGCGTTAGACATCTGATTGAGATTGAGTGAATGAGAGATTGAGAGATTATTGCTTTCGCAAATTTATTCACTCAATCACTCAATCTCTCATTCAAAACTAATTATTTATCCCACCACACCTTCGTATCCAGGTCGTCGGCACCCATGCGGGCCACGGCCGCTTTCAAATTCTCGCTATTTACCGATACCTCGGAGTTGGGGTAGGTCAGGCGGTTGATGAAATTTCCTTTGATGGCCTTGCCTGGAAAGGGATTGGGTGTCAGCACGGGGAAGCCGCTGCGCCGCCAGTTGGCAAACGACTCGGGGCCATTCATAAAGGAAGCGATCCAGTACTGGGTATTGATCTGCTGAAGGGCTTTACTAGCATCAAAAGGATTGGCCGCCAGATAGGCATCAATAGCACCAGACGAAATAGCCGATCCTGCGTCATACAGAGCCATCTGCTCCATGTGAGCGCGTACCCCTTCCCGGAAGTAGGTTGCGGCCGTGCCCGTGATCCAGCCCCGCTGGGCGGCTTCGGCCAGGTAGAGCTGATTCATGCCACTGGTTACCAGAAACATGGGACTCTGCTGTTTGGCCAGACGCGTGCGGTCAATCTGGCTGTACGCGTAGAAACTCGCCAGTCCTTCGGCTTTTGCCTGCGCCACAATCGTGTTGTTATCAAAGCCAAACGGCATCCCAATCTGTACGGCCGGGTCGGTTTTGGCATTGGCCGGTATTTGTTGTGGCCCCGAAGCGGCACTTACGTAGCGTACCGCGATGGCACCCAACCGGGGATCGTTGGTACTTTTGAGGTAATTCACAAAGGGAGCCGCCAGGTAGTAGTTGTTGGCTTCGGTGGCGTTCAGAGTACCCCCCAGCGCGTTGGTGTAGTTGGCATTATGCCGGATCACGGCATTGTCGGCATTGGATAGTATGACGCCCCCCGCAAAGGCATCTTTCACTACCTGCTGCGCCGTGGCTACATCCACTTCCGTGAGGCGCATACCCGCCCGCAGCAGCAGGGAATAGCCCAATTTTTTCCATTTGGCAATATCCCCCGAGTACAGAATGTCCGCTGCCTCTTTGGGCTTGGAAGCATCCAATGCCGCCGAGGCTTCTTTCAGCTCTTTGATAATATCCGTGTAAATAGCCTGCTGAGCATCGTATTTAGGTAGCACCACCTGATTGATGAACCCTACGCCCGCTTCAAAGTAAGGAATATCACCATAGGTATCTGTGAGCACCATGAACGCATGGGCCTGCCAGATGCGCGACATCTGCACCAGATTACTGCGCGCGGGATCTTGGGAAGCTATATCAATGGCCGTCTTGGTATACCGGATCACGCTAGGGTAGTACCTCAGCCAGGTTTGCTGGGTATAGTCGCGGTTGTCCTGGTTGAAGTTGGCCCCGGTGAGCACGCCCGAATTTGGCGTGACGGTTTGCTGAACAATGCTCATGTCGTATTGCAGGATCGTAGCTACGTGCGAGGCATTGATGATAGCATTATTCAGAATAAAGGCTGGGTTCACCGTAGTGGCGGCCGTTTGGTTGGTGTTCATCTCGTTAAACCCTTCGTCGCAGGAAGTAGCGAACAGGCAGGTGGCGAGGGCGATGTATAGGGGTAGTTTTTTCATTTTTTATTTTTGATTGTTAGATTGAGAGATTGAGAGATTGAGAGAGTAAAATAAAAATCAGTATTCTATTCTCTCAATCTCTCAATCACTAATTCACAATTAAAATTTAACATTCAAATTAAAGCCCATGCTCCTTGTGGTGGGCAGGCCGGTGGATTCCAGACCCACGACGTTGTCGGAGCCGTAGCCGAAGGATTCGGGGTCAATGTTGGGGACCCATTTTTTCAGCATCAGTACGTTATTGGCCACGAAACTCAGCCGAACTCCTTTGAGCGGAGAGGACGAGGGCAGGAAACGAGAGAAATCGTATCCCGCTGTTACCTGACGCAACTTCCAGAATCCCGCGTCATACACGATTGGCTCTACCAGCGCTAATGAACGCACCACCTCCCAATAGGGCTGAATATTGGCCTTAACGGCGTTGGGTTCCCCTTTTTCATTTACTCCCTCCCCGACAATACCCCCATCGCGCCCGGCTAAGGTTTGCTTGTGCAGGCCGTGGCGGGTGGCGTTGAAGTTAGTACCCGACATCATCATGGATCCCAGCTTGAAATCGATCAGGAACGACAGATTGAACCCTTTGTAGTTGAAGGTATTGGTAATCCCTCCTACGTACTTAGGTATGGCCGACCCGAAGGAAATCAGATCCGTGGTGCGCAACGGAATGCCATTGCCCCCAAAAATCTTCCGACCCTGCGGATCGCGGCGGTAGCCGAATCCGTACAATTCCGCCATGGGCTGTCCTACTACCTGCCGCAACTCCCCGTTGAACACGTGGGTACCTACGGTGATTCTTTCGCCTTCCTTATCTGTCAACAGGCTCAATACCTTGGTTTCGTTTATTGAACCATTCAAAGTCAAATCCCACTGGAAGTCATTGGTGCGTACCATACCCAGATTTACCAGTAGTTCGATGCCCTGGTTACGCCCTTCACCACTGTTGATGAGGGTATTGGCAAAACCCGATGCATTGGAAATCTGAGCGGATACGATCTGATCGGAGGTTATTTTGCGGTATACGGCAAAGTCAATCCCCACTCGGTTGTCGAACATTTTCAGTTCCACTCCAATCTCCGCTTCGTTGGTGCGCATGGGCCTCAGGTTCGCGTTAGGCACCGTATTGGTGGTGATGTTACCCACGGGCTGTTGGGCACCCGCTACATTCGGGAATAAGTTGGCATTGATGCCATAGAAGAGGCTATTGGAATAGGGAGAGACGTCGGTATCGCTACCCACCTCGGCGTAGGCAGCCCGAATTTTACCAAAACTCAACCAGTTGGGTACGTTGGCAAAGGCCTGCGAGAACACAAAGCTACCCGATACCGAGGGATACAGAATGCTACGGTTGGCGGGCGAAAGTGTTGAAAACCAGTCGTTTCGGGCGGTGACGTTAAGGTATAGAAAGTCTTTGAACGATAGTTCGGCGGCTCCGTATACCGAATTAACCGCCCGCTCCGATAGCCCGTATATGGGGTCTTTTACGCGGCCATTCTGCACGGTGTAGAGGTCACGTACCACGAAGTCCGTAACCTGCACGCTGTTCAGGTCGGAGCGGCGATACATCTGGTTGCCGCCCAGGGTCACATCCAGGCCGAACACCCCGAATTTGCGGTTGGCTCCGATCAAAATATCTTTATTCAACTCCCGAAAACGACGCGCTTCCTGGGTGTAGAGTCCGTTCACAAAGCCTTCGGGAGCAACGGGCCGCGATGCCTGCCCGGTGGGGAAGTTAGTGTAATCCTGATCGCGCGACCAGTAATCCTGTCCTACCCGTACCTGCGCATACAGCCAGTCGGTGAAGTTGTAGCGGGCGGCGATGTTACCAAAAATACGGTCGCGGCGGATGTTCTGAAACTGCCGGGCCAGGGTAAAGTACGGGTTGGTCCGGTTCCGGAACCGCGAGTAAACAAACTCATTACCGTCGGCATCGAATTTTTTGGCTTCCAGCAGATCGAGCGGCATGGAGTTGGCCAGGTTCGACAGCGAGGTCGGGATGGAGTTATCCTGCTCGGCGATTATAGGAGGGTTTTTGTTGTACTCGTTTGAGTAGTTGATGTTGCCTGTCACGCTCAATCTTTTGGAGAGGTCATAGCTGAACCCCAGATTGACGGTCTTACGATTGAAGGTATTGTTGGGAACAATGCCCTTGTTGTCCATATTGGCCAGCGACAGGTTGAAGCCACCCTTTTCGGAATTTGAAGAAATCGAGATCGTATTGTTGAAGTTGGTACCGTTGCGATAAAACTTTTTGATGCGATCAAATACCGGCTCGTAAGGTACCGTCACGTTGTCGAAGAGCACCTGCGTCATGCCGGGCGTAAACTTTTCGCCAAACGACCACTGACCCGAGGTAGGGTTGGCCGAGGTAGGCCGTACGCCGTTTTCGCCCTGTCCGTACTCGTACTGGTAGTCCGTAAAGTCCAGAGGGGTATCTACCGTAAAGTTAGAGTTGTAGCTCACGCCGATGCCCCGGCTTTCGCCCCGCGTTTTGGTCGTCACCATGATGACACCGTCCTTGGCGCGGGAGCCGTACAGCGCCGCGGCCGTGGCACCTTTCAGTACCGTCATGCTTTCGATGTCGTCCGGGTTGATGCTGCTCAGACCGTCGCCGCCGTCGGAGGTATTGCCCCCGCCACCACGTACGCCGATGGACCCATCGGACGACTGGTTGCCGGGGTTGGTGCCGAAGTTGGTGTTGTCGATAGGTACCCCATTCACCACGATCAGGGGTGAGTTCTGGCCCGAAAATGAGGATTGGCCCCGGATACGAATCTTGGACGAGCCCCCCGGCCCGGTACCCAGGCTGGTGATGTTCACGCCCGCGATTTTTCCTTGCAGGGTATTGATAAAGTTCGGGGTCCGGTTAACGGTGATGGCCTCGGAGCCTACTGTGGTGGTGGCGTAGCCGAGTTTTTTGGATTCCTTCTTGATGCCTAGGGCCGTGACCACTACTTCATCGAGGCTCGTCAGGCTTTCATTCATGGTGACATTAAGTGCGCTTTGCCGGTTGACGGGGACCTCCTGCGAAGTATATCCAATAAAGCTAAAAACCAGGGTTGCGGTTGGTTCGGCATTAATGGCGTAGGTGCCGTTGGCATCGGTGGATGTCCCGGTATTGGTGCCTTTCACCAAGATGGAGACACCAGGCAACGGCTGGTTGTCTTTGTTGCTCGTGACTATACCGGTAATGCGGCTACTTTGAGCCATACCAGACAATCCCAGCAACGTTGATAATCCTAAGATTAACAGTGTTTTAATAGGTATAGTGTTCTTCATAGGGTAAAATGATTATGGTTTGGTACTAAAAACCACATTTTGTATATTTCTACCAATATTTCAAAAAAATATTTATTTATTTAAACTCTCTGTCTAGACAAGTATTTTCTGGATTCTGAGCCAGGTAGACTGCTTTGTGCTGGATCACTTATCTTTATTACGGGCATGTTCTTTCTCCAAATTGAAATTTGGGGGCTTGTCCAATAATGGGTCTATCCTGCATAATTCCCTGTACTGTCACTCGTTATACGTGGCGTGTTGCAGGCACTTTTTTAGTTTGGCGTTTTTGTTTTTTATACCCCAAAAAAAGTATGAGAGTTAAACCTCCTGCTTTTCTAAGAAACAACCAACAGGTTATGAACAACATCTTTGAATCAACCCATGTTTCGCGTCGTAATTTCCTAGCTGGCAGCGCAGGCTTGTTGGCTACCGCTGCCTTCTCACCCTATGTGATTGGTCGAACCAAGCCCAAAGATAATTTGGGAATAGCGCTGGTAGGCCTTGGCTATTACAGTACGGATTTGCTGGCTCCGGCCCTGCAACTCACAAAAAACTGTCATTTGGCTGGTATCGTCACGGGTACCCCCGCCAAAGCCGAGGCCTGGAAAAAGAAGTATAACATTCCTGATAAGAACATTTATACCTACCAAACCTTCGATCAGATCGCTAACAACCCGGACATTGACGTAATTTACGTGGTGCTTCCCCCCTCCATGCACCGGGAATACGTGGTGCGAGCGGCCAAGGCTGGCAAAGATGTGTGGTGCGAAAAACCAATGGCACCCACCGCCAAGGATTGTGAGGCGATGATAAAAGCCTGCGCGGATAACAAAAAGAAATTGGCGATTGGCTACCGCAACCTCCACGACCCCAACATGCAAGCCTGGATGAAGCTCGCAAAGGATGGCTCGATGGGCAAGCCCCGACTGGTAAGCTGCGCGGCGGGTTACGTGGACAACCGCACCACCCACTGGAAACAGAATAAGGATTTAGGCGGCGGGGTAATGGGTGACATGGGCGTATATTCCATTCAGGGAGCACGCCACGCCGTGGGCGAGGAACCCACGCTGGTGACGGCTCACCACACGACCAATCGCCCCGAAATATACAAGGAAGTGGAAGAAACCACCCTATACCAACTGCATTTTCCCAGTGGGGCGCTGGCCAATTGCACGGCAAGTTTTGGCATCAACACCAACTTCCTGAAAGTCAATTATGAGAAAGGTACCCTCCTGATGGAGCCGTTTTCGGCGTATAGCGGCAACAAGGGTACCTATTCCAACGGGGTGATTGATTTTGCTGTTCCCCTGAATAACCAACAAGCCAATCAGATGGACAATGACGCTATGGCCATCATGCAAAACAAACCCCTGATTGCGCCCGGCGAAGAAGGATTACGAGATATCCGGGTGGTGGAAGCCATTTACCAGGCCGCCCGCACCGGGAAAGAAGCAAAAGTGTAGCGGTTTTTTATTTTATACGCCCTGCAATGGCTAGCTCTAACTCCGAAAGGTGCCTGAAACTCAACGTAGGAAATGCGTGTTTATCAAGTTGAGCGTAGGCTTATGATCGTAAATACCTCGTGTAATTCCCAATAACCCGTTCATTCCACCCCCATGAAATTCGTCCTAAAATTTTTGTGCTTCCTGAGCCTCAACTTGGTTTTTACCCAAGTTGAGGCCCAGACGAAGCATGGCCTGATATTTGCCATCGGCAACTATCCCGATTCGGGAGGGTGGAGGTTTATTAACAGCAATCGTGACGTAACCTTCATCGAGCGCTCCTTAAAGAACCAGGGTTTTTTGGCAGAGAACATCAAAGTAGTCTTGGACTCTGCGGCCACAAAAGAGGGTATAATACAGGCGATGGAAGGCCTCATCGAAGAGGTATACGCCGGCGATATTGTAACGATTCACTTTTCCTCGCATGGGGTGCAGATGCAAGACGACAACGGCGACGAACTGGACAACCTGGATGAAAGTATTGTTCCCTTCGAGGCGTTGTCGCCGATGCGCTCCACAAACTTTCAGAAAGATCAGTCGGCCTATTTTCGGGACGATGAGTTTGGTGCCCTGATTGATCAGATTCGTCTGAAATTAGGAAAAAACGGGGATGTACTGGTATTTATGGATTCCTGCCATTCGGGTAGTGGTACCCGCGGGCTGGCGATTGTGCGGGGAGGACAAGCCCCTTTTGTCTCCAAAGATTTTGTTCAGGCGGCTACCAAAGACAAGGAGAAATTTACTAGTTTCAGTGAGAAACCCAACGCACACGAAGAGCTTATGGCTTCCTACGTAGTGGTTTCTGCTGCCCGTGCCAACGAGCTAAACTACGAAACGCTGGACGAGAATGAAGAAAGCATGGGGACCCTCACCTATGCCATATCCAAAGCCATGGAGAATTTGGAACAGGGCACCACATACCGGTCCTTATTTGCAAAAATTCAGGTAATTGTGAATCAGAAAACTCCGGGACAAAATCCTGTATTGGAAGGCACTGGCCTTGACCGGGCCCTCTTCGGGGGAAAATATGTGGAGCAAAAACCATACGTGGAGGTGGAAAGTTGGAAAGGTAACCGCATGTTTGTAAAGGGCGGCCTGCTTGCCGGGCTCGATGAAGGAGCCAAAATAGAGGTACATCCGGCGGGCACCAATGATCCTTCGGCAGTTGCCCCATTCGCCAGGGGAGTTGTGGTAAAAGCAGAAAGTTTTTCCGCTACTGTAAAGCTGGATCAGGAACTAGGTGAGGATCTGGTTTCCAACTATTGGGTGTTCGTGACGGATCCGGTATATAAAATAAAACCCGTGGTAGTCAAAATGGCTTCCCCAACGGCAAGTAATTCCGGTGAATTTTCTCAGGCTGAAATAGATTCCCTGAAAGTGATTATGAAGGAGCTCCCCCTGCTTCGGCTGGAAGGTACCCCCGATCTGCTCATTACCCAGGGAATCGTGGCGGATACCCTGCGCCTTGCTGCAAGTGGCCATGTATTTACTACGATTCGGAGAGACGACTTTTTCTGGACTAATCTGAAAACCGAACTTCAACGCTACACCCAGTATAAACTGCTCCAAAATATTGAAATAAAGGACAAGAATTTCGAGGTAGAGGTAGCCTTTGTACCGGTTATAGATGGCCGGCCAGACACCACCCGGATCAATGAAAAAATGGTCGGTGGTACCTATGAGTTTACGGAGGGCGATAAGCTTGTAATTTGGGTAAAAAATACAGGGGATCAGGATGTGTACGTTAATATCCTGGACATGCAGCCGGATGGAATAATAAACCCGGTACTACCCAACTACAAACAAAAAATATACGCAAGTGACCTGAGGATCAGAGCTAATTCATCCCGCTTGTTCACAGAAAACCTGATGGAGGTGGAGAAGCCCTATGGCACCGAAATTTACAAGATTTTTGTCACCAAAAAGGAAATTGACATGGAGTTCATCGCGGCCAAAAAGGGACAGGTGCAGAGCCGAAGTGCCGATGGCTTCGGGGTATTGGAGCAGCTCCTGAAAGATTCGTACAGCGTCGCTTCGAGGGGCCTTTTCTCGGCCAGCCTGGGGAAATCCAGCGGAAGTACCTTCAATATTTTGTGCCGGATAAAACCGAAAAAGAAAGACTGATACCCCGGAAAATTTTTAGAACACACATCCACTTCACATTCTGAAACAGTACGCAAATTCTCAGCACTATGAAAAATTTTCTTCTCACCCTGGTAATTTTCTTAACGGGCACTTTCCTGGCCTATGGGCAAAGCAAAGGTCTGAAAGCCGTGGAGGAAGGGGATATCCCCATTGGTACAGAGCGCAGAATTGCTCTGGTGATTGGTAATCTGGAATACGAGAACATTGCCCCTCTAAAAAACCCCGTCAATGATGCCAATGACATGACACTAGCCCTCGAAAAACTTGGTTTTGAGGTAATTAAGGCTACCGATACCGACTACCGCGAACTCATCGGGGCTGTGAATCGCTTCAAGGAGTCGTTGAGCCGATCCGATGTGGCCCTGTTTTACTACTCCGGGCACGGGGTTAGCTACCAGAATCAGAATTACCTGCTTCCCATTGACGCCGACATCAGTTGTCTGGAGCGGATTGCCGAATACGGCATCCCCCTGAACCGTATTCTGGCGGATATTGCCAATCAGAAAGTAAAAAATAGTTTTGTATTTCTGGACGCCTGTCGAAATGTTCCGAACTTGAAACTATGCAGTAGTACTACCCGGGATTTAGGAGTGAACAGGGGTCTTGTAAAACCTGATATGGTAAACCCCAATGGCAATTTTGTTGTGTACTCCACGAGTGAAGGCAGTACTGCCGACGATAACATAGGCGCTCGTAATGGGTTGTTTACGGGATCTCTGCTCAAATACCTCACAACCCCTAACCTTGGCATCAGGCAAATTATAGACTTAACATCCAAGGAGGTTATGAAAGTCAGTAATGATAAGCAACGGCCCGGACGCTACGATGAATTATTGGGGGAATTTTATTTTCTTACTGCCCCTCAATCCGATCAAGTGGCAGTTTCTGTGCCCGTAAAACCAGCCGTGGATCTGGAACCGGTGCCCCTAACTTACATTAAGGAAGGGAGTTTTGATATGGGGAGCAAGGATGGGGGCCCCGACGAAGATTCGATTCGGCACGTGACGTTGAAAGCCTTCAAAATGGGTACCTACGAAACCACAGTAGCCGAATTCGGAGAGTTTGTGGAGTCGACCGGTTACGTAACCGATGCCGAAACCAAGGGGTTCAGCCTGGTATGGTCCGGAGAGTCTCCTGTTGACAAGGAAAATCTGAATTGGCGACACGGGGCGGACGGGCAGGTACAAACCGATAAGACCCAACCGGTAATTCATGTGAGTTATAATGACGCCATGGCTTTCTGCCGGTGGCTATCCAGCCGCACCAACCGCACCTACCGCCTGCCCACCGAAGCCGAATGGGAATACGCCGCCGGCAATGGCAGCAAGCATACCATGTACAGCTGGGGTAATACCGATAGCCTGAACACGAGCGCCAACGTGGCCGATCTTACCGCCAAAAACGCCTCCTTGAGTCCTGAGTTTTTCAAAAACTATACGGACGGGTATTTGTATACCGCTCCGGTCGGAAAGTTCGCCCCCAACGAACTGGGCTTACACGATATGATCGGAAACGTGGCCGAATGGTGCCTCGACTGGTACGATGATTTTTATTCGTCGGGTACCAACAACCCGAAGGGACCCTTCACAGGTACCGACCGCGTGATCCGCGGTGGGTCGTGGAAGAGTCCCCCCAAGTACAGCCGCGTACCCACCCGCGATTTTAACGAACCCTTCTACACATACAATTACGTAGGTTTCAGGGTCGTGTGCGAGTAGAGCCAACGAACGGAAAATGATAGAGTGTTGCCAGATGGGTACGGATTTAAAAATAGTTGGAGGCTAAGCTACCTGAGCAATTATCTGTACCAAACTGATCAAACGACTCCCACCCCCCATTCTATCATTCACTCAATCACTCATTCTATCATTATTTTTTAGCTCCACTCCCTATCCCAGGAGTCCTTCGTGTTCCACTCGGGGGTGGGGGCGAATAGCTTAGTGCCAGGCTTCAGGTGGGCAGCTACTACTTCCTCTACTACCTCTATTCCCAGGCCAGGGGCGTCCGGTACGGGGGCGAATCCTTTCACTACCAGGGGCTTGGTGGATTTCACCATACTCTCCCACCAGGGAATATCCACGGAGTGGTGTTCCAGGGCAATGAAGTTCTCAGTAGCGGCGGCACAGTGGACATTGGCCATAAACGCAATGGGCGTGCCGGCGAAGTGCATCGCCATCGGTACCCCGTGCTCTTCGGCATAATCGCCAATTTTTTTGGTTTCCAGCAGTCCACCCGATGAGGCCAGGTCGGGGTGAATCATGTCCACGGCGTGGGCATCAATAAGTTTCATAAACGGCTCTTTCAGGTAAATATCCTCCCCGGTCAGGGTAGGGGTATCAATGGCATCCGAAATCTGCTTCCATTTCTCGGTATACTGCCAAGGCACCAGGTCTTCCAACCAGGCCAGCTGGTACTTGTCGATTGCTCTTCCCAATCGAATGGCCGTGTTCACGTCAAAATGCCCAAAGTGGTCGGCAGCCAGTGGCACTTCGTAGCCTACCGCATCGCGCACTTTGGAGACATACTCGGCCATCGCTTCCAATCCCTTGTCCGTAATCTGCACGGCCGTGAAGGGGTGCTTGGTCGTGCCGTAGTCGCCTAGTTTGCCGCGGTTTGAGCCGTCGCTCCACTGCCTTTTGATATTCCAGTCTTTGGCTCCAATCAAAGCGCCCGGAATATCGGCTACCAACTGAATTCCAAAATCCATTTTTAGGAAGGTATAGCCCTTGTCCATCCGCTCCTCTTTCATTTTTTTAGCAAACTCCGCCGGGGTTTTTACCTCCGGAGTATCCGCGTAGATCCGGACATCGTCCCGAAACTTGCCGCCAAGTAGCTGGTAGGCAGGTACGTTGTAGGCCTTCCCTGCCAAATCCCAGAGGGCCATTTCAACCCCACAGACCCCGCCGGCCGCCCGGCTTTGCCCACCAAACTGCTTTATTTTTTTAAATAGTCGTTCTACGTTGCAGGGGTTTTCGCCCAGCAGGCGACTTTTGAGCATCAAGGCATAGTTTGGACTAGCGCCATCCCGCACTTCTCCCCAGCCCACGAGACCCTGATTGGTATCAATCCTGATAATGGGACAAATCATAGGAGCACCCACCACGGTGGCTACCCGTATGTCCGTTATTTTGAGGTCCGAGGGCTTTGAATCGCGCTTAACTTTTTGGGTTAGAAATTCCATTTCACGGTCTACTTTCCCATCGAATGCCATGCCGAGAGACAAGCCGCCCAGGGTAGCTTTTTTGAAAAAATCACGGCGACTATCAAACCTGGACTCGGTAGGGAGCGGCGTGCTACCGGAGTCGGTACTATTTTGAGGTAATTTTTTTAGTAATTCCTGTAGTCTCTTTTTCATTGGTGGTCTAGGTTTTGTTTAAAATAGAATTGAGTAAATATGATTGTACTTTGCTTTTTAAATTTTAAACTTTAATCAGAAAAGAACATGAAGCATTTATTCCTACTCGTATCTTTTTTAAGTATATACGCCTTGGCTCAACCCACTCTGGGACAGTCAGTACAGGCAACCAAACAGGACATAGCCGCCTATTCCATGGATTGGAAAGGGGAGCGCTCCGCCGATGGTCGTCCGCGCGTATCCGACGACCTCGTTAAGCGGGCCCGGAATATCTCGCTGGAAGAAGCCTGGGGGGTACTCCGCAATGAAGGCTACCGAAATCAATTTGTGGGTGGCTGGCAAATTATCCGGCCCGACCAGCCCATGGCCGGCCGAGCCCTCACGGTAACCTACCTACCCTCCCGACCCGACATGGAGAACCCCATAAAGGATCAGGGAAAAATCGAAAAACGAAGCGGTGCTTCTAACTCCTGGCCCATTGACATGCTGAAAGAAGGCGATATCTACATAGCCGATGGTTTCGGGAAAATTGCCGACGGCACCCTGATCGGCGATAACCTGGGGAATTCTATTTATTCCAAATCAAAAAACGGAGTTATTTTTGACGGTTCGGTGCGCGACCTGGAAGGCCTGGAGGCGATAGAGGGCTTCAACGCCTGGGTTCGGGGATTTGATCCGTCCTATATCCAGGGAATGGTGGTTAGCTGCATCAACTGCCCCACCCGCATCGGACAGGCAACGGTGTTGCCGGGAGATTTAATTTTGGCTAAGAAGGAAGGCATCGTGTTTATCCCGGCGCATTTGGCCGAGAAGGTAGTGGTCAATTCGGAGTTCATATCCCTGAAGGACAAATTCGGCCACCTCCGCCTACGCGAAGGAAAGTACACACCCGGCGAAATAGATACTGCCTGGAACGAAACCATCAAAACCGACTTCCTAAAATGGGTAGCTGACAACCCCAAAGAAGTACCCATGACCAAGCAACAGCTAGATGATTTCCTAAAAAACCGGACGTGGTAGGGAGGGCAATGATAGAATGTTTGAATGAGGGAATGAATGAATAGGGAATGGGAGTTGTTCGATCAATTCGTTAAAAAGATTGATACAAATGCTCAGGTGACCCCAGTATACTTTTAAAATCATTACCCATCAAAAGCCAACACTCTATCATTTCACTCAAAATATTCACTCAATCACTCAATCACTCAATCACTCATTGCCACTCAATCACTCAATCACAATTACCCTCCCCCCTACATGCAAGAAAGCGAGATAAGGTTTTTATTTGAAAAAATTCAGAGGCTTCGAGTTGGAGTTATTGGTGACTTTGCCGTTGACTTCTATTTTGACCTAAAAAAGAATACGGGAGAAACCTCGCTGGAAACCCAGAAACAGGTATGGTGGGGCAGTCAGCCACGTACCTACCTTGGAGCTGCCGGGAATGTGGTTCAAAACCTCGCTTCCCTTGGGGTGAATACCCTAAAAGTGTTCGGAGCGGTGGGGCCCAATGTGTTCGGGCGGGAGATGCTATACCTGATGCAAAGTCAGGGTGTGGATACCACGGGCATTCGTATGCAGGAAAATGACTGGGATACCTGTACCTATACCAAGCCCCTGTTGGATGAGGTGGAAGACCATCGGATTGATTTCGGGACCCAAAATATCCTGTCAGAAGAGGGATTTGGTCAAATTTTGAGGAGTCTCAAATCCCAGCTGGCCCACCTGGATGTCCTCATCCTTAACCAACAATTTGCCTCTCCCCTGCTTACCGAAGCGCGCGTAAAAATTCTGAATGCCGTACTTACCGTGTACCCACACGTGTATGTCCTGGCGGATATGAGAGCCTACGGGACGGCCATTCGGGGGTCCACTTTGAAAGTAAATACCGAAGAACTAGCCCGAATGCTGGGAAAAACTGCGCACGAACAGTGGAGTTCAGACGATTGCCTGTTTTACGGCCATCAGCTTTCCGATTTGATCGAAGGGCCAGTGCTCATTACGCGCGGCGAACAGGGAATGCTCTACGCCCACGGAGAGGATGACCACCAAAGCGCGGCATTGCCCCTCACCACCACCCTGGACACCGTCGGCGCGGGGGACACGGCAGTGGCTACCTTTGCCGCCTGCATGGGTGCCCACATTCCCATCGTAGAGTCATTGGCATTGGCCAACCTGGCCTCCGCCGTGACGGTGCAGAAACTGAATCAAACCGGCACCGCCAATCTGGACGAGATTATTGATTTAGCGCGTGCCCATCAAGTCTCTTTCTTTCCAATACCCGGCGAAAGCCCCCTTTGAGATTTATCTTTTTCAATATTTTTTCCCCTTATGAATCAGGAACAACTCCGTGACTACCGACAGGAAGCACACCATCATCTGACCAAAGAACTCCTTCCCTTCTGGGAAAACCGCTGCGTGGATAGAGAAAATGGCGGCTTTATTACTCATTTTGATAAGGACGGGAATGACTCGGGCGAGGACGAAAAATCGCTTATAGCTCAAACCCGCACGGTATTCACCTTTTCCTCAGCCCACCGGGCAGGGTATGGCGACGGCCGATTTGCGGACATCGCCCGGCACGGCGTTGATTTCCTACTCAAAAACATGTGGGATCAGGAACATGGTGGCTTTTACTGGCTCATGAACCGGAAAGGTGACGTGCTGATTGACGAAAAGATTGTCTACGGCCATAGTTTTGCCATATACAGCCTGGCGGAGTATACCCTCGCCACCGGCGACCCGCGCGGGCTCGAATACGCCGAAAAAGTATTCGACCTACTCCAAAAGTACGCCGTGGATACCTTCTATGGCGGCTATTTTGAAATGTTTCACCGCGACTGGACCCTCAAAGGCCCCGGGTCGGCGGGCGGCGACCGTAAAACCCTGGATGCCCACATGCACCTGATGGAGGCTTTTACGACGTTGTACGAAGCCAGCCGAAAAGAAATTCATCGCCGCAAATTGTTGGAAATAATCCAATTGCTCATCAACCGCATTATGCACCCCGACCACAGCACGGGTATTCCGCAATTTTGGGCCGATTGGCGGGTGGCTCCGCAAATTAAGTTTGATATCGTGTGGGGCTGGGACCGGTTCAGCGAAGACGGATCAAAGAGTGCCGCCGAAGACAATACCAGCTATGGCCACAATGTGGAGTTTGCCTGGCTGCTTATGCACGCCCTGGACGTAGCCGGGCTGAGTTATGAAGACTACCGAACGCAATTGCTCAAATCCTTCAACCACGCCCTGGCTTATGGCATTGACTGGGAGTTCGGTGGCGTATACGTGGAAGGCTCCCATGCGGGTGACGTGTACGATCGCGAGAAGGAGTTTTGGCAGCAGGCCGAGGTACTCATAGGGATGCTGGATGCCTACCGGGTGTACGGCGATGAGAAGCTACCTGGAGGCCTACCACGCTACCCATCGCTTTGTGTTTGACCATATGATCGACCATCAGGTAGGGGAATGGAAGCCCCTGCTTACCCGACAGGGCGAACCCATCTGGACCCACATGAGCCACTCCTGGAAGGTAAATTACCATAGCGTAAGGGCCATGGTACAGAGTATTGTGCGGTTGGATAAGCTCCTGAATCAAGAGTAAGGTCAGTCTCTGGTTTTCCTGCTTTCAAATCTTGTATAAAAGCCCCGGTTGGGGCTTTTATCGTATCTATCTGCTTGACTAGATCCTGTTCTCAGGGCCGAGTATTTTATTGAGCAGAAGAAAGCAATAGAGCTATCTGAAATGGATTATGCCCAACCCTAGTCATATAACTGGCAAACGAATAATCATCACGGTTCCTTCCCCTTCCTCCGACTCAACGCGTAGTTCCCCCCCGTGGGCTTTTACAATATCATAAGCCAAACTCAGCCCCAAGCCCGTGCCCTGGCCGGTGGGTTTGGTGGTGAAGAATGGCTGGAAGATTTTGTCTTTGATAGCGGCAGGGATACCATTCCCGTTGTCCTGTATACGTAGCTCTACTCTATCTAAATGTTGCCTAGTGGAGACCTTAATCTCGGGTCGATACGGTTTCTGATCAGGCGTTAATACTGTTACACTCCGGCTACGCTCGGTGCAGGCATAAAAAGCATTGGTAAAGAGGTTGATAAGTACCCTTCCTATATCCTGGGGAATGAGCTCAACTTTTGGGAGTACGTTGTCAAAATCTGTGCTTATCTTGATTTCAATTTCTGCATCTTTCGCGAGTTGACCATGATAGGCAAGTTGAAGATACTCGTCGACCAGGTAGTTTAAATCAGAAAGCTCCGGCTCGCCTCGACTGCTGCGACTATGCTCCAGCATACTTTTGACTATGGCATCGGCGCGCTTGCCGTGGTGATGGATTTTGATAAGGTTCTCGTCGATATCCCGCATCAACTCAACTACCAGATTTTCGTCCCTGATCCCCGGTAGTTTCTCTCGTTCGAGTACGAGCTCTTCCATCATTTCCTTACTCACCTCTGAGTAGTTGTTCACGAAGTTTAGGGGATTCTGTATTTCGTGGGCAATACCGGCTGTGAGTTCGCCCAAAGAAGCCATTTTCTCCGCTTGAATGAGCTGGGCCTGGGTAGATTTGAGATCTTGGAGGGCATGTTCTGCTTTGGTTCTTTCGACCTCAATTTCGTTTTTCTGTTGATGCAGTAACGAGTTTGCCTTCTGCTTTTGGCGATTATTCCGGTGTAGGATCAGGGCAATAATGAGGATGATTAATACGATTCCCGAGAGAATATACACCTCAATTTGCTTCTGGAAGGCCTTTTGGTTCGCCTCAATTCTCCTTTGGGTCCGGGTTTCCCTTTCCTGTTCTTCGAAGTTTAGTTTTTCGACCTGCTTGGTATTTTCTTTCCTATTCAAACTATCGCTGGCAGCGTAGGCCAGTTTGAAATACCTCAGGGCCTCTTCCGGCTGATTTCTGGTTTCGTACACCCTTGACAGAAGGTTGTTTGCATTCCTCACCGTCAGCAGAGAAAAAGCATCCGCCTTTTGTTCGGCCAGCGCTTTAT
The DNA here is from genome assembly GCA_963768025.1 of uncultured Cytophagales bacterium. GTDB lineage: Bacteria > Bacteroidota > Bacteroidia > Cytophagales > Spirosomataceae > CAVYGM01. Next base: position 167,207 of record CAVYGM010000006.1, read on the forward strand.
TGCAATAGAATACGGTCGAATCCAACTGATTCCTCTGCAGAAAATACCTCCGCTAATCCCTGATAGGCCCTCGTAATCGTATACTTTACCTGGTAGCGTTGGGATAATGCTACACTCTTCTTGTAGAAATACAAGGCACTATCCAACTGTTTCTTTTCGAAGTGCAATTCCCCCAAATAATAGGTTGCAGCAGTGCTGTAGGCCGGTATGCCAAACTTGGTACCCACCTCATAGGCCTTTTCCAGGTAAATTCCAGCCGAATCAATTTTGCCCATATTCAAAAATAGAGTGCCGGAGAGCAAGCTGATAGAGACTTGCTTTTCGGAAATTCCGTATTTTTCCAGGAGGTCGCGGGCTTCTTTTACGTAGGTGAATGCTTTTTCATACTCCTTGGTACGCCCATACACTGAGGCAATGTTGGTCAGGGCAATGGCTTGGTAAACCGGTAGGTTTTGCCGTTCACTGAGTTGTTTGGCTTCAAAAAACAGGCCGAGGCCTTCCACAAAATCATTGGTTCTTGACAAAACATACCCAGTAGAGAGAGCACATAGAAGTATTCCTTTCTGATACCTTTTCCGAACGGCTAGCTCCAACCCTTTTCGTCCGTACAGCAAAGCCGTGTCCAGGTCTATAGAGGTGTAACAGCGGGTAAGTTTATCGAGTACCAATACCCTGGCGGTATCCGTCCGGGCCTGAGCAAGTTCTTTTTTTAAAGGTTTCGCAGCCGAAGGGCTGATGGTGGGCTGGGCCGACGCTCCATTAAGTACGATCAAGGCAAAAAATAGCCAGGCTATTCGGTTCATGGGACAAGATCGTTTTTGGGAGAATATACGTACCTAAAAGGCTGTTTCTGTGCCTTCTACTGTTGGCGATTGTGGGATTGCACCAAACTGGCCTAAGAATAAAAAACGGTTTTTCAGCCTTGGAAGATTACACAAGATGGTTTTCCTCCGAATGGTACCTCTAACCAGAAACCTATCCTTGCGCCATTGATCGTAGTTGGAAATGACCGTAACCGGATAGAGTGGAAACTTTCGGTCGTCTGACAGCACAGTGAAGCCCGTGCTGGCCGCCTGAGCGATGATAGACCGGTCAAAAGGATCTTTGTGGTCGGTAATGGCTTGGATCTCGTAGTACCGCTGCGCGTGATCGGGCGTAATCACCAAGGTCTGTACCTGCAAGTGGGCCATTGCTTGATGAATAATGTGGAAAGTGGAACTTTGAAATCAAAGTCTTTGGGTTTGGTTTCATACAACTGCGCGATTTGAATAAAAGAAATAGCACTCAGGTACTTAACCGAGTTAGGATTAGTCATGATACGGGTCATAGTTTTGCCTAACCTCTCCGGTTGAGCATATGCCCACAGAAAGATGTGCGTATCCAATAGATACCTCTTCATCTTTCCAGATCCTCATCAAATAAGGTATCGGACATATAAACCAGCTGCCTCCCCGTTCCAAGTTCGATTTTCTTCTTCGGATCCTTCTTCCTGATGGTAGCCGTAGTTCTTATCACAGGCTTTTTTTTCGATTTTTTCTTTCCGCCGATCATAAAATTTCTGGTTTGAATGGTGCACTCTAAACGTATCGTACTGACAATTGGTTGCTGGTCAATAGCTTTACATCAAAGATAAGGAGGATTAGCAAAAACCAATCCTCCTCCATCGACAACTCCAAAAACATATCGTCCAAGCCTATCGCATTTTATTGCGCTTGCTGTCTTTTTTCAGCGGATTAAAATCCGCCGCCACCAGATCTGTCAAGCCTACGGCTTTGGTTTTCACGTATTCTCCAAAAGAAAATTATTCAGGTACTTCTTCCTATATACAGCGGCCACAAAAATTCACTCAACCTCCAATCGCACGGACCCCCCATTCAAAATTACTCCACCACCTCTACCTCCAACCCACTCGCTGCATTCGCCTGCATGAAGATGCGTTGGGTAGCTTTGATGAAATCGGCTGCATCGGCGCGGTAGATATTCTCGACGTACTTCTGCGGGTTGCGGTCGAAGAGCGGGAAGACGGTGCTCTGCACCTGCACCATGATTTTATGGCCTTTTTTGAAGGTGTGCAGCACGTCCTGCAAGCGGAAATTCAGCGGTGTCATAGTGTTGGCTTTCAGCGGTTCGGGCTTGGAGAAGCTGTTGCGGAAACGCGCCCGCATCACTTCGCTGCGTACCATCTGCTGGTAGCCCGCCAGTACCACTTCCTTATCCACCATATAATCGTGGTTTTTCTCGTCGTCGGGATACACATCGATCAGCTTAACAAAAAAATCAGCGTCGGTACCCGTGGTAGCTGAAATTGAGCTTGGCCATAAGCTCGCCACCCAGGGTGATATCTTCAGTCAGTACGTCGGTTTCAAAGACTAACACGTCGGGCCGGGTAGATGCAAACCGCTGGTCTTCGGACATGTAGTTGAACGGCGTAAAACCCGTCATCTGCGTGAGGTCGTCGGTATAGGGAACGGGTTTCAGCGGGTCACTGATGTACTCAGTGTAGGCGCTGGCGGCGGTAGGTTTGTCGAAACTCAGCTTGCCGTTTTTCTGGAAATACAGCGTTTGTTTTTTGGCTTGCGGCGCGGGCCACTTGTCAAACTTGCGCCATTCGTTGCGGCCTGTGTTGAACAGATACGCTTCGGGTAAGCCCGTTTTGCCATCACCGGCGCCTTTCAGGAAGTGGGTAAAGAATTCGGTTTCGATATTTTTCTGATAAAAAGTCGCCAGACTGTCACCGAAATAGATGTCGTTGTGCAGCGTGTGTCCCGTCTCGCGCCCCCAGCGTCCGTGTCCGAACGGCCCCATCACCAGCGTGTTGTAGGCGTTGGGGTTGTTCTTCTCGATGGTTTTGTAGGTATTCAAAGGGCCATATAAATCCTCTGCATCGAACCAGCCGCCGACGGTCATGTAAGCCGAAGTCACGCCTTTTAGGTGCGGCAGGATGTCGCGCTTCTGCCAGAAGGCATCGTAGTTGGGATGATCCATCGTTTCCTGCCAGAAGAAGTTGTCTTTGTAGTACTTATCAAAATTCTTCAACGGGCCGATATTCAGGTTGAAGGTGTAGCCATCGGGCTTTGTTTGAATGAATTGGTCGGTAAACCAGGATTTGTTGGTAGGTTCAGGGTGCTGAATGCCAAAGACCGGAAAGGTACCGTAGTAGCCTTGGGTGAAGGCGCCGTTGTGGTGGAAATCGTCAAAGAAAAAATCGGCAATGGGTGCCTGCGGCGACGAGGCTTTTAGGGCCGGATGCTTGCTGAGCGAGCTGGCCGTGGTGTAGAAGCCGGGATAGGACGTACCGTACTGCCCTACCCTACCATTGTTGTTCGGGACGTTTTTGAGCAAATATTCGATGGTATCGTACATATCCGATGCCTCGTCCACGTCGTTCTTGCCTTTTTTATCGGCGATATGCGGCGTCATATTAGTCCAGGTACCCTCGCTCATGTAACGACCCCGCACATCCTGATACACGAAAATGTACTTATCCCGCATCAGGTAGGGGTTAGGCCCCAGGCGAACGGGGAATTGATCCGCACCATAGGGCGCAATGCTGTAACAGGTCCGCTGCATCAGGAAAGGATACTTCTGGCTGGCGGAAATATCTTTGGGCGTGTACAGAATCGTGTGTAGCTTCACCCCATCCCGCATCGGGATATCGTAGATTGTCTTGGTGTAGTGTTCTTTGATAAAAGGTTGATCGGAGGCAGGTTGTGCCTTAAGAACGGCAGGGAGAAATAGGATGAAACAGAACAGCAGAAAACGTTGCATAGGGTAGGAAATGAGTTTATAAAGTTTGTTGAGATTACGGTCTGTGGGTGAATCACTGAAAAGTGCCTTGTAAAAATAGGCAAGAAATTAATTTTCTTAACCATCCTATCGCTGTACTGAATGCATTAAGCCATACGATTTAAGAAAAATGGCCGTTTGTGCAGAAAATTAGATGGCATAACAACTACTTTACCTATTTTTGGGGTTTGGCTATTTAACCTGATTCATCACAATTACATGAAGAAACTACTTATTATCCTGCTGTGCACAGGCATGGGCTCTGGAAGCTTCGCCCAGTCGGACCGCTGGCAGCAGCGGGTCAAGTACGAAATGAACGTTGATTTCGATACCAAAACCCACCGCTATACCGGCACCCAGAAACTGGTATACTCCAACAACTCCCCCGATACTCTCGATAAGGTATTCTACCACCTCTACCTCAATGCCTTCCAGCCCGGCAGTCAGATGGATGTGCGCTCGCGGACCATTGCCGACCCGGATGCCCGCGTCATGGACCGGATTTATAAACTTTCGCCCGATGAAATCGGCTACGAAAAAATAAAGACGCTGAAGCACAACGGAAAACCGGTACCCTACAAAGTAGTTGGCACCGTACTGGAAGTTACCCTGAATGAAAAAATTCTGCCTAAGTCGCAGCATACCTTCGACATGGAATTTGAAGCGCAGGTACCCGTTCAGATCCGCCGCACGGGCCGTAACAACAAGGAGGGCATTGACTACTCCATGGCGCAATGGTACCCCAAAATGAGCGAATACGACTACGAAGGCTGGCATGCCAACCCTTACATCGCTCGTGAATTCTACGGCGTATGGGGCGATTTTGACGTAAAAATCACCCTGGACGCCTCCTACGTGATGGCCGCTACCGGCTATTTACAAAACCCCGATCAGATCGGGCATGGGTATAGCAAAAAGACCGTTACCCATAAAAAAGGTGATAAACTGACCTGGCATTTTGTAGCTCCTAATGTCCCAGATTTCTTGTGGGCAGCTGACCCCGACTACGTACATGATATAGTGAAAGTGGACGATAACCTCGATCTGCATTTTTTCTACCAGAACGACACCACTAATTACTGGAAAGAAATGGAACCCCTGGCCGTACGTGCGTTCAAAATGATGAACGAGCGTTTTGGTAGATACCCCTACAAACAATACTCCGTGATTCAAGGTGGCGACGGCGGCATGGAATATCCGATGGCGACATTGATCACGGGAAGGGGTAGCCTGCGCGCCCTGACCAGCGTTACCGTTCACGAATCCATCCATAGTTGGTTCCAGAACCTGCTCGGCACCAACGAATCCAAGTATGCCTGGATGGACGAAGGGTTCACGACCTACGCCTCCACGGATGTGATGAAGCAGCTGTTCCCGTCCCGGAATCCCAATGCCCACGCGGGCTCCTACCTGGCCTACCAGCGACTGGTGGAGTCGGGCCTGGAAGAACCCATGACTACGCATTCGGATCATTACAACACCAACCGGGCGTACAGTACCGCCGCCTACTCCAAAGGGAGCGTGTTCCTGCACCAGCTAAGCTATATCATTGGCCAGCCTACCTTTGACCGCGCCATGAAGCGCTACTTCAACGAGTGGGAGTTCAAGCACCCTAACCCTACCGACCTGAAACGCATCATGGAAAAAGAATCGGGTCTGGAACTGGACTGGTACTGGGAAGACTGGGTAGGTACCACCCGTACCATTGATTATAGCATCAAGGAAGTGCTACCGGATGCCGGCAAAACCACCGTGACGCTGGAGCGAATCGGAAAAATGCCCATGCCTCTGGACGTAGTGGTGAGCTACACCGACGGTACGCAGGAGAATTTTTATATTCCGCTGGAAATGATGCGGGGCGAAAAGAAGGAGTCTATCTACCCCAAAACCACCTTGCTAACCGATTGGCCCTGGGTATATCCAGAGTACGGCTTCACGATCAATAAACCCATTACGTCGATCCAGCGCATTGTGATTGACCCCACCAGCCGCATGGCCGACCATCAATCTCGAAAATAACTACTACCCATCCCTAGTGGAGGTACCCCGACTGAAAACTACGGCCGAATAAGGTAATTCCGGCGATTCAGTATATTTGGAGGATAGTCCCGTGGGGCTATCCTTTTTTTATTTTTATTCCAAAACCATGACCATCGCTTCCTTTCCCTTTGATTCCATTCTTGCGGCTTTTGGCCTTCATGCTGCCATACCGCCTCGTCCTTTTGGTTCGGGTCACATCAACCATACCTTTCTGGTAGAGGCGGAATCGGGCGAACGCTACGTGTTGCAAAAAATTAATACTGCCGTTTTTACCCAACCCGAGGCCATAGCCAATAACCTCCGGCGGGCCTCGCATTATCTGGCAAAACACCAGCCCGGGTATGTATTCCTTACCCCGCTACCTACCCTTAATGGCCACGATTTGTTAGTAGAAAACAACAATTACTGGCGGTTGACGCCCTTTGTGCCTAATTCCACTTCTATCAATGAAGCTACCACTCCTGATCAGGCCCGTGAAGCCGCCAGGCAGTTTGGCCGGCTCGCCCGCCACCTCGACGGGCTGGACATGACCCCGTTTGAACCCACTATTCCGGATTTCCATAATCTCAACTGGCGCTACCAGCAGTTTAGTGAAGCCCTGGACCAGGCCCCGGAAGACCGAAAAAAAAAGGCTTTGGCCCTGATAGAAGGATTTCTGGAAAGACGGGACATCGTGGAAACGTACGATAGGCTGCTCGTGAACCCGGATTTCCCCGACCGCCTCATGCACCACGACACCAAGATCAACAATGTGCTACTGGATGCCGATACACAGCGCGGTTTGTGCGTGTGCGACCTGGATACGCTGATGCCGGGGAAGATCATATCGGATGTGGGCGACATGATCCGGACCTGTGTGAGTCCGGTATCGGAGGAAAGCATTGCGTTCAATCAGGTATACGTGCGTGAGGACTACTACCGGGCCTTGATGGAAGGGTACCTGTCGGAAATGAAAGACGTGCTCACCGAAACCGAAAAATCGACGCTTTTCTACGCCGGGCCATTTCTGGTGTATATGCAAGGGCTACGGTTCCTGGCCGACTACCTCAATGGGGATATATATTACCCCGTCAACCACGCGGAGCACAACCTGAACCGGGCACGGAATCAGATGGCTTTGTTGCAGGATTTGTACGCGAAGGAGAAAACATTGCGGGAGATTATCCAGGATGCTCTCCAACACTAGGCTTCCATCACCGCAACCGCAGCGTGGTACCTACCCTGAACCCTAAACCCTGGTACCCATTATTCTGAAACTGACCTACCAGCTCCACTCGGAAAAGCCGTAGAATGCCGTCAAGCCCGTACACCAGCTCGGTATAGTTTTTCAGTGCGGGCGTGGCCAGGTAATGCACCTGCACGGTTTCTTTCAGACCTGCGCGTGCGCACAAAGGGCAGGCGCGTGAGCACGAATCGCTGCGTGGCCCACAAGGCTGTGAACCTGAAAGTACCGCGACGAGGTACTGTACTGATAGTAGGGTAGCATCCGAAACTGCGTGAGGGCGTCGCCCATTTGGAAGAAAAACTCATTGCCCATAAAATGCCGGAAATCGGGGAAGTACATCCGTTTGTTGGCCAGGAAACTCCCCCCACTCACCGCATACTGTAGGCCGGATCGCGGACCGGTGTCCACATTGTGCCGCAGGCCCCCTTCCAACAAGGTATACTCCGGCGATAGGTCGTTGAGAGGCACGGCCCGCCGGAGGGCTATCGTAAACGTGGGGCCGCTGTTGTACCAGTAGCGTTTCTGCCCGTTGCGGATGGCGTATTTCTGCCAGGGCCGTAGGCTGAGGTTCAGGTTCCAGAGCAGGGCCTCGTGGGTAGGAAACCCGGCACTGCCGACCTCGGCGTTTTCGGGCCGGTTGGGAGTGAAGGCACGGGTTTCCCAGTCAATGAAGGGCTTGGGATTTTCCAAATTGGCCAGTTCGGTGCGGCGGGCCAGTTCCAGTCCCGTCGAGAGCGTCAGAATATCGCCCAGATAGCGATAAGTATAATCGGCTTTCAGAAATTGTTTCTGAAAGGTTTTCATAAAGTTTTGTTCAAAAAACCAGGTCGTCGTGCTATTCAGGCCGGGAGAAATGGGGTTGTTGGGATTTAGCTGAAAAATGTACTCCCCTCCTTCGACAGTGGCGTTCCACTTCCGGTTGCCGATCCGGCTTTGTAAGGTAGGCTGTCGACGATCTCGAAGTCGAAGGACTCCAGCAGGTCGCTGAGTGCCTGCTGGACCTCTTGATGGCCGTGGTCGTCGGCCAGGTAGACCGTCGCGGCGAACGGCTGCCGGATGGGGAACGCCGGGTACGGCGTGTTCATCGGCGTCGCAGGCGGCGGGTTGCGGTCGTCCTCAGTCAGTGCGAGTCGCCGGTCGCGCAGGTGCACGGCCAGTTGGTGCCGCAGTTTCTGTTCGGCCTTCTCCCTTGTGGACGGCCTGGTCCCTTCCGGCGAGTCGCCTTCGTTCCAGTCGAGCGTTGGATCATGGTCGGATCTTGTCGAGGTGTCGGACGTTCCGTCCCAACCACCGGTAGTCATATCTGTTACACGTATGGTGAGCGCCGTTCGTTCACTGTCCGTGACATGCTGTGGATGTGCGGATCGATCACTTCCTCTATGCGGCCCCGGACCTCGCGGCCGCGGTCGACGACATCGAGAAGCGCTTGGGTGTCAGGGCGGCCGGCGGTGGACAGCACACCGGACAGGGCACCCACAACAGGTTGCTGGCGCTCGGGCCCTGGACGTACCTGGAGATCGTCGCCCCGGATCCGGAACAGCCGCCGCCGGCCGGGCCGCGTCCCTACGGGGTCGACGGGGTGACCCGTGCCTGGGGCTGGTCGGCTGGGCCATCACCTGCGACGACACAGAGAAAGCCCGCGACGAGGCCCGTGCCAGGGGCTTCGACCCGGGCGACGTGATCGATGGCCACCGGCGCACACCAGAGGGCAGCACGCTCCGATGGCGCCTCACCAGCAACGCGCTGACGGCCGGCGTGGTCCCGTTCCTCATCAGCTGGGGCGACACGCCGCACCCGGCGGCCTCAGCGCCGTCGGGGATCACGCTGGCGTCCTTCCACATCGAGCATCCGGACCCGCCATCCGTCACGGCCCGTCTGCACGCCCTCGGTGCTGAGGTGGAGGTCCGACCAGCCCCTCAGCCGGCTCTCGTCGTCGGGCTGCTGGGACCAAACGGCCGCGACGAGCTGTGAAGCAGGGCGCGAGTAATCTCCCAGGTTCGGCCGTCGGTGTGGGTGCCGCGCAGCCCGTCGAAGGTGCCAACGCCGCCCGCGGCGATCAGTGCGGGATCGGCGAGTGCCGCGGTGCCGACCGTGCGGCGGGGAGACCAGCCGGTCGAGTAGGCCAGGCGGCGTCCCATGCCGACCCATCCCGCCGGGGTGGCGGTCACGATCCACGCGTCCGGTTCCGGTCCGGCGAAGCGGTGGGCGTGCCGAAGCCACGACGCCGCCTTCTCCGGCCAGGTCACGGTGTCGAGCACGACGCCGTGCGACGTCCACGCCTCGGCGAGCCGGGTGCCGTTCGCCCGGGACACCGCGTCGGCCGCGGTGCCGATCACCACGCTCACCGGCCGGGGCCGCATCGTGTGCAACAGTCCTATGATCGCGGCGACCTCGGTCGCTTCACACGCGACACCGGTACTGGCGGGGACGGGCACGCGCGGCAACGGTGAGTACGTCATTGTTTCCATGCCTTGTACTTCTCCGGCAGGCACACCGCGCAGGGACGGTAGCCCGCGGTGATCGCGGTGGCCTCGTCGGCGAAGAACACCCGCTGCCGCACGTAGTGGCCGAGCAATACGCAACGGGTCGAGAACAGGCCA
>CAVYGM010000007.1:0-17792 GCA_963768025.1 uncultured Cytophagales bacterium
ATTTTACATACACTGGAGAGCAGGGGTTGAATTACGAAAAAGTCGGATTTGTTTCAGCTTTATTGCGTGACTTTTATAATAGCCGACACGATGCGAGACAGTTTGAAAACGTTACAATGGACTGTTTTCGACCAGTCCTCTTACGTGAAAATCACCAGTATCTCGCTGCCAATGAGCTCCCCATATGTAAGGTTTCCGAGTATCTGGGCATTAACGACAGTATGATCTACCATTATCGAACCGCCTTGGTTTCACCTACAAACAACCTACAGCTTCGGCGGATGAGAATGCCTATTGGGTAGGGTGTCCAAAATTCCAAAAAAATCAGGCGGAATTTAGGACTCTGTTTCTTTTGGTAACCAGGTTTTTAGTCAGGGTGTCAGCCTTCCATTTTTCGATATCACTTAAGCAAACGCTTTCCAACCATTTTTTAACCCTAGCGGATGGGTCTGGATCGAACCGATTCTGGTTTGTAGCGGTGGAATCTACACGAAACTGGTTACCTCGTAGAGCTTGTTGGCGGCCTTTTTTGCTTTTTAGGTGCCAAGCAGGGTGAAGCGGATTTCTAAGAAGCTGTCTGAAAATTCTATGAGCCTAGAAAAAGGCATCTAAATAAAGGGGAATTTTGTGGTGACTAAACTTCAAAACGACCCTATCAGATGCCTCAGGACAAAGTAAACAGAAAGCCCGCAAAAAGTACCCTACCGAACTTTCTGACCAACAATGGAAACATTTAAAAGCACTCTTACCCATGCCCAACAAACAAGCCGCTGGACCAGAGCGAACTCCGCTTGATCTACGTAAGGTTATTACCGGCATTCTTTATTGGATGCGGAGTGGATGCTCTTGGAGCATGCTGCCCCGCGCGGCGTCCGCAATGATTATCCCGATTATAAGAGCGTCTGTCATTACTTTAACTCGTGGAGTAAAGAGGGTATTTGGCAACAAATCCATGTCAAGTTGGTCAGTAAAGTACGGAAAAAAGCTGGCCGCAAGAAGAAGCCTACGGCTTCTTCCATTGACTCACAATCGGTCAAGACGACTTAGATTGGTGTAGACGAGCGTGGCTATGATTCGGGTAAATGTGTGAAAGCGGGGCGCCCCGTGGCGGCGTAAACGATTCATCCTGGTGGATACACTGGGCTTACTTTTCACAGTGAAGGTAGTAGCCGCAAGCGTGTCCGAAAAAGCAGGAGCCAAACTGCTGATTGAAAAAATTCGGGCTAACAGCCTGCTTCATCTTCTTATTTCCCAAGGAACTTATCCGGGTCTTGCCGCGCGGCCTTAGGATCTGCTGGTATTGTACTTTTTGAAGTTAACGATTATCTAACAAATCTAAGAGGCCGCCTTGCATATCTTCATCGTCCTGGCTGTTGCTCAGATAAATGTATAAGCCAATGCGGAGCATGTCTGACAAAAGGTGGTCACACTTGCTGGCCTCCCTGAAGTCGAGTATTTCGGAGAAGGCAGTTTGGATGTCTCTTTCGTAATGACGAAAGGGTAGCACGTGCTCAACAAACCGTCAACTCTGTTTTGTGACTACCTGGTCGGTTTTCAAGGCTGGGGCCTTTTGGAAACGTACAAAACGCCGTTCATTTTTCCGCAAAAGGAGAAGTTTTCCAACCTACCACAAACCGGAGTGGATGCGGCTACGTACAGCCGTGATTTTTTATCAAAATAAAGGCTATTGATCTGGTGACTGGCCGGTAGCGAGATTTTGTCGCCTGTTGATGTAACAACGCCAACGGTTTCCACCCAGTTGGGCCCGCTGGCCGGTCCGATGGGTGTAAGGAGAACGTCTATGCTGTACTCCGTGCCCGAAGCAGATTGTACGTGGCTAAGCGGAATTTCCAACAAGCAGCTTTCACTCGAAAAGCAACGGTACATTTGCCAGCTTACTCCCTGATCTACACTAAAATACTCTGGGCTAGACGCATAGGCTTTGGTAAGGACACTATTCCACTGAGTAGTGAGAGCAAACAGCGTGTCCTTGCGGGCTGTTATGCTAAAAAGCCAGTTGTTGTCATTGTAATTTGCTTTTGTCCAGGTTTTGCCCTTGTCCTTTGTCTGGTATATATGTGGACCCGTGGTAATGACGAGGGTACCGTCAATATCACCGTATACCCCTTTGATATCTCTTGCTTCGGGAGCGGTAAGCGCATACCAATCTTCGTAGTCAGGTTGAGCTGGTTTGGGCGCATTGCGCTGGCAGGCAGTAAATACGATCATGAGGAGGAAAGTGAGTCTATTTTTCATAAGGCCGGATAAGAAGTTTGCTTTAAAAATAAGGTAACTTCTGATACCTACGATACATTAAGGTTATTCTTAATCAAGGGTTAATATAGCCACCCGCTACCGAATTTAATCGAATAGCCCATGTCGTACTTTTCACTACCAGCACGAAGTTTTCTGGTTTCCTTATCCCCTAATTTTATACAAAACACCAAACCGGATGAGGTTGGATTTCACACGCGTCCGCTCGACGTGGCTTACTAATATCCCCCCGAAATGAAAAAATCAAAATTTACTATTTTTTCAATATGAGTAAATCAGGAATTGCACCGACTTCCCTACATCACCAACCGAACCAAATTCCCCATGAACCAACGTGACAACCAACCGACGAGAAGAGACTTTTTAAAACAAACGACGGGTACCCTCTTTGGACTGGTGGCAGCGCAGAATCTGGCTCAGGCGGCCATTTTGAGTAGCCAACCTGCCGCATATTCAATACCTCTTGGCGTGTGTGCCACCTACGACAAAGTGGATCTGTTAAAGAGCCTGGGATTTTCTTTTATAGAAGAAAGTGTGCCGGCCTTCCTCCTGCCTGAGGCGGGTGAGGCGCAATATGACAAGAATATGCGCGCACTTCGGGCGGAAAAATTTCCGATTCGCTCGTACATCTATTTTTTGCCGGGCAAATTAAAATCCGTTGGCTCTGACGTGCAGCACGAGGCGATCATAGAACGGGCTGAACTGGTGTTCAAGCGGGCGAAAGAGACGGGGACCACAAACATCGTGTACGGCAGCGGCGGCTCGCGGTTTATTCCCGAGGGCTTCGACCGGGATAAAGCCAAATCCCAGCACATCGACCTCTGCCGCAAGCTGGCTCCGATGGCAGCAAAGTATAAAGTGGAGCTGGCCATCGAACCTCTCAATCGGGGTGAAACCAATTTTATCAACAGCCTGGCCGAAGGAGTGGAAATTATCCAGGCGGTTAATAACCCGTCCATGCGGCTGCAATGCGACATTTACCACATGCTCAAAGAAGACGAAAGCCCGGACGAGATTGTGAAGTACGGAAAGTACATCTCGCACTGCCACATTGCCGAAAAACGGAAGCGTACGGTACCGGGCGTTGACGGGGATGATTTTCGCCCCTATTTCCGCGCTTTGAAGAAAGTGAAGTACACCGGAGGCCTGTCGCTTGAATGCAATTGGACTGATTTTGACAAAGAAGTAGGTCAAGGCCTTGCGGTGCTGAAAAAACAGTTGGCCGAGGTTTAAAATTGCTTCTGTCCTGATGGACCCGAAAACGGAAAGCCTATTGCACCAGGCAAAAAAAACACGCTCCGGAATCGAGCCCAGAGCGTGAAAAACAAAATAAACCAAATCAATTACTTTTCCATCGGGTGTTCCTGTAAGAGTTTCGACGGGTTGTAGAACATTCCGTCTTTCTCTACGGAGGCTCGTACCTGCTTCACTTTTTCGGGTGAAATGACCGAGGCCTCGTTACCGAACGAATTGCGGACGTAGGTCAGCACGGCGGCTACTTCCTCGTCGTTAAGCATACCTCCGAAAGGCGTCATGGGTACCTGTCCGGCGTATTTCTGCCCATTGACTTCCATGGGCCCCATAAGCCCTTTCAGTACGATCTTGATCAGACGGTCTTCGTTGCCGGTCACCCATTGGGTACCCGTCAAGCGGAGGGAAACCAGAGGCCGAAAGGCCCAGTCCGTCGGGTTGGTGACAGGTGTTGCAGTAGCCATCACGGGCGTATATTTCCTTGCCGTTCTTAAACAGTTCCAGGTCGTTGCCTTTAAGCTTGGTAGCCTGCACAAACTCCCGCTTCTTCTGGGTGAACTGTCCCGTTCAGGTGGGCCTCGGTGGTTTCGTAGGCTTTCTCCATCCAGTCGTCCACAGGCTTCTTTTTAGCCTCGGCCAGAATGGCCAGTCCTTTGTCTTTATCCAGCCAGGAACCCGCTACTACGGCTTCCAGACGTACCCGTCCGTGCGGATCACCGGCGGCCTTCGATCAGCAGTGCGGCCTGATCGGGCAGTTGATGACCCGGTGTAGCGAACCACCCGCACCGCGGCGGCGCGGGCGTGGTAGTCTTTCGCGTTCAGCATCTGGGTCAGTAGCTTCTTGTCCACTTTATTCAGGCCCCAGGTAGTCCATAGTGCTTCCAGCACGTGGTGCTCATACTTCGGATCGTTTTTATCCAGCGAAGCTACCCATTTGGTGATTTTGGGCAGTACCTCGCTGGCCTTGCGACCACGCAGCTCGCGCTGCGTGCGGTAGCGGGTACGGTACTCGGGCAGTTTGAGGTTTTCTAGGAGCTGCTCCACGGTAGCGCCTGCTACCTTAGCCGGGGTTACCAGTGGGCGCGATGGGTAGGTGATACGGTAGATACGGCCGTGGACGTGGTCGCGCAGTGGATCGCGGGCGTTGTGCTGCATGTGGCCGATGAGCACGTTGTGCCAGTCGATGAAGTACAAGCGAACCATCGGGAGCAAACTCCATGTCCACCGGACGGAAGTTGCGGTCTTCGCCCTTCACGAGGTCCATCACAAAGTTGCTCTTGTAGCCGGTACCGTCGTCTTTGAGCGTATGCATTTTCATGCCCAGGAATCCGATGGTGTTGTTGATCAGGAAGTTGCCCTGCACATCGTCGGGGAAGTGGCGGCTGGAAACGAATTCCAGACCCGAGGTAGGCCGCACGCGCTGTTTGTCCTCGATCAGCTGCTTGGACTTGTCCATGGATTCGCCGTACATGGGCTTCACGCTGCCGGGAAGCATCCAGCGCACATCGGGGCTGGAGGTTTCGGCGAAAATCTGTTGCCCCCACTCGTCGAAGGCGATACCCCAGGGATTGGGGATGGGCAGCTGCGCCACGCGCTCCAGCTTGTGCAACTGCGGGGCATATCGGTAGAAACCGCCGTTCGTGGCGCGTACCGTACCATAAGACGTCTCTACGTTGGTATGCAGAAACACGCCCTTCGCCCATGTAGATGGCCCCGGAGGGATCGGCCACGTAGGCGCTGATCTCGTGGTGGGTGTCGTGGTCGTCGAAGCCGCTCATCAGGATCACCTCCTTATCGGCCTTGTCGTCGCCGTTGGTGTCGGTATAGAGCATCAGGTTGGTGCCCTGCGACACGTACACACCTTCGGGGGCGAGCTCAAAGCCCACGGGAACGTGCAGGCCGTCCTTGAAGATGGTCTGCTTGTCGGCCTTGCCGTCGTTGTTGGTGTCTTCAAAAATAATGATCTTATCGTTGGGCTTGCTGTCGCCGGGCCGGTAGTGCGGATAGGTAGGCATGGTCACCACCCACAGACGCCCCTTGTTGTCGAAGGTCATCTGCACGGGGTTGGCCAGGTCCGGAAATTCCTTCTCCGAGGCAAACAGCTCAATTTTGTAGCCGGGGGTGTTTTCAGCTTGTCCAGTGCGTCCTGACCGTAAAGGTAGGTCAGGCTACCGTTGGCCTCAGGGTTGAAGTTGGTTTTTACCGGCGGAAGGGTTGGGGTACGCTTGTCGGCGGCGGTGAGGTTGAAGTTCTGACTCTCGAAGTTGCTGGCCGTAACCCACACCATTGTATCGCGGTTGGCGGTCATTTGCCGGATCTTCTCAATCTCGTGGGGGTAGTTGTCCGGGCCGAAGGGGTTGTAGCTGCGCCCCCAGGCGTGCACGCCGTTGGGTATCTTGTAGTCATTGTGCCAGAACCAGTTCTTGTCCATCACGGCCTTGTACACGCCGCCCGGTTTACGCCTGACTTCGCGCTTTCTTTGCCAAATAGCTGATCTGCCAGTAGCGCTCCCAATTTCTTATAGCCTTGCTTCGTTCAGTTGAGAGCCGTCGATGGTAAGTGGCTCAGCGGTTTCAGCGTACCATTTTTTGGAAGGGGTGAAAGCATCCACAAAGAGTACGTCGTTTTTGTCGGCTACTTCTTTGATGGCCTTGGTGTACATCGCCAGGTTCACGTTTTCTTTCTGACCGTTGGGTACGTCCTTGATATTGGAAAGATCCTCAAAGGCAATGGGCGATACCAGCGCCAGTTGAGGTGCGGTGCGGCCATTGTAGCGCTGGGCTTTGGAGTGCTTTACGAAAGCATCCAGCTCGGCCTTGAAGTTTTCCAGACCGGCTGGCGCCCTGAAACGACTCGCTGAATCCGAAGAAACCCACCACGATGTCGGCTTTCAGGCGGGCAGAGCCATTCGTCGTCGGTGGGGAAGAAACCTTCACTGGCGGAAGGGTTGGCGAGTTCGGTCTGGAATTTCTCCGCCCCCGGAAACGCCCAGGGGTTGTTGCGGGCCGAACGTGGCCGGAAGCCGGGGGTATCGCCGGGGTCGCACATGTTGCGCACAAAAAGCTGGCTTTCGGGGTAGCGCACGTGCAGCTCGGTTTCGAAATGATCGTAGTTGATCATGCGGGAGCCGAGGTTGCCGCCCACCAGGAAAATACGGGAGCCCTGTTCGATTTTAAGCGGATCAGTTTGGACAAACTTAAAGGCACTGAACAGGAGGATGGCAAGGGCAAATAGGGCTAGTAGACCTCCCAATCCTTTTTTTACGGGTTTTGACATAATGAGAGTACTTTGTTGTATTTCTTAAATAGACGCTATATGAAGCGATGGTACCTTACTTTCTTATAAAGCATATTGTTGCCTCCTTATACCCCGAAAGCACCTTGAAAAGATGCTTTCGGGGAGAACAATCTTATTTTTTACAAAAATCAATATCCTGGATTCTGCTTCAATTTGCTGTTATTCCGGATTTCGGCCGTAGGAATCGGGAATAGCAGCTCACGAGCCTGCAAAACCGGCCCGTACGAAAACTTGTGGCCTACGAAATCGTCAAACGTTTTGGTGGTGACGTTGAACGCTTTGCGAAGCCGCGCCATATCGTACCAGGTTTTGTTCTCAAAACTCAGTTCGTACCAGCGCTCTTTCAGAATCGCCTCCCGTAGCTGATCTTTGGTAAGGCCACTGAGTGCGGGCAGATTGGCCCGTTGCCGGATTTTGTTTACCGCATCGTATACCGCTGGTGAAGGCCCGGTGGCTTCGTTGGCGGCTTCGGCGTAGGTCAGCAGCACCTCGGCGTACCGGAGTACGGTCCAGTTCAGATTGCTGCTGGTGGTGGTAACCTGCGCCTCGTTGTCGAAGAGTTTGTAGATGTAGTAGCCACCCAAATCACGGGTTTTTGTACGATCGCTACGCAGGGAAAAATTGCGGTAGTAGAATTGCTTCTCCTCGGCGCGCCTGTCACCTTTGGTGTAGGACTCCACAAACTCCTTGTTGGCAAATATAGCTCCAGTTTCGTCAGTGTAGGCCGAGATGCCCTGGTTGTAGGGGATAATGGAACTCTGCCAGTTGGACGGCAGTACAAACGCGGCGTATTGCACCATGAAGATGTTCTCGCCCTTGTTCTTCTGGCTGGGGTTGTGCAGGTCGTCGTAGGAGGCAAAGAGGCTGTACTTGCCGGAGTCGATCACCTCCTTTGCCTTGTCGGCGGCTTTCTGAAAGTACTCTTTCTTTTGTAAGGGATACCCCGCCATGGTCAGGTACACGCTCGACAGCAGGGATTTGACAGCACCCAGAGTAACCCGGCCCGACACGTCGGTATAGGGCAGTCCGGAGGCCTCGGCTTCGATCAGATCGGCCTCGATCAGCTTGTAGATCTGCTCAGGCGTGGCCTGATCAGGATAGAGTTCCGCGGATTTGAGGTTGATCGGCTCGGTGATAAGCGGAATGTTGCCGAAAATCCGGACCAGTTCATAGTAGTACAGCGCCCGCAGAAACCGGGCCTCGCCCAGGTACTTCTTCTTGGCCACCTCGTTCATCGAGATATCGGGGATTTTGGCGATCGCCAGGTTGGCGTTGGCGATACCCCGGTAGTTGTTCGTCCAGTAGGTCTGACCATAGCCATTGTCGGAGTTGTTGACCAGGTTTCTGACGAAGATGCTGTTCTGAGCTTGCCCCAGCTCGGTGTTGGCCAATCCGGTACCAAATTCAAGCATCATCCAGGGGGCACCTCCGAAGCCACCGCCCAGGGTACCCCTGCAGGCTTTCGTAGATAGAATTCACCACGCTCTCGGCGTGTTCGGGCTTTGTGAAGTAGTTTTCCAGGGTAAAGTTCGACTTATCCGGTTCTTCCAGGAAGTCGGAGCAACCGGCCCCAAAGAGCAAAAGAGATCCGGTGAGGGCAACCTGTACAAATTTATTGATTGGAGTTCTCATGAGATTTTCGATTAATGACATTTTACAATTACAGACCTACATTCAAGCCCTACCATGAACACCCGTGGCTTCGGATACGCGTACAAATCCACGCCCTGATCGAAGGCTGAACCTGAGGTAGATACTTCGGGATCATAGCCCTGGAACTTAGTACGCAGGAAGAAGTTCTGGGCCGAGACAAACGCCCGTAGTCGATTCAGGTGCAGTTTGTCGGTGATCTTGGTAGGGAACCGATACGCCAGCAGGAAGTTGCGGCCGCGCAGGAACGAACCATCCTGCACCCGGTAGGTATCGTTGTTGGTGTTGTAGCCCGCCGATACCGGACGAAGCTGGGCCAGGGGCGTATCCTGATTTTCGGGAGTCCAGCCGTTCAGTACGGTCTTGAAGCTGTTGGCAATTCCCACGCGGTCTTCGGCGGAGTGCTTGCTGCGGAACAGGACATCATTTCCAAACATGAATTGCAGATCTACGGTCAGATCAAAGTTTCCGTAGCTAAAGGTGTTCAGGAAGGTACCGAAGCCATCGGGAATACCCTTGCCGATAATCACCCGGTCGTTGTCGTTGATCTTGCCGTCGTTGTTGGTATCCTGGTACTTAATGTCCCCCGGTTTTTTGAGGTACTTAGCCGCCTCCGATTCTTCGCTGGTATTCCAGGTACCCAGGTGTACAAAGCCAAAGAAGGAACCTACCGGCTCGCCTTCCCGGATGATGGTGGAACCAGAGAAAATATCAGCGCCTCCCGTCAGGGCCTTCACCCGGTTGCGGTTGAAGGAGATGTTGAAGGTGGAGTTCCAGGTGAATTTGGGGGTGGCGATGTTCACGGTATTGACGGCAAACTCCACACCCTGGTTCACCATACTGCCCACGTTCTGGCTGACAGTCGTGAAGCCGCTGCTTGATGGTACGGGAGCGCTCAACAGCATGTTGGTGGTGAGTTTGCGGTACACGTCGGCTTCCAGTGAAATGCGGTTGTTAAACAATCCCAGTTCTAGGCCAGCGTCCGTTTGTAGGGTTTTCTCCCAGCGCAAGTCCGGATTGGCCAGGCGGTTTACGCCAATGCCCACCTGGCGGGCACCGTTGAAAATCACGGAGTAGTTGCCCAGACCCGCGAGTGACTGGTAAGCGGTGATTTCGGAGTTACCGGTGGCGCCGATACTCGTGCGTAGTTTGAGGTTCGAAACCACGGGAATGCTCTTCATAAACTCCTCCTCGGTAACGCGCCAGGCCAAAGCTGCCGACGGAAACAGGGCGTACTGATTGGCGGAGCCAAATTTAGAGGAGCCATCAATCCGGCCCGTGAAGGTCAGCAGGTATTTGTCTTTCAAACCATAGTTGATACGACCAAAGTAGGAGTTTAAGCCGTAGGCACTAGCGCTCGGAAGAGGGAGCCACCGCTACGGCACCGGCCCCCAGGTTGTTGAACTGGAAGTAGTCGTCCTGAAAGCGCTGAGACTGGGCCTGCGAGGTAAACCGGTCTACGTGCTGCCAGGCTACCCCCAGCAGGGCGTTGACGGAGTGAATATTGGCAATTCGGGTATTGTAGGTGAGGTAATTCTCAAACTGCCAGGAGTTGTGACGAGCATTGTTGATGGAGGCATCACCGCCCTGGTTCCGCGAAATATAGTTGAGCGTGCGACCGCCGTAGTAATCAATCCGCTGGTTGATGATGTTGGTACCCAGCGTGGTGCGCAGTTCGAGCCCCTTGGCCAGGTTGATATTCGAATACACACTACCGAGCATTGTCTGGGTTTTGACCAGGTAAATACGCTCCGTCACGACCTGAATGGGGCTACCACCGCCTTCCATGCCGGGGTAGTCTTCATTGCTGCCCCAGCGGCCGTCGGGGTATTTTACCGGAATGATGGGAAGTTCTTCCAGTACCTGACGCATGGGAATAATTCCCCCACCGCCTAGGGGATCTACCTGGTTTTCGCTCTGATCGTTGTAGCTCAGTGAACCGCCTACTTTGAGCCACTTCTTGATTTGGCTGTCCATCACGAAACGTCCCGAATACCGCTTCAGCCACGACTCTTTCATGAGGCCTTCTTCATTTCGATAGCCCATATAAAGGCCGAAGTTGTCTTTGCCATTACCCCCCGCAAAGGAAAGCTGGTGGTTCTGAGTTTTTGCCTTGCGAAAAGCTTCGTCCTGCCAGTCGGTATCATACAGCGGTTTGCCGCTGGCATCGAACAGCAGCGGATTCGTCCGTTTGGTTTTAGGATCAGTGAATTTGCCACCCGCCCAGCCTACGGGATCATATTTCTTGGCGTTTTGGTAGGCAATGTCTTCCGCCCGTAAAAACTCCTCCGAGTTAAGCAAAGGAATCTTCTTGGGTAGCACCCCCACGCTGAACTCGGTGTCGTAGTTGACGCTACCACCGCTGGTGCTGCCGCGCTTGGTCGTAACCAGAATCACCCCGTTGGCACCGCGTGCTCCGTAAATAGCCGTGGCCGAAGCGTCTTTCAAAACCTCCACGGAAGCGATGTCGTTGGGGTTGATGAAGTCAATGGGTGTGCTGCCGTTGGCCAGGTCGGTGGCGTTCAGGATCACTCCGTCGATGACGTAAAGTGGGTTGTTGGCCACACTCACCGAGGTATTTCCCCGGATGCGGATATTAGCGCGTCCGCCCGGGCGGCCGGAGTTGGTCGAAACGTTCACCCCGGTGATGCGACCGCTCAGGGCCTGGTTGAGTGAGGCCACCGGCCGCTCCCGCAAGGTTTCGCCCTTCACGGTACCTACAGCCCCGGTAAGGTCAGACTTTTTCTGTACGCCATACCCTACTACCACTACCTCATCCAGTGATTTGTTGTCCACGCTCATCTTTACGTCGATTTGCGTCTGATTTCCCACCTGTATTTCCTGGGTACTATATCCCACAAAACTGAACACCAGCGTCGGGTTGGCTTCGGGAATATCCAGCTCGAAGGCACCTTCCCCGTTGGTGGTGGTACCCCGTGTGGTACCCTTTACAACCACGCTCACGCCGGGAAGCCCGGAGCCATTTTCGTCTTGTACCGTTCCGCGGACGATGCGCTTGGGTGCTTCTACTTTCACAAGTGAAGCGTTCATATCCGACTCCGCCGGGGCAGAGGCCGCCGGGGCGGGTCTTTCGGGGCTCATTCGGGCTTCAATTTTTACCTTTTGAAGATTCACCGCACCACTTCCAGCCGGGGTCTCCGTGATGACGTAGGTGCCGTTTCTGATTTTCTTAAATCTCAGATTGGTAGACCGCAGGATGTTTTCGAGGTTGCGTTCGATGGACAAGGAGTAATCCAGGGCCTCGGCAGAAATACTCCGGCTGTTCACCAGGCGATCTTCAAACACGATCTCGACGCTGTAATGCTGTTGAACTTCCAGAAGTACCGCTTTTAATTTGATCATTTTTGGAGTGGAGAGCACGGATTTCTGCTGGGCAAAAGCCAGGGTTTGGGACGATACCCGCAGGGGAAGTGCCAGAGCGAGCAGTACCACAAGCCCGATAGAGCCGGGAGTGTAAAGGTAGTTTTAACATAACAATCATGATTTAGGATTAAGATTAGGATTTAGGAGTAGCAAAGTTTTCTTCTCTTTTCTGATTTCTAGATTCAATACTTCTCTGATTACATCGAGCAGGTCTTCGGCGGTTTGGGCTTTGAAGTTGCCGGTGATGGTTCGGGCCGCGATTTCGGGGTCGTTCGGTGCGTACCACCAGGCCGAAGCTTTCTTGCAGCAGGTTGCAGATTTCCTGCACGGACGTATTGTTAAATACAAACCGCTGTTCTTTCCAAGCTGATTCGGCTTCAGGATTTTCGCTAGCCTCAACGGTAAGGTCGCCTTTCTGATCCATCGTTGCCCGTTCGCCGGGTTTCATCATCAGCTGTTTCTTGTCGGTACCCTGGGTATAATCCAGGCGAATCTTTCCCTGAGTGAGGGCTACCTTGGTACCTCTGGGCCGGGCATATACCGTGAATTCGGTACCCAGCACCTCCACCTGGAAGATGTCGGACGTTTTGACCACAAACCGACGGTTGTCGAGGGTATGCCGGACCGAAAACTCGGCTTCACCCTCCAGCTGCACTTCCCGCGTTCCGGTATCGAACCCCAGGCGGGGTACCCACAGCGTCGAATTGGCATTGAGGGTTACGCGGCTGCCATCCCGCAGCACAAAAGAGCTTGTTTGACCGTATTCGGTTTGTAGGATCGGTACAGGAGGGGTTTCCGAAATAGCCAGGCCCCCAGTCCCACCATCAGTATCAGCGGAAGCGGCCATCATCCATCTTCCCGAGAAAAGCCGTTTCAGGGTACTTGGGTGCGTTGGCTCGGTCAGATCGTGCTGGGTCTGCTCATCAAATCGGCCGAGAGGGTAGCAAAGGCACCGTCGGAATCCGGCACATACTGCGGCGACTTCATCTCCCATTCGAATAGCCACTGGTGGAATTGCTCGGTACTGTCCGCTTTTTTGAGCCACTCTTCGGTAGCCTGTCTTTCCAGGGGTGTGGCCCGACCCGCCAGGTACTCGAAAGGCTATGTTTGGTGATGGTTTGTTCCATGCGTTCTTGATTGTATAAGCGACATGGCAGGGAAGTGAGTATCCTGACCGGAGTGGCAGTCTAGTGGATAATAATCAGTAGCAAAAGAGGGTGATCCAGTCTCCTTTCAGCGCCTCGCGGAGGTGGCGAAGTGCTTTTGAAATATGGACCTCCACCGTTTTAGGCGATATCCGCAGCTCGTCGGCGATCTCGTTGTATTTCTTATTGTCAAATCGACTCATCAGAAACACCCGCTGGCATTGGCTGGGCAGCTGGGCGATGGTTTCGTTGACCTTTAAAAACAGGTGGTTGTACTGAATCTCGGCGTCCGGGGCGGGCTGCTGACTCTCCTGCTGGTTGTCGGATGAAGTATCCAGGGTAGTAGTACGGCCAAATTCCCGGCGCAGGTAGGTAAAAGCCTCGTTTCGCACGGACCGGAACAGGTAGCTGGTGTAGGAAGTAGTGATATGCCGGTAAGCCTCGGTTTTGTAAAACTGAAAAAACACCTCGCTGACCAGGTCCTCGGCAATCTGCCTCGAATACACAAACCGCACCGCGTGGCTGCACAAAGGGGCGTAGTGTTTCCTGAATAGGAGTTCCAGGCCCTTGCGGGGGTCGTGTTCAAACGTTGCTTTCAGTAACAGTTCGGCATCGAATTGTCTGGTTTTTTCTTCTAATCCATTTGCCTTGGGCGATGGCTTCTCGGGTTCCAACTGACCAGATAAAAGTGATTGCATACAGAAGTTTTTTCAGTAGTTATCCGTAAGGACTCACAACCTGGGGTATACCCTTAGTGATTTGCATAAAAAAAAGATTAAATTTTATAAAAAGGTGTTTTTGGCGTTTTTGAAGGGTTTTTTAAAACAAAAAGCCGACGGGATGGATACCCGCCGGCTCTGGTGTGGACACAGGATATATATCAAAGGGAAAGCAATCCGGTGTGAATCCCGAAACTACCCCCTGTTTGCTAGGCCGTCATGCCCAGCTCCCGGTACATGGTGACCCGGTGGCGAATCCCTTCCTGATTTTCACGGAGCAGGGAAGCGACCGTTTTCAAAAGGTCCGTTTCGGCCTGATCCCAAACCCGCTGGTTGAGGGTATCCACCACGCCCAGGTAGCTAACCTCCCCGTTGGCCTGCCGAATGGATACTTCGTAGGAAGAATTGAATGGGCCCGGAAACTGAGGTTGGCCGGGGGCCGAAACCTCATGCACCACGAGGGAAGGATGCTTCTTATGGATGGAGATACCCCGGACGTATATCCGGCTTACTTCCAGGATGTCCAGAATCACCTTCAAGGCGTTCTCAATCCTGTTTTCGGTAGCTTGGTAGAGCTCCGAGGCAAAGCGGGCCGCTACCTTGTCAAACAACAACCGCCGGTCGTGGCAGGTCTGGCTGATTTTGTCCGACACGCTTTTTTCCCATTTGGCCAACACCTGTTTCAGCGTATAAATCCAGGCTGTGGGCTGACTAAGGCTTTGATACGATTTTTCGGTATAGGATAGCGCGGAATGCGAAGGAGCCACAAAGGGAGTGTTCTCGCTGATAACCAAGCAGGCCACCGTACTGCCCAATGCCTGGACCAGGTCTTTTGAGGGGCCGTCGGGCAGTCGGTGACTGGTAATCAGAATATCGTATTTTGATTGACAGCAGGCCAGGAGGGCTTGTTTTTTGGTGGGTACGTGCTGAAACTCAAAAGTATAGCCGGCGGCTTGTAGCGAATGGCTCAGACTAAGCGACCACGCCGAGGGAAAGGAGACTAGCAGTAATTTTAAAGGTTCCATAGTGCTGTAGTTGAAAGAAGAAGCATAACGTTGAGTAAAATTATATACGGGTTTGAACCAAAGAATTTATTCAGCTTTGTGAGGAGGGCAACACCATCAGGAGGAGGTCCTCTCTGAGGATATTGATTATAATAGCTGTTTTCTTGCTCCCTGGATAAGTTAAAAAACACTACCTGTTCGCATTGTAAACAGGTAGTGAAAAGCTAGGGATGGCCATCAGATTGGTGTAGTGCTTACAATTGATTGGCTGCAATTGGCAAATAAGATTGTGCGTGTGTACAGATGTCCTACTGCCCGTGGATCATAATTCAAAGGTGGAGAAAAAAAAGGTTCTGGTTCGGAATTTGGATGTGAACGGATTGTCACAGACGGTAGAAAACAGAATATGGGGGGTGGAGAGCCCTACCGGAAGTCGAAATGGTTCAGAAATGCTTCTTTGTAGTTGCGTCCCAGGGGAATGTCAAAGGAATCTA
Source organism: uncultured Cytophagales bacterium (assembly GCA_963768025.1). Classification (GTDB taxonomy): domain Bacteria; phylum Bacteroidota; class Bacteroidia; order Cytophagales; family Spirosomataceae; genus CAVYGM01. The sequence goes on from CAVYGM010000007.1 coordinate 15,219, forward strand.
CGCGAACTTCGTAATCGTTGAAGGAATCGACGCGGTCGAGATTGACGGCATACGAGCGGTGGGTGCGGATGAGCCGGGGCATCGCCAAACGATCCAGTACGGCACTGAGCGACTGCCGGATGGCCAGTTTTTGTCCGTCGGCCTGGATCAGTGTATGGTTATTGTCGGCTTCGAGGTACAGAATGGCACTGAGGGTGATTTTGACAAAGCGGTAGTTGTTCTTGATAAAAATCTGGTCGTCTACTTTCAGAATGGAGTCGCGGGTAAGGCCCTCGTGGCTGTTGGAGGACGAGGATTCAGATTCCAGGAACCGGCGGTTGACTCATTCGGATGGCGAAGTTGTTCAGCGCCATTTCTATGGAGATGCGCAGGCTGGTCAGATTGTAGGGCTTGGGAATATAGGCCGCCGGAAACGTTTGCTTGGCCCTTTGAATAGTATCCTTATCGGATAAGGCCGTGAGGTAGATGACCGGCACCGACCGAATCGCCAGAATGTGCTGCACGGTTTCTATGCCGTCCCAATCCCCTTTTATATTGATGTCGCATATGAGCAGATCAACGGGGGTACGTTGGAAAATTTCGAGGGCGCTGCGCCCGTTGGCAGCGGTACCTACCACGGCATATCCCTCCATTTCGAGGGTTTCGCTCATTTCCATGGCCAGGATGGCCTCGTCTTCCACCAGTAAGATTTGGATTGGTTCGGGCATGACGTCAGGCTACTTTACGTAAGGGCGTCTCGGCAATGTGTAGTTTGAAATGAGTACCGTTGTCGTTCCCAATCTGGTATACTCCCCCCGTTTGCTCACTGAGGTTCCGGATTAGCCGCTTGCCGAACGAGCCACCCGGCTGCCTCCATTGCATTTCGTTGAGGCCTGGGCCATTGTCCTTTACTTCCAGGGTTAGGCCCTGGCCGCGGGTCAATGATATGGACAGCATGGGAGTCTTCACGCTGCCGTAGGCGTGCTTGAAGGAATTGGTCAGTAGTTCATTTAGGATCAGTCCGATCGGTATGGCCAGGTCTACGTCCAGCTCCTTTTCTTCGATCGAGAGCCGGAGGTCAAAGCTATCCAGCTCATAACCATACGCCACCATCAGATTTTCGATCAAATCCACGATGTACTCGTGCATGTTAATGGACGTAAGCAGGTCGGTTTGGTACAGGCGCTGGTGGATGAGCGACATGGCTTCTACGCGCTGCTGCCCCTCCCGCACGGCCCTGGCCGCCGACTCCTCTTCCAGGCGGTTGGATTGCAGCTTCAACAGGCTCGATACGATGGCCAGGTTGTTCTTGACCCGGTGGTGAAGTTCCTTCATCAGTACTTTAAGCTGATCGGACTGCTGGCTGATTTTGGCCTTACTCCTCTGCAGCCGGAGGTATTGCCACACGATCAGACCAGTTACCAACAGCAGGGCTGCCAGTATAGCCAGCACGATGGACAGTTGTTCCTGCCGGGCCTTATTTTCTGATCCCAGCTCCTGAATTTTTTGTTGTTTCTGCTTTGATTCAAACTGGGCTTCCAGACGAGCCAGCTCCCGCTTTTTTTCAATGCCCATCAGGCTATCCCTGGTTTGAGAAGACAATTGCAAATATTCGTACGCTTTCTGGTAGTCTTTTTGGGCGGCATACGCTTTGTGAAAGATAGAGTAGATTTCCTCCCTGTTGCGGTAATCTTCCAGAGAGGGTTTCCGGTCCATCAGGTCGAGGGCCTCTTGGGTGACCCGGATGGCCTCCGGATAATCGCCCATCTGCATGAGGGTGTTGGGCAGGTTCAGGTACACGTGCAAGAGCAGTTCATCAAACTTTGTCTTAGTGGCGTAGCTTTCCACTTTTTTAAATCGAGCTATTGATTCATCTACCCGGCCGAGCTTCCGGAGAGAAATCGCCGAGTTGAGCAAGGTTATGTACACCTGAGGCTGTTCACCGGCCTTTTCATAGGCTTTTCGAGCTTTATCAAGGTAGGTCAGTGACTCCTGATTTTTACCCACTTCTCCCTTGATGGCTGCCAGGGAATTGTAGGTGTCTGCCAATAGGTAGGCGGGCAAGTCGGGATTCTGTTGCAGGATGGAGAGTGCCTGTTGAATGTGCTTTTCGGCTGTTTCGTATTCCTTATCTTTAAAATAGATCTGTTCCAGACGGTTGAGGGCGTCAATTTGCATTGCCTTATTGTTCTGGGCCTTGAAAGCGTCAAAAGCCTGCTGATAAGCCCGGATGGCACCGGCACTATTCTCTTTTGACTGTTCAATGATACCCAACTCCCGGTACAGTTTGGCCCTGACAAACGCCGAACCTAGCTTGCTGTTGATCTTCTGAGCTTCATTGAGCAGCCGGTAGGCTTTGGTAAAATCATTTTCCAGAAAGGCGGTATTGGCGGCAAGTTTGCCGATGGCAATCGCGCGGGAAGAATCGTCAGAAATGGAAAGCAGGGAGTCGGGTACCTGGGCTTTGGCTACCAAAGCTGTATTTAAAAAGAGGCATACTATGCCGATTGACGATACGTTGGGTTTCATTTAGGAATCTAAAAAGAAAAGTAACCTCAGTAAAAGTAACAAATATCCTTTTAGGTGCAAGGTAGC
>CAVYGM010000008.1:0-104283 GCA_963768025.1 uncultured Cytophagales bacterium
TTACCCGTGATGGCCATGCTACTGTTAGGGATATGCAAGGTTTGCACCTGTTTCTCCAAAAAAACATTAATTTCATTGAAATCATTTTGGGTAGATACCCCTTTTGCTAGTTTTCGCACGGTCGCCCGCTGGCGTTACAAACGCGAGGTGATTCAACCCTGATTGCAAATCAGGGTTAGCGGGTATTAAAAGTATACTCAACTCTATACCTAGCTCCATCCCTGCTTCACCTTGGGTTCGGAAACATGTGTCTTCGAGCCGTCACACGGGAGCGCCCGCCGGACGGCTGCTCTTTTGAGTCAGCAGATCTCCTTGAAACGCACAACGGGAGATTTCTCCACTTGGGTAGTATTCGGGGAGAACACGCACAACGGCCTCTGCGGAAGACCATTCACAAAGTCTCTACGTCGAACTAAATGTATTCTCCTTGTCTATTCATTTTCTTTTAAATAATATTCAATTGTATCACATAGCTTTATTAAAACTTCATCACGATCATGCTCAGAAAGACTATTTAGAGGTTTTGATGGAATATTTACGCTTTGAAACTGTGCTAATTCTTCAAATTTTGTGAATCTACACGGTTTTAGTATCAAGGAAAGTATTTTACTTCCGCTTTCTTCTGCATTTTTTAGTAAAGTAGGCAGCTCAGTATTAAAAATAAAGTCTGATGCAAGAAAATCAGTAGAAATTAATAAAATCCCAATCGCTGCATCTTCGAGAGCAGAACTAATTTCGGCTTTCCAATTCATACGCCTGGTTTAATTTGAGTATCGTCCCAATAGTCTATTTCAATTCCCGAATGCAGTAAAACCTTAAAATGAACTTTTATTTCCTCTAACCAACTTATATCCTTATGAGAATAGCTTATAAATATTTTATTTTTTTTGTTTATCATTTTAATATTTTTTACTTCAATGTCTATATTCGAAATAGATTTATTTTTTATTAATTTTTTATGTAAAAAAATTGTTTCAAATTCTAAATTAAGTTTTCTCTGTAAATCAATACTATTGTTAAATCTTAGAATAAATAGATTATTGCTTGATATATACTGAGAAAGCTGAATGTCTTGATTAATACAAAATATAATATCCTTGTTTAAAGAAATTGCATATCCTAGGAAATAATTAATAAAAGGTAAAGATGATTTTTCGGTTAAACAAAAAATCACTATTCGTGTCGATAAAATTATATTTTTAGAATCTTTTGAGTATCTATTCAGGTCTTCAGTAATTTGCAGAAAAATTAAATTGTAGAATTTTCCAGCTAATGCTATAGCATCAAAATAATCTTGATTATTATTGGAAATAAAAACTAATGCTTGATTGGGAATAATTAATTCGCCAATGCTTATTTGTTTATTTACAATGTTTTGAATTTGCTCAATCAACAATTCATTTTCATAATTATTAATAACAACTTGATTAAAAAGATGTAAATGATTTATATAATCCAAAAATTCTCTGGTATCTATGGCTTCTCTTTTTTCAGGAGGTATGTCCTCTAAGCCTAATTCATTCAACTTAATAGAAAGCTCATTACTATTCAAGCTATTATGAATATAAATAGTGATTGATTCAGGATAATCTACCAAAAGTTTTTCAATTGTATATCCACTTCTTACTATCAATAAAGGAAACTTTCCTTGGAAAATAGTTTCATCAATGATAGATTTTTGAATACCATACCATGCACTCGTTGAATGATATATATACTCGCACTCCTTAATTTTCGCGCTCCCTATCAATATCAAAAATTAAATCTAGTTTTTTTTGAATTTCGATAGTTTCATGTGGTCTTGGAGTTTCTTCGATGTCAGTTTTTTTATTATCTCTATCTTGGAAATAAGAATATCAAGTGCTTGTATTAAAAGAACTTTTCCAGGACCTGAGGCACCTGCAACTATTATAAGTTTTTTCATCTAAATTTTATTTATTGTTCGCAACCGTTTTGATTAATCCATTCACGATACTATAAATTTTATTGTGAACTGATTCAATAGAATTAGTAGAATCGACTAGTTCCATTTTATCTTTAACGATTATAGGTAATGTGTTAAGTGTATTAAAGAACAAGGAATAGTAATATGATATTATATGTCGGCGGAAGGCACTTTTTATTTCCTTTTCTAATTCATTTCTCTCAAATAGCACTTCTTGGGACAATCCAAAACTATATTAAAGTCTGGCTCTACAATATGTCCTGAACTTACATCCTCATATTTGATTCGTATATTATGTTGTCTCAGAACAAAAAGTCTTGATATAGGAGATCTTATGGTTATTATAACTCCAACATCATAGTTTTCGGATTCTCTTAGAAAATTTGGCAAGTAATTATATTTATAATCAAAAAGCTCCTTGTTTAAGATTGCTGCTGCCTCACTCCATAAGTATTTCGAGTAATTATTATTATCATCTAGATCGTATATTAAAGTGCCAATTTTTTGCCAAAAAGAAGACAAAGGGTCATAAAATAATTTTGATCCTTTCCCAGGCCTTGAACCGTCTCCAATTAAGATTTCTGAAAAAACCCCCTCTTGTAACAGCCTATTCTTCAATAACTTGGAGTGGGTTGTTTTTCCACTTCTACTCAACCCTTCTAAAGAAACTACAATTATTTTCTTATTCATTTTACGATATTGATTTTTTAATTAATGGATTTAAACCACATCTCTTATTTGCAATTGATTGGTAAGCCATAGATAAAATCTTAATTGAATTTTCATGCTGAAGAAAATTAGATCTTTGTTTTTCTGACTTATTTTTAGAAAGGCACGACAAGAAAAAGCTTTTTATAGCGTCATGACGAGCAAACTCTTGATGTCCATTTACTGCTTTTGAATTAAAAGTGTCAAAGGAGTACTTTTCAATAGGTTTATCTTCACTCAAAATATCATTTTTGAAAACAGTTATCTCACAATGATTTTTGCCACCAACCCCCTTCCCTTCTATTTCATTTAATGATTCATGAATTTCAATTCCTTGTAAACTAGAATAATATATAGTTTGAAATGGCCCCTGATTTATGATATGAGTCTCATGTCGCACTCTACCATTTCCCTTATATAAATCTGGTTTACTTAAAAGCCATGATCTTTTACTAAATCCAGTATGAAGTAAATTTATATTTATATTACAATTCAATATATCATCTTTTAAAATGGCAACATTTGTAAAACTGTCTAACTCGCCATAACTGTTAGTCTCTTTTATAATTTGCTTATTCTTCATTTTGAATAAATTAGAATAGATGGAAATATCTTTTTATATTTAGATACTCCAAAATTATATAAATTATCTTTTGGATATGACGCATTTGAAAATACCTCAAACGTATTTGATTCTATAATTTTTTTGGAAGAAAAAAGAATTGCAGAATCAAAAAAATGATGACCACTATGTGATAGCATTCCTACTCCTTCATTAAAACCATGGTATTTCTCATTTAGTATTTCTTCTGGTAAACGCCATTGTCCGTCAGAATAATTTGTCGTAATTGAATTAGGGCTGAATGATGTTTTTTGATATACATCCTCAATCAGTTCTTGAATTAACTGAAAAGCTGGGTGGTATCTTCTTTGAGCTAAGCAGGAAAAAACTAAATTGTTATCTTTATTAAGTTTTTCCAAATAAATTTTTTTTATTTCACAAAAATCTTCCCAAATTCCCACTGCATTTTCTGGACTATTTGAGGAGTTTGATCTCATAGTAATTGGTTTATCGACTAAAATATTTAGATTATTTTCAAGTGCAATCAATATATAAAATTTATGATATATAGGTGGACAAGAAATTATTATTGTATTAATATTTTCTTGTCTTATTAATTTCAATATTTCTATTTTTTCCGCTTCTCTATGGTTTGAGTTCTCTAAAAATATCTGTTTTACATTACTGAATCCAGAGTCGTTTAATCTTTTTTTACAGATTTTATTTTCCATAATTAAATCAATAACTGCACACAATTTAATTTTTAATTCTTTTTCTAAATGTTTTATAATTGGCAAGTAAATTCTATTTGCGTGAAAACCTATTCCTACTTGTAATACTTTAAGCTGTTTATCCTCCATTTTATTTTTATTTAATTAATTTTTATAGCCGAGAACGTGCCTGCAACTGCAATCAATTTCGTTTGTCTTTTCGAGGTTTGTGCTCTCCTTTCTAAACACAGTTTAAAAGAGTTTACTCGCTAACCCTAAACTGTGATCGGGGTTGCCTCACCTCGCATTTGCAAAGCGATCGACAACGAACGAAAGACTTGGATCACGTCAAATAAGCGAAATGACAGCAACCTAATTACAAAGTAGAACAAGCATACAGAATCTAACTTTCCATGTCATTCCCCTCCTTATAAACTTTTAGTATTGGCTTATATATCAATGTAGCTAGATCAAAATATTCTTCAAAGCTTCTTCTTTCGACTAATTGACGTAACTCAATAAAGAAATTTTGTCCTAAATCTATCTTTGTCAACTTTACCATCTAAATATTTAGAACAAGCATCATCATAAGCATTAATATTATTTTCACTACTAGAATTAAGTACTTGTTGAAGGGATTCTAAATGAACTTTTGCCGATTCTTTCAAAGTGTCAGAAATTTTTTTGACAAAAATGGAGCAATCTGTATTGTTAAATCCTCCACTCTCTGACGAGTGTTAGTAATAGATTGATTTATTGTTATTCCAATTGTCGCTAAAGCAATTAGGTTTTGAATTTCTGATTCACCTAAGCTATTATTTGAATAGGAAACCGATACATAGATAACAATTCCAGAAATAAAAATAGCTATTGCCGCTAATGTAACTGACTATGTTTCATATTGATTCATATATTATCTTTTGAGTTGTCCTAATAAATAATCCACCATGTCTAAGAAACTTTGATTATCTTTTTCTTCTATCTTGGGAACATAACCTCCGTCTCTATACTGAATAAGTAATTCACCAGATAAATACTCTTGAATTGTCTCAACTATTCTTACCTTGTCCTGATAACTGATAGTCTGACCAGTATCTTCATATTTCAAGCTGTTGATTTCGCTAATGATTTGATTTATTGCCTGACTTTTATCTGTTGCCCGCACAAACCTGATAGTATTAACCTTGGTCTGTGTCCCCACAGACCTTCCTATAAAATGGTTCTGTGAGAACCCAACAATATAATTCCCCAACCTCCCTCACTTCAAATTTCGAGACTTAACTTCCATAGCCAAGGCTTTGCTCTTTTTCGAATTGTTAAAGGCAAAATAGGCAAAAACCAAAGGAAGCAAGGTAAAGAATCCAACACCATTTTTCCAGGTGCTATACATGGCAATTCCAATCATCACGCCGAACATTACAGCATTAATTAAAGAAGTTGATTTATTCTTTTTCACTTCTTGTAACAGTTCCTGATCGGTCAGTCCGGCTAGTTCATCTTGCGTCATGCTGTACTTTCGTTTAGTTAGTTTTGGATTGTGCGTCGTTCCGTAATTTCTTAATCTTTGTCTTGGTACCCACAGACCTTACGACTAAAAAGCATTCACGCCGATTTATATACCTCATCTTTAATCAGTTTTAAAGAGTTCAGTTGGGGTACTACACACTTTATCCGGCGGAATGATTCCCCGCGTTATCCAATTTTGTACCCGGCTCGTTTTCAAATTATGCCGCGGGAGTAGTCCGAAACTTTCTTTCATTTGCTCTTTCATAGCTTCGTTAGCTGGCGGGCATTTGTAGTTTTAGCATTTTCATAAAAATAGAGAACGCATCAAACCACTCCCACGTCGAACTGCCTTATACCTGCCAAATCATCCTTTTTGTTGGCCAATTCTTCTTCCAGATCGTAATCATTCTGTAATCCTAGCCAGAATTTCGGAGAGTTTCCAAAATAATAGCTCAACCGCAAAGCGGTATCCGCTGTGATACGCCGGTTTCCTTTCAGATATTTCCGATATACGAGTCTGAGGAATGCCGATGTCTTTGGCAAGTCGGTACGCGGTGATCTGTAAAGGAATCAAAAACTCTTCCTGTAAGACTTCCCCCGGATGTATGTTAGGTAGTTGCTCCATATACTTTTCCTGTCAATGATAATCGATAATTTCTACTTCGGATGCCTGGCCGTTTTTCCATTGAAAGATAATTCTCCACTGATCATTGATTCTGATACTGTAATACTCTTTCAGATTGCCGCCAAGTTTTTCCAATCGGTTAGAAGGCGGGATTCTCAGGTCGGCCATGTTCTGGGAGTTGTTAAGCATTCTCAACTTACGCCGGCCAATCTTTTGAATTTCCTCTGGCAGCTTAGGTACTCGATCTCCACGCCAGATTGTTTCCGTGTCCTTGGAACCGAACGATGTGATCATACTTTCGCGACGCGTTACTAACGCTTAAAGTTAGCAAATAGTCTGATAAAATTACTCTTTCGAACGCCCTATCTTTCCCTATTTTCCATTGGCGGTACCACCTTCCCCTTCATTCATCCAGCACCCCAAAAGAAACTTCTCGCTCCCCCTTTTGATCATTCTTATAGTTCAAGAGCAAAGTACCTCTTTCAAAAAATTGACACCCAATAAAGGACACCCTGGTATTCTGGCTAAGTCTGACGGGTACGTTTTCAAATCGTTTTCCCTGGATCAGGATGGAATCCACCAGAATAGTGTACTGCGTATCGGTAACATTCAGGCCGTTCGCCCCTCCGGTTATTACGACCTGGGGCAAAGGGTTATACTTTTTGAGGAGGTATGCTCCAATGCGGCTTTGCACCGGGAAAGACAGTGCTGTATAGGCCCCTAAGTCAACCGTGGTTTTTTGGCTAGCGTTTCCAATGGATACTTGAAACCACGGAAACTTATTTTGGCCAAATGTATTACGAATATCGCCTTCTCGGGCACGAAATGGAGATTCATCAAAATGGAGGGTTCCCTCTCCGAAATTAATTTTCCAATTATAGTCATTCAGAAAGTCAGTACCCAGGTACCCCACTTCGAAGGTATTTAGATCTTTTTGGGATTGACGTAGAAATTTGACGCTTCAAACTGCCCGGCTATGCGTAAGCTATCCAGTAAGCGTAGCCTTTCTTTCTTGCGTTTGTTTTGAAAATCGCGCGTTGTATAGATATAGGGCGTTTTGGGTAGTTTCCAGTTTTTAACCCACGCTTCGGGCAGGCCGGAAAAGAGAGCGTAGGAATCGAGTACCATCGGGAAACTACTACCACGGTAGTAGGCCCTGAGCGCAATTCGATTATCCGTAGTTTTCTCAAATGGAATACTGCCCGAAGAACTCTTTGCCTTTGCGACCATTTCCTGACCGAGGGCTTGGTTCAATACGGCAGTCAACAGGAGGAAGTAAAATACAACAGCCCATTGGGCGTTGATTCGCTGGCTTGTCCAGATGGTAGGGTTGGTATAACTGGGAGTCTGCATTAGGAGTGTGGTTTGGCTAGGATTATGTTCCTGCCAAATTACAAATGAGGCCCTCCTTTACAAATCAAGTAGCAGAAAAATTTTACTATCATCTCTTCCCTATCAGTTGAGTTTGTACTGGTAGAGAGCTCATTTCTAAACTTTTTCAACTAATTTAGGACTCCACTACATCGCAGAGCAAGAGTACCGTAAGCAATAAGCGTGGAAATAATTAAATCTGAATTCGGCATGACACTTACCTCAGCAAACTCCAAACCTACTATTTCTAAGACAGCCTTCTGGGATGTGGATTGGGAATCTATCGACTTTGAGAAGGACAGTGTGTTTGTGATGGGTAAAGTCATGAATTATGGCACCTGGGAGGATATTCTCGAAATGCTACGGTTCTATGGTCTGGAACGCGTACGTAAGGAGATCACTCAGGGAGCTTACTATAAGAAAACAGCCCTCTCATTTCTCTGTCTGATTCTAAAATTAGAAGAGACTGATTTCATTGCTTATCAGCAGCGCCAGGCCCGTCGCCCTGTTTGGAATATTTGAGCTATGCTTTATACTAATACCGTAGTACCAGAAACCCTGTCCCTGTTGAAGGTATTGAACGAAATTCCTCTGTTGGACTCTTTCCCTTTGGTGGGCGGTACCAACCTGTCATTACGATTTGGGCACAGAGTCTCGGTTGATTTGGACCTTTTTACTAATCAGCCTTTTTATCCCGATGAGGTATTCGAATCGATTATAAAGGTATTCCCGCAAACAATTAAGTTGGATCAAAGGAGACAATCAATCTGGTTAACTATCGATGGAGTCAAAGTAGACCTGATTTTGCATGAATATCCCTACATCAATGGGTCGGAGCGTGTAGAGGGTATTCACCTTCTTACTGTTGAGGACATTATCCCCATGAAATTAGAAGCTATGGCAACTCGGGGAGTCAAAAAAGACTTTTGGGATATTGCTGAACTGCTTAACCACTTCTCATTGCATCAGATGTTTCAATTTCATCAGCAAAAATATTCCAACAGTGATATTGGACATATCATCTTGTCGGCAACCTACTTTGCCGATGCAGAAAAAGAAAAATCAGACCCAATAAGCCTGAATGGTATAACCTGGAAAGAGGTAAAGACAAAAATGGAAAAGGCTGTTGAGAACTATGTGAAAGGAAAACTTTAAGGTGCTGGTTCGCGCTGCAAGCGCAAACCAGCGTACTTTTCCTACATCTCCTTCAACTCCCCAACCATCTTCGTCAGGGTAGACTTGGCGTCACCGAAGAGCATGAGGCAGTTGGGGTAGCCGAAGAGTTCGTTTTCGATACCCGCATAGCCTACGCCCATGGAGCGCTTGCTCACGATCACCGTCCGGGCCTTGTCGGCATTCAGGATCGGCATACCGTAGATCGGGCTGGCCGGATTGGTACGGGCGGCGGGGTTTACCACGTCGTTGGCGCCTACCACGAGTACTACGTCGGTGTTGCCGAAGTCGTCGTTGATTTCCTCCATCTCGATCAGCTTGTCGTAGGGTACGTTCGACTCGGCCAACAGTACGTTCATGTGGCCGGGCATCCGGCCCGCTACCGGGTGAATCGCAAAGCGGACGTTGATGCCTTTTTTCTCAAGCAGATCCATCATCTCACGTACTACGTGCTGAGCTTGCGCCACGGCCATCCCGTAGCCGGGTACCACAATCACCGACGAAGCCGAATCAAAAATCATGGCGGCTTCTTCTACGCCCACTTCCTTGATCACCATATCGCTGGCGTTGCCAGCACCAGCCGCACCACTACCCGAGGTAGCGCCAAAGCCACCGAGCAGCACGCTCACGAGCGAACGGTTCATGGCTTTGCACATGATCTGGGTCAGGATGATACCCGAGGCTCCTACCAGCGCACCGGTTACGATCAGTACCGAGTTATTGAGCACAAAACCCGTGGTGCAGGCCGCCATACCCGAGTAGGAGTTCAGCAGCGATATCACCACCGGCATATCGGCTCCACCGATGGGGATTACAACCAATATACCCAGAATTAGGGAGATGACACCCATGATGATCATGGCGGTTACGAAGTCCAGCTCCATCGCTACCAGAACACCGCACACGATGGCGATGATCAGCATCACGAGGTTGAGCAGGTGTTGCCCTTTGAAAACAATGGCATTGCCACTGATTTTACCGCTTAGCTTTCCATAGGCCGTCAATGAGCCGGTAAACGTCACCGCACCGATCAATACCGACAGCAGAATGCTGATAAGGGTGATCATGTCGGTGCTCAGGTCGGGTTGCTCAACGGCGCGGGTCCAGTAGTCGGAGAAGGCTACGAACAGAGAGGCTGCGCCGCCAAAGCCGTTGAAAATCGCCACCATTTCGGGCATTTGGGTCATTTCTACGCGCCGGGCCCATACCAGGCCAATGGCACCCCCCACCAGCATAGAGCTGAATGTTTCGATGGGCGTAAGGAGCTGCGATTGTACCAGCGTGGCAAGTACGGCCAGCAGCATGGCCACCGCCGACAGGATATTGCCCTGCCGCGCTTCGGAGGTTTTATTGAGTTTTTTGATCCCCACGATAAACAAAATCGTGGCGATGAGGTAGGTGACTTGTATAAGAATATTCATGGAGAGATCTTAGGAGTTAACCGTGATAAATGGACGGATCATCATTTTTTCTTTTTGAACATCTGGAGCATCCGGTCGGTCACGGCGTAGCCGCCCACTACGTTGATGGTAGCCAGTACCAGCGCCACCATACCGAGGTACTTGCTGACGTCGCCCTCGCGCACGCACAGGATGGCCCCTACGATGGTGATCCCCGATATGGCATTGGAACCCGACATCAGCGGCGTGTGCAGAGTGGGGGGTACCTTGGCAATAAGCTCAAATCCGCAGTAGCTTGCCAGCACCAGGATGTACAGCAGGAATATGAAGTTTTCGATTGACATAGTCTTCTTAGTTGAAAGTTTAAGGTTGGTTAAATGTTCAGAGTGCTGTTCGAATCTGAAGTCGCAGGAATGATCCTTCACTTTTAACTCATCTAACTCTGAACCATCATACCACTCATTTTTTAGCCAGTATTTCCTTCGTAAAGCCATGTACCAGCTCGCCCTGATGGGTGATGAGGCTGCCTTTGGTAACATCTTCGTCCATTTCCCACTTGAAGCCGTCCTTAGTGGCCAGGTGTATCAGCAGCGTAGAGATGTTCTTGGCGTAGAGTTCACTGGCGTTGACGGGCAGCAGCGAAGGGATGTTGGCTTCGCCGATGATGGTGACGCCGTGCTTGACGACCGTCTTGCCAAATTCGCTCAGTTCGCAGTTACCGCCCGACTCTACGGCCATGTCTACAATCACGGAGCCGGTTTTCATGCTTTTTACCATCTCTTCGGTAATCAGGACGGGGGCTTTTTTACCAATCACGAGCGCGGTAGTGATGGCGATGTCCGCCTCCTTGATGCGCTCCTTCACCAGGGCCTGCTGCTTTTGCAGGTACTCGGCCGATACCTCCTTGGCATAGCCGCCTTCTACCTTTACTCCTTCCACACCCTCTACCGTCAAAAAGCGTCCGCCCAATGACTCCACCTGCTCTTTGGTTTCGGCGCGTACGTCGGTGGCTTCCACCACGGCACCCAGGCGCTTGGCGGTAGCGATAGCCTGCAAGCCCGCTACTCCGGCTCCGAACACCAGTACCCGCGAAGGCGTGATGGTACCCGCGGCGGTCATCATCAGCGGGAAGATTTTCCCTAGGGCGTTAGCTCCGAGCAGAACGGCCTTGTAACCCGCCAGGTTGGCCTGCGAGCTAAGCGCGTCCATTTTCTGCGCCCGCGAGATACGCGGCACGGCATCCATGGAAAAAGCGGTGATCTTTTTGCGGTTAAATGCCTCCACAACCTCAGGAATGGTGTAGGCGTACAGATACGAAATCAGGATAGAACCCTCTTTCATAGCAGCTACCTCATTTTCGGTGGGGGCGTTTACTTTCAGAACCACGTCGGCATCGGCGAAAGCCGCGGCGGCAGTGGGTGCGATGGTTGCCCCGGCCTGCAGGTAGTTGTTGTCTGAAAAATAGGAGGCTTCACCGGCACCTGACTCGATCAGGCACGAAAATCCGGCTTTTTGGAGAGATTTCACCACGTCGGGTGTCAGAGCCACACGCCTTTCCAGAGGCTTGGTCTCTTTGGGAACTGCAATTTTCAAGGTAAACTGAGGTGGTTTGGTGAACGACTACTCTTTCTGGACGACAAAGGTAGTGCTTACTACCTACGTTTCGTAGTATTTTTTTATTAGTAAGTGTCGGATTGACAAATTATAATTATTTGAAAATCATTGCCTAAACAATGTTTGTTTTTGCAAAAATGTACATCGGCCAAATAGGATCCAAGTACAGTCAGGTTTTGATAGATGCAACCGATTACCCTTAGGTAGCTACTCTAGAATCAAGCCGTCGTTGGTATTTTCACTAAAGACACGACAAGGCTGTCAGGGTGATATTGGCTTTCTGACGAACTTTCGGAAAAAGAATTGACACACGGGCGGTCACTTTCCTCGGGCGATTTCTACGTCACGCTCTACCTCGGGTAATTTTCCGGCGAAGGAAAACGGATCGGCTGTGTGGAAGAGAAAGGAAGGTTTGTTGTACTTTTCAATCTCCGCCGCGTAGTTCTTCCAGTGGGTCACGCATTGTTGCAGGAGCGAGACCGCCTCGTTTTGGTAGGGCTTTTGTCCGTTTTTGCGGTACTTGGCCAGGGCCACGCCCGCCCGCAGCTTGTCGGCAAAGTAGCGCGCAAAGTACGACCAGGCGGCCAGATCAGCCAGTTCGGCATCCAGCGTGGGCGTTCCTTTGCCGGTCCATTTTTGCGCAATGCTCAGAGCGCGCTGGGCAATTCGATCCAGGCTGTCGGCCAGTTGGGGCGGCGAAAGAATGCCCGGTGCTACCTTTTCACCGTTAGCGAGATAGGTCTTGATATTGACGAAGCGGAGCGTGTCCAGTACGGGATGGTCTATGATGCTATTGATGTCGAAGAGATGGTGTTTTCCGACTCCAAACCAATTTCCGAAACTCTCGGTGTAGAGCGTCAGGTCGTTTTGACCCTTGTGGTAGGACGCAAACAGCAGCGGTACCTGACTGGCATTTTTCCATCCCGTCAGCAAATCGGCGGCCTTATCCGCGCCAAAGCGGTCGGCCAGCAGATTTTGGAAAACTGCGTCCGGGGTGGTACTATCATACAGCAACCGGCCCCACACGGCGTACCACAGCCATTGCCGCTGAAAGTGCCAGTTCCAGGTCCGGTGTGGGCCCGCCTCGCTCATGTAATCCTTCGCGGGGATAATCCCCTCCGATCCCACAAAGCAGCCACCCACGTAGTTGGCTCCGTTGTTGTTGATAAACTGCCGGATAAAATCGGGCTGTCCCCAGCGTAGGACAAAGAAATCCTCATTGCGTAGCGTCCAGACTACCTTAAATTTATCCGAAACCGGATTCCAGTAGGCGTCCGACAGTTTGCCGCCGTGAACGTGGAATAGGTTGGGCGACGAATGCCCGTGCGACCAGTTGTACTTAAACTCCACGAAAGAATCCGTCACGTCCAGCCCCTCCACCTGCTGCCGGGTACGCAGGTCGTTCTCGTAGCTGGTGGTGCCACCCGACTTTTCGTTGGCGGAGAGCGGGGCGCGGTACACAAACTTGATCTTACGCTTGGCGTCACGCATCCCGGCCAGGATGGTGCGGTCGAGCCAGGCGCGGCGCTCGTCGGGGCTTTGGCCCCCCATGCGTTCGCCCAGCGTGATACCCAGGCCGTCGAGGTCGTCGTATTCGTCAATGACCTGCCGGATAATTTCGCGGGTGTAGCGCTCGGTGATTTGCGTGGTGTCGCCGTCGCCAAAGTGCGACCCCTCGTAGCCACCCACGTTGTGGGCCCGCGCAAAGGAGGGCGACACAAACGTGTTCCAATTGATGACATAGGTTTCGATTCCGCGCTCGTGCGCCATGCGAAAAAGTTCTTTCCAGAACATCTTCCACTCGCCCATCTCGAACTCATTGAACTGCGTAGCTTCCGGAAAATGCTCGGGCATGACCATGTAGTGAAACAGATGCTGCGACCACAGCGACAGTACGTTAAAACGGCTTTGGGCCATGTTGTCGAGGTAGGCCTCCCAGAAATTCAGGTCGCGGCAGGTCAAGTCATGCTGAGTCAGGGAGGGGCCGTTGCGGTAAGCCATGTAGGGCAGGTTGAACTTGACGGCCCGGAAACTCAGGCGGGGCCGCACGGTTTTGTCTGAAATCTGAGCCAGACTTTTGCCCCAACGTACCTGTTCGCCCAGATCCAGAAGGCCGTAGAGGGTACCATTGTCGTCGCCCGCCTGAAGCAAGAGTTGACTGCCCCGCCGCTGGATTCGGTAGGTTTCCTTGCCTAGGGATGCCTCGGTCGTAGCCACTACGTTAGCCGTGGCCGGGGTAGTTTCTTTGACCACAAAGCCCGTTTTTTCTACCGACTGCCGGAACTGCCGCAGGGCGTAGTTCACCACGGGTGATTTTGACGCTAGGGCGATGGTAATATCTTTGGAAATGGCCGATAACGGGAGCAGGAAAAAAAGCAGGATGATCTTTTTCATTACTATTTTGTTAAAACCTCTATCTCTTTGCCAAAATAGGCGATCATGATAGCCAGTTCGTGGAACTGTTTAAGAAAGTAAAAGCGAATCGGAAAGCGACTTTCCTTCATGATCCAGGTCGCTGACTTCGAATCTAAAGGCAGAAACAATCTGTTTTTCCTCTATCGTCGGGTTTATTTGACGACTCTCCGTTGGTAGTAAAAACCAGGCAAGGGCTTCTTATAGTTGATCGATCGCCGGGAAAGACACAGCTTGATTCCCCATACGATCCATTACTTCTGAGGGCCCTATGAATCTCCAAAAAAGCCTATTGCTATTCTTCCTGTTCCTTCTTCCATTGGTGAGTATGGGGCAAGCACCGGCTTATTCTACGGATGAGGTAGTCATACGAAAAGGGCAGAAAACTTTTAATGCAAACTGTGTTTCCTGCCACGGAATCAATGAAGGTGCCTTTGGGCCGAAGCTGGGTGGAGTGACGACCATCAGGTCGTTGAGTGAGTTGATGGACTTTACCAGAAATCCTCAAAAATATGTCGATAAAGCTGACGAAAGAACGGTCGCTTTGGTATCGGAATACAAATCCGTGATGCCAGCCTTTGAACAATTAACTGATGCGGAATTGGCGTCCATTTTTTCTTTCATTGCAAGTGAAACGAAGAAAAAGAATATTCAGCCCAAAGTGGTTAAGGCATTCTCAGGCAAGAACACCGATCTGAGCTTTTGCCCTCCCGTTGCGCCCTCCCGTCTGTGGATAGAATTGGAAGATTTTGCGCAAATTCCACGACAACACGATGCCCCCGACGACAAAGGCATTGCTACGGTACGGACCGATCCGAATCATACAGGTGATTTGTTCGTCAGCGATCAAGTTGGCCTTATTTACCGAATTCATGACCGGAGTCCCACAGCTTTACCTCAACCTTCGCGAAGAGTTGAAGGACTTTATTTTTTCGCCCGGTATTGGTACCGGACTGGGCAGTTTTGATTTTCACCCGCTTTTCAATCAAAACGGGTTGCTGTACACCACCCACGCCGAGAATTACGCGGGGAAACCCGCCCTCAACGAGGGTGCCTGGAACGATACCATCGGGGTGGGCCTGCAATGGGTACTGACCGAGTGGAAAACCCCCAATCCCCAAGGTGCTTCTTTTCAGGGTACCCGCAGGGAGGTACTCAGGAGTCAATACCCCCACCACCGCGCACGGGATGCAGGACATCACCTTTGCTCCGGGTCTACGTCCTGGTGATGCCGATTTCGGGATGTTGTACATCGGGATTGGCGATGGCGGTTCCAACAATATCCGGCTTCCCGAGCTTTGCCACGATCCGGGTTCTTTGCTGGGCGTCATTCTGCGCATCGATCCCCTGTCAACAAACGGGCAAAACGGTGCCTATGGCTATCCGCCCGACAATCCTTTTGTAAAGCGGGAGGTACCGGGCGCGCGGAAGGAAATTTACGCCTACGGCTTCCGGAATCCGCACCGCATGGCCTGGGACGAGGCGAATGGAAACCGATTGCTGGTTGCCGACATCGGCGAGGCCAATGTAGAGGAAGTCAATGTCGTCGTGAACGGGGGCGACTACGGATGGAGCAACCAGGAAGGTTTGTACGGAGTCAATACCCGTATCGATAAGACGGTACTTTTCGAGTTGAGCGATGCCCAAAAACAAAATATCAATCTTCCTTTTGGACAATATGACCACAGCGATGGCAACGCCATTAGCGGTGGATTTATCTACGAAGGCCCGCTTTCGGTCCTGACGGGGAAGTATGTTTTCGGGGATATCGTTACGGGTCGTCTGTTTTACATGAATATCGATCCCGCCCTGTCTGATTCGACTATTTATGCTATTAATCTGGCAAATGAAGGCAAGGCATCGTCCATGCGGGAGCTAAGCGGACAAAAAAGGGTTCACCTCAGAGTTGGTTATGATCGGGCGACAAAGGAACTGTTTCTGACCACAAAAAAAGACGGAATGATCAGAAAAGTGAATAAAGCCTACCTAAAAAACTGACCGATTAGGATGCAAAAAATCTATATTCTTTTCCTGCTCTGTCTTTTCTCCCGCACTAGCGAGGCGCAGAAGCCCGAGGATTGGACACCGCTGTTCAACGGAAAGAACCTGGATGGGTGGGGAGTGGTGGGCAAACCCGCCAAAGTACAGGTGGCGGACAGTAGCCTGCGCCTGCAAATGACCGCCCATACTTCGCGCCACGCTTTTGTACGCAGCGAAGGAAAGTACCGGAACTTTATAGTTGAAGTGGATTATCGGCGCAACCTGAACCTGGACTCAGGCATTCTCTTTCGGAGTATCGACGCCCCCGATACTGCCTTCTCCTCCATCTTTGGCTATATGGTCAAAGTAGATCCCCGGCCGGCCCGACGGTGGACCGGAGGGATTTTTGTTGACTACGGGAATGGACACGAATGGCTGCAAACTCTGGAAAAAAACGAAGAGGCCCGAAACGCTGAGCACGCAGGCGGTGAATGGAATCGGTTGAGAATCGAGGCAATCGGCGATCATATTAAGGTATGGCTCAACGATATACCAACGGCGAACCTGCTGGATAACCGCTACAAAAAGGGCTATATAGCCTTCAAGATTCACTTCTTAGCTACATGACAAAGCGCAGGAAGATTTGATGATCGCTTTCAGGAATATACGGATCATTGCACGGAACGTAAGGAAATATTCCCGCCCGATTTCCCTACCCCTGCACGATACGAGGGGACGATCAAATATCACTTACTTCCGATGAAAGCAAACTCAAAAAATATCCTCCTTAGTATTCTGCTGCTTGTGCTCCGGTATGGGCTTTTGCCAACCGTGGAAACCTCTTTTCAATGGTAAAGATTTGAAGGGCTGGTCGAAGGTAGGGGATGCTGCTACTTTTACGGTGGAAGAGGGGGCCATCCGGATGCACCGCAAAGCCAACACCCGCGAACATACTTTTTTGAGGACTAACAAAAAGTATCGGGATTTTATTTTGGAGTTGGAATGCAGGAGAGACGAGCAGTTTCAGTACGGTATATTGGTGAGGGCCGTTCCGGCTCCCGATACGGCGCACGTACGCCTGTACGGGTACCAAGTCAAGGTGGATCACAACGCGAACCGCCGGTGGACGGGCGCTATTTTTGATGATTACGGGAATACCTGGCGGTGGCTGTCCACCCTGTCAGATAATCCCGAAGCCCAGAATGCCCTCAAAGAAGCGGGACTGTGGGACCACTATCGGATTGAACTCATAGGCAATCATCTGAAAGTATGGGTGAACGGAGTGGCGGCCACTAACCTGATCAGCGAAAAATACAGGAAAGGGTACATTGCCCTGAAAATCCATTTTCTGGGCGATAATGTCGCGCTCGAAAAGCCTACCGCCTGGGTCAGGAATATAAGGATCATTACCAGAAATCCCGGAGAGTACTCCCGACCCATGGAGATTGCTGAGTGATCGAAAGCATTCCGCATTCCGTTCTATATCTAACTCCGGGGCGGACCTCGATTCATATTTAGTTGAATTTCACGATTTCAATAGACCAACACGGGGCATATTCCTAACCATGTCAGCAGCGGCTTCTTATCCGGTTTGACATCCAGAATCGTCGTTCGTTTTTTTACCGACGGCCGCTAAAAATAATCATCTTTTTTTCAGGACAAATACAGCATGCCTGTCTCTTTACTCATGAAATCTTTTTTATGTCATGTTTTATCATGGGTAATTATAAAATTGTTGCATGCCAAAGTCCAGAAGCGTAGCTCCATCTCTCAGTGATCCTACCCTACAAATCCAAAAACAGCAGGAGTGCTTGCTCTGGCAATCGTTTCGGGAGGGGGATAGCTACGCCTTTGAACAATTACTGAAACAGTACTACCCACTGCTGCTGAACTACGGCAATCGCCTTTCGAAAGACCGGGAGTTTGTCAAAGACTGCCTTCATGATCTGTTTGTAGAGCTCTGGAACCGAAAAGAGAAACTGGATACGATTGAGAATCTGAAACCTTATTTGCTTTTGTCCTTCCGCCGGAAACTACTCCGGGAAACCAAAAAAGATCAAATGGTTCAGGGAAGCGAACGAAGTAACGGACGACTACGCCCTGGAAGTCCAGTTTACCATCGAGTCGTACCTGATTTCGAAGGAGGTGCAGCACGAGTCTTTGAAAAGATTGAAGAGTAACATTGAAAAGCTGACCAAAAGGCAGCGGGAGGTGATCTATCTGCGCTTTTACCAGGAACTGGACTACGACGAGATCGCCGGGATCATGGAAATCAACTACCATTCGGTGGTAAACCTGATTTACGAAGCGCTGCGCATGCTGCGTAAAAACTGGTTTCTCGCTTTGCTGGGAGCAGTGTTGAGTTTTGCCTCATTACCGTAAACCTCCACCTCAACTCTCTATCGCTTTCAGAAAGTAGTAGAGATTTCATGAACTGACTAGTATGAAAAATTACGATACATACCAGGTAGAGGACTTCTTCCAGGATATTTATTTCCGAAAATGGGTGCTGGAAGAGTTGTCTTCGGAGGATACCTTCTGGTCCGACTGGCAGGCGTCTCACCCCCGGCAACTCGCTACCCTGGAAGAGGCAAGGGCCTTGATCCTGGCCTTCCAATGCGAGGAAATCCCTGCCGACCGGGAGGAGGTGAGTGCGGCCATCACGGCCATTCTGTCCGAGGTAGGGCCGGGGAAGCAGGTGGCGCTGTACCAAACTACCTGGTTCAGGCTGTGCGCTTCGGTGGTGCTGGCCCTGGGTTTGTTTGCCTGGGGCAGAAATGAGCTGACGCCAACGCCGAAGGGTACCTCTCCCGAAATAGCCCACACCCTACCTGCCGGTACTGGTACCTTGCCGAACGTACGCACCAACCGAAGCAAAAATTTTCAGAGGCTGGTGCTGCAGGATGGTAGCAGGGTACTACTTGATACGGCCAGTACCATCCAGGTCAGTGACGATTTTGGTCAGAACAAACGGGAGGTTTTTCTGACGGGAAGCGCTGAGTTTGACGTAGTAAGAAATCCACAGAAGCCCTTTCTGGTGCACACGGGCGAGCTGGTTACCAAGGTACTGGGTACTAGCTTCCAGATCAGGGCCTATACCGGAGATACCGACGTACACGTGGCCGTAAAAACGGGAAAGGTGACCGTCTATAAAAACAAGAAAACACCTTTCAATGCCCTTTCGGAGGAGATGATTCTGACCCCCAACCAGCAGGCCGTATACGTCAAATCCGACCATACCCTGATCAAGACCATTGTCCGGGACCCGATTCAGGTACACAAGCCGGTGAAGTTTCAGAACTTTGAGTACAACGAAGCCCCTATTCCGCAGGTGCTGACCGACCTGGAAGAGGTATACGGGGTCAAAATATTTTTTGACGAACAAGTGATAAACGACTGTAATCTTACGGCCCGGCTCACGAACGAACCACTCTTTGAGAAGCTAACCATGATTTGCGAGACGATACAGGCCAGCTATGAAGTGATTGACGGGCAGATTGTCATCAGCGGAGGAAGATGTAATTAGGTATACAGTCGGTGCCGGAAGAGCATGTTCTGGCTACCCGACGCATAAAAAAAGGCCGGTAGTGCTACGAACACGACCGACCCTGTTGTCCCGGGTTGATGTGGGCCATCAGACCGGGTTGTTTCTGCCCAACGTTTCTCAGTGTTAACACAAAAACAGCTGCGGCGCAGCCAATCAAATCTATGGAAAAACCTCTAGAACCCAAAGATCTGCTAATCAGAATCATGAGAATCTCCATCTTGCAACTAGTACTGGCGGCCCTGTTTGTCAGCGTCTCCTACGCCACCGAGGTATCGGGACAGGAGCTGCTGGAAAAGAAGGTCAGCCTGCGCGTGGAGGACAAATCGCTTAAAGCTATTCTTACGCGCATTGAGGCGGCCGCTGAGGTCAGCTTTATTTATAGCCCCAAAGCCACGCAGGCGGAGCGACGCACCTCACTGGATGTAAAAGATAAGCCCCTGGGGGAAGTGCTGGAAAAATTGCTCGCCCCGCTGGACATTCAGTACCGGCAGGTGGGTAGTCAGATTGTGCTGAGTCCCAAAGCCCCTTCGCAGTCGTCAGCGATTCCCGACGCGGCCGACAACCCTATCCGCGTGGAGCTGGTAGATCGAACTGTAACCGGGAAAGTCACGGACGAGAGTGGTGGAGGGTTGCCGGGTGTGAGCATTGTGGTGAAAGGTACGCAACGCGGCACCGTCACCAACGAGCAGGGTACGTATAGCCTTTCTGTACCCGAGAAATCGCCCAACGGAGGGCCGGTAACACTCATTTACTCCTTTGTAGGGTACCTGTCGCAGGAGATGGCCGTGGGCAATCAGTCTTCCATAAACATTACCCTTGCTACGGATACCAAGTCGCTGGAAGAAGTGGTGGTGGTAGGCTACGGTACCCAGCGGAAAAGCGACCTGACGGGCTCGGTCACCTCGGTGGAAGAGAAGGACTTTACCCAGGGCGTCAACAACTCCGCCTTGCAACTGCTTAATGGCAAGGCCTCCGGGGTGCAGATCAGCCAGTCGAGCTCGGCCCCCGGTGGCGGCATTGCCATCCGGATTCGCGGAGCTGGGTCCATCAACAGTAGCAACGAAGCGCTGATTGTCATCGACGGATTGCCCGGAGCTACGGCTACTTCCATCAGCCCCGATGACATCGAATCCATTCAGATTTTGAAAGACGCCTCCGCCGCGGCCATCTACGGCTCGCGGGCGGCCAATGGTGTAGTTTTGATTACTACCAAAAAAGGCAAGCAGGGTACTCCTAAGGTCAATTACAGCGCCTACGTGGGCGTACAAACCGTAGCCAAACGGATGGATATGCTCACTACCCAGCAGTACATGAACGTGCTGAATGACCTGTCGGTAGAGCAGGGCGGGCAGCCCAAATTCTCTCAGCAGCAAATCACTACTATTGGCGAGGGGACTGACTGGCAGAACCAGATATTTCGTAAGGCGATCGCCCAAAACCACCAGTTATCCTTTTCGGGGGGCTCGGATAAGTCTAACTACTACATGGGTATCAACTACCTGAATCAGGACGGAGTTGTGAAAGGGTCGGGATTGACAAAGTATAATATCCGGCTGAACTACCAGGTAACGCCCACCGATAAATTCAAAGTAACGCTTAACCTCAACACCAACCGTACTACCAACCAGAACATTCTGACGACCAACTCCGGCAACGAGAACGCGGGGCCTATCAACACTGCCTTGCAGTTTGACCCTACCATTTCTTCCGAAAAAGACGAGTCGGGCCGTTACCAGTTCAATCCCGTTATTTCGCTGGAAAACCCACTGGCGCTGATCAACGGTGTGAATCAGAACTATATCAATAACCGTACTTTTGGTACCCTGGCCGCAGACTACACTATCCTGAAAGGCTGGACTACTACCCTACGCCTCGGGGGCGATATCGCCAACGACCGCAGCGACCGCTACATCAGTACCATCACGCAGCGGGGCCTGGCTTCGGGCGGAAACGGAGATGTAAACTCGGGCGAAGACACCCACTGGATATCGGAGCTTTTTACTACCTACAACCGTACCTTCAATGACATTCACCAGCTTTCGGTGTTGGGAGGAGCTACCCTCGAACAATTCAACAGCCAGTTTGTGGGAGCCTCGTCGATTGGGTTTCTCTCCGACGCCAGCCTGACCAACCTGCTGCAAAGTGGCGACGGCGACCGCGGCGATAATGTCAGCAGCGGTCGCTCGACCAACAAGCTGAACTCCTACCTGGGAAGGGTCAACTATACCCTGAAAGACAAGTACCTGCTGACGGCCTCCATCCGGGCCGACGGTACCTCCCGCTTTTCGGATAAAAACAAGTTCGCTGTGTTCCCGTCCTTTGCCCTCGGGTGGCGCTTGTCCGAAGAGCCGTTTATCCAGCAGTCCAATATCTTCAGCGACCTGAAACTCCGGGTCAGCTACGGACAAAGTGGCAACCAGGCGATTGGTAACTTCGAAACCCTGCAGACCTTCATTGCCGGCGGACGGGCGGTGCTGGGCGGCGGCCTGGTACAGGGCGTAGAGCCCGCCCGGATTCCGAATCCTGACCTTCGCTGGGAAACCACCGAAGAGTTTGACCTGGGTTTGGATTTCGGCATTGTCAAAGGGCGTATCAGTGGTTCGCTGGAATACTACATCAAAACGACCCGCGATCAGCTATTCAACAAGCCCCTGCCTACTACCTCCGGCTTTCAGAACATCCGGGTCAACTTCGGGCAGGTACGGAACCAGGGCATGGACCTGATGCTCACTACCCGCAACCTGATCAATGCCTTCAAATGGAATACGAATTTTACTTTCTCAACGCTCAAAAACGAGGTAGTTGAACTCCCTGACTTCATATCGCAGGTGATCACGGGGGGAGTTGGCTTCACCAACAGCTACTCCATTGTACGCGAAGGGTCGCCGATGCGTTCCTTTTATGGCTACGCGGTGGAAGGGATTTTCCAATCTGCGGATCAGATTGCCAAGTCCGCTCAGCCCAACGCCAAGCCGGGTCACCCCATCTTCACCGATCAGAACAACGACGGGAAAATTGACCCCAACGACCGGGTGATTCTGGGTAGCCCATTTCCAAAACTGATGTTTGGCCTGGACAACTACCTTTTCCTACAAGGGCTTTGATCTGAATGTACTCTTTACGGCCGTGCAGGGGATCAGTGCCCTGGACAACAACATTGTGGAGTCGCTGTACCCCATCAACTTCGACCGCAACCGGATTGCCGAGCACTACCTGGACCGCTGGACGCCCGCGAATCCCGATGCCAAATATCCATCGGGTCTCAACCCCAGCTCCTACGGCGGAGCTTTGGCCGTTAACTCGCTCACGGTAACTGATGCATCGTTTGTCCGCCTGAAAGTAATTACTCTTTCTTACGGCATTCCTTTGGTGAATAAAAAAATCCGCTCCGCTTCATTGTACGTAGCGGCCGATAATGTGTTTACTATCACGAAGTTTCTGGGCTTTGATCCCGACGCCAATGCCTCCGGTACGGGTATCGAGCGGGCCAGCTACAACAGCTACCCCCTCAACCGTACCATCCGTTTTGGTGTCAATGTAGGCTTCTAATTTTAACCCTGACCTGATCATGAAAAACATACAAAAGCTTTCCTTAGTAGTAGCCCTGGCTGGCAGCATGCTCATCCCGATGGGATGCGAGGACTATCTGGCCGAAGACGTATATACGCAGTACGCCCCGCAAGATTTTCTGCAAAGCGAAGACGGAATCAAGAAGGTACTCATTGGCGCGTACAGCCGTTTGCAGGTAAACGGGGGCATGCGCGAAGACCAGTTTACGCTTTCGGAATTCCCAACGGATATGACCCTGGAAAGCGGGGGGCAGTTTGAGAAAGATGCCCTCCCCTTCATGAATTTCCAATGGGATGCTTCATCGGGCTTTCTGCGATCCATTTGGGTGCAGATGTACGTGGCCGTGCGGAACGCCAATGTGCTCCTGGAAAACATCGATAACGTAACGTCCATTCCCCCAGCCCGACTGGCCCAGTACAAAGCCGAGGCGCAGTTTATCCGGGCGGAAGCGTTTGCGCACTTGTACCGGTATTTTGGCCCCGTGCCGCTGGTACTTACCACCAGCACGGACGACCTGCAACCGACCCGGCCTACCGATAGCGAATTTGTAAATTTCGTGTCGACCGAACTCGCCGCCGCCGCCAAAGATCTACCCTTGAAGCAGGATCTGTACGGCAAAGCCGACAAGGGAACGGGCCTGGCGGTATTGACGAAGTTTTATCTCAATACGAAGCAATGGCAGAAAGCCGCTGATGCCGCCAAAGAGGTAATGGACCTGAACAAGTACAAGCTGTTCCCCGAGATCGAAAACCTGTTTGCGGTGCAGAATGAACTCAACGACGAATTTATCTACGTTTACCCCTGCCTGGCGCAGGGCCCCGGCAATGTGTATATGCCCCACGCGTTTCCGCCCAACTACCCCATCCAGAACAACTGGATCAACTACGGCGCGCAGTTCCGGACGTACACGAGCTTTTACAAAACCTTCGATCCAGCAGACCGGCGACTGAGAATGATCATTACGGAGTATACCGATACCAAGGGTGTAAAACTGAAACTACTGGAAGATGCCACCGGTAAGCCGCTGGATAACGCCAGGAGCTTTAAATACACCCCCGACCCTAACGCCATTTCGCAGAACAACGGCAACGACATCCCGGTGATTCGCTACGCGGATATCCTGCTCAGCCGCGCCGAGGCGCTGAACGAAGTACAGGGGCCAAACCAGGAATCGATCACGCTCATCAATCAGGTGAGAACAAGAGCGGGCGTAAAGCCGTTGGTGTTGGCTGATTTTACCACCAAAGAAGCCTTGCGAACCCACCTGCTGAAAGAGCGGGGCTGGGAATTCTTCTCGGAAGGCAAGCGACGCGAGGACATGATCCGGATGGGTACCTTTATTTCCAATGCCAAAGCACGGGGCAAAAATGCTCAGCCGTTCCATGTGCTGTACCCCTTACCGCAGGCCGAGATTGAGGCCAATCCCAACCTGAAACAGAACGAAGGGTACTGATAGCCGGTGGGCGGTAGCAACCAGTAAAGGAAGCCCACAACTTTCTTTGCTTTTTGCACTACCTGAATCTTTGACATGAATAAAGCCCAACGAATGAATATGCCTAAATTCCTTAAACCAATCCGGGATTGCTGGCCTGAGCTTATCCGCCTGCCTACTTATGCTTGCGATGAGCTGGCCAGTACCCGGAAAGTCGCAGCCCAAGGCCAAATCCCCCAATATCCTCTTCATTCTCGTCGACGACCTGGGCTGGACGGACATCGGAGCGTTTGGGAGTACCTTTTACGAAACCCCCAACGTGGATGCCCTGACGGCCAAGGGCATGAAGTTCACCAATGCTTACGCGGCCTGTCCGGTCTGCTCACCCACCCGGGCCAGCATCATGACCGGCAAGTACCCCGCCCGCATGAGTACGACGGATTGGTTTGGGGCACCGCAGCCTACCAATGTCGAAAAGCACTGGACCAAAGACCGCCCGCTACTCCCGGCGTCGTACGAAGAAAACATGGCCCTGAGCGAAACTACCCTGGCCGAGGCCCTCAAAAGCAATGGCTACAAGACGTTCTTTGCCGGCAAGTGGCACCTGGGCGAAACCGAAGAGTTCTGGCCCGAGTAGCAGGGTTTTGATATCAACAAAGGCGGCTACTCGTCGGGGTCTCCCCGCGGCGGGCACTATTTTACGCCCTACGCCAACCCTCGCCTGGAAGATGGCCCTCCCGGCGAAAACCTGACCAACCGACTGGCCGATGAGACCATTTCGTTTATCAAAAGCAACAAAAACGAGCCTTTCCTGGCCTACCTGTCTTTTTACTCGGTGCATACGCCCCTCGGCGCGCCGCAGGAGTTGATCGACAAGTACGAGGCCAAAAAGAAAAAAATGGCCCTGGAAGATCAGTGGGGTACCGAAGGCGAGCGCAAAGTACGGCTCACGCAGTGCTTGCCCGTGTACGGCGCCATGGTGGAATCCATGGACCGGGCGGTGGGGAAGGTACTTTCCGCTCTGAAAGAAAACGGCCTGGATCAGGAAACCATCGTGGTGTTCATGTCGGACAATGGCGGACTGTCTACCTCCGAGGGGCACCCTACCTCCAACCTGCCCCTGCGGGCCGGCAAGGGCTGGCTGTACGAAGGCGGCATCCGCGAGCCGATGGTAATCTACTGGCCCAAGGTGATGAAGAAAGGAAAGGTAAGCGATCAGGTGGTAACGAGTACGGACTTCTACCCCACGCTGCTGGAAATGGCGGGCCTACCCACCCAGCCCAATCAGCACCTGGACGGCAAAAGCCTGGTACCCGTGCTGAAAGGCAAGAAAGTAAATCGCGGACCGGTGTACTGGCACTACCCGCACTACGGCAATCAGGGCGGATCGCCCGGCTCGGCCGTGCGCGATGGCGACTGGAAGCTGATCGAATGGTTTGAGGAAGGCCGGGAATTGGAGCTGTACAACCTGAAAGCCGACATCGGCGAAAAGAACAACCTGGCCGCGAAGTACCCCGATAAGGTGAAGGAAATGCACGCGATGCTGAAAAACTGGCGGGCAGAGGTAGGGGCCCGGATGCCTTCTAAAAATCCGGCGGCGAAGGCTTCGGCTTCTGGTAGGTAATTAGGGATTAGGTTGTTAGGGATTAGGTCATCAGAAATGTATGATTAGCCAGGATAGGGGTGGAAGATAAATAACCCTTATCCTGGTTTGCTGCTACCTAACAACCGAAAAATATGCTTCTTTTTCTTGGGCTAACCCCAATTTATGATTGGGTGTTGTATGTACTCTCGTTCTTAACCGGGACGCAGAGTCGCGATTTAGAATTCGTCACCGATTACAGTGAGGCTCCAAATTTCTTTAATTTACTACCTAACATCTACTTCTTCCATCTTTTTGAGATAAACCGAAGCAAATTTTCCCCAGTCTTCTCTCAATATTCCAAACTGATCGTCTGGATCATTGCTTTGGTTTTCAGCTTTAGCATACGCAAAGAGTAGTAAATCAATACCATTAGCAGCATTTTTAAGCGTACTAATTACACTGTAAGGCAAGCTGTCATCTTGTGCTGCATATTTCAAAGGAAGATATACCTTTTTGATAAAAGGATGATTGCTATTTAAATATACTACAACTGTATTTGTTAGATGCCTTATGTCGATTAAGCCTTTTCCAGGCCAAGAACGTTCAACAGCTATAATTGGTAACTGTTTAGCTTTTGCTGCAAAGGCTTCCTGCTCTTTCGGATCTATAATTCCTTCCTCTTCTGCTATTTTTTTCAATTCATTGTGTTCTTCTGCTGGTGATACTGTGGAACCAGCTGGGCCTTTAGGTAAGGTATTATCGACTTCCTTAACACTGTCTTGGGTATTAGTTCTTCCTCCGCTAAAATCTCCACCTTCACTGGGTTGAACCCCCTCAACCTTAGCAGTAACTTTCCAGAACTCTCTAATTTCTTCCCTGGCACCTTTAATTGGTTTCTTTAACACCTCCCTGATTTTGTCCCGTAATTTATCAACAGGCTCAGCCCCTCTTTTAACATGACGCACTTGGAAGTATTCGTCTAAATATGCAGGAAATGATATCGTAATAGCAATGTATCGATCAATGGGCTGAATTCCATTAGGAAATAGCTTAGGTACAATACTATAATTAATCTCTCTTTTTTGTCTTTAAAAAACTTATTTTTCCTTCATTGTCAACAATGTTTAAGCTACGAAGGTATCCATCTCCTCTCCGGAATAAATTCTCGCCTCCAAATCCTTCTTTCAATCTTACAATTTTGGGAGCCAAATAAACACTCCAAAACACTTTATGACCATCAATTGTAAATTCACCGATTTCAATTTCTGTTCCTTTAAAAGAAGTATCTACATTAAGCTTTTTATATATAGAGTTGAGCTCCTCTTTTTCCTCTTTACTCTTATTATCGATGATCTTTTCTTTGTGGTTATTTGGAATTTGAAAAGCGGGATCATACGGGAGTAGCGGAGAACTTTGGTTATCACCTATAAATAATTTCAACCCGCTATCTATATACTCTCTAAAAGCGCGAGCAAGAAACTTCGATAGGTCTGAGAACTTCTGGTCAATATTTTCGGCGTAGGATTTCCGTTCATTGAACCTATCTAGTTTTTCAATTATAAACAATGTTCCATTGGAATATTGCCTTCCATTAGAGTCTTTCATTAAGTCTGAATATTCCCCAGGAAAGCTATCACACTCTTCTACCGTATACTCTTGCTGTTCGCCGCTGATAATCTCATCTAAATCAAAATATGTCTTATAAATTTTGCCTTCGGTATTAGGTTCTGCATGTATCCAGGTTTCTTTTCCATCTTCGTTAATATACTGCTCGGCTTGTAAATATCTAGGTTTTGAATAAGCAGTCAGTCTTTTGGCTTGATTTAAGGTGGCTAGTTTGAAGCCAACTCCATACTTACCAATCCCACTTCTATCATTGAGCCTAGTACCGAATCCTATTGTAAGACAATGAGGTAAAAGCTGAGGAACTATACCATTTCCATTATCTGAAATACCAATTGATGTTGCTTTTCGTTGAGTAGCTTTTTTCCCTCCTGCTCAACTATCCAATTAACTCTAAATTCGCTAGCAGCTGCCTGAATAGAATTATCACAATACTCTCCTATTGTGTCTTCAAAAGTGAATCCGCTGTCCCGAAAGCTATTTAGAGCCGTTTCAGCTTTAATTAGCTGAGCCTTGTTTGTATTTATTACTGTTTCCATATTTTTATGATTGGATACAACTCATTATAAATTTTATCTAGATCTTGTGCCGGGTAGGCAGGAAAGATTTTGTTTAACTTTGGTAAGAACTTACGATATAGTCGTTTTTCAAGTACATAAGCATGCATAGGACCTTTGCAAGGGAAGTAGCAAAAATGTGATGCTTCACCTCTGTGATTATGATTGCTGAGCCTTCTTTTTAAATTAAAATCACTTCGACCTATATAAATCACAGCATCGCATGTGGTTGGGACACGATCAAATAATATGTAGACACCACTAATACCCTCAGGTATCAACGCAAGAAAAGCGTTATTATATGGGAGAGGCTTTGCCCTTAGCTTGACAAAGTCCTCAAATGAGAACTTGTCCATCGCTATTGTATTTCTATAAGGTCAATTAGCTCCAGTACGGTAAAGCCAATGATATTCAGGGCTACATAAAATACGTTACGAGTGCTTTCACAGCTGCAAATAGATGCCCGTATTTGTGAAAGAATACTCCGGTACTGCCTTGAGCCGATACCTAGTGTAGATTTGATACTGGGATCAGTACTTTTAACACCAGCTATGGCTAATACCAAGACATTCCTTTGTTGCTTTGAAAGCTTCTTGAAGAAATCTGAAAGGCTTTTTTGCACAGATTCACCAGTATGACACTGCTTGCTATCTGTGTAGGCAAATTGTGAGGAATTGAAGAAATCACCGTCAGGTAAGTCTCCTTCAAACCTTACTAGATTATTTAATTGTTTCGCTTTTCGTTTACCATCACGAAGCAAGTCCTTGGCTAGTTGTGCGCCTTTGGCTTTTCGAGAATAGCCAACAAGGCTAACTCCCATTGCTAAATCACTGGCTTCAATAGTAAATAGGCAGGAGCTCTGGATATAGAGCATCTCTAGGGAGCCATAGGCATCCCAATCGGGAATGGTTGAAGTTATCATATTTTTTGCATTACGACCATGTTTAGCGGACTTCACTAAAGAGCAGCGTGGTCAGTTCAACAATGAGAGTGTATTTTTTGCATCACGCCCAAACGGTAGTGAGCCAACACTCTGAAGGACTTTATGTCCTCCATAAATATAAGGGAAAGTTTTATGTAAAGTGGCAGTTGGAAGTAAAAAAAAATTAACCCGCTAACCCCAATTTGTAATTGGGCGTTGAATCATCTAGCGTTTATAACGCGACGATGGCTGACGCCACTCCCCTCACGCCCCAGGCGTCTACCCAATGAAGCACCACGCACTATAAGCAAATTGCTTTTTTACAAAAAACCGGGATAGAGGTTGAATACAAACAACCCCTATCCCGGCTAATTGCTAACTGCCTAACAGCTAAATCCCTACTTCATTTTCTTCTTTTTCTTACTGGGTGTTGCGGCGGCAGGCGCAGGAGCTTCTTCCTTCACCGCCAGATCCTTCACCCGGATATTCCGGAACTTCACCACCGTGCCGTGGCCCAGGAAACCGATGTGGCCGGTAGCATTCGTTAAGCCAGGATGCTCTTGTGGTCGGCGGTACCGTTTTTGGTGGCTTCGGCGATGTCGCCGTCCACGATGGTCGTACCATTCAGGATTACCTTGATTTTGTTGCCTTGCAGGATTATCTCCCGTAGTCCCATTCTCGAACCGTTGAGGTGCCCCACACTGGGACGGAATCATCCATACCCCAGTTGGTCGGAGTCTTCCACAGGACGACTCCGACCTTGCCATAAAAGGCCACCGGTGGGCCGGCCCCGTTGCAATGGCCCATCCCCACTTTTACTTACCAGTACAACACGGCCGCTTTGTACACCTTCCCCAACCTATATTTGTAAACTGGTTGTTATTTGAACAGTACCTGAGCGTATTCGTTGAGGTACTGCCGCCAGTTGATCCAGGTATGGCCGCCTTCGGTTTCCTTGTACTGGTACCTGATCTGATTCTTGTCCAGCAGGGCTTTGGTTTTGTTGCTGGCATCCATCAGGAAGTCGTCCTTTCCGATCTGCAGCAGGAAGAGCTTCTTGTTTTTGTTGAAGTTGGGGTCTTTCAGCGCTTTGGCGTACTTGGTTTCGGCGGCGTCAATGGTAGGGCCAAAGAAGCCCGAGCTCCACACACCGACGTAGTTGAACAGGTCGGGGTTGGAAAGCGCCACGTCCAGCGTTTGCAGACCGCCCATAGAGAGTCCGGCTACGGCACGGTTTTCGCGACCGGGTAGTACACGATACGTTTTCTCGACGTAAGGCATTACTTCTTTGGTCAGTTCGGCCGAGAATAGATCCGCCATCTTATTCATGCGGTCGTTCTGAGCAGTACCCGCCGGGAAGGCCGAAGCGGGCATACTGCCGTTGGGCATCACCATGATCATCGGCTTAGCCTTGCCGGCAGCGATCAGGTTATCCAGGATAAAACCGGCCCGGCCAATGGAGTTCCAGCCCGAGTCGTCGTCGCCCCCGCCGTGCAGCAGGTAGAACACCGGGTACTTGGTCGTGCTTTTCTCGTAGCCCGGTGGGGTGTATATGTGCATGCGGCGCAGCATGCTCAAGGTACCAGACTTGTACCATACCTGCCGTAGCTCGCCGTGGGGCACTTCGGCATTTTCCTGAAATGCATTCTCGTTGCCCGGTACGATCATTACGTTTTCCAGACTACCGATTCCCTGCTTGATGACCGGGTTTTTGGGGTCCACAGTCCGTACCCCGTCCACCATCAGCGTGTAGGTGTAGTAGTCGGGGCGGAGGGGGCCGGTAGTCACCGACCATACACCGCTTTCGCCTTTGGTGAGGGAAAGCGGCTTGCCCGGCGAGAAGTCGCCGGATACGGTAACCTCGCTGGCTTTGGGAGCGTAGATGCTGATGGTAGCCTTCCTGTCGGCGGCTACCCTGGGTGACTGCAAAGTATCGTTGGGCGTAGGCTGCCGCTGCTGGGCCTGGGCCGCTGCGTTTGGAACTACAATAAGTGCCATGGCAGATAAGCCAAGGGCTAAGACGAATGTACGTTTCAGATTCATACTAAAAATAGGGTTGAAAGAAATGAGTAGCCGTTAGCTAATAGCAATTAAATTTCTATTATTGATGGGTGAATTAATCCAGGAAGCCTATTCATGCCCATGAACAGGACGCTCCCCTGGGGCTTACCGCTTAAACTGTGCACTGTTTCTACAAACAGGTTGCCCCGCCGGGTCAGATAAATGATCACAAATGAACGAAATCTTTACACATTTATTCATTGACCAATAAACACTAGCGCAAAAATAGTTTGTAGTAGATATTCTCAAAAATTTAATATAATAAACTGATAATCAGGAAAATATAATAAACTAGGAACCGCAGCGGCGGCCGCTAATAACCAATCACTACTTAGCGAATCGAAGTGAACGGCTTTTGCTTTATGTTACAATGATAGAAAGGTGTGAGGGGCAGGGAATGTACTCATCAAGATTGCGGGAACTATGGAAAATGGACCGCCTTTCACTGTGGACTCGACAAATAAGTTTTAGGCTTCTCGCCCCATAAAAAAATGATATACAACAAGATGGATCAAATCTCAATTGGCAGCGTAGTTAAACTCAAATCAGGAGGCCCTCAAATGACGGTTACGGCATACGGAACAAAGCTCGAACTTGGGGCTATATTTGGCAGGAACGTGGAAGATAAAGAACAGGTTAAGTGCCAATGGTTTGATTCGACTGTAACTTTACAAGAAGACATCTTTCCGGTTGCTTCATTGGAGTTAGGCTAATCATTTATGTTGCTTGATTGGGGTGGATCGTCGGGCGACGGGCAGCACGTCCCGAAGGCAGACATTCGGCCCAACAAAATGTGGGGGTTCAAAGGTGCAGGTTGCTCGTATTGATAAAGTCAACTCGCTTGCCATCAACTCTCAATGGCGTTGGGTGTTGGACCAAAATGTGCTTCTATCTCCATCTTCCAGCTAACAGGTCAACCGCCCCGAAAGTGAGCCTCTAGGTTTGAGGGGCCGCGTCCTGGCGACAGGCCGAACGTCCCGACAGGCAACGTTTTGATTTGGAATGTGTTTTTGTTAGCTTCGCCCATCGTCGTAAAAACGTTGACAGTATTATGTTTCCAAACAAGGACTACTCTAAAATGGCACTGGAGGAATTAGTGGCAGAAGAGAAAAAGGTAAAATCACGACAAATTCCATTTGCGGTGTTGATGGGTATATTGGTTGGCATTGCTGTTTGGTCGGCTACCCATCAAGGAAGTACTTTCCTTACTATTGGTTTGCTGGTTTTGGTTCCTTTCATTGGTTCCAGCTACTCAAAAAACCTGAAGGGCATTCAAGAGGAAATAAAGCGCAGAGATACTGTCCATTAGTGCGCTCCGCGTGGGCGGCTTATCGGGCGACAGGAAGCCCGTTCCAAAGGAAGTTTGGCAGCCCAACCTACCCCCGCTAACCCTTGCGGGCCGCGCCCAATTTGTAATCGGTACGGTTGGCCGCACAGCCGGCGCATCACCTCGCGTTTGCAACGCCAGCGGGCGACCGTGCGATTACCTGCATGAGTATCTAATGCCTCCGGCATAACCGTGGTCTGCACTACCGTACCCAACCTCCTCATCAAATGTTCAGTGTTGGGAAGTCTATAATCCATGGATTAGGAGGGCTACTGGATAGTCGTCCCCAGTTGTACGCATAGTTCGAAGAACATTACGCACAATTAAATGAATTGCTTTTTATAAAAAAACCGGGATCAGAAGTTGAATTTAAACAACCCCTATCCCGGCTAATACTAACTACCTAACAGCTAAAACGCTACTTCTTTTTCTTCTTCTTACCTGACGTAGCTTCAACGGGCGCAGGAGCTTCTTCCTTCACCGCCAGATCCTTCACCCGAATATTCCGGAACTTCACTACCGTGCCGTGGCCCAGGAAGCCGATGTGGCCGGTAGGATTGGCTAAGCCCGGATGCTCCTTGTGGTCGGCGGTACCGTTTTTGGTGGCTTCGGCGATGTCGCCATCCACGATGGTCGTACCGTTCAGGATTACCTTGATTTTGTTGCCTTGCAGGATTACCTCCTCGTAGTTCCATTCCCCTACCGGTTTGAGGTGCCCACGCTTGGCGGGGATTACCCCGTACACCGAGCCGTGGTACTGGTAGGGTTGCAGCTTGGCGTAGATGGGAGCCGTATCGTCCAGAATCTGCAATTCGGCCAGACCTACGTAGGCGGCATCGCCCGTGAGCGGGGCGCGAATACCCAGGCCATTGTTGGCACCGGGCGTCAGCTGAAACTCGAAGCGGAAGTTAAAGTCGGCGTACTGATCTTTGGTATACAGGTTGCCGTTACCACGCCCGGTGGGGTAGGTCACGATGGCCCCGTTTTCGATGACGTAGTCCTGCGTATTGCCGGTCCACTCGTGCATGTTGGTACCATCAAACAGTACCTTAAAGCCTTCCTTCTTTTCCTCTTCGCTCAGCGTGAAAGGCTCCGGACGGGGTATTTCCTTGACGTAGATATCGCGGTAGAATACCTGCGTGCCGTGGGCTTGCAGTTCCAGCTGCTCCGTCGGGAATATCGGTAGTTTCCGGTCCCAGTAGTTTTCCAGGATTACGTTGTCTACCACCCGCACGCCGTTCAGATCCACCGTCACGCGGTCGCCGATCATTTTGATGTAGAACGAATTCCATTCGCCAATGGCGTTGTCGGCTACCTGCGTCGGCTTGGACGGATGCTTCTGATTGTTGTACAAACCACCCGAACCTACCTGCGCTCCTACGCTCACGCGGGACGTATCCCAGATCTGTACCTGTGGCGTACCGCGCAGGTAAATACCGGCGTCGCCTTCGGGTTCGATCTTCCAGTCCACGTACATTTCAAAATCACCGTATTTCTTCACCGTAGCGAGGTTGTCGCCGTGGCCGGTAAATACCAGTTCGCCGTTTTTAACCACCCAACCAGTCTGCATGCGCTCATCGGCCTTGGCCTGCTTGGCCGCCAGGGTATCGGGGTGCATCGCCGCCCGCTTGATGGGGTTTTCTACCAATCCTTTCCAGCCCGTCAGGTCTTTGCCGTTGAATATCGCTACGAATCCATCGCCCTTGGGTAGCTCCGATAGGTGCTTTTTGATGGCCTCTTTCTGGTACTCGCTGTCCTGCCCGGCCAGCACGTTCATGGTTTTGGTCAGGAGGTCCGTTACCACGCTACCCGTAAATTCCGGGTTGGCCAGCGCGATCCCCATCACCGCCTGCGCGGCGGCCTGCTGCACCGGACGGTCGTCCAGGTAGCGACCCGCTACGAGCAGCGATTCAAACGTTTTGTTTCGTTGCAGCTCTTTGAGGATGGCCGTTTTTTGATCGGCGGTCCTGGCAATGTCGAGTGCTTTGCGCAGCTGCAATACTTTCTGCACCGGGGTAGCCGACGACTTGCTGATACTCTTTACGTAGCCTTGCACGGCCGCGTCGAGGTAGTCGGCGTTGGTCGTGGTGGTGCCGATTTTATATAGCTCCTTCGCCGCATCCTGATCCGACCAGTTGGCCAGGGAGGCAAGAGCCGCCTGCTGTGAAGTAGCCTCGCCACCGTTGAAGGCCGCTACTACGGCATCCAGTGCGCGTTTACCACCCACGCTCGCCAGAATGGGCAGGTAGGAAGCTTTCTTACCGGAAGAAGCCATTTCGCTCAGCAAAAAATCGGTTTGCTGGGCCACGGTACCCTTTCCTTTGATGGTAGCCTTGATGGCCTCCTGCACCGATTCGGTTTCGGCGGGCGTAGCTGCCGCATTGAGCAGGGTAAATAGCTGCGGAATATCCTGGGTAGTCGCTACGCTTTTCAAAGCGGTATAGGCCGCGGCCTTTACGTCGGCGTCGGTACTTTTCAACAGGCTGGTAATGGTTCCCATTTTGGTATCGGCCCGGCGGGCGGCCAGTACTTCTACCATGGCTACCTTCCCGGCGGAAGAGAGCGACGGAATAGCCAACGCCACCTGATCCACCACGCTTTTTCCTTTCATAGTCAATACCGCAGTTTTTGCGGTACTGATCGTAGCGGCATCGGTCGACTTCAATAAGAGGTACAAGCTTGGCAAATACGGCTTCGCCTCCCACCTTGCCGGCGGTTGAAATGGCGGCGAGCTGCACGGCTTTGTCCTTGCTGGAAAGTAGTTGTAAAACGGAGGGCAGGGCTTCTTTCGCGTTAATCCGACCGAAGTAGGCAATGATGTCAGCCTTTACCTCGGGCGAGCCTTTGGCCAGTGATTTCAGCAGCAGCGCCGTGGTAGCAGTACCAGCAAGGGGTTGCAGGTACTTCAGGGCAGCGGCCCGGTACTCGGCGTCGGTACTTCCAGCCGCGTTGACCAGCGTAGCCACGCGCAACGCAGAGCCCTGCGCGTCGGTCAATAGTTTAAGGGCTGCAGTGCGGGTAGCTACCTGATGCGAAGCACCAGCTTTGGACATTAATGTCTGGGCAGCCTTTACTACCGTTTTGGTTTCTCCGTTTTCGAGCAGACGGGTAAGGTACCGCAGGTAGTAAGCGGTGGCATCGCTTTCGTCGTAGATCAGGCCGGCCTTTTGCGCGGCGTTGAACAGAATAGCTTCCGAGGAAGGAGCCGCAATCTGCGCCAGCGCGTAGTGGGCTACCTTACGGGTCGTTTGCTCATTGCTGGTAGCGTAGCGCTCAATCACCGGCGCGGCTGCCTGGTACTTCATATCGCCCAGAGCTTCGATAAACGACAGGTGGTTATCTCCCCACGGCTTTTCGATGGCTGTCATAAGGGCTTGCCCGGCGGCAGACGTACCGACTTTGGCCAGCGCCCGAGCGGCGGGTCCGGCTAACTCCTTACTATCCAAAAAAGTAGCCAGGGTAGGCACGGCTTTGTCTTTGGCCACCTGCTGCAACTGGAAAAGGATAAAGGCCTGATTTGTTTTGTCGGTCAGTTTGGGCAGGGCCTCGGTGTAGGCATCCACCGCTAGTTGCCGCCATTCTTCCTTGCCTGGTTGGGTGACGTAATGGGTAAAACCTCCCACGGCATACTCAATGGCCGAGTTGTCGCCGTGCCCCGTGGGGTACAGGCGGGAAATGAGCGTTGCTATGCCCTCTTTACCCAAAGCAGCCGTTTCCTCGGCGTTTCTGGCGTAGGCTTTGGCATCTTTGGCGGGCATCTGCGCCAGCAGGTCCGCGATCCGGGTGGCGGTAGTCCGGTTGCTGTTTAATTGCTGCGCCATTCCCGAGGTCAGGAACAGGCAGAAAAGTAGGGTACTGTATAGGTATTTTTTCACTTTCAGAGTTGTTTTCAATAATCGCTTGGTACAACAGAAAAATAAAGGTGGGCCCAGAAGGCATACTTTACTTAGACATTAAAGGGAGCACGCATGGGCTGATCGATGAGGCGATTGGCACCTTCATCGTCGATAAAGAGCTGCTTGACCGGATCATATTTCAAAGATCTGCCCAGCTTCAAGGCGGCCAGTCCCATGTTTACGATGGTACACGAGCGGTGTCCGTTTTCCTCATTCAAAGCAAACTTTTCCCGCTTCTGTACCGACGCAACAAAATCGGTCATTTGTGGCTCAGGGTCGGGGAAAGCAGCTAGTTTTTTCTCAAAATCAGGAATATCGCATTTAAAGCCGTTGTACACATTTCCGTTTGGACCCGCGATGTAGGGCGCTTTTACGTCTGTTCCTTCGCCGTCCAGAATAATCTTGCAGCCGTCTTCGTACGTAAACTCGATACGGCGCCAGGTACCTACCGCGTCGGGGTGCTGCTGCGGGGCGTCGATCTCTACGCTCACCGGACTTGTGTGGTCTTTACCCAGGAAGTACTGA
Organism: uncultured Cytophagales bacterium; assembly: GCA_963768025.1. GTDB lineage: Bacteria > Bacteroidota > Bacteroidia > Cytophagales > Spirosomataceae > CAVYGM01. The sequence continues at coordinate 37,052 of CAVYGM010000008.1, forward strand.
ATGGGGTCTATGTAGTGCTGTCCCATATCGCCTAGTCCGCCGCCGTCGTAATCCCAGTAGCCCCGGAAGGTACCGTGGGTGCGGTGGCGGTTGTAGGGTTTGTAAGGCGCGGGGCCGAGCCATTGGTCGTAGTCCAGCTCGGCGGGTACCGGCTCGGGGCTCAGGTCGGTTTTGCCGACCCAGTAAAACTTCCAATCGAAACCGGTATGTTTCCCTACCGTCACGGTGAGGGGCCAGCCCAGCATGCCGCTATCTACGAGTTTTTTGATGGGCTTTACGGTCGTGTTCATCCCGTAAAAATTCGATTCAAACCGGAACCAGGTATTTAGACGAAAGATCCGGCCGTGCTGCTGTACGGCTTCCACCACGCGCTTTCCTTCGCCGATGGTTCGGGTCATGGGTTTTTCGCACCAGATATCCTTGCCGGCGCGGGCCGCGTCGGCGGCCATAATGCCATGCCAGTGGGGGGGAGTAGCAATGTGCACTATATCCACTTCGGGGAGCTGAATCAACTCCCGGTAGTCGGCCAGGGCCTTGGTGCCTTTTTCCAGCTTGGCCAGGGTACTTTGCAAATGACCTTTGTCTACATCACAAATGGCCACCACGCGCGTGCCGCCGTAGGCAATATGGCCTTGTCCCATACCACCCACGCCGATGATGCCTTTGGTCAGCTGATCACTGGGGGCCAGGAAGCCTTTCCCGAGTACGTGGCGAGGAACAATGGTAAATGCCGCCAGCGTAGCCGCGGTACCCCGGATAAAGTCACGGCGCGAAACGCCCTTCTTGTTTGTAATTTTCTCTTGCATGATTTGTATAAAGATCCGACACCCTGGGGGCTAGCCCGGCAGGCCGGGAGCAAGGGTGTCGGAAGTAGAAAAAAAGTACGTTTTACTATAATGAAACATCCGACAGGCCGGATTATACTTTTAGGTAGAGTTTGTTTCGATGTAATATCCACATAAATACCCATTGGATCAGGATAAAGGCTACTATTCCTCCCACCTTTTGTACCTCTTCCGAAAAGAAGCTCAGGGGACCGCCAAACAATGCCTCGGCGGTGTAGGAAAAATCAATGAACTTCTGTGCCATGTAAATGACGATGGAGTTCATGCCAATGACCAGGAAGAAAAAGGTCCAGGAGCGGTAGTGGAGGACGTCGATAACCCAGTAGAATAGGGCGAGCAGCAGTAGGCTCCATCCCCCGGCCATCAGCACAAACGAGCTGGTCCACAGATTTTTGTTGATCGGAAACCAGGGGTTCCAGAGCAGGGAAAGACCCAGGCCGATACTCCCGGCGAGGACCATGATACCGACCTTACTGATAGCCGATACCTCCTTGTCCGGTACCCGGAGCAGTTTGCCCGTGAAGATACCCAGCAGGCCGGTAGCCACCGCGGGAATCGTGGACATTAACCCTTCAGGGTCATGAATGACCTTGTGCAGGCGACCCGGCAGAATGAGCCGGTCGAAGTAGCTGGCCGGGTTGCACTCTATGGTTAGTAATCCGGCTCCGCAGCCCGGCACCGGATAAAACGTCAGAAAGGCCCAGTATCCACCCAGAATCGCCAGCAACCACAGGTAGAGTACCTTCCGGGGGAAATACAGGTACAGTAGCTGCGCAAACATACCCGCCAGACCAATGCGCCCCAGTACGCTGGGGTAGCGCATGTGCTCCCATGCAGTGTGGAAAAAACCATTGTTGTACAGGATGCCCAGTAGAACCAATACCACCCCGCGCTGAATGGTCTTTTGGGCGAGTCGCGACCGGGAGGCACCTTTGGCGAGGCGGCTATCCATGGAAAACGGAGTAGATACTCCGGCCATGAAGATGAAGAGGGGAAAAATGAGATCATAGGCCCGGAATCCGTGCCACTCGGGATGGCTCAGTTGGGCGGCCATTCCTTCGAGCCATACCCAGCCCGTCGCCGCCGCGAGGGCGTGGACGAGGTTTTCTCCCCCGGTGATCCAGAACATATCAAACCCGCGCAGGGTATCAAGCGACTGCAATCGAGAGGGGGGTACTTGTGAACCAGCCATGAAAATAGAAAAGGGTTTGAGGGTACTGGCTTTTGATGATGCCTAGTTTTGTTGGTAGGATGAATTGATGTCCAGCTCCCGCTGCGGAATCAGATACAGCAACCGGGGCTTTTTCCCCTGCGCCTGCAATTTTTCGGTAGCTTTCCCGAAGCGGAGTAAATCCGCCCACCGGTGGTTTTCGAAGGCCAACTCCACGCGGCGCTCGCGCAGCAGCTTATCGGCAAAGGTACCGGGTGTGGCCGCGCTGATGGGGGCGAGTTTGGCGCGGGCCCGCACCTGATTGATGTACCCATAGGCGGCATCGGATTCACCGACGGCTTCGGCCATCATCAACAGGACATCGGCGTAGCGCAACACCACAAAATTGTAGGAAGCGTCATTTTCGTTGAATGAGTTTTCTTTGCCAAACTTGGTGATAAACCGTACGTCATTCTTCGAGTTCGTCAACAGAATACCCTGCGTATTGACGTAGCTGGTATCCATGGATTTCAGGAAGCGGTCGTCGCCGCGCTCGTAGGCGTTCACCATGTCCTGGGTCGGGCGGTTTTTGTAGGCACCGGTGGTCTGGCGAAGCAAAGGAGAAAACGCATTGGTAAAGCCGTTTCCGGTACCGGTCCCTCCGCCTTTGTACTGAACTTCAAAGATGGACTCCCGGTTGTTTTTGTTGGCCAGGCCCCACAGATTCGCATAATCAGGTACCAGGGAGTACCCGTAGGTATCTATGACCCTTTTCAGAGCGGTAGCGGCCCCGGCTTTGTCGCCGGCGGTGAGGTATACCTTACCGAGCAAAGCGGCGGCGGCTCCTTTGGTGGCTCGTCCGAGGTCGGCCGCGCTGGCGTACTTAATGGGCAGGGCTGCTTCGGCCTTTTGCAGGTCGGCAATCAGCTGCTTGTAGATTTCCGCAGCCGGTACCTGGGGCAAAGCCCGGCCCTCATCGGCCGACTTAGCCTCATTGAGGGGCATGGGAATGTTGCCGAAGGATACGGCCAGGTTGTAATAGAGCAAAGAGCGGATAAACAGCGCCTCCCCCTTGATCCGGTCTTTTATGGCCGCGTCCATGGCGATGGCATCGATCCGATCAAGTACAATATTGCTACGGGCAATGCCCAGGTACGAATCGGTGTAGGCGGCGGTGATGATTTCGCTGGTGGCGATTTCGGAGAAATTATCAATCACGGTTAGTTCGGCACCCAGGCCGGTGCCATCGGGCCCCTGATCGGTATTGTCGGTACGCATTTCCTGCATGATCCAGAAACTCTGGTTGTAGGTACCGTTCAGTTGCAGGGCCTTGTAAGCGGCGTTGATGGCGGTGTTCATGTCGTTAGCGGTCTGATAAAAACCACCGACGTTGCGTTGCGATACCGGATTCAGGTTAGTAAAGTCCTCACTGCACGACAGCAAAACGCCGGCCAACAAGGGTAGGATGTATGATGTTCTTAGTTTCATTTTTTGGGAATTTAATGAATTAGCTTTGGCAGTTCAAAAATCAAATCAGAAGGACGCATTAAGCCCAAACGTAAAGTTACGGGAAAGCGGATACGCGCCGTAGTCTTCGCCCTGCACGCCGGTGAGCCCCGCCTGATTGTTCACTTCGGGGTTATAGCCAATGTATTTGGTGCTGGTGAACAGGTTGGTACCCGAGGCGTAGGCCCGGAGCGACTGGAAGCGGCTTCCCAATAGGGCCTTGGGGAACGTATAGCCTATCGAAACACTCCGGAGTCGGAAGTAAGAGCCATCCTCTACCTGATACGACGAGGGCCGGTTGTTGCCGCTGTGTAAGTCAGAGAGGCGGTCGGCGCGGGGAATCTTGCCATTGCCGGGGTTATCGACGGAAATCCACCGCTCGGTCCAGTCGGCGTAGGAGTTGGTGGCGGCTTCGCCGTTGCCCAGGTGCCTCCGAGTCAGGTTCAGGATCTCCGAGCCCTGTACGCCCTGGAAGAAAATGCTCAGGTCGATTCCTTTGTAGCTAAACCGATTGGTAATACCCCAGATAAAATCGGGCTGGTAGTTGCCCGTAACGGTACGGTCGTCGGCATTGATCCGTCCATCACCGTTCACATCCTTGAACCGGAAGTCGCCGGGCCGGGCCGCGGGGGCCAGGGCATCGGCCGGAGCGGCGTTGATTTCCTCCTGGGTCTGGTAAATGCCCTCTACGACGTAGCCATAGTAGCTACCGATGGGGTCGCCGATGCGGGTGATGTGCCGGATACCCGCGCCACCCGAGCTCAGGATTGGATCGCCGGTGGGCCCTAGCCTCAGTACTTCGTTTTGGTTAGAAGAAAAATTCAGGTCGGTGGTCCAGCCAAATGCCCCTACCAGGTTGCGGCTGCTGATGGTCAGCTCAATCCCTTTGTTTTCCACCTCCCCGATGTTTTGCAGCGCCGTGGAAAATCCCACCGAGGCGGGTACCTGCACGTTGAGCAGCAGGTCAGAGGTAATCTTTTTGTACCAGTCGGCCGAAATGAAGATTCGCTCGCGGAACAAACCGAAGTCCAGACCGAAATCGACCTGCGTGGTTTTTTCCCAGGTCAAGTTCTCGTTGCTGATCGTGGAGGGCGCTATCCCATTCACCAGCACATTGTTCAGAATGTAGTTGTAAGGACTCAGCAGCCCGATAGCGGCGTAGTTTGGAATGAGGAAGTTGCCGGTTTTGCCCCAGCTCCCCCGTAGTTTGAGATCGCTGATGGCCGTTACCCCTTTCATGAACGACTCCTCCGAGAGCCGCCAACCCGCCGAGAAGGAGGGGAAGGTACCGGTTTTGTTACCAGCGCCGAAGCGCGACGACCGGTCGGAACGGATGGTACCCGTCAGCAGGTACTTGTCGCGGAAGGAGTAGTTGACCCGCGCCAGGGCCGATACCAGCGACCACTCCTGCCGGTTGTCGCCGCCGCTCGTTACCTGACCGCCACTGATGGTGGGCGACAAGTCGTCGGGGTGGTTTTGGGCGTATACCTGATTGGCATCCAGGCGGTCTTTCTGCGCGCTGTACCCGGCCACGGCCGAAATACGGTGGTCTTTGCCAAACGATTTGTCGTACGAAAGCGTGTTTTCGGCCACCCAGTTGTAGTTGAGGGAGGCGTTCGACTGCGCGTACGGGTCGCCCACGGTAGCGGCCCGGTTCAGAAAGGCCCGCGCCATGTAGAAGGAGCGGTTGTAGGTATTGACGTCGATGCCGGTATACAGCTTGTATTTGAGCCCGTCCAGGATCTCGTACTCGGCGTACACATTGCCAAACGTCCGGAACTGCTTCAGGTCGTCGGTTACGTACTTGAGAATTGCCAGCGGGTTGCTAGCGGCGGTCATGTTGGCCCCCCGGCCGGTTTCGGTCAACAGGTGCGACTGATTGTCGGTCTGATTGATGCTGCCGTCGGGCAAGTAGGGACTTACCGTGGGAGACGTGACAAGCGCGGAGTAGACGATGCCCGGAGGATCGGCGAAGTAAGGCGCACCGGCGGGTGAGCGGTCGGCGTTGATAAAGGAAGGACTGAGGCCAAGTCCGATTTTCAACTTCTTGATTGGGTTGGCTTCCACATTGACCCGAAAGCTATACCGCTCAAAACCGCTGCGTTCGATGATGCCCTTCTGGTTAAAATATCCCCCTGAAAAGTAGTACCGCACCTGCTCGTTGCCGCCCGATACCGACGCATTGTAGCTTTGGATGGGAGCGGTATTGAAAATAAGATCCTGCCAGTCGGTATCGGTGCCGGTAGGGTTGGAAAAGTCGTCGGGAATAAAGTAGCTACCGTTGGTGGTTTTGGTGTAGCGGGTGGCGTTGTCGTCGTTGATATTGGCTCCCTTTACGTCCTGCAGGTAGGCATTGTTCTTGGAGTCTTTCACGTAGGCCGTCAATTGCTCAGCGTTCATGAGTTCTACTTTCTTAGCCACCGACTGCACCCCAAAGTAGGCGTCGAAACCTACGACCGGCTTGGAGTTGAGCTTTCCTTTTTTGGTTGTAATCAGAATCACCCCGTTGGAGCCCCTTGACCCGTAGATCGCGGCAGCGGAGGCATCTTTCAGCACTTCGATGGACTCGATGTCGTTGGGATTGATGGTACCCAGCGGGTTGGAGGCCGGCAGGGCAAAAGCCGTGGTGCGGCGAGTAATGTCTCCCTGAATGCCCTGGTCCGTGTTTTTGGTAACGGGAAATCCGTCAATGACGTACAAAGGCTCGTTTCCGGCCGACACGGAGCCCAGTCCGCGCACGCGGATGGTGGTGGCGGCACCCGGCTCGCCGCTTGGCTCCTGTACCTGTACACCGGCAATCTGCCCCTGAATGGCGTTTTCGAAGTTAGTTACCTGAATATCCTTGATGTTCTTAGCCGTCAGAGAGCTGATGGCCCCCGTGATGTCGCCTTTGCGCTGCGTACCGTAGCCCACGACCATCACCTCGCTGAGGTTGTTGACCGAAGGGACGAGCTGCACGTTGAGCTGGCTTTTTCCGCTCACGGGTACTTCTTTGGTGATGTATCCAATAAAAGAAAACACCAGGATGGCATTCTGATCCGGAACGCTGATCGAAAAAGCACCTTCCTGGTTGGTGACGACCCCCTGGTTGGTACCCCGAATCAGGATATTGACACCGGGCAGGGCATCGTTGTTCTCATCGGTAACTTTCCCTTTTACGTCAATGTCTTTGGGGGCAGTAGGGCTATACTCGTGGCCTAGGTTCGTGGATTGACGGATCAATGCCAGATCCTGGCCCACTCCCAGGGTCGTGATAAATAACCCAATCATCATGAGCCATTTACGTAAAAGTTGTAGTTTCATATATTAGATGGTTTGGTAAGGTGTACTCAATTCAATGGGCAATAAAAGGTAGAGCCACGGCTGGCATACCTCCTGGGGGCGAATCAGGTAGCTGGTGCGCGTGTGTCATCCTACCTAGCCATGTTTCCGGGTAATTTTTCTTTGGTTGATTCACTTGGACGTGTTTTTGGAACATTTCCCTATACTGCACAAATAAAAAGTTTGCTAATTTGTTTATAATCAAAATAAAAAATTGCCTAATCTAAAAAAGTCAAAATTTATTTGGCGCATTGTCCTATACTAATTTTTTGGAGGCACAAAAAAGACAGATAATGGAGGGCGCGCCGAATTCCGATGCAACGAATGCACAAAAGCGCTAGGGGAGAAGGAGAAGGGAAGGTTAGCGCCCGAGCATCAAGGCTTCAATGCGCGCAACAACTTTTTCGGCAGGTTGGCTTAGCCGGAGGTACCCGTGCGTCCCATTGGCGGGAGGCAGCCATTGGTTGCTGCCATCGGGCGATACGGCGCAATGCCCGTCTTTTTGTTCGGAGAAATAGGGCGCAGCCCCCTCCACGGCTTCCAGTATAGAAACCTGATCCCAACTGGCCCGGCCTTTGAAGCCATTGTACAGCTCGTAGCCCCAGTAGATGGGACTATTGGGCGAGCAGCGACTCTGAAAAGAGGCTCCGCCCGACACCAGCTGATTGCCCAATTCCCAGCCCGCAAAGGTGACGGGGAGCGTCCATTTGGCCAGGCAGTTGACCGTAGAAGCCGGATCGGGACGGTAAAAATTGGCTTCCTTGCCCTGCGGGTACTGCCCGCCCATGCACGACCAGCGTTTTACTTTGCTTTGTACCAGTTCCTGCCCGCTCAACAAACTGATGGCGTCCGGGGCCGAATCGAGCAACCGGCTCAGGCTGGTCAGGTGGCCGATGGTGATGATCACCACGCTACCGTCTGGCGCAGCGGCCAGCAGGCGGCGGTAGAGGGCAGTGCCGTCTTCGGCCGCTGAGGGTGATTGCAGGCGATGTGGAAACTCTTCGGCGACACGCCGGGTGTACTTTGAAAAAGATTTGAGCGAATCCCGCTGACTGACGCCAATGGGTATATCGCCGCGACCATAGTAGGTATTGATGGCGTCGGTGCAGGCAGCGCTGTGGGCTTCGTCGCTCGTGACGATTAGGCCCAGGATACGCACTTTGCCGGCCCGCTCGTAGGCATGCAGCATAGCCAGAGCGCCCACGTCATCCACGTCCGAATCCATGTCGGTGTCGAGGATTACCAGGAGGGGGGACTGGGCGAAGGACTGAACCGGGACAAGGATAATTTCCGCCAATAGCAGGCACACGCATAGGAAGGGCGTTCTCATGATAGTATTTCAAACGTAAATTTGATAGATTGCTCCTACGGTTATCTTTTTTCAGTCTTCGGGTAAATCATCGTTCGCCCCTTGAAATCTTGTGTGAGCAATGAAGAATCACAGTCGGTCGTTGGGCCCGAAATAGTGACCGTGGTCCGACAGGCCACCGTGCCAATGCAATGGTAGTAGGTAGTAGTCCTAGCATCGGCGGCCAAAAAATGCTCGATTGAAAACATTATTTTACCTTCGTGCAGAAATTGATACGCCCTTGTTCTCCCGCCACTTTTCTGTAAATGGGCTAATTTTTCTTTTAACCAGAACAACTCATCAGCTGGTGCTTTCACATCACAAAGTACAGAATTGGAAGTAGGCTCTTGTTTGTGGTAGAAAAGCAGGGTTAACAGTCCTGTGAGTAGTAGAATTTTCATCTTTCACGTAGATTTTGTTGAAAAGTGAGTTATCTCCCTCTCGGAAAAGGGGTGTGGATAATGATACGATACAAGCTAGAATAGTTGCACAGACTAAGAAAAGAAAGTATCACACCTCCCTGATATCCATCCGGATTCGCCAATCCTTCGGCAAATAGTTATTCACCCGGTTACCCAGATTCTTCATCCAACCCAGATTCAGGCCTTGGTGCCGGGCCAGTAGCCATCCTTTGGGGGCATCGGGCAGCAGAATCCCTTCTTTTTTCAGGAAAAGGAGACTCGTCTCCCGATCCAACTCCACGGCGGGCAAGTCGGGCGAAACCGCCGTGCTCATGGCCAGATCCTGCGCCGGAATCAGGTCTTTGCCTTTAAAAGCTCCCATTTCGCGCAGCCACACGCCCTGTGGCAGAGCGGCGTCCAGAAACAGCAGGTCTTCTTTCAAATGCCGGGGAGCGCCGAGTACGGTATCGTCGGGCCGCTGCACAAAAAAGAAATCAGTGTCTTCATCGAGCCAGTCAGCGAGGGCGGCTTCCTCCCGCTTGTGTAGTGACTTGGATTTGAGCTTATCCATGTAGCGGGCGGCTTTGCCCGTGAAAGGTACCCCACGGGTTTGGCGGAAGGCGGCGAAGTAAAAGCCCTCGCCCCTGAGGTGGTGGGGATAGCATTGGTACCCGTAGTCACGGGCCTGGATGCCCCATTCGGCGGGAAGGTTTATTTCCAGATGCGTCAGTTTCTGGTTCTCGGCCAGCCAGTGGGCGTTCTGATCGTTTTCCTGTTCATTGTAGGTGCAGGTACTGTACAGCAGCAGCCCGCCGGGCGCTACGAGCTTCACGGCGGCGGAAAGGATGCGTCGCTGCCGCGCCGAGCACAGCTGCACATGCTCCGGCGACCACTCCTGAATGGCATCCGGGTCTTTGCGAAACAGCCCTTCGCCCGAGCAGGGGGCATCCACCAGGACCAGATCGAAAAAGCCGTTCAGTTTTGAAAAAGACTCCGGGTCGTAGCTGCACGTGAAGGTATCGGGGCTGCCCCAGCGTTCGAGGTTTTCTTTCAGCACCGTTACGCGGCCACGAATCACCTCGTTTGCCAGCAGCAGGCTTCCCTCCGGCATCCACGAGGCCAGCAGGGTACTTTTACCGCCCGGCGCCGCGCAGAGGTCCAGTATCCGCAAGGGGTACTTCGAGGGAATGCATTGACTCAGCACTTCGTGCAATACCATCGAAGAAGCCTCCTGTACGTAATAACCTCCCGCGTGAAACACCGGGTCCAGTGTGAACACCGGCCGCTCGGGCAGGTAGTAGCCCTCGGGATGCCAAGGCACGGGCGTAAGGCCCGCGGCATCGTAGCCCCGCTTGACGGGGTTGAGCCGAATGCTCACGGGCGGCTCGGTGGCCAGCGTTTTTTCAAATAAAGAAAAATCCGCCCCCAGTTGGGTTTGCATGGAGGCGGTGAAGGTAGGGGGAAGAGAATGAGTCAAAAGTTTATAAGTCTATGAGTTAGAGAGTCGATGAGTAAAAAGTCCCCGAGTTGAATATCTTTTTAGACTCATGAACTTTCAACTCATTTACTTCTGAACTCTATTACGGCTTATTACTATCTACCTTGATCCGTGCTTCGCGGTTGGCGAGGGTCCAGGCGGTATGGAACACCAGTTTTACGATGGGGGCCTGCTTGTCGAACAGGATCTTCTCTACGTCGTCGCCGGGGCGGTGGTAGTCTTCGTGGACACCCGTGAAGTAGAACACAATGGGGACGCCCTTCTTCGCAAAATTGTAGTGATCCGAGCGGTAGTAAAAGCGGTTCGGATCTTTGGGGTCGTTGAAAGTATAGTCCAGCTTATACCCAATATGCTCGGCATTGGCCGCTTCGCTGATGGCGTGCAGCTCGGAAGATAGCTTGTCTGACCCGATGATATACACGTACTTGGGATCGCTCTCGTGCGCTTTATCTACCCGGCCAATCATGTCAATGTTCAGGTCAGCTACGGTGCTGGCCAGCGGCAACAGTGGGTTTTCGGCATAGTATTCCGAGCCAAAAAGGCCTTTTTCTTCACCCGTCACGTTCAGGAATAAGATGCTACGGCGCGGGCCATTGCCCTCGGCTTTGGCCTTGCTGAACGCCTCGGCCAGTTCCAGCAGCGATACGGTACCCGAGCCATCGTCGTCGGCCCCGTTGTTGATCTGTCCGTCGGCCGAAATACCGATGTGATCCAAGTGGGCCGAAATGACGATTACCTCGTCTTTCTTGTCGGTGCCTTCCAGGTAGCCGGCTACGTTTTCGGTTTGGATGGTTTCGCTGTTGCGCGTTACTTTGAGGGTAACATTGCCGACAGGTGCTTTCGCATCGGATTTATTTTTCTTAGCAATTTCATCCCGCAATTCCATCAGTTTTTTGGGCGTGCTGTTCACCAGCGCCGCTCCCATATCGGCCGAAACGGTAAACACCGCCATGTTGCTCAGCGATTCCTCCACGGGCTTCATGCTCATGGCGTTGAACCGCCGCGACATCACCGACCGCTGCCGGACCAGCTGCTCAAACTCCTTACCCTCTTTGTCCGAAATCATAAAGACGTACTTTGCACCCTTCGTCAAAGCGGTGGCGGCTTTCTTCTGCCAGGCCTGCGGTCCGCTCCAGCTCGACTTCTGGTCGTTGTCGTTGACCAGGTACTTGCCGTTGGCGTCCTGAGGCTCGCCTTCCAGAATCACCACGGCTTTGCCCGTCACGTCCACGTTTTTGTAGTCGTTGTACAGGCTGGCGTCAATGCCGTAGCCGCCAAACACCGTGGGTACGATGACTTCGCCCGGCGTTGTCAAGCAGGCCATTCAGGAAGAAATCCTGGTTAAAGTTATACGTCTTACCATCGGCTTTTACGTATACATCGGCCCAGGTTTTGCGGTAAAGATTGTATTTCTGAAAATAGCTCTTGGACCCATCAGCCTCCGTAGCAATGGGCAGCAAACCGTACTGTTTGAAGTGTTTGGCTACGTAATCGGCGGCTTTTTTCTGGCCGGGGGAACCCGTATCGCGGCCTTCCAGACTATCGGAAGCAATGATGACGAGGTGCTTTTTGAGGTCGGCGGGCGTGATGGTTTCGGCGTATTGAGTAGCCTTATCCTGCGCCTGCCCAAGAGTTGCGGTCAGTAACAGACCGCCCAAGAGGTATTTGTTCATTGAAAAAGGATTGAATTTAGAATTGGTATAGAAACGAAAAAAAGCTGGACTTCATTCGTTTGTATGACAAATAACGCAAATCTGCCGGGGATTGCGAAATGGGCGCGATGATCCCATCGCCTATTGGGGCCGTAGCCCGGTACCGAGCTACGGCAGACCCTCCTTTGACCAGCAGAATGACACCCCTTTGTACCTCACTTCCCCGTCCAGTCGGGCCAGCGGCCAGGGGTGTAGGGGGCATTGTTCAATTCAAGGGTCTTTTCAAGGGCCATTAGTCTCCTGATCCATTTTCTTCAGATCCCCCAGCAGCGCTGTGAACTGTTTGGCGGCCAGCGTGTAAGAATCTTTATAGGTTTGGGGTACGGGGGCCAGCGTGGTGTTCATGCCCGAAGTAAAGTCCGCAATTCGACTTCTGATACCCGGTAGAGTTTCAAACTGACGCTGCGCCCTGGTTTCGTCGCCATTCAGGGTAGTTTTCAGGCGTTCCAGGTCCTGGTGGAGGCGGTAGCTGGTTTCCAGCAGAGGCTTGGCCGGCGCGGGCATATCCAGAATGGCCGTACCGATGGCCCCGAGCCGGGTGTCCATACGGCTCAGTAGGTCATTAGCGGCGCTTACCGCTTTTTGCAATTCAGCGGCTTTGCTGTTAAAGGCGGCGTTCTCGGCCGGATTGACGGGCAGGCTACTCTGATCCAGCAGGATGCACTCAAAAGCTACCGGACCGGCCAGTTCGGTGAGGGTACCATCCTCGTACTTGAGCCAGCGATACCGTGTACTGACCGGGCGCAGCGAGGTAGCCGGTTTCGGCACTCCCAAAAAGTTGGTCGGGTTGGGGGGTAAATCGGTTTTGGGTGGGGGCCGTGGTTCCGTAGCGGTAGTCCCAAACCATCCGGTGCAGGCCTTTTTTGGCGGGTGCTTTCAGATGCCGCACCACCTTACCAGCCTGATCCAGGACTGTAAACAGCAGGTAGGGGTCGGGTTGTTGGTCTTCGAGACGCAGGCTGTCCAGGCTGGGGTAATATACACTTTGCTTCCGGCCCAGCATAGTTTTTTCGGATTCCTGCCGCTTGTCTTTCAACGTTTTGATATCCTCTTTGAGATAGTAGGTAAACACCGCTCCCACGGGTGGGTTAGGCGTAGAGAAGTAGCTACTGCCCAGGTGGCCCTTATCGCGAAGACCCAGCGGAAACCGCTCCACGTACATCAGGCTTTTCTTGACGGGAAATAGGCGGGCCGTTTGGTCAAGATCCTCCGCTTTGAGTTTGCGTAGCAGGGAATAATCATCCAGAATATAAAAGCCCCGGCCAAACGTAGCCAGTACCAGGTCATTCTCCCGGCGTTGGATTTCGATGTCCCGAACGGCCACTGTGGGTAGCCCGCCCTTCAATTGAAGCCAGTTTAGCCCACCGCTAGTGGTAAAAAATACCCCAAACTCGGTACCTACAAACAGCAGGTCGGGGTCTACGTGATCTTCGGCTACGGTGTACACACTGCCGCGCGCGGGTAGGTCGGCCTGAATGGCTTTCCAGCTTTTGCCCGCATCGGTGGTTTTCAGCACGTAGGGTTTAAAGTCGCCGTCGCGGTGGTTGTTGAAGCACACGTAGGCCGTATTTTTGTCGTGCAGCGACGCAATGATCTGGTGTACGTAGGTTTCTTAGGTACCCCCGGCAGGTTGTCAAACTTCTGCCAGTTTTTTCCACCGTCCGCCGTCCGTTGAATCAGGCCGTCGTCGGTGCCTGCCCACAGCAGATCGGCGTCCAGTTTGGACTCCGCGATGGTGGTGAGCTGGCCGTAAATATCGGTGCTGCCGTTTTTGGCAATGGCATCTACCGACCACACCCGGCCCATTACTTCCAATTTGTTACGGTCGAGTCTGCCGGCTCAGGTCTGGGCTGATGATGGTCCAGGAGTTGCCTCGGTCGTCGGTACGGTACACCCGGTTGGAGCCGCTGTACAGGCGGGCATTGTTGTGCTGACTGATCAGCAACGGGGCATCCCAGTTCCAGCGCACGGCCTCCTGCCCTTCCAGCTCCACGGGCCGGATCGACAGGTACTCCCCGCTCTTACGGTCAAATCGCACCAGACCGCCGTATTGGCTTTGGGCGTAAATGATGTCCGGGTTCGACTGATCTACCTGCGTTTCGAAACCGTCGCCGAGGGAGGTTACGTACCAGTCGGCGTTGACGATGCCGTTGGCCGAGGTGGTGCGGCTGGGGCCCCCGAGGCTCAGGTTATCCTGCGTACCACCGTGTACCCCGTAGAAAGGGTAGGCATTGTCGGTGGCTACCTTGTAGAACTGAGTAACGGGCAGGTTCGATTTAAAATCCCAGGTTTTGGCAAAATCATAGCTTTCGTACACGCCCGCCGTCGCAGCCCACCAGCAGGTGGTCGCCGTTCTGCGGGTCAACCCAGATGCAGTGGTTGTCGATGTGTTTGTTCAGCTCCCCCAGGTTACTGACTGTTTTACCCCCATCACTGCTGACCTTGTAGTAGGTATCGGTAATGTAGATCCGATCCGGATTGATGGGGTCACAGGTAATTTCCTGGTAGTAATTGCCCGAAGTAAAGTACGGATTTCGCTTTTCCCAGCTAGCCCCCTGATCCACCGACCGGTAGATACCCCCTTTATCGTCCGGGGCTTCGACCACCGTATACAGGACGTTCGGATTGACCGGACTAATGGCCAGTCCCATGCGTCCGATGTCGCCACCGGGCAGGCCGCCTTCCAGTTTTTTCCAGGTAGCCCCCCCGTCCGTCGATTTGTACAGGGCCGACTCCGGCCCGCCGCCGATGTACGTGTACACTTTCCGCATCCGCTGGTGAAAGGCCGCGTACAGTACGTTCGGGTCGCGGGGGTCCATCACCAGATCGTTGCAGCCGGTGTAGGCACTTACCGATTTTACGTTGGTCCAGGTAGCGCCTCCGTCGGTGGATTTGTACACACCGCGGTCACCGCCCTCGCTCCATACCGGCCCGTAGGCTCCTACATAGATGATGTCAGGATTGGTAGGATGCACGATGATTTCGGAAATGTGTTCCGAGTTTTTCAAGCCCATATTTTTCCAGCTTTTGCCCGCGTCCTCGCTCTTGTACACCCCATCGCCGTAGGAAACCGACCGCTGGTTGTTGTTTTCGCCACTGCCCACCCACACCACGCTGGGGTTGGTAGGTGCCAGGGTCACGCAGCCAATGGAATACGAGCCCTGCCCGTCAAACAGCGGCTGATAGGTGACCCCGTGGTTGGAGGTTTTCCACACCCCGCCCGCCGAGGTGGCCACGTAATATTCACTGGAATTGGCTGGGTTGACGGCGAAGTCCGATATCCGGCCGGAAGTAACCGACGGGCCGATGGATCGGAACGTCAAGCCCGAAAACGTGGCGTCGGTAAAGGCGTCGGGTTGCTTAGCGGGAGCTGGTGTACCTTTCTTCTGGCCCGAGGCCAGCTGCGTAGTCAGCATCAAGAGGGTACCTAGCAGGAGTTTGGAGAAGTGCTTCATGAAAAAGTTGGTTGGGTTTTAGTAGTGGGGCATTAGCCTGCTGGATTTATTGAGTCCGGCAAGACAAGGGAGCATCCCACTGATGTCCTTTTTTCAAAGATACAAATTTATTTATGCGAGCAAATACACCACAGCCTGTTGCGGCCGCATGGGAAGTGCACCAGAAGCAGGCCCTGGACACATTGGAAAACAGGGTTCAGCCGCAATTTTGTAAATGCCTGAGATTTTGACAAAAACAAAACTGAACCTGAGGTACGCCCATTTTTGGAAGGAAATAGTACGCGGCGTTTTTCAGAGAGGTGTCTTTTGAAGAAAACTTACATACGCTCCAACGTACAGCCGGTGGGTACAGGTAGGAACTTCCCTGTGTTTGTTTAATTCAAAAAGTACACAAAAGTTGAGATAGGAGAATTTCCCAGCAGCTGATCCAGCAAAGTTACCTGCCGGGGCAAACAGATCAATTGCACAGTTTTGCGGTGCCGGGTAACTAGCTCATGCATACGGCTGCTCGACTCTACCGACAGGGTACAGTCGCGGGTCAATAGGGGGCGTTTCATTGTTTCTATGAGTAAGGAGGGTACTGTTAGTATGGCCACTAAATTATATATCAATTACTGTATTTCCATAAAAATCAAACTATAATTTTATAAACAGCATTATTTTCAAAATATTATATAGTGAAATAAACTATAAACCACACAAAATAATTTTTATCCACCTGATTTTCAGAGTCCTTTGTGGTAATAGCCACACCTTGGTTTTTATCCAACTTACTTACCCTTTGCACACTTTCTCCGGCTTTCATTGTGTTTTTTCTGTTTTCCCTGTAAGTTTAAATGGAAATCCCCGGATCTGTTTTCCGCTGATTCTAACCAACTTATCTTACCGCTCAAAAACCCGATGAAACGGATTCTGCTGGTGACCGTGTTTCTGCTCCTTGGGGAGAATGCCTGGGCGCAGTCCAAAGGCCTGAAGCCTGTGGAGGGCGAGGCCCCGTCGGGTACCGAGCGGCGGATAGCGCTGGTGATAGGTAACAAGGACTACCAGAAAATGAACCCGTTGCGGAATCCTCTGAACGATGCCAACGATATGGCGGAAGCTTTGCAAAAGCTGGGTTTTGAAACGATAAAAGTTACCAATACCGACTACCGGGCGCTGGTAGGGGCAGTCAACCGGTTCAGGGAGCAGTTGAGTAGTTCGGATGTGGCGCTTTTCTATTATTCCGGGCACGGCATTAGTTACGGAGGCAAAAACTTCCTGATGCCGGTGGACGCCGATATCAGCTGCCTCGATCAAATAGAGGAGTTTGGTGTGCCCCTCAACCGAATATTGGGCGATATTGCCGCCAAAAACGTACGGAATAGCTTTGTGTTTCTGGATGCCTGCCGCAATGTGCCCAACCTGAAAGTATGCGATAATACCACCCGGGATTTTTCGCCCAATACCGGCCTTGTAAAACCAACCAACAACCCTCGGGGCAGCATGGTGGTATACGCTACCGAAGAGGGTAGCACCGCCGACGACAACGTAGCCGAGCGAAATGGCTTGTTCACCGCCGCTTTGCTTCGCTACCTCACTACGCCAAACCTGGGCATTCGCACCATTCTGGATCGGACCAGCATCGAAGTAGAGAAGAGTAGCCTGGGCAAGCAGGTGCCGGGACGCTACGACAAGTTGCAAGGTGATTTTGTCTTTGTTCAGTCAGCTGGCGCAGCCGCTCCGGGTGTCGCTCCCCCCTCCCAACTGCCGCCGGCTACCACTGCACCATCCTCCACTACTGCCCGAAGCTATATGGACTTACCATTCGCTGAGCTGGTGCGGGTAGAGGGGGGTACCTTCCCCATGGGTGACAGCCGTGCGGAAGGAGCCGAAGATGAGGTACCCCTTCATACGGTAACGGTGAGCAGCTTCTGGATGGGCAAGTATGAGGTCACCCAGCGGCAGTGGCAGGAGGTCATGGGTAACAATCCGAGTTTTTTTAAGGAATGCGATGACTGTCCCGTGGAGCAGGTCAGCCTGGACAACATCCAGGTATTTCTCACCAAGCTCAACGCCCGTACGGCTGCCCGGTACCGGTTACCGACGGAGGCCGAGTGGGAGTACGCCGCGGGCGGAGGCAGCGGCATGCGTACCCGCTTTGGGAATGGGCGCGAGGAGGCCAACCCGGCAGACATTAATTTTGAAGGCCGTTTGACTTACAAAAAACCTTACTCCGTAGTAGGAGAAGCCCGAAGAAAGACCGTAGCCGTGGGAAGTTTTTCGCCTAATTCCCTGGGGCTTCACGATATGAGCGGCAATGTGTACGAATGGTGCACCGACTGGTATGGCGCCTACGAGAAAGTAGCCCAAACCAATCCTAAGGGCCCCGCCACGGGTACCGAGCGGGTGTTTCGGGGGGGTAGCTGGGACGACTTTCCGGAGAGGATCCGGATCACCAACCGCAACTCCAATATCTCTTCGTTTCGGTACAGCCGGATTGGGTTTCGGCTGGTTCTGGACTAGCGGCTCACGCTTGCTAAATCACGTAGGAATACGCTAGTAAGGAAAGTCTCAAAATGATATATTTGGGATACCAACCTCACTACCAGATCATCTCATGAAAAAAATCCTGCTTCTGACCCTGATCAGCGTCTGCTTCTTTTCGTGCAGTACCAGTGCTTTGCTGACGGCTAATTTTGAAAGCGAGACCATAGGAGCCCTGCCTGCCCAAAATATTCCTGGGGCACCCTCAGGAGATGAGATCACCTACAGCACCCAACTAGAACCACGGATTAAGGTAGTAGCCTCGACTTCCCCCGGCGAAAAAGCAGTGGAGTTTAGCCAGAACACGGCCCCTGGCCTTACGTCTTCTAACCAATTTCTTGGTTTTCGTGGTATAAGCACCAACCTCACCCAGCCTTTGTACTTCCTTTACACGGCTCGCCAATCGGGCACCTTCAATGCGTTGATTGTTGACCTTTCGGACGGTTCGGGAGCCCTTTTGGCCCGTATGTACATTCGGAATACCGGGGACGTATCCCTTGTAAATAACCTTTCTACCAACTCCGTCAGTGAGGTAGGTACCATTTCCGAGGGCACGTCACACGTCGTAGTTTTTGCCGTCGACGTCGCGGCCGGAACGTACAATCTGACCATCATAAAATCGGGGGGTAATCTTTCCGCCACCAATAAGCCTCTGTTGAACACGGCCCTAACCTACGCTAATCCCGCTCGCCCTACGTTAAGTATTCGATACAGCGATGGCGACTCGCCGGCCAATCAGTACGTAATAGAGGCGCTGACGATCAGCAAAAAGGATCCCATGTAGTACCTTTCGTACCAACCACAGGTTAGGCATAGAAGCTTTTGGCGTTGTAAACGGTAGCTTTGCCCTCCTTTTCGGTTACGGTGTAGTTAAATCCTTTCAGAAGAGAATAGGCCCCTACCTCGCCCTGCTTGTTGATGGCGATAAAGCCTACCTGAAATGTTTTGGCGCGCTCGGGATCGGGTTTCACGATGCGTTCAATGGCTTTTTTACAAGCATCCTCGGGCGAAAGCCCCGAGCGCATAAGCTCTACCACCAGGTGAGTGCCACATACCCGGATCACTTCCTCGCCCTGCCCGGACGATGTGGCCGCCCCTATTTCATTATCCACAAAAAGCCCGGCTCCAATAATAGGCGAATCCCCTACCCTGCCCCGCATTTTGAAGCCCATGCCACTGGTGGTACACATGCCCGACACATCGCCGTTGGCATCCAGTGCCAGGGTGCCCATGGTATCGTGGTTGAATGAACCGTCGTCCAGCCGACCTGGCGCAAAAGGCCCGTGGCCTTTGGAATCTTTGCCCTTGTTCTGTTGGAGTTCGATGTTGATAACGGGCTTGTACTCCGCTTTTTTCAGCCAGTTTTCATACGATTTTTTCGCTCCTGCCGACAGTTCATCCGGCTCCAAAGTAAAGCCGTTTTCTACGGCAAACTGCTGCGCCCCCACCCCGGCCAGAAACACGTGCGGGGTGGTCTCCATGAGCCTACGGGCTACCGAAACGGGGTGCTTGATCCGTTCCAGAAAAGCCACCGACCCGCAGTTCGCCTTCTCGTCCATGATGCAGGCATCCAGGGTTACGTGCCCGTCGCGGTCGGGATTTCCCCCGAGGCCTACGCAACAGTTTATGTCGTTCTCGATGGCGATGCCGGCCTGTTCTACGGCATCGAGGGCCTTGCCTCCTTTGGCCAGCACCGGCCAGGCGGCCCCATTGGCGATTTTACCACTATCCCAGGTCGAGATCACCACGGGTTTGTTGACTGCATTTTTGGCAAAAAGTCGGTTTGGCTTAGCAAGAGGGAACGCTAAGGCTACCAAACTAAGAAAGGAACGACGGGTTGAAAACATTGTAGGGGGTGTTTAGAAGTAATGACTCAATACCTGGCGGTACTGTTCGGGGTTAATTCAAGGTAGGATCGGTTGGGTAATGGGCTATGGAACGGTACTTACCCCCCATGTCTTTCAGCACTTCGCGCCAGAAACCCTCCACGGGTGTGGAGAAGATCAGGTGGGATTTGCCTTGCCCGATGTACCACGCTTTCTGTTGCAGCTCTTCTTCCAGCTGGCCACCGGTCCATCCGGAATATCCTATAAAAAAACGGATGTCCTCGCCGGTGATCTGGCTGAGATTCAGGAGCGTTTTTGCCTGCTCAAAATCCCCTCCCCAGTGCACTCCGGCCGCCACCTGCCCACCGCCTTCGATCAGATCAGGACGGCGATGGATGAAGTGGAGGGTGTTTTTCTCAACCGGCCCGCCCAGGTACAGCGGGATGTCCTGATAGATGGTCTCTTCGAGTACATCGCCCAGCATCAGGTCGGTGGTTTGATTTGAGCACAAATCCAAAAGATCCGTGCTCATTATGATCGCACAATAAGATTACACTTCGGTCAAAATTAGGGTCGTTCAAAAAAGGTTCTGCAATCAGGAGGCTCCCTTTCGAAACAGGCACAACGGATGACATAGCAATTCGAGTTATCTTGGTTTTGGTAGGGTAATATATTGAATTTTCAGGAATTGAATTTTCTTTTTTTCTTTTTTCCCCCAAATTTCCTTGCTAACATTGTCTCACTACCCTTACCGGTATGGCTGCCGGGTTGCTCATACTATCTACAATCAAATGCTATGCGAGAGAGATTCTGGTGGTTGATTGGGAAAATACTGGATGGGATGGAGTGGCTGAGACACAAGGTCATAAACCAGGAAATCAAGACCATCACGCTCCAGGCCATCCCTTTCTGGATCGCCTCCCTGCTGACCGGCCTGGTAGCCGTGGGCTACGAAAAACTTTTTTCGCTTTTTGAACATCTCGGGCACCTCCTGATTGATCAGTCCCCCTGGTTGATCTTCCTTACGGCACCCGCCTTTTTCATTCTGTCGTGGTGGCTAGTGCATCGCTTTGCTCCTTCGGCGCGCGGAAGTGGCATCCCGCAACTCATGGCGTCCATTGAGCTTGCCAACCCCCGGCAGGACAAACGGGTGGATAAGTTACTGGGCCTCCGGATCGCTTTTGTGAAAGTGATCAGCAGCCTGAGCCTGCTGCTTGGCAACGGCGCGATTGGGCGCGAGGGACCTACCCTGCAAATATCCGCTTCTATTTTCCGGTTTGTCAATCGAATGCTGCCCGATTATTGGCCCGCTGTTTCCCGGGCGTATCATGCTGGTCACGGGCGGAGCTTCCGGACTCGCGGCCGCTTTCAACACGCCACTGGGGGGAATCGTATTCGTGGTAGAAGAACTCACCAAAACTCATCTTACCTATTTCCGAACGGCAGTTTTTGCGTCGGTGATTATTTCGGGCATGACCGCCCAGGCCCTCCTGGGTCCGTACCTTTACCTGGGTTACCCTCGCATTTCGCCGGTAGGATATTCTTTTATTGGCGTCGTGATTTTGGCGGGAGCTCTGGCGGGTTGGGCCGGATCCATGATGACAAAGGTACTCCTGCGCATCGGTGACTGGAAGAGTCGGTACATAAAAAACACCCGTCAGCAAGTCGCATTCGTCGGGATGCTGGGGTTATTATTTGCCGTGCTGATTTACTTCGCGGGTCAGGAATCGGGCGGCAGTGGCAAAGACATCATGAATCGCCTCTTGTTCTCGGCGGATAAACAGGTCCGCTGGTACGAATTTCCGGCGCGCTTCCTGGGCCCTATCCTCAGCTACCACAGCGGTGGCGCGGGCGGGGTCTTTGCCACTTCGCTAAGTGCGGGAGCTACCCTGGGGGCTGGATTGGCCGAATTGCTGGGCTTGGCCGCCGACCACTACAACCTCATGATTCTGGTGAGTATGGTGGGGTACCTCACGGGCGTGACGCGTTCACCATTTACCTCAGCCATCCTGGTACTGGAAATGACTGACCGCCACTCGGCAATTTTCTACCTGCTGCTGGCCGCCATGACCGCCAATCTGATCGGCTACTACGTAGATCGAAAATCTTTCTATGAACACGTCAAAGAGCAGTTTTTGAATTCAGTCACGTAAAAAAATTCATACTAGATGTTGGGGTAAATCGTTTGAGTAGTTCTAGCCAGGCAGGCAACAGGCACAGGGTCAAACATTTATAAAGGCCAATGGCTGTACGATACTCTAAGTAATTCATGAAGAAAGTACTCTCCTTATTGACCGCCGGAATCCTATTTTTGCAGGTTCCGAGCATGGGTCAATCCATTATATATGACATACTTCTGGCCGGACAGGATGTGGGCAAGCTGGAAATTGCCCCCGCCCAAACGGGCAATAACCGAGAAAGTCTGCGGGTGGAGGGAGCCATCAATACCTTGTTTTACGACGTGGTGTACGTGGGCGAGAATACTTTTGAGAAAGGGGTACTGAAATCTTCATTTTCGAGCCAGCAGGTGAACGGACGTTTGAAGGAAAAAACCAACACTCTGCATACCAACGATAGCTACAATATCCTGTTCAGTGAAGCCAAAGCTACCCCAAAAGAGAAACCCCAGATTCTGCACCCCATCAACCATACCGTCACCAGCCTGTACTACCGCGAGCCCGTAAACATGACCCGGATCTACTCCGAACGATTTGGGAAGATGTGTACCGTACATAAAATCGCCGCCGGAGCCTACGAGGTAGTGATGCCCGATGGCAAGAAGGCCGTGTACCGCTATACCCACGGCCGCTGCCGGGAAGTACGGTCGGAGATCGTGGGCATACCCCTTCTATTCCGAGTCCGTCCGGACACGCTGCCGCAGTAACGGCTTCCGGGCCTCGTGCCGTACCTTTTGGGATACCTTTGCCTATGGGCTTGGTCGGTAGGCAATCCGATCCTATTTTTGTGAGAGAACCTACCTACTCTTACCCATGGCCCTGATCAAACCCGTACGCGGAATACACCCTACCTTTGGAGAAAACAACTGGCTCGCCGACAACGCCACCGTGGTGGGCGATGTGGTACTGGGAGCCCACTGCACCGTGTGGTTCAACGCCGTGGTGCGGGGCGATGTGAACAGCATCCGCATCGGTGACTATTCCAATATACAGGATGGGGCCGTGATTCACTGCACCTACCAGCGCACCTCCACCACCATCGGCAGCTACGTGTCCATTGCGCACAACGCCATCGTACACGGCTGCACCATCGAAGATCACGTACTGATCGGTATGGGGGCTATTGTGATGGATGGGGCCGTCATTGGCACGGGCTCTATTGTGGCCGCCGGGGCCATCGTCACACAGAATACCGTAGTGGAGCCGGGGAGTATCTATGCCGGGAATCCTGCCCGTTTTTTGAAGAAAGATGACGCCCTGAGTTAGGCGCCAATATCGACCGTACGGCCATGAATTATGTGACCTACGCGGGTGGTTCGAGAGGGAGGTTCTGATGCTCGAGCATATGCTTTTCTAAAACTCCTGCTTCGCGGGCGCTAAAATACCCCTTAACCACGGTGAAAGTAGTAATGGCCAGGAAGAACAGGATCACGTACTGCACGTAGTCCACGATCCAGGGAAAGCGTTCGCCGAAGAGGTACCCGCCTCCCGTAAGGCCCACGATCCAGATGGCTCCACCCACTACATTGTGGGTCATAAAGCCTGGCCAGGGCATCCGCACCAACCCGGCCAGAATAGGCGCGAAGGTGCGGACAATGGGCAAAAAGCGACTGATGATGAGTGTCCGGCTACCGTACTTGTCGAAGTACTTCCGGGTGGTTTCGATGTTTTTTTTCTTGAAGAAAAGGGATTCTTTGCGGTTTTCGAGCTGTTCCCCAAAAAAACGGCCAAACAGGTAGCCGACCAAGGAGCCCATTACTGCCGCTGAAAACAGACATAAGCAAAAGCACCGAGATGGGTACATCCAGCGTGCGCGTACCGCAGAATACCCCCGCCAGAAACACCAGGTAGTCGCCCGGAAGAAAGAAAGCAAAGAAAAGTCCATTCTCAGCAAATACGATCAGTGTAATGACGATCAGTCCACCGGTGCGGATAATTTCTTCGGAATTGAGGATATATTGAAAAATTCAATGATTGAATTCATAGCCGATGTATTTGGTCAAAATTAAGCAAATTCCGAAAGTTCCAGCCATCGCATCTCTTTTTCTCCCAAGACTCTCCGTAATCTCCTCAATTTCCCTCGCCCAGGCCGTAAGCTCTTCGTGCGGTGCCGCCGCCGTTCAGTTGCTCGAAGCAGCGAGGATTTTCTGTTTTTCCAGTTTCGGCATGTCAGTTTCCAGTTGCTCCATTTCACGTTGCTCCTTATAAGGATAGTTTCCGCTTGCTGGTGTCCATGCGGTCTTTGGTGCTTCGACAGGAGCAGGCGCCTCTTCCTTAGCCGAGGAGCGGCTACCGGCCGACGCCTGCCGCTGAGCGCGTTTCCTGTTCTTCGAGCCACAGGCGGTAGTCGGTGTAGTTGCCGGGAAAATCGCGGATTTTCCCCTCCCCTTCGAACACAAACAAGTGGTCCACCAGCTGATCCAGGAAGTACCGGTCGTGGGAAACGATCATGAGGCAGCCCGGAAAATTGGACAGGAACTCTTCCAGTACATTCAGGCTGCTGATATCCAGATCGTTGGTAGGTTCATCCAGAATCAGGAAATTAGGTTCCTTCATCAGCATCAGCAAAAGCTGCAGGCGGCGTTTTTCTCCTCCGCTGAGCTTCTCGATGTAGTCATGCTGCTTGGCGGGCGGAAACAGAAAGGTTTCCAGAAATTTGGAAACCGTTACGGTTTGGCCGTTCCCCAGGCGCACTACCTCCGCCACATCTTTTACGATCTCGATGACCCGCTGTCCCGGCCTGCAAACTCAATGTCGGACTGGGTGTAATGCCCAAACTGTACCGTGTCGCCGCGCACCACTTGCCCGTTGGTGGGTCGCTCTTCGCCCGTGATTAATTTGAGCAGGGTGGTTTTACCCATTCCGTTAGGGCCCACTATACCGATGCGGTCGCCTTTACGGAAGGTGTACACGAAGTTGTGAATCAGCTCCCGGTCGCCGTAACTGCTTGCCCACACTATGCAGCTCCACAATCTTGCTTCCCAACCGGGTAGCTTTCACGTTGAGTTCAAGCTGGTTGTCAAATTTCTTCTGACTGGCCTTATCTTTCAAATCTTCGAAGGCATCCACGCGGTACTTGGCCTTGGTTCCCCGAGCCTTGGGCTGGCGACGAATCCAGTCGAGCTCTTTTCGCATGAGGTTGCGGGCTTTGTCAATTTCGGCGGCTTCTACCTCTTCGCGTTCCGATTTTTTTTCCAGAAAATACGCGTAGTTGCCTTTGTACGTATAGGCCGATCCATGATCCAGTTCCAGCACGTTGTTGCATACTTTATCCAGAAAGTACCGGTCGTGGGTTACGACCAGCAGCGTGGTATTCTGGGTATTGAGGTAGCTTTCGAGCCATTCCACCGTCGTCAGATCCAGGTGGTTGGTAGGCTCGTCCAGAATCAACAGGTCAGGGTCTTCGAGCAGTACTTTGGCCAGAGCCACGCGCTTGCGCTGTCCGCCCGAAAGAGTACCAAAGCGCGCATCCACATCCTGAATACCCAGGCGACCGAGGATTTCCTTCACCTTGGCTTCAAAATCCCAGGCTTTGAGTTGGTCCATTTCTTCCAGAATACCCGTCAAGGCCTCGTTGTCGCCATGAGCCAGGGCCTGTTCGTAGCGCTTCACGGCATGAGCCACGGGGTTTGACGAGGCAAATATCACCTCGATCACCGGCAGCGCTTCATCAAACGAAGGACTCTGATCCAGATAACCCAGGCGGATTTCTTTGCGAAGGCTTACTTCCCCCTCATCCGGAGCAATGACATTGGCCAGAATATTGAGAAAAGTGGTTTTGCCGGTGCCATTCGCCCCGATCAGGGCCACCTTGTCGCCCCGGCTCAATCCAAACGATATATTTTTGAAAAGCCATTTTTCTCCAAACGACTTAGAGATATTTTCCGCAGAAAGATAATTCATACACAATACGATATTCCAGCTGCAAAGGTAGGGTTCATCCGGTCATTACGCGCAATTTGATTCCATTCATAAACTTTATTTCCCAGTTTTTGGGTACTTTAGCATCCTGTTTCCTTTATACGTAAGCGTGGAGCTTTTGTAGAGCAGTTTTTTCTACTGAACTTCATTCCAAAACAAAACGAGTTATTGTTCTCCTTTTATGAATAAAAAATGTGCACTACTTGGAGTAATCCTATTGGCCGGCTTTACGGCCTTTTCCCAAACCAAGCCCGCTAATTATACCCAGAAAATACCCGGCAGCAACCAAACCTACGACATGGTGGCCATTCCGGCCGGCGAGTTTATGATGGGTAGCCCAGCCACCGAATCGGGACGCAGTGAGGACGAAGGCCCTCAGCATAAAGTGCAATTGGAGGCTTTCTGGATGGGTAAACACGAGGTCACCTGGGATTTTTATGACCTGTACGCCTTCAAGAACATGGAGGCAGAAATGGCCAACCGCTTTCCTGATGCCGAAAAAAGTGTAGCCAAAACCGACGCCAGCACGCGACCCAGCCCTCCCTATGTGGATATGTCGTTCGGGATGGGCCGGTCGGGCTATCCGGCCATTAACATGACCCAGTACGCCGCCATTAAGTTCTGCAAATGGTTATACGACAAAACCGGGGTGTTCTACCGCCTTCCCACCGAAGCCGAATGGGAATATGCCGCGCGGGCTGGCACCAAAACCGCCTATTCCTTCGGTGATGATGCCTCCAAACTGGGTGAATATGCTTGGTATAAGGACAATAGTGACGCCGCCTACAAGCCCATCGGCACCAAAAAACCCAACCCCTGGGGCCTGCACGACATACATGGCAACGTAATGGAATGGACGCTGGACCAATACCTGCCCGACTACTATACCAAAAAAGCAGCCGGACAAGCCAAAGAAGCCTACGCCCCCGTGACCGAGCTGTATCCCACGGCCGTACGCGGTGGCTCCTGGGACGACGAGGCTGTGGTAGCCCGCAGCGCCGCCCGGGTACCTTCTTCGCCCGATTGGAAAGTACTGGATCCCCAGCTTCCCAAAAGCGAATGGTGGATGACGAGCGCCTCCTTTGTGGGTTTTAGGCTCGTAAGACCCGTGAAAGCTCCCACGGCGGCTGAGATAGAAGCTTATTACAATCCACCGCTGATTGAAGACTATTGAAAAGCCACTGGATTTACAATCAGGGAATTATCATAAGGAAATTTGTTCAAAAATAAGAACCACTACGGTAGTAACTCTATGGCTGGTGCTTATTAAGGTAAAAGCTACGGAAATTCGTCATTAGATTAATGCACACTGGAAGTAGCTTGGGGAGTCCGCCAAGTGCAATTTAACTAAACTCGGATATTTTTTTTTAAACACTTAACATATCATGGAACAAAACAGACGTGAATTTTTGAAAGCTTCCGGACTTCTTGCCGGAGGAATCGCCCTAAGCCCCTTATCATCCTATGGCTATAATAGCCAGGTGGACGATACCATCAAGGTGGCCCTGATCGGTTGCGGCGGACGTGGAACCGGGGCTGCCGCTCAAGCCCTCAGCACGAAGCAAAATGTGAAGATCGTGGCTATGGCTGATGCTTTCCGCGATCGGCTGGAAGAATCTTACAAAAGTCTCACTTCTAAAAAATACAAAGATGCTTCCGGGAATGCCGTCGATGGAAAAATGAAAGTGGACGTACCCGACAGCAATAAATTTGTGGGTTTTGAAGCTTACAAACAAGCAATTGCTCTAGCCGATGTAGTGATTCTGGCAACACCTCCGGGTTTCCGTCCGTATCATTTCGAAGAAGCGGTTCGTCAGAACAAGCAGATATTTATGGAAAAACCCGTAGCTACCGATGCGCCAGGTATCCGTAAGGTGCTGGAAGTAGCCGAAATAGCGAAAAAGAAGAAATTGAACGTAGTGACGGGCCTACAGCGCCACTACCAGGCCAACTACCGCGAAGCGATTAAGCGGATTCAGGATGGTGCCCTGGGCGACATCGTGGGCGGACAGGTATACTGGGTCAGTGGAGGGGTGTGGGTAAAGGACCGCCTGCCCAGCATGACCGAAATGGAATACCAAATGCGCAACTGGTACTACTTCAACTGGCTGTGCGGCGACCACATTGTGGAGCAGCACGTTCACAATATTGACGTAGCCAACTGGGTAAAGGGAGGCTATCCTGTTGAGATTCAGGGCACGGGTGGCCGCGAAATACGGGACGGCAAAAAATATGGCGAAATTTTTGACCACCACATGCTGGATCTGGTCTATGCCGACGGCACCACCATATCGAGCCAGTGCCGCCACTACGAGGGTACTTATAGCCGGGTAGACGAAGCATTTGTGGGTACTAAGGGGCGTATTGATAGCTTCTCCAATAAGAGTACTGTTTTGAAAGATTACAAAGGCGGCGTTATGTACGCCCACGACAGTAAGGGAGACATTAACCCGTACCAGGTGGAGCACGATGAGCTTTTTGAGGCAGTAGCCAAAGGCGAATACAAGTTTGCCGATGCCGAGCGCACCGCCAAAAGCACCATGACGGCCATTATGGGCCGGATGGCTACGTATTCCGGCAAGCTGGTGAAGTGGGACGAAGCTCTGAATTCGGACATGAATCTTTTCCCCGAAAAACTCGCCTGGGACGCGAAGCCCAAGGTACTGCCCGACGAAAATGGTCTGTATCCAGTAGCTGTTCCCGGTAAAACGAGGGTGATTTAAGTACCCATCGGATTTTAAAAATTTTCCGTCAGCGGAGGCTCTTGCTTCCGCTGATTTTTTTATTTCAGCGTATTCCAGCTTTTTACCTTAGTGCCTTTCGTCTCCAGTAGCCATACCTTCACGTTCTGAAATTTTGAGGTTATCCGCTTGGCTCCCTCTATTCCTGCCACACTGTAGGCGGTGGCCAGTGCGTCCGCCAACGTTCCATTGGGGGCCATCACCGTGGTGCGTACATGGTAGCGCAGCCCGACTCCCGTTTTAGGGTTGACGATATGGGAGTACCTCACGCCATTATGTTCCAGGTAGCGGTACGTAGCTCCCGATGTAGCTATCCCCACCCGGCTAAGGAGCAGAACGGCGGTCGAGTCGGATAGAGTGCCGGAGGAAACCTCCACTTCCCATCCTGGCTTGCCAGGGGGCGGATCAGCGAGCGTCAGGTCGCCACCGGCATCCACCAGAATCGACCTGATGCCGAACCGATTGAGTACCCGTACGGCTTCATCGGCCGCATAGCCCTTTCCAATCCCCCCGACATCGAGGCGCATGTGGGGCTGTGTCAGTTTTACTGACTTGTTGCGTGGTCGCAGTTTGATATATCGGTAGCCAACAGCTCTTCGCGCCTCCTCTATTTCGTCGTTAGTAGGGAAAATACGACGTCGCATGGCTCGCCGCCACAGCTGCACCACTGGACCCACCGTGATATCGAAGGCTCCACTGGTTTTGCGGCTGATTTTTTTTGAAAGTTCTATCATCCGGTACAGCTCCTCGCTTACGGGCACCCATTTCCCAAGGCCCGATTGAGCCGACAGGCGATTGATTTCACTCCCATCGCGGTAGTCGCTCAATATCTCGTTTAGAGCTTCTATACGCCCGAATGCCTGCGCGGAGGCTACTTGGGCCAGGGAGTCGCCCTCCGCATAAAATACGAGCCGAAAGGGAGATCCCATCAAACCCTTTTCAAACTCATAGCGCTTACCCTGGGCAAAAACCGACCCCGGTAAGTAGATTATTAGCAAGAAGCTACTTATCTTTAAAAAAGGGAACAGCAGGACTGTTGTTCCCCCATGTCTCAACGAAGCACACAATCGGGTGAAGCTAACCATCTTCAACGCATTACTTATCCTGTCTATCGGTATGGTCGTAATCCTGGTAGGGGTTGTTTTCAAACTTGAACAGCATGCCATGGCCAACCCGGTTATTTTTGGTGGGTTAGTGGTAGAATTTATCGGAACCCTGTGGTTTGTTCTGAGCCTGTACCGACGCCGGAAAAGCTAAATCTTCCCGGCTTGCTGCCGCATATAGAAATCCAATAGCACCAAAGCCGCCATTGCCTCCACTATCGGCACCGCACGAGGAACCACGCAGGGGTCGTGACGTCCTTTTCCCTGTACTACCACTTTTTCTCCCTGCTCATTTACGCTATCCTGATCTTGCATGATCGTAGCCACAGGCTTGAACGCCACCCGAAAGTATATATCTTCGCCGTTGGAAATACCTCCCTGAATCCCCCCCGAATGGTTGGTTTTGGTGAAAACTTTGCCCTGCTCATCGGTATAAATAGCGTCGTTATGCTCAGAGCCGTACATTTCCACGCCGGCAAAGCCACTCCCATACTCAAAGCCCTTCACCGCGTTGATGCTGAGCATAGCCTTACCCAGCTCGGCATGAAGCTTGTCAAATACCGGTTCGCCCAGGCCCGCCGGTGTTCCTGTAATGACACCGGTTACTATTCCCCCGATTGAATCCCCCTTCTTGCGAGTTTCATCTATGTAGTCAAACATGCGTTGCGCCATTTCCGGATCGGGACAACGAACGGCATTTTCTTCCGTCTTGTCTAAATCCAGCTCTAGGTAGCTTTTTTCAAGTTTCAATGTACCCACCTGCGACACATACGCCTGAACCCGTATGCCCAATTTAGTCAGCACAAGCTTGGCTACGGCTCCGGCCGCCACGCGGGCCGCTGTTTCACGGGCTGAGCTACGCCCCCCTCCCCTGTAATCCCTGGTGCCGTACTTAGCCTGGTACGTATAGTCTGCATGGGATGGCCGGTACTGTGTGGCGATATGGGAATAATCCTTGCTGCGCTGATCCTGATTGCGAATAAGCAAAGCGATGGGTGTGCCGGTAGTTTTACCCTCAAACACCCCCGATAGTACCTCAAACTCATCGGCTTCGCGGCGTTGGGTGGTAATGCGCGACTGCCCGGGCTTCCGCCGACTCAGTTCCTGCTGGATAAAATCCATATCGAATTCTATACCGGCCGGGCAGCCTTCCAATATTACGCCAATGCCTGCCCCATGTGACTCGCCGAAAGTGGCGATTTTTACAATTTTTCCGTAGCTGCTACTCATCTATTTCTGTTTTCTAAAAATCCAAATCATTACTCCCAAAAGTCCCAGTACTACCAAATTGGTCAGGTTTCTGGTAATTTCCTGGTAATCTACATAGGTCATATCCGTATCCAACTCTTCTAGGTTCTCGTATATGGAGTTCGCTTGTTCGCCGGCGTAGCCAATCGTTTTCAAATTCTCACCTACCACCACGAGGGTTTTAGAGGATCTCAGCGTATCGTACCGCATCCGGCCAGGATCAAAAAATATCCATTGGAAAAACCGACCCATCGGATAAGTACCTTTTTGCTTTGCTACTATAAAATAGTCAAATGTTTTTTCCCCACTGACCTTCTCGTAACTACGCCGTACCGTTTGGTGGATATCCGGCGGATAAAAATCAAAGGCCTTGCTGTCGGGCACATCAGGCTCAGAGATCGTGGCCAGGTTGCCTTCCCCTTCTATCGTAAACAGGTACCGGAGGCTTTCGCCAGAGGACAGTTTTTCTTTTGTAAGCTGCTCTTTCAAACGAAAATTCCCAACCGCAATTTGATCTCGAAGCGGATGCGGAGGTAGAGGCTTCACCAGCACCCGTATCGGCTTGGACTGGAACAGCTGAATGGCCTTTTTCTTCCCGTTTGCTTCCGTTTCAGAACGCGACATTAGCATATTCAGTCCTACCGCCGGAAACGAGACGGTCTGCATCGTAAACGGAAAAAATGTGGCCTGGTACATCTGGTATTCGGTGTACTCACGCCCCCGTATGTCCACTTTTCTTTGAATAATCTCTTCAATGCCTACATTCTCCTCCCAACAGGTAGCGGGTCGGATTTTTTTTAGAATGGATTGCAGCTGTAAGTCCAGCTGGTAAAAGTCCATTTCGATGGGCGCACTTTTGGCTACATATAGCGATAACCGTACCGCAAACCCCTGCCGTACGTAGACCGCAGATTCCGATGCCCGGATGGACAAGAACACATCTTCGGAAGAGGTTTCTTCGGAGGAAATTATTTCTGAGTCCTCCGTAACTTTTTCAGTAGAAACCGGATCGGTGTCTCCTTTTATAAAAGTAAGGGTAAATTCATCCGTTTTGACTTTGGATCCATCTACCACAATTACCACGGGTAAAATCTCGTATTTACCCGGCTGCAAAGCAAAGTATTGCTGACTTATTGTCTGAATCAGTACGATCTTGCCACCGATGGTGCTGGTTGTACTGGTTGCAGATGCGCTTCGTTTTTGAAGACCTTCGATCTCTGGAAATAAAACAGAGGGGCGGTTTGTGTTGTTTTTCACTACTACCGATAGAATAAAGGGCTGGTTCACCGCAAGGTTTTGCTTCCCCATTTCTATGCTTATTCCTTCGGTTAATTGCTGCCCTACCGCTGGAAAGAAGGTCAAAAATATGACTATGAAAACATATATTTTCATGTTCAAAATGCGTTGTTAACATGGTAAAGGAGTGTAGTATCTATACTTATATCTTCTTTCCCCTTCATCCTAAACCCCAAAACTAAGTATTACTATGGCCTCAATGTTAGAATACATTAAAATAATTCTGCAAAAGGTTAGCTTCGACCGCAGATTATTTGAAAAAGAACTTCGTAAAGCAATTCGTATGTTGATGCCCGAGGAGATTAAGCGATTAAGAGTGTGGTGTTACGAACGATTTGGTTCTACTCATCTACCTGTTCTTAATACTTGCTTCACTCTGACTACTCCAACTCTTTAAGGACGCAATTTACGTATATCTTAAAAAGGAGAGTCCCGGAATATTCCGGGACTTTCCTTTTTTCATACAGTTTGTTTGGCTGGTACTTATTTGTTGGTCTTAGGGGCTGTAGCAGGTGCTGCCTGCTCCAGACCCAAAGCCTGTTTTGCGGTTTGATTGTCAGGATCTACCTGCAAGAGTTTCTCCCAATAGGTTTTTGCCTTGGCTTCATCTTTCACCGATGTCTGATAGTAGTAAGCAAGGTAGCTGTAGGCTAGCTTCAAATAGCTCTTAAAGTTGCCTCCGTCTTTTTCCGCCAGCTCGGCAAACTTCTCATAGTAGGGGGCAGAAATCCCTTTGTCAATATTCTCCTGACGGTCGTAGGCATTGTAAAGAGAGCTTGCCCGCCAGTAATAGGTGTAAGGCCATTCGGGTTGTTTTTGGCCCGCTTTGGCAAAGGCCGAATCCGCACTCATGTACAATCCTTTTTTCTGTTGTACCATTGCGGCACTATCAGCTACTGCCGACTGGGTAGCGTCCATTTTGCCAGCACCCTGAAAATATGACAGTCCCTGTTGAAAGAAATCGTTAGTAGTTGCCTTAGCAGTATCCATTCCAATTCCTTTGTCATAAGCCGCAGCGGCTTTGAGGTAGTCTTTATTTTTGTAGTACAGGTTGGCCATTTCCTTGAAGGTATTAGCTGACTCGGTAACGTTGGTGTCTAATACAGCACCTTTGGTCAGATATTCCATTCCTTTATCGGTATATTCACCGGTGGTAGCCATCTTGTTATAGGCACGGCCCAGGTACTTGTAGTCGTCTGAAATGATTTTATCGGGTGCTTCTTTGAGAAAGCTTTCCAGATTTGTAATCGCCTGCTCCATGTCGTTGGTCTTATAATAAGCCCATCCATACATCCGCTTCGTAATAGGGTTATTGAGTTTTCCCTTCACGCTTTCAAGCAATTCCAGTGAACGACCAAATTCATCGGCCGTAAAGGCAAACTGGGCTGCTCTTAACACCATCTCAGGATCCGTGTTTCCACTCTTCTGAATATACAAGTCAAAATTCTCAGCAGCCCGCTTGTACTGACGCGCCAGGAAGTATAGTTCGGCCAGGTCTTTATAAGCGGGTGCAAAATTGGGATCGGCCTCAATTGCTTTCTTATAAAAGTCCAGAGCTTGGTTGTAGTTCTTTCCACGAAGGTAGATCTGACCGATTCTGTTGTTTGCCAATGCATAGTTTGGCTTCGCCATTAAGGCATATTCATAGGCTGTTACAGCGGGACCTCCCTCGTTACGTAAGGAAAGAATATCACCCTTAACGATATAAGCATCCGCAACCGACTTGTCGCGCTTAATGGCTTCATCAAGTAAGCGGATCGCTTCGGCAGGATCACTATTCTTTTCAAACAAGCTATACGCTTCCCCGGCCCGGTAGAGTACCTGAGCATCTTTGCCACGCGATTTTTTCTCAGCCGTAGAGATCAACTCCTGCGCCTTGGCCTTATCCCCTTTTCCAAGAGCTACTGTACCGAGACCTACCATATTAAGATAACTTTTATCGTCCATGGCCAACCCTTTTTCAAAGGCCTTTTGAGCTTCGTCCAACTGATTGGTGCGAACATAAAAATAGCCAAGATTATAGAGATTCTCGGGAGAAGCACTACTTTCTGCTAGTTTGGTGAACACTTCCTTCGCTTCTTTTGTGCGTTCCGCGTTCAGATGATCGAAGCCCTCTTGCGGGGTTTGACCAAAGGATAAAGTCAGCGAAACCAAGCTTAAAGAAAGGATTCCAATTAAGTTTTTCAATTTAGTGTTCATTTCTTAACCGGGTTGAAAAAGAGATAAAAATTTTGTATGTACTATTAAACATCTTCCAAAGATAATAAATTGTGAAGTAACCCTAAAAATTTTGTTTGGTTTGAACTTCAATATTCCTTGGGTATGGTATCGTCGGGACTAGTCCCATTTTTTCTATTACCAGGCCTCCCACGTCGCGGGCAATGTACGTCATCAACCCCCCTCCGAGACCCGAAAAGCCCTCTCTACTAAGGATATAAATAAATCGTGCCAACGGATACCTACCCGCTCTCAAATCGCGCTGGAAGGGTTGAGAATAATCCTGAATCGAGGTAGGATTTTCTTTTTCTGATACCCCTAGTACCCGTAGCCCGTCTGATAGTTCGTACGTTAGCTGGGCATCTCCGTCACTGATCCAATTTACTCCGATAAAGCCGATAGCCGAGCGGTTCTGGCGAACGTGCTCGATTACCTTTTCGTTTGAATTAGACGTGTAGATGGCCAGTTTCGTCACATCTTTTATTCCAAATCGCTGAATCATAAAATCCAGGTTACTTGAATTGGCATTGTCAAACACCAAAGTAATCGGGCCTGTATGATTGCTTCCTTTTAATTGCGACCAGTCTTTTATTTTTCCGGAAAATATTCCTTCCAATTCAGCCATAGTAATCAGACTATCTTGATTGGTCATGCCGGTGATGAGGGCAATGCCATCAATTGCGATTTTCTGCTCCTTCAGCCGTCCTTCCTGCTGACTGATAATATCTTTTTCCTTTTGGGATAGTACTCGACTCGTAAACGCCAGGCGGGCGCTATCTTTAAGCAAGGCTATTATCGCCTCCTGCTCTGGTTTGTAAGTTACATTGAAATGAGCATCGGGATATATTCCCTCGTACGCCTGGGTAAGCGACGATACGAGCGGCCTAAATGACTCGTCGGCCGTAACCGCAATCGTTCCCTGACGGGGATTATCTAGATTTCCCGACGTGCAACCATAGAAACTCGCTACGCCCGCTAGTAGTATTATTCCTAACCACCTTCCTCTTTCCATACCTATTTTTTAATCTTTTCTGAATTCCCGTGCTCGGTAGCCCCGGTATATTCCATAGGCGATCAGTGCTACGGCAAAAATATAGCGATAAACACTTCCTGCTGGCAGGAATGTAAAAGACAAGGAGGAGGCGATCAGATAGATCCCTCCTCCTATGTAAACCAGAGCCATGAACATCGAGGTAATAAATCCTATTTCCTGATGAAATGGTCTTCTTTTCATACTTTTTTACTCTAATTGGAAGCTAATCGGTAAGTTATATTTTACCCTTACCGGACGTCCCGACTGCTTGCCGGGCTTCCATTTAGGCATTGTTTTTACTACCCGTATTGCTTCTTCGTCGCAACCGAATCCAAGTCCTTTCAGTACTTGTACATCCTGAATACTACCATCGGTATTTACAACGAAGGTGAGAAATACTTTACCCGAAACGTTGGCGCGGGATGCCGCACTCGGGTACCTGATATTCTTACCTAAGTATTTGTACATTTCCTGAATACCACCTGGAAATTCTGGATTTTGCTCCACCACGGTAAAGATCTGCTCTTCAACCTTAGCTTCTACCACGGTCCCTTTGCTGGGGGCGGCAATCTGCTCGGGGGCAATGATAATTTCCTGAGCGTTAGGGTCTCCTTCCTGAGTTTCGGCGGCAGCTACAGCCACTTCCAATTTCTCAACGGTGGGAGGAGGGGTTTCGATGGGTACTTCCTCGTCTTTCTTCACTTCCGGAGGTAAAAACTTAACGGTTTCTACCTTCGGTTGCTCAATAGGCGGCGGCGGCGGCGGCGGTGGTTCGGCCGGATCAATGGGAGGTGGTGGAATTTTCATCAAGTCCACGTTCACCATTACTTCCTCCTGATCATCCTCCGTCAGAAACTTATCGGCCAACATAGGAGCTAACATTGCTAGGATAAAAATGGTAGCACCCATCAAGGTAGCACGGTTAATTACACCGCGGTATTCCTGACGAAGAGGATAAGCACCGTACGCCTTATTACGATCGGCAAACACTATATCATCCAGTGTTGCATTCGGGCTAATCTCTGCCATGGCGTTTTATTTAAAATTGGGTTTCTACTAATTAAATTTAATTGTCTTCTGGTTGGGGAACAATCTTGTCACCCAGAAGCGCTTTCTCCGAATCGGTCAGGAAGTCTACCATTGCGTATCGCTTCGTCTTGGTTATGGCCATTTCGTCCAGAATATCCACCATGTTCTTATAGGTAGAGACGGGAGTTGGCTTGACAACGGTCACAAAGGGTAGATTGCCATCAGCATCTTTCTCAAACTGAGAGTTTACCCGACTTTGAGCTCTAAAAATCTCCTGTCGGAGCTCTGTGCCAAACCTAACTTTTTTAAGTCCAGTTTTCGCTTTCTCATCGTCTGCGGCAATTCCATCCAAAAGGTATACGTCATCGTTACGCCCCAGGAATACGGTAAGTACTTTGGATGCTTTCAAAGGCTCGGTTTCCTGCTCCTTCTGATCCTCCTGTTTGTCAGGAACCGTCAGTGTCATGGAAGTCGGCTTACTGAGGGTTGTGGCAAGCATGAAGAAAGTAATCAGCAGAAATCCCAAGTCCACCATGGGGGTCATATCCACCCGGGTTGACATTTTTTTGGCTCTTACGTGACCATCTTTACTTTTCTTACCACCACCGGATTCTACTATTTC
The DNA here is from genome assembly GCA_963768025.1 of uncultured Cytophagales bacterium. GTDB lineage: Bacteria > Bacteroidota > Bacteroidia > Cytophagales > Spirosomataceae > CAVYGM01. Next base: position 74,024 of record CAVYGM010000008.1, read on the forward strand.
TGCCATCTTATTGTGCTAATTTTAAGGTGAAACCTCAGGTTATTTGTTCTCTCCGGACGACCAGCCTGCGGGGGGTTCTTCCGAATCCGTAATCAGGTTGAACCGGTTGATGTTCTGAGATTGCAGGTTTGCCAACACATTTTTAAACGTTGGAAACTTCGCAGAATTATCTCCCTTGATTGCAATCCGAAGTTGAGGGTTCGCCTGACGGGCCGCATATACCCAATCCGCCAGTTCACTTACTCCACTTGAATCCGCCGGAATCCCTGGCTGCTTCACTGTGCCCATCTCCGGACCTGGCAGGTCGAGCCACCCTTTCAACTGCGCAAGGGGAAAACCAAAACTAGCCTGATTAGAGAATTTTTTCTTCTGCACATCTGTAAACGAGATTCCTTTCGTCTGGGCTATATTCTCCAGCATCACAATTCGATCGGGCTGGGCATCTATTCCAAAAAACACTTCACCTTTGGTTCCAATACTAATGACCATAATGTTGTCATCTGGTACCTTGATAGCAGAAATGGAAGATGGAGTGTCGATTTCGGCAGCCTCCTGCGATTTGAAGGTGGCGGTCATGATAAAGAACGTAAGTAGCAAAAACGCAACGTCCGTCATAGCCGTCATATCAGTCGTAGGGGGGTGCTTCTTAGGTCTTACTTTTCCCATAGCAATATATAAGTTTTTTTTATATTAACGAAACAATACTATTAATTATTTTCCAATATTAATAGTGAGAAGCAAAATTTTGCTGAATACTCATGCTGATTTCGTCAATACTGTAGGTCAGGTCGTCTACTTTGCTGTTCAGGTAGGCATACGAGATGGTAGCGATGGCTGCCGTACCGATACCAAGACCTGTGTTGATAAGAGCCTCAGAGATACCCGTTGCAAGAGCCGCTGAGTCAGGAGAACCCGACGCACCAAGTGCAGCGAAGGCCTTGATCATACCAATTACAGTTCCAAGCAGGGCGATCAGGGTAGAAGCCGAAGCCAGGGTAGCGATGATCGTAAGGTTTTTCTGCAGCATTGGCATTTCAAGCGTAGTAGCTTCTTCGATTTCTTTGGACAGGGCTACCAATTTCTGCTCCTTGTCGAGCTCCGAATCCGTAGTAAGAAGCTTGTACTTCTCGAGGCCGGTCTTGATAACGTTACCGATTGAGCCTTTCTGCTTGTCGCACTCACGAATAGCTTCGTCAATCTGATTTTTGTCCAATAAGCTTCTCACCTTGCGTACGAATCCGTCGATGCTGGCCGTACCACTTGCTTTGCTCAAAGTAATCAAACGCTCGATCGTAAATACCAAAACGATCAGAAAGCAGGTCATCAGAATAGGTACAATTGGCCCTCCTTTGTACACAATTCCATAATAATCTCCTGGCTTGGGTCCTTTTTCATGATCACCATCAATGAAGTGATCTGGAGCTCCCAAAACAAAGATGTAAATTAAAAGAGCAATTACAAAAAGTAAAGGAATTACCCACGCAGGATTCAACACTCCACCTGTACTCTTCTTCGGTGCTGCGGCAGCTTTTGGTGCCGGAGTAGTAGCTTTCTTTTCCATCAGACTTACTTTTAAAGGGTTAATTGAGATTTTGGTTGTGAATTAAAGAAAAATTTTGAGCAAAAGCTTTTTGGTAAAATATAATTTTGGTTCAGGTGTAAAAAGTGCCGTACAAAAGTATGAGTTTTCCTTTTAAAATAAAGCAACTGAATATTCAGTTTTTTTATTCTTTTTTAAGAACTTAAATATAAAATTGTATTTTTTTTATATAACATCTGGCACTTTTCTAGGCTTTAAGTGGTTTAAATTGTTTGATAATTAGTGATTTACAAATGTGCATCCCAATATAATAAATTGTACTATTTAGTCTTATGAGGGTCGTTTTATCAGGTATATCATCAAAACTGGATTGGAAAAATAGAGTCTAACTTACACAAAAGCAAATTTTATTTGGAACGGCTCTCTGAATCTTTTTCCTTATACAAAGCCGAGCATCGTATTCTTTATACTTATTCAAATCAATCCAATCCTGAGTAGTCAGACACAACCTATTGGTAGTGAAGCACTGCCCTATACGAAAGCTGCCAATACGATGCCTACTTAGGTAGCTTCCAGTATTATAATACTACATTTGTGATTCTGATTCACCCTGTTTTCCTTGGCCCAGCCACGATATGAATCAGGAATTATTTATCTCGTGAAAGGATTCTCCTGTAGGCCAGCGCGGAGGATTCGTAAAGTTAGAAGTATTTTAAATTGGCTTTTGAAGGCACGTCCTGGAACATAGCCCGGGCTTGCTACATTGTTTTATCAACTACTTAGAATGAGTATGCAATACCCTGTATTAATTTTTGGAGCAGGAGCGACCGGAAGACAGGCGCTTGATATTTTTCAAAGAAATGAAGTAGTCGTCTACGGATTTCTGGATGATACAAAAGAACTTCATGGGACCGAAATAGGTACCGTGAGTGTATTGGGAGACACCGATGATGGTGGTTTTCTGAAATTAATCGGAAACAAGTGCGAGGCCTTTGTGGCCATCGGCGAGCGTTCGGTGCGGGAGCAGTTGGTGCAGATGCTGCAGGAACGCCGCAAAACAATGCCCGTCAACGCAATCCACGACATGGCCCTGATCTCTACTTTGGCAACAATCGGGCACGGAAACTTCGTAGGGGCCCGGGTGGTGATTGGTGCGCAGGCTAGCCTGGGGCATCATTGTCATATTCAGCCAGGAGTACTTGTCGAGCCTTTTGTCGAAATCGGTGATTTCGTAAATATAGGAGCCGGGGCGGTTTTGAACGACCGGGTGATTGTGGAAAAGGGAGTGTATATCGGAACCGGCGCTACGATAGTATCAGGGATCAAAATAGGTAAAAATGCCCGGATAGGCGCCGGATCGCTGGTGATAGCTGATGTAGCCGCCGGCACCACGGTATTTGGCAATCCAGCCCAAGTTGTGAAGTAAGCGGCAGGTACCTGCCGGTGGTACCAAGCGGTGCCTTTTTTCCCTAGAGAATTCATCCTCAATAAATTCACAGCCAGTCTTTTTAATTCCGAGGAAAAGATTTTATCTTTGCAGTCCTTTTTGCTGAATGACGTGAAAGAGCAGAGCCAATATAGCATAGATATTTATGGTTTGGAGTCCAAATCATACGAATTCGACTACCAGATTGAGTCGGCGTTTTTTGAAGAAATGCCGCAGGATCTTATTCAAAAGGGTAGTTTCAAGGTACATTTAGTGCTGGACAAGTCGAGTACTATGATTCAGCTTCGCTTTACAATACAGGGTAGTGCAGAGCTGATTTGTGACCGATCGCTGGAACCATTCGAAGAGCCGATTGAGACAAAAGGGGTGATTATTTTGAAATTTGGTGATCATGATGAAGAGTTAACGGACGAAATTTTTCTTATCAACCGCTCTACATCCCGAATTAACGTAGCTGGTTATATTTTTGAATTCATAGCCCTTGCGTTGCCAATGAAGAAGATCCACCCCGATTTGCGGGGGAAGGATTCCGACGACGCCCAAAACGAATTTGAAACATTGGTGTACAGTTCGGAGGGGAAAATGCAGGAAGACGCGGAGCCTAGTAACGAAAGCATTGATCCCCGCTGGGAGGCTTTGAAAAAATTGAAAAAATAAACGTAATCCAACCCAACTTTTATTTCTAACTGGGTTAATAACTAGTATTTGGTACATAATCTGAATTTTAACAACTGATTTTTATAGAATCATGGCACATCCCAAACGCAGACACTCGACGACCCGCCGCGATAAGCGCAGAGCACACGATTCCCTGACTGGCAAACAGCTTTCCTTAGATCCTACTACGGGCGAGGCGCACTTGTCTCACCGGGCTCACGTATACGAAGGTAACCTATATTATAAGGGTAAACTTATGATCGAGGATTACGCAAAAACTGTATAATCTGGTAGAATATTGAGTGCTTGTTTCGCAACGACTGTATAAAAGTTGTTGCGAAATTCTTTTTTACTAAGGTGCAACTGCTAATTTTACACCCACGTTTTCCTTTTTTTAGTCAACAAAAAGTGTGTAGATGAAAATTGCAGTCGATGCTATGGGGGGTGATTTTGCTCCACAAGCAATAGTGGAAGGAGTCATTTCGGCCGTTCCTAGTCTGCCCGACAATACAAAAATTGTGTTAATCGGTCGGGAGGATAGTATCCGGGAGATATTCCAGCAGTACGATTTCAATTCGCCAGTTGTGGAGATTGTCCACGCTGAAGACGTTATAGAGATGAGTGAGCACCCTACCAAGGCTCTCTCCCAGAAACCCAATTCCAGTATTGGAGTTGGGTTTAAGCTTTTAAAAGACAAAGCAGTTGATATTTTTTGCAGCGCCGGCAATACGGGCGCCATGCACGTGGGAGCCCTGTTCAGCATCCGGGCCATTGAGGGTATACTAAGGCCGGCTATCGCAGGATTTGTGCCCCAAATCAACGGCAATCATGCTATTATGCTGGATATAGGAGCCAATGCAGACTGCAAACCCGATGTACTGGGCCAGTTTGGTGAGATAGGGTCGCTCTTTGCCCAGTACACCTTTCAGATAGAACATCCCCGCGTCGCTCTCATGAATATTGGGGAAGAGGAGCAGAAGGGCTCCCTGATTGCCCAAGCCGCCTACCAGGTTCTCAAAGAGAATAAAAAAATCCATTTTGTCGGCAACATCGAGGGCAAGGACCTTTTCACGGGCAAGGCCGATGTGATCGTGACGGACGGATTTACCGGTAATATTCTTTTTAAAATGGGCGAATCTCTTTACGAGATTATGAAAAAACGCGGGATAGAAGATGAGTTTATTGCCCGCACTAATTACGAGGCTATTGGTGGCAGCCCCATCATCGGCGTGAACGGCAATGTCATGATCGCGCATGGGATTTCATCTCCGCTTGCCATACATAATATGATAAGCTGGGCTTACAAACAAGTCCAGGCCAATGCCTATATACAAATTGCCCAGGCCCTAGCCTGATGTTGGATAACCAAGAACTACTACCATGACCCACTCAAAAGCTGCCATCACTGGCGTACATGGCTATGTACCCGAGTACGTGCTTACCAATGCCGAACTTGAAAAGATGGTTGATACTAACGATGAATGGATTGTTAGCAGAACAGGTATCAAAGAAAGGCGTATCTTGAAAGGCGAAGGAAAAGGCAGTTCACATTTGGGTGCCGAAGCGGTAAAAGGCCTCTTGGCCAAAACCAACACCTCCCCCGCTGAAATAGACTTGCTGATTTGCGCTACTACCACCCCCGACTACGTGTTTCCTTGCACCGCCAATCTGATTTGTGATATGGTGGGTATTCGTAACGTCGGGAGTTTTGACATACAGGCTGCCTGTTCGGGCTTTCTGTACGCCCTTACGTTGGGATCGCAGTTTATCGAAACGGGGAAATACGCAAAAGTAATAGTAGTAGGAGCAGATAAGATGTCGGCTATCGTAGATTATACCGATCGGACCACCTGCATATTGTTTGGGGATGGAGCCGGGGCAGTCCTGCTGGAAGCCAATACCGAAGGCTACGGGGTACTGGATTCCATCATCCGGTCGGATGGGTCGGGACTACCGCACCTTAATCAGAAAGCCGGAGGAAGCCGTTACCCGCCTACGCACGAAACAATAGATCAAAGGTTGCACTTCGTGTACCAGGACGGCAGGCAAGTATTCAAGTTCGCCGTAAAAAACATGGCGGATGTTTCGGCCGAAATTATGGAACGAAATCTTCTCGCGGGAGAAGATGTAGCCTGGCTGGTACCCCATCAGGCCAACAAGCGCATCATAGAAGCAACGGCCTATCGGATGGGCGTGGGTATGGATAAAGTCATGATCAACATCCATAAATACGGAAACACCACCGCCGCTACCATACCCCTGTGCCTGTGGGATTATGAATCGCAGCTCAATAAAGGAGATAACCTCATTCTGGCCGCTTTTGGGGGAGGCTTTACGTGGGGAGCTGCCTACGTAAAGTGGGCTTACCAGGGGTAAGGCATACGTTTTGAAACCTGTCCAGTTCCATAAAAGCAATTAGACGCTTTGTATGACTCAGAAGTGGATACATATTAATAATTATATACAACTAGTAATTTATGGCATCAACATCAGATATCCGCAACGGGTTAGTGATTGAATATAATCATGATTTGTTTCAGATCATTGAATTTCAACATGTAAAGCCCGGTAAAGGTAACGCGTTCGTTCGTACAAAAATGAAGAGCCTTACTTCGGGCAAAGTTCTGGACAACACCTTCAACTCCGGGGCGAGCATTACGCCCGTACGAGTAGAGAGACACAAGTACCAGTTTCTATATAAAGATGAAGTAGGCTATAACTTCATGAATGTTGAAAACTTTGAACAGATTCTTCTCGATGAGAAAATCGTGTCCGGTGCGGACTTAATGAAAGAGGGACAGGAAGTGGAGATACTGGTCAACATGGAAAATGACGCCCCCCTTACCTGCGAGCTGCCCGCTTTTGTGGAGCTGGAAGTAACCTACGCTGAGCCCGGCATTCGGGGAGATACAGCTAACTCACCCAAAAAATCGGTTGAGGTGGAAACCGGTGCGTCCATCACGGTTCCACTTTTCATAGAGCAGGGGGACAAACTCAAAATAGATACCCGCACGTACGATTATGTAGAACGTGTAAAAGCATAATTTCGGGCACCTGGGTCTAGTGCATAAACCTACTCTGGACTTTCAATCGTTGACCGCCATTTTTATTTACCCAAGAGCTTTCGGCTCTAATCAAATCGTTTCTTGTTCCTCAGAACCAATACCTCTCACTCATGGAAACCAAAGAAATTCAAAAACTTATTGACTTTATCGCCCAGTCTGGCTTGGATGAGGTAAATATCGAAACCTCCGAACTTAAGATCAAAGTAAAACGCTACGGAGCACCGCCTGCTCTTACGTCAGCTCCGGCTCCCGTAGCAGCCCCGGCTGCACTATCGGCCCCCGCCCAGCCTGCATCAGCCCCCGAGGCAGCTCCGGCACCCTCGGCTGCGGCAACCGAAACGCAGTATATTACTGTAAAATCACCCATGATCGGTACGTTCTATCGGTCGTCCAGCCCCGAGACACCCGCTCTGGTGAATATCGGCGACGAAATAAAATCGGGCAAAGTAGTGTGCATCATTGAAGCTATGAAGTTATTTAATGAGATTGAGTCGGAAGTTTCGGGCCGTATCGTAAAAGTACTGGTCGAAAACGCCACTCCCGTAGAGTTTGACCAGCCCCTTTTCCTGGTAGAGCCGGTATAACCTTTCCGGGATTCCTCAGGTATGGGTCGGGGAAAGTACTTTCCGGATCCAATTAGTTTCAAGCTTTCAAGGTATACCCTATGTTCAAAAAAATACTTATTGCCAACCGAGGCGAAATTGCCCTGCGGATTATTCGTACCTGCCGCGAAATGGGTATCAAGACAGTGGCCGTTTATTCTACCGCCGACCGCGACAGCCTGCATGTTCGCTTTGCAGACGAAGCCGTATGCATTGGCCCACCAGCGAGCCGTCAGTCCTATTTGAGTATTCAGAATATTATTTCGGCGGCAGAGGTTACGGGAGCGGACGCTATTCATCCCGGCTATGGCTTTTTGTCCGAAAACGCTGAATTTTCCCAAATTTGTGCGGATTATGGAATCAAATTTATAGGTGCTACCGCCGAGCAAATCAACGGCATGGGCGACAAAGCAACCGCCAAAGCTACCATGCGCTCTGCCAATGTACCGGTGATTCCCGGCTCCGAAGGCCTGATAGATTCCATAGAGGAGGGAATAAGATTAGCCGAAGGAATTGGCTATCCGGTTATTTTGAAGGCTACCGCGGGAGGTGGAGGACGAGGCATGCGGATCGTTAACAAGCCCGAGGAATTTGAGAAAGCCTGGAACGATGCGCGGCAGGAATCAGGCGCGGCCTTTGGCAACGATGGCCTGTACCTGGAGAAGTTTGTGGAAGAACCCCGCCACATTGAGATTCAGATCATCGGCGACCAGTTTGGTAAAGTCTGCCATTTATCCGAGCGCGATTGCTCTATTCAGCGCCGTCACCAGAAACTGGTGGAAGAGACACCCTCTCCGATCATTACGCCCGAACTTCGCGAACGGATGGGTGAGGCGGCCATCAAAGGAGCCCAGGCGATTGGCTACGAGGGGGCAGGAACCGTAGAGTTCCTGGTGGATAAGCACGGCAATTTCTTCTTTATGGAAATGAATACCCGAATACAGGTAGAACACCCCATTACGGAAGAGGTTACAGACTTCGACCTGATTAAAGAGCAGATCAAAGTGGCGGCCGGTGAGCCTATTTCGGGCCGTAACTACACCCCAAAGCTGTTTGCGATGGAGTGCCGAATCAATGCCGAGGACCCAGCCAATGGGTTTCGACCCAGCCCCGGCAAAATCACCAACATGCATTTTCCGGGCGGTCATGGTGTACGCATTGATAGTCACGTGTACAGTGGCTATACGATTCCGCCTAACTACGACTCCATGATAGCAAAGCTGATCGTCAGTGGACAATCACGTGCCGAGGTAATCACACGCATGAAGCGCGCCTTGCAGGAGTTTGTTATTGAAGGCATCAAAACTACGCTTCCTTTCCATATTAAGCTGATGGACGACGAAACCTTTCGTTCAGGAAACTTTACGACCAAGTTTTTGGAAAATTTTGATTTCAAAGATTTATAAAAAGCATATCCCCGAGCGGAACTAGCCAGATACAAACCAAAATCGGTACCCAGAACTGGGTACCGATTTTGGTTTGTATGTATTTCTCATTTCTGTAAGAGCTCCCAAAGCTGGTAGCTTAGCCGACATTTTCCGAAATCATTGCCTGCATATTGGTCAGGACAGCATCTTGAAATCCCGCAAGTTGCGATAGGTCGGTACCCCATACACCAGAATCTGACAGCAAGCTATTCACTAGTCCCTCATAGTCTGAGGAGTGTTCCTGCCAGAGGTCATAAAAATAGGAAGCGGCATCGCAGCGGATGGGATACTTGGTGCCGTTTAGCTCTCCATAATAGGCCTTACCATCGGTTTCTGTCACTTTCATGAACAGCACATAGGCCGCAAACCCCTGCGCCATCCGGGCCGGAACCGTACCGAATTTCTCATAGTGCGAAAGCAGGGTAGGTACATTCCGCATCTTCATTTTGGCGGTGTACTGTACCGTAATATCAATCAACTGATGCTTAATGTAGGGATTGCGGAAGCGATCCAGCACTTGTCGGCCAAAGGTACGGGCGCGTTCCAGATCTACCTCATAGGGAATGGCGGGAGCCAGTTCGTCTAAGGTAAGTTCGGTGATATAGCGCTCCATGTCGGGATTTTCCATGCATTCGCGTACGGTTTGTAGGCCGGATAGAAAAAACAGTCCTACGCTGAACGTGTGTGATCCGTTGAGCAGGCGTAGTTTTAGCTCCCGATACAGGTCAATGTCCGGCTCGATGATCACTCCCGCATCGGCCCGAGCAAAACTAAGTACGGATTTGACCCGCGGTCCGCCTTCGATGGCCCACAGCCGGTATACTTCGGACATAATCAGGAGCTCATCCTGATAGCCCAGGGTGCCCATGAGTTCTTTTTGGGTTTCCTCGTCGGGCAGGCCCGGTACGATGCGGTCTACCAGGGAGCTACAAAAATCGGTATGATCCGTAAGCCATTGGATAAAGGCATCGCCCAGGGCGTGGCGGCGGGCTTGTTCTAATACGATGTCCCGCAGTTTGGCCCCATTGTCCACCACGAGTTCGGTAGGTACCACCACCATGCCACTTTCCGCTGAGCCGCCAAAGGCCTGGAAACGCTCGTACAGAAAAGCCGTCAGTTTGCCCGGGAAGGAAACCGGTGGCGAGGCCGTAAGGTCGTCATCCACGAGTTGAATACCTACTTCGGTAGTGTTGGAAATGACAATCTGCATGGCTGGATTATGAGCACACTGGATGATTTCGGCCCAGTCGGTACTAGCCGACAGCGTTCGGCTGATAGCCGAATTGACAAAAGTCTCCTCTACCACCCGACCATCTTCCACGCCCCGGATGCAATGGGTGTACAAGCTCTGCTGGTCGGCAAAGGCATCTACTCCTCCCCGATCGGTGGATTTGACCACTACAATGCGGCCGTTAAAAATTCCTTGCTTATTAGCTTTGTCCACAAAATAATCGGGCAGGCCCCGTAACAGCACACCTGTGCCGAATTGAAGAATTTTTTCGGGTAAAGCCAGGAGACTTTCGGCATCAGGGCATAAGTCGGGACGCTGGGTGAGTAGCGCGGGGGATAGCTGAGGCGTATTCATAGTCATAAATAGTCGGATGTATAAAAAAGAAGGACGGCATTTTGTGAAAATAACCCCTAAAAAGAAAGAGGTGCCCACAGGGGCACCTCTTTCTTTTTATAGTTGGTAAATTCTGCTTACAAAACCGTTACCGTCGTAAGGCCACCCGCCTCTTGTTTTTCTTTGGTTTCTTCGGGGAATACAAACCGCATGGGCTGCGATACCGTTTCCGGAAGCAAGGCCGCTGCTAGGACTTCATCCACCGTATCTACGTAATGGAACGACAGATCCTTGATATAATCCGCATGTACTTCCTCTACGTCTTTCCGGTTCTTCACGCACAGAATGATGTCCCTTACACCGGCCCGACGCGCAGCCAGAATTTTTTCCTTAATCCCCCCTACCGGAAGTACCTTGCCCCGTAGGGTGATTTCACCCGTCATAGCGATGAAAGGCTTTACGCGCCGCTGGGTAAAGATGGAGGCCATGGATGTCAGCATGGTGATACCCGCCGACGGGCCGTCCTTGGGCACCGCCCCGGCGGGAACGTGTACGTGCAGGTCATAGAAATTGAAGATCCGGTAATCGATTCCAAGCCGCTCGGCGTGGGCTTTCAGGTACGAAAGTGCCGTAATGGCCGACTCTTTCATCACATCGCCCAACTGCCCCGACAGGGTCAGGTTCCCTTTTCCCCGGCTCAGGCTGGTTTCGATAAATAGGATTTCACCCCCAACCGATGTCCAGGCCAGGCCCGTAACCACGCCGGCCAGGTCATTATCCTGATACAAATCTTTATCAAACACTTCCGCTCCCAGAAACTTCTCAATCTGCTCTTCCTTCACGGTCTTGGGGTACTCCTGCTCCATGGCGATGGATTTGGCCACTTTACGCATGAGGGTACCTACCTTCTGTTCCAGGTTCCGAACGCCCGACTCGCGGGTGTACCCTTCTATTACTTTTTGTAGCGCCTTGTCTTCCACCTTCACATGGGTAGCTTTCAACCCATTCTCTTTCCGCTGCTTAGGCACCAGGTACTTCTTCGCGATCTGCAACTTCTCTTCCATAGTGTAGCCCGTCATCTCGATGATCTCCATGCGGTCACGCAGGGCCGGATGAATGGTTTCGAGTGAATTGGCCGTAGCAATGAACAGCACCCTCGACAAGTCGTACTCCACTTCCAGGTAATTGTCCGTAAACGAAGAATTCTGTTCGGGGTCCAGGACTTCGAGCAGGGCCGAAGCAGGGTCACCCCGGTAGTCGGAGCTTACCTTGTCGATTTCGTCAAGGATAAAGACGGGGTTCGACGATCCGGCGCGTTTGATGTGCTGGATGATCTTACCGGGCATGGCCCCAATGTAGGTCTTGCGGTGTCCCCGAATCTCGGCTTCGTCATGTACCCCCCCCAGGGCCATCCGGATATACTGCCGGTTGAGGGCTTTGGCCACTGACTTTCCGAGCGAAGTTTTACCAACGCCAGGAGGGCCATAGAGGCACAAAATGGGGGCCTTCATGTTATTTTTAAGCTTCAGCACGGCCAGGTACTCCACGATCCGCTCCTTTACTTTTTCAAGTCCGAAGTGGTCGGCATCGAGTACTTTCTGAGCCCGTGCCAAATCAAAGTTATCTTTGGTGTTTTCGTCCCAGGGCAAATCCACCAGGGTTTCCAGGTAGTTGAGCGTCACGGGGTACTCCGGCGCCATAGGGTTGATGCGCTGGAGCTTGTTGATTTCTTTATCAAAATGCAGCTGTACGCTTTTGGGCCATTTCTTTTCCAGCGCCTTCATGCGTAGATCATCCATGTCCCGCTCGGGGCTATCAATGCCCAGTTCGTCGTGCAGTACCTTGATTTGCTGACGGAGGAAGTAATCCCGCTGCTGCTGATCGATATCAGAGCTGGCCTTGGACTGAATTTCGCGTTTCAGTTCCAGCATCTCGATTTCCCGCATCATGTACTGAAGCAGGAGGTTGGCCTGCTTGTGGCCGTTGGTTTCTTCGAGTAGTTTTTGCTTATCGGCAATATCTACGTTGATATTGGAAGAAAGAAAATGGATCAAAAAGATGGGGCTTTCGATATTGTCCAGCGCAATGCGGGCCTCCTGCGGAATCTCGGGGTTGAGCCGCATGATGCGGTGCGCCCCGTCGCGGAGGGAGTTCAGCAAAGCCTTGGACTCCTTGCGATTAGCGTGAGCAAACGAATCGTCAATGCCATCAATACGAGCCGTAATGTACGGGTCTTCTCGCACGATCTCTCGAATCTGAAAACGCTGCCTCCCTTGCACGATGATGGTCACGTTGCCATCGGGAAGGGTGATCATTTTGAGAATATGGGCCACGGTACCAATCTTGTACAGATCGTCGGCGGTAGGGTCTTCTTTATGAGGCTTAGCCTGAGTAACAGCCCCCATGATCCGCTGATTAATGTCCGAATTGCGGTAAATTTTCTTGACCAGGCGAATGGCTTTCTGACGTACTACCGTCACCGGAATAACCATACCTGGAAACAGGACGGTTTGTCGAATAGGAAGGATAGGAAGTTCAGCTGGCAGTTCAAGAGGTTCCTCCGGGCCGTCGGGCCCCCCAATAGGAATGATCTCCAGACTATCCAGGTCTGAATCGGATACTAGCAAGCGACTGTAGAGGTCTGAGTTTTCAAAGTTCATAGGCATTCTGTCAGTATGACAGATATTCTTTTCCCAATTTACAAAAAAATAAAAAAACGAAGGGATATATATAAGTAAAAACTTGTGCCATACCTTTTATGGCAGGGAGTGATCAATTTTGAATTAGTGATTGAGTGAATCTATTGAGTAAAAAGTGAATAAGTAGAGAGTATAAAGTGGATAGATCGGCCAAAAGGCTAACTATTACGATATTTTTACTTTTGAACTCATCAACTCTATTCTATCGTCGCACGAGCGACCCGGTCTCAATTGATTTCAAAGCGCCTGTACGGACTTCCCTGATTTGAAAAGGTAGGTTTTTCGTTCTTCACCCCATTTCGTATTGACCATATTCACCTGGTCGTCAAAAGTTTCTATTAACAAATCGTGTTTGAGTACCCAGCCTTCGGGATTCCCCGAAAAAGGTACTTCCAGGTAAAGCCAAGTGGCATCGGCTTCTTCTTCTTTGCCAATATAAGTAAGCGACCTAACCTGCCGCGTCGGATCGGCCAGAATGAAATGTTTCCGAAGGTACCGCTCTACGTAGGGATTGTTCTGATCGTTGTTATTCAGGACAAAGCGGCGGTTTTCATTCGCCAGCGAAAGCCCTTTCTCCAGGTCATCCGTGAAGGTCTTGATGCTGATCTCCAACATCTTCTGGGCAGGGTTGTACCGCATCTGTGTCACACTGACATGGTACTCGTGCTTCGGACGAGCCGAAACCAGAAACCCCACTATAACCAGCAAACACAAAAATGAGAAAAAGGTATGTTTGGCCACCCGATTCATATTAGAACACGGCTTTCCAGACGTCATTGAATATAGCGAAAGCCATCAATCCCAGCAGGAGCACCATCCCTACTTTCTGGGCGTTTTCCAGGAAGGTATCCGAAGGCTTGCGACCCGACACCATTTCGTAGAGCAGAATGACCGAATGGCCACCGTCCAGCGCCGGAATCGGCAGGGCGTTCATGAAGGCCAGCACCATAGAAAGCAGTCCCGTCAGGAACCAGAACCGGCCCCAGTCCCACACCCCGCCAAACATCCGGGCAATGCCAATGGGGCCGCTGAGGGCCTTAGAGGCCGAAACCTCGCCCCGGAATATTTTACCAAATCCTTTGATGTTGTTGTAGACCACCCCGAAGGCATCTTTGGTACCCACCACAGCCGCTTCGGGGAGGGTGTAGTTGACGATGGTATAGTTCAGCTCACTTTTGGGATAAAATCCGATGGTACCCTCCGGCGTAATCTCAACCGGAATGGATACATCCGCGTTGTTGCGCGTGATGGCAAAAGTGGCCGTCTTCCCTTTAAGTGAATCCAGTGACTGCTGCAATTGGGAGAAAAAGGCAATGGGTTTGCCATTGACCGCGGTGATGCGGTCGCCGGTTTGGATGCCTGCTTTTTGGGCCGGTAGCCCCGGTACTAGTTCTCCGACGGTGAAAGGCTCGGCCGGACGGATGAAATTGCCCCGCTGCTCGGGTTCGGAAAGTTTTTCGATAAAACTGTTGGGAATGGCTACGTCCAAACGCTTGCCGTTGCGGTCTACGGTGTAGTAGCTATTGCTACCCAGAAATACCTCTGAACTGATAGCCTCGTCGAAGTTGGTAAAATCCTTGCCGTTAATCTCTAAAATCTTATCTCCGGTTTCTAGTCCTATTTCCTGCGCCAGTTCTCCGGCTACGATTCCGTACCGATTCACCTCTTCTTTGGAAAGAAAACGATCGCCGTTTTTGTACGCTATGGCAATAAAAATCAGAATTCCGACCACCACATTTACGAAAATCCCCCCCAGCATTACCACCAGGCGTTGCCAGGCGGGCTTGGACCGGAATTCGTACGGCTGTGGCTCTTGACTCATCTGATCAGTATCCATGGATTCGTCTATCATCCCGGATATTTTCACAAACCCGCCCAGAGGAATGGCTCCGATACCGTACTCGGTTTCGCCTCTTTGAATACTCCAAATGCGGGGAGGAAAACCGATGAAGTACTTCTCCACCCGCATCCCGAACATTTTGGCGGCCACCAAATGCCCCAGCTCGTGTAAACCTACTAAAATGGACAGCCCCAGAATGAGTTGTCCGGCCATTATTACTATTTCCATGTATGCTGCTATCCTGACTAAAATGGGCCTGAGCCCGTGAATACTTTTTTCTTTTTATATCCTAACAAACTGCAAAGTTACGCAAAAGGTGTCGCTTATCCCGTCATCTTTTTCATTTCGCACTCTATGGCGTTTTGATAAGGATAAAAGTCTAGCAGTAACGCCGGGGCTGGCAAATGATTGCAGGATTTGGCCAGATTTTAGTAGCCGGTTGCGATAAGGTACTCATCGATCAATCCAAATTTCCAGCTGCCCCAGGGGTACCTTACCCTTGGCAATGTAGGTGACCGGCAATTGCCCGGCCGAATACGCAATCTTATTTGAATCCAATGTTTTCAGAACGAGCCCTTGCATGAACTCGGCCATGCCTTTATCCTCCTTGTGAAAGTACCTCACTGACCTATCGGATTTCTTAAGGTCACTCATGTGTTCGATGGCGGGCACGAGGGCCCCTTTATCCTTCAAGGCCTGACGGATGAGCTCCGATACCCGGCTCCCCCGACGGTCCTGAATGTAAACAATGTACCCAAAGCATGTTTCCCAGGTGTCAGCGTTGGAAGGCTGTACGGCACTATAATCTCTTGGCCTATTGGAATATGTAGGGGATACCGTAGCGGGCGCGTTTTCTTTAAGGTACTGCTCGCGGAAGCCGCTCAGGAGGTTTTTTAGACCGGTAATACTGTCGTTTTGGATCTCCAACTGGGTTTTGGAAGCTTCCAAGTTTTTGTTGCTCTCCCTCAACTGAAAGTACAGGTACACCGTAACCACAATAAAGAGGATCGCCAGAATCAGCGCGAATACGCTCTGCTTTCGGAGGGAGGTCACTTCCTTTAAAAGCTCTCTTTTGGCTTCTTCGGAATTGTCAAATGCTTCCACCATAGTCGTATCGGTTTTCAGGAGAAAAGGCTCGTTTTTCGGATCGTGGCCACATCGAGCAATTCGTGATTCAGTTCCAGGGTTTTGTACCGCTGCTGGTTCTTAAGGAAATAGTACGCCAGGGCAATGGAGAACAGTCCGAATACGGCAAACTGAATGTCTTTCTGCACGAACACAAAAAAGATCACGATGCATATCCCCAAGAGCATCAGCACCGTGATGGCGACACTCATCACTTTTTCCAGCAGCGAATCGCCTACCACCACGTCCTTGCGGGTGGGGGTCACGTAGGTGATTTTCCACCAATCCTGCCGGTCCAGTTCCTGCTCGTATTTTTTATCCCTGACGTACAACTCCCAGCGGTCGCGGTCATCTTCCTGGCCGGTCACCAGCCCGCGCCAGATGATGGGCGTCGTGGCCAGGGAATCCAGATCGGAATGCTTTCGTTTCATTTCGTTCAAAGCGTGCTCGAAGGCACCCCGGATGGTATAATCGCGGGTACTGAGGGCTCGGTAAAACGTATCGGCAAATTCCATGGCAATGCCATCGCTGACTTTCCCCTTGGTCGCGATCACGATTTTGACATTGTTATCAAACAGCAACTTCACCTGATCGTAGGTAGCGCAGCCGTTCAGCACCACCAGTTTGAGGTTTTGGGCCTCACCCAGTAGCCCGGCGAGCCCGCGGGCATTGCTGGCCCCGTCCTTAAACAGCAGGTGCTGACTCATGGCGTGGCCGCTAAAATGGAAGAGAATGATGCGGTTTTTGTAATTGCGAATATCCTCCGCCACCTTATCGCCATCGGCGCTGCCCCGGGCCGGAAAATCCACCGCAATGTACCGATCCGAACCCGCCTGAATCTGGGCTTGCTCCCAGGCTTCGGCAATGGATTCGTATTCGTCTTCCAGAGAATTGGAGATAATCCTTCTCCGCGTCTCCGCTTTGGGAAAAGTACGATAGTACGACGGGTCGGTACATGGCGGTGAGTATCTAGATTCGTCTGTTTTGCTCAGTCCCAGCTCAGGAGGCCGGGCTCAAATTCGTCTTCATCCAGCGTAGCCGGTACGGGTGCGGCGGGTAGCTCTTCCACTGATTCTAACCCACGGGTTTTAGGGTTTACTTCTTCCATGAGCGCAATGGCGCCCGTGGTGGGGTCAAACTCTATCCGCACACAGGAAAAAGCAAAAGTGAGAGGACTGTCGCCTTCAAATGTGATATTGTTTTTGAAACTCGACTTCACTCTTACATCCAGCTTGGCGTCGGCAACGAATTGTTGAATGGCCGGAACGCCCGCCTCGAAGGCATCCTCACGCCCCGATTCCAGATTGACCCCAAAGCTATTGCTAACAATTGCATCGGATATGAGCAGAAAGGTAGAAGCTTCCTCTCCCATGAAAATTTTGACCGCCGGATGCGTCAGATCGAGGCGGTTAGTTTTTAGTTGCAGGCCCAGTTTGCCCAGGTCCACCCACCGCCGCTGCACCCGATTGAAAGAAAAGGAAATTTCTTTCGCGCCTTTCAGGGCGACGCCCACCGCGGCGGGGGATATTTTTAAGCCTTCCAGAAGTCCTTCCAGGATGCTCAAACCTACGTCTATATCGATACTTTTGGTGCGTTCGAGCGCCACATCTGCGACGGCATCGGTATTGAAATCCATGACAAAAGCCCCCGGATTTTCCAGCAAGAAGCTGAGGTCACCCCGGAACTGGATATTATTGTCTTTGTGGGCTACCACTACGAGCGGCTGCACGCGCGCCTCGGGTACCCGCAGTGGCGTTGCCTTGAACATTTCGCGCAGCAGGGTAGTGGTGTCGTTTTTGCAGATTCTGAATCGAAAGGCCATAGGGGGTAGGGAAGCTAGGTTGAGAAAAAGTTGTTATTGACGTATTTGCTGTTGAGCCCGTACTCGCTCAATCTCCTTGATAAACTTATTTCCCACCAATTGGTATCCCTCGTCGGTCGGGTGAATCTCGTCAAACCAGGAGTTGCGGTCTACCAGCCCACGGGTATCTACGAAAGTGACCTTGTTTTTGTATTTTTCATTTTTATCCAGTTTTCCTACCAAACCCTCTAACCTTTTTGCAAATTCATCCAGAATGAAGTGGATCAGTTCCTCCCGCTTGGCCTGGGGTTTGATCCCCTTTGCGATCATGTGCTTGCCGCTCCAGCTCTGCTTCTTTGGGGTCACCTCTGTATCTACGGGAATAATAAAGTCGTAGCAGTGCATCATGATGTGCAGGTCTTCATAACGGTCCAGCAATTCGGTGAACATTTCTTCGTACTGCTCGGATAGGGTGGTCATTGTCTCGAAGAACTTCTCATTCAGGTAGCGCTTGGGCGTGGTATCGCCGGTATCCGGGGTTTCGCGCAGGAAAAACTTAAATTCATCGCCTAGTACGTCGTTGCCGCCGCCGCTTACCAGAAATAGCTTGGCTTTCTCCTCGCCAATGGCATCCAGGTATTCTTTTTTCTTGATATAATTGGCCAGCGTATCCCCGGCCTCGGCGAAGCTGCGAATGGCGTAGGCTTTATACAGCTGATCAATAGTGTCCTGCAACAGGATCGGGTACTGAAACCAGGAGTCGCCCTCGGCCACGATGCGGAAGCGGTCAGGATCATTTTTCAGGATATTGTAGCGTCGGCGGCGGATAGCCGTTTCGATCCTATTGCCCAGAAATAGTTTCAGGTCATCCAGCAGACCTTTTTCGTCTTCGGGTACTACGATTCCTTCTTTCAGTTTCCAAATGGTAGGCTGACCGGTCTTTTCATCCGATACTACATCATAATAGAGGCCAGCCGCATAGTAGGCGGTTTCGTCCCAGTCGAGGAGGGCCTTTAAGGTAGAGGCCGGGATCTGGTTGTAAACCGGATTTTTGAAGACTAAATTGAGGGTTTGGGTACCCCAGCCGGAGAATTCGACAGGTTCTTCTTCTGTATCCAAATTCTCTGGTTCCATTATCCAGACCTTTGCGTTATCTCTATCCCCCGAGGTCAAAGGCTTGGGTAATTCTTCCAACGTCAGGGCTTCGGCTACAAACTCTTCGGTACTTATGATGAATTTCAGTGCTTCTACGGTTTGGGGCCAGTTGTATTCTCGTTCTACGTCACCCATTTTAAGGTTGATCCGGTCTTTGCCATCATGGGGCCCAGAAAAACGGATTTTCCAGGCTGCAACAGTTTTACCCGCTCTGGAAGGAAATCCAGAAAGCACTGAAACTCCTTGCTGAGATAGGCAGCGCAGAAATACAGATCCTGCGCGGTGGTATTGGTAACTTTGATCTGAATGGTACCCTTCCAGTCGTTTCCAACTTTTTCGTAATCCAGTTCGGCGGTACCGTTGGCGAGGTTGATGGGTGTAGAAGTACCATCTGCCTTGTATGCGGCTCAACTCGATGGCTAGCGGCTCGGCCGGGAAGCCTTCGGGTTTATCCTCATTTTGCAGATTTTTGATAAAATGCCAGCGCGATACGTGCTGTAAGGTAGCCACAGTACCTGACGTATCTTTAGTACCATCGTCTTTTACATACAGCATTGGGCGAGTCAGTGGCCGGTAGAGGTCATCGGGCCGGGTGAGGTACATTTCGCCGCTGCGTACGTGCAGGGTATAATCGGCGGGTTGGGCTTTGCCGGAATCTTTTTCCTCCTTTGCCTTCTCTTTCTTCGCGTCTTTTTCGCCCCCAAAAGAAAAACCACCGCTGGCATTTTTCAGCAGTTCGTCGGTAAGCTCGCCTACCTCTTTGAGCGTGCCGTCGTGGTTTTCCAGTTTGAGAACCAGTTCCTGTTGCAGGAGTCCAGCCACTTCGGCTTTGTAGGTGATATTGCCATCCAGCCCGGTAACGTCGAGCAGGGTGTAGTCTACAAACACACCTCCCGTCGCGCACCTTGGGTGTAAAAGTTTTCGTTGGGTCTTTGGGGTCATACAGGGTTATTTCGGAACTGGATTTCACACCGTGAATGGCCCCTACGTTCAGTTGCCAGCCCTGTTTGTTATTTTTAGTAGCCTCACAAATCATTTTCTGCGGATCAATGGTGCGGTTCAGGAAGCCGGCATTCAGCAGCTTTTCGGCGTTGATGGGCAGGTACACGCGGGGTGTTTGCTCAAAGCCCGCCCGCATGTACTGCCGGATGCGGCTGCGGAGGGTGTTGTACGATATATTCCCGCCGCTGTCGGTGAGCATTTTGAGCAGGGTTTTGGTAAAAACGCCCTCCTTCGCTACTTCCAGCGCCACCTGATCCGACTCGCAGGCGGCCATCTGCACGTGGGCTCCCTGCGGCAGGAAGTCAGCGGGTTTCTTGCCGTTGACCGAGGCTTTTTTGATGGTACTACTAAACAGGAACTCCTCCCAGGTTCGCATTGGAAAATGCTTTCCGGCCCTGTCGGTGACGCGACGCTCGTTGCGGTCGGGATAGTTGGCCTCGGTGACGCCGGCGTTGCGGGTGTTATCACCCGAGTGACAGCAGTCAAAGATCGTAACGATGTGGGCTCCCGTTTTCTCCGACAGCTCGTGGATCAGGAAACGCAGTTCTTTGTCTGTGAGCAGAAACTGGGAAGACTTGGTGGTACCGCCGTCGTGGCACACGATGCATTCCAGGGCCTCGTCGGTTTCGTCCCAGATGGGGTCGGCGGTTTCCTGCGTGCCGTGGCCCGAAAAGTAAAACAGGACGGTGTCGTCCTTACCCGCCTGGCTCAGAAAAGTCCGGAAGCCATTGGCTACCCCCTCCCGGTTGGCGGCGGCATCGGTCAGTTCCCGGATTTCGGCGCTGTAATCGGTGTTATTTTTGAGGTACCGGCCCACGGCTTTTACGTCGTTTACGCAGCCTTGTAGCTTTCGGATCCGGGCATAGTTGTCAATTCCCACCAGTAGGGCGTATGTTTTTTTCTTTGCGGTAGATTTTGCAGGATTCAGTAGATCTTTATCTTCATAATCATTGGGGTTATAACCTTCGTTGTCGGTAGCTTCTTCTTCGGGCTCGCCCAAATCCCTGCTGGCAGGAAACTGCGCTTCGATTTCTTCTTCGGAGGTTAGTACGTTTTCTAGGCTACGGGTATCGGTGATACTTTTATTCGAGGCTGGCGTATAGGTATCTGCCTGCACGCCTTCGATCATCGTGTCCCAGTCGAAGGCCGGGCCGATGTCCCACTTGCCGCTGGGGCGGTAGTTGGCGTGGGTCACGATTCCCTTAAACGAAAGCACTTCATTCGTACCCTCAAACCGCTTGTCGGGGGACAGAAACTGCCGGGGGATTTTGTAGGTAGCCGTGAGGTACCGGAGCAGAACAATGAGGCTATCGTACTGCTCGGGGGTGTAGGTGGGGTAAAAACTCTGCTCGCGGTAGGGCGTATCGAGTTTGGTGTAGGCGGCCTTGTTATCCAGGGTACAGTACGTATCCACCGGGCTGACTTCCCCGGTATCCTTGTTCTTGACGCGGGAATAGATCGTTTCCAGTTTCCCGTCCCTGGGCACCAGAAAACCATAGTTGGATATCTCAATGCCGATGGTAGCCTTGTCCTGCGCATTGCCCGTCTTGGCGTTGCCTAGCCCCGCACCGATGTGTCCCGACCAGAATCTGGAAGAAAATAGCTGGTAGATGGTCCCGTCGCGGGCAATGACAAATGGAACGGATATATGTACGTTCTGCTGTGTAAGGGTTATCATGTCCGAGCGGATATTGCCCGCCGTAAAGTGGAGCACGACGCGTTCTTTGGGGTGAGCGGTTTGGTAGTAGTAGTTGCTGCGGTTGGGCTTGAACAGTTTACCGTTTAAGGTCAGATCTTCACCGGGAATGGGTACGGAAAATGGTTTGAGTGCGGAGGCGGCTTCCGTACGGAAACGATCCTCGATCTGGGTAAGGGTATCGAAGCGCATGGGGAAAGTAGGGTTAGGAAGTTCATGTGGGGATTTGGCATAGTAATTTATGCATAAAGTTTTGTAATATGGCAGGGTGGGGTATCCGTTTTTAGTAAGCGGTAGCTAAGACATCAAACAAGCTCCGGCAGGTAGGTACCCAGAAACCCCGGCAGATCACACACGATTATTATTTCGCTGATTGGATAGGACTCATTCACCTTTCCAATCACAAAGGCCCGCTTCGCTTTTAAATCTTCTATCGCAATCCTGAACCCTTTTTCAATGGCCGGCGCCGTGCTTAGCTTTATTTCGATTGCGGCTTCGACCACGCCGTTCCGTTCGAGCACCAGGTCGCATTCTGCCCCTTGTTGGGTACGGTAGAAATATGGATGCATGCTCTCCTGCGTGGCGGCAATGATTTGTTCGATCACAAACCCCTCCCACGAGGCCCCTACCTGCGGGTCGTCCATGAGTTGCGCCATAGTAGCGGTATCTTTGAAGGCATGGAGAATGCCGCTATCGCGCAAATAGATTTTAGGAGATTTGACCAGGCGTTTGGGAATGTTGACGTAGTAGGGTGCCAGCCGCCGAATGAGGAAGGCGCCTTCCATAAAGTCGAGATAGCGGTTGATGGTAGGCGCGGTCAGCCCCATCGAACGGCCCATATTTTCGGCATTCCAAAGATTGGCGTGGGTACTGGCCAGCATCCGCCAGAATCGCTCAATGGTGCTGGCTTCGGCGCTAAGTCCCAGCATTGCCAAGTCCTTCTCTACGTAAGTACGGATGAAGTTTTTCCGCCAAATAAGGCTGCTGCGCTCCGATCCGGCCAAATATGATAAGGGAAACCCGCCCTGATTCCAGAGCTTGTTTTCCTCTTCGGGATCTAATTCGGGCAATGTCAGTGGTGTCAGTTCGATATAGCCTATTCTACCGGCTAGTGAGTCGGCGCTTTTTCGGATGAGTACGGGAGAAGCTGAACCCAGCAATATAAATCGCCCCACTCGGCGATCACGGTCGATGATCCCTCTCAGTTCGGCGAAAAGTTCCGGCATCTGCTGAATTTCGTCCAGAATTATCAGTTTATCCGGATGGTTTGACAGATACAGGGCTGGATTGGCCAGCTTCTGGCGGTCGGCGGCTATTTCTAAATCTAAATAAAGCGTGTTCTCTGCTTCCAATAAGCTTTTGGCTAAGGTCGTTTTGCCAACTTGCCGAGGCCCAATGATACCAACCGCCGGAAATATGGTCAGGTATTCCTGCAAAAGGTTCGAAATATTTCTCTGTATTTCCATGAAAATCAAAAATCTGATTTAGGTTTTTCATGGTAAAATTAAAAATAAACACGCAGCATTCACCCACCAAACAAAAAAACCAGAGGCAAACGCCCCCGGTTTTTCAACAATCTGACACCAATTTTAAAGTTGTATGTTCTATGTGGGCTTTATAAGCCTTAGTACGTAGTATTCTGAGGATCGAAATTCGCCCAGCCGGTGGTCCAATCCATAGCACCGAAGGCACCGCGGTAGGCCGTAGCGTCAAAGCCGGCGGGCAGGGTAGCGCCACCGCTCAGCAGGGGTGAGCCTGCTTTAGGAACCAGCACGGGACGGGCAGAAAGGGTATTGAAGTTTGTATCCAGCATGAGGTCGGCCACGGCCGTGTACACCTTATTTTTGTTGGCAGCGGCATCAAATATGGTCTGATCTACGCCCGAGAAAGTGGCAATAGGTCCCTGCAGGATGATACCTTCCAGCTTCATTTTGCCAGCCTTGTAGTTGTCGGCTACCTTGTCCTGAAGCTCAATGCCTTTGGGGAAGGGGCCAACAAAGGCGCTGTTGTAAATGGACAGTTCCGTGCTGCGGCGCAGGCGAGTAGCCGAGCGGTACTTGGAGCTCGGTTCGCCGGGGGCCAGCACGGCCGTGATGTTGGCAAATTTGGGGGCCGTCTTAGGAGTGGCTTCCGAACCCGATGCGTCGTTGTCTGACTCAAAGGCATTGGAATCACCAGCCTGGTCGGCTACGCTCGGATCGCGGATAATCAAGCCGTACTGAACCATACCGCTGAAACCATTGTCTGTGTCAAAGTCATCGTCCAGGGCGCGGTAGGCAGATCAGGTGCTTTGCATTGACGCGTTCCGCCAAACCACTCGTAAGCATCGTCGCCACTGTACGACACCTGTACGTAGTCAACCTGCGTGCCGGAGCCTACCCCACCGAAGGTCAGGCCGTTGATTTCCTTGTCGGTTTCGAAAGCAATACCGGCAAATTCGATACGGACATACTTCAATTGGCCGGAGTTGTCGGCAGGATCGGTGCCACCAAACTGTGACACGTTCTCACCTTCCACGTAGGCGGGAGTCTTGTTTACAGGGGCTTTGCCCAGAAGTACCAGTCCACCCCAGTCACCGGCAGCCCGCTGTCCGGCGGCCTGGTTGGAAGTGAATACGATAGGCTTGTCCTGCGTACCTACGGCAATGATCTTAGCGCCGGGCTTGACAATCAGGGAGCCTTTGGTAGGCTTGTCTCCCTTGATGATTGTACCCGGTTCGATAGTCAGGGTAGCCCCACTTTCTACGTAGACGAAGCCTGTGAGAACGTACTTGTTGCCGGCCCGCCAGGTGGTATTGGCAGTGATGCTTCCGGTGATGGTTTCGGTGCCACCCGTTGGCGGGGTGATGATGTCATCCTCGTCTTCCTTGTTGCAGGCGGTAAAGCCGGTCAGTAAGGCTCCGAAAATAAATAGCTTGACAAAACTTGATAACTTTTTCATAGGACATTTCTGGTTTAACAATCTGACGTTGGTAAGGCTTTTGTGGTAGGGATATTAAAATTTGTACGTAAGGCCAACGGTAGAGTAGGTACCCCGGCGGTAGGTCTGGTAGGTTTCGTCTACGTTGGTGATTTTCTGGTCGAGGTTGCTGTCCTGAATCAGGCGGAAGGGCTGGTTGAGCAGGTCTTGCACGCCTATTTTTACTTGCAGGTGCTCACCAATGGACTTGATGATGTTGAAGTCGATCACGTTACGGGGCATTTCGTATACCGTAGGCTGAATCTCCTTATCTCCCACCAGGAAGATGCGCTTACCTACTACGTTGTAGAGGACATTCACCTGCCAGCCGCTGTTGGGATCGGCGTAGTAGAGGCCAGTGTTGACCAGGTAAGGCGACTGCCCCTGCAACTGACGGTTATTTTCCTGACCCGTAAAGCCGGTCAATACACTGCTCTTGATCAAAGAGGCATTCAAGAGGAGGGTGAGGTTATCCACAAAACCGGAGGTGGTCAGTGACTTCAGCGACTTGCGTACCTCTACTTCGGCCCCTACGGCGTAGGCCTGCTCGGCGTTATCCACGTAGAAAGCTACCCCTGAACCAGCGTACCGAACGCGCGCTTCGATCGGATTGCGGAAGTGCTTGTAGAAACCAGCTACCGAGATGACCTCTCCGTCGGAAGGATAGAACTCGTAGCGTAGGTCGGCGTTCTGGATCGTCGGTGTTTTCAGGTCAGGGTTACCTACCCGCGATACGTCAAAGGCAAAGTCATAGTAGGTGAAGGGAGCCAGCTCGCGGAACTCGGGACGGTTGAGCGTGATACCGTAGGCCAGGCGGAATAGCGACTTGTCGGTTACGTTATAGGCCAGATTCACCGAGGGCAACGGGCGGAAGATGGGGTTGTCTACCCGGACAGGGGTACCCGATCCGCGCAGGCGGCTTTGCAGTTGCTGACGGTTGTACTCGGCCCGGAAGCCCAGCGATGCGTTGAACTTGGGCGAGAAAGGAATGTAGGCTCCAACGTACCCGGCCAGCAGGGTGTTCTGGGCCATGTACTTGTCGTCGAAGTTGGTGCGCTCGGCGTAGTAGAGTTTATCGCTGGCAATGTTGCTGGCCTCGAAGAGCTGGTCAGGACCCTGACTTAGGATTTCCTGCGGTACGCCACCGGGATTGGTCAGGTTGAACCACCGGGCCTTGAATGCCCGGTCTTTGTACTCGCCGTAGGCACCGGCCCGCAGCTTGATGGTCATCTTGTCGTTATCCTCATAGCCATTGCGGGCAATGCGGTGTTCAACGTCGCTGCGGAAAGAAGAGGTGTACTCATTCAGTGAGGAGTAGAAACGCGCCCCCCGCGCCAAACTGGCGTTGCTGCCGGGTACGATCTCTACGGTGAAGGGATCGTTGGTGCCGATGTTGCGACTGGAAACAAAGCGGCGAAAATCCGGCTCGTCGCGGTGGGTATAGCCAAAGGCACCCGTCCATTTTACGGTGGTAGCGTCCGACAAGTCGTGGGTACCGCTCAACTGACCCGTATAAATACTCTTGGCTTCGTACCGGAAGGCGTAGTTCTGTACGTCGCGACCATTCTCCTGGGTAAAGCCCTGACGGAACGTAGTTTCTTTGTTGGTAAGCTGATTGAACAGGTTGCGGAACTCGATCTTGTGGTTGGGATTCAGAATCAGACGCCCAGTTGGACATTACACCCAGCCGTACGTTTTCGGCATTGAGCTGGTCGTTGTACTTCACCCAGGTAGCCGACTCCTGCTTGGCTGGATCAAACGACAGGTAGCGGTACTGATCCGTGTTCAATACCTGGTGTGAACTGGTATAGCTCAGGTTGTTGAAGGTAGTAAAAGTCTTGTCGCCCAGGTACATCTTCCGGTTGTAGCCCAGCGACAGGCGCAGGTCAGGATTGACCGTGCTGTTTTTTACATTAAAAAACTCGGGCAGATTCCGGAACGCATTCAGGCTGGCCTGCGAAGGACGGTTCTCGTTGATCAGCGTGTTGGTGGTAGGGAAGGATGCGGGTAATTTGCGGTCACCGGCCCCAAAACCAAAGGCATCGCCGGGAGCTCCCTGGTAGCTAAGCGCATTTTGGAAAGTAGTACCGCTACGAAAACTGCTGGAGACACTCAGCGACAGGCCGTTTTCGTCGGGGATCGTCTTGGTGTAAATCTTAATGACGCCGCCCGAAAATTCGCCGGGTAGCTCGGGAGCGCCTGATTTGTAAATCACCATGCGGTCGATGGCGCTGCTGGGAATCAGATCAAATGAGAAGGATTTTACATCTACCTCGGTGGAGGGCGTAATGGCATCGTTGAGCATCACAGTATTGTAGCGCTCGTTCAGACCGCGGATAATCACGAAGCGGTCGTCCTGAATGGACACACCGGGTACCCGGCGAATGACCTGCGAAGCGTCGCGATCCTGCGACTTCTGAATCTGCTGAGCCGAAATACCCACGGCTACCTGCTCGGCCTGCCGGATTTCGGTCACCACCGATACGTCGGTGAAGGTCTGGCGCTGACCCACGATTTTCACCTCCGACAGGGTAGCCACGTCCTCTTCCAGGGTACTGTTGATCAATACTGCCTGGTTGGGGTACACGGTTACCTCCACCTCTTTGGCTTTGTAAGAAATATAGGTGATAAGGACAGTATGCTTACCGGTAGGGACATTGCGAATTTCGAAGCTGCCCTCGATGTCAGTGGAAGTTCCCACCGGAGGGGTGGTGCCTTTAAGTACGACGCTACCGCCAATGATGGCTTCCTTATTTTTTGCGTCAAGAATGGTTCCTTTAATGCTGCCAGTTTGGGCAAAAGCCATTACGGAAATCAGCGTCAGGAGAAGTGTTGATAAGAGATGCTTTCTTCATTTTGGGTGTCAGTGTACTTTTATTTCGATGCAAAAGTACGCTGGCTATATTACCCCAATGTTATGTCAAGATTACGGATGGATTATCTAATTATAGCTGATAAAACACTTTGATAATCAATTGCTTACAAAGTCAACTATATTCCGAATAATATTTGTTGGTTCTTTTCTGAAACAAAACTTTTCTTCTGTTTTTTGCAAAAAAAATAGGAGAAAAGAACGCCTACTCCACAATTCCATTTCCCTTTTTTTGGTAGGGTTTATCCACGTCATATACGTAGCCATTGATCACCACGTAGTGTACTTTCCCATCTTTTTTCAAGACAAAAGTAGCCGTGTCGCCCAGGTCGGGTGCGCTGGTCGGGACAGAGGCCCCCCGGAGAATATGAAAAGGCTGGACTGTAAAATACACTCCCAGGTTGCGACGCGGCACCGCAGCCAGCGTCAGGTAGGTGTACCCCTGCTTCCAGAGTGTAACGGGGTTGAGTTTGGCGGCTTCGCTGATGCTTTTGAGGGGTGTAGGGTACACCTTGCCGCGCTCCATCACGTAACCCTCGGCATTGATTTCCTCCGAGCCGAAGTGGGTAGAGAGGTCGCCGTACTCCTCCACTTTGCTATACGTAAAGAATTTGGTAGCCGCGGCATAGTTCACCTCGTTGCGGTTGATGCCCAGGTCCGTCTGATAGCTCTTGCCGCCCTGCTTCACGGTGGCATTGCGCACCAGCAAATCGAACAGGTAGCGTCCATTTTCGGGAATCTGGTAATAGTCTTCGCGGTTTTCCGCGGCCAGGCTACCATCGGCTACGGCCACTAGTCCGGACAGAATGGCCACAAAATTCAGCTGCCGGATGTACTGTTTCTCAGGGTCACCAGGGTACCCCCCGGACTCGATCAGGATAAGCGTGGTACCCCACTTCTGCACGTTATCGCCAAAGGCCCGGGGCTCGTGCTCGTCGCTGTAGCGGGCCACTTGGCCGGGGATAAACCCCTGCAGCAGCTCGTTCATGCGCACGATCATCTTCATGGATTTCTCCCGCACGGGGTTAATGTTACGGTCATAATCATACGCAGTAGCCAGAAAAGAAATGGTAGCTACCTTGGGGCTTCGCCCGGCCGAGTAGCGCGGGCTCTGGTCGTGAAGATTGAAGCCGAACTCGGGTTTGAGGGTCTGTTGAAGCTCTTTGAGGAGGCGGCCTTCGGGGGTTTGGAGGTAGAGCGCGTCGCGGTTCATGTCGATACCCTGGGCGGTACGGCGCTGGTAGCGTTCCGCGCCGTCGGGGTTGAGCATGGGTACGATGTAAAGCGTGGTGCTATCCAGCAGTAGTTTTCGTTCCTCGTCAAACCCATCGTTTTTTGCTTCCAGAAAATTCAGAATGTCAAAAATCGCCATAGTAGCCGTGGGTTCATCGCCGTGCATTTGGGTCCACAACAGGGCGGTGTGCGGGCCGTTGCCTACCTTGATCATATTGATTTCCCGGCCCTCAAAGGACTCCCCTACTTTTTTTACTTCGTATAGCGGGTTGCCCTGCCGCGACTGAATCAGAGCCTGAATGTCTTTGTGCTTAAAGCGGCGTTGGATTAGGGTACTTTCGCGGTGGGTAGCGTGGGCGTCGTGCAGGCGCTGGGCCAGCGGGATGGGTTGAGCCGAAAGCATAAAGGGAAGATAAAAGACCGTAAGAAGAGCGAGTGATTTATTCATGACTCCTGTTTATTTCTGCAAAAATAGAGTCTATTAATCAGAAAAACCGCAAAGGCGCGAGGGCGCAAAGAAAATCCTTGCGTCCTCGCGCCTTTGCGGTTCCCCATTTTCAGAAGAATATTCCGACCTTTGCAAAAAAACAGCACTCCCCACCAGGAGCCAGAAAACTATGAAGATTGATTTCAAAGATATAATCCTATTCGAAGACGACGATTTTCTGATCGTCAACAAACCTCCACACCTGGCCACGCTGGATGAGCGGACCCTCGACCGAGGTGGTAGCGTACTCCGCCTTGCCAAAGAATACAACCCGGATTTGCAGGCTGCCCACCGGCTGGATAAGGAAACCTCAGGCGCACTGGCCTTTGCCAAGCATCGTGAGGCGTACCGGCATTTGGCCATGCAGTTTGAGCACCGCGAAGTTACCAAGCGCTACCATGCCGTGGTGAATGGCATCCACAATCTGGATAGCGTGTCGGTGTACCTACCCATTATGCAGCTCAAAAACGGTACGGCCGTCACTATCGACCGTACCAAGGGCAAGATCGCCGAAACCATCTTCAACACCCTTAAAGTATACCGGGGCTATACCCTGGTGGAATGCATCCCCATCACGGGCCGGATGCACCAGATCCGCATCCACCTGTCGTGCTTGAAAGCACCCATCGTCAACGATCCTCAATACGGTGGGGAGCCTATTTATCTATCCAAAATCAAAAGGAAGTTTAATCTAAAACAGGAAACCGAAGAGCAGCCGCTCATCCAGCGCGTAGCCCTACACGCGCATTCGCTGTCGTTTTTTTTGATGGATGGTGAGGGTGTCCGGGTCGAAGCCCCCTACCCTAAGGACATGGATGTGCTGGTGAAGCAACTGGACAAATGGGGGGCCTGAGCCGCCCATTTGTCTCAGGACAGAAGGGTCAAACAAAGCCAATAGAGGCAAGTGCTACCACAACATACAACCCCAATAGCACGATAAGCCCTCCGAATACAATACCCAGAATAGCCATTATACGCGAAGAGGAAGGTCCATCGCCCTTTTTGGTTCGAACCAGGCCCACGATACCCAGCACCAGGCCAATCAAACCAAGCAACAAACCTACGCCAGAGCCTATCAGCAGCAGCAAAA
>CAVYGM010000009.1:0-179212 GCA_963768025.1 uncultured Cytophagales bacterium
TCGTATACTTCCTGCGACAGGTTGATGAACGCCGCGCCGTAATGATCGGCCACCTGCCGGTGCACGGCCACTTCGGTAGGTTCTTTACCGGCTTCGTAATCATTATTTTTGTGCGGTTCGGCAAAGGCCATCAACACCACGCTCATGGCGGGGTTAACCGCATACGCCTGCTGCATGATGCCATCCAGCGCCCGCACTTGTGCTTCCCGACTAAACCCGTTGCCCCGGTCGTTCACCGCACTTTCTACGAAAAGCAGATCGGGGGTACCCTGCGCCAACACATCGCGGCCAAACCGAAAGGCGTGGGGTGTACTGCCCAGCGACGGAATCCCGGCCGCTATGAACGTGAATTGTGTATCGGGAAAGCGCTCTTCAAGATACTGCATGGTCTTATTGCGCCAGCCCGGATTGTGCGTGATCGATCCGCCCAGAAAGGCCACCGTACCTTCTTTTTTATTTTGGAATTTGGACAACGCTGTACCAACCCCGTTGTTCTGTTCAATGTACCTGTCCCGGTTCAGTACCTTTTGCAGGGGGTAGCTATGCTCCTGAATAAAATCGGCCCAACGCTCGGGATGTTCGATGGGAAAATGATGGCCTTCCAGGGTCTGTTCGCCGCGACTCATGGAGTATACCGTAGCCGGGCCGCCCAGTCTGGTGTAGGCTTCGATGAGCGGAAACGTGTTTTCGGCGGGCGGTACGATCTTGTCTTGCAGGCTAATGACGTGCAGCACTGGAATCTTGTAAGCCGCCATGCCAGCCAGATCGTTCAGGGGAATGTCTTTAAATTCCTTCGCCGTTTCTTCCGTCAGGCCGTACATATCCAGCCAGCGCTGCCAGTCTTTGGGCGAGCCTGATCCTTTGCCCTTCCCACCCGGCCAGCTTTTCGGGTCGCTTACGGGGGCTTCGGCGTAGATACAGCTTACCTTACTGGGATTTCTTTTGGCCCAGCCGTATACGTACAACCCGCCCCGACTCACGCCTTCCAGCGCCACTTTGGGCGCAAAGCCCTTCTCCGTAGTGAGGTAGTCGTAGAACTGATCCCACAGACGCATGGCTTTGGGGTGACCAAAGAGATCGTTGGTATTGATGTAAGCAACGTGGAAGCCCCGGCTGAGCAGAATGCTATCCATTTCGGTATGCCAGCCTGGAAAGTGCGCCCGCCACACCCACGGATTGCCGGGCAGGGCCTGCGCGGGCTTGACGTACCAGGCGGTAGTGCTTTCAAAGGGAAACTCTACTTTTTCGAAGCCCTTCCAGCGCGTGGTGGTTTCGGGCGATTGGGCAAGGGTGGACTACCGAAAAGCAGCCGAAAAGAACAGGAGTGTATTGAGATTTCTTTTTTTCATGAAGGCATTCAAATATGGATTCATTCTGAATTGCACTTGCCCTCCCTTTTAACGCTGCCAGATAGCGAGGAGTCGCCGAGGTTTTCCGTAACACGGCATGGGTTTCCAACTCACCAGATGGAGGCAAAAAATCAAGGTCAAAGGGCATGGGAGAGGACTGGATAGTCAAATATCACCGAATGTGTATAGAAAGTGCCTGTTTTCTATATATATACTTCCGTACGTGTATAGAAAAAGAAATTTTCTATACACGTGTGCTTCACTGAATCATTTAATTCAGACCAAATACCTATTTTTAGATTCCAAACCTAAACTACATCCATTGATGCGTTTCCGATTTCTAACTATCCTACTGACTTTACAGCTTACGCTTATTGTTTATCCCTCCTTCTCCCAAACCATCCCCACCATCCTGACCGAGCGCGCAGCGCGCCGAGGCCGTGGATGCCATTCTGGAAGACCGCTTCGAAAACCTGCTGCCCCAGCTCATGCGCCGCGAGGGCGTGGATATGTGGGTGATCATCTCGCGCGAGTACAACGAAGACCCCGTCATGAAAACCATGCTGCCCAGCACCTGGCTGTCGGCCCGCCGCCGGACCATCATGGTGTTTTATGATCCGGGCGGGGAGAAGCCGCTCGACAAGCTGGCCATTGCCCGCTACGACGTAGGTACCCTGCTCAAAGGCGAGTGGGACATCAGCTCCAACCCCGACCAGTGGGATGCGCTGATCAAGGTGATTCAGCAGAAGAATCCGAAGAAAATTGCCCTGAACTACTCCAAAAACTACGCCCACGCCGACGGACTGACCTACACCGAGCAGCAGGAGTTCATGAAGAAGCTTACCGAAGGCGTTTCAGGCGCGAGTTACCTCGGCCGATCGTCTCGCCGTAGCCTGGCTCGAAACCCGCACCGAAAAAGAGATGGCCATCTACCCCATGATCTGCCGTATTTCGCACCAGATTATTCAGGAAGCTTTTTCGGAAAAAGTGATCCAACCCGGCGTGACGACTACCGACGACGTGGTGTGGTACCTGCGCCAGCGTGTCACCGACCTTGGGCTGGGTACCTGGTTTCACCCCACGGTGGATATTCAACGCGCCGACGCCACCAATTTTGACCACTTGCGTACTTTTTCCAAGCGGCCCGGCCAGCAGGTGATCATGCCCGGCGACCTCGTCCACACCGATTTTGGCATTACCTATCTGCGTCTCAACACCGATCAGCAGCAGATCGCTTATGTGCTCAAACCCGGCGAAACAGATGTGCCCGACTATCTCAAAAAGGCTTTCAAACAGGGTAACCGCTTGCAGGAAATCCTAACGGAGCAGTTTACGGCTGGCAAAACGGGCAATCAGATTCTGGCGGATGCCCTGGCTCAGTCCGAGAAAGAGGGTATCAATGGCACCATCTACACCCACCCCATCGGCGTGCACGGCCACGCGGCCGGCCCCACCATCGGCATGTGGGACAATCAGGGTATCACCAAGGGCCCCGGCGACTACCCGCTGTTTGAGAATACCGCCTACTCCATCGAGCTCAACGCCGCCGTGAAGATCGACGAGTGGAACAAAACCATCCGGATTATGCTGGAAGAAGACGGCTACTACGGCAAGG
This sequence comes from uncultured Cytophagales bacterium, assembly GCA_963768025.1. Taxonomy (GTDB): domain Bacteria; phylum Bacteroidota; class Bacteroidia; order Cytophagales; family Spirosomataceae; genus CAVYGM01. The sequence continues at coordinate 2,965 of CAVYGM010000009.1, forward strand.
ACGGATTCCGCTACATTGATGGCCGGCAGACCGAGGTGTACACCATTCCGCGGAAGATTGAGTATGTGCGGTAGGCTTTGCTATATACCTGAATCAGCAAAACAAATGAAAAAGCGAAGAAGCATCCCGATTTTGCAGTTTCTGGCACTCACTGTGCTGATAGTGATTCAGGCAACCCACACGTTTGGGCAGAAGCACAACCTTGCCGACCGGTATGTAGATACCTACAAGCAGTACCTGGGTGCGGCCTGTCCGCTGGTAAAAGACTCCATCAAACACTTTGTCTACTTTGCCCGCGAAAGGCAGGCTATCCGCGATCATGCCTTTTTGAAGGTACCCCGGTTGGAGGGCGCCCAGATCATGTACGCGTGGCGGGAGTTGGAGCCGGAGAAGGACAGGTACGACTTTACCATCATCCGGGAGGACTATGAGTACCTCAAAGCCCACGGAAAGAAACTATTCATCCAGTTTCAGGATGCTACCTTTTCGCCCCAGTACAAAGCGGTGCCCGTCTACCTCCTGGCCCCGGAGTACGACGGCGGTACCGTAACTCAACTTGACGACAACGGGAAGGTGGATGGCTGGGTAGCCAAGCGTTGGAATCCCGAGGTGCAAAAACGCTTTGCCCTGCTGATGATGGCCCTGGGTAAGGAGTTTGATGGAAAAATTGAAGGCATCAACCTGCAGGAAAACTGCCTGCCCAGGTTTGATGCCTTCTATTTTTGCCCGTCAAACTCCTTCTAGGCCATCATCCGCGGGCCAAACGTTTCTGCACCTCGGGTTGCCAACGCTTGGCTACCCAGCCCCTCCACCTTCCCGTTGTCGTCGAGTTGAGTCACGGTTCGCCGTCGTACTCCGGGGTCAGGAGGTAGGGGGGTACCGCTTGTACTGGGGCGAAAAGGTTGCATCCTGAAACTGGATGAATAGCTTCTTTCCGTGGGCTTTGAGGTACTCATCGTCCTCCCGGATGACGGCGGTCGTTGTCTGTCTCCGGCTCCACTCCCGCCACGCGTACATGATCTGGGGTCCCTTCAGGCGGGGTACTTTCAAAAAGGCATGATCACGGATAGCCGGCCTTTCGCGGGCAAAGTAGACAAAGTGTTTGATGGAGTCTTTTACCAGCGGCAGGCCACGCCCAGGTACTGCTTGTAGGTATTTACATACCGGTCGGCAAGGTTGTGCTTTTTCTGCCCAAACGTGGTATCCTGACTCACCATCAGCACAGTGAGTACCAGAAACTGCAAAATGGGATGCTTCTTCGCTTTCATTTGTTTTGCTGATTCAGGTACCTCGCAAAATCTACCTTACATACTCAATCTTCCGCGGAATGGTATACACCTCCGTCTGCCGGCCGTCAATGTAGCGGAATCCGTCCTTGCCGTAGTAGCCGTCTTCTTCCAGCATAATCCGGATGGTTTTGTTCCACTCGTCGATCTTCACGGCGGCGTTTAGCTCGATGGAGTAGGCGGTATTCTCAAACAGTGGGTAGTCGCCGGGGCTTGGTGATACCCTGATTGTCCCACATGCCGATGGTGGGGCCGGCCGCGTGGCCGTGCACGCCGATGGGGTGGGTGTAGATGGTGCCATTGATACCTTTTTTCGACTGAGCCAGGGCATCCGCCAGAATCTGATTGCCCGTTTTGCCAGCCGTAAACTGCTCCGTTAGGATTTCCTGCAAGCGGTTACCCTGTTTGAAAGCCTTTTTGAGATAGTCGGGCACATCTGTTTCGCCGGGTTTGAGCACATAAGCGATCTGCTGCTGATCGGTGTTGAGACGCAGATAGGTAATGCCAAAATCGGTGTGGATGAGGTCGCCGGGCATGATCACCTGCTGGCCGGGCCGCTGGAGAAGGTGCGCAGGTGGTCAAAATTGGTGGCGTCGGCGCGTTGAATATCCACCGTGGGGTGAAACCAGGTACCCAGCCCAAGGTCGGTGACACGCTGGCGCAGGTACCACACCACGTCGTCGGTAGTCGTCACTCCCGGCTGAATGACCCTCTCCGAAAAGGCTTCCTGAATAATCTGATGCGAAATGCGGCAGATCATGGGGTAGATGGCCATCTCTTTTTCGGTGCGGGTTTCGAGCCAGGCCACGGCGAGGCGGTCAGCGGAGGTTACGCGGGTCTGAAACTGTTTCGGTAGTTTCTGCATAAACTCCTGCTGCTCGGTGTAGGTGAGTCCGTCGGCGTGGGCGTAGTTTTTGGAGTAGTTCAGGGCAATTTTCTTCGGATTCTTCTGCTGAATCACCTTGATCAGCGCATCCCACTGGTCGGGGTTGGAACTGATGTCCCACTCGCCTTTGAGCAGGGTACCTACGTCGTAGCGGGCAATGGCCATTGTCGAGGGGCTTATCCGCGCCCGGATCATAAAACACCATGATGGTTCGGCGGCGAGCCGATATGGGCAGCATGGTTTTCATGACGGGGTCTTCGTTGTACTCGCGCGAGATGATCACCCACATATCCACGCCCTCGCGGCGCATGAGCTGGGGCAGCAGGTTTTCGAAGCGATCTTCCAGAATGGCATCCACGGCCTCGGCGCGCTGTCGTTCGCTCAGGATGGTGGGGATGGTTTGGGAGAAGGAGGGATAAACAATAAGCGTAAGCTGTAAAGTCAGCAGGATAGTTAGAAATCGGAAACGCATCAATGGATGTAGTTTAGGTTTGGAATCTAAAAATAGGAATTTCGCCCGAATCTCATAGTATGCTTCTTATTGGAACTTCTTTTAATCGGATGAAACACGGCTCAAAAATCCTGGTCATTCTCCTACTTTGCGTAGGTGCAGCCTTCGCCCAGTCGCCCGAAACCACCACGCGCTGGAAGGGCTTCGAAAAGGTAGACTTTCCCTTCGAAGGCACCACCGCCTGGTACGTAAAGCCCGCGCAGGCCCTGCCCGGCAATCCGTGGGTGTGGCGGGCGCACTTTCCAGGCTGGCATACCGAAATGGATAGCATTCTGCTCAGCCGGGGCTTCCACGTTGCTTACATCAATACCAACGATCTCTTTGGTCACCCCAAAGCCATGCGTCTGTGGGATCAGTTCTACGACTACCTCACTACGGAGAAGGGCTTTGCGCCCAAAGTGGCCCTGGAAGCGTGAGTCGGGGCGGGTTGTACGTATACGGCTGGGCCAAAAGAAATCCCAGTAAGGTAAGCTGTATCTACGCCGAAGCCCGTAAGCGACCCGAAAAGCTGGCCGGGTGGGAAGGGCAAAGGATCAGGCTCGCCCAAAGACTGGCAGCGCGGGCTGGATTTGTACGGCCTGACGGAAGAAACGGCAAAAGAATTTAAAGATATTCCCCTGAACGATCTGGCTGGCGTGGCGGCTTACAAAATTCCGGTACTGCACGTCATTAGCCTGCAAGACAAGATGTACCGCCCACGAAAACACGTTTCCGCTCATCGAAGCCTCACTGGGCGGCCCGGCTACGGTATACTCCATGAGTCGCGGCGAACAGACCTGGAAGGCCATCATTTTCCCATTGAACATCCCGAGCGTTGGGCCGATTTTATTCAGGAGCATAGCTATCCCGTGCAAAAGGTACTGAACCGGGACAGGTACCTTGAACAGAACAACGGGGTTGGTACAGCGTTGTCCAAATTCCAAAATAAAAAAGAAGGTACGGTGGCCTTTCTGGGCGGATCGATCACGCACAATCCGGGCTGGCGCAATAAGACCATGCAGTATCTTGAAGAGCGCTTTCCCGATACAAAATTCACGTTCATAGCGGCCGGGATTCCGTCGCTGGGCAGTACACCCCACGCCTTTCGGTTTGGCCGCGATGTGTTGGCGCAGGGTACCCCCGATCTGCTTTTCGTAGAAAGTGCGGTGAACGACCGGGGCAACGATCGGGAAACACAGGTGCGGGCGCTGGATGGCATTATGCAGCAGGCTTACGCGGCTAACCCCGCCCTGAGCGTGGTGTTGATGGCCTTTGCCGAACCGCACAAAAATAATGATTACGAAGCCGGTAAAGAACCTACCGAAGTGGCCGTGCACCGGCAGGTGGCCGATCATTACGGCGCGGCGTTCATCAACCTGTCGCAGGAAGTATACGACCGCATCAAGGCCGGGGAGCTTTCGTGGAAGTACGATTTCAAGGACCTGCACCCTTCCGCCTACGGACAGGAGTTGTACTACCAGTCGATCCGGGAATTGCTGGAAAAGACCAATCCTGAAAATACCTCAGCGGCAGGCAAGCTTCCCGAGCCGATGGATGCTTTTTCATATAGCAAGGCCCACTACGTAGAGTTGGAAGAAGCGGTACCTACGAAGGGCTTCATGATAGATCCCGTTTGGGAGCCGTATCCCAAGCTGGCCACCCGTCCCGGCTTTGTGAAGGTACCCATGCTGGTGGGGGAGAATGTCGGCGATTCGTTTGAGTTAGAGTTTACCGGGCGGGGCGTGGGTATCGCGGTAGTTTCCGGCCCCGACGCGGGTATACTTTCCTACCGGATCGACGGCAAAAAGGCCCGCACAATGGACTTGTTTACGCAATGGAGCAAGCAGCTGCACCTGCCTTGGTACCTGATGCTGGACGATACCCTGAAACCGGGCAAGCATACCTTAAAGGTGACGATCACTGACAAAAACAATCCGGCAAGCGATGGGTACGCCTGCCGGATCGTGTATTTTTTGGTAAATGAGTAGGGGTAGCTATTAGCTGATAGCCATTAGCTGTTAGCTTGCTTTTGCCTAGCTTATACCTTGCATTTGCCCCAAATAGAATTCTAGGTTTGAGTTGGTGATGTAAGCCCAAAAGTAGGCTTAGTTTAATAGGGGAACGATAATCACAAAACAGCTATTGGATAACAGCCAATAGCTCTCAAATACCTAACTCCTAACGGCTACTTCCCCGTCTGACTTATATACGTACTCTCAAAAATCTTATCGGCGTTGCCGGCTTCGAAGCCGTCGCGGCGGTGCTGGCGCTGGATCTGATCGGCGGGTAGGTCGGCGAACTCGGGCAGTACCCGGCGCTCGGCAAACTCTACGTACGAGCCCGAAATGGTGTGTGTTTCGTCGTTGGCAAACTCGGCTTCGATCATCTGGGCTACGGTGGAACTTTGCAGCAAGCCACCATCAGGGCTTTTCTTGATCTTTCCGCCCGAGTCGTTGAGCTTGAAGCCGTGCTTTTCCAGAAACTCGTTGAACTCCGCCACCGTATGGTAGCCCTCGGGCAGGTTGTGTACGCTGATCGTAAAGTGGTTGAGGTAGTAGCGGTTGTAGATCACCCAGGCGGCGTACTCGCTTTCTTTCAGGAGCGTGAGGTAGTCGCTGAGGGTAGGGGTGCGCCAGAGGGGCTGGTGGAGAAAGGTATCTACTGCGGCACCATTGTCCAGGTCCAGGCTGTCGACCGGGTCGCTCGTCACTTCCTGGGTATAGCTATGAATGATGCGCTGCGCTTCTTCCGATAGGTCACCGACCCGCAGCTCACTGACAAAAATCCGGGGTAGTGCGGCTCGGGCGGGCTAAACCAGAAAGCGTCCAGTTTCTTCCCTTCAAACTTGTAGTAGTCGCGCTTCTGGTAGCCGTAGTGCAGGAATATTTTCTCGAAAGAAGCAATGCCCAGATGCGGTACGCCCAGCGTCCGGAAGGCAATGTGGTCGTTCTCGATGTCTTGGGGCTGTTCGATCAGCCCCTCGGAAACCATGGCGTTAATAATGGCCATTACGTCAGGTACGCGCTCCTGATAGCGGCTCATGAGACCGTTCATGACGGTGTCGAGGGTGGTGGTTGTTGAGTTCATTTGAATAGTTTGTTGTTATTGGGGCTGGCTATCCGTGCCACGGTTTTGAACCGTGGCACGGATTACTGCGAATTGTGGTTTGGAATCCATTAAAGAATCCGTTTTATGATTTCCTTGTCAAGTACTTGATACGATTCATTGTAAAAGTCATCGAAATTACCAGTCAAAATTTGATGGCCAAGTCCCTGATTGCATAGGGTACCCTTACGCAAACCGGCATAATCCCGAAAAGAGGAATAAGGCCAGTCTTCCAGGCGGTTAACAAGACCGGCTTCCATGGGGTTCTGATGAATATAGTGGAAGCAAGTCAGGCCATACAAGTCTTTATCGTTAGAATCACTCAGACATTTGAACTTGGTATTCTGAGTAAACAACGAACCGGTGCGTTTTTCCTGTTTGTTGATGGCCTGCGTATACGAACTCAAAAGACTTCGAAGTCCCTCGTTGAAGGCATATCGGCTGATCTTGTGTTTTCCAACAACTTTTGCAGAATTCTGATTTGCATAAATCAGAAAATGAAAGTGGTTGGACATCAAAGCATACGCCAGGATGTCACAGTGTGGGGAAAGGTACTTGCGCAGCTTTTCAAGAAAGTAACGGTAGTTCTCAGGTTTGAAAAAGATGAGCTGCGCATTGTTGCCGCGGTTGTACACGTGGTATATATTGCCTTCCTCTAAAATCATAAAGAGTTGGTGTATAGGATTTTGTTATCAGTAACGATCCGTGCCACGGTTTGAAACCGTGGCACGGATAACCAAGGGGTGCAGGATCAATTTTTACCTAAACTCATAATCTACGCCCGATACCTGCGAAAGTAACGTCTGGGGGCCGTCCAGTATTTTGGCGCTTTGGCGGAGAGTAGGGGTTACGGGCGAGTTGGCTGCGAGGTACTCCTTCATAGCCTCATGCAGGGTATAATTCAGGGTTTTGGTGTTTTTTACCCCTTTCATCCGGCAGAGCACATCGTCCGGGTCGCCTTCGCGTTCGCAGGCTGAAAAGGAGTACGTTTTATTCAGATCAAGCGGTTCTCCACCAATCTCTACCTTTTGGACTTTTTTACCCATCGGTTCAAAGGCCTTGAATTCAATCGTCATGCCCTTGAACCGGATCAACCATCCGCCAAACCGCCGGCTGGCATCTTTGGCAAATACATTCTCCAGCTCCTCTTCCAGCCATTCCCTGATTTGCTGGCCGGTGGCTTCACCCACCCGTACGGGCGAATCGACGGGGAGCATATCGAAGAGGTACCCTTCGGTAATGTGCACCAGTCCGTCTTTTTCAGGTATGCGGGGTGGACAAAACCGAAACCCATTCGAGATCACGACATCCGTTTTTACCTTCCACTTCAAGGCATCCACCACCATCGTATCCATGGTGTTTTCTACCACAAAGTAGCGGTACAGCGGCACGGTGCTCTGGCCGATTTCCTTATAGATACTCTTCTGAAACGGCTTTTCGTGAACTGCTATTAGTTTGGCTATTTCGGGGTCGGCGGGGTACTTTTGAGGATCAACTTCAAGTAGTTGGTATTTCTCTCCGGTTATTTTGCCATTTTTAACGGTGAGGTCCAGACGGCCAATGAAAGAGCCGAAGGCACCGGGCTCTACCACCTTGGTGTATTTGCACCGAATGGGCTTGCGGATACGCTCGTGGGTATCGCCCCCAAAAATATAGTCTACGCCTTTGCAATCAGGGTGGTTGCCCAGGGCAATCTGCTGGGAAAGCCCCAGGTGCGACAACAGAATCACAAAGTCGCACTGCTCCTGTTCCCGAAGCACTTCCACGTAATGTTTGAGGTTTTCCTCGGGTTTGGTGTAAATAATCCCCTTGCTATAAGCGGGCGATTGTCGCTTGGGTACCAGATGGTCTGTATAGCTCAGAAAGCCTATCTTTACCCCAAGCATGTAGGCCGTATGGTAGGGCTGAAAAATCAACTCACCCTTCTGACCATCTCCCAGATCATGGAACATATTGGTGCAAATCTTAGGGGCGTGCAAAGCCCCCAGCAGTTTCTGCATCTGAGTTTTGTAGTACACCACCTCCCAGTTGCCCGGAATGTACAAATCGTAGTCAATCGTATTCAGAATAGGTACGAGGGCTTCCCCTTGCGTTTTAACCGCAAGTTCGCTGCCCTGGTACATGTCGCCGGTATCAATCACAAACGTATGCGGATTCTCGCTCCGAATCTTATTGATCATGGTAGCCAGGTGGGCGTACCCTCCCGTTTTACGAAACACCGGCTGCTCATTCTCCCAGAACATTTCGTCGTGGGGGTGAATCTGGCAATGAACATCCGTGGTCTGTAACAGCGTAATGGTGCCGTTTTTGGGTAGCTGGTCTAGTGGCTTTGCAGTAGCTTGATCACCAGAGCTATGACTAGCCGGCGACAGGCCTATTCCTGCACCTGCCAGCAATCCTTTTTGAATGAATGATCTTCTTGAATCCATGGGATAAGTCTTTGATGAAGTTATATCATTACGTGTGATACAGTTATTTGAACCATGCCACGGGTATCCTACTATTTCAATGACCGGCCTTTATGTAGCTCCACCCTTCCTGCTGCTTTTTTACGAGCTCAGCAATGGCAGCCGGAACAAACGTAGCCGCCGGAATAAAATCCTTTTCCGTCAATTTGTAGCGTTTCATGGTATTGCGGCACACCGAAAACACCACCCCTTCTTTTTGCAGGGCGGCGATTTTATCTTCCATCATAGCCTCGCCCTTCTGCACCATGGTGAGGGCCTTGCCGTGCATCACGATCTCCACCGGTGTGCCGGGGAGTTCTTTCCAGAGGTTGCGGATTTGCCGGAGTATGGCCCCGTGGTCACTGGTATCGGCGCTGACCATATCCACCACCAGGCGGTATTTGGGGTTTTGGGCGGAGGCTTGTTTTCCCGTCAGGAAAAATGCGGCAAGGAAAAGAACGAAGATGAATGGCTTTTTCATGGTACTGAATTGGTTTAGAAACGTTGGATACAATTTTTCAAAAATAAGTGCAAGTACTGTAAAGTTATGTAACAATCATCACAAAGAGCTATAAACCCAATTCGTCGAAAAGGAGTATATTTGAACTCCGGCAGACAACGAACAGTAGCTCTCACCTCCCAGGATGACCCTCCTTTTTCAGACCCTAGGCCGAAAGCTATCGGCCGATTGCTGCTACTTCCCGAAAACCTTTCGAACTTTGGCCTTCAGATAATCCGTTAAAAACTATACCCTGTTTGAATTTTGAAACTCTGGCAAAAAGAAAATACCGTTACGTCCGAAAAAATTGAACGCTTCACCGTTGGCCGCGACCGCGAACTGGATGTATACCTGGCCGAATTTGACGTGCTGGGCAACCTCGCTCACGCTACTATGTTGCAAACCATCGACCTTTTGACTGCGGACGAACTGGCTGATCTGAAAACGGAGCTGAAAATCATTTACGAGCAGATCCAGCAAGGTGAGTTTGTGATTGAAGATGGTGTAGAGGATGTACACTCGCAGGTAGAACTGATGCTTACGCGCAAGCTGGGCGATACCGGCAAGAAAATTCACAGCGGCCGCTCGCGCAACGATCAGGTGCTGGTAGACTTAAAGCTTTACGTTCGCGACCGGCTGACGCAGGTAGTACAGGCTACCGAAAAACTGTTTACAGTACTTAACGCCCGCGCCGAACAGCACAAAGATGACCTGCTGCCCGGCTATACCCACCTGCAGATCGCCATGCCCTCGTCGTTTGGGCTGTGGTTTGGGGCCTACGCCGAGGGACTGATTGACGACGTAGTACAGCTCAACGCCGCCTACCGCCTGGCCAACCGCAACCCGCTGGGCTCGGGGGCGGGTTACGGCTCGTCGTTTCCCCTGAACCGTACCCTCACCACCGAACTGCTGGGTTTTGAAGGCATGCACCATAACGTAGTGTATGCCCAGATGAGCCGCGGACGCACCGAACAGGCCGCCCTGACGGCCCTGGCTTCGCTGGCGGCTACGGTATCGCGGTTGGCCATGGACGTTTGCCTGTACAACAGCCAGAACTTCGGCTTCATCGTATTGCCCGACGACCTCACCACGGGTAGTAGCATCATGCCCCACAAGAAAAACCCCGACGTAGCCGAACTGCTCCGCGCCAAAACCAACCGCCTCAAAGCCCTGCCGATGGAAGTGACGCTGGTGTTGAGCAACCTACCCTCAGGCTACCACCGCGACATGCAGCTGCTGAAGGAAATCCTGATGCCGGCCTTTGAAGAAATGCTCGATTGTCTCGACATAGCGGCTTTCATGCTGGAACACATGCAGGTGAAAAGCAGCTTGCTGAATGAGGACAAGTACGATCTGCTGTTTAGCGTGGAGCGCGTAAACGAACTGGTGATGCAGGGGGTACCTTTCCGCGATGCCTACCGGCAGGTGGGTAAGGAAATAGGGGAGGGGACTTACACCGCCTCCCGCGACCTGAAACATACCCACGAAGGCAGCATCGGCAACCTCAATCTACCTGAAATAACCCAGCGCATGCACAAGGAGTTGTCCCGTTTTGAGTTTGATAAAGTAAACAAAGCCGTAGAAAACCTTCTCAAAGCGTGATTCGAATTAGAACATTGTGGCTCAGTACCACGCTGGCGCTGGCGGGTCTGCTGGCTTATTGGTCGTGTGGTACCTCCGGACAGGAACCCAACGGAGAAGTACTGGCCCGTCAGTATTGTGGCGGCTGCCACCTGTTTCCTGAGCCTGCTTTGCTGGATAAAACAACCTGGGAGCAGAGCGTATTGCCCTACATGGCCCCTCGCTTGGGACTGCAAATGGCCGAAAATGACTCTGCCTTTTTTCAAAATTACGAAGAGCAACAGCGCATCGCTGAGCTGGGCGTTTTTCCGGACAAGCCGGTTGTGAGCCAGGAGCAGTGGTCGAGCATTGTAGCGTACTACGTCAGGAACGCTCCCGAAGCATTGTCGCGGGTACCACCCAGGGATACGCTATACCCGCTCAAAAACTTCAAGATAAGGAATACCAAAGATCCCGTTGCAGCCACCGTTACGTCGGTCCGGTTTGATCCGTTCAGTCGGCAGATTTGGGTGAGCCAGCGGCCGGGAGGGGTATTTGTGTTAAACCAAAAATTAAGCTTGGTTGACTCGCTGTTCAACCCCGAAAGTCCTTTCTCCGATTTCCGGTCCAAAGAGGGGAGTAGTTGGGAGCTGTTGAGCATGGGTATCATGGACCCCAACGACGACGCCAAGGGAGCGCTGCTGTCTATCCGAAAAGAAAATGGCGGCTGGCGGGGCAAGCGACTGATCGGCAACCTGCAGCGCCCCGTACAGGCTACCTACGCCGATGTGAATGAAGATGGGCGGGAGGACGTGATTATCAGCGAGTACGGCAACTATACCGGCAAACTGGCCTGGTACGAGGCAACGCCTACCGATAGCATGAAGCAGCACATCATAGAAAACTGGCCGGGTGCTCGTATGACCTACTGGGAAGATTACAACGATGACGGACGAAAAGACCTGTGGGTACTTTGGGCGCAGGGCGATGAGCAAATAGCCGTGTACCTGAATGGTGGGAGGGGCAATTTTGCCAAGAAAATCCTGCTGCGGTTCCCGCCTTCCTACGGCTCGGGCTACATGGAATTGGTGGATTTTAATAAAGATGGAAAGCTGGATGTACTGTACGCCAATGGCGACAACGGCGACAAGTCCTACGCGCTAAAACCCTACCACGGAGTTCGTATTTTTATCAACAAAGGCAAGGACAAGTTCGAAGAAGAATTCTTCTACCCGCTCGACGGCGCTACGCAGGCCATCGCCCGCGACTTTGATCAGGATGGCGACCTGGACATTGCGGCCATTGCCTTCTTCCCCGATTTTAGCCTTGATCCCGTCCGGAGTTTTGTGTACTTTGAAAACACAGGAAACAACAAGTTTACTCCCCGTACTTTCCCTGACCCCAACCGGGGCCGCTGGCTTACGATGGACGCCGCTGATGTGGATCAGGATGGTGACCTGGATATTCTGTTGGGTTCGTTCTACCTGGCCATCACACCTACGCCCAAAGCCTACCTCGAGCGCTGGAAAACCAGTGGGAAAGGAGTGGTGATTTTGGAAAACACCTTACGATGATTTTCGAGATTATTGCTCAAAGCACCGTTGCTATTTATCAACGAAAAGCTTAATTTTATACAAGAAAGGCCCGGCTACATCAGGTTTATCAGGAGGATAATTCTGACGCAGCCGCGGATTGTACTAATTCTGGGCTTAATTGAAACGTTTACGGGTTAGAGTGATTGACAGGGCAGCCTGACGGATTCCATCTAGATTCATGAATCGACTCCTGGATGGGCCATAGTAAGCACTTTTATCAATTACCGGTCCTCAAACATCGGTTATCATGGAACTAGTCCTACCTGAACTCTTGCAGAATTCAATAAAACACTGACTGATAGTTAGTTCCTATGAGGGAATTAATTGGCTGCATTTATTAATTTATTTTAATAAATGCAGGGATAATTAAATTTAATTTATTACTATTGCTGTGCGATTGTTAATTATCTTAATTATAACTTCTAAATTCAATAGCTTATGGTCAAAAGTTTATTCAGGCTTCTAGTCTTACTGCTTGTAGCTAGCGCTCCTGTTTTCGCTCAAACGATAACAGGAAAGGTAACCTCGGCGTCCAATGGCGATGCATTGCCGGGCGTTTCGATCCTCGTGAAAGGAACCACGAGGGGTACTTCAACGGATGGCGGAGGAAATTTTTCCATACCCGCCTCCTCCAGCTCCAAGCTGGTATTCTCATACATTGGTTATAAATCCCTGGAAGTAGACGTGGCCAATCGCTCAACGATTGATGTTGCCATGGAAGAAGACGCTTCACAATTGAATGAAGTAGTCATAACCGCCCTTGGTATCCCTAAGGAACAACGTTCCTTAGGGTATGCTACCGCTACGGTAAACAGCGAGGCGATTGTGAAAACGGCCACGCCCAACTTCGCCACGGCCTTGTACGGTAAAGCTCCTGGTGTAACGATTTCTGCCACACCCGGCGGCGCCACGAGTGGGGTGAGTATCAGCATCCGCGGTTTTAGCTCCATTTCGGGCAACACCCAACCGCTGATTGTACTGGATGGTATTCCCATTCGGAACGGTGAGTCCAGAAATACGAATTACTGGGGCGACCAGCGTATCCGGGGCAATGGTCTTCTGGATCTGAACCCAGCGGATATTGAGAGCATATCCGTGCTGAAAGGTGCTTCGGCTGCGGCTTTGTATGGCTCAGAAGCCGTGAATGGGGTACTGCTTGTTACTACCAAGTCAGGCAAAGGAAAAAAAGGCATTGGCGTAGATTTTAGCGCCAGCTATAATGTGGACAAAATTGCGTATCTGCCACGTTACCAGAATGTAAGAGGCCCTGGATATCCGCTGAATTATAATAATGGCGGTCAGGATGCCGCCGGATTTATCTACTACGATACCAACGGCGATGGTACCAAAGAAACCAGGGGCCTACTGGGAACTAGTGTAAACTTTGGCCCTAAATTTGACGGGCAGCCTGTGATGTCATGGGATGGCAACATCCGACCCTACGTGGCTTCCAATAACAGCTACGCGGACTTGTTTGAGGATGCGAGCAGCTCCAATGTCAATCTCTCCATTTCAAAAGCAACCGACAATTCCAACCTGCGTTTCTCTTTTACGCGTCAGGACAACGGCATGATCAGCTACGGTGCCAAGAACAGCAAGAACATCGCTAACCTGAATGCGAGCTTTAACCTGAGCAGTAAGCTGAGAACGGATTTGATGGTGAATTATGTGAACCAGTACACGCACAATCGTCCGTTCATGGTGGATCGTATGATCAACAATTTTACGGGGATGATGGACCGGTTTGAGTCGGCCGATTGGTATAACGAAAGGTACCAGACGAGTCAGGGATACAGGTTTGTAAATGGTGCCAATACGCAGAGCCTCACCCCCAACGAAAACATTCGTTACAATGGCTTCAAAGGCGATATTGCCGATTATGTATGGAATGTTAGAAAAAATACCTACAACGAATACAGCGACCGCGTCATTGCCAGTATTACGCAACACTGGCAGATAACGGACGAGCTGAAGCTCAGAGGCCGTATTGCCACGGACCTTACCTCCGAGCGGATTGAAGGCGAGAATTACAGCACGGTTCCTCTTGCATTCAACTATTCGGGTGGGTTCAGTATGAATAATAATCTTTATAACAATGTATACGGCGACGTTCTGTTGACCTATACAAAGGTACTTACGCCGGATATTACAGTTTCGGTCCTGGGAGGCTATAACGCCAACCGGCAGTTGAACACAAACCTGAGCCGGAGCACCAATGGTGGCCTGAGCACCGAGAACTTTTTTGACCTGGCAGCTTCGGTGAATGTTGCGAACGGTGGTCAAAGGCGTGATCGGTCCCTCAGAGATGCCTACCTGGGAACGGTCAATTTTGATTATAAGAATCTGTTCTTTGTAGAGGGTACGATCCGGAGAGACCGCACCTCTACGCTGGCAAAAGGGAACAATGCTTTTGTGTATCCTTCGGTCAACGCGAGTTTCATATTCAGCGATGCCTTCAGTCTGCCCTCGTTTTTTAGCTTTGGTAAACTGAGAGGTTCCTGGGGTATTGTGGGTAACTATCCTCCTATTTATAGCGCCAATAATGCGTACAACCAGGGATCGCTGGGTATTCAGCAAGCAGGGGGACAGTCGGTGCTATATACTAACATCAGTTCCTCGTATGGTAATGACAAAATTCGCCCTGAGCAGAAGCATGAGCTAGAATTCGGCCTTGAAACCAAGTTTTATAACAACCGGATCGGCCTGGATATCTCCTACTACAATGCCCAGATCGTTGATCAGATTTTGCCCCTCACCATTGCGGCTACCTCGGGTGCCCGTTCCATTCTGGCCAATATTGGTACGCTACGCAACCAGGGGGTCGAAGTTGCTTTCAATGCTACTCCGATCAAAGGCACTAGCCTGAATGACTTTAATTGGGATCTAATCTTAAACGTGGCCAAAAACACCAATAAGGTTGAAAAGCTGGCCAATAACTCCACCGAGTTACTCCACGCGGACTACGACGGAAACGCCGCTCAGCTACGCTCCGTAGTAGGGCGCCCGATGGGTGATATTTATGCGCACGGAGTGCTGACCAACGCTCAGGGTCAGAAAATTGTCGGTCCCAATGGCTTGTACCAACTCGACGCGGCCAACTGGATTAAGGTAGGTAATGCCATGCCCAAAGTAACCGGAGGCTTGCTCAACAGCGTTAGCTACCGGGGATTTACACTGGATGTTGTGACGGATTTCAGAATCGGTGGCCACATCATGCCAACGGGTATTAACTGGATGACCTCCCGCGGATTGACGGAAGAAAGCCTTACCAACATGGATGCCGAACACGGAGGCTTATCCTACTACGTAACTGCCGCCGGGAAAGGGATACAGACAACCGCCGCGGCTGGCCCGAACGGCGAACCTGTATACCACGATGGTATGCTCATGGAGGGCGTTACGACCACAGGCGAAGCGAATACCAACGTAATTTCGCAGGCGGTTTACTATAATAGTACCTACAACTGGGGTGGCCCGCAGTACAGTAGCTCACGCTATGAGTTGTACGTGAAGGAAAACACCTTCATTAAGCTCAGGGAGCTGTCCCTTGCCTACCGCTTGCCTTCGTTTATCGCCAGCAAACTCGGTGCTCAAAATATCTCCCTGTCTGTTTTCGGCCGCAACCTGTTCTTCTTTTACCGGACCATCAAAGATCTGGATGCGGAGCAGACCAGTACCAGTACGCGCTGGTTTGAGAACGTGAACAACGCCGGCACTAACCCTTCTTTCCGGACAGTGGGTGGCATGATTCGCGCAAGCTTCTAATCTATAACCTTATCTAGACAATGAAAAAGACAATAATACTAGTGGCGGCAGGTCTGTTCCTGGGAACGGTATCCTGCAAAGAATCTGAATTTACCGAGCGCTACGCCGATCCTTCCAAAATTTCCCAGACGACCGTCGAGAAGCAGTATACGGGCTTTCTGTATTCGAACATGGACTACGTGCTACCAGCTTACCGGAATTACTTCGTAACGTTGCGTACCAGTATCAACCATTACGTGCAGGCCACGGGTTGGCCCAACGAATCGGGTCAGTACGTGCCGGGTTCTTCCGGGGTAGAGGATGTTTGGTACAACTACTACACCTTCCTGGCGCAGTACCGCGAACTACAGAAGGTGTACGCTGCTATAACCCCCGAGCAGCAGGCCGAACGGAAAATCTTTATGCTAACCGCGACGGTCTATTTTTACGACTACACGCAGCGAATGGTGGATCTTTTCGGAGCCATTCCCTTCACCGAGGCGGGTCTGTTGAGTAAAAACGGCGGAGATTATGCGTAATTCAACGGCCACGTTTGATACCGCCGAAAGTATTTATACCCTGATGCTGGACGATCTTAAAAAAATCGCCACGGACTTGAACGGAATTACGTTGAATGCCGGGTATCAGAAATCGTTTCAGACCCAGGATTTCATCAATAAGGGTAGTTTGCCCGCCTGGAAGCAATACACCAATTCCCTTCGGTTTCGAATGTTCAACCGCGTGTCGGGTATTGATAGCTTTAAGACCCGCGCCAGTACCGAAATGGGTGAGATACTGGGTAATGCGGTCACCTACCCGATGGTTGAGAGCAACGCGGATAATATCCAGGTCAATGTATATGACATCAACACCAATATCAACTCCAAGGGATTCGATCAGGGTTTGGCATCGACCGGATGGTATGGCAACACGGCGGGTAAAAAGATCATCGATTTCATGAACACGACCAATGACCCGCGTTTGCCAATTATTTTCGAACCCGGCGCGAATGCCAAAGGCGCCTACATAGGCATTGACCCGATGGCTACCAACTCGGTACAAACCACCATGTTCAACGACGGAATCGTGGCAATCTACAACCGCCACACGCTGAGCCGTAACCAGTTCTTCCCAGGGGTGCTTTTTACCGCTGCGGAGGTGAGCCTGATCAAAGCTGAATATTATTTGCAAAACAGCAACCTGCCCGCTGCCAAAACTGCGTACGAAAGATCCATTGATCAATCCGTTAAATTTTATAACAGTGTGGCGGCGATCAGCAACGCTACTGGTGTCAATGCCCCCCCGGTGGCTGCCACCGACGCCCAGATTACCGCTTACCTCGCTGCCGATGGAGTGAGTTGGGACAAGGCAGCCACTACTGCCGACAAACTGTCCCTCATCGCTAACCAGAAGTGGCTGCACTTCAACGTGGTGCAGCCCTACGAAAACTGGGCGGAGGTAAGAAGGCTGGATATGCCGAAGCTAACTTTCCAGGTAGATAACGCCAATAACCAGACGCTACCACCTTTCCGGTGGAACTACCCTGGCAACGAGGTAACGTACAATGCCAGCAACTATGCCAAGGTAAGCAGCACCGACAAACTCACCACCAAGATTTTCTGGGATGTGCAGTAGTATGGTTGAACTGTAAATTTTTTCGATTTGGTTATATAAACAAAGAGGCAGGCCGGTTGGTTTGCCTCTTTTTTGTTAGGTTTTTTAAAAATCCAGGGCCCAAAAACTTACCTTTTTGATGGGGTCTCATAGACCTTTTTTGTATCTTTCTAAACATTAGACACTGACTATTCTGAAATAAGCAAATTATGAAAACCACAACTGAACATAATTGAATCCCAACGCTCATCTCATCACGGGTATTATCTGTGGCTATCGTGTGGAAGAAATCGAAAATCCGTTAACCCAACAGGTACGGTATTGGGACAAGTTGGTGAATGAATTAGCGAAGGGGCGTAAGATGGACAAGATTTTGCGTGTTGGGTAGTATTAGGCAAAGTTAAAGTTTGCCTAATCGAAGCAGTAGCCAATCTCCTCCGAATCACTTATCTTTAAGGAAGTTTCAAAAGCATTACTGGAATTACCAAGATCAATGGAAATATGAGTATCCAAATTAATCTTCCGGATGGTTTGAAAATCAGCCCCTTTGAGTTGACTATGCACTTGGCAGCAAAGCTATTCGATGAGGGCATCATTTCTACCGGTCAGGGAGCTGAAATGGTCGGTCTTTCTAAGCGGGCATTTATTGAGATGCTGGGTAAATACAATGTCTCGATTTTTCAGTATACTATCGAAGACATAGAAGAAGATATCGCCAATGCCTGAAGAACTTATCATATCTGATGCAAGTCCTCTAATTGCACTGGTTGATGTCGGAGAATTGGAAATATTGCAGAAACTCTACCACCGGGTATCTATAACAGATATTGTGAGAAGCGAGATACATGCTGAGTTGCCGAAATGGATAAAAGTATCGACCGGGTATGATCAAAAACAATTTCAGATACTTAAATTGGAGTTAGATCCGGGAGAAGCAAGTGTAATAGCCTTGGCTTTGGAAAATCCCGGCTGTAGAATCATTCTTGATGAAAATAAGGGCCGTTCCGTAGCCAAAAGACTTGGATTGAAGGTAATAGGTACCCTTGGTATTATTTTTCCCGAGGGCAATGCCCCACAGCCTCTTTTGTGATAGGTAATATCATCACCACGAAAAGTTGGCAAAGAAAAGCAATCCCCTAAGATAAATTACAGACCACATTCCCCCTGTCGCTATGGACGTTTTTGGTTCTCATTGGTCAACAGCAGAAGGTGCGGAAATTCCAGAATTCCTTTGGAAAACAGTTGGGTCATTTCGCCCAGGGTCTGAAAATACGAACCCAACACCAGGTCAATATCTCCGTCCTGGTCAAAATCGGCGGCTTCCATCGTGAGCCACTTCCCCGCGGCCGCTTCGGGCGTTGAGTAGGCTTCAAATTTCAGGTTCCCTTTGTTGGAAAGATAAATAAATCCCTGCTCCGGCTGCGCCAGATCCGAGTAGAAGGAGGTAACCGCGATGTCCAGATCGCCGTCGTTGTCAAAGTCCCTGGCCAGGGACTTGCTTGCTCCATACAGGGGATAGAAGAACGCTTCTTTGAAATTGTCTTTCCTGTCGTTCAGATAGATTCGAACGCCATGATAGTTTTTATTGATTGGGGAGTAGTCCCAGTTGTCGCCGTTGGTGAGCAGGATGTCGAGGTAGCCATCTTTGTTGAAATCAATCAGCTCAAAGTAACTTGCCCCAAAAGCGGGGTGAAATTTCAGAACTGACTTTTCCTTGAATTTCCCGTTTCCCAAATTATAATAGATAGAAACTCCTTCCTGCGCCTGCGCCATCAGAACCACGATGTCAGGTTTTTTGTCATTATTCAAATCCCTGATCTCCACTTTTCTTGCGCCGGGTACCTGGCTTAGCGTGTGCTCCTTTTTTGGGTCAAACTCTTCATACCAGCTCAGCTTGCCGGAATAATTGCCAAATTCGCAGATCACCACATCCTCCTTTCCGTCGGAGTTAAGGTCTCCGGCCGCAAACTGTACCGGCCTCGCCAGGCCTTGCAGATTGATCGAGCCGGGTTGACTCGCCTTTTCAACCGAAAGGAGTCTGCCAAGTTTTTGATCGGAAGGGTTGAATACCCCAATGGTAAGTAGTCTTGGTGCCGCATTCCTCGGAAAATCAATATCGGTGGGGGCGGCATCGATCCACCAGGCACTGACCACATTGAACGTACTATCCAGTACCGTCAGGGAGTTCTGATCGTCGCCTACGTAGAGATACGAGGTGGCTGGGTCATATTTCAGGAGTGTGGTCTTGGGGGCGGGCTTATCGCCAATCGTTAGCGTTTGTACGCTGAACAGGGGCAACTGATTGGTGACCAGAGGTACTTTGGCCTGCGGCAGGGGTTCGTCAGGCGCTTCCTTTTCGTAGTAGGCTACCAACTGTTTCCAGGCTGATTCCGATAAAGCCGCCGTTTCTGGATAAATACCCAATGGCCTGATCGCCTCTATTTCTTCATCTGGCAAGCCCTCATATGAATTCGAGCCCGCTGCTTTTATTCCCAGGCGCAGGGCCATATTGGGGAGCACGCCCGTTGTCCAGGTTTTTTTGTCCAGTAACGAAGGCACTGGCAGCAAATGGCATCCCTGACAATGGCGCTGAGCCAGCAGCCTCCCCGAGTCCAGGGAATTGACAAAGTCAGTTGGCTTTTCCATACGATTTGGAAAAACCGCTTTCACGGGTTGTTCTACCTGCAAAGCAGCTAGAAGGCTTGGTAATAATAGGGCCAGGATACCGACGAATCTCAATACCATAGTATGCACGCTATACCCATAACACAAAAGTACGATAGGGTCGAGAAATAAATAAGTGAACTAAATCAACCCATACTCAGCACCGTACCGGCCTGCCCTTCTTCCACCGCCAGTAGGTCTTCAGCGTGGCAGATCGTGACGCGCCCCACGCCGGCTTCCAGCGCCCGGAAGGCGTTGTCGAGCTTCGGGATCATGCCTTTATTAATTACCCCGGAGGCCTTGTAATCGGCGTAGGAGGCGGGGGTCAGTTCCGGAATCACCGCGTCGTCGTCGTCCGGGTCAGAAAGTACCCCCTTTTTCTCAAAGCAGTACACCAGGTTTACGTTGTAGCTGCGGGCCAAGGCCACGGCCAGCGCCGACGCCATGGTATCGGCATTGGTGTTGAGCAGTAAGCCTTCGCTGCTGTACGTAAGGGGCGCCATGACCGGTACCAGGTCGCTGCGAAGCAGACTTTCCATTTGGCCCCGATTCACCTCTTCAATATCGCCCACAAAGCCGTAGTCAATGTCCTTTACCGGGCGCTTCACGGAGCGGATCACGCCCGCATCGGCTCCCGTAAGGCCAATGGCGTTGCAGTTGAGAGCCTGCAGTTGTGCCACCAGATTTTTATTGACCAAGCCCCCGTACACCATCGTCACTACGTCCAGCATCGGGCGGTCGGTGATGCGGCGACCCTCTACCATCTGGGTTTCGATTTGAAGTTTGGCGGCGGTTTGGGTGGCTATTTTTCCTCCCCCGTGCACCAGTATCTTGGGAGGGGATACCTGGGCGAAGGCCTGCAAAAAAGCCTGACAAGCGGCTGGGTTGTCAATGATATTACCACCTATTTTGACTATGGTAAGGTAGGGAGACATGCTTTCTGGAAGTTAGGGGTTCGGATCGTGCTGAATTTTAGATCCGTAAAGGTACGGTAACTGGCGGTGGTTTAAAAAAAGCCGTGTCCGTTAGTACCCCCCTATTTTACCGGAACCAGTAGCACGGCGTCGGCCACCACGGTACCGTCGGCCTGCTGACTACTTATTTCCACGTAGCCGCCGGTGCCGGCCGGAAACGCGTAGGTACCCGCTTCAATCCATTCGTTTACCTGGGTCTGGGTGTTGAGTGTTACGGTTTCGGTCTTGTTCCCGACTTTTACCTGCAGCGCCGTCCGGCTTGACTTCCCGGTGGTTTTCCCATCGTACTGAGCCGGATTACCCCCTCCGCCACCGGGGTAGGGATTGAATACATATACTTTGTAGCGACCGCTCTTGGGGACATTGAGTGTAAAACGAACCGTTTTGGCCTCCTTGCTCTTTGCGTCGTCCACTAGTTGCGACTGGGCGTACTTGCCCCCTTCGGTGCTCTTGCGCCAGCTACCGGTGGTGGTGACGGCCGTGGGTGTTACGTCATTGTCCAGCAATATCTCAGGAGTGCTGCCATCCACCAGTGGATCATCTTTCAGCCGTTTTTGGAGTGCCGACACTGGTACTTCCTGCACGGATTGGCTTGCCTCAATAGCCATCACGGCGGCCGTAGCCGAGGCCTGTCCAAGGGCCATGAATACCGGCTCCATTCGTATAGATCCATAGGCAATGTGGCTGGCCGAGTGGCAGACGGGCACCAGAAGGTTGGTGCATTCGGTGCGCTTCGGTACCAGCGAGCGGTAGCTGATGGGGTAGGGGCCGAAGCCGTGTACCTGCACATCGCCTTCGTTCTGGACCATCATTTTTCCGGTAGTGGGGTCTTTGACAATCAAGCGCTGGCAGTTGTGGGAGTCCATGCTGTAAGCGGCCATGGCTATGCCATCCTGCACCACTTCCCGGCCTTCGCAGTTGTGTTGGGTCATCACGTATTCGCCCACCATACGCCGGGCTTCGCGGACATACAACTGCGGCGAAAAATGACCGTTTTCCAGATATTCGTCCTTAGGGTAGCCCCATGCCAGCATCTGTTTGCGCAGGTGTTCGGGCATGCGCGGATCGTGGCCCACAAAGTACAGGAAGCCCTTAGTATAGTCCAAGTGGTCCTGAACGATCTGCTGCCGGGTATCATAGTCTGCCTCGGGGTAGTTGAAATTCACACCGATCATGTCGGTCGACAGCCCCCCCTTGTTGTTAATATCGGTTTTGTGATTGGGCATATCGGCGATGTGCAACACGCCCCAGTTGATGTGTTCAGGCTTTTCGATGGCTACCTGCCGGAGCAACAGCTCGTATATGGTGGAGTCGTAGCGGTCGGGCCGGGTGATGGGGATCTGGTTGGCCGGATCGCTGGTCAGGCATATCCGAAAATTGTACGCCTGCACGCTTTTATCACCGCTCCCAGTGGGGAGTAATGGGGCTTCGCTGATCCCCCAGAGCAAGCCGCTACCGGGGTCGCCGGGGATTCGGTAGGGACTGATACCCTTTGGGAATTGGTGCTTATCCAGCATCTGTACACCGTTCCAGGTTTCGCCGTAGAGGCTATTGGCCTCGCGGCCCACGATATAGCTTACGCCCGCCTTTGCCATTAGGTCGCCTTCGTAAGTACAGTCAATGTACACTTTGGCCCGGATGGTGCGGTTGGTTTTGGGTTCAGGGTAAACGGCGTTTTCTACTACCATTTCCTGAATAACGCCTTTTTGCTTATTGACCGAAAACAATCGGTAGTCGTACAGCACCTCCACCTGAGCGCGTTGGATATACTCATTGAACAGATCCAGCGCCACGTGGGGCTCGAAGGTCCACTGCTCAAAACGCCCGTAGTGCTGCCCGATGCGCCGGTAGAAATCCCGTGACAAGCCTGAGATGGCGTATTTATTACCAATGTCGGTTTGCCCCAATCCTCCCGAACTCAGGCCGCCTAGTCGTCGCGTAGGCTCGATGAGCAGTACCGACTTGCCGCTCATTTTGGCCGTATAGGCTGCTATTACGCCAGCGGAGGTACCCCCATAGACGCAGATGTCGTAGGTTTTTTGGGAAAAAACGGACGAGGAAAAGAGACAGAGCAGCAACAAAGAGGCAGACGCACGCAAAGACAGTTTCATGAGGAGCTGATTGAGCTTATATGGGTACAAAAGTACAACAAACCAATCCTTTACTGCTTCCCTCGGCCCGACTAAAAAGGTCTAGAGTATGGTTTTCAACTCGGCCAGGTGGCGGATATCATAAGTAGGGGCGTCGTCGTAGCGCTGACCGGTCGGATTGTAAAAAACGGTATCCATGCCAAACCGCTTCGCCCCCAGAATATCCGCTTCCCAGTTGTCGCCGATCATGATACATTCGTGGCATTCGGCCGTGGCGCACAAGAGGGCATACTCAAAAATACGCCGGTCCGGTTTGCGGGCCTGGGCTTTTTCGTTGGTAATGAGGTGCGTAAAGTAGTGGAAGATACCCGAGTTTTGCATTTTTTTGCCCTGGGCAGAATCGAATCCGTTGGTCAGAATATGTAGCATGTACCCTTTGGATTGCACGTAGTCGAGTACCTCCAAGGCACCGTCGAGCAGGTAGGGTTTGGTGGGTAGCAGCTCAATGTAGGTTTCTTCCATTTGCTGAAAATCCTGGTTGGAGGCTATGCCCAGTTCATCCATCACCATCCTGAACCGATGCTCGCGGATGTGGCCGTGGGCGATCTCACCCAATTCGAGCGCCCGCCACAGCTGGTAGTTGATCCGCAGGTAGGTGGATATGAATTCATCCAGGGAGTTAACCCCAATATCGGCCATCTGAAAGGTATGGTACACTTCCGTAAGCGACTCGGACGAGCTGCGTTCAAAATCCCAAAGGGTATGGTCGAGGTCAAAAAATAGGTGCTTGTATCTCAAAAGTAACGAAAGGGATTGATGTGCTTACGGAATAAAAACCTGCCTAGGGATGAGGCTGGCAAGCCGGTAAAACGATGGTAAAACAGGCACCTTGGCCTATGTGGCTGACCGCCGATATGGAGCCATTGTGCTTGTCGATGATTTTCTTGGCGATGGCCAGTCCAATTCCCGACCCTTCGAATTGATCCTTGGGATTAAGCCGCTCGAAAAGGGAGAATATTTTTTCGGCGTATTTTTTGTCAAATCCGATCCCGTTATCAGCAATGGTTATGTGGCACACTCTCCCGTTGTTCTTCGGACTGGATGCAGTAGGGGCTTCTTGCCCACTCAACCCTTTGATGGTAATAACGGGATCCACGCCGGGCCTGCTAAACTTGATGGAGTTACTAATCAGGTTTTGGAAAACCTGCTTGATTTGCCCCCGGTTCACTTCAATGCATGGAAGGTCTTCCGTAATGATCGTCGCGTTTTTCTCCCGGATCAGGATTTCGTAGTCTTCCTGCACTTCCCTGATTAGCTCCTTCAGGTCGGTGGGTACAAAATGCTCGGAGTTGGTGGATAGGCGGGAATAATTCAGAATATCCACAATCATCGCTTTCATCCGCGTGGAGGATGAAATGATTTTATCCAAAAACTGCGTACTCTCTTCGGACAGCTCGTGCTCCTGTCTGTTCCGCAGCATGGTGGAAAAGATCATGATCTTTCGCAGCGGTTCCTGTAAGTCGTGCGAGGCCACCGACGCAAATTGCTGCAGATCGTAGTTACTCAGTTCCAGAGCCGCATTCATTTCTTCCAGCCGTTTGTTGTTTTGCCGGAGCAATTTCTGAATTTCTTTCTGGTACGTAAGATCCGTTATGATCACGCTCAACGCTTTGCCTTCATCTAGCTGCAGCGTAGTTACCGACAGCTGGCAGGGTAGGTACCCCTTGTCTTTGCATAAGCTAAGCTCGGTTTTTCCGTCTTCCTGCCACCCTTTCGTAAATATATCCTGAAAAGCCTTTTTACAGGATTCCGTCACGAGGGAGTCAAAGTTCCGTCCCACTACCTTGGAGAGAGGCAGATCGATCATATTAGCGAACATAGAGTTGCTGTACAGAATTACCCCATCTTCATCCAGCGTTACCGCCCCCTCGTTCATTTTCTCGATAAAAACCCGGTAGGTTTGGTCGGCGGTTTTGAGCGTAAATAGCTGATGCTCGTTATCGGGGCCCTTTACTACCAACGCATCTACTTGTCCGGTACGAATGGCATGGATGGTATCGGTAGCTTCTTCTAACTGAATAAAAAGCTCCTCATTTTCTTTTACCAATTGCTCGTACGTTTTAAGCATATTCTCACTGATTATTTGAAAGGCCCAGGCCTTTGAGTACTTTTTGGGTATCCGACATATCCCCGATCATACGCCGTTCTGGCAAGGGAAAGCTTTTTATTAGCAGCGGCAGGGCGATAATCTGCTCCTGTTCGGCGATGGCCTTCTGTTGGTATACATCTATGATTTCTAACGAATAGTCGTCCTTTATATGAGTGTCACATATTTCTTTCAAATTGACAACGGCACGGCGTGAGTTGATCGAGGCGCCCGTAATGAACAGGCGCAACACGTAACTAGGGTTGGTGTCGTCGTAGGTATTACGAGGCGGGATATCTAATTGTTCATTCATTCTATTTTTTTGCGGGACGTATATTTAAGCCAACCAACACTTTTTCTTCGTTAGACAAATCGCCTATTATTTTTCGTATAGGCTCCGGCACTTTTTTTACTAAGGTAGGAATGGCCAGAATCTGATCGCCTTCGGCTAGTTGGGGATGAACCAGCAGGTCTATAACTTCGATGACATACTTATCTTTAAGGTGTTCTTCGCAGTATTGCGTGAGGTTTTTCAAAGCCGTTATGGACTTGGGGGTTTTGCCGGCTACATACAGCCTGAGTTCCCAAATCTCGTCGTTATTATTCATAGGGGTTTTGTCATTATGTATGATAGAACAGACCTTCTACTTGCGATTGTCGCGTTTTCGGGTCATTTCCCGACGGTTCTTATCTGCGACCTTTTTTTTGAGTTCTTCCTCTACATAGGATTTGTTCAGGTCTTCCTGTAGTGATTCAAATTCTTCTTTCAAGGTCGAAATTTTGGCTTCGAGCACTGACCTTTTCCGTTCAATCTCCCGGTCTTTTCTGGATATAGCATGATCCCACAACACCTCTCCCGTTTTCTCCAGCAATTGTTGTGCCTCCCTGGACGAGCCAGTGAGCACGCCATCGGGACCCAGGAACACATCCACCAGATCCAGCCCCTTACTGGATATCACAAACTCCCGGATCTGATTGGAGTGACTCATCCCGCGCGCCTTCATTACGTACATGCCCCGGTTGCGCTCGCCATTGGACTCTATATCCCGAACCATCAGCCAGGTATCTACCAGGGAGGATACGTTCTCGTCGGTTTGCTCGGTCGTATTGTTTTTTAGGGTCAATGCCGTAAACATGACCGTAATCTTCTCATTCTGTAAGTAATCGATCAGGCGAATGAGCAGGCTCTTAACCTCACTAACCGACCCTACCGTCACCAAATTGGTGATCGGATCCAGAATTACGACCTGGGGTTTGAACCTATCCACCTCCTTGGTAATGGTCAACAGGTGCATTTCCAATCCATGAAGCGTAGGCCGGGATGCATGAAATTTCAGTAGTCCCTTATCGACATGACTTTTCAGATCCATGCTGATGGACTTCATGTTTCGGATGATTTGCTGCGGCGATTCCTCAAACGCGAAATACAGGCAACGGTCCCCGTTCATGCAGGCCTGATTGGCAAAGCTACCCGCAATACTGGTTTTGCCGGTACCCGCCGTACCCGACAGCAGCACACTGCCGCCCCGAAAGAAGCCCCGGCCATCCAGCATGTTGTCGAGGGCGGGAATCCCAGACGAAATCCGCTCATCGCCCACCTCGTGCTCCAGGGTAAGGGAGGTTACGGGCAGAACCGAAATGCCCTCTTTATCAATCAGGAAAGGATACTCATTCGTGCCGTGCACGGAGCCCCGATATTTTATTATCCGCAGAATTCGTGTTGATATCTTGTTGTCTACGCGGTGATCGAGCAGGATCACGCAGTCGGAAACGTATTCTTCCAGTCCCTGCCGCGTAAGGCTTCCCTCGCCCTTTTCACCCGTAATGATGGTAGTTACTCCCTTCTCTTTGAGCCAGTCGAAGAGCCTCCGCAGCTCGGCCCGTAAAATGGCCATATTGTTTAGTCCTGAAAACAGGCTCTCGATCGTGTCAAGTACCACTCTTTTGGCGCCCAGCGTATCGATAGCGTACCCCAGGCGGATGAACAATCCTTCCAGATCGTACTCACCCGTTTCCTCGATCTCACTCCGCTCAACGTGCACGTGATCCAGTCGGATCAGGTTCTCTTTCTGCAATTTGTCAAGGTCAAATCCCAGAGAGGCCACGTTTAGAGCCAGTTCTTCTGACTTTTCCTCAAAAGCCATAAAAACACCCGGCTCATTGTACCTGAGGGCACCATGAACCAGGAACTCCATTGAAAAAAGGGTTTTGCCACTGCCGGCCGCACCGCAGATTAGCGTAGGTCTTCCCTTAGGCAAGCCACCACCCGAAATATCGTCCAGGCCAGATATACCCGTTGGGGTCTTGGGAAGGGTAGGAAGGAGAGAGGGTTTAGTTGAACTATCAGAGCTCATCACAGTTAAGAGGTTTTTTGTACTAAATCAAGAGCAGGGTTTCTATACCTGGCTTGCTGATAAAAAGCCATACCAGCGCCGCGCAGTGAAGAATATTTTACGGAAAGAAAAAAGGCATGGTAACTACAAGTGAAATTGCTCAATCAGTTTGTGACCCAAGCTCACAAATCCTTCCATGCTGCTGGGTTTGACAAAGAAATTGTCTGCTCCGGCCTCATAGGCGGTTTCGATGAGGGACAAATGCGAGGAGGTGGAAATCATCACGACCGGAACCGTGGAGAGCAGGGTATTGGAACGTAGAGCAGCGATCGTTTCCAGCCCGTTCATCTTGGGCATATTCATGTCTAGAAGCACCAAGGAAGCAGGCGAAGATCCATCTTGCTGGATCAGATCCAGAAATTCGAGTCCGTTTTCGGCTTCCACAATCCTGACCCTCGCGCCGGCCTCCCGAATAGCTTGCTGCAAAAAGAAACGATCGTCCTGATCGTCGTCTACCAGATAGATTATTTTCAAGTCCTTCACAAAGAATTTAGTAATAAGCCTTTGGGCTTACCAAATACATAATTTCCAAGAAGAGGAGGGAGAGTTAATTAGTAACAAACCTATTTGCCATAGCTAGGCTGCAATGACAAATAGGATGTAAATATAAGGGCTAATGGGCAAAACATCCTACTATACTAGGGAAAGTTCTACACACATTTTTGAATGGACCTGATTTCGGTACGGCTGAGTTGGATCCTGGGCGGGCGGATCCTCCTAAAAATCCAGCTTAAGTCGCTCCACCGGTTGGTTGTTGACCAGGTGGCTTTCCACTATTTCGTCCACATCCGAAAGCTGCACATTACCGTATATAATACCCTCGGGGTACACTACCAGAGCGGGCCCTTTGGGACACACATCCAGGCATCCGGTCCGCTGGGCTCTGATGTCGGGAACCAGACCCCGGTCTTTCAACGCTTGCTTGAAGGCTTCCACCAGCTCCATTCCGTGCGCTTCGCCGCAGCACTTCTTAGGAGCGTCTTTTTGATTGGTACAGATAAATACGTGTTTTTGATACTTCATTTTGTGTTTTTTGATGAGATCGGGCAAAACTATCAATTAGAATTGAAAACTTGTAAGAATCCAATGAACTAAATTTTTTAAATATCAGTTTTTTAAATTCAAGAACTTATTGATTAAATACTATTTTTTCGTAGAATGGGGATATGATTGATAGAGTGGTCAAATACGAATAAAATGGCGTATTTCATTTGTTAACAGGTGTTAATGATATAGTTTTTTTAAAAAAACCAAAAGAAACACTTGCAAAATAGTCGTTAAATATATTTCTTTGATCCATAATAGAATTTTAACAGGAAGTTTAGAAGCTTCTATACACTCACCAAAAACAGAAGGAGGTACAATATAGATACACGGCTCTACGTTAACTAAATCGAATACAGGAAAATGCAGAAAATTCAAGTTAGCGACAGTGAGTTGGTATCGCTGTACATCCGTGGGGATGAAAAAGCATTCGAGAAGCTAGTTCAACGCCACAAATCCAGAATATATACCACCATTTACCTGATTGTAAAAGACCAATACGTTGCCGAAGACTTAATGCAGGATACCTTCATTAAGGCAGTGGATACAATCAAGTCGGGCCGGTATAACGAGGAGGGTAAGTTTTTGCCATGGATTATCCGAATCGCTCACAACCTCGCTATTGATTATTTTAGACGCGATAAACGCTACCCCAATGTAGTGTTTGAGGATGGAAGCAATGTGTTTAATACACTTGACTTCTCGGAAGATTCGGTAGAATCTATTCAAATCCGCCAAGAGACCCACGAGCAGCTGCGGGAGATGATCCAGCGGTTGCCCGATGTACAACGGCAGGTTCTGATCATGCGCCACTATGAGGACATGAGCTTTCAGGAAATTGCCGACGCAACGGGAGTGAGTATTAATACGGCATTGGGGAGAATGCGTTACGCGTTGATTAATTTGCGCAAGCAATTCAGCCAACGTACTCCGCAATATGACAAAAACGTTTACCTACGATGATGTAGTCCGGTATTTATATGCCGAAACATCCCCTCAAGAAAATGACGATATCGTCGAGGCCCTAGCCTCCGATACCGAGATGTTAGCCTTCTATTTGGACTCGCTTGAGCTTCAAGCCCAAATGGACCGCATCGTTCGGATACCCTCCGACCGAGCGACCGAGAATATCCTGCGCTATTCGCGACAGTATCCTACAAGGCAACCCGCCGATTTATCGGTTTAGATAAGTCAACCGGTTGTTTTACTTTTGAGCCTGTTGTCCCCGTTCGTTTTGTCGGACGGGGACAACAGGCATTTTTTATGGTTTAAATCTAGTGAATAGGGTACTATGTTGAAAAAAGAACGCTACCGGCAACTGATAGACTACTTTACCACCAATTTTCCGGAGCCGGAAACCGAATTGAACTTTCGCAATCCCTACGAACTCCTGGTGGCCGTGATCCTGTCGGCGCAGTGTACCGACAAGCGCATCAATCAGGTTACCCCCGCCCTGTTCGAGCGGTTCCCGGACCCGATTGCCCTGGCCGGTGCGTCGTCCGAGGAGGTGTTTTCGTACATTCGGTCGGTATCCTATCCCAACAACAAGAGCAAGCACCTGGCAGCCACCGGTCGGATGCTCGTAGAAGAGTTCAACGCCGAAGTACCGGGTACGGTGGAGGCCCTGCAGCGATTGCCAGGCGTGGGGCGCAAAACCGCCAACGTGATCGCGTCCGTTGTTTTTAATCAACCCACTATGGCCGTGGATACGCACGTGTTTCGGGTGTCGCATCGCATCGGACTAGTCCCGCTCACCGCCACTACCCCGCTGGCGGTAGAGAAGCACCTTACTGCTTACATTCCTAAGTTGCTTATTCCCAAGGCCCACCACTGGCTAATCCTCCACGGTAGGTATGTATGCGTGGCCCGGAGCCCTAAATGCCACGAGTGCGCTTTGACGCAGGTGTGCAAGTATTTTGAAAAAAACAAAAAACTCTGAATAGAGCTATAGGACCTATTTTTTATGCGTTGGATTCCAACTTTCCGGTGCTTTACCTACTCTCTTGATAGAACACATGGTTCTCAGAAGCAGAATTTTTTTCAATACGCTGCGTTATTTTCTAGCTAGGGTGCGTAGTGTAGGTATAAAGACTTCCTCTGGAACCGGAATGCAATCCTTTATTAACCATTTTCAAAAAGAAGTATGAAGAGTACAAAAATCCATTTTTTAGTTGTAGTGCTGGCGATCCTCGGTTTGACTTCCTGTGATAAAGACATGACAAGTACGGATGAAGATGCGCTGACAAAAAATGAAACAGAGATTCAAAACTATTTGTCGGCCAAAAGCCTGTCAGCCACCCGGGATTCCTCGGGACTTTACTACGTCAAACAGCAAACCAACCCCCAGGGAGCCAAACCCGGCGTGGGTGACGAGGTGTCGCTGTATTACCAGATGTACACCCTGGATGGTTTCCTGATTGACAGTACGGAAACATTTAAGCAAAAACCCTTAAAGTTCCCGCTGGGCGCGGGCCTGGTGCTGCCGGGTATGGAACGGGCGCTTGTTCTGATGCGTACGGGAGAAAAAGCTACGGTACTTTTGCCCTTTTATCTGGCGTTTGGGAATATTAATTACCAAAACGTGCCGGCCTATTCGCCCATCCGACTAGAAATGCAATTGGCGAAGGTACGTACCGAAAAAGAGCAGATCGCTCAGTACATTCAGGAAAAAGACCTCTTCGTTTCCGAAGTGACCCCGGGTGGAATCACCCTCATCCGGCAGAACGTAATAGCGGGCGACAGCGTAGGAAAAGGCAAGCAGGTAAGTATCAAGTATTCCGGCAAAACCCTGGCGGGTAACGAGTTTGACAAAGGTACCTTTTCGTTTGTGACGGGTACTGGCGCGGCCGTAAAGGGATTTGACGAGGGTATTCGTCACCTGCGCAAAGGAGAAAAGGCTATCATTATTTTTCCTTCGGGGCTAGGGTACGGCCGACAGGGGATAGTCAACCAGCAAACGGGGGCCTACCAGATCGCTCCCTATGCTCCCCTTTTGTTTGAGGTAGAAGTGACGCAGTAAGGTAGCTGTTTCTGGTATATATGTACACCCCGATGGGGGAGTACGGACGGGTCAAAGGATTGCCATAGGGCGATTTTCTGACCCGTTTTTTGTATATTTTGGAAAAAATCAGACAATCATTCATTTGTAAGCTGGTTGTGTTCAGACCTTGAAAATCATTAAACGCTTTTGGCAGGGACCCGTATTGGGCATTCGGCTGGGTTATTCGCCTATTCGGTGGGTAGAGCCTTTCACGGTATGTGTCTACTACATCGATGGCCTGCTGGTGGATACCGCACAGCGGCATATGCAGCGGGAGGTAGGAGAGCTGGTGAAGCCGCTCGCGGTTCGGCAGATTTTCCTGACTCACCACCACGAGGACCATTCGGGAAATGCTAGCTATCTGAGTAATCACTTCCGGGTACCTATCTACGCCCACGAGCTCACGGCGCAAAAGCTCGCTACTTCGTTCCCCATTTTGCCCTATGAGCAGTTCTGGTTTGGGAAAATTGAAGCCTGCCCAGGGGTAAAGTCCATACCCGACAGAATCGCCACGGATCGGTACAGTTTTGAGCCAATCCACACCCCCGGCCACTCCGAGGACCATTATGTACTGCATGAGCCTAGCGAAGGCTGGCTGATGGCGGGGGATTTTTACGTAGGGAAACTGAAAGTATTTAGAAGGGGTGAAGATATCCGGCAGCATATCGAGTCGGCGCGGAAGGTGCTGACCCTTGACTTCGACGTGATTTTTTGTGCCCATAATCCGGTCTTTAAAAACGGGAAACAGGCGCTCCGGGCCAAACTCGATTACCTCGAAACGATCTACGGACGTGTAGCGGATCTCTACGCCGAAGGGCTGTCGGACCAACGCATTCAGAAGGAGCTCCACATGAAAGAAGCCACGCTTGTCAAGTGGCTCACCTTCCAGGATGTGTCGGTTCGGAATATCATCCGGTCGGTGATTGACAACGAACAGGCAGAGGAGCTTGTGAAAACATCAGTGGCCAAAATCAAATAAGAAGATATATTTGTGGGACAGTTCGGGAAAGAACCCGTACAAATAGCGAGACAGTGAAGAGGAAGTACCTATGCGCATTAATCCCGAAACCGTAGAACGAATAAAGCAGGCCGCTGACATTGTGGAAGTGGTGGGCGACTATGTTTCGCTTAAAAAGCGCGGAGTCAACTACACGGCCTGCTGCCCGTTTCACAACGAAAAAACCCCCTCTTTCAACGTCAACCCCTCCCGGCAAATATTCAAGTGCTTCGGCTGCGGGGCTGCCGGCGACTCCGTCAAGTTTGTGATGGACATAGATGGCATCGGCTACGGGGAGGCACTGAGGTACCTGGCGCAGAAGTACAGCATAGAGGTGCAGGAAGAAAAGCTCACCGACGAGCAGGAACTGCGGCAGAACGAGCGCGAAAGCCTGTACATCGTGCTGAACTACGCCAAAAATTTCTTTCAGGAACAACTCACCCACTCCGACGAAGGCCAGGCCATCGGCCTGAGCTACCTCAAAGAACGGGGCTTCAACGAAACCATCCGGAAGAAATTCGAGCTGGGATATAGTCCGGATGTGTGGGATGCCCTCACGCAGGCCGCCCTCGCCAAAGGCTACAGCGCCGACATTCTGGAAAAAGCCGGACTCCTGATCCGGCGGGAAGGCAGCGCGTCGGGCGGTTATGACCGGTTCCGGGGTAGGGTGATTTTCCCGATTCACAACGTGGCCGGCAAAACCATCGCCTTCGGGGCGCGGATTCTGAAAACCGACCCCACTTCCAAAGCCCACCAACCCAAGTACCTCAACTCGCCCGAGACCGATGTGTACCACAAAAGCGAGGTACTTTACGGAATTTTTCAGGCCAAAAACGCCATCCGAAACCTGGACGTATGCTACCTGGTGGAAGGCTACACGGATGTGGTGTCGCTGCATCAGGCGGGGATCGAGAACGTGGTGGCCTCCTCGGGTACCTCGCTGACGGTGGAGCAAATCCGGCTAATCGGACGGTTTACGCCCAACGTCACCATTCTGTACGACGGCGACGCGGCGGGGATCAAGGCGGCCCTGCGCGGCCTGGATCTGGTGCTGGAAGAAGGCCTGAACGTCAGTATCGTCACCTTTCCCAACGGCGAAGATCCCGACAGCTACGTGCAACGGGTGGGCGCGCAGGCGTTTCAGGCATATCTCAAATCTTCTGCCCGCGATTTTATATCCTTCAAAACCCAGACTTTGCTCGAAGATGCGGGAGACGATCCCTTTCGACGGGCAGCGGTCATCAGCGAGGTAGTGGGGAGCATTGTTAAAATTCCCGATGCTATTCAGCGCCAAATCTTCTTTCGTCGTACGGCTGAGACCATGCGCGTGGACGAACAGATGCTGATTTCGGAAGGGAATAAGTTGCTGCGTAAACAAAAGGATACGCTGCCGCCCCGGTCCAAAGAGCGGCTCGCTGCGCCTCCACCCGACAGTCCGCACGATCTGTTTATGGGGCCGCCGGACGACGAGTACAGCGGCCCGGCCGTAACCTTACCGCTGGAAACGCCTTCTATCCAGCGCGACCCGGTCACCCATCATGAACATGAGTGTATCCGGCTGCTGGTAAATTTCGCCCCCTACGAATTGGAGCCTGGCGTGTCGCTGTGTCACTACATGCTCAGCGAACTGGCAGGTATTGAGTTTCGCCAACCCATGTATCAGCATCTGCTTACGGTGTTCCGGGAGTTTTTCAACCGGGGCGAGGTACCCGACACGGATTATTTCCTGAACCATCCCGACCCTGACATCAAGAGCCAGGCCATTGACCTGGTCACGACCCGGCATCACCTGAGTGAGCAGTGGAAGGACAAGTACGAGATTATTGTGCCTACTGAATTGGACAAACTGCACGATCTGGCATTTACTAATATTCTTCGGCTCAAAAAGGGATATAATGAGATGATCATGAAGGAGATACACGAAGGCTTGGAAAAAACCACCGATGATGGTGAAACGGATCAGCTCCTGAAGCGGTTTATGCATCACAAAGCCATCGAGAAGGAGATTGCCAATTTGCTGGGCACGGTGGTTTCGTAAAGTTTCAATACATTCTATCCATTTATTTTATCATTCGGTTTATGTGCAAGTTTTTCCAAAAAATTAGTCTCTTTAGTATGGTAGTAAGCCTCGTAGTGGGTACGGTCCAGGCGCAGATCCAGACTCCTCAGGCCAGTCCGGCGGCTACGATTACCCAGACGATCGGCCTGGGAAAGGCTACCCTAGAATACAGCCGCCCGGCCCTGAAAGGCCGTAAAATGTTTGGTACGCAGGTACCTTATGGCAAGGTATGGCGCACGGGTGCCAACAAAATTACCAACCTGGTACTGTCAGAAGAAATGACGATCGGCGGCCAGAAAGTACCCGCCGGGGCTTATGGGCTGTTTACCATCCCTGCCATCGGCGACTGGACCATCATTCTGAGCAAGGATGCCAATATGTGGGGAGCGTATGAGTACAGCGACAAAAACGACGTGGTACGTTTCACCGCAAAATCGCAAAAATTGGCCAAAGCGCAGGAGCATTTTACCATTGAGTTTACGGACTTTACCCCCAGTGAAGCGAGCGTAGCCATCAGCTGGGAGAATACCCTGGTGAAGTTTCCAATCAAGAACGACGCCGATGCCAAGATCATGGCTGAGATCGAGAAGAAAATGTCCGCCTCGGAAATCAGCATAGCCACCTACTCGGCCGCTGCCAACTACTATTACGATACCAACCGCGACCTGAAAAAAGCCTACGAGTGGGCCAACAAGGTGGTAGACAACGACCAGAAGTTTTGGACTTACTACCTGCGTGGCAAAATAGCCGCCAAGATCGGACAGTGCGACGTAGCTGTGGCGGATGCTACCAAAGGCCTGGCCCTAGCCAAAGAAGCCGGGGATGATTCGTATATCCTGAATCACCAAAAGGTGCTAAACGAGTGTAAGGGAAAATAAAAAGAAAAAACAGCAGGGGAGGCATGGGTAGTATTGATATAGTATAATTTTATATATAAGTTTGTGTTATATGATATACACAAATCTTATACCTAAAATGATCCCCGCCCATGACTCCCTTGCCAAAAAAAATCATGTACTGCCTGGTAGCAGGCTTAACCGTAGCTGCCTTATTACTCGTGCTTGGAAATAGTGGCACCCTACCCTGGTTTCCGCCCATCCTGGTGTTTTCACTAGTGGGAATTACTGTATTGACTTCGCTCGTTTATCCGTATGTATGGCAGTACCAGGAAAGGCGTAAGCACATTGATTCTCAAAGCCATTACTCTCTTCTACTCGGGATTGTCCGGTATAGCGTAGCCTTCAATATTGCCAGTTTTGGCTGGAAGAAGATCTTCGGATTACAGTTCCTGGTTCCGCCAGAGATTGCAAGCCAACCCATGAACCAGCAACTAGGAGAGGTACTTACGTGGTACTACTTTGGCTACTCAGAAGCATTTGGTTTACTAATCGCGATCACTCAAATTGCAGGAGCCTATTTTCTACTTTTCCGTAAGACATTTTTACTGAGTTGTGTGGTGCTTTTTGCTTTGATGTTGAATATTGCCTTGGTGGATATTTTTTATCAAATGAACGCGGGTGCCTTGACTCAGGCTGTCGTACTTACCTTGGGATTATTTTTTCTGCTAATGACGGAACACCAGAAACTGCTGGAAATTTTTTTCAGACTGGAACCGGCAGTACCCTCTTATCCATTCAAAAATTATTTGGTAAAACACGCAATGAGATTGTCCGCCATCGTACTTTCGCTATTGTTTGTTTATTATGTAGCAAGGGTATTCTAGCCGCTGTTACTCCATCACATTTTGACTTATCATGTGTAGAGGATTATCCGGAACCTGGTCATTAGTGGGGATACTCCTGCTGTCCCATTCGGTCTTTGCCCAATGGAAAATCCTGAAACTGGACACTCAGGCCAGTTTTCGAGCGGTACACGCCCCTCATCCCAACATCTGCTGGATCGGCGGAAGCGGCGGTACTGTGCTGCGCACCACCGATGGGGGCGAGGTATGGGACATCATGAAAGTACATGACGCTGATTCGTTGGACTTCCGGGGAATCTATGGCTTTGACCGCGAAACGGCCGTAGCCATGAGTGCGGGCCCGGCCGAGCAGGGCAAGGCTCGCCTCTACCGTACCGAAAACGGGGGCGACTCCTGGGAACTCGTATACCAAACATCCCAAAGGGGGGTGTTTCTGGACGGAATGTCGTTTTGGAATAGCAAGGAGGGTATCTGCTTTGGTGATCCGGTAGACGGTCGGTTTTTTATCCTCACTACTCAAGATGGTGGCCGTACCTGGCAGGAACTTCCGTTGGACAAACGCCCCACGGCGCTGGAAAAAGAAGCAGCTTTTGCGGCCAGCAATAGTTCGTTGCTAACCGTCGGGAAAAAGCAGGCCTTCATCGGTACAGGAGGAGCCGGTAAGGCGCGGGTACTACGCTCAGAAGACAATGGTCAGACCTGGCAGGTATCCGAAACCCCGCTTCCTGCGGGACCAACAAGCGGGATTTTTGGCCTGCAATTCTGGTCCAACAAGCACGGCATTGCCGTAGGAGGCGATTACCAGGATGTAAACAAAAAAGCCCCCAACCTACTGCTCACCCGCGACGGGGGCGTTAGTTGGGAGCTTACAGAGGGTATGTACCCCCGTTGGGCTGAAAGAAGCCGTGGGGCTGTACCACTCGCAGTTTGTCAACTACGCCGGCGGGCAGCGCCCCACCCGGCACAAGTACCGGCTGGTGGCCGTGGGTGCGTCGGGCACGGGCTATTCCACCGACTTCGGCAAAACCTGGGAGCCACTCTCCAATGACCCTTTCCATGCGGTGAGTTTCGCCGGGCCAACCGGCTTTGCCGTGGGTGGAAAAGGGCTGGTGGGTAAGTTGGAGAAATTCCCCAAGAAGCGGCGGAAGAGGTGAAAAGTTGAGAGTACAGGAGTTAATGAGTTTAAAGTGGGAGTAGCATAAATGCTTTCATCCATGTCTGTTCTTTGAACTCATCTACTTTAAACCCATCAACTCTACTAGATTCTTTCAATCAACTCCTTCACCTTCCTGACTTCCCGGCCTGACAGATGGTCGGCGATGGCGGCGGCGTGGTCGCGGCCATTTTCGATGAATACTTTTTCGGTAAATACCCCGGCCATCACAGTCCCGCAGAGGTACAGGCCCGGCACGTTGGTTTCGAAAGTCTCGCGGTTGTAGACGGGTACCTTGCTCACGGGGTCAAGCTCCACACCGCAGCGGGCCAGCAGATGTTCGTCGGGGATATAGCCTACCAGCAGAAACACGAAGTCGGCTGGCAGCCACTCCTGCTCCCCGGTTTGAGTGTTTTCGATCAGAATGCGGTCGGGCTCGATAGCTTTGGCCACACTGTTGAAGCGCGTCTGAATCCTGCCTTCCTTCACCCGGTTTTTTACGTCTGGAACGAGCCAGTACTTTACCGTTTTCCGGAAATCCTCTTCCTTGTGTACGATGGTGATGTTGACATCGTGGCGGTAGAGTTCCAGCGCGGCCTCCACGGCCGAGTTGGATCCGCCCACTAGAACCACATTGGTGTAGGAATACTTGAAAGGCTCGTCGTAGTAGTGCGACACGTGCGGCAGGTCTTCGCCCGGAATGTGCAGTAGTCGGGGAATGTCAAAATAGCCCGTAGCCAGCACCACATTTTTGGCATGGTAGGTTTCTCCGGTAATCGTGTAGACAATAAAAGTATCGTCATCCTGTTTCTCGGTCCGATCTACTTCTATGAAAAGCTTGAAATTAAGATGATAGTAACCGGCTACCTTACGGTAGTACTGCAGGGCTTCGTCGCGGTTGGCCTTCACGCCCGAAATAGGGAAGGGAATACCCCCGATTTCTATGTTCTCGGCGGTGGAGAAAAACCGCATCCGCTTCGGGTATCGCCGGATGGATTCCGTCACGCTGCCTTTTTCCAATATCAGGTGATCCAGCCCGGCCTTGCTGGCCTCTATGCCCATGGCCAGCCCGCAGGGGCCGCCTCCTATGATGATTACGTCGTATAGATGCATATGATTGATTCCAAATTCCTCCTATCCAACACCCTGTATCAAGGAATGGTTTCTGAACTTTGCGCCAAAAATAGCTGTTTGTAAGGCGTATTGCTAATCTAGTGTCGTTTGTTGTCCAGCGTGTTACATCCCGGAAGTTCTTTCGTAAAGCGCCTCAATGCCTGGGGACGTGGCGGTGTCCCGTTTGTGTTTCTGGTTGATTTTTTGGGAAAAGAGCCTAGTGCCTGGCGCATGGCAGACGCCGATCCGGCGGAAGTGCGTTACGATCTGAACGGCATTACCAATGAAATTGCCAATCAGCCCGTCGCCTGCGTTACCCCCTTACTATTTCCAGAAGTACCCCCTGACGTTGGACGAATACCGTCCCCGATTTGACCTGGTGGTGCAGAATATCAAACGGGGCAATTCCTTTCTGGTGAACCTATCGGCCCCCACGCCTGTATCGTACCAACCTTTCGCTGGAAACCATCTACGAGCACAGCCGGGCGCCCTACCGTTTCTGGCTCAAAGATCGGTTTGTGTGTTTTTCACCGGAAATATTCGTCCGGATTCGGGGAAACCGGATTTCGTCCTACCCCATGAAAGGGACTATCTCCGCGGACATTCCCGACGCCGAGCGGGTGATCCTGGCCGATGCCAAAGAGGCCGCCGAACACGCCACCATCGTGGACCTGATCCGCAACGACCTGAGTACGGTAGCCGAAAAGGTATGGGTGGAACGCTACCGCTACCTTGATCATGTCCAAACGCATCAGAGTACCCTGTTGCAGGTCAGTTCCGAAATTGCGGGGCGGCTACCTGCTACGTTCGACGGCGCTTACGGGGATTTATTGGCAAAATTGCTACCCGCCGGTTCCATCAGCGGAGCGCCCAAGCCATCTACTCTCAAAATTATACAGGAAGCCGAAGGGCTACGAGCGGGGCTATTATACGGGTATCATGGGGTGCTTCGATGGTGAAAATTTTGAGAGTGCCGTGCTGATCCGCTACATCGAACAGCAGGCCAACGGACTGGTGTTCAAGAGCGGCGGGGGCATTACTGCCCGCAGCACCGCCGAAGCCGAGTACCAGGAATTGATTGATAAAGTATACCTACCCTTTGCGAATGACCCCTCCGCCACTTTGTTTCGAGACGATCTGCGTGCAGCAGCGTCAGTTTAGCGCGCTACTGCCCTACCACGAAGCACGCCTTACCCGCACCCGTGCGGCCCTTATGGCGAGCCTTTGACCCGATTGATTTACAGGATTTACTGCATATCCCTGCCTTTGTCGGTCCGGAAAAATACAAATGCCGGGTTACCTATGGAGGCAAGATAGAAACCATAGAATGGGAAAGGTACCTGCCACGAACCATCCAAAGCCTCCGCTTGGTAGAACACAACTCCATAGACTACGCCTTTAAATACAAAAACCGTGACGCCCTCAATACCCTTCACGCCCAACGCGGCCATTGCGACGATGTGCTAATTGTGAAAAACGGGCTGATCACCGATACCTCCTACGCCAATGTGGCTTTTTCTGACGGTACAGCCTGGTACACGCCGGAGCATACCCTTACTACCCGGTACGCAGCGGGCTTTTTTGCTGAACGAAGGGGTACTTATTCCAAAAGAAATTAGAGTAGGTGATTTGTCCCAGTACAGGGCTGTGAAGTTATTTAATGCGATGGTAGGGTGGGGGGAAGGGGTAGCGCTGGAGATGGGGTGTGTTGTCGTATAGAAGTTCAGGCCTCTATCAGTTGAATCTGCGGAGTGTATAATTTGAAGTTTTTGTCCGCTGAAATGATGGGCATACCTTCGGCCATAGCTGTGGCGATGAGCAGGCGGTCAAAAGGGTCGCGATGATCAGAGAAAAGCGGAACTTGTTCGTAAGCTGCTATGTGTTCAGTTTTGATGGGCAGTAAATTGAATCCGTCCTGGACCAGCTGCCGAACAATGTTGTGGGTTGACCAAGTCAGTTCATCAAGTTTGCCAATCTTTTGTTTGATTGCGATTTCATACAAACAAACGTGCGGAATAAGCACATCATTAGTAGGATCGGTCAGTAAGGTTCGGATCTTATCGCTCAGCGATTCATCAAGTAGTAGCCTGATAAGGATCTGGGTATCAATAATGAACTGCATTACATGTAATCCTTCAAATCGTCTAAGGGTTCATTGAAATCATCAGGAATGCTTCCACCTAAATGGCGCAGACCACCGAGTTTACGTTTTTTCTTTGTGTCAGAAAGTCCTACTTCCTCACTCAAAAAAGTCACCAGTACCTCTGCCTTTTCTACATTCGGCGCAGGTTCAAGCAGGGTGAGGGTGCCGTTTTCATAAATTCCTTTTATTGAAGTATACATGAGTTTTGTCTGTTTATAAAGCAAGTTATTCATTTTGAACTATATAAAAAAGCCGGTTCAGGCAAACGAAGCAGAACGGCTTCTCACATGACATCTATCCAAAAGTTTGTACCTTGCAAGCTGATCCGAAACAGAGGAAACACCCCCCATGCTCGAACAGAATTCCCTTCCCTTTGAAGAAGAAACCACGGTTTTTGCTGATTTGATCCTGCCCGTACCCATCCCGAAGCTGTTTACCTACCGGGTAGCACGGGTGATGAGCGGAGCTATCAAAGTGGGAGCGAGGGTAATCGTGCAGTTCGGGAAAAACCGGGTAATCACGGCCGTAGTGGCCAATTTGCACAGCACGCCCCCCTCTAATTACCAGGCCAAATACATCCTCGAACTGCTCGACGATGAGCCTCTGGTCATGGCTAGTCAGCTGGAACTCTTCCGCTGGATGGCCGAGTATTACCTCTGCAACATCGGGGAAGTCATGAACGTGGCGCTGCCGTCGGGGCTCAAAATCACGAGCCAGTCGAAAGTGCAGTACAATCCCGACTTTGACTACGACCAGCTACTGACTGAAGACGAACAAGTGCTGCTGGAAGAAATCAAGAAACATCAGGCCCTGTCGTACGACGAGGTGGCCCGGCTGGTGGAGGGCCAAAACGTCACGGCGGTGATCAAGTCGCTGGTGGGGAAGCGGGCGGTGATTCTTTTTGAACAGGTCAAGGAAAAATACAAACCGAAGATCGCCCGAAAAGTACGCCTTGCGCCCGCCTATGCTTCCGGTGCAGCCGTGATGGAGCTGGTGCGAAAGCTGGAAAAGCAAACCAAACAGCAGGAAGTACTGCTGCGCTACCTGAGCTACGTACCCGTGCAGAATAATGCTGACTTGAACCAGAAGGGGCTGGACAAATCTATTTTTACCCAGGAAGAGGACTCGCTGAGCTCGTCGCTGAGTACCCTGATAAAGAATGGAATCTTTGAGCAATTCGAAATTACGGTATCACGCTTTGCGGATTTGCCGGATACTCCGAATGTCGAGATCAACCTCAGCGTGAGCCAGCAGAAAGCCTCCGAACAGATTCAGCGGCACTTTCAGGACAAGGAAGTGGTGCTGCTGCACGGGATTACGGGAAGCGGCAAAACCGAAGTATACATTCACCTCATCAAGCAAGCCCTCGAAAGCGGTACTCAGGTGCTGTTCCTGTTGCCCGAGATTGCCCTCACCACCCAGATCGTGGTGCGGCTGCGCAAGGTGTTTGGTGACGAAATGGGCATTTACCATTCCAAATTTTCGGACAACGAGCGCGTGGAGGTATGGAAAGGCATCATTGAGGGCAAGTTCCAGTTTGTGGTAGGCGTGCGGTCGGCAGTATTTTTGCCCTTTACCAATCTGGGGCTGATCATTGTAGACGAGGAGCACGAAACATCCTACAAGCAGTTCGATCCCGCCCCGCGCTACCACGCCCGCGACGTGGCCGTGGTGATGGCCTACATGCACCACGGCAAGGTACTGCTGGGCTCGGCCACACCTTCGCTCGAAAGCTACCACCACGCCCAAACCGGCCGCTACGGACTGGTGGAAATGACCGAACGCTTCGGAGAAGCCGCCATGCCGGAGTTTATGCTGGTGGACATCAAGCTGGAGAAAAAACAGCGAAAGATGAAAAACGAGTTTTCGTCGGTGATGCTGGATTACATGGCCTACAATCTGGAACATAACGAGCAGACGATTCTTTTCCAGAACCGGCGCGGGTACTCGCCCTACATTCAGTGCGAGGAGTGCAACTGGATCGCCGAGTGCAGCAACTGCGACGTGAGCCTAACCTACCACATGAAGGTAGCCGAGCTGCGCTGCCATTACTGCGGGCATAAGGAGCACGTGCCCAGGCTATGTCCCAACTGCGGCTCGCCCAAGGTAAAAACCATGGGCTTTGGTACCGAGAAAATCGAAGACGAACTCCACCTAATCTACCCGCAGGCGCGGGTGCAGCGCATGGATATGGACACCACTCGGGCCAAAAACGCCTATCAACAGATTATTCAGGACTTTGAGAATGAGCAGATTGACATTCTGGTAGGTACCCAGATGATCAGCAAGGGGCTGGACTTTGGCAACGTGAGCGTGGTGGGGATCTTTGATGCCGACCGGATGATCCATTTCCCGGAGTTTAGGGCGTCGGAGCGGGCGTTTCAGATGCTGACCCAGGTGAGCGGCCGGGCCGGACGCCGGGCGGGCAAGCCCGGCAAGGTACTCATCCAGACGCACAACCCCAACCAGCAAATCCTGCACTGGGTGATCCGGAATGATTACCGCACCATGTACGATACCGAAATCAGCGAGCGGGAACAGTACAATTACCCGCCGTTCACGCGGCTGATCAAGCTGATTGTGAAGCACGCCGACCGCGATACGTCGCAACGCGCCGCCGCCCAGCTGGCCGAAAAACTACTGGCCGAACTGGGCCATAGCCGGGTACTGGGCCCCGAGCCTCCGCTGGTAGAACGGGTCCGAAATCAGTTTTTGTTCGAGATTCTGATTAAACTTGAACGAGAAAAGATTAATTTTAAGGCCGCAAAGTCATTCATCCAGGATAAGGTCATGGATGTTTTGACCGATAAAACCCTAAAAAACGTCAACATCGTCATAGATGTCGACTGCATGTAGCTTTTAATGTTGAATGAGTGATTGAGAGAATGGGTTTGGAAGTATAAAGTTAAAAGTGTGTGAGTTGAGGTGATACTACTGATTACATATTATTTCACTTCCCACTCATTGACTCCTGTACTTTTAACAATTCACTCAACTACTTATTCCAACATTCACTCAATCACTCAATCACTCATTTGATTTTATGTCTTCCAAAAAAACTAAAATTGTTGCTACCGTTGGGCCAACATCTGAAAGTAAAGAACAACTACTGGCCCTGGCGAGAGCAGGAGTAAATGTTTTTCGTCTCAACTTTTCGCACGGTACTCATGCTGATCACCTCGAACGCCTCAACCGGATTCGGGAAATAAACGAAGAGTACGACATGACCTTGTGCGTTTTGCAGGATCTTCAGGGCCCCAAAATCCGGATTGGCAACGTGGCCGAAAAGGACGGCGTCCTGATCACCGCGGGCAGCCGACTGGTACTGACCAACGTGGAGGTGCTGGGCACGGCCGAAATGGTGAGCACGCCCTACGACGGCATGTACAACGATGTGCAGATCGGCGATCGGATTCTGATGGATGATGGAAAACTGGAAGTGAAGGTAACCGGAATAGAACAAAGCAATGTGGTTACGGAAGTAGTGTATGGGGGCTTTTTGAAATCCAAGAAAGGCGTCAACTTGCCCAATACGAAGGTATCTATGCCCTCGGTAACCGAGAAAGACTACGAAGACCTGGACTTCGGCCTGGAAAACGACGTGGAGTGGATCGCGCTGTCGTTTGTGCGTCGGGCTTCGGATATTCAGGAAGTAAAGGACTACATCAAGTCCAAAGGAAAAGATACCCGCGTGGTAGCCAAAATCGAAAAACCCGAGGCGATCGAGAATATAGACTCCATCATTGCCGTTACGGACGGCATCATGGTAGCCCGTGGCGATCTGGGCGTAGAGCTACCCGCCGAGGAGGTTCCTATGATCCAGAAGATGATCGTGGAGAAGTGTAACAAAGCCGGGAAGCCGGTCATCGTAGCTACTCAAATGCTCGAAAGTATGATCGAAAGCCCTCGCCCAACCCGGGC
The DNA here is from genome assembly GCA_963768025.1 of uncultured Cytophagales bacterium. Taxonomy (GTDB): domain Bacteria; phylum Bacteroidota; class Bacteroidia; order Cytophagales; family Spirosomataceae; genus CAVYGM01. Next base: position 47,630 of record CAVYGM010000009.1, read on the forward strand.
CGAGGTAAATGATGTAGCTAACTCCGTGCTGGATGGTGCAGACGCCGTGATGCTGAGCGCCGAAACCGCCTCGGGAAGGTACCCCATCCTGGCCGTTGAAAATATGAGCCGGACTATCGAGCAGGTAGAAAAAACCGGAAATATTTACTTCAAGTACCACGCTCACGTAAACGAAAACCCCGGAAAAGATAAGCTGAATGATAATGTGGTCATGAGTGCCTGCCGGCTCGCCCGCGATACGCAAGCCAAGGCTATCATCGGGATCACGCGGTCGGGGTACACGGCTTTTCGTCTTTCCCATCACCGCCCCAAGGCTAATTTGTTGATCTTTTCGTCCAACCGCCGCCTGATGAATACAATGGGGTTGTATTGGGGAACGAAAGCTTATTTCTACGAAGGCGACGAAATCCCCTCAACCGATGAGTTGATCGAGGATATCAAGGATCTCCTCATAAAGAAAGGAGAGTTGGAGTCAGGCGATGTGTTTATCAACACCCTCAGTATGCCCATTTCGCGCCACCGTAAAACCAATGCTTTGAAGCTAAGCGTAGTGGAGTAAGGTGTGGTACGGGCGGCTCGCCCGTCTAAGGCTATACTTTCCAAAATTGATAAATGAGAAAAGCCGCCCTGCCTCGCGCAAGGCGGCTTTTCTCATTTGTGCCAAAAAAAATATCCATAAAACTAATTACTTAGTTTTGAAACTAATGAAATAGTCTTAACTTTGTTTCTATACAATCAAATGATCTAGTACAATGGAAATTCGTTCCCTGACCCGCGCCGAGGAAGAGATCATGCTTATCCTATGGCAGAAGGGCAAAGGCTTTGTCAAAGATGTACTGGCCGAAATGCCGGAACCCAAGCCCGCCTACAACACGGTGTCCACCATCATCCGCATATTGGAAAAGAAAGGCTTTGTGGGCTACACCGCCTACGGCAAGACCCACGAGTACTACCCGCTCATTAGCCGGGCCGACTACAAGCGCTACGAAATGAAGCAGCTCATGGAAAACTATTTCGACAATTCGCTGCCGCAGCTGGTGTCTTTTTTTGTAAAAGATCAGAAGCTCGACGCCAAAGAACTGGACGAGATCATGAAAATCATGAATAAGCAAAAACCCGAGTAGCTACGAACTGTATCTCCCCAAAACACCTAAACCTATACCCGTATGGAATTTTTCATCTATCTCGCCAAAGTGAGCGCGTTTTGGGTAGCCCTGTACGGCTGCTACTGGCTGTTGCTGCGGCAGCACACCTTCTTTCGATGGAACCGCTTCTTTCTCGTAGCCTCGCTGCTGCTTTCGTTTGCGCTGCCCCTGGTTACCTACCCCGAGGCAGCGCCCGAACTGCCCGTCTACCAGGTAACGGCGATGTCATACGTGGTGGTGGCCGCCAAGGCCCAAGCCCCCACGCTGCTTACCTGGGCTAACCTGCTGTGGGCGGCGTATGCGGCCGGAGTACTCTTCATGAGCGTCCGCTTGTTTCGGCACTTTCAAAATCTGCGTAGCTTCATCAAGAAAGGCGAGCGCATCGAGCTGGATGAGTGTACGCTGATCCTGATGGACGACGACTCGGTTGGCTCCTTTTCCTTTCTGAACTGGGTGGTTATCAGTCGCACTGACTATGAGCAACATTTTGACACCATCCTGACCCACGAGCAGGTACACGTGCAGCAACGGCATAGCTGGGATATCCTGCTGGTGGAGATACTGCACGTGCTGTTCTGGTTCAACCCGATCCTTATTTATTATAAGCAGTCTTTGCAGCAGGTACACGAATATCTGGCTGACCGGCAGGCGGCGCTGGAAGGCCTGACACCCAACCGCGACACCTACGCCGAATTTCTGGTAGCCTACGCCCTGGGCGCGCCGGTAGCAGTCCTTACCAACCATTTTTTCAATACTTCACTCCTAAAATCCCGAATCACCATGCTGTACAAAAATAAAAATTCCAACTGGTCGCTGGGCAAGTATGCCGCCGTGGCCCTGCTCATTGGCTTTGTGTCATTAGTCGTAGCCTCCTGCGAGCGGGAGGTGGTACCTACCTCCATGAAGGATGGCGCCGATAAGAATGTAAGCGGAAAAATAAACGTAGAAGGTGTTGTGAAGGGGCCGGACGGTAAGCCGTTGCCGGGGGCCTCCATTACCAACAGTACCCAGGAACTCGGCACTACCACCGACGCCGAAGGGAAATTTAAAATAAAAGTACCCGCTGGTACCGATCTGAAATTGTCCTATCCGGGTGTTGGGGAAATAGATTTAATGGTCAGTCCCAGATTTAAAACGTCGACCTACGACATCACGATGGTACCGGGTGGTAAGGCATCGGGTAAAGTAGCGGTCTCTTCGGTTCCTTCGAAGGATGGCGAAGCAGTGAAAGTAACGATGCAATCACCCACGATCGATGGAGAAACGATATATACGGTAGTGGAGCAGCAGCCTGAGTTTCCGGGTGGAATTAAAGCTATGTACGAATTCCTGGGCGCGAACATCAAGTACCCTGAAGCCGCCGCCAAAGCAAATGTGCAGGGTAAAGTATTCTTGAATTTTACCATTACGAAGGAGGGTGAAATCCGGGATATTCAAATCCTCAAAGGGCTCGGCTTCGGGGCAGATCAGGAATCCATCCGGGTAATGTCTGCTATGCCCCGCTGGAAGCCCGGCATGCAGGATGGTAAGCCCGTGAATGTCAAGTATAATTTGCCGATTGCTTTTCAGATAGATGGTGAGTAAGGCAGAAATAGAAGGGACAGTAAATAATACCGGACTCACGTATCTAAGAGACTTGATGCCATTGGGGAAGCCATGTCGATGACTTTCAGATGCCGAAGCTGCGAAGAAAATGAGCTTTCACGGCTTAGGGAATCTCATTGTCACAATGGCGTAGTTCAGAACATACGATATCAGAAGATCTTTGAATTTCAACGTCGAAGTGTCACATTACTGAAAGGTAAGGAAGCTACCGATAAATACGGCGAAAAAGGCACAACGGAGTAATAGAGATTACTACCAAAAAGTAAGGCAGTGAACGACCCGTGGCACGGTTCGAACCGTGCCACGGGTACCAATCAACCATCTCAAAACAATATACCCTATGAAAAAGATCCTGGCAGCTTTTGCCCTGGCGACCTTACTGATCACAAGCGCCTGCACCAACGAATCCGAAAAAGCTGAGACCGTCGAGCAAGAGGCCACCAAATCACCGGGTTCTTTTGAGAGTTCAGACGGTGAGCAGATCTATACCGTAGTAGAGAACCAACCCGAATACGACGGTGGGCTACCAGCCATGTACACCTTCCTCAGCGACAACATCAGGTACCCCCAAGCCGCCGCCAAAGCCAACATACAGGGAAAAGTTACCGTGGCCTTTGTGGTAGGCGCCGATGGTGCGGTGCGCAACGTCAAGGTCATGGATGGCTTGGGCTATGGCACCGACGAAGAAGCCGTGCGGGTCGTAAAAGCCATGCCCAACTGGCAGCCCGGTAGCCAGGATGGCAAGAACGTAGCGGTGAAGTATTTTCTGCCGATCAGCTTTCAGCTAAGAGAAAAGAAGGCTCAGGATTGAACCGAATGAAGTATAACAAATCCGTGGCACGGTTCATAGAGTAGTTATTGGTAGATTAGTAGATTGGTAAACTAGTATACAGGTTATATCACTGATTATTAATAAATTAGCTACTAATAACCAATTCCCCAATTTACTAATCCACTAATTTCCCTACAAACCGGGCCACGGATATCAATCCACTATACTCATGGGAGCGTTTTTGAGTAGCAAAAAGATGATGTTGTCAGGGTTGGCAGTAATCCTGCTTCTCACTTCCTGCGATCGAAAGGTAGTACCCGCGCTGCAATCAACGGCATACGAAGGAATGATTTGCCTTGACGTGGTAGAGCCGATATTTCCCGGCGGAAGCAAGGCATTGACTACCTACCTCACTGACCACATTCGCTACCCGGAGGAAGCCCAAAAAGCCAGGGTAGAGGGTAAGGTATTCGTTACGTTTGTAATAAATAGGCAAGGAGCCATCAAGGACATAAAGGTATTAAAAGGTCTAGGATATGGTACCGATGCGGAGGCGATACGATTAGTAGCCAACATGCCCCGCTGGGAGCCCGGCAAGCACAGTGGTAAGGCCGTTGATACCAAATTCAATCTTCCCATTTTATTTAAGCTTCCTGAGTAGCTACTTCATTTACTTCTAAACCGTTGCCCTATGGACTTCCTCCCCTACCTCGCCCAGGTCAGCCTGTATTGGCTCTTGCTGTACGCCTGCTACTGGCTGCTGCTACGCCGGCATACCTTCTTTGCCTGGAATCGCGCCTACCTGCTGGCTTCGCTGCTGGGGGCCTTTGCGCTGCCGCTGGTGGAGTACCCCGAGGCCGCTCCGGTGGTGCCCGCCTTTACCTACGCGGTAGCTAGCCTGCCCCCGACGGTAATCACGGCGCAGTCCGCTGCCCAACCGGTGGAAGCCTTCCCGAGCTGGCTGGTGCTGGTGGGTATGGTGTACGTACTTGGCGTGCTTTTTATGGGTATTCGCCTGGGGAAGTACCTGCGAAAGCTGTACGCATTTTTCCGGCGGGGCGAGGAGATTGAGATGGACGGCTACACGCTGATTCTTTTGGATGATAACCGGGTAGGCTCTTTCTCCTTCCTCAATCGGATCGTCATTACCCGCGCCGACTACGAGCACCATCTTGGTACAATCCTGAACCACGAGCTGATCCACGTGCAGCAGCGGCACAGCTGGGATATTTTGCTGGTGGAGGTACTTCGGGTGCTTTTCTGGTTCAATCCGGTGCTGATCCTTTACAAAAGATCCCTGCAGCAGGTACATGAGTACCTGGCTGACGGTCAGGCGATCCTGGAATCGGCCGTAAGGCGCGATCAGTACGCCGAATTCCTGGTAGCCTACGCCCTGCATGCGCCCGTCGCTTCGCTGACCAACCATTTTTTCAAAACTTCACTCCTAAAATCCCGCATAACCATGCTGTACAAAAATAGAAACTCAAAATGGGCATTGAGCCGCTACGCCGTGGCGTTACCCCTAGTCGGCTTGGTGTTGATGCTCACTGCCGCCCGCGAGCGTGTCGCGGGTGCGCTGGAAACCTCATTGGCTACTGAGACCGAAACTCTCTTTTCTTTGCCCGAAATCCCTCTTGCGCAAAGAGCAGAACCTACCTCCACCCTGGTCGAAACCACATCTGTAAGGGGCACAGTACGGAGCTCCAAAACCAAAGAACTGCTGCCCCTTGCCAATGTCATACTGGCCGGCACCAACAGGGGTACCACCACCGATGCGAATGGTTTCTTCGAGCTGAAAGAGGTACCTCTCAGCAGCCAGCTCGCCATCAGCTACGTTGGGTACAAGGCTCGCATGGTGGAGATCACGAAGCCCGATCAGGAGGTGAATGTGGTATTGGAATGGCAACAGTCTTCCCTGGGAAAAACGGTAGTCGTGACGTACGGTACCCCGGCAAGTGCTGCCCCCGATACCAGCCCAAAGGCTGGCAAGCCCGATGGAAAAGGGTTTGTCGTGGTGGAGCAACAGCCGGAGTTTCCGGGGGGTATGGAGGAAATGCACAGGTACCTGGGCCGGAATATCCGCTACCCGACTGACGCTAGTCGTTCTGGTGTAGAGGGGGAGGTATTGATTCGGATTGTGATCAATGATCAAGGGAGAGTCCGCGATCCACAGGTGATCAAGAGCCTGGGCGCAGGAACCGACGAGGAAGCGCTGCGTGTGGTACTGAACATGCCCACCTGGAAGCCCGCCATGCAGAATGGCCGCGCTGTACCGACGGAGTTTGTACTGCCCATAGAGTTTAAGATTGAAAAACCAGAGCCGAAAGAAGACAAGGAAAAGCGGCAGGGCAGTAATTTTATGAATTACAATGGAGGGAAGCCTATCTATACATTTGATACGTCATTTGATGTGGGTACCCCCAAAAGCTTCCGAAATTTTGGTGCCCCTGCGGTAACTACGCCGGCTACCAATGATAGTAAAGTTCGGTCTATGAATTTTTATTCAAAAGAGAAATTCTTGGACATGTTGTCGCCAAAGGAATCGGTCATTCTGAAAGATACCATCAAGTAGGGGGTAAAAAAACCACGAATTCGCAAGGAGAGGACTCCTAGTGAATTCGTGGTTAGAAAATTCAAAAGACAAGGCTACCGCGCCGTGGCCATCACCATCTTGATATCCAGCTTGGCGCCGATTTCGAGCACATCCACCAGGTCTTGCACAGCCAGGTTTTTATCCACCCGCAGCACCACGGTGCGTTCCTCCACATTGGCAAAAATAGATGCCAGCTGGGATTCCAGCTGATCTACCGCAATTTGATCCTTATCTATATAGTAATTTTTTTGCTCGTCTACCGAGAGCGTGATTTGCTTTTTATACACCTGCTGCGAGGAAGAAGCCTTGGGCAGCATCAGCTTGATGACGTTCGGATTGGCCATTGTGGAAATGATCAAAAAGAACAGCAGCAGGAAAAACATGATGTCGTTCAGCGAGTGCGTAAATACTTCCGGCACAAACCTGGCTTTTCTGCGAATTTTCATTAGTAGGTAATTAGCTGTTAGGTTGTTAGCTGTTAGGTTGCAGGAATTAGGTGGTTAGCTGGTACGGTTGCTAGCTATTGGTCAGGAACGCAGGTTAGGGAAATCTCTCCAACCTATTCAAGCACAAGACACAAATTAACTAATAACCGGTAACCAATAACCAACTACCGAAGCGACGGGCCGTTGCAGTACGTCCAGGAAGTCAGAAGCGGCCATTTGCAAACGCAGCGCGAAGCGGTCGATCTTCATGTTGAGCAGGTGGTAGCCCGCGTAGGCGATCAGACCGATGATCAGACCCGAACCCGAGGTGATCATTTTCTCGTACATACCCCCGGAGATTGTACTGATATTGAAGTCGTTGGAAATAGAAATATCGTAGAAAATCCGGATGATACCCGCAATGGTACCCACAAACCCAAGCATGGGCGCGATACCCGCAATCACGCCGAGGTAGGCGAGGTTACCCTCCATGCGTTGCAACTCGATCTGACTGGCGTTTTCGATGGTGGTTTCGATATCCTTGATCGGATAGCCGATGCGGCCCGTGGCGCGTTCCGAAAATCCGCCCGGCGGCGTTGCGTTGGTTGCGGCACAGCGACTCGGCCGATTTGAGATTGCCCTGCTGAATAAAATCCTTCACGTTGTCCACAAACGACTGCTCGATTTTACCATTTGCATTAATGGCCATCCAGCGCTCCACAATGAGAACCATCGTGACTACAAAAAGAAAACCAAGGGGAAGCATTACCCAGCCTCCCTTCATCAACAAATCTAAAAACGGAAAGTCCCTGGTCAGAAACCGGGGCTACCATAGTAGAGTCAGAAAGTGCTTGCAGCAGCATCATAGGGAAGTAAAAAGTAATGAGTGAGATAGAAAAACGGCTCGAAATTAAAGCATGTCAGGCAACTTCTGAAATAAACGGTGGAGTCTATTGCATATTGTTCAATCTCCAAAGATAGAAAAAATACCCTCGGACGCGTTTCTAAATTCTGTAATTCCTTGGTTGATGAGCCTGGATTGATAAAAATCAGGAATGCAGGTACCTACATTCGCACCTGGCGACTACCTTTGGTTTACAGATCAATCCTGTTCCTACGGCATGGAAAAGCTAATCACTCCATCGGTTCTTCGCCATATTCCATTGGCCATCCTGAGCGGTCTTATCATCGGCTATTCGGGACTCAAAGGCGAAAGTGTTCATGTACCTTTTTTTCTCAATATGCTGTTTAGCGTAGGCCTGGGTTGGCTTCAACCCCAAAAAGGATGGATCCTGGCACTTGTACAAATTGTCACGATTCTCGGTGGGTATTTTGGCTTTTCGGGTACAGGCTTGCTTACCGCCGAGCATGCTGATGTGGCCGAGTTTGCTACCTGGCTGGCACCAGTACCTACGCTGGCGGGGAGTTTTATGGGTGCCTTTCTCAAACGGGCTTTCTTGAAATAATGCCGCTTGTTACAAGAGTGCTGAGAATTGGTTAAATCCGAGTCACCGCCATAGATTGTTCCGGGAAAAAATTATATCTTTTCCCCATCAACATAAAACTCCTCCCTCCGTATGACTCCCGATCAGACTTTCCAAATCGCCAGTGCCCTTGTCATGCCCCAGTGGCTACTCATGGCTTTTGCACCCCGCTGGTTCGTGACGCAGTTTCTCGTCAAGTCTTTCGTCATCCCGGTAGTGCTGGCGGTAGTATACGCCTACTATCTTTTCTCCGGCGGTCCCGTTGACTTCGCGGCTTTCGGCACCCTGGAAGGCGTAAAGGGCCTTTTTCAGGCCGGTGGCGATGTCGTCATGCTGGCGGGTTGGATTCACTACCTTGCCTTCGATCTTATAGCGGGTAGCGTGGTCATGCGCGACGCCCAGGAGCGGGGTATTACGCATTGGTGGGTGATCGTGCCCATTTTCTTTTGCTTTATGCTAGGGCCCATCGGCTTGCTGCTGTACTGGATCATCCGGACGGCCAAAATCAGGAAACTGAGTTAGTTTATTCAAATTGCCTGTTTTTCTGCCTACTTTTGCCGGATTAACGTAAGAACGCCCCGAGTTTTGGCGTTATAAAAATCGTGAAGAGTTCCATCAGACAAGGCATCGCCGTCGGCTTCTTAGTACTCCTGTGCATCAAAGCATGGGTGATGCCTCTCTTGTACCTCGATTACGAGCTGCGCAAGGAATTTATCATTGATAATTTTTGTGTTAACAAAGATCGCCCCGAGCTTCATTGCGACGGTAAGTGCTACCTCGCCACCCGTCTGGCCGCGGTACAGGAGCAGGAAGAGGAGCAAGCCCAGCGGGCCTTTATGTTTAAGCTCCTCGAAAACATCACCGACTGCCATACCTCCTTTATTACTTTTTCGTCTCCACAATCCCTCGATATTCTACTTGCACACACTGGATTTTCCTATTCCTCTCCTTTTTTGACGAATGCGGCTACTGCCGACATTTTTCATCCGCCGCAGGCCGCCTGATTTCCCTCTCTTTTCTTAGCTCCGCATTTTTTCTCCGGCATACCACCGGCGAAAATCGCTTTATAGCGTTCAATACCCCGTGGTTTGATAGAAATCCTCTCATTTGGAGGCACCTATTTGCCCATCGGATGAGCTATTTCAATTTAATGGATCGTTATGAAAAAACGTTGGTTTTGGCTGGTGGTGCTCTTTGTATGCGCTTGCCAACCCGCTACTACCCCGCCTGAGGCAGTAGAACCGAAAGCGTTGTTTGAGCGTCCGGCCAATTTCCCCGAGCCCGTGTACCTTATTGAAAGTAATCCGGTCACGAAGGAGGGAGTTGAGTTGGGCAAGACGCTGTTTTACGATGGTATTCTGTCGCGCGATAGTACCATTGCCTGCGGCGAATGCCACCGGCAGTACTACGGCTTCACGCACCACCTGCATGACCTGAGCCATGGTATTAATGGCCGCACGGGCCTGCGCAACGCGCTTCCCTTGCAGAACCTAGCCTGGCTGCGGCGCTTTCAGTGGGACGGGAGTATCGAAAAACTGGAAGATCAGCCGGTTTTCCCGATTGAGCACCCCGACGAAATGGACGATACCATGGAGAATGTGGTGAAGAAACTGCGAACCAGCAAGCTCTATCCGGCGCTGTTCAAGGCGGCCTATGGTACGGAAGAAATCACCACGCAAAATACGCTGAAAGCACTCACGCAATTCATGCTCACGCTGGTATCGGCGCAGTCGAAGTACGATCAGTCCGTCCGGAAAGAAAATGGGGTGACGCTCACCGCCGACGAGCTAGCCGGGATGCAGCTCTTCCAGAGCAAGGGATGCAAAAGCTGCCACTCGGGGGAGCTGTTTACGGATCAAAGCTTTCGAAACAATGGCCTGGCACCCTTCGAGCGGAGCAAAGTAGTGTACGTAGACGGTAAGCCCACGATTCAGGTAGTGGTGGATGAAGGGCGTTTTCGGGTGACCGGACAGCCATCGGATCGCTTCAAATTTGTGGTCCCCAGCCTGCGCAACATAGCGGCTACGCTCCCGTACATGCACGACGGACGTTTCAAGACGTTGAAAGATGTACTTGATTTTTATAGTAGAGGAATGCAGGACAGCCCCACGCTCGACCCGGTCTTCCGGCAGGCGGATGGTACCCTGGGTATCCCACTCAGCGAAGAGGAAAAATCCAAACTCATCGCTTTTCTCAATGCATTAACCGATAACGAATTTTTAAAAGACCCCCGCTTTGCCGAGCCTGCCGGGTTTCCTGTCCGGTAGCTTCCAGCGGATTACTTTAACTCCAACTTATTCAAGATGAAAACAATAGGTAACTATCTCTTTACTACTATCCTTGCTGCCGCTTTTTTGCTGGCTTGTACCAACGATGAAGTTGAGCCCATCGGGGCCAATGATAAAAACAGCGTTATCCTGGAATTTGATAACCGCGTGGGTGCCCAGAAAATGGCCCTGGGCACCACTACCTACAAGAATGGCTCCGGGGAAGATTTTACGCTCACGACGTTCAATTACTTTATTAGCAATGTAGCCCTGAAAAAAGCCGACGGAAGCATGGTGAAATTCCCGGATCAGTACTTTCTGATTCGTCAGTCTGACCCCGCATCCTGGGAACCCGAACTGAAAGACGTACCGGCGGCCGACTACACCGAAATCAGCTTTGTGATCGGGGTGGATAGTACCCGTAGTGTATCGGACATCAGCGCCCGAACGGGAGTGCTGGATCCTACTTCCTACGGTGACGATGGCATGTACTGGTCGTGGAATTCGGGTTATATTTTTGTAAAAATGGAAGGTACGTCGCCCGTCGTTCCGCTCAATTCGGCTGGGAGTCGGGCTTTCGCGTTGCACGTAGGCGGCTATGGAGGCCGCACGGCCGTTGCTCCCAACAACCTGCGTTCTGTAACCCTGCCGCTGAATGGCATTGCTACCGTACGGAAAAATATTGCCCCCACGGTGCATCTGGTAGCCGATTTTCTGAAAGTATTCAATGGTGCCACTACCCTCAAACTGGCCGAGACCAATAGCGTCCACAACCCGGCCGTAGCCGGCCCCATTGCTGACAACTACAAGAACATGTTTGTGGTAGATCATGTACATAACGACTAACCTCACCCCCCGCCCCCTCTCCTTGCAGGAGAAGGGGAGCTTGTCCTCCAAGCCTCTCCCGCCCCGGGAGGGGCTTGAGGGGGCGGTCGCCGCGTGGTGAGGTGAAAACACTGATGCTATGAAATACGTACTATTCCTCTTGCTGGTTCTCCTATCCGGTTGTACCTCTTTCGAAACCACCGAACCGGAGAATCTATTCGAAGTACCCGCCAATTTTCCGGAGCCGGTCTATGATCTGAGCAAAAATCCGATCACGAAAGATGGTTTTGAGTTGGGCAAAGCCTTGTTCAACGACCCGATTCTGTCGCGGAACCTGACCATTTCCTGCGCCGAGTGCCACACGCCAACCGTCGGGCTTTACCCACCACGGGCATGATGTGAGCCATGGCATCGACAACCGCAAGGGTACCCGCAACTCGCTTCCGATTCAGAATATGGCCTGGGAGTCGGAGTTTTTTTGGGATGGCGGGGTAGGGGATCTGGACTTCGTACCGATTGCCCCCATCGAAAATCCGGTGGAAATGGATGAAAAAACGGGTAACGTGCTGGAAAAACTTCGCCAATCGCCCCGCTATCCGGCGATGTTCAAGCGGGCCTACGGCTCGGAAGAAATCACATCGGCCAAATTCCTGAAAGCCCTTTCGCAATTCATGCTCACGCTGGTGTCGGCCGATTCGCGCTACGACCAATTCGTGCGCAACGAAGGGGGTACCCTCACGCCGGACGAGTCGGCGGGATTAACCATTTTTAAGCAAAAGTGCGCCAGTTGCCACACGGGTGAGCTTTTTACGGATCGTAGCTACCGCAACAACGGCCTGACGATCCAGGGCAATGACCCCGGCCGGGCCTTGATTACGGGCGATGAGAACGACCGCAACAAATTCAGGGTACCCAGCCTGCGCAATGTAGCCGTGACCGGCCCCTACATGCACGACGGACGTTTTTATACGCTGGATGCCGTGCTGGATCATTACGCCGAAGGCGTGCAGGCCACCCCGAATCTTGATCCATTATTGAATAAAGAGGGCAAGCGGGGCATCGCGCTCTCGGCCGACGAAAGGCGGCAGGTCGTGGCCTTTCTTAAAACGCTGACGGACGATACGTTCCTGAAAGACAAACGATTTTCAACTCCCTGATGATGAAAAAAATACTTTACCTTGGCTTGATGTTGTGGGGTACCCTACCCGCCAGTGCCTGCGATATGTGCGGTTGCGCCAACAGCGGCTCCTACTTCGGGCTAATGCCCCAATCGCACAAGTCGATGGTGGGCCTGCGCTACTCGCACCTGAATTTTGAAACCCACCCGACCAGTCTCTATTCCCGCACCGAGGAAACCTTTCGAATCACCGAACTCTACGGGCGGTTTTATCCCGCCAAGCGCGTGCAGGCGATGGTCTTTCTGCCCTATCGCCTGGACGAACAAATGGTAGAAGGCGGCATCAAAAAGCAACAAGGCCTGGGCGATGCTACGCTGCTAGTCAACTATAATGTGCTGAATACCTTCATGGACAGTGAGGAAGCCCGGCCCGTCAACCATAGCTTGCAGCTGGGCGGCGGGGTGAAGGTACCCACGGGTCGTTTTCGCTACGATGAGAACGACCCACTGGCGGTAGCCAACGCCAATTTTCAGCCCGGTACGGGCAGCACCGACTTCATCCTCAATGCCTTCTATACCCTGACCGCCGGGAAATGGGGTACCTTGCTGACGGCTTCGCACAAACTCAACACCACCAACGCCAGCGGTTACCGCTTCGGCAATCAAACTTACGGTAGCATGGATTTTTACCGGACTTTTACAAAGGGTACCCTGTCGATCATGCCGCACCTGGGGTTGTACGCCGAGCATTCGACTTACGCGACCCAAAAGAGAAGCGCGTGCTGCATGAAAGCGGCGGAAATCTGCTCAATGGCACGGCGGGGGTTTCGCTCTTTGCCAACCGCTGGACGGCTGGCGTAAGCCTCCAAAAACCCCTGGCGCAGCATCTGTCGGGCGGTGAAGTAGTGAGTAAGTCGCGGGCCTTGGTGCAGGTGGGGTGGTTGTTTAAGGAAGAAGGTGGAGGCAGGTGCGCACCAGGCTGAGTAGATCACAGAAAGTAAGCGTGGTTTTTTTTATAACTAAATCGTAAACGGTTTTTCAACTTTACGAATAAGTTATTTATTTGCCAGAAAAAAATCTACATCCTTACCGTACCCTTCCATGACTACCTTTCGCACCATTATGTTCCTGCTGATAAGCGGATTAACGACAACCTACGGGCAAATTGATTTTGAAAAAGCTTCCTGGGAGAAAATCAAGGAAAAAGCAAAAGCAGAGAAAAAGCTGATTTTTGTGGATGTGTATACGACCTGGTGCGGACCCTGCAAGATGCTGGACAGCCAGGTGTTTAGTAACCGGCAGCTGGGCCAGCGTATGAATGCTTTCTTCGTTAGCTACAAAGCTGACGCCGAGTCGCATGGGCGTTCCCTGGCCGCTCAGTTTGCGGTGAATGCCTATCCCACGGGGATTTTTCTGGACGCTGACGGTAATCTGTTGCACAAATTCATCGGCTTCAAGTCGGTGCCCGAGTTCACTGCCGAGGCCAACATCGCCATGCAGGCTACTGAAAATGGCCAGATTTTTACTCTTTACGAAACTGCTTTCGAACAGGGAAACTACAATGCTCAAGTCACATTTACCTACCTCAAATTCCGCCGGATCTATGCCCTTCCTACGCACGATCTGCTGGAAAAGGTCTTGAAAAAAATGCCCGATGATTCTCTTCAAACGCCGCATTGGCAGAAGATCATAATTGAAAATACCCAATGGGCCGAGGGCAAAGGATTTGACTGGCTGCTGACGCAGAGGCAGGTACCCAATCTCAGAAATAAGCTCGAATTTATCATTAGCAATACGGTACAGAAGGCATCCCAGGAAAAGAACAAAAAGCTCTTCCAGAATGCGCTGACCTATGTAGATTCTCTACTGGCACCCGTCGAAGCTCGGGAATTGAAAACGAGATATACTATGGATTTTGCGGCCGCCACAAAAAACTACGATCAATTGGCCGATGCCGCCGAACAGTACCTCGAGCAGGAAATTATTCCTTCGTTGTCTGCCAGTAGTCAGGAGAAAACACCCGAAGCCTACCGGAAGGCCATCGACCAACTGACTAATGTATGCTGGATGTACAGTGAATACGTAAAAAAAGACCGCCTCACCAAAGTGTGCGATTGTGTAGCGGCGGTTATTGAAAAAGAAAAAAATCCGGCCCTGCTGAGCCATTATGCCAGCCTGCTCTACAAGCAGGGCGACTACGAAAATGCCCTCGCCGCCCAGACCCAGGCCGTGGAAATAGCCCGTACTGCCAACGACGGAGGCTTGGGCAAGTACGAAGAAAAGCTCAAACTCATCAAACGGAAGAAATTATAAGTAGGGGTGCGACGTATGCCGTAAGCGCTCCCCCACGGACTAATCCCTGTAAAGCAATAAAGGCACCCGGAGGTGCCTTTATTGCTTACGAAAGCTACCAGACCCTTTACTTTTTCCTTTTGGGCGGCTTCATGGCGTTACCGTTAATGTCGTAGTACATGTCCTTATTCTTCACCTTGGCTGTATAGTAGGTCTCATTGCCCACTTTGACTTCATACGGATAGTTGGCCTCCTGGCCTTTAAGCGTGCTCTGAACCGTCAGGGGAAGTGCATCCATGGACATGCTAGATCGTATCTCCTGCTGATTACCCTGTAAGTCATAGGTCACCCAAGTGTCCCGGCCGTTCTGCTGAAAGTTGGTCCGGTAGCCCGTTTTACTGCTTTCCCATTTTGAGGTGGTGATGCCCGGATAGGCAGTGCCGAAGGTGGTTTGCACATTTTTCGGAATTTTGTCATACGGCGTCCCCACATAGTTGGCACCCATGTTGGTGGTTTGGGTGGGACTTTGATTCACACCGGTACCGGCGGGATTGGTCGTTTGGGCGTTGGCACCCAGCCCGGCGGCTACGAAAGCCGCGATTAAAAGCGTATGTTTCATGATTGAAAATGAAAAAAATGAATAAATAGAACATAGAACCACTGCCCTCTCTTGCACAACTCTCAACTTCACTGCCTGGTAGATCGCGGTTAGGAACTACCAAAACTTCCCATGCTCCTTACTTCATTCACATGAGGGCCGATACTTTGTGGAAAGTGCCCGTTCTTGGGTTATATTTTATAAAATTCATACCAGGTAGTATATGAAAGTACACTAACCTGTCGGCAACTACGGAGGGGGCTTTAAATAGCCGGTTAACTGGTGGCAGGCCAGCTGTGTGTCCCGGAAAATCAACACTTGCTGTCCACTTCTTTGCTTTCTTCCCGGCGGGTCATTCCACAACTCTGCAATTTCTTATTAACTTTGTAAGTTGAGAAGGGGCTCAGCAAGGTGTTATCTGCTTTCCCAGGCCCTTTTTCGAGACCAGGAATTCATCGCATTCACGAATAACCGGGCTTCGGCCCTTTGTACCCATGTTTGAAAGCTTACAGGATAAACTCAATACCGCCTTCCGTACCCTGAAGGGAAAAGACCGGATTTCGGATATAAACGTAGCCGCCACCACCAAGGAAGTACGCCGGGCGCTGGTAGATGCCGACGTGAACTTCAAGGTAGCGAAGGACATCACCGACCGGATTCGGGAAAAAGCCCTGGACCGCAAGATTCTGATTTCGGTGGAACCGGGCCAGATGTTTGTAAAAATCGTGCAGGAGGAGCTCACCGAGCTCATGGGCGGACAGGCCGAAAGCATCAACATCAAAGGTGACCCCGCCGTGATCCTCATCGCCGGTTTGCAGGGGTCGGGTAAGACCACCTTCTCGGGCAAATTAGCCATGCTGCTCAAAAAGCAGGGCCGGAACGTACTTCTTACAGCTTGCGATATTTACCGCCCCGCGGCCATTGACCAGCTGAAAGTACTGGGCGGACAGATCGGCGTAGATGTATACGCGGAGCCGGACAACAAGAGTGCCGTCGAAATAGCCCAGAATGCCATTGCCCACGCCCGCAAAACAGGCAAGAAAGTGGTGATTGTGGATACGGCCGGACGCTTGGCCGTGGACGAGGTGATGATGAAAGAGGTGGCCGACATCAAGAAGCCGCCGTGAAACCCTCCGAAATTCTGTTTGTGGTGGATTCCATGACGGGTCAGGATGCGGTGAATACCGCCAGGACCTTCAACGAGCGCCTGAATTTTGACGGCGTGGTTCTCACCAAACTCGACGGCGATGCCCGCGGGGGAGCGGCGCTATCCATCCGGCAGGTGGTGGAGAAGCCCATCAAGTTCATCAGTACGGGCGAGAAAATGGAAGCACTCGACGCTTTCTACCCCGACCGGATGGCCAGCCGGATTCTCGGCATGGGCGATGTGATATCGCTGGTGGAGCGTGCGCAGCAGGCCTTTGACGAGGACGAGGCCAAGCGCATCAACGCCAAGATGCGCGCAGAATAAGTTTGACCTTAATGACTTCCTGGGGCAATTGCAGCAGATCAAGAAAATGGGGAATGTAAAAGACCTCATCGGCATGATTCCCGGCATGGGCAGCGCCATCAAAGACCTGGACATCAGCAATGATTCCTTTAAGCCTATTGAGGCCATTATCCAATCCATGACTCCCAAAGAGCGTGAATTGCCCACGGTGATTGATGGTAGTCGCAAAAAGCGCATTGCCAACGGAAGTGGTACGTCTATTCAGGAAGTAAACAACCTGTTGAAACAGTTTGACGAGATGCGCCGCATGATGAAAAAAATGAATACCATGCAGGCACCCGCGGCGATGAAAAAAGCAATGAAGCGTTGATGCATGGAGACTAAAACAACCCCCTGAATCCATTAACTTGCCTCTGTAAACGTCCTGTCTTCGGAGGCTTTTTTTATATCCTGGCCATGATGAAAAGAGCAATTTCTCCCTTAGTTCACAAGCCGCACCATGGACTGTGTCCCCACAGACCTTCACGATTGAAAAAGGTCTGTGGGGACACAGACCACGGGTTTAGCTTCTTTTCCGGGCTAAAAAAAATAGTGCTTGTATTGGTTGTTAGCCTGGGTTTTGGGCAGGGTGCGCTGGCGCAAGCCTCCGTGGGCTACTACCCGTGGAGCGGGCTACTTTCCCTGAGTACCAACCCCCGCAAGGCCCTATGGCTCGATACCCGCTACCAGACCAACTCCCTGTTTAGTAGCCTGAGCGTAGATCTGCTGCCGATGATCAACCTCAAACGGGGCGAGATCGTACAGGTGTACCTTGGCGGCGGCCTGCGTATCAACCCCCTCTACCGCATTGCCGACCCCAAAGCCAAACTCCTGACCCTGGATGGCTACTCGATAAACGTAGGCGTGCGGGTAGCGCCCTTCGTACAGAACCGAGGCATCCAGGTAGCCCTGGAACTGAACCCCTACGTGAAGGATGATTTTGCCAATGGCGTTTTGAAAAGCCACTTCGGACTGGTGTATGTATTTCGGAAGCGGGAGAAAAAGGCAGGGGAGTAGGGAGGGGAGGTAAGCAAGGTGAGGAGTTTTGGGGAGGTATTTGCCATAGTCTGTATCAAAATACCGCCTAGGACGTAGAAGAAGCACTGAAATACCCACGGCATTCTTTTTTTAAATAGCTGAAAGGATACCCCTATTCAAGGGTATTTTATTCACTAGACTACTACCTACCCATGGCAAATTACCTAAGAATTGACGGCGAGAATGAAGTATATAACATGGACTTCATCAGAAAAATGTGGAAAGCCGACGAACCCACCGAAGACACCGAAGATGGATTATCGGTCATCTACATGGAGCTGGATACAGCCAATAAAATCCATATCAAGTTCGAGAGCAAGAGTCAGCGCGATGCAACCTTTGACACCTTATTGAGCAAAATCACCATCGTAGACATCGTGACCAAGGCTTCCGAAAATTTTGTGGAGTTGTGACGGGTACCCGATGAAGATCAACGGATAAAAAAAGGCTCCCTCCTGGGGGCTTTTTTTATGGGCGAAAACCAACTAATTATCTTCCTACTTCCGTACCGGCATATTGGCCTTCACCTCCTTCTGCCAGGCCTTGAACTGCGTAGCCATTTCCTGCATCTTCTTTGGTACTGAAGCCGCTAGATTTTTGCTTTCGCCAATGTCTTCACGTAGATTATACAACTCCATTTCTCCGGTTTCGTAGCTTTCGGTAAGCTTATAGTCGCCCAGGCGCATGGCTCCGGCGGGGCGTCCCAGTTGGTTGCTGAAATGCGGGTAGTGCCAGTAGGCGGGCTGGTCGGGCAGGAGCTTTTGAGGGTTCAGGATATTGGCCAGAATGCTGCGGCTGTCCGTTACTACCTTCGGTAGAGGGTGCTTCAATAGCTCGCTGAAGGTGGCGAAGTAGTCCACGTTGCTGAAATACTGCTCGCTCGTTTGGCCGGGGGAAATTTTTCCTTTCCAGAACATAATGGCCGGAATCCGGATGCCACCCTCGTACACGTGGCCCTTCCACTTGCGGAGGGGCTCCATGTTAGTCGGGATGGGGCCGAGTTCATCCAGGCCCACGCCGCCGTTGTCGGAGGTGAAGATTACCAGCGTGTTTTCCAATAGCTCCTTTTGTTGCAGCGTGGCCATCAGGCGGCCTACGCCCTCGTCCATGCTTTCGATCATGGCCGCGTAGTTGGGGTTGTACTTGCCCTCATGCTGGTTGTACTTCATGAAGTACTTCCGCAGCTTGTCGCCCCGGGGTACCAGCAGCACGTGCGGAGCCGAGTAGGTAAGGTACAGAAAGAAGGGACGGGCCGAGTTCTTTTCCACAAACTCCACCGCGTAGTCCGACAACTTGTCGGTAAGGTACTTGGTGCCGTCGTCTTTGAATTCTTTCTTGTAGCTATCCTCATAGATGGAGTAATTGTAGTAGTCCAGTCCATTTTTCCCAATCATCCGGCTGTAATCGAAACCCTGATTCCAGGGGGCCAGGCTGTCGGCCCCACCCAGGTGCCACTTACCCACCATGCCCGTAGTGTAGCCCAGCGGCCTGATCCACTCAGCAATCGTGGTAGCGGAAGCGGGCAAAAAGGGGTTCCAGGGCGCGGGGTTCACGGGCGATGCATCATTGGTACGGTTGCCGGCAATGAAGTTGGTCAACCCGTACCGCGCCGGGTGGCGACCTGTAAGGATGGCCGCCCGAGAGGGTGAGCAAACCGGACTGGCCGAGTAGGCTTGCGTGAAGCGCAACCCGTGTCGGGCCAGCGAGTCAAGGTGCGGGGTCTCGTTATAGGGATTGCCATAGCAGCCCAGGTCGAAGTACCCCAGGTCGTCGGCCATGATGTAGATGATGTTGGGTCGGGCCGCGTTCGGCTTGTTGGGCGACGGGATTTGTGCCGGGATAGGACAAGACAGGAAAAGGAAAAAAAGGAGTCCGACGAGAGGCTTCATGAGAACGGATTTTTGTAAAAAAAGCCATCCAATTCTTTTTCTACCTAAAAAAACTCCCCACCGAACGAATCAGCGGGGAGTTTTCATTCAGATACTTTCTTCTAGCCGAAAGCTACTTCTCCTTCGTCACATTCAAGCTGCTGAAATCACCTTTTTCCAAATCAGAAGCTTTTCCAAACTGTTTCAACGCTTCCTGATACACATTATCGGTCGGATTAAGCACTTGAAATACTTCATTATTAAGGCCGTCCTTGCGCTGACGTCCCCACTGGTAGCGACCAATCAGGCCCTTGGTTTGGGCAACGATCAGGGGTTTGGACCTGGAAAGCCCTTTTTCATCGAGCTTAATACCGGATTTGGATGCGTCACGTACCAATTCGGTCATCATGGCGTCCGATACCGTGAAGCTGGTAAGGAATTGGGTAAATGTCATTTTGTCAAGAGCCTTCTGATGATCCTTTACGTACCGCAGGGCATACTCCCGAACGATATTTTTGGAATACAGCTCAAAGAGGTACTTGCTGTTCATGGTGGTGTCGCGGGGCACGAATACATCGGGCATGATGCCCCCGCCGCCGTATACGGCACGTCCACCGTCCGTTTTGTAGCGCAGGCTGGGGTCAAACTTGATGCTGTCGGCACTGAAATATTCGCCGCTGTTGAAGCGGTTGCTCAGGTCTTCGTTGTAGGTGTCGCCTTTGCCCAGCTCGTAGGGTTTCTGGATGCTGCGCCCGCTGGGGGTATAGTAGCGCGAGATCGTCAGGCGGAGTTCTGAGCCATCCGAAAGCTTGATGGGCATTTGCACCATACCTTTGCCAAAGGTTCTGCGGCCTACGACCAGGGCGCGGTCATGGTCCTGTAAGGCACCGGCTAAGATTTCAGAGGCCGAGGCGCTGCCCTCGTCTACGAGCACAATCAGGGGGCCTTCTTCAAACATTCCCTCCATCCGGGCGTTGGTCTTGCGGTCAAACCGGCTGTCTTTGCCATCGGTATATACCAGCAGCTTGTTGCCCGAAATAAATTCATCGGCCATGCTGGTAGCGCGTTCCATGTACCCGCCGGGGTTGCCCCTGAGGTCCAGGATCATTTTCTTCATGCCGGAGCCTTTCAGCGAGGTAAGGGCCGTTTTGAATTCATCGTAGGTAGTTTCGGAGAAACGACTCACCTTAATGTAGCCAATTACTTCGTCTACCATATAGGCGGCATCTACCGAATACGTGGGGATACGGTCACGCACGACAGCGAAAACCATAGGCTCTTTCATACTCGTGCGACCTATCAACAGCTTTACTTCGGTCCCACGCTTGCCCCGGAGCATTTTGAATACCTGGGCGTTGGTTACGCCCGGACCCGAAAGTGTCTCCCCGTTCACTTTGAGCAGGCGGTCGCCACTCTGAATACCCACGGTTTCTGAAGGACCGCCACTCAATGGAGTGACTACGTACACGGTGTCATTATAGATATTGAATTCCACGCCAATGCCATCAAAGCCCGAGTCCAACTGGGAGCGGGCCGCGGTAGCCTCCTCGGAGTTGAAATAGGAGGTATGCGGATCAAGTTTTTCCAGCATCTTGTGGATGGAGTGGTCCACCAGGTCGTCGGTGTTTACCGTATCCACGTAGTTATTTTCTATCAGCATCAGTACCTCCCTGAACTTGGCGTATCCTTTGGCTACGTCGGTCAGCTTTTTGGAGCCGCTAAAAAACGTAGCTCCCAGCAGCATACCAGCGGCCAGGGTTAGACTCAAAATAATCGGAAGACGTACAATGGCACGCGGGTTTTGGATAGGCTTTTCGGAGGTGGGTTCACTCATGGCTGACGGATAGTCTTTTTATTTTCTTTTTATATAAATGTCAAAACGCTACCTGATAGTAACGCCAAAATGGATAAAACGTTGCTAAAAATAAAGATGAAATTCCGGTTTACAAACTCTAAACAGCGGTTTGTTCGACTCTTACCTTCACAAAATGATCCAGGGAGTCGGGGTTGCGCATGGTATCGCGGCTGGCCGCGCGGGCGGGGTCCTGACCCATCAGAATTTTTTTTACGGGCATTTCCATTTTTTTGCCACTAATTGTATAGGGTACCTCGGCTATCTCCCGAATCGTATCCGGAACATGCCGGGGGCTGAATTTAGTCCGCAGGGCGCTATTAATGCGTGTCCGTAGCTCATCGGTCAGACTGCCTGGTTCTTTCAATACCACAAACAGGGGCATACTACCGCTGCCATCGTCATGTTCAAGGTACACCACCAGACTATCCTTGATTTCGGGGATACCTTCCACGGCACTGTATACCTCTGCGGTGCCGATCCGAACACCACCGCGGTTGAGGGTGGCATCGGACCGCCCAAAAATAATCACCGAACCACGGGAGGTAATTTTGATCCAGTCGCCGTGCCGCCACACGCCCGGATACGTTTCAAAATAGCTGCTGCGGTACCGCCGGTCGCCGGGGTCGTTCCAGAAATAAATGGGCATGGAAGGCATGGGTTGCGTAATCACCATTTCGCCCAGTTGGTTGATAACGGGCTGGCCGTCGTCGTCGTAAGCTTCCAGTTTGCAGCCCAACATGCGGCACTGAATCTCTCCCGCGTACACGGGCAGGGAAGGGCAGCCCCCCACAAAAGCACTACATACGTCGGTACCGCCGCTGAGGGATATGAGCCACACATCTTTCCTTACTTCCTGGTAGATCCACTCGTAGGCTTCCGGTGTAAGGGGCGACCCCGTAGAACCAATGGAAATAAGGTGCTTCAGCCGCTCGGACGGCACGCTCAGATTGGCCTTGCGGCAGGCAATGAAGTAGGCCGCTCCGCCCCCGAAGTGGTTAATCCGGGCCTTTTCGGCAAACGTCCACAGCACCTGCAACGAAGGGAAAGCCGGAGCGCCGTCGTAGAGGACCAGGGTAGCGCCCGTCAGTAGGGAAGCGAGGGAGAAGTTCCACATCATCCAGCCGGTGGTAGAGTACCAGAAGTACCGGTCGCCGGGCTTTACATTTTGGTGAAAAGACAGGGCTTTCAGATGTTCCAGCAGGCACCCTCCGGCGCTGTGGGTGATGGCCTTGGGCTTTCCCGTTGTGCCCGAAGAATACAGAATCCAGATAGGGTAGTCGAAGGGTAGGGCTTCGAATTCGAGACCGTGAGTAGGGCTATGCAGAATATCCTCCCAGGATACGGTCCCTTCCAAGTGGACGTCCGGCTGCAGGTAGGGTACCAATACGGGTAACTCCACGGTAGGCAGCTCAGCCAATAGCTCACGGAATGCGGTGATCTTATCAAACTCCTTTCCATTATACTGGTAGCCATCGGCCATAATGAGCACTTTGGGTTCAATCTGGGAAAAGCGATCCAGGATGCTCGCCTGGCCAAAATCGGGTGAGCAACTTGACCATACGGCCCCCACCGCGTTGGTAGCCAGAAAAGCTACCACGGCTTGGGGCGTGTTGGGCAGGACGGCCGCAACGCGGTCGCCGGGCTGGACGCCCCGCTTGCGGAGCCAGGTAGCTACGGCCGCTACTTGCTTTTCGAGAGTAGCCCAGGATATTTCGGTGAGTGGATGCCGCTCGGATTGGAAAATCAGCGCGGGGCGGTCTTTGGTCTTGTTGCGAAAAATATGCTCTGCGTAGTTGAGCGTAGCTCGGGTGAACCACTTGGTATGGATCATATCTTCCTCAGTTCGGCGCACTATTTCAAAATACGTGTCGTGCGATTTGATCTGGAAGTAGTGCCACAGGCTTTCCCAGAAGTCTTCGGTGTCGGTCACCGACCATTCCCAGAGATCCTGATAGCTGCGGAAGAAAAGGCCTTTTTTCACAAAGAGCCAATCCATGTATTTTTTTAAATTCGACTGCTCTATGAAAGCCCTTGCGGGAGTCCAAAGAGGGGAAGCTGGTGGAGGCAGAGTCATTGGTTTAGGGGAGTTTATTGTTAGCCGTTTGTTTGGGTAGCGAGTTGCCTTTACGAGGGGCCATCCAGAACAAAAGGGAGTGGCTGTAATTTCAGTAAGTACTAACGACTAGGTAGCCAATTATAAGATAAAAAAAAGCAGAAAATAATTCCTCCGGGAAAATATCCTACCTTTGTGGTTCTGTTCCAGAACAAAGCATAATTTTCTGACGCACAGCTACGTTACTCAATTCTTTCTTTATAGTTTACCTAGTTAATTTCTTCACAAAAAGTACCACTTACCGATTATTCGGCAAAAGGAACAAAATTCCAGTAGCGATACTGCATTCCT
Source organism: uncultured Cytophagales bacterium (assembly GCA_963768025.1). Taxonomy (GTDB): domain Bacteria; phylum Bacteroidota; class Bacteroidia; order Cytophagales; family Spirosomataceae; genus CAVYGM01. The sequence goes on from CAVYGM010000009.1 coordinate 71,407, forward strand.
ATGAAAAAGCGAAACGAATACCCCAAAAGAGACAGATCGTCGAGTTCTTACATTCCCGATAAGGGAGGGAAAAATGCCCCTCGTCCTTCCTCTGATCGCCCCACTGGCTCCCGAACCCGTAGCACCGACGCAAGCGGTGGCGGCCCTTTCAAGCCTAAAAAGAAAATAACCGAAAAGCTTTTTAATAAGCCTACTCTCAAAAAATCAAATTTCAAAAAGCTGGCATTCGACAGCTCAAAGGGCAGGAATCCTTTTAGCGATGACCGTCCCGAAAAGCGTGGCGACGCCGGTGAAAATTTTGACAAGCCCCAGCGCGTGTTTCGCCCCCAGAGAGAAGCAGGAGACGTGCGCCCACCCCGGCCCCGACTTGATAATGCCCGACGTGACGACACGCGACGTGATGATCGACGTGACGCCCGACGCGACGACGCGCGTGGCTTTGATAAGTCTAAGAGTGAATTTCGGCCCCGGAGGGACGAAGGAGACTCTCGCCCACCTCGACGCGACGACGCGACGCGACGACGCCCGTGGCTTTGATAAGTCTAAGAGTGAATTCCGGCCTCGGAGGGACGAAGGGGACTCTCGACCGCCTCGACGTGACGACGCGCGACGTGACGACACCCGACGCGACGACGCGCGTGGCTTTGATAAGTCTAAGAGTGAATTCCGGCCTCGGAGGGACGAAGGAGACTCGCGCCCGCCTCGGCGTGACGACACGCGACGTGACGACACCCGACGTAGCGACGCGCGTGGCTTTGATAAGTCTAAGAGTGAATTCCGGCCTCGGAGGGACGAAGGAGACTCGCGCCCGCCTCGACGTGACGACGCCCGACGTGACGACACGCGACGCGACGATACCCGACGTAGCGACGCGCGTGGCTTTGATAAGTCTAAGAGTGAATTCCGGCCTCGGAGGGACGAAGGAGACTCGCGCCCGCCTCGGCGTGACGACGCCCGACGTGACGACGCCCGACGTGACGACGCTCGACGTAGCGATTCTCGCTCTGAGCGGTACGATGGCCCGAAATCAGGGGATAAAGAGAAAACGGGCGATAGCGAAGGTCGCCGGGTAGGCAAATTCAGCAAACCGCCCCGCTACGATTTCAGCGACTTTGAGGATAAGAAGTCCCGAATTAAAAAACAGACTGATGACGACATCCTGCGCCTGAACCGATACATAGCTAACGCCGGAATCTGCTCGCGCCGGGAGGCGGACGAACTCATCGAGAGTGGTCAGATCATGGTAAATGGACAGGTCGTGACCGAGATGGGCTATAAGGTAAAACGCTCTGATACGATCAAGTACGGGAAGGATATTCTGAATCCCGAACGAATGGTATACCTGTTGATCAACAAGCCAAAGGATTATATCACCACCACCGACGACCCCGAAGACCGTAAAACGGTGATGGATCTGGTGGCGGGCGCTTGTGAAGAGCGGATTTACCCCGTAGGGCGTCTTGATCGCAATACCACCGGCCTGCTTCTACTCACCAACGATGGAGAGCTAGCCGAAAAATTGACGCACCCTTCCGGAAAAATTCGGAAAATATACCAGGCTGAACTCGATAGACCCATTACTACCGAAGATTTTGAGGCTATGAAGGCTGGCTTCGAACTCGAAGATGGCTTTATCAGGCCAGATGACCTTGGGCTGATAACTCCCGATGCGATGGTAATTGGGTTGGAAATCCACAGTGGCAAGAATCGGATCGTTCGCCGCATGTTTGAGCACTTCAACTACGAAGTTAAGAAGCTGGATCGAACGGTTTTTGCTGGATTGAATAAGAAAGAATTACCCCGTGGGAAATGGCGCTTCCTGTCCGAAAAAGAGGTCATCAAATTGAAGTTCCTACTTTAAGAAACAAAACGGGGCCAACAACATTTTTGATGAAAAGAAAGTTGTCTTTTCAAGCCACAATCTGTCAGGCTAACTAGCTATAAAAATAAATAATTAAGAATCATTTTGGTTTTGTAGTCAAAAATAGATAAAATTGGCACAATATTTGATATTGCATAAAGATTCCAATGCAAGAATTGGATGTTGCCTGTTTGATGACGGAATAAGTAAGAAAGATCGTGAGATTCTAAGATAGGCTTTAAGATAAAAAAAATAATAGTGTGTGTATAGTGTGGAACAAGGCATGGAGCTTCTCCGTGCTTTGTTTGTTTTTAGGGGGTAGGTTGATAAAGCAACTGATGGATTTCGGCAAAGGAGCGGCTATAGCTTAGCAAAATAGCCATGCTGAACCACGGAAAGAAGAGGAACTGCCCGCCCGTAAGATTGCTCTCGAAAAACGGAATGATGAGCAGGGGCAGAAAGAATAGGTAATAGGTAGCAAAAATGCGCAGATAGTACCAGAGCGAACGGGCGATCACGAGGTACATGAAAAAAGCAAAAACGATCACACCAGATCCAAAAAGTACTTCATAGTATGAATTATGGTAGCCCGTCCAGCCTGTTATGGTTTTGATTTTCAGTTTATTAAACATCCCAATTCCTGTTACCCATAGATCGGGTGTTTTATTGAAATAGGAGATCATTTGGAGAGAAACGTTGGTTCGGGCTTCTCCTTTTTTCTGTTGGACGCGGGTCTTTTCTAACCGAGAATTCAGAGCTGAAGTAGGATCTTGGAGTAAATAAAAAATCAACCCCAGCGGAAGCAAAGAAAGCAGCGCTTTTTGGTAAAAATACACCCCCTTATACTTAAAAATGAAGACGAGGGCTACCACCCCCAGGCTCAGCCAGGACGTCCGATTGCCCGATATGAGTACCAGGTAGGCGGCAATGACTCCAAATGCCATGAGGACGAGTTTACGCCACCAGGGTAGGGATACATTGCGGAGCAGATCCATACCCGTCAATAAAAATAGCGTTCCTGCCCAGCCATAGTGATTGGAAACAAAGGCCGCCTCCTCGTTTTCTGTGGACGTGTAGTAAATATTGGTATCGGTAAGTTTACCGCCGGTCAGAAAAAAACTTACGATTGGAATAAAGTACACCCAGTTAATGGCATTGATAAACGCGTGCAGCACATCCACTAACGAATAATGCAGCAGCAGGTATCCTACCGAAAAGGCCACGTACAGAAAAGGAACGATGTAGGTGAGGATCTGAACCAGAGAACTAACCGGATCAGCGGTGAATAGCGCAAAAACCAAGAATACCGCGCTCAGTACGAACAAGCCCTGCAAGTAATGTGACAACAGCCGAAGTAGGTTCAGGTTGGTCTTTAAGAGATAAAGAATGGAAAACAACAAGATCGAGTACTTCACGATGCGCATGGGGCCCACGCTTGCCATATTGGTCCACACTCCCAACGCATACCCCACAATGACCAGTCCCATATTCAGAAATAGTAGTCTGAATATGAAATCGCCACTGACGGTTCGGGTAGGAAAGGGTGAAATCATCGGCTAAGGATGGTTAAAAAAGCTTCAAACATAGTTTTGGTACCGAAGCGTTCCACCTGTTTTAACGCTTCGGCGGCCTTCAATTCGCGCAAATCGGGTCGGGTAATGCATTCTTCCAGCGCGTTGGCTAGTGCGTCGGCAGAATGGGGCGGCACCATCCACCCGCATCGCCCGTGGTTAAGTACTTCGGGTATACCCCCCACGGCGGTAGATAGTACTGGTATTCCCTGTGCCATCGCTTCCAGATTAGCCACGCCAAGTGCTTCCTTATAGGAAGGAACGCAGAAAAGATGTGTTTTGGTGAGTTCGGCAGCCACGATCGTTTGAGGTACTTTCCCCAAAAATACCCCTTCTACATTCGATAAGTGCTGGAATTTAGAAAAAATATAGGCGCGGTCCGAAGCGGCTGGGCCAATAATCGTAAGCACAAACTGGTAGGGTAGCTGACCAAGCGCCTCGGTCAGCGTAAATAATCCACCCCGTAGAAAATCATTTTTTACGAACAGAATCCGAATAGGTTTGGCAGGATCAATCGTTTGATTAGGGAAAGAATGGGCAGCCGGAGCCTCAATGGCTTTGTAGAGGCGATGCAGCTTTTCGGGTGAAATTCCGTACGCTTTTTGAACAGCTGTTTTTAGATAATCAGAGTTTACAATTACGGTATGGGCCGCTCGGGCCATTCTTTTTTCACACCATCGAAATACAAATCGCTTGACCGACTGAAACAAAAACTGCCACTGCCACGAAGCAGTTAGGTTATTGTCGTCGTTGATCATGCCTACGGTAGGTGTGAACCGGTAAGCACTCCAAAGGCCAACCAAAGCATTGTTATACACCAGTACGTCAAAGGGGAATTCGGCGCGCAACCGCATGGCTTCCCGATGATACACCCACATTCTCACTAGTTGGCTGAGGGGAGATTTGCGCCAATGAGTAGCCAAGGGTACCTGATGAACAAAGGTTCGGGCGGTAGAAATGTCTTCTGTCAGAATTCGCACTTCGTGTTCAGGATAGAGCCGATTGATCTGAAGCAACAGGTTGGCGAATTTGACGGGACCGTTCTCAACCACTTCGAAAACATTGGTACAAAACAGGATTTTCATTACTTACACCCCATGGGCTTTTACTAAGGCACCTTCGGCTTTTTGCCAGGTGTAGGTCTCACGCAGGTCCTCTGTGAATGCATAGTTACACCTTTTTTCAAAGAGTTCACGGGTAATTTGTAAATGATCAGAGATCCTATAATTTGGCAATATGTAACCAATCCAGTTGCTTTGCACAAAATTTGATACCTGTACTTCTGCATTCATGATCACGGGAGTTCGTACCTGAATGGCGTCATAAATCTTATTTGGGCTGGCATTGATATTGTTTTCGTTGGTAGGAGCATACACGCACAAAATATAGTCGGCACGACGGGCCACTATTCCAAGGGCCTGTTCTTGCGGAAGTACCCCCAGCCACTCTACCTGAGGATGGTTTGTAAGTTGCCGCGAAGGCTCGTCAGCCAGCCATCCAGCCATCAAAACCCGCAGATTGGGGTCATGGGCCAGTAGGTTGCGGATAGTTTCGGTGCCTCTCAGTTCACCGAGCCAGCCATAGTACATGATGGTGAGGCCAGGCGATCGTTCCTTGGGGGGAGGAGATGGTATGTAGTATGGATAATTTGGCACGATTGTTGATAGGGGCTTTGCGAAGTCGGGAAGTAATCCAAATCGATTTTCGTCCGTCACAATGATCCTGCTAACGGGAGCATAAGTAATTTTTTTTAGTAACCTCCACTTGTTTCCCGGACGGTTTTTTTTCAGAAAAATAGAATCAAATAAATCGAGAACAACGTTTTTTTGAAACCACAGAAAAGGCCACAACGCCAGTAGTTGTGGTTCGTTGATAATATGGACAGAACTATAAGAATGGGAAAGAAGCAGCCGAATGCAACTCAGGAAATAGCGGGCTAGGGTACCCAAAGACTTGCGTGGTCCTCGAATGAAATGCAGGGTATGAACCAGCTGGGCAGCATAGCACTGGGCCGGATCTTCCCCCAGCGCCACCAGTTCTACCTCAGCTACCTGGCTCAGCGTACGCAGTTCTTTGTTGACCCGCATGTCGGAGCCATCGTTGAAGGAAAGATACAGGATACGAGAACTCATATCAGGGCCGAATCCAGTTTGGACGAACGCTTGGGAAAATAATATAAAGTAACTTCAATCAACCCCCACACCAGGAGCAGGAAATTGCCATACATATAGGCCTGAATGGGTGGATAATAGAATACAAAACTCCCTACTCCTAAAATCAGATAAGCTAAGATCAGGATTTTGCGGTGAAAGAGCAAAATCAGGAAAAAGGCCAGGCCAATCACCGATACGAAGTAATTGATCCAATCGGGCGCCTTATTCATATAGCCTGGACCGAAAGAGGCGAAGAAGTACACCACCGCATTTTTGAGGAGTAAAAACGGGCTGTTGTGCAAAACGGCTAGGTACTCCTGCCGCGTGATGGCGGTGTATTTTTCCTGTACGGCCGGATCGTAAAAGTTGCCTCCCACCGACGAGCTAAGGGGCACGCCCGTGTGCTTCTGATACAGGGCGTAGGCGTCGTCGTCGCTGAGAGAAATGCCGTAGGGATTGGCAAAACCACCCACCCCCGCGTAAAACGTATGCCAGGGGTTTTTCTGGTTGGGTACGTACAACCACAGAACTATTCCAATGAACAGGGCTGAATAGACCAACCCACCGACGCGGGACTTGTACCACACAAAAGCTACCAGAGAAGCCACAATGACAAATGCCGTGGTGGATCGGGCCAGAAATACAAAGGGAAGGGCAAGCAAAAGAATGGCCCAGCCTATCCTGTCTTTAATTTTCAGTCCAATGAACAGCAGCCAGAAGGAGGGAATAATTTGCCAGAAATAGTACAGGTTAAAAGTAACAAAACGTAGAACAAGGGGATTGAGCGCGTACAGAACCAGAAACAAAATACGAAAGCGAAATGAAAGCTGGTTTTGCAGAAGCACGCAGAGGCAAAGCACCACATGGACGAGGCATTGGAGCAAAATTATCGCCAATTGATCACCCATATAGGGGAAAATAAGGGTAGCAGCTTTGATAAAGTAGGCATAGCCTATGGGATGGTAGTTGAATTCCTGGGGGATCGGGCTTTGACGAAATTCGTAGGCATCCTCTCGTTTCACATCATCCAGCTGCATAAAGTGCTTCACATCGGTCTGGTCAATCAAAAAAGTGCCCGTTCCGGGCTGTAAATGTTGGGCCGCCGACAAGAAAGGACCCGTCCAGTTGGTGCTCATGCGCTGACTTCTCCACTGGTAGAAAGACCACCATAGAGCAGCCACCATGAGTATGATGGAAATGCCGTAAAACAGGTACTTTTTCCAGCAGATATCGTTCAGATTCATATAGGGTTATGTAACAAATACGAGATAATGCGGGCACTGGCCTGTCCATCGCCGTAAGGATTGGTAACCAACGTAGGCGCTTCATGTTGCCACCTCATTTCCACCGCTTCTACAATACGGTCACGGTTGGCCCCAACCAACTGCACGGTGCCCGCTTCGAGTGCTTCGGGGCGCTCGGTGGTGTCACGCATCACCAGTACTGGGATGCCCAGGGAGGGGGCTTCTTCCTGCACGCCTCCCGAGTCGGTCAGAATGAGCCAGGAGTTTTTCATGGCGAAGACAAAGTCGGGGTAATCAAAGGGGGCCGTTAGAAAAATATTGGGCACATTGCCAAGATAAGCCTGCACGGGTTTTTGTACGTGCGGATTGAGATGAACCGGATACACGATGGCGAGGTCAGGGTATCGTTCGGCCAGGGTCCTAATCGCTTTGGTGATTTGCTCGAAGCCTTCCCCAAAATTCTCACGACGGTGGCCCGTAACCAGCAGCACCCTACGATTGGATGCAAAAACCTCCTGTACCTGAATTGGAATTTTAGTGGAAAAACCTCGTATTTTTTTGGTAGCCCACAGAAGGGCATCAATCACGGTATTGCCGGTCAGAATGATTCGATCGGGTGCCACTCTCTCTCTCAGCAAATTGTCTACATTGCGTTGGGTAGGAGCAAAGTAGGCCGACGCTAGGCGATCCACGAGCAAACGGTTAGCTTCTTCCGGAAACGGAGCCTGTAGACTACCCGTGCGGAGGCCAGCCTCAACGTGCCCTACCCGAATACCCGCGTAAAAAGCAGCCAACGTAGCGGCCAGGCAGGTGGTGGTGTCGCCGTGAACCAGTACCCAGTCGGGTCGGTACTCTTGGAACAAAGTCCGCATGCCTTGCAGAATCCGACACGTAATGTCGGTCAGGTCCTGGCCCGACTGCATAATGTCCAAATCGTAGTCGGCCTTCACTTCAAAAAAATCCAGGATCTGATCCAGCATTTGACGATGTTGTCCGGTAGAACATACCTTTTGCTCTACTCCGGGCGCTTCGTTGAGGCCTTGTATCAGCGGAGCCATTTTTATAGCCTCAGGACGAGTACCAAATACGGTCAGTATTTTCATATAAAAAGCACGGCGAAATCTTCCCAGGTATAGTTGGCCAACGCCTCAAAGTTACGATTTCCCGCTTCTCTAAGCACATCACTAGGAGCAATCGTCAATTCACGTAGTTTTTGTTTGAACTCCTCATCCGACTGATACAACCATTCCGGCTGTCGGTGTAACCGCTCGTGGATAGCACCCGTGGCTGGAGCCAGGATCGGTTTTCCGAAGCCCATGGCCATGATCACTGATCCCGAGTTTTCGATTTTGGTAAAGGGCAGCACTACCGCATCCGCGGCGTTGAAGTAGACTTGCAAATCCTGGTCTGGGATAAATTCATCGATAAGTATTACACCGTCAGAAAGGTTCTGCTTCAGGTGCCCCCCGTACGCTTCGTCCATGATCCTTCCGGCAATGAGTAGGTAAGCGTCCGGGGTATCTACTCCCTTGAATGCATCCACCAATTCAAGAATGCCTTTGTACGGCTTGATTAGTCCCAGACTTAGAAGTATCCTGGCTGTAGCCGGAAGGTTGAGCTGTTGGCGAGCCTTATCTCTGCTCAGCTGGTTGGGGTACACAAGAGTGTAATCGCCTTCGGGCACAACCTCAAATTTAGTTGAAGGTACCCTAAGTTCAGCTGCCGCCCGGCTTACGGTATCCTGGGCAAACACCCGTATCCAGTCGCAGCGGCGGGCCAGAAACCGCCGGCAAAATCGGTGCATAGCGAGTTGGGAGGCGTCGTGGGGCACTATATTGTGTAACGTCCACACCAGCCTTACGCCCAGCAGCCGGGCTAGTAAGATCTGGGCGCAGAAAGTACCTGCACTGAGCCAGGTCAGCCATCGATAGCGACGGTAGTAGTAGGAAGCGATCCAGTCAAAATGCAGATACTCCGGGCGATAGCGAAGTACGGTTCGGGCTATGCCAAAAAATTTGTCATGAATACCGGTAAAGGCCCGCAACTGACCACCCTGGTTCAACCCTTCTATCATCAACCGCTGGTAGGGATTATCAGAACCTGCCACGGGCAAACAGGCGACGGTAATCTGCGATTCTACCGGAACCATGGCCGATGAGTTAGCTGGTACTTCAACTCGCTCCGACGCTCGCCAATCTTTACGGCTGGTACGCCCGCTACCAGGGTCATGGGTGGTACATCCCTGGTAACGACGCTACCCGCCGCCACCACGGCTCCCCGGCCGATGCGCACCCCGGGCAGGATTGTGGCCCGCGAAGCAATCCAGACGTAATCTTCCACAACTACATCGCCGCCGGCGTTCGTATAGGAATCATCGTGCGGATCATGGGAGAGCGTCCAGATATTGACTTCCTGGGCTATATCCACGTTGTTTCCAATCGTAAGCTGGCCTCCCCGTCCGTCGAGGAGAACCCTTTTATTGATAATACAATGGTTGCCAACCCGGATTTTTTTGCCGTAGCGCGTTTCTATGCCCATAGCAAAAAAGCAGTGGGTACCCACCTGGGCGAGGGTTTTTTTGATAAAAAAAAGTCGGATTGCATGAAAAGGAAGGTAGAGGATCCAGGCCCGGTAGAGGTAGTCTTTCAGGGCCAGTAGGGCTATGTAGAAGTTGGTGGCGGCTTTCCTCATGGGTAGCTGGTAAGATCCCTGGTAAATTCGGCAAAAGAGGTCAAGGCATACTGCTGCTGTACAATTCGGTTGAGATCCCGGTAGGTAGGAGCGGTCAGATGGGTCAACACCTGTTCCAGTTGGGCTTCCGAGGCAATTGCATTCTGCGGAGCTAAGGTAATCAAATGCCGGTCGTTCTGGTACTGATGGATGAAGTTGTACACACTAAGGCCTTCCTTAGTCGTATAGCCAAAATCCAGGACAAACGAGGGTGTATTGATGAAGCAGGCTTCCAGACCCATGGTAGTACCCAAATGAAAGAAGGCCTCGGCCTGCTCAATGGTGCCGTATTTTTCAAGAATGGCCTCTTCCTGTACCGAGGCATCCTGCGTCCGGAAGGCATCGTCGAATACGACGTTGGGCAAGTTTTGCAGGGCTTCGTACCATTGCCAGTTAACCAGCATAGGATAAGGACGTACTACCAGTTTCCAGTCGGGTTGGACTTTTTGCAATACATTGGCTAGGGTAGTGACGAGACGTAGCTCGTCCGGGACCAGGTCGGGAATACCAATGGCACAGCCAAAGTACACGTAGCGGAAGGGATAGCGTACCGGCCTGTCGCCACCTTGTCGGTAGGTGTGAATATAGCCAAACTGACTGGCCCCCGTTACCCGCACCTGACTGGCAGGAATGTGCTGCAGAGCCACCACGTCCTCCCGGATCCCCTCCGACCAGCAGGCGTACTGCACCCGCTTGGAAAAGCAGGTATGCTTGCAGGGGTGGTCCCAGCTGTATACGTATACCTTTATCTGTTTGTTTTGGTGAATCAACCGGGACAGCAAGTAATCGTCGGCGATAGCCGTGAAACAAACAAACTGATCAACGTCGTCGAGCTGAGTAAGCGACTGATACTGCAACCGGTCGAGGTAAAAGTCGTAGGAAAGTACTTTGGGGAGCCGCTGCATCCAACGCACCAGCCGCATGGCCTTGGCACGTTTGGAGGCTGTGGGCTGATTGCTGGCCTTGAACAATTCCATCAGAAAGAAATTGGTGCGGCTCCGGGGAATGCTACGAAACAGCAGGTACAGCCGCTCCCACACGGCGTTGAGAATGGTCGTTTTCTTTTCCTGAATCAATCGAAACTCTACGCCTTCCGGCAGGTGCTTCTGGATAGCCTCGGCGTGTTGGGGCCGCCCAAGTACGACTATCTCATGCCGTCGGGCGGCTTCCGCAATCACCCGGCGGACATCGTTTCTGAAATCGAAGAAGGATACCACGAAGGCTAGTTTCATGAACGAAAGGCGGCGACAATTGAACGAATAACCGCAAGGTAGTTAGAAGGATGAAAAAAATTGTGGCGCAGGCCCTGCCAGGCCAGCTGTCGGCTTGCGGTCAGATCCCCATCGCGCCGGGCCCGCGCGCTCAATACCCGGTAGAGCCGGGACGGATCGTTGCGATAGGGGGCTTCGTGCTTAGCAACGAGCGCTTTTAGTGCGGCCGGATTTTCTCCCGTCAGCCAATCACGCCCCATATTTTTTCGTTGCAGCGCCAATTCAAGTCCGATTTTTTTGATGATCAACTTTCGTATCGCGTGTTCATTCACCTCCACCGAGCGACTAACAGAAGCGGGATTCTGGCGGTAATAGTACAGTATTTCCGGCAGGTTGGTGGCTCTGTACTGCTCACAGCACCGGATCAGCCAGTCGTGGTCTTCCCAGCCCAGCCGATCAAAGAAGGGGCGGTACCCTTCCACGTTCCCGGCTACTTCTCTACGGATCATAACGGCCGACCCGCAGAATGGAAACCGGGTGGGATGATACAAATCCTTTTGGATTTTGGCCCACTCGGTGGGATATTGCCTCTCACTCTCTATCTCCTGATTGTCATCTACATAGGCAATCCCTGAGCCGCAAATAGCTATTTCAGGATGCTTTTCCAAAAACTCCACCAGTCGTTGCAAGCGGTCCGGATGGATGTAGTCGTCAGCGTCTAGAAAGGTAATGTACGTACCGGCGGCTTTTGGTAGTAGGCTATTCCAGGTTTTCAAATAACCCTGATTTGTGTCCTGATGGTACCGGCGGATGCGGGGGTCATCTACGGAGTCAATCAGGGCGCGGGTGCTATCCCGTGAGCCATCGTCGGCTACCAGCAACTCCCAGTGCTGATATGTCTGGGCAAGCAGCGAATCCATAGCTTGTACCAGGTACCTTTCGGCGTTGTACGCAGGCATGATTACCGATACCAGAGGCTGCTCACTTCCCATTCGATCGTTTCAGTTTTATGCCAAATCGATGTAGGTAGTGAGCCAGTAGTCCAATGGACGTGGCCCGGCTCCATTTTCGAAAAGAGGGCTGTGAAAAACAGGTCAGCAGTCCGCTTAGCCCGAAGCGGTCAATCAGGTGGAGTTCCCACTCAGTCACGGCCAGTTCGCTGAAATAGGCTTTGTCCAGTAAAAAAGATCTTTTGTCGACAAGTACCGCCATCAGTAGCTCTTTCCCCGCCCGAAAGGTAGTCCGGTCGGTGGCTTCGCCCGCCAGGTACTTTTTTTCGGGTTCGGTAAGTGCTCTTTGGATAAAAAGCTCGTGCCACAACACGCGGGCATTGGCCTTGGCCTGCTTCCGGCTGGGATCCGTTTTACTCATATTGTCAGCGTGCCACCGGTATCTCAGCAGTACATCCGGAAGGGAACTCAGGTAAGATACCTGACTGATCCGAATCCAGAAAGCAAAATCGGCCGCGTACTCATACTCTTCTTCATAGCGAATGTGGTGCTGCATCAGCACCGACCGCCGGATCATGCTGGTAGGGTGGCCCAGGGAAGAGTTGTTGGAAAGCAAAGTAAAAGCCTGCCGGAAGTCTTCGGGATTGCGGGAAATATATTCACTATCGCCAAAAAACTGAAAGGCCGTACCGCAGGCCCCTACCTCGGGGTGCTGATCCATATAGGCTACCTGCCGGGCAAACCGCTCGGGCAGGCTGATGTCGTCGGCATCCATGCGGGCGATGTACTCCCCGGTAGCCAGTTCGATACCCCGGTTCAGGGTGGCTACCAGACCGATATTTTTCTCGTTTTTGATGTACCGGATGCGCGAATCAAGGTAGGATTCGATGATTTCCTCACTGGCATCGGTGGAGCCATCGTTGATAATCAGAAACTCGAAATCAGTAAAACTTTGCCCCAAAATGCTCTCCACTGCCTCTCGCAGATAGGTAGCGGCATTATAAACGGGGAGTAATACACTGACTTTCGGGCTTATAATCTTATCCATTCGGGAGGTACGATATCCTGTGACTGACTGTCGGCAATGGGGTCGGCAAACCAGTGGCGTGGAGCTACTACTACTTTATCGGGCGACGGATTGAGCCAGGCTCCCCACCAGCTGAAACTGCTGTTGGCCACGATATGGTGGCGACATAGGCTCATTAGCTGCATATCGCGGTAGCTATCAGCTCCGGTATGGCCTTCTACAAAGGTAACAAGATGTGGCAAAAACAGATTTTCGCGCGCCCAGGTAGCGATCGTCCGAAAACACAAATACATGGATTGCGCCTAGTTTTTCGGCCAGATAGGCTACGGCCTGGAGGTAATAGTCAAGGGAACACAAGCCGTGAAACTTCTGGGTAACCGGGTTGGTAGCGTAGTCGCCCCGACGGACGTGCAGGCTCACCGATACGGTGCTTTGGATAAGGAAGCCGCTAAAGCTTCGAAGGTGGCTGAGCAAACGATAGCCTTAGCCAGCAACCTGGAACGGATATCCTCAAAATAGGACTCCGATTGAAAGTATCCTACGAGGTAGGTACGAGACGTAGTTTTTTTCTCTATGTTCGGATCAAACCGAAAGGATTTTTCGCGGTACTCGGTACCCGAAAGCGCAAGGCGGGCAAGTTTTTGAAGCCTTTTCTTTTGAATGGGCGGGCGTTTGATCCCGTACGCGATCCGGTCCAGCAGTGGCGCCGGGGTAGGAGCCAGGCCGAAAACCCCTAATTCATAATCGCGGACGGTGATAGTACCTTGTGCCGGGGTAGCCAGCAGAAACGACAGGTCCACCGCTACGGAAGTACGGTGGTGCTGGGCCAGAGCAAAGGCGGTGGCATATTGAAAAAGCTGATTGCCCAGGCCACCCTGTAATTTGACAACGATCATGACACAGGATGGGGCTTATTGGCTACCAAACTCTGGTAAAGCTCCTCGTAGCGGTCAGTGATTTTCTCCCAGGTAAAGCGCTCCTCCCAGGCCTGCCTGGGCCGCCGTGCCCATTTTTTCGCGTAGAGACTTATCCCTTACCAGCTCGGCCAGCATCCGGCTTCCGATGGCGATATCAGGGTACCCCCTCTGATCGCGCAGAGTGGTGGGGATAATGGTACCCCCACCCGTCCACTCGGCTATTTCGCGGGCATTGCCTACGTCCGAAGAGAGAAAAGGAGTACCCGATGCGGCGGCTTCGAAGAGAACAATGGGTGAGCATTCGATGCGGGAAGGAAATAGAAATACATCGGCTTCCTGGTAGGCCTGCACGGTATCTTCCCGGCTGAGGGTATGCACCATACGCTCTCTTACCGGCCAACAGGTAGCTTTTAGGTAGCTCGATGTACCGTATTTTTCGACCGAATATTTTTAGAACCTTGGCGGGATTTTGTCCCACAAAAAGGAGGGTGGCATTGCGGATGCGGGCTTTCAGGAAAATTTCTATCGCTTCGCGGTGGCCTTTCTCGCCCGTGTAGGAACCCACGTGCAGAATCAAAGTGGATCGGCGGCTGATGCCCAGTTTTTTGCGAAGGTAGGGTGTCGGCTTGTCGGCAAACTCCTCGTAGGAGGCTCCGTTGGGGATCAGGATGCTGTTGGTGATTCCCTGCCGTTGGGCAAAGGCGGCATCCTGATAGGTATCCGACAAAAACACGTTGGCGTCGAAACTGCGCAGCCAGTCGGGCATTTGGGTAAAATAGTCCGTGTAGTTGGGATCGTGCAGGGCCGAAAAACCCGTAGGGACAAATACCTTCTTAGCGCTGATCGACGATAGGTGCGGCAATAGCAGATCCGTAGCCCATTGCTGGGCGGCAAAGCAGGTTATGAGGTCAAACCCTCCTTCTTTTACAAAACGCATATACTCGTCGGTGGGTCCGGTAGTACCTCTGATGGCATTACCGGATATCGGGAAGGATCGGATTTTGACTCCTTCGAGCGTGGTATAGTCCCGCTCCCCATTCTCGGACGTAGCTACCGTTACCTCATGCCCACGACGTACGAATCCTTCCGATAGCTGACGTACCACTTCTGACATGCCATGCCGGGCGGGTAAGTAGGATTCGACGGTATGGAGGATTTTCATAAGCGGTTTAGTAGGGATCGTACAAATATTTTGGTAGTAAGCCAGGCATCCCGGTCCGGTAAGCCGAGCGCTTTGTTCAATGCCCGTTTTATTTTTGTGCGGGCCGCTGAGGGTACCTGCCTCTTGTGCCGGGTGGCCCATTGGTGTCACATCCTGCAATACCCTCAGTCGCTGCTCCAGCGGCTCCACGTCTTCCTGACGTACACTTTCCTTTGGGTTGTCGTGGTAGCGAACAAGTGGCTCTGCCAGAAAATGAAAGGGGGCAAGACTGGCTATCCGGAGCCAAAGAGCGTAGTCCTCAATCGCTTTCAAGCTCGGGCTCTCAGGAAAAGGCCCGGCAATCGCCAGCAGGCTCCGATGAATCAGGGTGCTACTGCAAATCACGCTGTTGGTTCCCAACAGTTCGTCCAAGGTAACAAATCTGCTGACCGCTTCTGGGAAAAACACGTTGGGAGTATCTAAGCTTTTTGGCTGAATCCTTTGAGCATTGGTGCATATGGCTTTGGCGTTTACTTGTTCCAGTACCTCCAACTGCTTTTCCAGCTTAGCGGGAAGCCATTCGTCGTCACTATCCAGGAAGGCAACCCATTCGCCCTTGACGACGGTCAGCCCCCGGTTGCGGGGCAGGGCGGGCAGACCTCCGTGGGGGCCTCGCTATCCAGATCACCCGTTTATCATCGAACCCCTGAACCAGCGCCCGGCTATCATCCGTAGACCCATCGTCACAAACCAGTATTTCCAGCACAGGTACGGTCTGGGCCAGCACACTTTGGATGGCTTTGCCGAGCGTATGGGCGCGGTTCCAGGTAGGTATGATGACGCTGACAGACATGTATAGGGTACCTTGATTCGAGAACTAATTTGGCTTCAATCGGCAGTATACATCACCGAATTCTGTACTGGTAAAGGTCGAGTTAAGTACATAGTTCTTTCATCGCGTGAGACGGAATCCATTCTGCCAGTGCAAATTCCATACTTTCCCCTATACTATAATTGCATTCTATATCTCCCGATTTTTCTCAATTTGCTGGATACATTCTATTACTTTGTTTGTTTGCTCCGGAACGGTATACTCAAAACTGATCATGCGTATAGGCGATGAAAGCCCCTTCAATACCTCCAATTCGTATCCTTCAACATCAATTTTTATAAAAACCGGTAGACCGTATTTCTTTATGATCTTGTCGAGGGTTGTAATTTTTATTTTGATGGGTGGTTCCCAAGTGTAGTTTTTGAAACGTCCCTTTCCCATATTGTCAACAAATTCCTTTGAAAAAGATGAGATGGTATGCGCGCTGGAAATATAGAAATCCTGAACGCTCTCTTTTTCCCCAAGGCCTTTTGTCACTAATTTTATTTTCCGCCCATATTTTTTTCTAAGTAGTGTGTAACAGTAAGGTTGTGGCTCAACTGCAACCACCCTTGCACCGACATAGAGTAATGGCCCAACCCGGTTGCCAACATTGGCTCCTATATCAAAACAAAGATCTCCTGCACGCACAAAGGATGCATAAAAATTGCTTCTTAACTGAAAATCGCCACTAAGCTGTTCCTCTCGAATAGCAGAATCAGTAGGAAACCATTGACGCAGCAAATTGAAACCACCATGCAAAATCTTACGAAATATCTTTATTAGATCCATTAAGACTCATTTATTTCACTGTTTTTTACTCTCACTAATTTAGTTCGCATTTGATTAATTATCAGTCCACTTTTGGTATTTACAATCTGTTCTTTACTATCCAGCTCAGCCACTACATCCGAAATGCGAAAGTAAGCAACTTGATTCAGGTATTGAAAAGAATGCTCATAGGAGGATAAACCCACGTTGATATAGTACATCCCCGTGGAATACAGTATTTCGTGGTTCAGAAAGGTAGCCTCGTACTGGCCCGGTTGCAGATCGACTGGTTTGCTCCACGATGTTTGCAGGGGCATACCTAGTTGGGAGTTAATGCCAAGGCCTACGATGAAATGCTGGACCGGGCGGTTGAGTATAAAACTGACCCTTATTTGCCAGGGTTCACCAATTAGAATTTCAGGCAAAAGAGTACCCGATTGATCTTCGACTGTTAGCTGACAGGCGTAGCCCGCCAAGAGTTCATGATCAGGGGGAATAGGAAGTTCAAAAAAGGCCTCCGATGCAGTATTGTCGGAAAGGTACTTGTCAATTACTTTATTTAAACTCCCCTTGGCCTGGATGGCACCATGGTGTAGCATGAGCCCTTGGGTACATAATTTCTGAATCGCCTCCATATTGTGACTCACAAACAGCACCGTTCGCCCGTCCTTTTCGCTCACGTCCTTCATCTTGCCGAGGCATTTTTTCTGAAACTCGGCGTCACCTACGGCCAGTACTTCATCAATGACCAGGATTTCGGGTTCGAGGTGGGCGGCTACGGCGAAGGCCAGGCGGACGTACATGCCCGAGGAGTAGCGCTTTACGGGCGTGTCGAGGTAGCGATCTACGCCGGCGAAGTCCACGATTTCGTCCAGCTTGCGCCGAATCTCATCTTTCTTCATGCCCATGATGGCCCCGTTCAGGAAAATGTTCTCCCGGCCGGTCAGCTCGGGGTGGAAGCCCGTGCCTACTTCCAGCAGGGAGGCCATCCGGCCCTTGACCCGGATGCGCCCGGTGGTAGGCTTGGTCACGCGCGACAGCAGTTTGAGCAGGGTGGATTTGCCCGCGCCGTTGCGCCCGATGATGCCCAGGATTTCACCCTGTTTTACCTCAAAGTTTATGTCCTGCAAGGCCCACACAAAATCACTCGTGCCCTTTACGCTGCGGTCGTTGGCCTGTCCGATCTTCTGGTAGGGATCTTCCTTGCCCCGCACGCCCGCCCACCAGCGGGTGAGGTCGCGGCTGAGGGTACCCGTCGATATTTCACCGAGCTGGTACAATTTGGAAAGGTTTTCTACCCGTATGACTGTATCTGACATAGTATTTCTAGACCGTATCCATGAAGGTTTTTTCCACCCGATTGAACACCACAATGCTCAAAAGCAGGCACACCACCATAAAACAAAAGCTGTACACCAACCCTCCCCAAGTAAAGTAGCCCTCCCCTAAAAACGAATATTTAAAGGCTTCCACTACACTCGTGATCGGATTGGCGAGTAACAAAATTCGGTATTTTTCTGGCACAATGGCCAGAGGATATACGATGGGCGTGCCGTACATGAGCAGTTGCACCCCAAACTGAATCAGAAAGCGGAGGTCGCGGTACTTGGTGGTCAGCGAGGAGATGAGTACCCCAAAGCTGAACCCCAGTCCGGACATCAGGAGTAGGTAGAGAGGCAACAGTAGCAACGTATAATTAGGCCGCACCTCACCACCCGGTTGCAGCAGAAACCAAGTCCACGCCACCAGAAACAGCCCGAACTGAATCATAAACTTGAACAGATTGGACATGACTACCGAAATGGGCACCGCCAGCCGCGGAAAGTATACCTTGCCAAACAGGCTTTGGTTCAGGATAAAGGTATCGGAGGTTTTCATGAGGCACTCCTGAAAGTAATTCCAGAGGGTGATGCCCGCTAGATAAAACAGGAGCTTAGGTACCCCACCGGTGGAAATGCCGGCTACGTTCCCGAAAATAATGACGTAGGTAAGGGTGGTCAGGATGGGCTGCACAAAAAACCAGAGCGGCCCCAGGATCGTCTGCTTGTAGGTAGCCACGATGTCGCGGCGCACGAAGAGCGCAATCAGGTCGCGGTAGTACCACAGCTCGCGCCAGTTGATGTCAAACAAGCCCGAATCCGGCTCTATTTCCAGATCCCAGTGTTCGGTG
Organism: uncultured Cytophagales bacterium; assembly: GCA_963768025.1. GTDB lineage: Bacteria > Bacteroidota > Bacteroidia > Cytophagales > Spirosomataceae > CAVYGM01. Next base: position 90,024 of record CAVYGM010000009.1, read on the forward strand.
TCGGTAGGTTGACTCATAGGGTTCCGAGGATTAGTTCCACAAATTCCCGTACACAGCCTTCACCGCCTTTAGTCCGTAATAATCTGATTCCCGGCACGACCTTTACCTGCGTTAACGGCATCGGCCGGACAGGCTGCCAGACCTACCTTTTCCAGCAAGCCAATGCAGTTGAGGTCATCGCCGATGTAGGCTACTTCACTGAGCGATATTCCTTCTTTCTCACAAATCTCCTTCGCAGCGGCGAGCTTACCCCCATCGCGCTGACCCTGATACAGGTAGTCGGCTTTGATTTTGGCGGCCCGCCGGGCTACGATTTGCGTATTTTCGGAGGTGATGATGCCGGTTTTGATCCCCGCTTTGCGCAGCAGTTCAAAGGCCATGCCGTCGCGGGTATTGAATTTCTTAAATTCATCGCCGCTTTCGGTGTAGTACATGCCGCCGTCGGTGAGCACACCGTCCACGTCGGTCAGAAAAAGTTTGATCTTTACCATGCTGTCCATCCTCCATCTACGGTGAGTACCGAGCCCGTCATGTAGCTGGACGCCCCCGAGGCCAGAAACGTAAACGGCCCGATGAGTTCGTTGCGGTCGCACATCCGGCCCAGCGGCGAAAGCCGGGAAAAATTAGTCAGAAATGCTTCGTCGTGATTATTAAAAACCGCGTGTGGCACGATGGCGTTGCAGCGGATACCCTCTTTGGCATAAAACGTAGCCACGTAACGCGTAAAGTTGGGGATAAACGACTTGGAGGCGATGTAGTCGATGGGTTTGAAATTCTTCACACCTTCGCCAAAGTCGTAGAGGCTCTGGTTGGGTGCCACGAGCGAGTAGGTAGAGGCTACGTTGATCACGTGCCCGCTACCCTGCGTGAGCATCTGACGGCAGGCGTACTGCGTCATGAGTACCGTGCCGGTGAGATTCACATCCACCGACTGCCGGAGCAGTTCGGCGGGGTAGTGCTCAAACCGGCTGGGGTTGATACTGGCGGTATGCTCTTTGTCAAACTTGGCATCAATGGCGGCGTTGTTGATCAGCACATCCAGTCGGCCGAACTTGCTGCACGGTAGCCTGGATTACCTCTTCACAGCTACTTTCGCTGAGTGATGTCGAGGGTTTGGAAGAGGAATTGATCTTCCGGAAAGTCAGCGGATAGTTCGGCCTGCAAAGTAGCCCGCAGGCTTTCGTTGCGGTCGGCCAGCACTACCCGTGCGCCTTGCTGCAAAAAGGCTTTGGCGATCGTTTGTCCGATGAGCCCGTAGGCTCCCGTAATCAGGATCACCTGGTGGGCAATGGAAAGGGACGAATGAATCTGGGTTGTATGCTGTGTCATGTATAGTACTAAAACCTCTCAGGTACATAGCCTGAGAATCGCTTCCGATTCGTCGAGGGCGTTGGTAGAGGTATTGGTAAAATTAGTGGTATTTATCCGATGGAAAAAATCTTTGGTTTGCGCTTCAAAAAGCTGGTTGCGGTCGAAGCTGTTAGAAATATCCTTAGCCTCCCTATGCATAGGGCCTTCCAGTAGCCAGGTAGCTTTCAGGTAATCTACCTCCACCGACCCCTCCTCAAAAACAAAACGGTACCAGCGGCGCGGCACGCGCTCGTGGAAATTGAGGTGGCAGTGGGCGGTAGCTCCATTGGTGTAGGCTATGGACACATCCGCCCCGGACTCCACATTAATCTCCAGACCCGAACTGTAATTTTTGAGCGTTTGCCCCTGCTTTACGGCACTGCTGTTCAGCCAGTTTACCAAGTCAATGTCGTGACTCAGGGTGAGGGCCACGCCGCCGCCCATTTCCTGCCGGGCCGCGTACGACTGCCGGTAGTCTTCCCAGGGGTGCCAGTCGGGCAGGTATTCGCCCCAGTAGGTTTGGGTACTCAGCAGACGACCCAATTCCTGAGTTTCGACGATCTGTTTTATTTTTTGAAAAAAAGGATGGTAGCGCAGCATATAGGCTACCTGAATCAACACGGGCTGTTGAACGAGTGCCTGCCTGAGCTCATCGAGGCCATCCAGCGAGTGCGACAGGGGTTTTTCTACCAACACGGGTATACCCCGCTGCACGCACCAGAGGGTCTGGGACAGGTGCTGGGCGGTGGGTGTACAAATGAAGGCTGCCTGGGGCTGTACATCGTCCAGTTGGCTCAGGTCCGTGATACTATGTAGCCCGGAGGCCTCCAATGTCCGAAGGGGTAGGTTGCGCTGCCGGTACACCCACAGATTGGTGTAGCCCAGTTTTTGCAGTATACTCAGGTGCCTTTCACCAATAGAACCGGCACCAAAAATCAGGATGGGGCTATCGTGGGAAATCATGGCTCAGAATTTAACGCAATTATTTTCCAAAATAAAGTCTTCGGCTCGTCGAAAACTTGCCAGATCATCTATGTCAATGGCCTGTTTCTGATCAACAACATAGGGCAAGATGATCTTTCCCGACATACTTCCCTGCTCGGTAATTGCCCTCGGACGAATCACGTCCAGGGTACCTATCTGCCAATAGATAGTGGGTAGGTGTTGCCGGGGTTGGTTGTAGGGATCAGGAACCCCTTCCAGCGTTAGCAGGGGCTTCATGGGTTGGCCATCACTTTCTAGCCGCCACATTTTGTAGGGGGTATTGGGGGCGGGCGTCACAATGCGCAGGCTGTCAGCTTCTGGATTTGCGGCAAGTTTTTTGATACAGGCCTCTATGTCGGCCACAAACCGGATAGGCGAGGTAGGGCGCAACTGTACCAACAGATCAGGCTCGTAGCCTTCGTGCTGTTGCAGCCAGGATAAGGCATGACGGAACACGTCAATGTCCAGACTATGATCCTGGGCGTACTCGGCCGGGCGCATGAAGGGTACCTCTGCCCCGTAGGAGCGGGCTGCCTCCGCGATCTGCTCAGAATCCGTCGAGACAATCACCCGCGTAACACCCGGTGTATCCAGTGCAGCCTTGATGCTGTACGCAATGAGTGGATGCCCGGCCAGGGGTAGGATGTTTTTGTCAGGTAGGCCCTTACTACCTCCCCGAGCGGGTATAATGGCGAGGACGTGGTTCAATGGACGCGGTATTTTAGCTTGTCGCGCTGCACGCGTTCGATGTCCAGAATTTCGGTGGGTTTGTAGGTGAGGGCCTCGTAGGTATGGTCCAGGTCACGCACCAGTTTTTGTAGGCCGGGTACTTCCAGCGAAGCAGCGTGGTCGGTGCCGCGCCAGGTGCGGTCTTTGGTGAAGTGACGCTCGATCCAGACGGCCCCCAGCGTATAGGCGGCTATATCCACGGAAATGCCCAGGTGATGGCCCGAGAATCCAATTTCCTTAATGCGATCCGCGTAGAGACGTTGTATCCGCACAATTTCCATCAAACAAATATCCTTGAAGGGTACCGGATAGCCAGAGGTGCAGTTGTAGACCACCAGCCGATCTCGGGCCTGATCTGTTTCTTCAAAGAACGCGACAATTTGCTCGATCTCGTCCAGCGTAGTCATGCCGGTAGAAATATGAATGTCGCCCTGGTAAGTATCGCGCAGCGAGCCGCAGCATATCGAAATGGCTGTTGCAAGCCGAGGGTACTTTGATGAAGTCGGGGGCTAGTTCGATGATCTCCTTGGCCGAGGTGACGTCCCATACCGAGGTAGCGTATCCTATCCCGATGGACTCGGCGTACTTTTTTAGCTCCGCGTGTTGCTCCTGGCTGAATTCCAAGATACTCGCGGTGGGCACCATAGGTGGTTCCGTAGGCATTATAGGGTACGGGATGGGGAGCATCGTACTGGTCGGGCGTGAGGAGCTCGCGGTTGTGCCGCTTTTGGAACTTGGCGTAGTCGGCCTTACAGTCCTTGGATAGTTGAATCAGATCTTTTGCAATCTCAAAATCACCCATGTGGTTGCAGCCGATCTCCGAAATGACCCGGGGTTTGGTATACTTTATGGCTTGGATCATACAAACGAGTCTAACTTTTTTTGAAACTAAACAATTTTGCCAGCCTTTTTTTCCAGCGGGGTATAGGCTTGGATAAATATCCACTATCCTGATAGGCGTAGCCGTACTGGTAATGACTGTACCCACTGCCGTAGTAAGAGCCCGAGTTGAGGCTACTGTGCAGGTTGTCGGGATAAAAGTCATTGACAATTACTTTCACTTCTTTCAAATTATATTCCTCGGCTAACTGACCAGCCAGTCGGTAGGAATCCGTATTAGAAAACAGCCACCGGATGATGAACAGCACATGGTCACTTTTATTCAGCAGCGGAATGTTGTCAGCTACCAACCCAACGGGGGCTGTGTCGAGCAGCACGTAGTCGTAGGTGTTTTTGCAGTAGTCGAGCAATTCATCCATCAGTGGCTTTTGCAATAACTCGCCCGGATTGAACGGCGGTGGTCCGGCTGGGATGTAATCCAGATTTTTGACCGCCGATTGATTGACCACTTGGGCTATGTCTGCATCGTCGGCTTGCAGATAGGTACTTAATCCTTTAGAGTTTCGACCGGATTCAAAATACAGATGGACGCGGGATTTTCTCAAATCAGCCCCAATAATGACCACCTTTTTGCCAATTTTAGTAAGGGAAAGGGCTAGGTTTACCGTCACAAACGACTTGCCTTCGCCGGCTCGTTCGGAAGTGATAAGGACTAGCTTGCCTTGCTTGGCCGGACTGTTCTCGACCAGAGACTTTGCAAAACTCAGACGCGTCCGCAAGGCGCTCATGGATTCGGTGAAGACCGTCCGGTCGTTCAGAAAAAGCGAAAGATCCTGGCTGGATGCGGTGACTTTTTCAGAAAAATGATGCACGATGCCCAGCAAACCGACATTCTCGTGCTGATCCACTTTGCTGATGTCAGAGAAAGTGTTGTTGAAGTTACGAGCCAGCATCACTAGCCCCAGGCCAATCGCCAGTCCTCCCAACAGGAAGAGCAGAACAACGCGTGGGGGATTGGGCGAAATTTTGTCCGTATACAGTTGCGTGATGACCCGGAAAGAAGGCAGCATCCCTGCTCGTACTATCGAAGACTCTATCTCCTTGTTCATTAGAAGAGAATAGATGTTCTGATTGACTTCGAAATTGCTCTGCAGGTAGATATAGTTTTTTTCCAGGGCCGGAATCTGGCTGAACCGGCCTTTCAGGGTGGCAATATTATCGTTGAGGATGCGGAGCGTACGGGTATTCTTCTGATTCTGGAGCTCGATGTTATCCAGAATCTGACTACGGAACTTGGATAGTTCTTCGTCCAGGTTCCTGACCGTAGCGGAGTTGGGGCTGTATTTCAATAGGAGCCCTTTTCGCTGGGTAATCAGGGTGTTAAACCGTTCCAGTAGCCCCAGCAGCACGGCATCAGTAGTGCCATCGAGTCCGATCGATAGATAGTCCACGGTCTCGAAAGTTTTGCCCATGTTGTTTTCCAGCATGGAAATGTAGGCTTTCTGGATTTCCAGCTCGTTTTTCCGCTGTTCCAGTTCGCGTACCTTGGTGGTGATTTCGATGGCGGAGGAGCTGATGTCGAGCAACTGGTTCTTCTGCTTAAATTGTTCCAGTTCGCGGGCAGCCTCCTTCAGCGAAGCCGAATAGATCTCCACCTGATCCTCGATAAAGTGGATAGTCAGATCGGAAGATTGCTGCTTTTGACTCAGGTCGTACTCGCGGTAAGCTTCGATGAGGTTGCGCAGAAAGTCCTTGGTATAGTCGTAGTTATGGTGGGTGAAGGTTAGGTTCATGACGGGCATTTCGTCTTCGGTTTCCTCCATATCGATTCGTCCCACGTAGCTATTGACCAACATAATGGGGTCATTTAACTCAAACTCATACTGATAGCCGGGAGCGGTATTAATTCTTTTTACCCGAAACTGCAAGCCGGGAATCTGAATCACCTTGGCCCGGTTCAGTCGAACGGGGGTTGTTTCGGAAGCCTCGGTGCGGTAGCTTAGGCCCAGTTCTTCGTTCAACACAAAAGTGCCAAATTGGTACTGGGCGGCATCATAGCTCAGGATTTCCAGATCCAGCGTTCGGAAGGGGTATACATCCACGCGCCTCAGATCTTTGATCCGATAGAAGGAAAAGGGGTTGCCCATCTTGACGAGGGTATTCTGGACTACCTCGGGGGAGCGGACGGTATATTTCTCGGTCAGGTACTCACTACTGCTGGTACTAAATACGAAGGTAGGTTGACGCCCTCCGAGCTCGTCCAGCTCCGACTGCTTGGCGAGGTACTTCAGCGTCACAGTTCCGATGTACTGAGGAGTCACCAGTTTGAGGTACAGAAAACAGAGGGAGCCTGCCACGGCCAGCGCTATCGCAATCCACCACCAGCGGCTGGCAAATACCTTGAGCAGTTTCTGGACGTCAACAGAATCGGACTTGCCCAATAATTGCTCTAGCAGGGCACCGTCAGTGTTTTTCTTCATGGGTGTGAACCAGATGATTTAGTAAAGGCATGTCACAAAGCATCTCGAATTCGGGAGTTTGTACCGCCTTTTGTAAGTAGGAGTACTGATTGGCGCGGTGCAGGTCGGTTCCTACGGCCCCAATCCATCCCTGTTGAATCAATCGTTCGGCTATGTTCTTTTCGGTGGCTCCGTATTGTCCCCCCAGGGAAAGTAAATTTACCTGAAAAATCACCTCCATTTCGCGCAACTCCGCGTAGCGTTCTGGTTTCTGATGCCAGGGACGGTAGCGCTCGGGATGGGCCAGTACGGGTTGCCATCCTGTATCGATCATGGCCCGGATCACTTCCATAAAGTAGGGCTGCTCGGCCCGCATAGAGGTTTCTACCAGCACGTACCGGTCAAAAAGCGGCAGCAACTGATCCTGTTCAATCAACATCATCAGGTAATCGTCCGCAAAATGCTCAGCCGCGTAGGTAAGCGTTAGGTCAGGCCAGCGATCCTGAGCAATTTCCTGAACCAGTTCCCAAGCCTCTCGAATGGTATCTTTGGTATTGGGGAAGAAATCCGAACGAATATGGGGGGTGGCGATGATTCGCCGCAGCCCGGCCCGGTAATGGGCATCCAGAATATCCAGGGTTTCGGAGAGCGACGGCGAGCCGTCGTCAATACCCGGTAGCAGATGCACGTGCAAATCGCAGCCTATTCTTGCCAGATACCCGGAACCAGCGCCGGATGCTTGTAATATATCGGTCAAATGAGGCATTAGCGAAAAAAATTGATAATGATCAGAGTGAGGTTGAGCGCTATGATAACGGGCTGCACCAGCACCAGGGCGCGTTGGTACCGGTAGTTACGGATAAAGCCCCGGGAAGGGGGCACGTACACAATATCGTTATCGTATATATTTTGGTTCATAATCAGCGGATTGCCTAAGTCCTGAAAATCGTACTCGATCACCTGCTGCTGGGTACCCTCGCCCCGAACGATTTGAATGGTGGAACCAGCCTGATCGTATTGTATGCCTCCGGATTTGGCAATGACCTCGCCCAGAGAGAGATATTCCTGTTCCAGAGCAATGATTCCCTGCGCATTGACAGCCCCTAGTACTTTTACACGCAAATTGGTTATCTCTACCTCGAAAAGAGGATTCAGGACCACGTCTTTATATAGAAACGACAGGGTGTCGGCTAAGGCCTGACGGGTGAGGCCCTCTACCGGAAAACGGCCAATTTCGGGGAGGATGATGCTACCGTCGGAATTAACGAACACGCTAAAACCCTCACTACTTCCGCCCGTGGTGGTGGTCGGATCGGGGAATAAATCCGAAACCCAGTTTAGATTCCTGATCAGGAGTTTGTCCCTGGTTTTGATCCGATACGCCCCTTTGTTCACAATGGAAGTTGCCGGATCCAGGTTTTGCGTCGCAATGACCGGCATGGGCCGCTGAGTTTGGCATCCACTTTCCAGAAACGCCAGTACCAGGACGAGAAAAACAAGATAGGGTAATTTCATTCAAAAACGGGTTTATCCATCAAAGTGAACGCGTACCTTCTTTAACGCAGAACCAATCACCTGATGCATGTCGTAGTAGCGATATTCGGCCAGCCTGCCACCGAATATAACATTTTTTTCCTGCTCGGCTAAGGCTTTATATTGCCTAAAAAGGCTATCATTCTTGGTGTCGTTAATGGGATAATAGGGCTCAGCGCCTTCCGACCATTCCTGTGGGTACTCGCGGGTGGTGACGGTTTTGGGCTGAGTGCCAAATTCAAAATGCTTGTGCTCAATAATACGGGTAAAGGGGGTTTCGGTGTCGGTATAATTGACCACCGCGTTTCCCTGAAAATTATCCGTATCGAGCACCTCGTGCTCAAACCGGAGACTGCGGTATTCCAACGCCCCGAACCGAAAGTCGAAGTACTCGTCTATCTTGCCGGTATAGACTAATGTGTCCGCCAGGACGGCCAATTCTCCGCGCTTTTCCACAAAGTCCACGTTGAGCTGTACTTCAACACCTTCCAGCAACCCTTCGGTGAGCTTGTTGTATCCGCCGATGGGAATGCCCTGGTAGCGATCATTGAAATAGTTGTTGTCGAAGGTGAAGCGCACCGGCAGCCGCTTGATGATAAACGCTGGCAACTCGGTGGCCTTCCGTCCCCACTGCTTTTCGGTGTAGGCTTTGATGAGTTTCTGATACATATCCGTGCCAACCAGCGATATGGCCTGCTCTTCCAGATTTTGGGGATCGGTGATCCCGGCTTCCTTCACCTGCTCCGCAATTTTTGCCTTCGCCTCGGCGGGGGTAGTAACCCCCCACAGCTGATAGAAGGTGTTCATATTAAAAGGAAGGTTGTAGAGTTCCCCCTTGTAATTAGCAACCGGCGAATTGGTGTAGCGATTAAACTCCACGAAGGAATTCACATAGTCCCAAATCTCCTTGTCGTTGGTGTGGAAAATGTGCGCCCCGTAGGTGTGCACGTTAATCCCCTCCACCTGTTCGCAATAAGTGTTTCCTCCGGTGTGGTTGCGGCGGTCTACCACCAGGCATTTCTTTCCGCGTTTGGTAGCTTCATGGGCAAACACGCTCCCCCAAAGGCCAGCACCCACTACTACATAATCGTAATCCTTCATATTCTGCACAGAATCTCCTTCCATCATGGGCCTGAGTTCAAATCAAATTGCGGTAAGCCCGAAATTGGGCTAGCAGGCAATCGGTTTGTTCCAAATGAACTGCTTAAGAGAGATGTAAATTGTGGTTTGACTATTTTATAAAGTCACAAAGCTAGTGAAACGGAATGAAAAAAGGCTCCCTATGGGGAGCCTTTCTATAAGGTTATGGGTGATTTGAATTACTTATGGAAGAAGCCGTAGCTCAACCCGACGATTCTTCAACAGACCTTCGCGGGTGGCTCCGTCGGCGATAGGCTTGAAGGAGCCGAAGTAATCCACGATAACTTTGCTTTGATCTTTCAGACCGGATTCGTTGATCAGGTAGTTTCTTACTGCTTCCACCCGGCGACGAGACAGCGCCATATTGTAGCGATCCGATGCACGGCGGTCGGCGTGGCCGGCCAATTGCAGGCGGCATCCCGAACGGTTCATAAGAGCGGCTACGTTATTCAGCATCTCGCGGTATTCGGGTTTGATTTCGCTGTTATCCGTTTCGAACATTACGTTGGCGAAGATTTCGGCGCAGGCAGCACCCGAAGCCAGGGCATTCTTAACGTATTGATCAAAATCAATGACACGACCACTACCATCCACTACGCTACCCGCGGGGGAGTTAGGCTCCTTATCGAAGAAGTCAGACACACCATCACCGTCGGTATCGAGTAACAGCTTAGGATCAATGTCTTTGGGACGGTTAGCTTTGGCTACCGAATCCATTTCTTCCAGCGTCAGGATCTTCGGCGGCTTGATCAACAGCTTGGGATCGGTATAGCGCAGGTGGTAAAATCCTCCCTGATCGGGGTTGTATACATATTTTCCGTCCACCTTGGATACGCGCAGTGGGTTCTTGCCTAGCTTAAAGGTAAGCATGATAGAACCGTAGCCATATTTATCAAGGGCAGAGTTTCCTTTGCGGGAAGTGGGAAGCTGGGTGATGCTGAAACCGTCGTTGGGCGATCGTGAATAGTCACCGCCGTAGGTAGCATCCACTACATCGGAGTTGGTATGGTTTACGCGGAAATCCACGCCAAGATCCAGGCGCTTGGTAAGTTCGTAGTTAATGGTAAGCCCCATCGGAATAATCCAGTCGTTCTTGGTACCATTGGTACTACGGAGCTGAACGCCCGATCCGAGTTCGTAGGCAGTGGCATCGTACCATACCTGACCCAATCCAGCGTAGCCGTCAATTTTCCAGTGCTTCATTTTGGTAGGGCCCAAAAGCAACCCTTTCAGGTTGACGGTACCGGCAATGGATGCGTCGACGTAGTTGCCACGGAAGTAGCGGAAATAATTACGACGCTTCATGCCCGTTAGATTTCCCAATGTGACATCTGCACGAATGCCGAATAGATAGGATAACTGCTTGTTAATGGTGATACCTCCCTGAAATGTTCCCCATTCGCTGTGAGAATCAGACGAGTTTCCAGTTACTGGAAAGAAATCGTATTCTCGTAAGTCCCCAAAAAACTGTGATGGACCAAGTTGAACGCCAATGGACCAGGTATTCAGTTTGTAAGGACCTTCGTAAGAGGCCTTCGGATTATAATCCGGGGAGTTCGGCTGTGGTTGCTGCTGGGCGCTCAACGGAAGTGCCAACAATGACCCCATAACAAGCGAACCAATCAACAGGGATACTTTTTTCATACTATACAGGTTAGCGTTATTTGATGAACAAGGATTCTTCTTAAAGTTACAACGATTGGTTTAGTGAGGTACCTTCTTCAATCTGGTAGCCACAAAAGTAGGGTAACTAAACGAGTTAACCAACACAAAATGTTTCCTAAATTTAGCTTAATTGTGTTAAACTCCTAAAAAAAAAACTAAAAAAAGCGGCTATTTATCATCATTTAAAGGCGTTGCATTACTTTTTTGATCATCTTGGTTTTCCAGGAATGAAAATCGCCCTCAATGATACGTTCGCGGGCCTGATTTACTAGCCAAAGATAAAACGTTAGGTTGTGTACGCTTGCGATTTGAGCTCCCAACATCTCGTCAGATCGTATTAAATGACGAAGATAGGCTTTGGAGTAAAAATTACTAACATACCCACCCAGATTTTTATCTATCGGTTCAAAATCGTCTTTCCACTTTTCGTTTCGGATGTTAATAATTCCTTCCGTTGTAAAAAGCATACCATTGCGGGCATTTCGGGTCGGCATTACACAATCGAACATATCTACGCCCAATGCGATTCCTTCCAGGATGTTGGCAGGGGTGCCCACGCCCATCAGATAGCGGGGCTTGTCTTGTGGCAGGATGTCGCACACCACCTCCGTAAGTTCGTACATGATTTCGGCAGGCTCGCCCACAGAAAGCCCGCCTATGGCGTTTCCTTCGCGTCCAAAGGAAGCAATCACTTCGGCGGATTTTTGCCTAAGATCTTTATAAACACTTCCTTGGACTATTGGGAATAGCGTCTGCTCGTAGCCGTACAATCCGCTGGTGGCGTCGAAGCGGTCGCAGCACCGTTTCAGCCAGCGGTGGGTCAGCTCCATAGAATTGCGGGCGTAGTCGTATTCGCAGGGGTAAGGGGTACATTCGTCGAAGGCCATCATTATATCAGCTCCGATCTGCCGTTGAATGTCCATTACTCCCTCAGGAGTAAAAGTGTGGAGAGAACCATCAATATGAGACTTAAATTCCACACCTGATTCTTTTATTTTTCGTCCGGTTCCGGCCAGAGAATACACCTGGTACCCGCCACTGTCGGTCAGGATAGGGTATTCCCATCCATTGAAGCGATGAAGACCGCCGGCCCTTTCGATGATGTCCAGTCCGGGCCGTAGGTACAAGTGGTAGGTGTTTCCCAGGATTATCTGGCTCTTAACGTCATCGCGGAGCTCGCGCTGATGCACGGCCTTCACCGTACCGGCGGTACCAACGGGCATGAAGATGGGGGTTTGGATGCTGCCATGGGCGGTTTCGATGCGGCCGGTGCGGGCTTTAGACTGTGGATCCTGGCTCTCTAGGAAAAATTTCATTTGGTGTACTGATTGCTTGGGCCGCAAAAATAAGCCTATGTCGGCGAAGATTCCTGACATAGCGTGTATATTTGCCGAAAAACCCAGTCCCTCTATCACAATTCCGTACCTCGTGACCGAAATCCTGCTCAGCCTCCTGGGAGTTTTTGTTTTGATTCAGCTTGTTTACTATTTGTTTGTTTTCACAAGACTGATTTTTTACCGTCAGGAAACACCTGCTGCTCCTTCCGCTCCTGAGGGAGTGACGGTGTTGGTTTGTGCCTGGAATGAACTCGAGAACCTCCACGAGCTGCTCCCCTTATTGGATGCCCAAGAGTACCCACTGTTTGAGGTGGTAGTGCTCGACGACCGTTCGGAGGATGGTACCGCCGATTACTTAAAGGAGAATATGGACAGCTGGAAGCACATCAGGACCATCCATATAGATACCGAATACCCGCACATTACGGCCAAAAAATACGCGCTGACGGTAGGGATGAAGCACGCCCGCTTCCCCATAGCTCTCATGACCGACGCCGATTGCCGTCCGGTAAGCTCCAACTGGATCACGACGATGGCCGGACAACTTGTGGAGGAAAAGGATATTGTGCTGGGGTTTTCTCCTTATTATAAAGAGAGCGGCCTACTCAACTGGTTTATCCGGTGTGAAACTTTCTATACTGCTGTTCAGTACTTCTCCCTGGCTCTGACGGGGGTACCTTACATGGGGGTGGGGCGTAACCTGATGTACCGCACGTCGTTGTTTTTTGCCCACCGGGGATTCTATAAGCACAAAAACATCGTCGGTGGCGACGACGACCTGTTTATGAATCAAGCAGCTACCGCTACCAATACCGCCATTAACATGGATCCCGACGCGTTTGTGTATTCCTATCCTAAGACCAGTTGGGGCAGTTGGTTTAGGCAAAAGCAACGGCACCTTTCGGTGGGAAAGCACTACCATTTTATGCACAAATTTCGGTTGGGACTGCTTTCCGGCTCCCACACCGGTACCTGGATCACCGGCCTTGTGGCCCTGTTGTGGGGTATATTTCGGCAGGATATTCTCCTGTTGCAAGCGTTGGGGGCCGCCTTCGGCCTGCGATGGTTGGTACAGACCGTCGTGCTGACGGGTATTAACAAGCGCCTCGACCGTACCGTGGGGGCGGGGAGTTTTATTTTTATGGATCTGGCGCTGTTTGTTTACTACTTGGCCATGAGTAGTCTGGTGCTTTCCCGGAAAAATAAAGAGATCACCTGGGAGTAATGCTTATGTCACAATGAACCAATCAATGAAGAGGATACTCCACTATTTTCCTGAACTCACTAGTCGGCAGCAGGAACAACTGTCCGCCATGGAAGAATTGTACCGTTTCTGGAACGCGCAAATCAACGTGATTTCGCGCAAGGACATCGATACCCTTTACGAACACCACGTGCTGCATTCGCTGGGGATTGCCAAAGTTCTGGAGTTCAAGCCCGGAACCACTGTTCTGGACGTGGGAACGGGTGGGGGCTTTCCCGGAATTCCGTTGGCCATCCTGTTTCCGCAGGCGAGGTTTCACCTCATTGACAGCATCGGCAAAAAAATAAAAGTAGTGCAGGAAGTTGCCAATTCGCTTGGGCTCACGAACGTGGTGGCCGAGAAAGCCCGCGCCGAATACGTGGAACGAACTACCTACGAGTTCGTGGTGAGCCGGGCGGTTACCCGCTTGGGGCCCTTTGTGGACTGGGTCCGGCACGGGATTAGTCCCAATTCCTTCCACAAGCTCAAAAACGGCGTCCTGTACCTCAAAGGTGGAGATCTGGACGAGGAGATACGCGAGTACGGCCGCCAAACCCGCGTATTTGATCTATCGGATTATTTTGAAGAAGAATTTTTTGAAACCAAGAAGGTGGTTTACGTACCTTTGTCGGGTAAATAAGCCGAACGGAACCAATCCCAAGGTACTTCCGACTCAAAGAGTACATCAACCAATCCGTATACCGAAGCGATATGAACCAACGATTTAAAGCTAGTGGCCTAATGAACCCCATGTTTCCGGACGAGATCACGTTTGGCGAAAAAGGCGTTACCTTCAAGGTCCGGAAGGCACTCAGTAGTACCGACAATTTTGTGTTTTACAACGACATCTCGGGTGTAGAAATCGAGGCGGGCGTCTTTTTTTCCACCATCCGGATCATCCCCCGCATGCGTCAGGAAATTATTATGAAAAATTTCACGAAGGGTGACGCGCGGAAAGTCAAGGACTTACTGCTGGAAAAAGTGCAAGCCTAAGAAAAAAAACAGACGGATGCTTGCGTGGCTTTTTGGAAGGCCTTACATTTGCACCCACAATTAAGGAATTCGCCGCTGAATTGGCAAGTTTTCTAGTTGTTTCCCGCACGTTAAGTGCGTTATTATATACTCCCGAATAGCTCACAAACCGTTTGCCGGTCGGTTGGAGCATCTGACAAAATCAGAGGAGAAATACAAGGCAGGACATACTCCCGAATAGCTCAGTCGGTTAGAGCATCTGACTGTTAATCAGAGGGTCGCTGGTTCGAGCCCAGCTTCGGGAGCTTGAAAAAGAGCCACTTAGCTATATTGTTAAGTGGCTCTTTTACTTTGACCACCCACAAATATCCAGTTTGCAGCCTTCTTCTTGTAATTCTCTCTTATTCTAGCTAGCCTATAATCGTAATCATCCAAATGATCACTACGGAGGAAACAAGAATCTTGATTGCCGGCGGGTAAGGGTACAATGCCGAATTCAAGGTAGTGGTTCCAAACAAAGTGAAGGAACTGACGGAGGCGTAATCCTGATCGGGGTCAACGACGCCAATCAGGTATGGGCGTCAACTTCGACAATACCCGCCGCTCAGCCATCCAAAATAGTATCTCCGACATCACGCCACCGCTCCGCTGTACGTTGTCGGTGGTGGAGCTGGATGGCAAAACCATCGGGGTCATTGAGGTACCTTCGGGTCCTTCTAAGCCCTACGTGCTGTCGGGGGCCATTTATATGCGCATCGGGCCCAACACCCAAAAGCTGACCACCGCCGAGCAGATGCGGGACTTTTTTCAGCAGTCTGAGAAAATTTACTTCGACCAAGTACCCTGTGCGGACTTCCGACCCGCCGATATGGTTGACGGTACCTTCCTCGCCCACTTCAAGGCCGAAGCCCGGATCAATTCTTCGGTTCCCGACGAGCAGCTTTTCCAAAGCCTTCAACTTTACACGCCCGACGATATTTTCAAGAATGGGGCGGTGCTTTTCTTCGACCGGCAACCCGAGGATTTTTTGAGAAGGCCGTGGTTCGCTTGCGTGGCCTTTCAGGGTACCAATAAACGCTACATCGTGGACGACAAGGTGTACGACGGCAATCTGTACGCGCAATACACGCAGACCATGCAGTGGCTGCGGGGTAAACTCAACGTGCGCTACGACATCGAGGGGCAGGGCAGTGGCCCCCGCAAGGAAATTTGGGAAGTACCCGAAACGGCCCTAAAAGAAGTGATCGTCAATTCGTTCGCCCACCGCGACTACTACGAGAAAGGGGCTGTTACGATGGTCGAGTTTTACGACGACCGCGTGGAGGTATCCAATCCGGGGGGCCTGGTGAGCGCCGTGTCGGAGTCGGAGTTCGGCAGACGTAGCCACTCGCGTAATCCCCTTGTATTTGGACTATTCTGCCGTATGCACCTGGTAGAGCAGGTAGGGTCTGGTATTGGCCGCATCCGGGAGCTAATGGAAGAGGCCGGACTCCCCGAGCCGGTTTTTCAGAAACAGGGGATGTTCACCGTCGTCATGCAGCGCCCGGTAAAACCTTCGGAGAAAATCCTCCGTCTGATCGGAGAAAACAATCAGATCACGATTGTAGAGCTTTCGGAACAATTAGGTAAATCCACCAGGGCGATTGAAATGCAGATCAAGAAGCTCAAAGATCGAAACCTACTTGAACGTATCGGATAAAGGGGGATATTGGCAACTAGCTAATAAAGAGTAGCTACCACTCTTTCCGGAAACAAAGCCAAAACAGTACTGGTGCCCATGGATAAGCTTACGGAGATAGCTACCCTGCATACTTCTATATTGGGAAAAATGGATTTGATTTTCTACGGGAATAGCCAGATGCTTCCACTGGAGGCGGTGTGGGGTATACTCAGGGAAGTTTGCCCACTTCCCTGAGTATACCCCAAAATCCGTCCTGCCCGTACCCTGCCCAACTCTCATTCTTGCAAAACAGTACCTCCCTCCTGGTAAATAAAGTGAATAGGGTACGGGTAAAAAACACCCCTGTGCTACCTTCTCGTGCCAGGTATTTTACTCGTATCCCCAAACCCGAAGCGGATCCTTTCCCTTGCTTCTGAGCCGGGAAAATGGAATAGGAAATCGGGCCGACCGACTGGTCCGAGTCATTTGGAGCAAACAACATGATCATGAAGTATAGCCAGTCCATCGCCTTTGCCACTCTTTATTTGATAAGCCTCCTATCGGGTCTGGAGGTTTTGGCGCAGAAGAAAACGCAGTCCGTCCGCACCCGACTCTATACGCCGGCGGAAGAAATGGCCGGGTTTAAGGTGCCGGCGGGCTTTGTGGTGGAGCTGGTTGCCAGTGAACAGGACGGTATTGTCAATCCGGTGGATCTTACCTTCGACGATGCCGGTCGGCTCTGGACCCAAACGGCCCGGATGTACCCCCTGGACCCCGTTGCCGACATTCAGTGGAATGATCTGCTCAAATTGATGAATGACCCGGAAGCGCAGCGCAACCACCCAAATTTTAAGCGGATTCTGGATCTGTATCAGGGAAAAACCAGCGGGTCGGATAAGATTTTCATTATCTCGGATTTGTACAGCGGCAAGCCGGCAAAAACCACTCTCTGGGCCGAGGGCCTTACTATCCCCATGAGCATACTGCCGTACAAAGACGGTGCCTACGTAGCTCAGGGGTCGGAGCTTTTTTTTCTAAAGGATGCCGACGGGGATGGCCGGGCCGAGGAACGGGTACCTTTGCTCACGGGGTTCGGCTTTACAGACACGCACACCATGGCCCATGTACTCGTGAGAGCACCCGGCGACTGGATTCATTTTAGCCAGGGAGCTCTGAACAAGGGGGAGGTGTCTTCGGTGAGAAGCGGCATGAAACTGAAAATTGATTACAGCAAAATCGCCCGGTTTTCGCTGGATGCTACCCGCCTTGAGCTGGTCAGCGCGGGGCTAAATAACATATGGGGGTTCCAGTTGCGGGGAAATGGGCAATGGTACGGCTCCGAGGCCAACGATCTGGGGTTCTCAGTCACGCCGCTGGAGCCCGGTTCGGCGTTTCCAGGGATTGGTACTGATCGCCTGCGCTTGTACCAGCCTTTTATGCCTGCTTTGCACGAGTTTCGGGTGGGGGGCACGGGTATATCAGGTACGGCCTTCGCCGACGATGCCTCCGGCTCTTTTCCCGACGAGTACAAAGACGTTGCCTTCCTGGCCAACCCCATCACCAGCACCATCAATGCTGTGCGGATCGTTCGCAATCCGGATGGAACGGTCACCGCCACCCATTTGCCCGACCTGCTGACCTCGGAGGACGATTGGTTTCGACCGGTCAATATGGAGTTTGGTCCGGACGGGTGTCTGTACATTGCCGACTGGTACAATAAGATTGTTTCCCACAACGAGCTACCGACCACGCACCCCGACCGCGACAAATCACACGGCCGCATTTGGCGGATTCGTCATATAAGCCAGCCGCCCCGTACCATCCCCAATCTGTACACCGTTGCCACGTCGAACCTGCCTAATCACCTGCAGTCGCCGTCCCTGTGGGAAAAGCGGGCGGCCTGGCACCAGATTTCCGACCGGCCGCTGGCCGAAACCCAGGCGTTGACTCCACGACTAGTAGCCTTGGCGCTGGATGAGTCGGAGAGGGAAGACACCCGAATTCATGCGCTGTGGTCATTGGAAAGCCTCCGGATGTATCATGCCGATCTGCTTACGTCCTTGTTGCGGTCTCCGTTGCCTGACCTGCGGAGGGAGGCTGTACGTTCACTGGCCAGTTTTTCAGTAAGCCCTGAGACTCTGATAAGCCAGGTGAAGCACCTGATAGAAGACCAAAACCCGGCGATCCGATCGCAGGTACTGCGGACCCTCCTGGAGGCTGGAAAAGCTAATCAGGCAATCGTGGACCTGCTTGTCCGGGCATCGAAGCCCGAAATGCCCGGAGACGCCCTGGGGGGAGCCTACGAGAGGAAGTTTGAACGGTTCCTGGCCCGCCGGGCCCTTGAACAGTACCCTGATGAACTCCATACGTACCTGAGTGCGCCCCCAGCTCCCGATATTCCGGTTTCTAACCTTCTCTGGGTTATTCAGGCGCTACCAAAGGGGCAGCGTGAAGCGGCATTTATGAAGTTCTGGCCGGCCTCGGCGTCCCTCCCGATCAGCGAGTCCTTGTTTATAGACTTGGCGAAAATGCTGGATAGTAAGCAAATTTTTGAGGCCGTGAAGCCTACCCTACAGGCAGCGGTTACGGCCAGAACGTATGTGGCCTATGCCTTGCAAAATCAGGGACAGGTACAGTCGCCCGAACTTGCCGAGCTGCTTACTATTCCGGTTGAGTTTCTCCTTGCGGGCAACAGTCAGGCGGATATCGACCTGGCCCTTGATGCGATTGGGCGGTTTGGTATGGTAGCCTTACAGGATAAAGTAGTGGCTTTGCTGGGTGGTCAGGTATCCGAGAAAACCCTAAAGCTTGCTCTAAAATCCCTTGAATCAAGCCCCAAAGCTAGCCGAGAGGTATTGCCGGGGGTTGTGCAGAACAGAAGCCTGGGCTTTGATGTCCGCCTGACGTCGTTGCACAATCTCGTAAAAGCAGATCGTTCTGCCGGACAACAAGCCCTCATACGCTGGTTGCCTGACCTGACAGGTACTGAAAAAGAAGAACTCGTCAGCAGACTAACCGCCTCTCGGGAGGGAGCTGAACTGGTGTTGCTGTTATATGAAAAGAAACGACTTGACTTCCCGGCATTTACCAGACCTTCCGCCGAACGACTCGTCAATTCACTCGGAAACACAGGCCGCGGACAGGAGTTGCTGACACGGGTAAAAAAGCAAGAGGAAGAAAAGAAAAAAGCATTCCAGGCGCGGTTGTCGCGGTATATGGCCATTGCCGAAAAACATACCGGAAACCCCGACGGCGGGCGGGTTCTTTTTCAAACCTGCCTGCTGTGCCATCAGGTAGCAAGGGAGGGTCAGAGCATTGCTCCCGCGCTCGACGGGTCGGCCTCCCGCGAAAACGAGGCACTTCTCACCGCTATTCTTGATCCGGACGCTGCCGTTGAGTCCGGGTACGCGGTATACCGGGTTACCAAGCGGGATGGGAGCAGCGTGGAGGGGTACCTGCTCCGCCAGGACACCCGCGGTACTACGCTGGCGTTTATGGGGGGAAGTAAGGTTTTTGTGGAGGCTGGTGCCATCAAAAGTCAGGGATTTCTGAGCGGAAGATCGTTTATGCCCAAAGGACTCATGGACCAATATACAGCCGGGCAGGTGGCAGATTTGTTATCGTACATCCGCACCTTGAAATAAAAAAAATCAATAGAAATTGTACAAATTCAGCTATTCTACCGATGTTTTGGATAGCTGGCTGGTAAAGAATTTACGGCAAATTAGACTATCACAGGCTAGGTTAGTAGTTTAAATTCAGGATTTTATACATTTTTCGAATTAAATTGCGAAAAATTTGTCAAAATCGGATTCAGGGTTAACCTTTATCTTTTCCAAATCGTAAAATTAGTTATGTCATTGCAAGAAGGAGATTTCTTCGAGGGAGTATATCAGCTCAAAAAAATAGTAAAAGGAGAGGTCGCAGGGGATGCGACGCGCTGGTCGGCCGATGACTTTACCGGCAGCCAAAAAGGTCAGGTGACCATTGATGTTATCCCTACTTCGTACGACGCAAAACTGACTTGGGTAGCGGATATAAAAGGATTACTCAAAATCGGACAGTCGGTCAGTCATCAGGCTCGCTATTTCGTGTGGGAAAAAAACAAAGAAAAAACAGTAACCAAACTTACATCGAGTGAGGTAAGTAGCGCAGAAGAGGAAAAATTCGTAAAGATCATCGAGGAGTTGAATCTCGCTCCGAATGAGATGGTTATTTCCAGCGATATTCCTGAGTTCTGGCATACCGACGACAAAGAGGTGCTGCTTTTCTACCGCAAACAAGTCAGCCAGCAAGCCAATGCACGCCAAAACGCCGAAGTGCTTCATTTCTGGAAAAAAATTATTTCTCCTGATTATATCTCCCCGCCAAAACCCGAACCCGCGCCCTCCCTGATGTCGCCTGAGACCCTGAAAAATCCCAGGGAGTTGAAGTCGATCCTCAGCACGGCGGGCTGGCGCAATACGCTAATCGTGATCGGAATTCTGTTGGCCACCGCAGTTTACTTCTTGAAGCCTAGCACCGGAGGGTCTGGCGATACGGCCTTTTTAGCAACCTTTAACCAGGCGCTGGAAAAAGGGATTGCCTACGAGAAAAAAGGGGAGTACGAGCGGGCAATTGAAGCGTTCAAGAGCGCCGTCCAACTCCCCGCCTCGGATGTGGCCCAGCAACGACTAGATAGCCTGGGCTATGTATATGAGTCCTACGCCTTTATGGAATGTCAGAAATACAAGTCTACGGACAGTTCAAATCTTTTTTTTATTGCTGATCAGTATTTTCATTATGCCGGAATACTCACCGGAAACACCCCAATCCGAAAATGCGAATAAGACATTTACTTTGTATTGTGCTGTTGGCTTCTACCACGGGCACGTGGGCCCAGATGTTTCCAAACCGTAACCTGTACGATGTATGGATTACGGCCGAAGCTTTTCTGAACGCCGGTAAATTCGACCAGGCGATCAAACTTTACCAGGGGGGGCAGAATGTACCCCTGTTTCAGGACAGGTTAAAGGCCGCCAAAAGCCTGCAAACCCTTTTTGAAAACGCAGAACGCTTGTACCAATCCAAAAGGTATGATCAGGCACTTGAAATGTTCAGTAAATACCGGGAAATAGACCGTGATCTCCATGTCCCTGTTTTCGACGACCGGATTCAGTCCTGCCTTCGCCAATTGGACAAGGTGCTGGTCAAAAAACTCAACGAATCCACCAGGGTGGTGGCGGGGTTTGAGTGGGCCTACAAAGGGGAGCGGCAGCTTTCGGCGCTGGACACCGTGGCGGCGCGAAAAAGCTTTGCCAAAGCCGCCCAGTTGGGAGGGAGCCTGAATTCCACCCTCCGCGAACAGTACAAGGAAGGCCAGCAGGCCGTGAGTGCCCTGGCGACCTGGGGGCGGGAGTACCGCCAAGCCCTCGCGACGAATGATTCGGAACGTGCATTGGATTTGCTGAGGCGGTACCGGTCGGCATCCAGGTATATTATCAATTCCCTTGAATTCGAGATCAGGAGTAAGGAGGAACAGGCGGCAGGTAAGGGGAGCGGGAATCTCAATGTTCAGGTAAAA
Source organism: uncultured Cytophagales bacterium (assembly GCA_963768025.1). Lineage (GTDB taxonomy): Bacteria > Bacteroidota > Bacteroidia > Cytophagales > Spirosomataceae > CAVYGM01. The sequence continues at coordinate 111,499 of CAVYGM010000009.1, forward strand.
GCCTACGCTGAGGCTTGCCGGACGGAGGAGTTGTTTTATTACCTGAAGAGCCATCCGGATGCACTCGCCGCGGGAGACTCGGCCATGGAGCTTATCGGCGAATACCAACGGATTGAGGGAGATATTACCTTGCTGAAAAAGGATCCCGGCAATCGGGAGTTTCTGGAAAGTGCCTACAAAAGCCTGATTGTGAAGGGAGCACAAATTCCGCAGGTAGGCGGGTTGATTCAGTCATGCGCCAAAAATAGCTACTACGATTATTTGGTAAATCTGGCCCTCATAAACGAAAAAGCGGGTGACGACACCGGCGAAACCAGCAAGTACCAGGAAGCGGGCGAGGTTTATGGTGGAAGCCCGCCAACTGGGGCTGAAGCAATATGAGGCCGATATTGATACGATACAGCGCCGGCTGTCGGGCAAAACCGGCTGTGAAGGTACCTTGCGGCAGTTTGCCAGGGCGGTCATCAGCATAAAGCGGGAGATTTCGAACTGCCGGATTCAACAAGGCAAAAAAATCTGGGAGGAGTCGCTCGCCCGGCTTGGCGGGCTGTGGCCTGAATACCCCTGCCCTCATGGGCCAGTACGCCACCCTGCGCGACTCCATAAATCGCCTGTACGAAGCGGATAGCCTTTATTTTCTATTGGAAGGCCAGGCTACGCGGGCTTTGGTCGCAAATCGCTGCGAGGAAGCATCGGGGTTGTTTCAACGAATGGCGGCGGTGGGAATCTGTAACAGTGCCTATCGGGATAGCTCCGCTACGGCCAACCGGCTCAAACTTGTCAACTGCGAGCGCCTAAACTGCTACGCTGGCAACCGCGACAAAGCAGTGGCTAGCGTAGCCGACAAAAAGTGGGAGAAAGCGTACGAATACTATCAGGCCGCGTACGAGTGTGCCAATCCTTCCCAGAAAACTAGGATCACCGAGGTACTGGCTACCATTGAGTGTGATGCCTACCCGGAGCGCTGCCGCAAAAACAAGGTGGTCCTAGAACCCACCCTACGGATACTAGCCAACAAGCCCAAGTACACCGAGGATGGCGTGGCCCGCCAAACGTCGTACGGCTATTTTACGTCGGCGGGTTTACAACTGTCGTTTCTTTCGGTCGAAACTCCCCTGGATCTTATCCTGGGGGCGGAGTACTTCCGAACTCAGTACCAGTCATTGCGATCGGATCTGACTGTGCAGGGGGCTGCGGGCGAATTTGATATTTCGGGTGCCGATGCCTTCGTGGCGCTCAAACTGCACAAGCCTCGTATCGAGCCGGACCGCCTGCGGCCGTATCTGAAAGTCGGGGTCGAATTCCTGCTTCCATTTACCTACAATCACGCCAATTTTGATAATGTGTACGAATCCACCAACGATCGGTCATTGTTGAAGAAGCAATCCCTTATGGCTTCGGGGGCCCTGGGGTTTGAGGTGGAGCGGAATAAGTACGGTTTTTTCGCCGAAGTGACCACCGCCTACGACTTTTCGGGTATATACAATGCCAACGCCGTGACCGCCTCGGGGGCCCGTGGCAGCACAGAAGCCTATTTTCGGGGCATTGGCCTGCGGGTAGGCGTACGGTTCTGGTAAAAGCAGAATCACATAGCCCCATGAAAAAAGTCCTCACTACCAGCGAGGACTTTTTTGTATTAGTAAGCTACTACAAAAATCACGATCAGGAGCCGCAGGCCTCGCACCCTTCCGGATCGTCGAGGGAGCACTGCATATCCGAGCGGTTGTCGCGATCGGGTTTGGCCGACTGCTGGTCTTGGGCGTACTGGGTATAGTCCAGTTCTTTTTCGGCCACCGACACCACCGCGGGTTGGATTTGAGGTTCAGCCTGCTTCTGTACGGTGAACTGCACCGGATCGGCCGCAGCGCGGGTGCGGAGGTAGTACATGCCCGTTTTGAGTCCTTTTTTCCAGGCGTAGAAGTGCATGGACGTCAGCTTGCCAAAGTTGGGCTCTTCCATGAATATGTTGAGCGACTGCGACTGGCAAATATAAGCGCCCCGGTCGGCCGACATATCGAGCAGGGTACGTTGCTTAATTTCCCAGACCGTCTTGTACAGGTCTTTGATGTGCTGCGGAATTCCGGGAATGTGCTGCACCGAACCGTTGGCCATGATGAGCTTGTTCTTCATGTCTTCGTTCCAGAGGTCCCAGCTTCACCAGGTCCTTCAGCAGGTGCTTGTTCACCACCATAAACTCACCCGAAAGGACGCGCCGCACGTAGATGTTAGAGGTATATGGCTCAAAACACTCGTTGTTTCCGAGGATCTGACTGGTGGAAGCCGTTGGCATCGGTGCCAGTAGCAGGGAGTTGCGTACGCCGTGCTTTACCACGGCCTTGCGCAGTTTTTCCCAGTCCCAGCGACCGCTCGTTGGCGTCACGCCCCACATGTCAAACTGGAAGATGCCTTGTGAAATAGGGCTATCCCGCGAAGGTTTCGTAGGGTTTGTGGCCTTTGCCAAGTCCATCGAGGCCTCCATGGCACCGAAATAGATGGTCTCGAAGATCTCCTCGTTCAGCTCCGGGCTTCGTCGGAATCGAAAGGCATTCGCAGCAGGCAAAGGGCATCGGCCAGTCCCTGAATACCGATTCCGATGGGCCGGTGGCGCATGTTGCATTTCTCCGCTTCGGGTACCGGGTAGTAGTTGAGGTCAATCACCTTGTTCAGGTTACGCGTCACCACCTTGGTGATTTCGTATAGTTTCTGGTGGTTGAACCGGTAGACCGTCCTGCGCCTTCTCCACGAATTTGGGCAGCGCAATCGAAGCCAGGTTACACACCGCCACTTCGTCGGGAGCGGTGTACTCCATGATCTCGGTGCAGAGGTTCGAGGACTTGATCGTGCCCAGGTTCTTCTGGTTCGATTTGCGGTTGGCGTGTCCTTGTACAGCATGTAGGGCGTGCCCGTTTCGATCTGAGATTCCAGAATGGCAAACCACAGATCCTGCGCCTTGATGGTTTTGCGGCCTTTGCCTTCCGTTCGTACTTCTCGTACAGTTTCTCAAACTCCTCTCCCTGCGTATCGGACAGGCCGGGGCACTCGTTCGGACAGAACAGCGACCAGGTGTCGTTGCTTCTACGCGCTTCATGAACAGGTCGGGAATCCACAGGGCGTAGAACAGGTCGCGTGCGCGCTTCTCTTCTTTGCCGTGGTTCTTCTTCAGATCCAGGAAGTCGAAGATGTCGGCGTGCCAGGGCTCCATATAGATAGCGAAGGAGCCCTTGCGCTTGCCGCCGCCCTGGTCCACGTAGCGGGCGGTGTCATTGAACACCCGCAGCATGGGCACGATGCCGTTGGAGGTGCCGTTGGTGCCTTTGATGTAGCTGCCCGTAGCGCGTACATCATGGATGCTGAGGCCGATGCCGCCCGCCGATTGCGATATCAGGGCGCAGTGCTTCAGCGTATCGTAAATGCCGTCGATGCTGTCCTCCTTCATGGTGAGCAGGAAGCACGAGCGACATCTGTGGCTTGGGCGTACCGGCGTTGAACAGGGTAGGCGTGGCGTGCGTAAACCACTTCTCGGACAGCAGATTGTAGGTTTCGATGGCCGCCTGCACGTCGTCCGTGTGAATGCCGATCGCCACGCGCATGAGCATGTGCTGAGGGCGTTCGGCTATCTTGCCGTCTACTTTCAGCAGGTAGATTTTTCCAGGGTCTTAAAGCCGAAGTAATCGTAGCCGTAGTCGCGGTCATAGATGATGGTCGAGTCCAGCAAAGCGGCGTTTCGGCGGATCACGTCGTATACCTCTTTGGAAATGAGCGAGGCATTTTCGCCGGTTTTAGGGTCCACATACGTATACAACCGCTTCATGGTAGCCGAAAACGACTTCAACGTAATCTTGTGCAGATTAGAGATCGCAATGCGTGCCGCCAGAATAGCGTAGTCGGGGTGCTTGGTGGTCATGGAAGCCGCCGTTTCGGCCGCCAGAGTTGTCCAGTTCAGCCGTCGTAACGCCGTCGTAAATACCCGAAATGACCTTCTTGGCCACCTCAATGGGCTGAATGTAGTTGGATTCGAGACCGTAGGAGAGTTTTTCTATCCGAGCAGTGATTTTGTCAAATTTCACGGACTCTCTCCGGCCGTCGCGCTTGATTACATACATTGGCATGGGAATATCTGGTTTTATCTGTAAAAGTTTTGGTTTATTTGCAGCTTGATTCCTGGGGGAGGAGAGATTTTTGAGCTAAAAATTTCTTGAAATAACGGGTTTGTAATGAAAAAAACAACTCGGAAATCTGAGGTGTTTTTATTAGCCTAAAAAAAATCTAATCCTTTTCAATGTTACTCCAATGTTAAGATTCTAATTTAAAGTATGTTATCTAAAAGTGTCAAAATTGGACGCTATCAGAATAGTACTACAAAATATTTTTAAGAAAAATTTTAGGTAGAAAACTAATAATCAATTAGTTATATAAATAAAAAAAATCATAGTACCAAACCTGATCCGGTAAAACTTTCAAAGGTGCTATAATGGGATTTTTCAAGCAATAAAATCCCATTGAACCCTTCACATGCATATTTCTGAGAGTATAACCCAGGTAGCTTGTTTGAATCCAATTGGCTCAAATACCTCCCGAGCAGAGGAGAAAACCGGGGCGACGAGCTAAAAAATAACGGATGGGGTTTGGGAGTTTTGGATTTAAGTCTGTATTTTTGCAGTCCTTTTCAAAATCGCAAACAACGAATTAACAATACATACCGATGAAAAAAGATATTCATCCCAATTACAGAGAGGTAGTTTTCTGGGATTTGTCCAGTGACTATAAGTTCATTACACGCTCTACGATCCAAACCAACGAGAACATCGTTTGGGAAGACGGCAAAGAGTATCCTGTGTATAAAGTGGAAGTTTCGTCCAATTCGCACCCTTTCTATACCGGAAAGAACGTGCTGGTGGATACCGCAGGACGCGTAGACAAGTTTATGAAGCGTTACGGAAAGAAGTAATTTTCGGAGCACAAAACCAAAATAGCGGCAGTCTCTTTACGCCTTAAGAGACTGCCTTATTTTTTTGTCAGCGTCAACAAAATAGCCGAAATTTGACCGAATTATTCATCAGAATATGACTTCTGTTATTTTATTCGACGACCCCACCACCCGTGCAAATCTATTGCCTTTTACCCTCACCCGCCCCGTGGCGGGAATTCGGTGCGGCATCCTGACGCTGGCCGAAAAGTGGGAAAGATGGCTCGATACCCCCCCTTCCTTTTTGACCCAACCATATTTACAGGAGCAGTTTGCCAGGCAGGTTTCTGACGATAATCTCTATATTCAGGGGGGGGTATGTCCTGATCCCGCCCTGGTGGCGTGCATTCGGGCCCTGACACCCGGTAGCCTCCTCCGAAGCCAGAAGACAAACCGGGTACTAGCCATCCGGACAGACGACCCCACCTGGACACCCACCTCGCCTACTCCCTCCCTCTCTGAGCACATGTACCCCGGCACCCTGGTGTCGATAGAAAACCCCTGGGATATTTTTTTAGAGAACGGAGGGCAGATCCAAACCGACTATGCCCTGCTCACCGCCAACCGGCAGAGTATCGGACTTAGCGATCCTTTCACGCATTGCTATTCTCCCGGCTCGATTTTTTTGGAGGAAGGAGCTTTGGTACGCGCGGCGATTCTGAACGCGGACGGAGGGCCGATCTATATAGGACGCAACGCAACTATAAGTGAGGGGGCTATTATTCAGGGGCCTTTTGCGATGGGTGAGGGAGCCGTGATCGGACAGGGTGCCAAAATCCGCCCCAACACTACGGTGGGGCCTTATTGCAAGGTAGGCGGGGAGGTGAATAACTCGGTGCTATTTGGGTATAGTAACAAGGCCCATGATGGATATTTGGGCAACTCGGTCTTGGGTGAGTGGTGTAATTTGGGGGCTAATACCAACAACTCAAATCTCAAAAACGACTATACCAACGTGAAGCTGTACAACTACGGTACGCAGCAGCTGGAAGATACCGGACGGCTCTTCTGCGGCTTGTTCATGGGCGACTATACCAAGGCCGGTATCAGCACCATGTTCAACACGGGTACGGTGGTAGGCGTTAATGTCAATGTATTCGGGGCCGGATTTCAGCCCAAGTTCATCCCGTCATTCAGCTGGGGAGGGCAGGCCGAAGGCTTCACCGACTACCGCTATGAAAAAGCTCTGGCCGTTATACAGGAAACCTTCCGACGCCGGCAGATGGAGTTCGGCACGAAGCGGCAGGCCGTCCTACGGACAATATTCGAGCGGGAGCATCAATGATAGAATGAGTGAATGTTAGAATGAGTGAATATTTTTTATTCTGTCATTCCGCGCGGCATCCGTCCTCACTCTATTATTCTGTTACTTTAACATTCTACCATTCACTCATTCAAAATTGCTTTTCAAAGACATACCTGGTTTGGAGGAAGTAAAGGCTACGTTGTTGCGCTCGGTTCGGAACAATCACGTGGCCCATGCGCTGCTGTTCGACGGTGCCATTGGCGGAGGCGGACTGGCGCTGGCGCTCGCTTTCGCCACCTATGTCAACTGCGAAAACCGACAGCCTGATGATGCGTGTGGTACCTGTGCTTCGTGCGCGAAGATGAAAAAACTCATTCATCCCGATCTGCACAGTATATTTCCTTTGCCCCGGTCGCCCAAGGAGAACGAAGATCTGATGGGTGAGCTAACGCCTCGCTGGCGGGAATTCATCCAGGAAAGGCCCTTCCGTACCCTACAGGAATGGCTGGGGTTTATACAGGCCACCCAAAACCAGCAGGGCATTATTCCCATCAAAGAGGCTCGGGCTATCATCGGGAAGTTGTCGCTGAAGGCATTCGAGGCAGAGTACAAGATTATGATCGTGTGGCAGCCGGAGCTATTGAACCTGTCGGCTGCCAACGCTCTTTTGAAAATTCTGGAAGAACCACCCGCCAAAACCCTGTTTTTCCTCGTGACTGAGCAGTCAGATCGCCTGCTTACCACCATTTTGTCACGTACGCAGCGAGTGGCGGTGCCGGCCTTCACCGACGTGGAGGTACGTACCTATTTGCACGAACATCTTCGGGCGGATGACAGCCGGGCGAAGCAGATTGCCTACCTTTGCGACGGTAATCTGGTGGAGGCCAACCGCCTGATCCACGAAGCCCAGGACGACCGATCCGCCTGGTTTACAGAGTGGATGCGCCACTGTTTCCGCCAGGATTTGTTGAAGCTGGTACCACTGGCCGACGCGTTCGATGCCATGGGCAAAGATCAGCAAAAGGGGATATTTGATTATTCCCTCCGGATGTTCAGGGATATACTCGTGTGGACACAAGGGGCCGGAGCCCTACTGCGGGTACCCGATGAGGATCTTACCTTCGTGGAAAGATTTTCAAAGGCCGTGCCGCCCGACTCTCTGGAATGGATGATTACCGAAATCAACGAAGCCTACTACCATATTGAACGGAACGTCCGCGCCAAAATGGTGTTTCTGGACTTGTCACTAAGCCTGGCCCGGTTGTTCCAAAAACCCTCATGAAGAACTTAGTACCGGTTTCTACCGAAAAAAAGATCATCGGAGCCACTGAGTTAGTCCACTTTCCGGAGCTGGGCTGGCACGATGTACCCGCCCGGGTAGACACCGGGGCCGCTACTTCGTCTATCCACTGTTCGAGGGTAAAGGTGATCGGGAAGGAAGGTAAAAGAAAGCTAAGTTTTTATCTGGATGTGAAAAATGGCGCCCCCAAGCAGGTATTTTCGGCCACTGATTTTAAGGAAAGAACCGTGCGAAATTCCTTTGGTCATACCGAGAAACGCTACGTCATCAAGACCACCATTGTAGTAGCCGGGCGAAAAATACGGACTGAATTTTCGCTGGCTGACCGCCAAACGATGAGTTTCCCGGTGCTACTGGGTCGCAGGCTACTGAAAGGACGGTTTATTGTCGATGTTTCCCAGTGACGTGGAGGCCCCAATCCCAAAGTTTACTCATTACCCATCAACGACTGGCCGGTCCTACCCGGATAGGCTTAAAACTAACCTGATATACATCGCTCTTACAGGCTAAGAGAGTTTATACCCCATTATATGAAAATCGCTGTTTTATCCACTGATCCTGAGCTGTACTCAACCCGACGATTGGTGGAAGCTATTGGACAAAAAGGCCACGAAGCCCAGGTGATCAATCACTTAGGGTGTTTTTTGGTGATTGAAGGAGAAAAGCCCACCATTCTCTACGAGGGAAAGGCCATCGAGGGGATTGACGCCATCATACCCCGCATCGGCACGTCGGTGACGGCCTTTGGCTGCTCAGTGGTGCGGCAGTTTGAGCTTATGAAAGTATTCACGACCGTCAAATCGCAGGCCATCAGCCGTTCGCGGGACAAACTCCGGAGCATGCAGATTCTGGCTAAAGCTGGGGTGAACATTCCTAAAACGGTCTTTGCCAAAAATCCCGCTCAGGTCAATCAGCTCATCAAAATTGTGGGTGGCCCGCCCGTCATTATCAAACTGTTGGAGGGTACGCAGGGGGTGGGGGTGGTACTGGCCGAAACCTCCAAGGCGGCAAAGTCCACGATTGAAGCATTTTTTGGGCTGAAAGCCAATTTTCTCATCCAGGAGTACGTAGCAGAATCCAGGGGTGCGGATATTCGGGCGTTCGTGGTAGGCAACAAAGTGGTAGCGGCTATGCGCCGACAGGGGGTAGAGGGTGATTTTCGTTCCAACCTCCACCGGGGTGGGGAGGGCTTTGCCATTACGCTCACGCCCGAGGAAGAACATGCCGCCCTTGCGGCCGCTAAGGCGTTGGGCGTAAAAGTAGCAGGAGTGGACATGCTGCAATCGAACCGGGGACCGTTGATTATGGAGGTCAATTCGTCGCCGGGGCTGCAAGGAATCGAGAATACCTCCAAAATTGACGTCGCCTCCCTCATTATAACCTACCTGGAAGAAAAGTTCCGATTGGACGAGAACGATACTGTGGGGGTATAGCGCGGCGTTGAACATAGGAACTAATAACCCAAAAGCTGACAAATTACCATGCATATTAAAATCGGGACACGGGGTAGTAAGCTGGCCCTCTGGCAAGCCTACCATGTTGAAAACTTACTTCAGAGCGGTGGGCTTTCGACCGAAATTGTCCTCATAGAAACCAAAGGCGATAAAATCCTGGATCGGGCGCTGTCAAAGATTGGCAGCAAGGGGGTGTTTACTGAAGAACTGGAAGATCAGCTCCGGCTCGGGGCGATAGACATAGCCGTCCATAGTGCCAAAGACCTGCAGTCGGATCTGGGAGAGGAGTTTGAGATACTGGCTTTTATGGAACGCGAGCGGGTCAACGATGTGCTCATCAGCGCGAACACCACCCTGTCCTTGAACCAGCAGGAACCCTTTGTAATAGGTACTTCTTCCACGCGCCGGGTGGCGCTGTTGCGCCATTTTTATCCCCACCTGCGCACGGTGGATATGCGCGGAAACCTGCAGACCCGTCTGCGCAAGCTGGGCGAGGGCCACTGCGACGCCTTGCTGCTAGCTTTTGCCGGGGTACACCGCATGGGCTACGAGGATAAAATTGCGGAGTACCTCCCGCCGCATGAATTTACCCCGGCGGTGGGGCAGGGGAGCATAGCCATTGAGTGTGCCGCTGCGGCCGATCCCCGGAAGAAGGTAGTGGTTCGCTCGTTGTTGAACCATGAGGATACGGAGGTATGCCTTCGGACGGAGAGGGCTTTTTTGAATACCTTGCAGGGGGGCTGTAGTGTACCCGTGTTTGGGCTGGCCACGCTGTCGGGAAGGGAACTCAGCATGACGGGGGGCGTGGTAAGTCTGGATGGAGGCGAGTTGCTGCGTCGTTCGGTAGCGGGGGCGTCGGTACTATCGCCGGTGGATACGGGCCGGGCGCTGGCCGCCGAGCTCCTGGAGGCGGGAGCCGACCGGATACTGGCGGCGATCAAAGCCGGACAGTAGGTACCCCGTATCCGTTTGGGTTAGGGCACTTTCGGGCCCAAAAAATAGATACAGATGGATGCCGTAAATTGGTTCTTGCGGCTTCTTAGCCTATTTCATAAGCCACCCTGACTAACCGCCCCAGGACAAACTATATACTAAATTATCATTTTGAATAGGCTGGCACCCGCTTTTGTAGCGGGTGCTTTTTTGTTAGTGTGTTGATAGTGAGATTTTTAAATAAATTTAATTTGGAAGCGAGCTAAGGAATATTGTTGGTGCTGTTTGTAGAATAAGAAGATAAAATAGTATTATATGTCGTCTTCAAAATCTGAATATCTTTGATAAATCAAATTCTCCTAATCCAACACAAAACACCAACTACGTATGAAAAAACGATTACTAGTGCTAAAAATCACCTTTCTATCCTTGCTGACCCTCCTTGGTTACGCCCAGGATATGTCCCTGCGGGGCACCGTAACGGAAGAGGGGGGCGGACCCATTTATGGGGTTAACGTAACAGTAAAGGGTACCAATCAGGGTACCATTACCGACGACAAGGGTCAGTATAGTATCAATGTAAAGAAGGGAGCCACGCTGACGTTTAGCTACATCGGATACGTAGGACAGGACGTAGCGGTGGGCAATAGCTCCGTGATTAATATTTCCCTGGCGCCCCAGTCTACCGTACTGAATGAGGTAGTGGTGACGGCTTTGGGAATCAGGAAAGAGAAAAAGGCCCTTGGATACGCCGTATCGGAGGTAAAAGGAGAGGAACTTACCCAGGCACGGACGGTTAACATCGCCAACTCGTTACAGGGAAAAGTAGCGGGTCTGAATATTTCGGCCCCGGCATCGGGCGCGGGTGGTTCGTCGCGGATCATTATCCGGGGCAACGGCTCCATTTCGGGCAACAACCAACCCCTTATTGTAGTGGATGGTATCCCCATCAGCAACGACAACCTGGGCAACGCCGGTATGTGGGGTGGCAATGACAGGGGCGATGGTATATCGAGCCTCAACCCCGACGAGATTGATAACATCAGCGTGCTGAAAGGGGCCACTGCGGCGGCCCTGTACGGCTCCCGGGCATCCAATGGCGCTATTCTGGTAACCACCAAGGGTGGCAAAGCTGGGAAAGGCATTGGCCTGGAAGTCAACAGCAACACCGTGATGGAAGACCTCCTGATAAAGGAATGGAAAGATTACCAGTACCAGTATGGAATGGGTAATAATGGCAAAAAGCCCACTAACGTGCAGGAAACCCTGACCGGCAACAGCTGGGGCTCCAAACTGGACGGCTCCAATGTGATTGGTTTCGACGGGCAGCAAAGGCCTTACAGCGCGGTGAAGGACAACCTCACCAATTTTTACAGAACGGGTCGTACCCTCAATAACTCCGTGGCGCTGACGGGTGCTACCGAGTCGGTGACCTACCGGTTTTCGATGAATAACCTGGACAACAAGGATATTGTACCCAACAGTGGGGTCAAACGCAACAACTTTGCCCTGAATGTAAACGGGAACCTGGGCAAAAGGCTGTCGTTCATCACCAATGTGAAGTACGTAAACGAACGGGGTCAAAACCGTTCACGGCTTTCGGACTCCCCCGGCAGCCCCACCTACGCGCTGTTTATGATGCCTACTTCGCTGGGTGTGAAAGCGCTCGAAGAAAGCAAATACGACGAAAATCGCTACGAGCGCCTGTGGAATGACAATATTTACGTCACCAACCCCTACTACGCTGCCTACGACTGGGCCAACAGCGATAAGAAAAACCGCGTGATCGCGGCCTTCGAACCCCGGTATAACATCACCGACTGGTTGTTTGTAAAGGGCCGGATCGGGATGGACTACTTCAACTACCGCTACCAGGGCATTGAGCCGTACGGCACACCCTTCAAGATTCGGGGGTCATACAATGTCAACAACCGTGTCTTTACCGAGCAAAATTCCGACCTGATGGTGGGGGTAGACAAGAAGCTATCCGAACGCATTGGCCTGAACTTGTTGGTAGGCGGCAACATGATGCGGCAGAAGAATCAAATCGCGAATTTTGGCGGTAACAACCTGAATATTCCGTTTTTCTACGACATCTCGAACATTGACCCTGCCGCCCGCGGCATCAACGAGGCTTACATCGAGAAGCGGATCAACTCCCTGTATGGTTCCGCCGAATTCTCCTATAACAACTACTTATTCGTGACGGCTACGGCCCGGAACGACTGGTTCTCGACCCTGGCGCCGGGTAATAATAGCATTCTGTACCCATCGGTGGGGGCAAGTCTTGTATTGTCAGAGGCCGTAAAGCTACCCTCGGCGATCAGCTACCTGAAACTACGCTCTGCCTGGGCGCAGGCGGGCGGCGACACCGACCCCTACAACCTGTCCCTGTTATACAGCCTGTCGGGCTCGCACCTGGGGGCGCCGCTGGCGCAGATCAGTGGCGGGCGGGTACCCAATGCCAACCTACAGCCCCTTACCTCCACCACATTTGAGGTGGGTCTGGACGCCCGTTTGTTCAACAACCGCCTGGCCGTTGACTTTGCTTTTTATACCCGTAACACCACCAACGACATCGTGGGAGCTACCATTTCGGCTACCTCGGGCTACGACAATGCGTTGTTTAACGTGGGTGAGATCTCAAACAAAGGGGTGGAATTGTTACTCAATTATCAGATCATCAATTCCAACAGCTTTACCTGGGATGCCTCGTTCAACATGGGCTACAACAAAAACAAGGTGGTCAACCTCTACGGAGATTTGCAAACCCTGCGCGTAGACGAGAACCGGACCCGTACGGCCTATATCCACCACGATGTGGGGCTACCTTACAGCCAGGTGAAGGGATTTGATTATAAGAAAGATACGCAGGGAAGGATCGTATACGACTCGCAGGGGTACCCCGTTCAGGGGCCACTGGTCAACTTCGGTCCCGGCGTGGCTCCCCTGACGTTGGGTATCAACAATTCGTTCCGGTACAAGGGCGTAGGCCTAAGCTTCCTGATTGACGGCAAGTTTGGGGGCTATATTTTCTCGGGTACCAACGCCTACGCCGAGCGTCGGGGCCTGACGAAAGCGACCCTGGTGGGTCGCGAGGAGGGGATCATCGGGGAAGGTGTTAATGAAAAAGGAGAAGCAAACACGGTACGCGTACCTGCCCAGCAGTACTACGAGCGGCTATTCAACATCGCCACGCCTTACGTGTACAGTTCCGACTTCCTGAAGCTGCGTCAGTTGATTCTGGATTATTCAATTCCGGTGCGGTATTTGGGCAAACTACCTTTCAAAGGGGCATCTGTCTCGCTGGTGGGTCGCAACCTCGCCATCCTGATGAAGAAGACCCCGAACATTGATCCGGAGTCTACCTACAACAACTCTAACGCCCAGGGGCTTGAGTTAGCCGGTGTGCCGCCAACCCGGTCGTTGGGAGTAAACATCAACCTGAAATTCTGATAGTAGATCGGTTTGTACCGGATTTATTACCCATTCTTAACTGACGAAAAATATGATACGTAAAATAGCATTAGTTACTCTTCTGGCTTTTACGCTGGGGTCCTGCACCAAGGATTTTGAGAAAGTCAATATCAATCCCAACGCCCCTTCGGCGGTTCCACTGGACTACCTCCTGGGGCAGTCTACACTGCTCATCACCGGTGAGGGAGGCGACCCCGGCTACCGTTCGTGGCGAACCAACTTTATCTACGCTTCCATGATGGTGCAGCAGATGTCTTCCATCGAGGTGGGTTTTTACCGCGGCACGGTGTATACCTTTCAGGGGGATTTGAGCGCGGCCTGGTTTGAAAGAGCTTATCCCAATTCGATCAAGAACCTGGTCAACCTTATCGAACTAGCGAAAGAAGACCCCAAAAACGTGAATATCCTGTCCATGGCCCGCATTCTGCGCGTGCTGGAAATGGCAATCCTGACGGATGTGTACGGGGATGTACCCTACAAAGAAGCGGGTTACGGATTTTTGCAGGGTATTTTTTCACCCAAATACGACGCCCAGCAGGCCATTTACATGGACATGCTGAAAGAGCTGGAAGAAGCCGGCAACGCCCTTAGTAACTCGGCCTACATTCCTAAAGCAGCCGATTTTGTGTACGGAGGAGATATGGATAAGTGGAAGCGCGGTGCCAATTCCATCATGCTTCGCCTGGCCATGCGCATGCAAAAGGTTGACCCCGCCTCCGCACAAGCCTGGGCCAAAAAAGCGACCGATCGCGGCCTTATGAATGCCGGCGAAAGCTTCGCCATAAAGTTTGCCAACACTGGCGCGGGCAACAACTCCAATCCCAACTCCTGGAATATGAATTCGGCGGGACGTGGCATTGTGCCCAGTGATAATATTCAGTGGGGCAAAACCTTCATTGACGCCATGAAAACCCGCAACGACCCCCGTTTGCCGGTGATTTCGGCGCTCAAAGATGGCGACCGTACGGTAGCCAAGCAGATGGGCTTGCCCATCGGTACGGATGCGCAGATGCTTTCGGCCCTGCCCGGCTCCGCTCAACGCCCGCATCAACTATTCCCGCGCTGCCCCTAATATGTACGCCCTCGACAACCCCTACTTCGTGATGACCTACGCCGAGTCGGAGCTCCTCCGGGCCGAGGCCATTGAGCGCGGCTGGGCTACTGGCTCGGCCAAGGACGCCTACGACAAGGGAGTTCAGGCCGGCGTACTCCAAGTCAACTCCTACGCGGGCACCATTACCCCGGCTCAGGCCGCCGCGTACCTGGCTGCCAATTCGTACCCGGCCGGAGGTGCCCTGGCTGACAAGATGAAAGCCATCCATACGGAGATATGGTTGATCACGGGCTCGTTGCTCAACCACATCGAGGGCTGGTCCAACTGGCGCCGCACGGGGTATCCGGTGCTGACGCCCGTCAACTACCCCGGCAACGAAACCAACGGGACCATTCCGCGCCGCCTGCGGTATCCGCAGAGTGAGGCGGGCGTAAACCCCAACCTGGCCGAGGCCATTTCGCGCCAAGGAGCCGATTTGTTCACCACCCGCGTGTGGTGGGACAAGCAATAAAATACCCGTATTCCTAAGCCCTGAAAATGGTGCCTTTATTCGTAGAGGCACCATTTTTTCGTAAATTTGACCTCTCTGGTAACTCCTTTTCTGCATGAAATTCTTTCGCCTGATTTTCTTAATTCCTCTTTTCTGTGCCTGTAAGGGTACTTCTTCCGATTCTATTTTTACCCGGCTCGACGCTAGCCACACCCGTATCGACTTTGTCAACACGATCCAGGAATCCGAGACCGATAATGTACTCAACTATGAGTATTTCTATAATGGCGGGGGGGTAGCTGCCGCCGACTTCAACAACGACGGGTTCTTGGATCTGTATTTTACGGCCAATCAGGGAGAAGATAAACTGTATCTCAACAAGGGGAGTCGCGACGGCGAACCGCTGGAATTCGAGGATATAACCCGAGGGGCCGGAATCACCTGGGCGAAGGAATGGAAAACCGGCGTGACGATCGTAGACATCAATCAGGATGGTTGGGTGGATATCTACGTGTCGGTGTCCGGGAATATCAATAATCCCGCCCTGCGGAAAAACAAACTTTATATCAATTTAGGATCCCCCTCTCCTAATCAAGGAGAGGGTCTAGGGGTGAGGTTTGAGGAGCGGGCCGCCGAGTATGGCCTGGACCTGGATACCTATACCACCCAAACGGCCTTCTTCGACTACGACCGCGACGGCGACCTGGACGCCTACGTACTCAACCACAACGTCAGGGATTTCAACCGCTTCGACGTGCAGGCCGTACACGCTATGCGCGACTCGCTGGCGGGCGACCGGCTCCTGCGCAACGATAGCGGCAAGTTTGTGGACGTGAGCGTGCAGGCGGGTATCAAAGGAAACCCCATCGGGTTTGGCCTTGGCATTCACGTCGCCGACCTGAACGGCGACCACTGGCCCGACCTGTATGTGTCAAACGACTACATTGAGAGTGATTATTTGTACATCAACAATCAGGATGGTACCTTCAGCGATGTGATCGCCCAGACGACCGGCCATACCAGCTATTTTTCCATGGGCAATGATGTAGGCGATATCAACAATGACCTCCTGCCCGACATCATGACCACCGACATGCTGCCCGAGGACAACAAGCGGCAGAAGTTACTCTTTGGCCCCGACCGCTACGAGGCTTACCTCTCTATGCTCCGCAACGGGTTCCATCCCGAAGTGATGCGGAATATGCTGCAGCTCAACAACGGCGACGGGACTTTCAGCGAAATAGGCCAAATCGCCGGCGTGTCCAATACCGACTGGAGTTGGGCGCCGTTGCTGGCGGATTTTGACAATGACGGCTATCAGGATCTGTTCGTGACCAACGGCTACCTGCGCGACTACACCAACATGGACTTCATGAAGTACTACGCCGACGAGCAGCTCATGAAAAAGCAGAGCATCATTGAAGTTGTCAATAAGATGCCTTCTACCAAAACCCCCAACTACATGTTCAGGAATGAGCATAACCTGACTTTTTCCAATAAACAAACCGACTGGGGTTTTGACACCCCGGTGGTTTCGAACGGAGCCGTGTACGCCGACCTGGACAATGACGGCGATCTGGAACTGGTCACGAGCAATATCAATGAACCGGCCTACCTATACCAAAATCTGAGCCGGGAGCAAGGGCTGGGGCATTTCCTGGGCCTACTTTTAACCCCCCCAAAAGGCCAGTCGGCAACGGGCGCAAAAGTATATGCGTACAGCGGCGACCTGCGCCAGTATCGCTACGCAACCCCCACCCACGGCTATCAGAGTAGTATGCAGGGGCCGCTGCACTTTGGGCTGGGTGACCGGGCGACGGTAGATAGCGTGGTGGTAGTGTGGCCCGATGGCAAAACTCAGAAATTGACAAATCTGAAAGCCGATCAGGTACTGCGCGTGACCTACGCCCCCACGGATGCGGGTACTTTTCAGCCTATGCTGAGGCCGCAACCTCTATTTTCACTCACCCAGACGCTCTCCGAGCATCAGCAGCAGCCCCTCAATGATTTCAGCCGGCAACTGCTGCTTTTGCACATGTACTCCTACCAGGGGCCGCGCGTAGCCAAAGGCGATGTAAACGGCGATGGGCTGGACGATGTGTACCTGGGTGGAGGCAAGCGGCAGGCGGGGCAGCTCTGGGTGCAGCAGAAAAACGGGGAGTTCACCGCCACTGTGCAGCCGGAGTTTAAGCAGGATGAACTATGTACGGATACCGACGCGGTGTTTTTTGATGTAGACAAGGACGGCGACCTGGACCTGTACGTGACGAGTGGCGGCTATGAGTACCTGCCCAACGACCTCATGCTGCAAAACCGTCTGTACAAAAACGACGGCAAGGGCCATTTTTCCAAAGACTTCGACGCCCTGGTCGTCGAAAATTTTTCGGATAGCCACGTGGAAGTACTTGACTTCGATAAGGATGGTGACCTGGACCTGTTTGTGGGGGGATCGGTGGTACCCACTTCGTATCCCAACTTTAACCCCAGTCGCTTGTACCGAAACGACAAGGGGAAATTTAGCAAGGTAGAAAATCCGGCTCTGGAAAGCCTGGGCCTGCTCACCGACGCCTGCGTGATAGACTACGACAAAGACGGCTACGACGATATTGTGGCCGTGGGCGAATGGACGGGCATCATCCGCCTGCACAACGAGCGGGGTACCCTGGTGCGTGTAGACGATGAACTAAATAACCTGACGGGCTTCTGGCAAAGCATCGTAGCCGAAGACTTTGACAAAGACGGGGACCCCGACCTGATCATGGGGAACTATGGCTTGAACTCGCAACTCAAAGCCAGCACCGACTTTCCGTTGACGCTCTTTACCGACGATTTCGACAACAATGGTACCCTCGACCCCATCCTGGCCTACGCCATTCAGGGCCAGACCTACCCGGCGTACAGCCGCGACGAGCTGTCGGATCAACTGGTGAGCCTGAAAAAGAAGTACGTGACGCACGAGTCGTACTCCACGGCGACGATGGAGGAGATTCTGGGAGAATTCAAGGACAAAACTCCCCAGAAATCTACCATTACCACCCTGTCTACGGTCTATCTGGTCAACAATGGGGGTACCTTTGAGCAAAGATCCCTGCCGATCCAGGCGCAGTTTGCCCCGGTGTACGCGCAGGCTGCGATGGATGTGAACGGAGATGGTTTTATGGATGTGATTCTGGCGGGAAATCAGACCCGCAGCCGGGTACGGATCGGCAACCTGGACGCTAACTATGGCACTATCCTCCTGAATGACCGAAAGGGTGGCTTTGCCTATTTGCCCCAAGCCCAGTCGGGCCTGCAACTCCGGGGCGACGTGCGCGGCCTGCGGGTAGTGGGCAACCGCCTCGTGGTAGGGACAAATGGGCAGGCTTTTCGGGTGTATGGGGTGGGGGATGATGAAGTGGTGCAGTAGATTGTGTTGATGGTTCAGTCTTTTACTTTGGCGGGAGGAAATTAAATCCGTGGATTTCTATGACACAACCAAAGAAAAATTTGCGGAATTATCATATTTCTGTTTTCGTTTTACCACTGACAAGACTCGATGGAAAAGTTTGGTCTTTGGGCCGTTAAACGGGATCGCCCGCCCGCCTGGACTTAAATTTTCAGTACGCAGTCCCCCTTCGGAAGACCCTGCACAACGTTTTCGGGCTTTGCGTCCGGGCGGGTTTCGGAGCACAAATGTTCAGTTTTGTACAAAAGTTCAATCGAAGAACTGCCGTTGAATATAGCACTGAACCCGCCATTTTGCCAACTGCTGTTAGTGGCAGTTTTTAATTTTCGATGTCTTTCTTTTTTTTCTTAAATGTTAGAAATAAGCTGATAATAAATACTGTCAGGTAAAGAAATCCTAATGCTTGTTTTCTAAATACATAATTTTGAAAATCAAATTCTCTTAACAATGCTAAACCTAATGTGAATGCTATAAAAGAAAAGCCTATATTAAATCCTATTTTATCCTTCATACTTTATTGTTTTGAGATTATGTCTATTAAAATTCCTAGTGCTGTTGCTAAAATGATAAAAGTTATCATTCCTAACATATAAGCAAAGAACGCTTTTGCATAATTTAGAATTTTTGTCTTTCCGTAAAAATTTCCTATGGCCCAAGAACAATAAGCTAAACCGACTATTCCACCAATGTTCATTAAATTTAAATTTGTCAAACCTTGTAAAAAGGCAAAAACTGAAAAAATCAACATTCCCATTCCCATTATAAAACACAATATTATTAAAATTTCAAAAAAATTTACTTTATGTTTTTTGAAAAATAGCTTTATCCAAAAAGCAATAAATACTCCCATAATTAAATTAGCATAGCCGTAATGACTTTGTATCCATTTAGTAATTTTGAATTGCGTTGTCAATTTTGCTTCGTCTCCTTCAAACTTGAAGTATCCGTCTTCAATATGAAAAACACTGACCGTCAATGAATAGATTAGAGAAGTTAGGATTATAAAAATTATTGGCTTTACTAATCGGCTTCTATTTCCAGAAAGATAATTTCGTATGTTCTGTCCTGGGTTTATAATCAGTTCTCTGATGGTGTATAGTATTCCACGTTCAAAATGTAGAACGTGTTCAATTTCGTGGATAATGTAATGTCCGTCAATTCTTTTAAGATTTGCTGGTTGTCCACAGTCCGGACAAAATTTAGAATTTATTTCAGCGTTACAGTTTTTACAATTCATTTATTTTGTCAAATTTATTTGTCAAATTTTTTGTTTTCGGTCGGTTCGGCAAAATTGCCACTAACGTACAAGTATTTATGAAGAAGGGGGCATTTGGAACTCGTCCACCCGTAACTGAGGCTGGGTTTTGTTCCAAACGGGGTCGCCCGTGCGGTTGAGTTACTTCCAAAGCTTCATAGTATTCCGTTCGCTGGTACAAATATTGATTAATGTGCTTATTTTCAATTACTTCCGTCCGCCCCCTTTTTCATAAATACAATGTTAGCGGTTCGGCTTTTTGTTTTTGAATCAGTAGAGTAAATTTTTTATTTCAATGTTTAATTGTCGCCCTTCCGTAAATGCTTTCTTGTCCAACGAAGAACCAATAGCAAACCCAATGGCCATACCAATTGGTAAACCCAATCCTAAAAGTCCTATATTTCCAAGGCTTAAACCAAATGCTACTCCAATAGGCAAACCAAAAGCAGTAAAACCAAATAACATCCACTTATTTCGGTAACGGTTTCTTGGAACAACTTTAAGTTCTTTTTCAATTTTCCCTAAAATTGAAGATTGTTCTTGTATTATGAACTTTGTTAATTGTTTTCCTGTAAGGGTTGAAGAATTTATTTTGTCAATACAATCATTTACTAATATTACTATATTTTCAGGAAGGTCTCTTTTTTTTAGTTGAGTAAGAAGCTCTCCAAATTCAGAATAAATTTTAATCAATTTGTTATCTGTAAAACTATTTTGTCTAATATCTAATTCATTTATAGTCATAGTATCTTGTTCTAATTATTGATTTTGGCGAATTGATTGTTAAGCTGACAGCTAACTCGTAAATATACGAAAGTTTTGCAGTACTTTTTGTATTTATTTGTACATTATCAATATATTGTATGATTTTTGATGCAGTATATATTTAATAAAGGATGATAATTGGATAAGGCTTAATTACCTTTTTTTAAATTCAAAGCATCAAATGGGCTTTTAATATTTTCAAGTGTTCGGTTGCTTACATGAGTATAACGTAAAGTAGTCTTAAGGTCATTATGACCTAGTAGTTCCTGAATAAGTTTTATGTCTGTGCCTGCTTCATGTAAATGCCGATGTGTCGGACCATTTGCTTAACTATGTCTCAGACTATGAAACGTAACTGGTTGAATAATTCGGGCGGCAGCTTTTGCGCGCTGAAATACAGACTTTAAGCTTCTCGTACTGTACGGCTCTCCTGAATACTGTCCTTCAAAAAGCCATTCTTTTGGTTTATAAACTATGTAATAGCGTCGTAAGCAATTCCAGAATTTCCTCCGACAAAGCTACTGTACGGTCTTTTTTGCCTTTCGGCACCTTTGATATTGATCACCATTCGCTCGGAATAAATGTCACAGACTTTCATATTCACTACTTCACTTACCCGTAGACCGGCTGAGTAAGCCAAAAAGAGCATTGTTTTGTGTTTGAGGTTTTCCAGTTGAGCAAACAACCTCTCAACCTGACTTATGGCTAACACATTCGGAAGAATGATACGTTTTTTGGGCCTCGGAATTTCAAAGAAAAACCGCTCTCGATGCTGTACCTGCTCAAAGAAGAACTTCACGGCATTGATCCGGCTATGCAGCGTGTTCTCGGATAGTTTCAGGGTAGTAGTACAGTACAGGAAATAGCTGCGAAGCCGCTCGGTGTCCAGGGATATCAACTGCGGTTGCTTTCAATACATACAGGAGCTGCGCAAACTCGTTGCGGTAGGTTCGAATGGTGCTTTCGCTGTACGCTTTAAGTTGCAGGGTTTCGATGAGCAGTTGCAAAGCTCCCTGATTGACCGGATGAATGTGGCTGAGTACCTCTTTCCCCACGGGGTCAATGGTCAACCCCAGCAAACGCCGGTTGGCGGGAATATCGCTCACATACCAGGATTTCAGGGTACGGCTCCACCGGGCACCCGGCACCGTGGTGGAGTGAAACTGACCTTTTGCGTCTTTAAAAGATTCGGTAGTAGCCAGAGAGAACTTGGCGACGTTGACATCGCCTTGTAGTTTCTGGATCTCGGGATTACCTCCCAGGTTTCCGATTAACGTCACTTTATTGAGGCCGCGCATGGTGGGGTGAGATAGAGAAGGGTGGGTTTATTTTTTTCAATGTATGAAAAAAATAAATGTAGATTCATAACTGGCAATATTTTTCCTTGTGTATGGCCAATGGCGTGACAGAGAAGGAACAAAAGGCCATTTACATTGTCTATTCTAACCGACTATATAAGAACACCCAAAGCCGGTGATTTTTATCGCGATGAACTAACCATCGAAGTAGGAGGCAAAGGGGAATCTGCTGCATAGATTAGGGAAGCAACAGACTACCTGATGGCGGCGGACGGTATCAAAATCGGGTTTGGCAAAAAGGTACCCCTGTGGCTGTTTGGTTTTCTGTACTGACCAGCAGAAGTACCTTTTGCGGAGGGAGCATGGGATCATCTCCCAAAATCATCTTGTACCCGCACGATATCCTCTTCATCCGAGGGGTTGTTTTTATCGGTATGCTGCCAGATTTCGGCTACTACGCCGTAGCCGTTCATGCCCACGAGGCGGTGGCGCTGTCCGCAGGTCAACTCTACAATGTCGCCGATGGCCAGGGGTTGCAGCTCGGTTTGGGTATCGTTGGCCGAAATAATCACCCCGGCCACCCCGCCGATCAGCTTCCATATCTCGGCGCGGCGGTGGTGATACTGCCACGACAGGCGCTGCTCCGGGGCTACTACCAGTACCTTCGGGCTTAGCTTTTCGTAGCCGGCAAAGTCCTCAATGGACAGGTGCGGAAAGAAAGTCTCGATAAACTGCGGTGCCTGGCTTTCATCCAGTACAAAGAAGCCCCCCCAGGGCCGGTTGTGGTCCTTGCTGACTACCGCAAAACCTTTTTCGTCAATAAACTTCTGAATGCTATCAAATACCTCGGGACGCTCACACGTTTTGGAAAGTTTCATGGTAGTAGAAATTTGATAAAAATAGTAAGGGACATGATCGGAGGACAAAAGTAAGGAATGATCTGATTGATTGACTTAGAAGCTATCTGCTTTTGTGTACCCCGTCGTAGCCACTCCCCATGTAGCTACCCCAGCGGATGGGCGTCGTGATGGGAATTTGGGTTTTGAGGCAATTGACCTGCATTCCATCGAAGGCCCAGGTCGTAAGTCGGCTGTTGCTGCGGCAGAGGGGGGCTTCATGCCAAAAGACCTTCTTAATTATAGGGTAGCCGTTTGTACCAGGTGTTCCAAAGCACCACACTAGTCCCCGCCAGCACAAGCGCGGAAAGAAGGGCCTGACCCGGCATAAGCAAGACCGTGAAAACCGGCAAAGCCGTAATAGCTGTTTGCCCGATGGTACCAATGAACACATTCATCAGGTCACGCCGGAAGCCCCGGTTAGGTTCAAAGGTGGGGTCTTCCTTCAGGATAGCCCGCTTCACCGGCCCCCAGAACCCCCAGGGGCGTACGGTTTTGTAAAATTCCTTCAAGACCTCCCTATCGGTGGGTGCAGTCAGGAGGGTACCTCCGAGGGAACCCGCTACCGAGAGGAGTAAAATAAGCGGGAAGTAGTATAAGGGCAAGGTGTCGGGAAAAACCGTGGGCAGTAGCATGGCGGATAGGATGCCCGCAAGCATGCCCCAGAAAAAGCCATTGCCATTGAAGCGCCACCAGTGCCATTTGAGTACATTGGCCGCTACGTACCCTCCCCAGAGCGCACCAACAATCCATTGCAGTACACTGTTCACATCCTGGGCGTAAAGGCCCATGATGATACTGACAATCACCACCACCATCCCCACTCCGTAGTTCACGTAGCTGATCTGCCGGTTGGAGGCCTCGGGCCGGATGGATTTCAGGTAAATGTCGTTGACGATATAGGCCTGGGCGGCATTGAGGGTGCCGGCAAAGGTACCTATAAAGGCAGCCATCAGACCCACCAACAGGACACCCATCAGCCCTGAGGGAGCAAACTGATAGATGGCCGCGGGTAGTATTTTCTCAAAATCAATGGCTCCGCTCGCCGTTTGCAGGTCCAGATCCTCGTAGAACAATAAGGCCAGGACCGTAAAGCCGGTCACCATCAGGTAGCGGGCCGGTAGCAGCACGATGTTAACGAACATGCTCATCAGGGCCGAGTCGCGGGGGCTGCGGCTGGCCAGAATTTTCTGCATGTCGTAGTTTGGGGCCGGACCGGCCAGGCTGGCCAGAATGCCCTTGGCTACCATCAAAGAAAAGAACATTCCGAAAGGCTGGAATTTATCATCCGAAATTTTCTGGTTTACGTCGTCAATTAACCCGGACCAGTCCAGGTTCAAACGCCAGTTGAAAAACAGCTCGGACCAGCCCTCCGGTACCGGCAGGGAAGTGCCCGAAAGCTTGTTCATGGCAATAAGGGCGATGGAGACGGAAGCCACCAGCATGAGAAAGAATTGAAGTAGGTCGGCCCACACGATGCTCGACATCCCCCCCAGTACGGCGTAGAACATGGCAAAGAAGGTAAATACGATGCCGTACAGATGAGGCACAAACTCGGCTGCCACCGCAAAAGGAACGTAGGGCTCCACCACGGTCCAGGGAATGAATATGCTGACGAATTTTCCCAGGCCGACAAACCCATAGGCCATGAACCCAAGGCAACTCAGCAAAGCAAACGCCACAATGACCCGGTGCGACCGCATGGCGTCGGGGCCGGTCCCAAACCGGGTGAGCATCCACTCCGCGCCGGTAGATACGTTGGAACGACGCAACCACATGGCCAGGTACACAAACATGAATACCTGGTTGAACACGGGCCACAGCCACGGCAGCCAAATACTCTTGACGCCGTACACAAACAAAATGGTGACCATCCAGATGGTACCCGAAATATCAAACATGCCCGAGGCGTTGGAAAGCCCCAGCAGGTACCAGGGCAGGGTATTGCCACCCAGCATGTAGGCCTTTTTGTCGGCTTTGGCGCTCCGGCGAAGCAGCAAACCGATCAGGGGCAAAGCGCACATGTAGCTACAAATGATGGCTAGGTCGAGGGCAGAAAGCTTCATCCGTCGGGGGGTAAATAACCTACTTGAGCCAAAGATAAGCAGGCAAAGGGTAGTCTTGCCTTTTTGTTTACGACGGATTGCAAAAACACGCCGGTTGGCCGGCAGCTCTCAGCCTAGGCAGTGCCGACTGCCTACCAGGGGTTTCGTTGGAGAATGACTTCCTAAGGAGATACCTCAAAACAGGCATGGGAGTTACCACCACAAGACCAAGTCCTACTAGCCGGGAGAGTATAGTACATTTTTAACTACCCGATACCAGGCGCTTTGGAATCTCCGCGGGCTAGGGGAGGGCGTATCTCATTTGACGGAAACATAGTCCGGGATAATGCCTAAATTCGGGTGGTTTGGGTCCATATCTTGGCAAAAAAGTTTAGCCGAATAATAAACAACCAAATAATACTATTCTATCGGGGCTTTCTTTAAATTTGACTTTTTCCTTAGCCTCTACGTCCATTATGAGCGAAATACTCCGGGAGATAACCCCTCTCACGCAATACGATTGTTTTACAATATTTGCCCGGCGCAAGCGGGAGTTTGACTTTCCGCTGCACTTCCACGAGGAGTTTGAGCTCAACCTGGTGGTCGGAGGCAAAGGGGTAAAGCGGATAGTAGGCGACCACACGGAGGTGATAGACGACCTGGAACTGGTACTGGTAGGGAGTAACCTACCCCACGGGTGGTTTGACCATCAGTACAAATGGCAGGAGGGGATGGATGAGGTATTCGAGATTACGATTCAGTTCCATCGCAATCTGTTCGATAGTAGCTTTCTGAAACGGAATCAGCTTTATTTTATCCGCACTTTGTTCGAGAAAGCAGGCCAGGGGATTAGTTTTTCCAGAGAATGCATTGAGCGCGTACTCCCCCGGCTACGTGGGCTCACCCAGCAAAAAGGCTTCGAGTCGGTGCTGGAACTTCTTTCCATTCTGCACGAGCTTTCCCTCTCGCGCAACATGCAAGTGCTGGCCAATGGTACCTTCACGGAGGGAAAGGTCAATTACAACAGCCGACGGATCGAAAAGGTATTTTCCTACCTTCGGGATCACTATAATCAGGATATTTCGCTGGAAGATGTATCCAAATTGGCCGGTATGACGGAGGTGTCGTTTAGTCGATTTATAAAAAAGAGAACCGGAAAGACCTTCGTAGAAAGCCTGAACGAAATCCGACTGGGTCACGCTTCCCGTTTGCTGATTGATACCACTCAAACCATCGCTGAGGTGGCTTACAAGTGCGGCTACAACAATCTATCGTACTTCAATAGGGTATTCAAGCATAAAAATGGCTGTACGCCCAGTGAATTTCGCGAGAACTACGCCGGTACCCGTACCTTCATCTGAGGAAGGGCACCGGGTGGTAGGCCCAAAGAGTACCCCATTAAACCTTTGACTCCGGGCGGCATCTCACAGGGGTAACTTATTTAAAACCCCAATTACATAGTACCATGAAAAAGATACTTGGAATGATGCTCGTATTGCTAGCGCTGAGTACCGCTGGCTTTGCTCAAAAAGAAAGAGCGAACCCCGAAAAGAGAATGGAGAAGCGGATGAAAAGCATGAAAAAGGACCTCAACCTGACCGACGAACAGGCCGCCCGCGTGAGTAAACTGATGAAGGAGCAAACTCAGAAACAAAGGGCTCTGGCTGAGCAAATGAAAGCGAGCCGTTCTGCGTCCAAAGCGGAGCTGAAAAGTATCCTGACCCCCGAGCAATACATACAGCTACTGGAAAAGCAGGCCGAGCGTGGCCCGCGTAAGCGCCAGCGGATGCGGCGCAGCGGAGGCCCGGAGCGCGGCTAAGTGCGTATCGTTAGAATTGACCCAAAAGAGCCGGTACCTTCAACTGAAAGTACCGGCTCTTTTGGGTCTACGGGGGTATTCAGCGGCATCCGGTTAGGGTTTTGGCTCCACGGCCGCATGCTTTTCCTTGGGTGGAAACAGCAGCGAAGCGGCAATGCTAATACCCAGAATCCCGACAATCACCAGCAGTGAGTACATGTTGTTGAAGCCCAGGTCGTGCAATTGCTCTTCCAGCAGCATTTTGGCACCAATAAAGGTCAGTAGTACCCCCAAGCCGTATTTGAGATAGCTGAACATATCAATGATATTGACCAGGAAGAAAAACATCGAACGCAACCCCATGATGGCAAATACGTTGGAGAAAAATACGATGTAGGGGTCTTTTGTAATAGAAAATATGGCCGGAATGGAATCCACCGCAAAGATCACATCCGTGAAGGCGATCACGATCATAACCACAAAAAGCGGTGTAACGTAGAGTTTTTTGTCACGCTTGCTTCTAACAAAGAAATTATCCACCACGTAGCGCTCAAAAACATTGAAATACCGCGACGTGAGCCGTACGGCGGGGTGCTTCTGCACATCAATGCCCTCTTCTTCATCCTTCTGAAACAGGATTTTAACCCCGGTATAGATCAGAAACGCCCCAAAAATATAGAGTACCCAGCTAAACTGCTGAATGAGGGCCGAGCCGACAAAAATAAAAATAAAGCGCAGGACGATCGAACCCAGAATCCCCCATACCAGTACTTTCTTGTAGTAAATTTCCCGGACAGCGAAGGAGTTGAAAATTAGAATAAAAACAAAAATATTATCCACCGAAAGGGAGTACTCCACCAGGTACCCCGTCAGGTATTCCAGGGCCATGTTGCTTTGGAATTTGACCAGAGCCTCGTCAAAATCAGCGGGTAGCGTCAGGTTTCGGATAGTACAAATCCTGCACCGTCCTGAGGTGCGACGGGTCGCTGATGTCGTGTACCCAATGGCCGTAAAAACGAAGGAAAACGTAAAAGCACAGCGCCAGGGCCACCCACACGGCGCTCCACCCGGCGGCTTCCTTAAAACTAACAATGTGGCTGGTTGACTTTCGATTGAAGGCTCCCAGGTCCAGCATCATGACGAAAATGACGAATACCGTGAATCCGGCAAAAAATATGACTTCGCTTGACATAAATCTTCTTTAGGTTGAGTGATACTAAACAGCAAAATAAAAGATTAATTTCCACATACAACCACTCATCTTGCCACTTATCCGATTTAGATAGTTTTCTACCCGAAGGTTTATAATTTTTGTACGTACTTTTATTTCTGCAATCCTATCGTATCGATATATCTTCTTCTATGAAATTCCTCCGTCAGATACTGGAAAGTTTTCGCTTTGCCTGGCAGGCCCTGCGTTCCAACATTACCCGTACCGTTCTTTCCCTATTAGGTGTTACGGTGGGGATTTTCGCCATTGTTGCCGTATTTACCATCGTGGATTCTCTGGAGCGAAACATTAAGCAGAGTATGAGTTTTATTGGCGACAAGGTGCTGTACATCGAAAAATGGCCGTGGGCCTTTGATGGGGACTTTGCCTGGTGGAAGTACTTTCAATGGCCAGAAGCCAACTACCGAGAGTATCAGTACCTGTACAATAACCTGGAAAATGCCGAGGCGGTCGCAATTCTGGATTATAAGGGCAACGTCACCGTCAAGAATGGATCAAACAGCATGATCGCCGTCATCCAGGGAATATCGTACGACTACAATTTGATTTCCGACGTTACGGTGGCCGAAGGACGCTATTTTTCCCCCATCGAAACCGACGCCGGTCGACAGGTAGCCATCATCGGGTCCGACATCGTCGAAACGCTCTTTCCGTTTGGCAATCCAATTGGAAAAGAGTTTAAGCTGGCTGGTAACCGGTTCACGGTGGCGGGTGTGCAGGAGAAGAAAGGTGAGAGCCTGGTTAATTTTGGCGGCAACCCCGATACGAAGGTTTTTATCCCCTATAGCTCGTTTGCCAAGCTTTTCCAAACGGCCAGGCCAAGTCCAACGCTGGTAGTCAAAGGAAAGGAATCCGACGAAGGCCTGCTGGAAGTAGAAGCTGAAGCCACCGGACTGCTGCGCACCATCCGGGGCATAAAACCGCGGGATGTGAGTACGTTTTCAATCAACCGGCCCGAAGCCGCCGCCCAGGCCATTTCGGGGGTTTTTGGCGTTCTTACCCTGGCGGGTTGGGTGATTGGGAGCTTTTCCATTCTGGTGGGAGGGTTCGGCATTGCCAATATCATGTTTGTGTCGGTAAAAGAACGCACCAACCTCATCGGGATTCAAAAATCCCTCGGGGCAAAGAATTACTTCATCCTGTTTCAATTCCTTTTCGAGGCCGTCATGCTCAGCCTGGTGGGAGGGCTCGTGGGCATATTTTTGGTATTTGTCCTCACCTTTTTGCCGTTAGGTAGCCTCGACGTAGTGTTGCTGCCCCAGAATATCCTGTTGGGACTGGGCGTTTCCAGTATCATCGGGGTGGTGTCGGGTATAGTGCCGGCCATGCTAGCGGCTCGCCTCGATCCGGTGATCGCGATCCGGGCCAAATAAGAACTTGGAAAACTCCCTTCGATTTCCGAAGTTAGTCGCACTTTTCACGATTAATCGCTACAACTATGCGTAAATGGATTATCCTTTTCATTTTTCTGGCCCTTGTGTTCGGAATCATATTTTACATCACATTTGGGTATTACAGCGAAGGGAAGCGGGGAGGATTTGTGGTGAAGCTTAGTAACAAGGGCTATGTTTTCAAAACCCAGGAAGGCGTATTGAACGTAGGCGGCTTATACGAAGGGGGGGGTACCCTCAACGCCACCCAATGGGATTTCTCGGTCGGTGGTGATAACAAAGCGGCCATAACCAAACTGGAAGAAGCCATCAAAACCGGTCGCAGGGTTTCGTTGACATACCAGGAAAAATTCTTCATTTTGCCCTGGAACGGGGACACCAAGTACTTCGTAACCGAGGTGGAACTCCTCGACACACCCGGTATGTACGGCGCTCCCATGAACCCACAACCCCAACAGCAAGCCCCGCCGCCGGTGCCACAACCCATCGATACCACAAGCGGCGTAGTATTATAAAGTATAGGTTTTTGAGCTTAGTCGGCCTACTAATGGGCCGACTAAGCTTATCCACCGGCCTTTTTGGCTTTGTATCCTTTGGCTTGCAGCCAGCTTACCACCTTATCCCGGTGGTCGCCCTGTAACAATATCTCGCCCTCCTTGGCGGTGCCACCACTCCCGCAGACTCCTTTCAACTGTTTGGTCAAGGCTTCCAGATCGGCCATTTTTCCGACAAAGCCCTTTACGGCCGTTACTACCTTGCCCCCTCCTTTGCGTTCCAGCCATACTCTCAAATCCTGACCGGCGGGGTTTACCGTTTCGGGCTCATCGGCCTCCTCGTTCTGAAAGGTATACTCAGGATCTGTGGAGTACACAATCCCGCTTCTCGTTTTTTTTGACATGCTTCCAGGCGTTTAAAGTGTCAAGATATTTTTTCAAAATGGTTTTTAGTTTAAACTGCTTCTTATAGAAAGCCCCTCTATCCTACCTTTTTTCTCAGGCTTTGATCCAAAGACTAGCCGGCACAACTTTTATCTCTAGGCGGGTGGTGTCCAGCTGCCAGGGCTCGCCGTCAAAATGCACCATTGGCGGATGCTCCGTTTCAACGACCAGTTCCGAAAGCGATTGGTAGGAAATATAGGACGAAGATTGGAGGCTTTTGGTGAAAAGCTGGTACGTGAGGGCGGTACCGTACCATTTGGGGAAAGGTACCACCGTGCATATTTCCAATAGCCCATCCGCCAGGTCGGCGTGCGGAGCTACCCAGGCGTTGTTGCCAAACTGTCCGGCGTTGGCAAAACTCAACGAAAACACCTCCATTTCCTGTCCGTTCATTTTCAAGCGCTGGGGGGAGTACTCCCAGAAAGCTTTCATGGAAACCTTTACGTAGGTATTCCACCCCCGCTGACTTTGCTGCCCAAATAGGTGCCCTACGTAGGCATCGAACCCCAGGCCGGCCACACAAAAGAACGGTTGCTGGTTCAGGGTGGCGCTGTCGATGCGATGAGGCTTACTGGCAAACAGGTGGGTGAGGGCGTGCGGCAGGGTGAGCGGAATGCCCAGGTGACGCGCCAGGCCATTGCCCGACCCCATGGGCAATATTCCCAACGGGAGCGGCTGATGCACCAGAGCCCGGGCTACTTCGTTGACGGTTCCGTCGCCCCCCACGGCCACCACCACATCCCACTGGTTAGACTGGGCAGCCACGGTGGCCAGTTCGGTGGCATGGCCCACGGCCTTGGTGATTACGCAGCGGGCCGAATGCCCGGCTTCGTGGGTTTTTTGTTCCAGCATAGCGGCCATTTGGCCAGCGCTATGCCCCAGTTTTGTGCCCGAACGGGGGTTGACCAAAAAAAGATAGGATTGCCGGGCCACACTCAGGCGAAAAAGATGAACAATAATACTATGAACAGAATAATGAAAAGATAGTAGAGGCCATCCACAAAGGGATATTGCTGCCGATCTATTTTTTTGAAGAGATCCTTAAACATAGCGGTTTGTTGAGTACTCTATGGCTACTTTCTTATCTTTGGTCAAATTCGAACTACAAAAATCCGAAAAATATATGAGAAACACCACGTTGACTTTCTTATGGGTGCTGTTCAGTACCACCCTTTGGGCCCAATCTTCTACCGACCGCGCCGCCATTCTGGGGACTCTGGATCGTCAGACCAACGATTGGAACGCCGGGAAAATTGATGCTTTTATGAAGGGGTATTGGGAGTCGGATTCGCTGATGTTCGTTGGAAAAAATGGCGTTACCTACGGCTACAAGAACACCTACGAGGGGTACCTCAGGCGTTATCCTGATCGTGCCGCCATGGGTACCTTGAAGTTCGACATCCTACACCTCTCGTTCCCCGCCAAAGGCGCTGCCTTTGTGGTGGGCAAGTGGCACCTGACCCGCCCCGAGGCGGGCGACGTAGGAGGGCACTATACTTTGCTATGGCGTAAAATAAAAGGGAAGTGGGTAATCGTGTGCGATCACACCAGTTGAGGGTATAGCGGATAGTGGTGCCGAGAATGTTTTTTATTTGTTCAAAAAAAAGGCCCTATCTGGTGTAGACAGGGCCCTTCGCTTATAGCACAGGATTTGCTGTTATCGTCTCTTGAAAACGAAGGTGATGGAATGCTTGACGTTATCACTAAGGAGCAGGTCTTTTAATCCCAAGCTCATAGTAGTCGAATTGACCGACAGGTCTACGGGCATAACAGAACTTCCCGTTGTCAAAATCAATTGATTATTATCCTCTTTCCAGGTACTAGTATTATCTATCCCAATGAGGTCAATCAATTCGTTTTTGGTATCTGTACAGGTGGCAGGGGCCGTGATTTCAAGCGATCCATTTGCCTTGAAATTGAACGATATTTGCGAGGGGCACTTATCCCCGCTCAGGGTATAGATAGCCAGATAATCACTGATGCCACTAAAAGCCGGAACGATGTTGATGGCGGTCAATTCCCAGCTTCCTGCAACGCCGGTGGGGGTTGGGTCAGAGTCCTTTTTACAAGCACCAAGACCAACCAACAGGAAAAAAAACACCGCCGTTGAGGTCAAAGTAGATAAAGTACCGTATCGAAAATTTTTCATAAGGTGAAGAAATTAAGAGGAAAATAAGGAAGATGTGAAAGGTGAAAACAAAAAAGTGTGTCGCTTCTTGTAACAAAAATAGTAAAGTTCTGTTTCGGTAGCCCTACGTAC
Source organism: uncultured Cytophagales bacterium (assembly GCA_963768025.1). Lineage (GTDB taxonomy): Bacteria > Bacteroidota > Bacteroidia > Cytophagales > Spirosomataceae > CAVYGM01. Next base: position 143,741 of record CAVYGM010000009.1, read on the forward strand.
TGAGTAAAAGGTATAACTTTCTTCGCAAGCGTATCGGCAAGCCTAAGGTACCTGTGGAAGAAAAAGCTTTAAAAGTTGTTGGGCGGCCTGGATCGGAAGCTCATGGCCCTCCTGCACGGCCCGGCTGGTAGCCGCCCACTGCTCACGCACGCCGGGGTGGTGGAGGAAGTGAGCCTCCAGTTCTTGGCGAATGTAGCTTTGCATCCAGTCGAGGTTCTGATTCTGGCGGTTTTTATCAAAATACCCAGTAGTACGAGTCAGGGTTTCGAAGTCCCGGATCAATTTCCACACCTCCTCTATTCCCCTATTTTCCAGGGCCGAGCATACCACAACCGGGGTAGTCCAGCCTGATTCCGAAGGCCGAAAAAGATGCAGGGCATTTTGGTATTCGGTTACGGCTTGTTTGGAGGGAAGCAGGTTGGGGCCGTCGGCTTTGGTGATGGCGATGGCGTCGGCCATTTCCATAATCCCCTTCTTGATCCCCTGCAGCTCGTCCCCCGCACCGGCCAGCATCAGCAACAAAAAGAAGTCGGTCATGCTACGCACCAGGGTTTCGGACTGCCCTACGCCCACGGTTTCTATTAGGATCACCCCAAACCCGGCCGCTTCGCACAGCAGCATGGCCTCGCGGGTACGGTGCGCCACTCCACCCAGCGAACCGCCCGCCGCCGAAGGCCGGATGTAGGCCATCGGATCATGGGAGAGGGCTTCCATGCGGGTTTTGTCGCCCAGAATACTCCCGCCCGAACGCTGACTACTCGGGTCAATGGTCAGTACGGCAAGCCGGTGCCCCTGGGCCGTGAGGTGGGTACCAAATGTCTCAATAAAGGTGCTTTTGCCCACGCCCGGAACACCCGTCACCCCTATCCGGAGGGCTTGGCCCGTACGGGGAAGTAGCTGCTCAAGTACCTCGTCGGCCAGCAGGCGGTCAGAGGGCAACCGGCTCTCTACCAGCGTAATGGCCTGGCTCAGCACCACCCGGTCCTGGTTCAGGATTCCGTGGATGTAGGTTTCGACGGGGAGACGGGAGCGCATGGATGGAAAAGAAGTGAAGCTCTAATGTACAAACTACTTTTTCAAAAAGGCCTCTGCCCACAACAAATCTTCCGGGGTGGTGATTTTGATATTCTCGTAACTCCCTTCTATCAGCTGAATGGGGAAGCCGGCGTGTTCCAGTACGCTGGCGCAATCGGTGAAGTGAGGCAGGTAGTTGGCCTCGAACGCCTTGCGCATCCAGTCGAGCCGGAAGGTTTGTGGGGTTTGGATGAGCCGATAGGCCGAACGGTCCACGGCTTGGTTGCCGCCATCCGCCAGCACTACCCTGGCTGAGTCTTTAAGATCCACACACACCACCGAAGTGCCTGCCTCGGCCGCCTGCCGGAAGCTGGCAGCCAGAATGGCCGGGGTCACGAAGGGCCGCACGCCATCGTGTACGGCCACCAGGCCTTCTGGGGCCCCGATCCTGTCCAGGCCATTCCGCACGGAGTCAAAGCGCGTGGTTCCACCGGCTACCAGGTGGTAGTCTTCCAAGAAACCACACTCCCGGCACAACTCCGCCCAGGGATCCATTTGATTTTCAGGAAGCACCAGAAAAATGGTCAATGCCGGGGAGTAGGCTCTAAAGGCATCCAATGTCCGCATAAGTACGGGGCGGCCACCAATGGGTATAAATTGCTTGGGTACTTCACTCTTCATGCGGCTACCGCTGCCTCCGGCTACCACAATGGCAAATTCCTGCATAGGGCTTAAGGTATATAACTAGTCTAACGTTCGGACCGGGCGGGCTTGTCTTAAACCTTTCCTTGCCCAAAAACAAAAATCGCCAGCAACTATACTGAATAGCTACTGGCGATTTTGCCTGATGAAGGCAAATTACAAAATCAGCATGGCATCACCATACGTGAAAAATTTATATTTCTCTTTGATCGCTAACTGATAGGCCTGCTTAATAAGTTCGTTACCCCCAAAAGCCCGGGCGGACATGAGCAGGATCGACTCCGGCAGGTGAAAATTGGTAACCATGGAAGTCGCCAACTTGAACTCGTAGGGCGGAAAAATAAACTTATCTGTCCAGCCCTCTACGGATTTGAGATGGCCACTGGCCGACACCGACGATTCGATGGCTTTCAGCGAAGTGGTACCTACCACACACACGCGTTTTCCACCATCCAGCGCTTGGTTGACAATATCCACGCTGCTTTGCAGGATCTGATAGTTTTCGGAGTCGGTTTTGTGCTTGGTAAGATCCTCTACGTCCACACTTCGGAACGTTCCAAGGCCCACGTGAAGCGTAATAGGCGCAAAGCCAATGCCTTTGATTTCAAGGCGCTTCATGATGGATTTGGTGAAATGGGTACCCGCAGTAGGGGCTGCCACCGCGCCAACGTGCTCGGCGTAGATGGTCTGAAAGCGTTCCCGGTCCGCGCTTTCCACTTTCCGGCGGGAGATGATTTCTGGCGGGAGGGGCGTTTCACCCAGCTGATCTACGAGTTTCATGAAATCGTCGTGCGATCCATCGTACAGAAAACGGATAGTCCGCCCGCGGGAGGTAGTGTTGTCAATAACTTCCGCCACCAGATCACTATCGCCAAAATACAGCTTGTTCCCTACCCGGATTTTACGCGCCGGATCTACCAGTACATCCCATAGGCGCATGTCCCGATTGAGCTCACGGAGGAGGAAAACTTCAATTTTGGCTCCGGTTTTTTCTTTTTGTCCAAACAAGCGAGCGGGAAATACTTTGGTGTTATTAATAACCATCACATCTCCATCATCGAAATAATTGACAATATCGCCAAAAGTTTTGTGTTCAATTTCTCCGGTTTTGCGATGGATCACCATCAGACGTGATTCGCCTCGGTCGGCCGGATGTAGGGAAATAAGACTTTGTGGAAGATCAAACTTAAATTCAGATAGCTTCATAGCTTTATATCAGCAATATGGGGTTGTCAATTTATATAGAGAGTACTCAATAAGGAGATTACTGATGTATCGCCACAAAAAATTAAGACCGCAAAAATACAAAAAAATTAGCAAAGTGCCGCTACCAAATTTTTTCTGTTCTTGACAAAACAGAATCGCCGCCGCTTTCACCCCGGCGTGCCGGTCATTCCCTATCTGGGATATGGAGAGATATGTCCCTGTGCTATCAGCTTTTCCGGCTTTTCCATTTGCTAACCTGTTTGCCGGTGGCCGCCGCCGGGGCCGTGGTGGTACGGGGGCGCTGGAGCAGGTGGGCGGTGAGCAGGGCGGCCAATTGGTGGTGGTCGGGGTCCGCCTCGGCACGCAGCTTGTCGGGGGTAAAGTACTTGCTGACAAAGTGGGTGTCAAACTGCCCCGATCGGAACGCTTCGTGTTCCATCACAAACCGGCCGAAGGGTAGCGTGGTTTGTACGCCCGAAATCTGGTACTCGTCAATGGCCCGAATCATTTTCTGAATGGCTTCTTCCCGGTCCTGTCCGTACGTGATGAGCTTGGCAATCATGGGGTCGTAGTAAATCGGAATCTCCATTCCCTGTTCAAAACCGTCGTCTACCCGTACCCCGTTGCCCTGCGGCCGGATGTACGTATGGAGTGTACCCACGTCGGGCAGGAAGTTGGTGGCGGGGTCTTCGGCATAGACCCTTACTTCCATGGCGTGTCCCTTCATGGTCAGATCCTCCTGTTGGATGGAGAGCGGTTTTCCTTCGGCGATGTAGATCATCTGCTTCACCAGATCCACGCCCGTGATCAGTTCGGTGACGGGGTGCTCTACCTGCAGGCGGGTATTCATTTCCAGAAAATAGAAATTGAAGGGAGTCATCTACGATAAACTCCACGGTACCTGCCCCGTAATACTCACAGGCGCGGGCTACTTCCACGGCGCAACGGCCCATTGCCTCCCGGATTTCGGGCGTGAGTACGGAAGAGGGAGCTTCTTCCACCACCTTCTGATGCCGGCGCTGCACGGAGCATTCGCGCTCGAACAAGTGAATAATATTCCCGTGCTGGTCGCCCAGTATCTGAATTTCGATGTGCCGGGGCGAGGTAATGTATTTTTCGATAAAAACGGACCCATCGCCAAAGGACGCTACGGCTTCGCTCACGGCGCGATCCATTTGTTCGTCAAAATCGTCTGGATTTTCCACCACCCGCATTCCTTTTCCACCGCCCCCCGCGCTGGCTTTGATCAGAATCGGGTAGCCAATCTCTTGGGAGATCAGCTTGGCTTCGGCTCGGTCGGTAATGGCGCCCTCCGTGCCGGGTACCATGGGAATGTTGTACACCGAAGCGGCCTTTTTTGCGGCCAGTTTGCTACCCATTACCTCAATAGATTCCGGCGAAGGCCCGACAAAAATCAGACCCGCTTCGCGGACAGCCTGGGAAAAACCGGCATTTTCGGACAAAAAACCATAGCCCGGATGAATAGCGTCGACACCCAGGCGTAGCGCCGCGTCGATGATTTTATCACCTCGCAGATACGATTCGCTGGAGGAAGCCGGGCCAATGCAAACGGCCTCGTCGGCGTAGCGTACGTGCAGGGCATTCCGGTCGGCTTCGCTGTATACGGCCACCGTGGCCATGCCCATTTCGCGGGCGGTTCGCATGATGCGCAAGGCAATTTCGCCCCGGTTGGCTACGAGTAGTTTTTTTATATTGGGCATTTTATGGAATAGTCTGAGATGGTTTTTTCGGCCAAATGTAGTAATTTGATCATTGATAGCGCAGAAATGGGAGGTATTCATTTGGATTAAATAGGATTCAGCCCAGAAATACTTTTTTCTTAAAAAGCCATCAGACTCTATTTGAGGCTAAAATAATACGGAATGCTTACGATCCTAACCTTCTGAATGTAAGAGGGCTATTAGGATATAATTATTTTTTATAGTTTTGCATTTATTTGCTATTAAAATCATTCAATAACCCACATAAACAATTACCAAGTGGATATTTTCGAGAAACTACGTGACAACTGGGGGCCAATCGGGGCACCCACAAGATGTTGAACGGCCACCATTATTTTGCATTTCCCATGCTGGAAGGCGACTTGGGGCCTCGCATGCGGTTTTTGGGGCGTGAAGTACTTAATTGGAGCCTCAATAACTACCTCGGCTTAGCGAACCATCCCGAAGTACGGAAGGTGGATGCCGATGCCGCCGCCAAGTGGGGCCTTGCCTATCCGATGGGTGCCCGCATGATGTCCGGGAACTCGGTGCTGCACGAGACATTCGAGAAAGAATTGGCTGAGTTTGTGGGTAAGAAAGATGCTTTTCTGTTGAACTATGGCTATCAGGGTGTCATGTCGGTGATCGAATGCGTGTGCGACCACCGCGACGTAATCGTGTATGACGCTGAGTCGCACGCCTGCCTTATTGATGGTGTCCGACTACACAAGGCCAAAATGGGGCAGTATTACAAGTTTAACCATAATGATATGGATAGCCTCGAAAAGAACCTGAAACGGGCCACCAAAATGGCGGACGAAAAAGGGGGAGGCGTACTGGTAATTACCGAAGGCGTGTTTGGGATGTCGGGCAAAGTGGGAAATCTGAAAGCGATTGCCGAGCTTAAAAAGAAATACAGTTTCCGACTCCTGGTGGACGACGCCCACGGCTTCGGTACGATGGGCGAAACCGGGGCTGGTGTGGGTGAAATGATGGGTGTACAGGATGAGATTGATCTGTACTTCTCGACTTTTGCCAAGTCTATGGCCGCCATCGGTGGCTTTGTCGCCTCCAACGATCATGATATTATCATGTACCTGAAGTACAATATGCGGTCGCAGACCTACGCCAAGGCATTGCCGATGCCCTACGTGGAAGGGTGCCGTCACCGCCTGCATATGGTCAAGACCATGCCCGAACTGCGCGCCGACTTGTGGAAGATCGTGGAAGCACTGCAGAGCGGCTTGCGGTCCCGGGGCTTCAACATCGGCGAAACGGAGTCCCAGGTGACGCCCGTGTTCCTGCATAGCGAAGGGGGGGTTCCCGAAGTAACCCGCATGGTACGCGACCTCCGCGAAAATATGGGGGTGTTTTGTTCCATCATAGTGTACCCTGTGATCCCCAAAGGGCAAATCTTGCTTAGGATTATTCCTACAGCTTCTCATACACTTGAAGATGTAGAATATACTTTGAACGCGTTCACGACCCTGGCTGAAAAGCTTAAGAACCGCGTATACCAAATTGACGAAGTACAGGTGACTGCCTAGGTCAAAAAATAGGCATCAGGACTCAACAGGGGCATTTTTTTATAAAAATGCCCCTGTTTTTTGTGTAGAATTTCATACACGGAACACTTTTCAAATACTTGATTATCAATTGATTACTATTTTGATAAAATAATTTGCATTATTTTAAGTGTTTTTTTTGATTAATTAAGTTGGGAGAATGGTTTTAATTGTTAAATTTCGTACAAAACATGCCTTTTTTGCGTGTTTTAAGCACTTTTTAACTTAAATTCAGAAATTATTATGGCACGATTCGATGAAGTAAAAAACCTGGTTATGTCGCTGGAAGGTGATTTTGAAAAATTCTACGATAAGAAGAATCAGGCTGCTGGTACCCGCGTACGCAAGGGGATGCAGGATCTGAAGACTTTGGCTCAGGAGATTCGCAGCGAAGTTCAGGACATGAAGAACACAGAGTCGTAGGAGACACTATTAAGTTTTGAAAATGGAAGCCCGGTTCTAAGCAGAGCCGGGCTTTTGTGTGGAAATCTAGTTGCGTTTCAAGCCCCTCAGAACTTTTCCTTATTCATCAGCGTAGCTACCCCCCGGGTAGTTACCTTACGGGTTTGGCTATCCCGAATCTCGGTACTGAATTCAGCGGTATGTTTTTCAGCAGTGATGCTCAGGATCGTAAATACGCCTTCATAGTCGGTATCAACGAACATCGGCCGGAGAAATTCAAGGGTTTGCTTGAGGTACACGGAGCCCGCTCCCGGATATTCTGTGCCCAGTACTTTTGTAAAGACGCAGGCTCCCAGCATCCCATGGATAATCGGACGTTTGAATGGGGTAGTGGCCGCAAATTCGGCATCCAAATGCAAGGGATTTGTATCGCCGGTGACCTGCGCAAAAGCCTCCACGTCGGCCTGGGAAAAGCGGAAGGAATGGGTAAAGCTGCTTCCTGGGGTAGCATCTATGTTCATGTGAATGGGGTATAGGTGAAAAAAAGGAATGATTCGCCGGGAATGGAAAAGAGCGGAACCGGCGATCAAAAATCGGACAAACATTTCGGCTTCACAACCAATCCCAGGATATTCTTACTAGAGTACCCTGAAAGGGGAATCGGATAATTGGAAAGATTGAGTTTCGAAACCTATGCGAAATCCCTAACTTTGCAATTCTCTGTTATAGCGCGCTGTACGACTAGTAGCTGCCTAATATACTCAATTATAAATACTTACGCATGGGATTTTGGCATAATTTATCCAGATTCATCCTCAACAATCGTGCAGCACTGGTAGCCCTTGTCTTGCTCTCAACGGCTTATATGGGGTACCGGGCCTCCAACATTCGCCTTTCTTACGAACTTGCCCGCATACTCCCGGTCGAAGACAGGAATTATCAACTCTACGAAGAGTTCAGGGCCCGCTACGGCGAGGATGGCAATGTGATGGTGATCGGGATAGAAACCGACAGCATGTTTGCCAAGGATCTGTTTAACGATTGGTACGAGCTGGGTGTGCAAGTGAAGCAAATTGACGGAATAAAGCAAGTGCTTTCCAATGCGAATCTGTTTGATATTGAGCGCAATGACAGCCTCAAGCGCTTCGACTTCGTACCCTTATTTTCCCAAAAACCAACTACGCAGGCGGAAGTGGATTCCATCAAGGCCCGCATCGGCAACCTGCCGTTTTATCGTGGGTTTGTGATCAGCGACGATGGCCGGGCCCACCTTATGGCCGTCACCTTTGATCAGAAAAAGCTAAACAGCAAGAGCCGGATTTCCATCGCCAACGAAATCAAAGACAAGGCTCTGGCCTTTGGGGATAAGCATTCGCTTACCGTACATCTGTCGGGCATGCCCTACATCCGCACCGAGTTCATGAGCAAGGTAAGTAAGGAAATGGGCCTGTTTATGGCCCTGGCCTTCGGGGTTACAGCCTTTATTCTCTTGCTGTTTTTCCGTTCGATCCTGGTATCCCTGGCGTCGGCGTTTGTGGTGGGGTTAGGCGTGGTGTGGTCGTTGGGGCTGATCTCCTCTTTTGGCTATCAGATATCCCTGTTGTCGGGTCTTATCCCACCTCTACTGATTGTGATCGGTATTCCCAACGCGATCTTTCTCCTCAACCGCTACCAGCAGGAATTGGCCCTGAGTGGTGACAAAATGGAAGCGCTGCGCCTCTCCATCGAAAAGAGCAGCGAGACTACCTTCTGGGCCAATGTAACGACGGCCATCGGGTTTGGGGTCTTTTACCTGACGGGTAGCCCGTTACTGACCGAGTTCGGGCTGGTGGCTTCCCTCTGTGTCATGATTACTTATGCTTTTTCCATGATCATGATTCCGATCATTTTCAGCGTATTGCCTACCCCTACCCCCCGGCAAATGATGCACCTGGAAGGCAAGCGGATCAACGCGTTTCTGGGCCTGGTAGGGCAGTGGGTCCACACCCATCGTCCGATTATATATACCAGCGTAGCCGTGGTAACGGCCGTTTCGATCTACGGGATTACTAAAATTACGGCCGTGGGGTACGTGGTGGACGACCTCCCCCAAAATGACCCCGTGTATGCCGACTTGAAGTTTTTTGAAAAACATTTCAAAGGAGTCATGCCTTTCGAAGTGACCATCGATACCGGACGCCCCGGAGGAGTACTTGACCCTGGCACCCTAACCAAAATTCGGGTAATGCAGCGCGAGTTTGCCAAGTATCCCGAAATCACCAAGCCGCTCTCGCTGGTAGAGGCGATCAAGTTTTTTTACCAGTCGTACCGGGGCGGTGACCCGAAGTACTTCCGCATGCCCGGCGCCCTGGAACTGAACAAACTCGCGAGCTATGCTTCCACCTTCAAAGGCAAGGAGAGCCGGTTTGGGGGCTTTATGGATAGCACCCGGCGCTATACCCGCGTCAGTTTTCAGATTGGCGACGTAGGTACCCGGCGAATCAACGAACTCTACGGTCAGCTACAACCTAAAATTGATAGTATCTTTAACTACGACGCCACGCAGGAGCAGTGGCAGCCAAAGGAAGAGCGGATAGAAGCAAGCCTGACCGGCAACAGTGTGGTATTCACCAAAGGAAACGAGTACCTACTCAAAAACCTGGTGGAAAGCACCGGGCTGGCTATTGTCCTTATTTCGCTCATTATGGTGTTCCTGTTCGGGAATTTCCGCATGATTGCCATCGCGGTTATTCCTAGTACCGTACCTCTGCTGATCACGGCAGGAATTATGGGCTTTTTGGATATTCACCTCAAACCTTCTACTACGCTTATTTTTAGCATTGCCTTTGGCCTGTCTTCGGATGGAACCATCTATTTTTTGACCAAGTATAAGGACGAGCTACGCAAGGGCAGTGGAAGCATCGCCGAGGCCGTAGCGCGCACCATTCAGTCATCGGGCATCAGCATGTTCTATACGGCCATGATCCTCTTTGCGGGCTTCTCCATCTTTGCGGCCTCTACCTTCCAGGGTACCGTGGTGCTGGGCATATTGGTTTCCATCACCCTTTTGATGGGTATGGCTTCCAACCTCATCCTGCTACCTGCCTTTCTGATGTCGCTGGATAAACGGAACCAGAAAAAGCAGGCGCTGAAACAGGCAGCGGTGGGGAGCGGCGGGGTGTAGCGCCTTTTCTTGAAAGTGGTGAAGTAAGGTACTTTCGATTGGGAACCGCCTTGTAGTCTTACTTCTTCGTTAGCTCCGACTCTGATTTCAGTACCTCATCCCCGTCCTCCTGCTTAATGAGGTAGGCGGGCTCGTCGTCGGTCGCGTTACGGGTTATTTCGCTGCCTTTGATGGTGCGTGTTACCTTGGTTGTGAATTTTTCCTGCACTTTTCCCGTGGCGGTACCCTGTCCCCAGTTCCACTCCACCCGGTCGTCTTTCTGGTAGCTCATTAGTTCTATTTTTTGGTAAAAAATCAAACGGTTAAAAATGAGCGTTCGGACACCTGGTTGGATGTCCGAACGCTTGCTGGAATACGGAAAAAATCTGTACCTAGCTGGCCAGGAAATTTACCGCCTGCTTTAAAGTCCGCTCATTGTTCGTGACAGGATCGGTGTAGGAGCGTTCGCCTACCTCGATCATCAGTTCCTTATCCAGTAGCTGTTTGGTATCCAATTCCTTTCCTGCTTCTGCCTCAATGCCCGCTGCCTCAAATAGACCGATGATGGCCGGCATACCCGCTTCCGATTGATAGAAGCGGTGCGAAACGTAGCCCTCTTCGTTCTCAAACCGTACCGCAAAAAACGGGATACCCTTGTTCTCGCTGCTGCCTTCCTCGATGTCGGTGATCGTGACCTGCTGCTGGCCGTCGGCGAGCAGCGTCTTTTCCTGGCCTTTCTCTACTGCAATTTTCATAGGTTCTAGCTTATGTTTTATTTGTATTATAATTAGGGGTAAAATATATTTTAATTGTAATATAAACATCGTGCCAGGCAGGTGTGTCGCACGACTGGCTGGCATAGGTTTTATTCCTTATTGTTCTTTTCAACATTCTAAAAATCAATTATCATGCAAGATTCCCGCCACGACGAAGACGGCCACATCCAGAACCTCTCGGGCACCGAAGCCGTTGAGAAACTGCAAGATCTGGCCGAAGGCATTTGTATGTTTACCACCTTCACCGACACGCGCCCCGCCCCGAGCCGCCCGATGGCTTTGCAGGGCGTAGAGGACGACGGCGCACTCTACTTTTTCAGCACGGCCTCTTCTAACAAAAATAAGGAACTAGCCGCCGATCCGGGTGTGCAGCTTTTTTTCTGCAAAGAAGGTTCATCCGAGTACCTGAGTATCTACGGCAAGGCTACCGTCTCCCGCGACCGGGAGAAAATTGAGAAGTACTGGAATTCTTTCATCAAAGTGTGGTTCCAGGGTGGAAAAGACGACCCCGCCCTGACCGTAATCCGGGTGGAACCGGAGGACATCCGCTACTGGGATACCAAGCACAACCGCATGGTTTCGTTCCTGAAAATGGCCGCTTCGCTGGCTACCGGCAAAACGATGGACGATGGCGTGGAGGGGCAATTAAGCGTATAGATTTCTGCCGACTGAGTTAAGAGGAGCGCAAAATTGCTTTTTGTGCTCCCTTTTTATGAGAAAACGTTCGGAAAAAGTGCATTCGGGTGGGGTACCACCAAGCTCATCCTGAAAATATATTTTCCCTTTTTTGATTTTCCGATTGAAAAATATATTTACTTTGAACCTCAAAGTACTTTGTTATGATACAACAAGACGAACAACTCCAAACCCTGCACGAAATCCGGAGTATTATGGACCGAAGTACCCGCTTCCAGTCCCTGAGTGGGCTGTCGGGTATTTTTGTGGGTTTCATAGCCCTGGCTGGTGCGGGGGCGTGTCAGTGGTACCTGGCGGTGCACGGGATGAGCTATGCCGATGTATATTCGGCGACGCTGCCGGACGCAGCAGCCTGGTTTTTGGCGGCTACGGCGGCGGCGGTTTTTGTGCTGGCGGCTGGCTCCGCGCTCTACTTTACAATCCTCAAAGGTCGAAAAGCCCGGCAGTCGGTTTGGACTAGTCAGGCAAAGCGGTTGTTAACCAACTTTTGTTTACCACTGGCGGTGGGCGGAGCGTTTTGCGCGGCGTTGCTTTTCCACGGCAATGGGTACCTGGTAGCCCCGGCCATGCTTATTTTTTACGGTCTGTCGCTGGTCAATGCCAGCAAGTACACCTACATTGACCTCTGGTCCCTGGGGGTATGTGAGCTGGTGTTAGGGCTGGTCGGTTGCTTTGTGGTAGCATACGGCCTGCTGGTATGGGCGTTGGGGTTTGGCCTGTTGCATATCCTGTATGGAGGCATTATGTACTATAAATACGAAAAGAAAAACGACTGAGTTCTGGTTTTTAGGTTAAAATCAGCGAACCAACGAAGGGCGTAGCCACAGATGGAACAAGTAAAGGAATACCTGAAAGACATCAATAAGGACTTTGAAAGCCGGGCCCGGCTCGGCATTATGTCGGTGCTGATGGTGGAGGATGGCGTGGACTTTACCTTTCTGAAAGAAACTCTGCAACTCACCGACGGCAATCTGGCGAGCCACCTGCGCGCCCTGGAAGATGCGGCCTACCTGAGCGTGGAGAAACAATTTGTGGGCCGGCGGCCCAATACCCGCTATACGGCCAGTACCGAAGGTCGGGATGCTTTCAGGCGGCACCTCGACGCGCTGGAACGCCTGATACTGGATAATAGAGCGATATAAATTTTTTTGACCAATAGCTTTGAAATACAAAGTACTTTGTAAAATATAACCTTAAATAAACTATACCAATGAAAACCGAGATTCTCTCCAACCTGGACAACCCCCACGGGCTTGAAAAACTGTACCGGGACAACAAACCTGCCTTCCGGCGGGAATTCAACGCGCTGTATCCCGAACTCAGGGATACCAACCTGGCCACCTACTGGCACGAACGGCTCAACTACGACCACGAAAACGTCTTTCCGATCAACCGGGCGGAACTGGTGTTTGTCGCCTTGGCGGCTCTTATCGCGGGGATTTGCGCCAAGCTACCGGAAATTTTTTCCATCAACGAAGAGTTTTTCTATACACGGAATATCGGGTTTCTGGTCTTTCCCTTTCTGACGGCTTACTTTGTTTGGAAGAACAAGCTTTCGGGAAATAAAATCATGATCCTGGCGGGAGTAATGGCGCTGGCAATGGTGTTTATCAATCTGTTGCCTGATAATCCCCAAAGCGACACCCTGGTCCTGTCCTGCATTCACCTGGGTTTGTTCCTATGGGCCACCACGGGTTTTGCCTTTGTGGGGGAAGAAATCAGCAACTTCCGTAAGCGACTCGGGTACCTGAGTTATAACGGGGATCTGGTGGTTATCTGTGCGCTTCTCCTGATTTCGGGGGGCATCCTGACGGGCATTACCATCGGGCTTTTTGAACTCATCGGGTACCGCATTGAGGAGTACTATTTCAGGTACATCGTGGTGTTCGGCCTCCCAGCCGTGCCGGTGGTGGGCACCGTTCTGACGCAGAATATTCCCGAATTGGTCCAAAAAGTATCACCCATCATTGCCCGTCTTTTTAGCCCGCTGGTGCTGGTGACCTTGCTGGTGTACCTGGGGGCCATTGTTTTTTCGGGAAAAGACCCTTACAACGACCGGGAGTTTCTGATGATTTTTAACGTCCTGCTGGTGGGTGTGATGGCGCTTATCTTTTTCTCGGTGGCCGAGCGGTCCAAAGCTTCCACTAATCGTTACGAAATCATGATCCTGTTTCTGTTATCGGCCGTAACGATCCTGGTGAATGGGATAGCCCTGTCGGCGATTATATTCCGTATCTCGGAAGGGGGAATTACCCCAAACCGGGCGGCGGTACTGGGTGCCAATATATTAGTACTGATTAATCTAATGCTGGTTACGGGTAAGCTGGTGAAGGTACTAACCCGCGACGCCGACCTCACCGAAGTAGGCAAAACCATATCGGCCTATCTACCCGTATACTGGATCTGGACCGTAGTCGTGACGTTTATTTTTCCGTTGATTTTTGGGTTCAGGTAAGTACCGGAGCGGCTCCATATTCAAAATGGTTACCGCTACGATGACCTTGCATTTTCAGAGGAAGAAAAATTCAACATACTGAACTATGCGATACAGTAGAAAAAGACGGATAGGAGGGGTCGTCGTCGCGGCGCTTCTGGTACCCTCCCTACTGACGCTGCTTGCCACCTGGCATTGGCGGCCCGGCGCTTTTGTCCTGGCCATCGTGCTCCTTCTCGGTAGTGCCGGCCTTGGGTACGCCTTGCTTGCAAAACAGAAATTGAGCAATAAAACCTACCGATTTGCCGTCGGGTTGGCCGTGGCGGCCGTGTTCGTCCTCGTGTGGATGAATGCTGCCGTTGGCGGCATTCTGGGGGATAACCCCGCCAACATGATGTATTTCGGAGTGCTGCTGATCGGGCTAATGGGGGCCAGCGTTGCTCGCTTGGAGCCACTGGGAATGTCGCACGCGTTGTATGCGACGGCGTTTGCCATGGCGCTAGTCCCTATGGTGGCCTGGATTATCGGCACGCCCGCATTTGCCAACGGGGTGGTGGCGGTGGTTGGCCTACATGCCTTCTTTGCCCTGCTGTTCGTGGGATCGGCTCTGCTGTTTCGACGCGCGAGTACAAACTAGGTTGCATCTGGGCATGTACTTCAGGCATCCTATTTTTAGGAATTTACTCGCTGGTTCAGTCTTTCATTCTGATTTACCAGGAAAATTTTCCTAAACTCTAAAAAAATATTGCAATGGATGATCCCTATGATTTGAATCGTTTTGTGGCCGCTCAGGAGAATGCGTACGAAACCGCCCTGCGGGAAATCCGCAACGGCCGGAAACAAACCCACTGGATGTGGTTCATTTTTCCCCAAATTGTTGGCTTAGGCCGAACCGGAGTATCCAAGACCTACGCCATCAAGAGCCGGGAAGAAGCGGTAGCATACCTGAACCACCCCACACTCGGCGCGCGATTACGGGAGGCTTCCCAGGCTTTGCTTACCGTGGAGGACCAATCGGCCACCGACATTTTCGGGACGCCGGACGATCTGAAGCTGAGGTCCAGCATGACCTTGTTCAAATCGGTCAGTGTCGATAATCAGGTTTTTCTGGACGTGCTCGAACGCTATTACGAGGGGCTGGAAGACCCGGAAACTTTTCGGATTTTGAGTGAGATGTAGGGGAGGAAAGGATGGTTTTTCATCCAATCTTAACATGCATCAATAAAGTTTATGCCCGATAGGCTGCTATTGTTTTAGCAATTGCCGGACTTTAATCCAGAACATAAAGGTAGGGAAAGTAGGCTTCTCCGCCAGACTGGAGAAAGCGAGTAGGTTTTCGACAAAGGCCGTTTTGCCAATACCTTGGGCATCCTCCGCGCTAAGCTCTTGGAAGGCCATATTCCAATCATAGAATACCCGTTCTGTCTTGGTTCCTTCGGACAACAGGATGATATCAGTATGCCGGTTATCCCGGCTAATTTTTGAATACAGCTGTTGCAGGGTTTCCTTATCCCCTTCCAGAATCTGAATGAATTCCTGATTGTGATACAAAAGGCAACCCGTTATGTCGTTTTTTGAGTTGAAATGGTTCGCCTTTTCCAAAATATCCGATATGTCTTCTTCACGTATATTTGGGATGGCCGTCGAACAGTAGGTGATCTCGTACATGGCAGATTCTTGTTTGCTGATTAAAAAGAGCTTACAAAAATAGGAATCCTCTTCAAATATTCATTTTTCTACTACACACTCTTGCCTAACTCTAAGCTTCAAGGTGCTGAAAATAAGAAGTATAGACCCAGTCTTTAATTGCCAAAAAACTCACGGCAACGCAAACGCCACAAAACTATCCCCCTTCTTCGTCCCTAGCTTAGTACCTCCACACGCTACCACCACGTACTGCTTGCCGTTGGCCTCGTACACTGACGGTGTTGCAAATCCAGCGGCCGGGAGTTGGGTTTCGTACAGCAGGTGGCCGGTCCGCTTGTCGAAAGCACGGAACATGCCATCCTTGGTAGCGGCAATGAAGAGTACCCCTCCGGCGGTTACCACTGGTCCACCGTAGTTTTCGGTACCTGTGGGTGGGATGCCCTTGGCCGAAAGTTCCTTGAATTCGCCCAGTGTAATTTTCCATTCATACTCGCCCGTGTTCAGATTCAGAGCGCTGAGCTGCCCCCAGGGCGGGCTGATGGCGGGGTAGCCGTTCTTGTCCAGAAACTTATTGTAGCCATCCATTTTGAAGGGTAGGGGAAATGTAGTGGTAGCGGCTACCTTGCCGCCCGCCTCAATCTTCTCTTCGTTAAACAAATACGCCAGCAGAGCTTCGTGTTCACCGTCTTTCAGGTACGAGAAACCGGGCATCATGCCTTTACCACTCTTTACCAGCGTATGGACAAACGCCCGGTCGCGGCGAGTACCGATATTCACAAGGCTGGGGTACCCACTTTTGGGGTTGCCCCTTCGCTCGGTTCCGTGGCAGGTGGCGCAGTTGATTTGGTATACTTTCTGGCCGGGCGTCAGGCCGGCGAGTTCTTCTTTTTTAGGGGTAGGGAGCATCTTCATCACCCAGGCCATTTCGTTGGAATTGATATAGAACAGTCCCGTTTCGGCATCGTAGGCCTGTCCGCCCCACTCACCGCCGCCGTCGAAGCCCGGAAAAATGAGGGTACCTTGCTCGCTTGGGAGTTCAAACTGATTTTTGTGGCGCAGGGTTTTGAGCTTCGCCAATAGCTCATCCTTATTTTCAGCGTAGGGATTTATGTCAGTATCGCTGATGGTTTGGCGCGAGAAGGGCGCGGGCCGTAGGGGTACGGGCTGGGTTGGCGAAGGCTTCTCACCGGGCAGGCCATTGGTCGGGACGGCTATTTCCTTGATCGGGAACAGCGACTTCCCCGTCACGCGATCGAACACAAATACAAAGCCCGACTTGGTGATTTGGGCCACAGCATCCACCAACTTGCCCTCTCGTTTTACTTGCACCAGCACCGGAGGGGCGGGCAGGTCGCGGTCCCACACATCGTGGTGGACAAACTGAAAATGCCACTTACGTTTTCCCGTGGCGGCGTCCAGTGCCAGCAGGCAGTTGGCGTAGAGGTTGTCGCCGGGACGATTGCCCCCGTAAAAATCGTAGCCAGCCGAGCCGGTAGGTACATAGATGATGCCAAGGTCGCGGTCAATGGCCATCCCGGCCCAGTTGTTAGCCGCGCCCACGTCGGTATTTTTCCAATTGTCTTTGCCCCAGGTTTGGTAGCCCGCTTCGCCGGGGTGGGGAATGGTCCGGAACGTCCATGCGAGGGTACCCGTGCGTACGTTAAAGGCCCGCACGTGGCCGGGCGCGGCGTCGGGGCCTTCGGACAGGCGTACCGGCATCACAATCAGGTCTTTGTAGATAGTGCCCGGCGTATTGGAGCAGATAAACTTATTCTGGGCTTCCTCAGGTAGCCCCAGCCGCAGACTTACACGGCCTTTGTCCCCGAAGGAGTCAATCACCTGGCCCGTTTTGGCGTTGAGGGCGTACAGCCACGGCCCGGCCGTGAACAGGATGCGTTTATCGTCGCCATCGGCCCAGTAGGTGACGCCCCGGCTGGTATTGAACCACTGCGGGTCGCGGGAGTCGGCGAAGCGCCAGAGTTCCTTGCCCGTGGCGGCATCGAGGGCGAAAATCTGGACGGAGGCCGTAGGTGCATAAAGTACCCCATCCACGATGATGGGGTTGCACTGCATTTGCCCGGCGGTGTCCTTGGTGTGATACTCCCAGGCTACCTGCAAATTTTTTACGTTGTCAGGGGTTATTTGTTTCAGGGGTGAGTAGTGGGCGCGGTCGGGGCCACCCAGGTACTCCCGCCATTCGGAGGTAGCGAGGGGATGGTTTTGGATAAAATTAAAAAGCAGTAAGCCTCCCACGAGGACCACTGCGAGTATGAATGCTTTGTTTCTCATAGAAAACGGGAATTTTCCTTTCTTGACAAAAGGAAAATTCCCGTTAAAAATACTTGACAAAAGCCAGATCAGAACCAGCCCGCGCCCAGGTTGCGAAACGGCCAGGGAATGGATACCAGAATCAGGATCAGGCCCATGGCGTAGAAGTACAGAATAGTACGGTGTTTGGCACCACTGGCTACCTTGCGCGAACGCACCCGGCCAAAGGTGATAAGCGTAATGGCAATGATCATCATCAGGATATGCTCCACCGTAAAGAACCGGTACAGCTTATCGCCCATCATGCTGAAATCCACCTTGGGGCTCATCACGTACAGGATCAGTCCGAGGAGCAACTGAATGTGGCACGAAATAAGGGCGTAGGTATAAATTTTGCTGTCGCTTGGCTCGTCGTTTTGCCAATTGGTGTAGGCGATGCTGACGGCGGCGATCAATAAGCCCAGCACCACGTAGCGAAGGCCCGAGTGGGCGTGTACAAGAGCGTTCATAAGTAGGTTTTTTGGTTGCGAAAGCGCAAAGGTACTCATTGGCAGCGGGCCATTGGCTATTGACCGTCGGCTTTTTTACAGGATAGAAGTGAGTTTTTAGCACTCAAATTTTAAAGTTATCTCCCGTTACCACTGTAATTTCTCAGAACAATACCTATCTTGATCGCTTGTTTAACCAACGTAAAAAGGCCGGCAGCCCCGTGCTGTTTGCCGACAGCCCAATCATGATTCTATACAATATTACAGTCAACATCAGCCGGATGGCTGAACAAGAGTGGATGGAGTGGATGAAAACCGTGCACATTCCGGAGGTACTGGCAACCGGACTACCCGTAGCCCACAAAATGCTGAGGCTGCTGACCGAAGTCGAAAATGAAGGCACGACCTATTCCGTTCAGTTTACTTTCAGGACCATGGAAGATTTTGTGGCTTACGAAAAGGGGTACCAGGCTGATTTGCAGCAAAAACACCATGCCCGCTACAAGGATCGCTACGTATCATTCCGGACACTTTTGGAGGAAGTTTAGAGCCGGATGAGGCAAAAAAAGGAGGGAGTAGGAAAAAAAACCTGACGGTCGTCCTTGACATTCTCACAAATATTTACTTCATTTATTTTACCGATTCGTCATCCGGTCAAAACCGGGACGATTAGCGGTTCGGACTATTTTTTTTATAGACCGAACCGCTATTTTATCCCCGGACTTCTGGCCGAAGAACGAGTAGGATATATGTTTTACCTTAAACAACAGTGCTTATGAGACTGCAAATGCAAGCAATCCATTTCGATGCCGACGCTAGTTTGTTGGCCTTTATCCAGCAAAAGATGGATAAACTGGATACGTTCTATGACCGTATTACGAGTGGAGAAGTGTTCCTGAAACTGGACGGAAATGAAACGAATAAAGTTCACACAAAGCTTCTCGAAGTAAAACTGTACGTGCCGGGAGGAACCATGTTCGTAAAAGAACAAGGCACTACCTTTGAAGAAGCTACTGATTTGGCGGTCGAAACGTTGAAAATTCAAGTGAAAAAATTTAAGAATAAACGGAAGGAAATCCGTACTCCCAAACTCCCCGAAATGGTGGCTTTGGTAGAAGCCGAAGAAAGCGAAATAGAAGAATAAGTCAATCACTACCCCGATACAGCAGAGGCGGAGTAACCCACGGGTTGCTCCGCCTCTGCTGTATCGGGGCGGGCTCCAGCCAAAGTAACTGTTCCGCGTATTTGAACTATATATAGTTTGAGAATTTGGGAAAATATAAAATTGTCAAAACAATTAGTTGGTATTTGGTAGAGTAGAGCAATACATACTCCTGTTTTTTATAGTTTTACAAACCGATACAGACAATAGTACCCGTAGGTGCGCAACTTTATGGATACTAGTGGCGTATTTGTATTATATCAAGGTTAACTGGTTTTTATTTTATTTCAATACGTCAACAATGCGTCCCATTCTTATTCTAGGAGGAATTATACTGATCCTTGTGCTTGGCAAACTTTTCGTATTTCCTTCCTCCTCAAACGGCAAGGAAGAAAAAGGGAATGCCAAGTCCGAAGGGGGTTCAAAACCAGGAAAGGCAGCCGGGGGGGGAGCGGTACCCGTAGAGGTGTACCTGGCCCGTAACGAGCGAGTGGATAACGTATTGTATGCTTCTGGTACGGTGGTACCCAATGAGGAAGTAGAATTGAAAGCGGAGATCGCCGGCCGGCTGATCAGGCTCAACCTACGGGAAGGTGCAACCGTCGGCAAAGGACAGCTTATTGCCAAAATCAACGATAAAGATTTACAGGCCCAAATGGCCAAGCTGGAATTTAATACGGCTCTTACCAGGAGTATTGAACAGCGCCAGAAAAAACTGCTGGCCATTGAGGCCATAAGCAAGGAGGAGTACGAGATAGCGATCAACAACGTACGCACCCTGGAAGCGGATAAGGACATGATCCTGGCTCAGTTGGAAAAAACCGAAATCCGAGCCCCCTTCAGTGGAGTAGTGGGCCTGAAAAGCATCAGTGAGGGAGCCTACCTGTCGCCGGGTACCCCGGTGGTGACGCTGGTGCAAACAAATCCGGTCAAAATTGATTTTACCATTCCAGAAAAGTACTCACGGGTCATTCGCCTGGGGAGTACCGTGCAGCTGAGCCTGGACGCGGACGACGCCCGCTATTCGGCGCGGGTAATAGCGCTCGACCCCAAAGTAGACGACAACCTGCGCACGCAGCGGGTGAGGGCGGTCATGCAGAATCCGGGGCGGATATTCGTGCCGGGTATGTTTGTAAAAGTACAGGTAGACCTGAGTCAAAATACCAGCGCGATCATGATCCCGACCGATGCCATCGTGCCCGTGCTGAAAGGGAAGAAGGTATTTGTTATAAAAAACGGAAGAGCCCAGGAAGTATCGTTACCACCGGCCTGCGAACCGATCAGCGGATTCAGATTACGGACGGGCTTAGGCGAAGGCAGACTCCCTGATCGTGACGGGTATCATGGCTCTGAAATGGGATGCGGTGGTTAAAGTGAAAAATTGAGTAATATAAACATTCTGAAGACCCTGTGTAATGAGTATTTCAACGCTATCTATCAAACGCCCGGTACTGGCCATTGTGATGAACCTGCTCATCATTCTGTTTGGCTTTTTGGGGTTCAAGTATCTGGGCATGCGGGAATTTCCCTCCATTGATCCTCCGGTGGTATCCATCCGAACCAGCTATACGGGTGCCAATGCCGACATCATCGAGTCGCAGATCACCGAGCCCCTCGAAAAGCAGATCAACAGCATTGAAGGTATAAAGTCTATCACTTCCATAAGTAGCCAGGGACGTCAGCCAGATAACGGTGGAGTTTGACATTGGGGCCAACATGGAACGTGCCGCCAACGACGTGCGCGACAAAGTTGCTTCTTCGGTCCGGAGCCTGCCTCTGGATATCGACGGCCCGCCCATTGTGAGTAAGGCCGATGCCAACTCCGAGCCCATCATGGTCCTTACATTCCAGAGTTCCACCCGCTCCCACCTCGAAGTGAGCGACTACGCCGAGAACGTGATCGCCCAGCGCCTGCAAACCATTGATGGCGTGAGCGATATTCGCATCTTCGGCCAGAAACGCTACGCCATGCGGATTTGGATGGACCCGGCCAAAATGGCTTCGCTGGGCATCACTACCCAGGATGTAAAGCGGGCGCTGGATCGGGAAAATGTGGAGCTACCCAGCGGGAAAATCGCCGGAAATACCACCGAGCTGACGGTGAAAACCATTGGTCGGTTCCGCACGGAAGAGGACTTTAACGATCTGATCGTAGCCAATACGGCCACACAAACCGTTCACTTAAAGGATATTGGCCACGCCATGCTGGGCCCGGAAAATGAAGAGACCATTCTACGGCTCGACAACGTACCCATGATTGGCCTGGCCATCACACCCATGCCGGGCTCCAATTACATTGAGATTGCCGACGAGGTAAACCGCCGGATGGCCGACATAAAAAAGGGACTACCCAAAGATTACACGCTGGATACGCTCATTGACAACACCATTTTTGTCAAGCGTTCCATTGAGGAAGTGGGCGAAACCCTTCTGATTGCGATTGGATTGGTAATCATTATTATTTTCCTGTTTTTCCGGGATTGGGTGGTGGCCATACGGCCCCTCATTGACATACCTGTTTCGCTGATCGGTACTTTCTTTATCATGTACCTCATGGGCTTTTCGGTCAATGTACTCACCTTGCTGGCCATTGTACTAGCGACGGGACTGGTGGTGGATGATGGGATCGTGGTGACGGAAAATATCTTCAAGAAAATCGAAGAAGGCATGAGCCCCATTGAGGCTGCCATCAAAGGCTCCAATGAGATTATTTTCGCCGTGTTGTCTACCTCCATTACGCTGGCGTCTGTATTTCTGCCGGTTATTTTTATGGAAGGATTTGTAGGTAAGTTATTCCGGGAATTCGGGATTGTGATTTCGGCGGCGGTCCTTATTTCCGCCTTTGTATCCCTCACCCTTACCCCGATGCTAAACGCCTACCTGACCCGTAAAAACCAGAAACGTGGCTGGTTTTATACCGCCACGGAGCCCTTTTACGAAAAACTGACCAACGGCTATGGCCGGGCCCTAGGCAACTTCCTGAACGTACGTTGGGTAGCTTTGCCCCTCATCCTGCTCACGCTGGGCATGGTGTGGTACTTTGGCAAAAATCTCCAGTCGGAGCTTGCTCCCCTCGACGACCGCAACTGGTTTCGCCTCTCGATGACTACCCCCGAAGGATCATCCTATGAGTTTATGGACAACTACGTTCAGGAGGTAGGGCAAATGCTGTCGGATTCCATGCCCGGTAAAAAGGGCATTATGCTGGTGACTTCACCGGGGAATTCGGGCTTGGGGGCGTCCAACAACGGCAACGGCCGGATCGCGCTGGTAGATAAGAAGGAGCGGGACATGAGTCAGCAGCAAATCGCCGACTGGATTACCAAGCGCCTCAAAAACATGCCCAACGCGAAGTCGTTTGTGGTACAGCAGCAGACCATCGCCGTCGATTCCCGGGGAGGTCTGCCGGTTCAGTACGTAATTCAGGCCCCCGATTTTGAGAAGCTCCGCGAGTACGTTCCCAAATTCATGGAAGAAATCGCCGATGATCCCACTTTTGCGGTCACCGACGTAAATCTTAAATTCAGCAAACCGGAGCTGGAGATTTGCTATCGATCGTGAAAAAGCCAAGGCCGTGGGGGTGTCGGTGGCCGACGTAGCCCAAACCATGCAGCTGGCCTTCGCCGGGCAGCGCTTCGGCTACTTTACCATGAATGGCCGGCAGTACCAGGTAATCGGACAGTACGACCGCGCCAACCGCGACGAACCCCTGGATCTGAAAAGTATGTTCGTGAAAAACGCGCAGGGGCAGTTGGTCCAACTCGACAACATTGTAAGAGCCAACGAGGAAAGCAGTCCGCCGCAGTTGTTCCACTTCAACCGCTACATGAGCGCCACGGTTCAGGCCTCCCTGGCTCCTGGCAAAACCATCGGGGACGGGATAGCGGTAATGGATGCCGCCCGCGACAAGCTGAACGACGAGGCTATCCAAACGCAGCTGAGCGGCTCTTCGCGCGACTTCGCCGAGAGCTCGTCCAACACGCTGTTCTCGTTTTTTCTGGCTCTGGTTCTGATCTATTTTATTCTGGCGGCTCAGTTTGAAAGCTTCGTAGACCCCTTTATCATCATGCTCACGGTGCCACTGGCCATCGGTGGAGCCATGTTTTCGCTGTGGTTTTTTGACCAAACCCTCAATATTTTTAGTCAGATAGGCATGATCATGCTCATCGGACTGGTCACTAAGAATGGAATCCTAATCGTGGAGTTTGCGAATCAGCTGCGCGAAAAAGGCATGAGCAAGATGGAAGCGGCGCGCGAAGCCGCCACGCTCCGCTTTCGTCCTATTCTGATGACAAGCCTGGCTACCGTGCTGGGGGCTATGCCGATTGCGCTGGCGCTGGGTTCGGCGGGGCGCAGCCGCATGTCCATGGGGATTGTGATCATGGGAGGGTTGTTGTTTTCACTCATCCTCACCCTCTACGTGATTCCGGCCATGTATACCTACCTCTCACGCCCCAAGAATTACGAGCGAATGAAGAACATTGAACGCATTGCGCACGAGGCGGAGGAAATTGAGTTGGCGTAAAAATCGAGCTCTTATTTTATGCCAGACAAATTATCTTTCCAGGGCAACCAGGATTCATATTATTTCTGCTTATTTGGGCAAAGTGTCATTTATTTAGATAAAAAATCTAATTTTTTCAAGCAAACGACAATTTTAATCTAGCATTCTTCTAAAAAAGAGTTTTTGGTTGTAAATTTGTACTTTATCAAGATAAAAAACCAAATAAAAAAATATGTCAACGATCAACTCAAACGTACGTACCGTACAAAGTAAAAGACATTACCTGGCCGACTGGGGCCGGAAGGAAATTACACTGGCCGAGGCCGAAATGCCCGGCTTGATGAGAATCCGCGAGGAGTATGGTCCTACGCAGCCCCTGAAAGGCGCCCGCATAGCGGGCTGCCTGCACATGACGATCCAAACTGCCGTGCTGATCGAAACTCTGACGGCCCTGGGTGCGGAGGTAACCTGGTCGTCGTGTAATATTTTCTCTACGCAGGATCACGCAGCGGCGGCTATCGCGGCGGCGGGTATCCCTGTATATGCCTGGAAAGGTATGAACGAGGAGGAATTCAACTGGTGCATCGAGCAGACGCTGTTTTTCGGTGAAGACGCAGAGCCCCTTGAACATGATTCTGGACGACGGTGGTGACCTGACCAACATGGTGTTTGACGAATACCCCGAGTTGATCGCTGGCATCAAAGGGCTTTCCGAAGAAACCACTACGGGCGTACACCGCTTGTACGAGCGCTATGAAGAAAGGTACGCTTCACCTACCCGCCATCAACGTAAACGACTCCGTAACGAAGTCGAAGTTTGACAATAAGTACGGTTGCCGCGAGTCACTGGTAGACGCGATCCGTCGTGCTACGGACCTGATGATGGCCGGAAAAGTGGCCGTAGTTGCCGGCTACGGTGACGTAGGAAAAGGATCAGCCGAATCGCTTCGCGGTGTTGGTTGCCGGGTACTTGTTACCGAAATCGACCCCATCTGCGCCCTTCAGGCGGCTATGGACGGTTTCGAAGTAGTTACCATGGATGAGGCCGCCACTCGTGCCAACATCTTCGTAACGGCTACCGGAAACCTCCGCATCATCACCGAGCGTCACTTCCTCAAAATGCGCGATAAGGCGATTGTATGTAACATTGGCCACTTCGACAATGAGATTGACATGGCGTGGTTGAACAAGACGTATGGAGATACGAAATCCGTTATCAAGCCTCAGGTGGATATGTATACCATCGAAGGCAAAGACATCATCGTACTGGCCGAAGGCCGTCTGGTGAACCTGGGATGCGCCATGGGCCACCCGTCTTTTGTGATGTCCTGCTCGTTTTCCAACCAAACCCTGGCCCAGATTGAGCTTTGGAATAATTCGGACAACTACGAGAAGAAAGTATACGTACTTCCTAAGGTACTGGATGAGAAAGTAGCGATGCTACACCTGGATCACGTAGGTGCCAAGCTGGATAGGCTGGACCCCGATCAGGCAGAATACATCGGCGTAACCTATGAAGGACCGTTCAAGCCTGAGACATACCGGTATTAATCAATTTTGACGGGGCAGCCCGCGCTGTGAGTGATTGATGGAATGAGAGAATACTAGATTTTGCATTCACTCCTATATAAAAACAGCCCGGCTCGGAAATTTTCCGAGCCGGGCTGTTTTGTTAGGCTTAATTCAGAATTTAATTCTCTCTTCCATTGAGCATCGATACCTCCACATTGTTAGCAGTTGGGGTAAATTCCAGGGTGCGGATTGGGAATGGAATGGTGATTTCGTGCTTGTCGAATGTCCTCTTGATGGCTTTGATGGCTTCGCTTTTGGCCAGGGGAGGCCCGGCAATCTCCTGCCGAATCCAGAACCACATCAGAAAATTAATGCTGCTATCGCCAAACTCCGTAAAGTGCAATTCGACGGGCTTGTCGTCCCGGACAAAATTAAGTCTTTCGATCGCCTGCACAGCCAGATCCTGCACGCGCTGCAGGTCGTCCGTGTAGGCTACCCCGCAGTCAATCTGAATGCGCCTTTCTCCCGACTTCGAGAAATTGGTGATGGGATTTTGAAAAATATCTTTGCTGGGGATTTCGATTTCCTGCCCCGAAAAATTATCAATAATGACCGAACGCAAATTTATAGATTTAACCTTACCAAAAAAGCTGTTAGTTTCTACCACATCGCCGACCTGAATGGGGCGTTGCAACGTAATGAAGGTACCCGAAATAAAGTTAGCCGTCAGGTCTTGAAAAGCGAAACCGATGGCCAGCGCCACTACACCAGCACCCGCCAGCAGGGAAGTCACGGTTTTGTCGAGGCCCAGTATGCTTAGAGCACAAAAGAGGCCCAGGGCGAAAACAAACAGCCGGCTTAGGGTAGACACCATGGCTACCAGAGCCACATTATTCGATATTTTGCCCATAACTCCGGAAACGAACTTGCGGGTAAAACGGGATATAAAACCAAAAAGAAACAGGAGAGCAATGGCTAGGATAAAGTTGGGAATATGGGCGACCGCTGCCTGGTACCAGGTCGTAAGTTTAGCACCGGACAGGGCCACAAAATCATTAATTTGAATCAACATAAAGAATAAATTGGGTATTGATAGTACATACTTCTACCCTAATACTAACGCGAGCCCATCAGGATTGTTCCCCTCCGCAGGGATTGTTTGCGTGAGAATCGGCCTTTCAATCGTTGAAAACACTATCTTTGTGGTTTAAACGACTCTAAATTATATTCCTAAAATAGTATGAAATTTGGTGTAGTAGTATTTCCGGGTTCTAATTGCGACGACGATACTGTTTTTACTCTTCAGCACAACTTGGGGCAGGAAGTGGTAAAATTGTGGCACAAAGACCACAGCTTGCAGGGGTGTGATTTTGTGATCCTGCCGGGTGGATTTTCGTATGGCGACTATCTGCGCACGGGGGCCATTGCCCGCTTCTCGCCCATTATGAACGAGGTGATCGATCACGCGAACCGGGGAGGCTACGTAATGGGAATTTGCAATGGCTTTCAGATTCTGGTAGAGGCAGGTTTGCTGCCGGGAGTGCTGTTACGCAACCTTTCCCAAAAATACATTTGTCGGAACATACACCTGATGCCCCAAAGTAAAACGGCCCTGCTAACCGCCGCGCTGGATCGTCGTCCGCTGACGATTCCGATTGCCCACGGCGACGGACGGTATTTTACCGATGCGGACGGGCTAAAAAAACTGAATGACAACGACCAGGTACTGTTTCGGTATTGCGATGCTGAGGGAAATATCACCGACGAAACCAACGCCAACGGCAGTATTGAAAATATCGCCGGCATCACCAACTCCACCTTCAATGTTTTCGGCATGATGCCCCACCCCGAGCGGGCTTCCGACGAGGCATTAGGAAATGCCGACGGGAGGTTTATATTGGAACAGATCGTAAACGTAGCGGTATAAGAGGAATGCTTCCTGTATGAGGCATATACACAAAATCGGTCGGCTCCCTGAAAGGGCCGACCGATTTTGTTACCTAGGTGTTCTTTTTTAGCGAAGATCCACAACCTCCACACCTGGGTATAACTTGGCGTTGAAGGTGAAAAAATTGTCCGCCACCGTCACATTCGGCTGAAAGCTATCCACCTTGTACACTACATGCTGCCCATTGCCCATCAGTATATCCCAACTTTTGATGGATTTATCGGCCTTATTTACTTTGATCAGTACCTTGGTCACTTTGCTGTACTGGGTGGTCGGTATCAGTTGAACCGTCTCGTAGGTTAGGCCGCCCTCCTTACTTTCCTTCGCAAACGAATACCGGTAGCCCTTTTTGTAGGCAGTGTATATCTGGGTTGGGTTCAGGTCGCCGATTTCGGCAGGATCATAATCCTGTATGTTAACTTCGTTGGTTTCCTTAATGTAGGTGGCCATAATTTTGCCATCGTTGAATATTTCCTGCCCCGCCAGTTTCAGGCGAAACTTCTCACCCTTTACCGTGGCATCGCCCTTCATGGCACGCCCTCCTTCCGGATTGTACGAGAAAGTAGCCTTGTAGGATTTTAGATCTTTGTATTTGGCACTCATAGCGTCCAGGATAGCGGCTGCCCTTTTGTCATTTTGAGCCAGCAGGGGAGCAGCTGTACTTACAAAAAGTATGGCCAGGAGTACCACAACTGCATTTATGTTTTTTTTCATCATGGGTAAAGAATTAGTACGATTCATTTGAACAAATACAGCCCCAAAAAATTAAGACTGTCATGTGGGTTAGAGGTATTTTGTAGTAGTAGGTTTAACGCAGCCGGATTAGCGGACGTTCCCCTGGCCAACATTCTACCCAAAAAAGCCGCACCAGGCCGTTGCTGTTAACTAACCCCCATGCTTTTCAAGTGTTGATCGAGACTTTCCAAATCGTGAAACAATACATCGCGTGCTTTACTTCCGGTGAAAGGACCCACAATGCCCGAAATTTCCAATTGATCCATGATGCGCCCGGCGCGGTTGTAGCCCAGTTTCATTTTGCGTTGAATCAGGGAGGTACTTCCCTGCTGATGCGTCACCACCAGACGGGCGGCATCAGTAAGGAGGGCGTCAAAATCCTCGGTATCCAGTTCGTTGCGTCCTTCACCGCCATCTTCGCCTTCGTATTCGGGCAGGGCGTAGGCGGATTCATAGCCACGCTGACTGCCGATAAAATCGCAGACATCTTCAATCTCACGCGTATCGATGTAGGGGCATTGCAGGCGCACGATTTCCGAATTGACCGCCAGCAACATGTCACCCTGCCCCACAAGTTGCTCGGCCCCTCCGGCATCCAGAATGGTACGGGAGTCGATACTGGACGTCACGCGGAACGACAATCGAGCGGGGAAGTTGGCCTTGATCAGACCCGTGATGACCTTCACCGAAGGCCGCTGGGTAGCTACCACCAGGTGAATCCCCACGGCCCGGGCCAGCTGGGCCAAACGCGCAATGGGCGTTTCGACTTCCTTGCCGGCGGTCATCATCAGGTCGGCCAGCTCGTCGATCACCAGTACGATGTAGGGCAAAAAACGGTGGCCTTTTTCAGGGTTCAGCCGACGTTGGATAAATTTGGTGTTGTACTCTTTCAGGTTACGGGCGGTGGCTTCTTTGAGCAGATCATAGCGGCTGTCCATTTCGATGCAGAGCGAATTCAGCGTATAAATCACCTTCTTAGTGTCCGTAATGATAGCTTCTTCGCTGTTGGGAAGCTTGGCCAGGTAGTGCCGCTCCAGCTTGTTAAACAGGGTTAGCTCCACCTTTTTGGGATCCACGAGCACGAATTTGAGCTGAGCCGGGTGCTTTTTATAAATCAGGGAAGCCAGGATTACGTTCAGGCCCACCGACTTTCCCTGACCGGTAGCCCCTGCCATCAGCAAGTGGGGCATCTTGGTAAGGTCGGCGATGAAAATTTCGTTGGACACGGTTTTACCCAGTACCACCGGTAGGTCATAATTGGATTTCTGGAAACGCTCGCTGCCCAGTACGGTGCGGATAAATACCGTCTCCCGGTTCTTGTTGGGTACTTCGATGCCAATGGTACCCCGCCCTGGCATAGGCGCGATGATCCGGATGCCCAGGGCGGCCAGGCTCAGGGCGATGTCTTTTTCGAGGTTTTGGATTTTCGAGATCCTCACTCCCGCTTCGGGCACAATCTCATACAGGGTTACGGTGGGTCCAATGGTAGCTTTGATCTTGGAAATATTGATTCCATAGCTACCCAAGGTGTCCACGATGCGCTCCTTATTGCTTTCGAGTTCGTCGTGGGATACCTTCTCGTGCGCATTGTCATTTGTTTCGTTCAAAAGCTCCAACGTCGGAAACTGGTAGGAGGGAAGGTCGAGCGTGGGGTCGTACTGGCCAAAATTACGCAGTACCTCATCGCTCACATCCTCATCGTCCGTTTCTTCGAGTGGGGCTATGAAGGGTGCGCTGTCGGCTACTTCCAGTTCCAGTTTTGGTTCAGGCTCGGGGATAAACTCAGCCGTCACTTCCTCGTCTTCTTCGTCCTCCATTGGATCTTCGTCCACCTCTACAAGATCGGTTGGCTCGTCGTCGTAGGTACCGCCCATGGGCGAAAATTTGGCTTTGGGTTCAGCCTTAGCCTCGTATTCAGGAATTTCTTCCGACGGATCCGTATGAATGCTCTTAAAGCGGGGCTTGCGGGTTTGGCGGGCTTTCCACTGCTCCACGGGATCCACGTTGTAGGAGTAAACAACAAAGCAGAACAGCACCACCACAATGAAAATTATACTCCCATACCCCAGCAGATTTCTGACCAGGTCATTGACATAGTACCCAAATCCACCCGGCAGGAAGCTAAGGTCCGGGGCGTTGTCACTCATCATCACGATGTAGCCCATCAGCGTACTGACCCACAAGGTATAAAAGATAACTTCCTGCGTGGTGCGACCAAGATTCAAAAGATCATATTTGAAAAAGAGCCGCCACCCGGCCAAAAAGGGAATAAGGGGAATGGCCAAAGAGGCGATTCCAAACCAACGGTATACGAAAAACTGGGCGAGTATAGCACCCACTACTCCGAGAAAATTGCGTGTATGGGCCCCTATTTGCCGGATGGGTTGGTACCCTAGCGCGTTTACTTCGCTCTGATCGGCCAGGCCCGTAAAAAGGTAGGAGACGAAAGAAACTTCCATCAGCACGCTCACCACCATCAGGATGGCCCCCGCCACAAGAATATTCTTGGGGCTGGTCGTGATGGCCGTCCAGTCGATTGTAAACTGGCGTGAAGGTTGGCTTTCTGGTTGGGTATTTTTTGTTCGATATGTATTTCCCCGACGCGGTTTATCAGCCATAAGGACAGTCATGTGTGTAGTATTAGTGGTCTATATTCAGGCCGTTTTCAGTAGGATACACCAAAGAATGAACTGGTATTATATAGATATGTTGCAGCAAAACCTTACTGAACATGGATTATTATTATCCCGGATCAAAAACCATTTTGTGTTTGCGAAACCAATGATTTACAAATTTGCCGGGCGAGGGCGGGGCCTTCGTAGATAAAGCCGGTATAAACTTGTAACAGGGCGGCTCCGGCGTCAAGTTTGGTACGGGCATCGGAAGGGGAGGCTATGCCACCTACTCCTAAAACCGGAAATGCATTCCCCGATTTCTCGCAAAGATAACGAATAACTTCCGTTGAGCGGTATTTGAGCGGTTGGCCGCTTAGTCCTCCGGCCCCGATTTTCTCCAATTCAGCCTCCGACGTAGCCAATCCTTTTCGGCCAATGGTAGTATTGGTGGCAATGACCCCGGCGATGCCCGTCAACTTCACTATATCAATAATGTCATCCAGTTGGCTGTGGTTAAGGTCGGGGGCAATTTTCAGGAAAATCGGCTTTGGTTTTGGCTTATACCCGTTGATTTTCTGCAATTCCCGCAGCAAGTGGGAGAGGGGTTCCTTCTCCTGCAACTCGCGCAGACCGGGCGTGTTGGGCGAGCTCACATTCACCACGAAGTAGTCTACCACCTCGTACAGGTCCTGAAAGCAGCTGATGTAATCGTCGAGAGCCCGTTCGTTGGGGGTATCTTTGTTCTTGCCAATGTTCCCTCCCACCAGTATATCCGACTTGCGGCTGCGCAGTTTGGCCGCCGCCACCGCGGCCCCCTTGTTATTGAAGCCCATGCGGTTGATCAACCCCTTGTCCGATTTCAGGCGAAACAGCCGGGGGCGGTCATTGCCGGGTTGGGGGCGGGGCGTTACGGTACCTATTTCTACGTAGCCAAAACCCAGCGCGGCCAACTCATCCACCATTTCGGCGTTTTTGTCGAAGCCTGCGGCTAGTCCCACGGGGTTTTTGAACCGGAGGCCCGCTACCTCCCGGACCAGGGAAGGGTGTTCGTATACATATAGTTTTTTCAAAAGACCGGGTACGAAAGGCAGCTGGTACGCAAACCGGAGTACATCGCATACCCAGTGATGCACCTGCTCGGCATCGAAGAAAAAAAGAATTGGCAGAAGGAGACGTTTGTACATTCCACAAAAATAGAAGGTTCGTTGCTAGTGGAGTGTAGAAAGGGCTTTTTTTATTTTTTAGAATAGCAATTGCCTACTCCTCGGTCGGTACTGTTCACCGTGGCATGACTCTGCGCAGGCGTTTTGTCTTCCTGGCAGTGCTTTAACCAGGATCTGTGTCCTCATGATAGCCGTCAGGATAATGGACGTTACTGCTTTTCTCGTAGGGGAATGTATTTTGAAAAGTTGTATTTTGTCTTCGGGCCGTTAAACGGGATCGTCCGCCCGGACGGCCTTTTATTTTCAGTACGCAGTCTCCTTTCGGAAGACCCTGTACAATAGGGGCATTCAGGCCCCGTTTACCATGTAACGGTAGGCCCGTGGAGACACAGGCCACGGAATACAAAATCCCTGTAAGCTGTAGTTTTATTCCTTGAAATAAGTCTCATTTGCTTTATCAGTTAGGTCATAGTACGTCCTTTCTCCCTTAGTTGAATCTAAAGTTTTTCTTTCAGTTGCAATAAGTCCCAATTCTTTCAATTTAATAGAGCGCCTTGACACTTTCTGATAAGTGCAATCCAGTTCTTGTGCCAAACCAGATGCGTATTGTGGCTGTTCAATTTTCAGCGAATTTAGAAATGAAAGGTCAAATTCAGCAATTTGTATTTGTTCATTGACCGCAGGTAAATGAACCGAAACATGTTCAATGCTACAAGTTCCTTTTTTACAGGTTGGGCAGAGCATATCAAAAAGTTGCAGTTTATCAAGCACTTCATAAGGATAGGTTTTCCCACAATTGTCACATTTTAACTGTTTGGCTGAAGAAAGATATTTTCTTATCGAATCAGAATAATTAAAACGTCTTTGAATTACATACTTTCTATCACTTCCACGACCATAGAAAAGATCATCTTTAATACATAGACCATAGTTTAACGAGAAGAAGCTCATCAATTTTGAGCTGTCTTGGTCTTTCTGTTCATTATATTTCGTAATGAAGAAATGCAACTCCAACGATGAAAGTAATTCTTCCAAGTCTTTATCTATATAGAAATGACTTGTTGGTGGTTTAGCTTTATCAGCTTGAAATATTTTTGAATCTAAAAAACCTATTTCTCTTTTATTATTTTTAGAAAGGGTTATTATTGTATTTAGAAGTTCGTTTAAATGATATTTCTCTATCTTAATGTTAAAAGGTTCTCTCATAAACTTATTTTGAGAGAAGTATGGATTTATTGAATCATTAAAATATCTTTCCGAAGCAAGGTCCAAATCTCTTAATGTTATCTTTTGGTCTTTAGAAATGCTGTTGAAAAAGCGTACCACAAAATCCATCCAACATTTCTTGGAACACTAGAAGTTATTTCAAACAATAAATTAGATAGTAATCATCCATCGAATTCTTGGAAATGTCAAAAAAGTAATCAGGGTCTCTTTTGCAAAAATAGTTTATACGCCTTGTTATCAGTTTTTTGACACTTCTTTCGAGCTTCAAACTGAATATCTGTCACTTTTCTGGCTTGGTACAAATCATAATAATCAAGTTTTATTTGCTCGACTTTTTGAGGGTCTATGTCGCCCAAATAGATTCTACCTGGATAAGCAGCAATTTTAAATTTGAAATATTCATCCGACCAATTATTTAATGGACTAACAATTGTATCAACAAAAACTTTCATTGCGGGTTCTTCAATTTCAGAAAAATCGTCAAGGCAAATAAATATATATTTGATTCCGATTTTTGATAATAACCTTTTTATACTTGTGAAAATTAATGTAGGGTTAAAGCATTTAAGAAGAATCTCTGAGTATTGTTCCTGAGTATTTTTGCTAATTGCATTTTTTTGTGAGCTACTTTCACCTGCAGATATTTTAACTGCCAATTCTTTTGGCGATAAATTTAATTCGCCCGAAGTATTTTGCGATTTATTCAATTCCCCGGAACTGTTATTAGCTTGATTAATATTTTTTTCTTTGAGGATTTGAATATCTATAAACTCATTCTTTTCAATTTCGTTAAATATATTTTCAAGTTCTACTTCAAATTCTTTTTTATCAGGACCAAATATTTTTGAAATTTTAGCGAAGAAAAACTTTAAGGTGTTGGTTTTTACTTCTTCCTTTATTTGTTCAATTATTTGCTTTAAAAAATTTTTATTTACTAGGTATTTTTGAAGGTCACTTTCTGTAATTAGATTTCTGTATTGGGTTGCGTCGTAAGTAGGCAAACTTTTTGACTGTTCAAAAATTGTTTTGACATCAATATATAGTGATAGTTTATCGTTTTCCTTTCTTACATCATGTTGCAATCTTGCTATAATAGTAGATTTTCCAGTCCCTTTTCTGCCAATTAAAATTGTAGTATTAGGTCTTAGACAAGATTTTAGCAAAATCATTGTCTAATGGGTCAACATATAATTCCTCTATAATGTCCTCATCATCATTTATATCAGAAAGATTGGCTCTTCTACATTTTTTTAGAGAGTCAACCATTAAATAGAAGCTATCTTTCTCTCGTTGTCTATTTGCATAAGGTGATATGTTTAAAAATTACAGCTTACATTTGTACAAATGCAACTAGTTGCGTTTATTTCAGTTATGGATGTAGTTGGTCGGGTTTGTCTAACATGATAAAGCTGTCTCACCAATAATCTCTTGTAACATAACGCTTGTTTCCCTCTTTGTCATCGTACGAGCGGGTCTTGATTTTTCCTTCCAGATAGATCATACATACTTTTTTCAGGTACTTGGCGGCTAAGTCGGCCAAAGTACGCCGCAAAACCACGCTGTGCCATTCGGTGTTAGAATGACTCTCTCCTTTCGAATCTCTGAAATATTTCAGTAGTAGCCAATGAATAGCCACGCTTTATATTTTCCTCTAAAGGTTGTAGGTCAGGGCGCCGCTGCGCTCTTTGCCCAGGTTACCAATTAACCCTATTTTCGGTCAGCCGGTGCAGTTTCGCCCCCGCATGGTAAAATTGACGGATTTGCGTACAAGCTAGATCATGTTTTACATATTTCCAAGTCATCCATCGGGCTTATTATCTGATCAAAGCCTTTGGTAGTCATGTGGGTGTATATTCGTTTCGGCGATCCGATCTGCGGTTTTGGAGCTTTCATGGCCTGAAAGTACCTGTATGTAGCGCAAATACGTCCCTTTTCTAACACCCTAGTCTGAGGGGACTACTCCCTTACAGCAGCCTGCTTCCTCTACCTGACTCTGCGTTATAAGTTCTGACGGAGACGAATTACCAGCCAAGTCCCTGATAGCGATGCAAAAATTCATACTTCCTGAACCAAAAAGTCCCTTCCCATCGTTCTAATCCAGAACCCACAATTCCTAAGCAACACTTTTCTAAAATCATTCGTATACAGCATATGATAGTACCTCTGCCCGTACCCTATCTTGCTATTCATGAAAAAAGCATATTACTTCAGTGTCCTCCGGCTCTGATTCTGGCTGCCTGCCAACCCATTGACCTATCGCCCGAGGAGGTCTACCAGAATTCCGTTGCCTCTATCCGGCTTAATAACCCAGCCGATGTGGAGCTACCCCGTAAGTAGCCACGTTGGATCTTAAAAAACCTGCTTCAGATAACGTACAAAGAGAACCAACCCGCGTCCATTCCGGCCAATGTGATCAGGGCCGTGGCTAATGAGACCTCATCGGCTAGTTCGGTATTTACCGCTACGACTGCGGGTACCTATGTGCTAAAAGCCAATATAGGCGACAAAACCAGCAATACTATTACGGTGACGGTGCTTCCCTTCT
>CAVYGM010000010.1:0-227500 GCA_963768025.1 uncultured Cytophagales bacterium
TTAGTCATAGATGCCATTGGCGTAGCACCCGCGTTCAGGGGGTTGGTCAAAAATTCCTATACCCTCGGTTTGAGTGCCCCTTCGATGGTTGAATGGGAGGAATACCGAAAAATAGATACCATGGTTGATCTGCTGTTTGAAGTATTGACGGTTGAAGAAAGAATTCTAATCAATACGGTCAAGTTCTATGATAATAAGAAGGAATTACAAAAGTATTTATCGTTCGATTTCAAAGATCAATACAGCGAGGATTTTGACAATGTCATTCAGTTTCAAAATGAGCTTTTTGAGGTAGCGTAAACTGTAAATTAGCATGTTTAGAAATGCTTTTTTGACTCATAAGGGGTAATTTTTTGCAAGAAAGTACCTTTCAGTTCAGTAGCAGTAACGTCTTGTTCAAAAATTAGTATAGCCGTGAAGCGATATTGTGTGTTGTATAGTGGCGTTTGTGTTATGTATGTGAGGACACGACAACGGTGAAGATTATCTTCTTTCTGGCACGAAGTTCTGGTTTCTAATCTGATTTTCGTTTTTAGAACTATTTTTTCCAACGATGAATCAATCTTGGTACTGGGAAGTAACGCCGGTGTTCAAATCCCAAAATTTGAAGGAGACTACTATCTGCCGGATGTCATGGTCGTAAAGGGCCAACCGGCCTTCAAGCCCAACTCTACCTCTATCATTACGAACCCTTACGTGGTAGTGGAGATCTTGTCCAAATCCACGGCTCAGTTTGATTTGGCTGATAAATTGCCCGAGTACAAGCATCTGGAAAGTCTGCAACAGATCCTCTACATCAATCAGAAAAAGATGGCCGTAACGAGCTACCGGCGTTCTGATACCCCCAATATTTGGCTCAATCAGGATTTCTCCCAGGCCGAAGAAGCGATTGAAATCGAAGGCATGCCAGTCTTATTGAAAGACATTTATCGGAAGATTGAATTTACGAAATAGTACGCTTTGGTTTTGGCAGAAAGCCTCGATTTGTAATCGGTGACGGGTTCTAGCGCGGCCATGTGTCCTTGTTTGAAAGGCGAGTAGATACAACACCCAACCAGTGGTATACGAAAGAATTGATTTACGATCAAAAGCGGCGAGCGGAAGAGTGGTGTGGGGGAATCGAACCCCCATTTGCCCTACACATCAACTCTTTGCTATCATTTGATCACTACTAACTGCTTATGTGAAAATCTTAGCCTAAGATCACCACGCTAGGGCCACCATCACTGCTAGTTTTACTATTCCTGAAATTGATCCCATTGCTATATCAGTTTTATTAAACTCAACAAGTGAACTACAAAACAAACTTGTTATTACAGCAGGCAGGAAAGTAGACCTAAACAACGTGCAAAAAGCTAATTTCTTTAATGACACCTGATAAACGAGTTTATCTTAATTCAAGTTCCTCTTCACCGTGGGAGTGTTTCACCATTGACCCCATCCCAGTAACGCTATTTACACCTTTATTCTCACATGTAAATTTCTATGGTAGGTCTCAATGTATTTAAAAATAAAAGTAACATTTTATTTCGGTATGAGGGGACACGGATTAGAAAATGAAATTCAAGAAATACTACGCCCCATTCCGGCAGCAGGGATTTTACCCGTAGGAAAGGTATACTTCCCAGTACTCCCTCTTTTGTGGATATAGTCATTTCGCAAAAAGCACGGGTAGTGCCAACCCTTCGTCCATGGAAAGGAGAGAATTTATCAAACATACAGGTCTCCTGGGTGGAGCCCTTACGCTAACGGGCTCGCCGCTACTGGCCCGCACTTCCTTTTTCGGCCCAAATACATCAGTTCTCCCGGAAACTTACTGGCTCGATGGCCCCATGCGGTGGGCGCAGCTGGCTTTTGTGGAGAAAGACCCCGCCACCTACGACCCCGATTTCTGGCTCAGCTATTTCAAACGGATACACGCCGACGGGGCGTTGTTGAGTGCGGGAGGCGTGGTGGCGTTTTATCCTACGGATGTTCCGCTTCATCACCGGAGCGAATTCATGGGCAACACCGATACCCTCGGCTACCTGGTGGAGGGCTGCCGGAAACTGGGGATGAAGATCATGCTCCGGACCGACCCGCACGCCACCCGGCAGAATGTCTACGACGCGCATCCCGACTGGATCGCCGTGACGGCCGATGGCCAGAAGCGCCGCCACTGGGCCAATCCAGACCTGTGGGTAACCTGCGCGTTCGGGCCCTATAACTTTGAATTTATGCCGCAGGTCAACGCCGAAATCATGGAGCGATTTGAGCCTGAGGGTATCTTCTCCAACCGCTGGGCGGGCCACGATATCTGCTACTGCGAGCACTGTCAGCGCAATTTCAAAGCTTTTTCGAACCTGACATTGCCCCAAAAAGCCGACAAGCTCGACCCTACCTACCGCAAATGGACCGAATGGCGCGATAAAACGCCTGCGCGAACTGTGGGCCCTGTGGGACGATGGTATTCGGAAAGTACGGCCCGAGTCGCGCTTTATTCCCAACGGATTTCCCGACAAGGTACTAACGGGCAAAGAAGCCGACCTCTTTTTTGCCGATCAACAGGCCCGTTCTGGCCTTATTCCTCCCTGGACTAACGGCAAGGGGGCCAAAGAACTACGTGCTACTCTGGGCCTGAAACCGCTGATTGGTATATTCAGCATTGGTCTGGAAGAGGAATTTCGCTGGAAAGACTCCGTGCAGAGTGACGCTGAGATCCGGATTTGGGTAGCC
This sequence comes from uncultured Cytophagales bacterium, assembly GCA_963768025.1. Taxonomy (GTDB): domain Bacteria; phylum Bacteroidota; class Bacteroidia; order Cytophagales; family Spirosomataceae; genus CAVYGM01. Next base: position 2,716 of record CAVYGM010000010.1, read on the forward strand.
GAGGGTACCGCCAACGGCATGAGGCCCTGCTTCGTGAAGTTTGGAGCTACGATCTACGACAAAAGGTGGATGGACGCCGTGGCTGACCTGTACGAGGGCTACTATAAAAATGAAAAGTACCTGCGCAACACGTCTCCCATGGCGCGGGTAGGCGTGGTGTATTCCGAACAAACCGACCGTACCTACGGCGGACAGCCCTGGCAGCAGCGCAGCGGCGACCATCTCGACGGCATGTACCACGCCCTGGTCGAAAACCGCATACCCTTCGACATGGTGAATGACCGCCTGCTGTCGGCCGACGATCTGAAACGGTTCAAGCTCTTGATCCTGCCCAACATTGCCGCTTTGTCCGATGCGCAGTGTGCGCAATTGCAGGCTTTTGTGGATAATGGCGGTAGTGTAGTGGCTACGTTCGAAACTTCGCTGTACGATGAAGAGGGCAAGCCCAGAGACAATTTTGGACTGGCCGAATTATTTGGGGTGTCATATAGTAAAAAGGTGTCAGGCCCCATGCGGAACAGCTACCTGCAACTTCGCCACGAACCAGCCAACGGACTCAGTAAGCAGATTCTGCGTGGTCTGGAAGATACGCCCCGCATTGTCAATGCCATTTATCAGGTGGATGTGAAGCCCACCACTACCTTCGCCAGTCCCATTACGCTCATTCCTACCTACCCCGATTTGCCGATGGAAGATGTGTACCCCCGCATCGCCGAAACCGATACCCGCGAAGTATACCTGCGGCAAGCGGGCAAGGGCAGGGTGGCCTACATTCCCGGTGACCTGGACCGCACCTTCTGGAAAATGCTGAATGTTGATCACGGTCGGTTGCTTCGAAATGTTGTCAACTGGGCGCTGGACGAAGAGCCCATCGTGACCGTAACGGGACCGGGAATATTGGACATAAATGTATGGCGGCAGGCGGCCTCCATGACGGTGCATCTGGTAAATATTACTAATCCCATGATGATGAAGGGGCCGTTCCGGGAGCTGATTCCGGTAGCGGCGAAGATACGTATTGCGGTACCAAAGGGGGTAAAAGTGGCAGGGGTGAAGCTGCTGATGAGCGACCAAAAACCGGCTTTTGAAAACAAGAACGGCAAAATAACGCTTGACGTGCCCGCTATTACGGATCACGAAATTGTGGCGGTTGATTTTGGCTGATGGTACTTTGAGTTAACTAGACGGTCAATTTCCCGATTGTTCAAACTTCCCGGAAACGTTTCGCGTTAGATAAGGTACCCTGTCTGGGTAAATCTGATGTTTTTACCAAAAAACCTGCAAGCATGTTCTCGCCTTCTGAACAAAACTACTACGCACGCCAGCTATCCTTACCGGAAGTAGGCCCCCAGGGGCAACAGAAACTGAAAGAGGCTCGGGTGCTAGTAATTGGTGCTGGGGGCCTGGGTTGTCCGGTGCTTACCTATCTGGCGGCGGCGGGCGTAGGTACCATCGGCATTATGGATTTTGATCGGGTGGAGATCAGTAACCTGCATCGGCAGGTACTCTATACGATGGACGATGTAGGCCGTCCCAAAGCCGAAGCAGCCGCGGATCGCCTGCAAAGCCAAAATCCTTACATTCGCATTCATACCTATACCGAGGGCCTGAATCGCGATAACGCGCTGACTATCCTCAAAAACTATGACCTGGTAGTAGATGGCTCCGACAACTTCCCCACGCGCTACCTGGTTAATGATGCCTGTGTGCTGCTTGATATCCCGCTGGTGTTTGGCTCCATTTACAAATTTGAAGGGCAGGTAAGTGTGTTCAACTACCAAGGCGGCCCCACCTACCGCTGCCTGTATCCGTCGCCCCCCGGCGAAGGTGAAGTACCCAACTGCGCCGAAATTGGGGTATTGGGTATTCTTCCCGGCATTGTGGGTTCTTTGCAGGCCATGGAAGCCATCAAACTTATAACGGGTCTGGGGGAGGTACTTTCGGGAAAGATATTGGTTTACGATGCCCTACGGGCTTCGTTCAACACGTATAAGTTTTCGGCCCGGCCCGAATCTCGGACCTTCAAATCCCTACAGGCTGACTACGGTACTACCTGCGCGATTCCCCTTGGTGAGCTGGAAGAAGTCACGATTCAGGAGCTAGAAGAGCTCTTGCAAGAGCCCGCACCGCCGCTGCTGGTGGATGTGCGGGAGCCGGAGGAATTCAGCCGTTTTAATATCGGGGGAGTCAACTGGCCTCTCAAAACGCTGGCTCAGCATCTGCCGGAGCTGCTCGCTTACCCAGAAGTGGTACTCTGCTGCCAGTCGGGCGTACGAAGCCAGAAGGCGTATGAGTTTCTGTCGGAGGCGCTGCCTACCCACTCTTTTCGTCATTTGAAAGGCGGGATTTCTTCCGTGGGAGTGTGGTCATAGCTATCCACGTGCAAGCACTACTTCCCCATTACCTTTATTTTTCTGATTTTTTGAACACCCATGAAAGAAATAAAGTCGATTCTGAAAGCCTACGATACCCTGGATCATGACACTACGCGCGCTGCCCTTGCTACCGTGGTGCGGGTAGAAGGCTCCTCCTATCGCCGCACCGGCGCCCGTATGTTGGTCATGGACGATGGCGTGTGGGTGGGGGGAATTAGCGGCGGCTGCCTGGAAGGCGATGCCTTGAAGCGGGCCCGGCTGGCGATTGCCAAAACCGCCTCCAGTCTCATCACTTACGACACCACCGAAGATGACGCCCATCAGATCGGGGTTGGCCTGGGATGCAACGGCATCATTGACGTATTGCTGGCCCCTGTGCTGCCCAATGACCCCAATAACCCCATGGCTGTGCTCAAAAGCGTGGTGTCGGACAATCGAAAAACCAATGTACTGCTTACCATAACCCAGTTGGATGGCCCGCTCAACGGCCTGGAAGCCGGACATATGATTCGGTACGAAGGCAGGAAAAGTCTGGGTGTGTTTTTGGACGAATCCCTGATTGACAAGATCGAAAAAGGTGTTCAGGAGGTCATTCATCAGAGTAAGTCGGCGGGACTGTCCTTTAATCGGAGTGATGGTAGTGAAATCGATATTTTTGCCGAGTTCCTGCCCCCCGAACTGCACGTAGTGCTTATGGGGCACCAATACGATGTGTTTCCTCTGGCAAAAGTCATCAAGGAGGCCGGTTGGCGGGCTACCATTGTGGCCAATCCTCAGAAACTCCACTGGCAGGTTACCTCGCTGGTGCAGCAGGTAGTGGCCCCGGAAGAGTTTGCGCCCGAAGCGTTGATTGATCCCTATACGGCTGTGATCCTGATGTCGCACGACTATAAAACCGATAAGAGAAATCTTCCTACCCTCCTTTCATCGGCAGCGCCCTACATAGGAATGCTGGGGCCCAAAATAAGATCCGAAAAAATATTCAGGGAGCTTTCTGAAGAAGGTACTTCTGTTTCGGAAGAGGCTATGGAGCGTATTTATGCGCCCGTCGGGCTGGATATTGGGGCCATTACGCCCGAAGAAATTGCTCTCTCTATTGTGGCCGAAATTCGGGCTGTGTTCTCCAGACGCCAGGGGAAATTCCTGCGCGATCGGGAGGCGACCATCCACGAACGCTGATAGTTAGGGCTATATTTTTACCGTTCACGAAAAAATTGTACTTATTTTTGGTAAATATTATTGGAATAGTACAATCTTTGTATATTTGCATTCGTTAAAACCTGAAAATAATAGTACGGTTTTACAAATTTCTTTCAACCCTCCGATTTTCTGCTGTTTTTTTCAGGCCTACTGTTTGTCCCGGCAAGCCCTCTGGCCAGCTTTTTCGAAATTTTCAGCCATTCTCATTGATTTAGCTTCTTTCTCCAGACCTTTCTTTGGTGAATCGTCTCTCGTTTAAAATTTTATTATTTGTACTTTATTAATATTTGAAATAAATATTAATATGTAATTAATCCCATTTTAAGGCGAATCATATACCTGTAAATCAGATTTTTATTGAAAATTGAAATTTTTTATATCCAATTGCGTTATCTTTGCTGAATATTAAATTATGTAGAACCAACCTGAACATGTATGATACGAGTCTTCTTGCTTGTAGTATCAATTATGTCGCTGGGGGTGTTTACGTTTAATCACACGGTCGTTACGACGTCCAACCCCGAAGTTGCTTCGGAAGTGGTTGTAGATACCGAATTTGACACGCACCTTCTTCACGTAGACTTTTGTGGAGATACGCTGCCCCTGCATCAATCGCTCGTAGCCAAGCGCTACCAACAAGCGATTCAATTTTACGATCATCCCTCATTTTTACGTTCGAAAACGCGCATCAGGAAACAACTCAAGCAGATTGAGCCCATCCTGAAACGGTACGGAATTCCTTCCGATTTTAAATATTTGCCATACATCGAGAGTGGAATGAAATCGGCAGCACTATCGCCCAAAGGGGCTGGTGGCTACTGGCAGCTGATGCCCGCCACCGCCCAGGGTCTGGGCTTGGTAGTGAATGATACCATCGATGAACGCAAAGACCTGATTAAGTCCACCAAAGCCGCCGCCAAGTACCTGAAATGGCTCTACCGTGAGCTGGGAGACTGGACAATGGTGGCCGCGGCTTACAACGCCGGTCCTAACAAGATCATCCGCCACATGGATTACCAGGACAAGGACGACTACTTTGATCTGCGCCTGAACAGCGAGACAACGAAGTATGTGTATCGCCTGGTAGCCGTAAAGGAATGGACTAATCAGCCGGAGCGCTCTACCGAATGGGCGAAAGGCGGAATGGTGATGCGGATTGCAGAATACGTAAAATCGCAGAAAGAAATATTGATGGCGGAGACTATTGCCATGGTGGATACCTTGTAGTAGGGATCCGTCTTTTTAAACTAGTGAGGGCAGCCTGTGAGGGAGCTGCCCTCTTTTTTTACTTATTCAGGTCGCTCAGAAGCTCAGTAATGGCCCGGTCGAGTTGCGGATCCTCGTCATTGAGTCTTTCCACGAATGTCTGCTTTACGAAAATATCAGGCGCTACGCCTTCTTTTTCCAGGTCTTTGCCATCCAGCGTGTAGCACCCCCACGAAGGCAGGCGGTAAAACGAGCCGTCCACCAGTCCCTTGCCCGACGTAAAGATGATCCAGCGGTAGGTTTCGGTGCCAATCACCTTGCCAAGTTTTAGGGCCTTAAAACCCGCGGCGGTCATTTCGGCATCCGAAAGCGACTGCTCGTTCATTAGCAGGACGATGGGCTTGTCGGCTACCCCAAAGTTGGGCTGCGGCGATAGCGCTCCTTCGCGGTACTTCCATTGCAGGTAGGGCTTCCGGGAAAGGAAGTTTAGGACCAGGTCGTGGACATTCCCCCCCGTATTGTAGCGTAAATCCAGGATCAGGGCATCCTTTTTATACCAGTCGCGGGTCATGTCCTTGACAAACTCTTCGTACTCGCCCATTCCCATGTTTTTCATATGTACGTAGGCAATCCGGTTTTTGCTTTTCTGGTCTACATACTGTTGGTTCCAGTCCTGCCATTCATCGTACAGGTTGTCGTTGAGCGAGTTTCCCGGATGGAGCCGCACGGTGTAGCTGGTATCCGCTCCGGCGCGGCGGAAGGTGAGCATCATCTCCTTGTCGCGGGAGGGTTTGGTAAAGTAGTAGTCCCGGTTTTGGGTAGTATCCACCGCTTCGCCATTGACGTGGGTAAGTACATCCCAGGCTTTGATAGGGATTCCGACCTTATCCGATGCCGTTCTTTTTACGATGCGCGCCACCCGGAAAGGACTAGCGGCTTCGAATAGGATACCGGTTTCCATGGTCGCGTTTTTGTAAAAAACCTTCTCTTCATCACCGCTGGACGAAAAGCCCAGGTGGGACGAATTTAGCTCGCCCAACATATCGCTGAACAGCGTGCGGAAATCCTGCCGGTTGGTCAGGTAGGGCAGGTAGGCCGCATAACTATCCCGCAGGGCGGTCCAGTTGGCACCGTGGAAATCCTCGCTGTAATAATTTTCCTGCAACCCGCCCCAGGCTTCGTAAAACATCTGCCGGAATTCCTGCTTCAGGTTCTTCCGGAACGTGTAATCCGTAGCAATGACGTCGGTTTTTCCACTTTCCAGATTGAGTTTTTTGATCGAACCGTTCGCCAGCAGATAGGTGGACTCCCCCGCCTGCACCAGCTCGTACGAAGAGATTCCAGCTTCGACTTTCTCGGTTTTAGGCTCTTCGAAGGGGTCTAGAATGGTACGCCACAGGGCATTCTTTCCCTCGTCGTGGTCCGAAATATAAAATACATGCGTTTTCTCCTTCTTTTGTAACAATTGTACGTCACCTTGCGCCCCGAAGGCAGGCCCGATTTGCTCTATCCGTTCCATCAAATCGAGGGTATCCAGGCTAATTGACACGAAGGTCTTCTCCTCTTTCTTGGCAGCGGGTGCCTTCGATTTCTTGTCATTGTCCGGCTTCTTTTCGACGGTAGAAGGTGACTTTTTTTCTTCTTTCCTAAAAAGCTCGTCAAACTTCGCACTCCGGTAAGGATCGTCGAGTTTGGTAAGAGGAAGCCGGTATAGTTTGGTCCCACCCGAGCCAAAGGGGTAGTTGGGGTGTAGCAGATCGGACACGAAGTACAGGTACTTGCCATCGGAAGACCAGAGTGGCTCTCCTTCCGTTACCCCGGACTGGGTAAGGTTGATGGTCCTGTCCTGTTTGAGATGGTGCAGGAATATGTCCTGTTCAAAGTCCCGATAGGCTGTAAATACCACGTATTCGTCATTGGGCGAGAACTGGGGGGCCGTATTGTACAACGCCCACAGCTCGTCGCGAAGCAGGGTTTTACTCGTAAGCGATTTGAGGTCCATTAAGCGTACTTCGTTGCGGCCACTCAGATATACCGCCTGCGTGCGGTTTTTATTGAACGCAAGGGCGCGGTTGCTTTGCGGGTCGGAAGTCAATTGCTTTTCGGTCCCTTTTCCGTCGGCTGGTTGCGTAAACCAGTTGGGATACCCGTTCACCGTTTGGCTATACAGTAGCGTGAGGCTATCGGCCAGCCACTTTACTTCCACCACACGCTCGTCGGGACGGGTGGGGAGTTGCTGGATAAACTTGCCTTCTTTGTCCGATACGAATAGCGCACCCCTGGACACGAAAGCGATTTTCTTATCGTCGGGGGCTACGTCAAAACTGGATACCTTCCCTTTTACGTTGTAGTCCTGCAACTTGGGTAAGGTAAGATTCTGCACCAAACTAACCGCGACGGGCGCTGCCTGGCGTGACGCCACATCGTACTGCCATAGCTGATACCCTTTTTCAAAAACCACCTTTCGGCCATCAGCGCTTACTTGAGGGTATTTGATGGATTCCGGGAACGTCGTAAGGGGTACTTTCTTTCCATTTTCGAAGGCATATAGGTTGTACTGTCCATTTGCCTCGTCAGACACAAAGTATACTTTTCCGGCCCGGTCTATCGTGGCCCACATGTCTTTTCCGGCGTAGTCCGTCAGCTGCTTGTAGGCCCGGGTTGTGGGATTGTAGTACTGGATGTCGGGGTTAAAGGCTCCCTTATACCCTTTGCGCGCGGCCTGATTGTCGCTCTCCCAAGTGTCGTTGAAGTACAGATCCCCATTGGGGGCCTCAGCTACGCTATGAATCCGGTTGAAAAAGTGGCCAAACACTCGCTTCGGGGTACCTCCCTGTAGAGATACGGTGTAGGTAGTGCCGCCGTTCTGGGCACCGGACTTGAAGTAGATGGTGTTGGAGTCCCACGACCAGCCTTCTACAATATCCGAAGAGCTATGAAACGTCAGTTGCCGGATAGCACCGCCGCCCAGGGGCATAAGGTACACGTCCGAATTGCCGTTTTCAGTCGCCGAAAAGGCCAGCCATTTGCCGTCCGGCGATACTCTGGGATTGGTTTCGGCCCCCTGCATGGCCGTGAGGCGGGTGGCGTTGCCTCCGTTTAGGTCGGCTTTCCAAAGGTCTGATTCATAGCTAAACAGTACGCTTCGGGCGTCGGGCGTGAGGGTGGGATACGAGGCAAAGTACACTCCGCCCGACTGGGCCATTCCGGTGAGCGTGAGGAGCCACGCTCCGAAAAAAAGAAACTGTTTCATTTCAAATGTGATAACGTAAGGTTTGTTGAATCCCTAAATTATACATTCGGTTGTAAAACCGGTACAGGAGGTAGTACCTTTGTGGCGTATTTTATGGTTTTACTTAGAAAAGTGTTATGACAAAGGCAGAAATGGTCACCGAAAAGGGGACAATGCAGATCGAATTCTACGACGATGATGCGCCCAAGGCGGTTAAGAATTTTGTGGAATTATCTAAAAAAGGCTATTACGATGGTCTTACGTTTCACCGCGTAATCCCCGACTTTATGATTCAGGGTGGATGCCCCGAAGGAACCGGACGCGGCGGCCCCGGTTATAAAATTGACTGTGAGCTTACCGGCGAAAAACAATACCACGACCGGGGTGTGCTTTCGATGGCCCACGCGGGCCGCAACACCGGCGGATCGCAGTTTTTTATCTGCCACAGCCGCAAGAATACCGCCCACCTCGACCGCAACCACACCTGCTTCGGTAAGGTAGTGGAAGGCGTTGAGGTGATTGACGCCATCCGGCAGGGGGACAAGATTCTGAAAATTACTGTGCAGGAAGAGGAGGTAGCGTAAGGGGAAGGAGACTGACAAAAAGTAAAGCCGGGCCAATTGGTCCGGCTTTACTTTTTGCTCTAAAACCGACTAACCCTACCAGAAATACGCGTAAAGCGACACAATGGCCACTAGCACCACCAGCGCCCCGATGGTAAACGAACGGTGAGTCTGGAACATAGAAGCATCTATGGTCAACCCTTTGTTTTGTGAAGGTGCTACGTAGCCTAGCACCACCATCACCGACACGCAGATCAGGAACACCCAGCCCATCCGATCCAGGAAGGGAACGGTTTCCCAGCCGCTGAATGGCGGGTAGCCATTATGCATCGCCAGGGCGATCAGGAAGCCACCCACGATGGCGAACAAAGCCCCGGCGGAATTGGTGCGCTTCCAGAAGAAGCCCATAATGAAAGAGGCAAAGATACCGGGCGACAACAGGCCGGTCATCTCCTGAATAAACTGGAAACCGCCTTTTTTGTCAATGCCCATAAACGGCGACACCACAATGGCCAGCACCATGGCTACTACCACTACGTACCGGCCAATGCGGACGAGCTGGGCTTCGGACTGATTTTTGCCGATGTAGTTTTTGAAAATATCCAGCGTAAAAATCGTAGAAATACTGTTGGCTTTTCCCGCCAGGGAAGCCACCACCGCTGCGGTAAGGGCCGCAAAAGAAAGTCCTTTCAAACCTACGGGCAGCAGGTTCAGCAGCACCGGATAGGCTTTATCGGGGTTAATCATTCCGTCGGGTCCGAGCATATCGGCCTGGAACATGCCGCGGCTGTACAAAGAATAGGCGGCGATTCCGGGCAGTACCACAATGACTGGCATGAGTAGCTTTAGGAAGGCCGCGAAGAGGATACCATTCCGGGCGGTTTTGAGGTCGGCCCCAAGAGCACGCTGCGTAATGTACTGGTTACAGCCCCAGTAATTAAGGTTCACGATCCACATACCACCGATGAGGACCGTAAGACCGGGAAGCTGCGAGTAAAACGGACTGGTATTGCCAAATATCATGTGGAAGTGATCGTCGTGGTTCTGAGTCATGGCCTTGAAGCCATCGATCATCCCCTGACGGCCGGCGTCGTCGGCTACCAGATTCAGCGCCAGATAGGTAGTAGCCAAACCGCCAATGACCAGGAAGAATACCTGAATCACGTCGGTGTAGCCAATCACCTTCATTCCCCCTAGTGTAATAATAATAGCGAAAGTAGCCAACCCCCACATGCAAAGGTTAAAGTCAAGCCCCGAAATACCCGATACCGCCAACGCTCCCAAGTACAGGATAGAGGTAAGATTAACCAGAATATACAAAGCCAGCCAGAAGATGGCCATGATCAAGCTCACGCTTTTGTTGTACCGCTGGTTGAGAAACTGCGGCATGGTGTAGATTTTGTTTTTGAGATAGATGGGCATAAAGAAGATCGCCACGATAATCAGTGTGGCGGCGGCCATCCATTCGTAGGTAGAAATCGCCAGTCCCATTGAGAAACCATTGCCCGACATCCCGATAAACTGCTCGGCGGAAATATTGGAAGCGATGAGAGAAGCCCCAATCGCCCACCAAGTCAGGGAGCCTTCGGCCAGAAAGAAGTCGGTCGTGGAAGCAGCCTTCGATTTTTTCTGCTGATAGACCCAATACCCGTAACCGGCTACCACCAAAAAATAGACGAGGAAGACAATGTAATCAAGCGATTGTAATTGTTGCATAAGTTAAAAGGGTTAAATATAGAAGAAGATTAAAGGCCATTTTTGAACGGGAAAGCGAAAGTACATTTTTTGCTAAAATAATGCATGATTTTGCAATTATTCTCCAAAAACTACTTATCTGCCAGCTTGTGGTTGCCATTTTAGCGGATACATAGTGGCCGGAATGCCCAGCCGGGCCTCGCCGGCTTTCTTCGTCGCCTGGTAGGTGCGGGTAAAATCTTCTCCCCCTTTGACAGAGTCCAGAAACCGCTGCATAGTACCCTTACCCGACAGCATCATCCAGTAGGATACCTCCATACCGGCTGTCATGTAGGCTAGCATCACGTGCCGCTGATTACCCCCAAAAAAGCCCCGGATGGATTCCAATTCATTCAGTTCAAGTACTTCCTGCGCGCCATGGGTTAGGTACATCCACTCGTCACGGTAGCTGAGGTACCGCTGCAGACTATCCGTTTCCGGCACAAAGCGCCGATCCAGCATGAGCGCAAGGCCTTCATTGAACCATTGTGGAACCTGGGTGGTGGTTTTCCACCAGCCGAGCCGGGCAAACAACTCGTCGTGGCACATTTCGTGGCTGATTACGTCTTCATTGAGTCCGTAGGGATTCAGCACGATGTAGGAGCTACCCCAGGGAGTACCCAGGCTGCACCCGGCACCCTCGTTGCTGTGGCAGTATTTCTGATATTCGGCGGCATTGCTGCACAGAATAAGGGTAGCCTTTCCCTGGATATTTCCCCAAAATCCCCGGATCCGTTGCTGAGAGCGCCGGATGGTTCCAAACATTAAGTCGCGCTGAGCCGGGGGGATTCCGGCACTTACGTACATATTTTTGTGGATCTCCTGAAAATTGGAAAATGCAATCGTTTGGCAATAAAATAGGTGCGTATAAATAACATAATATCCTGATATAAAAGCGATTATTCCAAAGACAAGGCTTCTGAATATCTTTTTGGGCCACGACATGAAAAGAGGGCGATTCGTCAACAAATCCGGATATTTATTGTTGTGAGTAAAAGTAGCAGAATAATACAGTGTTGGCAAATTTTCCAAATTTTGGATGTTTCATTTGGTAAGCGTCGCCTGAAGCCACGGTCTGGCATCCTTTCTCTATCTTTTTTGATACATCAATCACTTCTATCTCGTATGGCATCTTGCATTATTATTGGAGCCGGCATGGCCGGGCTTACCGCCGCCCGTGAACTTAAGCAACACGGCTGGCACGTAACTGTCCTGGACAAAGGTAGAGGAGTTGGTGGGAGAATGGCCACCCGTCGGCTGCTAACTACCAGGGCCGACCACGGAGCCCAGTATTTTTCGGTTCGCACGGCCGATTTCCGGCAGCACATCGAGCAATTACAGGCCATTGGCGTGGTAAAGGAATGGAACCTGCAGGAGGCCGATTTCGATCATCCCCGGTACATTGGCTCGGGCGGCATGAGCGCCGTACCCAAATACATGGCCGAAGGCCTGGATATTCAGACGGGTGAGCAGGTCGTGTTAATAGAACAGGTAGGATCGGGCTGCCGGGTCAGGACCGATACGGGCCGTACCTTTAGCGCCGATACGGCCATTATTACCATTCCCGCGCCGCAGGCGTATACCCTACTTCGCAATAGCTCCATTGAAATGTCGGCGGCCGAATTGTCGGCCTTTAGCACGATCACCTATCAGCCCTGCCTCGCCGTACTGGCGGTGCTCAACAAACCCAGCCTGATCCCTACCCCGGGAGTCCTGAGTTTTGAGAAGGGGGATATTTCCTGGGTAGCCGACAATCAGCAGAAGGGCATCGCCGTCGAGCAACCCACCATCACCATCCACGCCACACCTGCTTTTAGCCGGGATAACCTGGAAGGCGATCTGAAGAATGCAGGACAAAAATTACTGGATCAACTCACCGACTGGATTCCTACCGACATCATTGAGCAATTCCAGGTGCACCGCTGGCGGTACAGCCTGGCCGAAAACCGCTACCCACAGGCCTATGTGGTGTGCAATACCCCCTTCGATATGCTCATGGGAGGCGACGGCTTTGGCATGGGCAATGTGGAAGGGGCCTTTCAGTCGGGTTTGCAGATGGCCCGGCATTTGATCGGGTGATGGAGAGCCCGAAGGTCACATCTACTTCAAAGAAAAATTAGTAGGCAAAAGTTGAGATAGCCATCTAACCCTATTCATTCTACAATTTTAACAAAATGAATGGCTTGCCCGCCCCCAGCAGCCAGCCGGGCTTGAATGGTGTCAGTGGAGGTGACAATCCGCTCGGTTTTTTCCAATTGGTTAGGATGCGCAGCCCCATCCTTGGCATCGGAGTACAGGGTGGCCCGGTACTTGCCCGACTTCAGAAAAGGTGAGCGGAATGGTGATGGTTCGGGCCGTGGTGTTATTAATCGTGCCCACGTACCAGTCCGTGCCGCGCCGACGAGCGGTGGTGGCGTACTGGCCCACTTCGGCTGCCGGCACTTTGGTTTCGTCCCAGTTGGTGGGTATTTTTTTCAAAAACTCAAACCCGGCTTCTCCATCATACGCCTCCGGATAGTCGGCCACCATGGCGAGGTAGCTTTCCAGCACTACGTACATAGCTAGCATGTGGCTGCGCGTGCCCACCATGAGCGGCCGGGCAAACTGCGTCGCAAATTGGCCCGGAGGAACCGCCCGAAAGCCCCCGAGGTGGTAGTCGGTAGGGCCAGCCAATACCCGCGTGAAGGGCATGTCGACGTCGTGGTCGGGGCTTAGTCCCCGCGGATTCCACTTGTTCACTTCGTAGTTGTAGGTACCCTCCCGGGTGAGTTCATTCGGGAACGTACGGCTTAGACCCGTGGGCTTGAAGGAGCCGTGAAACTGGATGAACAGCTTGTGCCGGGCGGCGGCTTGCAGGATTTCTTCCTGAATATTGACCATTTCCTGGTCGTCCCGGTCCATAAAATCCACCATCATGCCCTTGATGCCCCATTTCTCAAACTGCGTGAAAGCGGCTTCCAACTGCTGGTAAAGCGCCTGCCAGTGTACCCAAACGTGGATTCCCACGCCGCGCTGCCTGGCGTAATCGCACACCTGCTGCATATCCAGGGTAGCCACGGTTTTGGTTACATCCGTATTGGGGCCCACCACGCCATAGCCCGCCGCGTCGCTGATGTACCAGGGCAATCCCCCGTAGCCGATCACCGAATGGTACTCAATGCCATTATCGGCGCAAAAATCAATGTAGTACTTGTTGGTTTCGAAGTTGATCCCCGGGGCGAAGGTGGTATCGGGGGTGATGTCGCCATTCCACCAGTGGAACGATGTCTTTCCTGGTTTCAACCACGAAAAATCCTTGTCAACCGGTGGGCGGCAAAGGGTCGTGAGCATGGTGGATTCCATCAAATCACCTATGCGGTCGCTGATCATCAGTACCCGCCAGGGGCTGCGGTGGGGTAGTTTCGCTTTTACTTTTACCCCACTTTGACCGGGCAGTGGCGACAATTGGCTGACCAGATAGCCGTCTTTTTTTCTCAAATACATCCCGGCATAATCCCGCAAATTGGCTTCGGTAATCGCCATGTACGTATGATTCGGGAATTCGAATAAAGCGGGCATATCCAGGAGCGTATCGTTCCTGAACTTCCGAGAAAGGCATTTTTTGATAGTAGCCTTCGTGCGACGTTTGGTAGCTTCCCCACAGCAAAGCGCGCACCTTTGGATTGCCTTTAATCGAAAACGTACTCTTCTCTTCCGTCATTTCATAAGCCGACCAGCCTTTCTGCTCCGGAAACTCGTACCGGAAGGCCACTCCGTCGTTGAACACCCGCACCACCAGATCAACCCTACGACCTGCCCCTGATTTCTCTACCAAGGGAAACAACGCCTGCTGGCTTCGACTGTACACGAATTTTGTTTTTCCAACGACCAGATCGTAATTGTCTTCCGCGACGCTGTGTTCGGGCGTGCCCATGTGGATCGGCCCGGCAAACGCGCCACCCTCTTTGAATTCCAGTCCCAAACTCGACTCCGCTATTAGTTCAATACCCTTGTAATCAATCCTATACGTAGGAACATCACGAGTCATTGAAAATGAAAAAGTAATCTTCCCGTTGGGGGATTTTATTTTGATTTCCTTTTGCGCCCATACCGGGGAAAGGAAAGTGAACAGGAAAAAAAAGTGAACAATTCTCAAACAGGACATGGAAAAAGCGGTTGGATTTTTGATTAAAGGGCGGGAAATTATCAAAGTTTATTCAAAAAGAAGAAAGGTCTGTTTCATAACATTTCGATAACCTTGATAAATGCTGATTCATAGCTACTTTTGCGCCCGAACTTTCAAACAAACTTTTATGTATCGAAATTTACACTTCAACTTCAAGCGATTTTTGTGCTTGCTTGTGCTGCTTTTGCCCGGTATGGGGTGGGGGCAAACCCCTACCCTTGTCATTAGTCAGATTTATGGTGGCGGTGGTAACTCAGGATCAACCTACACACATGACTTCATAGAATTGCACAACACAGGTACAGCGCCGGTGAGTGTTACGGGGTGGAGCGTTCAATATGCTTCCGCAACGGGAACAACCTGGTCTAAAACCGATTTGAGTGGCTCTATCCCGGCCGGGGGCTACTATCTTATCCAACAAGCTCCGGGGGCAGGCGGTACTACCGCGCTACCCACTGCCTGATGCCTCTAATATTAGTGTCGCTATGTCGGCCACAGCCGGTAAAGTAGCTCTGGTAAATGCGACTACGCTACTTAGTGGCTCATGCCCAACGGGAGCCTCTATCGTAGATTTAGTGGGGTTTGGGACAACAGGCAGCTGCTTTGAAGGCTCTGGCCGTACCCCAGCTCCCAGCAATTCGAATGCGGTAGTACGTGCAAACAATGGCTGTACGGATACCAACAACAACGCTTCTGACTTTACTTCCGGTGCCCCGACTCCGCGCAACACTGCCAGCCCTACCAATGTTTGTAGCCAACCCACAAACCCCACCGTAAACCTCTCCGTCAGCATCAACGCGGCCTCAGAGACAGCTCAAACTGTGGTGACTGTTACGGCCACGACCTCAGCGGCTGTTAGCGGCAATCAGACCGTCAACCTGGCTGTTTCGGGAACTGGTATTACAGCAGGTGATTATTCGCTGAGTGGAACTACCATCACCATTCCTGACGGAGATATGTCGGGTGCGATAACGTTTACTATTGTGGACGATGCCGACGTTGAAGGAGAAGAAACTGCAATCTTGACCATCAGCAGCCCTTCGGCGGGTATTGCGATGGGAAGCACCCTAGCGCAGAACATCGTCATTTCAGATAATGACGCCGCGACTCTTACTGTAACACCCAATGATCTTACAGGATTTGCTGCGACTCTGGGTACCCCATCGGCCAGCCAAAGCTACACCCTTACGGCTAGTAGCCTGCCGGGCGAAATTGTCATAACAGCCCCCTCCGGTATCGAAGTGAGTACCGACAACGCTGCGTTCACTCCCTCCTTTACACTTCCCCAAACAACCACTTCGGCAACGCTGTTCGCCCGTCTGACGGGCGCCGCCGTCGGCCCTATATCGGGTACGATCACCCACGTGAGCGGTACCCTGTCGACAAATGTGTCCATAAGCGGAACGGTAACAAGTATCACCCCAACGGGAACTAACGTCGTCATCAGCCAGGTATATGGAGGCGGTGGAAACTCGGGTTCAACTTACAGAAATGACTTTATTGAACTGTACAATCCCACTTCCTCCGATGTCGACCTTACCGGATGGAGCGTTCAGTATGCTTCCTCGGCAGGTACTAACTGGCAGGTTACCGATCTAAGCGGAACGATTAAAGCTGGTGGCTATTTCCTGATTCAGGAGGCAGCCGGGACAGGGGGCACAACAAATCTTCCGTCCCCTGATGCAACCGGAACTATTCCTATGGCAGCAGCTTCTGGAAAAATAGCTCTGGTTGGCTCCACCACAGCTCTGTCGGGGGCCTGTCCTACGGGTGCTCCCATTGTGGATTTTGTTGGTTATGGTTCTGCCAACTGCTTCGAAGGCTCTGCTGCTACACCTACCCTTAGCGCTACTATCGCCGCTATCCGCAAAGCCGATGGAGCTACCGATACCAACAACAACTCAGCTGATTTTTTAACGGGTGCGCCTACTCCCCGAAATTCAGCTCTGCCTACCGGTCCTACCCTCGTAGCTACCCCAGCTACCTTAACCGGAACCAATGCCCTGTACTATGTAGAAGGTAGCGGTCCTGATAGCAAAACGTTTTCGGTAAGTGGTACTTTGCTTACGCCTGCTGGCGGTACCATCACCGTGTCATCGTCAAACCCAGCCTTTACGGTTTCTCCTTCGAGCGTTGCTTATACCGGAACAGGTCTTTCTTCCACCGACGTAACCGTTCAACTGGTAGCCGGCCTCGCTGTGGGCCCATACTCTGGTACCATTACCCTCTCAGGAGGTGGCGCTACCCTGGAAGTACCCGTAGGCGGGGTGGTTAATTCTGACAGCCCTTTTACACCCATTTCTATCGCAAGGGCGGCGGTTGGCCAGACCTTCACCATCGCGGGCCGCGTGACTGTGACCAACCAGCTGGGCTCCCGGCAGATTTATATTCAGGACAACACCGGGGGTATTATGGTGTATAGTGGTTCATCCGGTCCTGACTTTACTACCCTTGTTCAGCTGGGAGATTCCGTGCAGGTAGGCGGACCTATTTCCGTATTCAATGGCTTTACGGAAATTACCGGTACGAGCAATTTTACTGTCGTATCGGACGTGCCTAACAAGATCCCCGCTCCAAAAGTAATTACGCTGAATCAGCTGGCCGATTATCAGGGCCAACTGGTACAGGTTACGGGTGCGTCGCTTACTCCCGTTGCAGCGGCATTTACCGGCAACACCAGCTACACCATTGCGGCCGGTGGGCAAACCGGCACCATGCGCATCAACGCCAATTCGCCCCTGGGAGGTGCCGGGCAACCTGCCAACCCAGTAGCCTATGTAGTGGGTATTGCCGACCGTTTTGTGACAGGTGCTACCACGCCGGGAACCAATGGCCTGCAATTACAACCGCGTATTCTGGAAGATATTCCCGGTGCTACCGCTGCGCAGGATCAGATTTGTACTGTACCCGGCTCGGTAAGTACCCTCACGCTTGATCAAACCCTGGATATATCGTCCTGGAACATGGAGTTTTTTGGAGCCGATGCCGGTACCATTGTGTGTGACAATGGCAACCTGAACTACAACGATATGGGGCCAACGAACGAAGACTTGCAACAGACCAATGCCCTAACGGTGCTGAACAAGCTGAATGCCGACATCATTGCCGTACAGGAAATGAGCAGTATCACGCGCTTACGTGCCACCGTCAATGCCATGGCGGGTAGCTATGATTTCATTTGTTCTGATAGGTTTTCCTACTCTTTCCAGGATGATTGTATGCAAACCCCAAACGGCACCCCCCCTACGGTGTTTGGCCCCAACTCACTGGCGCAAAAAGTGTGTGTGATCTACAACACAGCTACCGTTACGCCGCTACTGCCCGAAACCAAAGCGCTGCTGGCGGAAAAGTACGAATACCCCGGCGATAACAACTGGTCATCGGGGCGTTTGCCCTTTCTATTTGTGGCTGACGCTACCATTGATGGCGTAACCCGCCGGGTGCATGTGGTGGACATCCACGCCAAATCAGGCAGCGCTACGGCCGATTACAACCGGCGCAAGCAGGACATCCTTGATTTGAAAGCAAATCTGGATACCCAGTATCCCGATGCCAACCTCATTCTGCTGGGTGACTACAACGACAAGCTGAATGGCTCTATTGCCACCGGCCAGCAGTCGTCTTACTTGCCCTTTGTGTCCGATGCCACCGGGTATGCCCCGCTTACGCTACCGCTGGAAAATCAGGGATGTTCCACCTTCAACTCATCGGCGAGCTTCATTGACCACATGATTGTGTCCAATGACCTCAATGCGGCCTACGTGTCCAACTCTGCCTACGTGTTGCAGCCTTTCAGCATTCCAAACTACGGCAACACTACCTCGGATCACAGTCCGATTGTGGCCCGTTTTGATCTGACCAAGCTGTCTACGCCGATTACGGCCTTAACCGCTTCGGCGTCACCCGCTACGATCTGTTCCAACGGCACCAGCCTACTGACGGCTACTGTCACCGGCGGTGGTGCTCCCTATACCTACACCTGGACGGGCCCCGGCACCATTGCCACGCCGGGTAACGCTACCACGGAGGTTTCGGGCTTGCCGACCGGTGAAAACGTATTTACTGTATCGGTGATGGACGTCTACAACCAATCGGCCAGCACGACGGTAACGGTTTCCGTAGCCGCCCAGCCAGAAGCCCCCGCCTTATCCAATGCGTCGGCCGTACAAGGTACTGCTGACGTGGTACTGAGCGCGGCCAATTGCACCGGTACGCTGGTGTGGACGGGTGCCAGCAACGGCTCGGGTACTTCGATTGTCGTATCCACGGCTACGCCCGGTACCTTTACGTATTCGGTGCAGTGCCAGGTTGGCGCGTGCATCAGCCCGGCTATTTCGGTAAGCGTTACCATCATACCGCTGCTTGCCGCTACGGTATCCGCCAGCCCGGACGCCATCCTGACCAACCAGTCGTCTGATTTGACTGCCTCGGTATCGGGCGGTACGCCCGCTTACGCCTACGCATGGACTGGCCCCGGCACCATTGCCAATGCCAACACCGCTACGGCCACGGTATCCGGCCTGACGCCAGGAACAAAAACGTTTACCTTAGTCATTACGGACGCAACCCAGCCTACCTACCAGACCATCACCAAGACGGTGGACATAACGGTAACCCAGGCTAACCGGGCACCGGTAGCCAGTACAATCGCCAATCAGACCGTCACGGCGGGCAATGCTGTGAGCTTGGATATCAAACCTGCGTTCAGCGATCCGGACAACGACGTGCTTGCCTATACCGTGAGCGGCCTGCCCGCCGGACTGAGCATGACCAACGGGGTGATTAGTGGCCTGCCTACCACGGCAGGTACCTCGTCCATAACCGTCACCGCCACCGATCCGGGTACCCTGTCGGCTAGTACGAGTTTTACGTTCACGGTGCTGCAAGGCCCGCTGAAAATGCTGGCTCCTACCTACGACTGTAACACAGGGTTGCTGACGGTAAACGTCATTGCTGGCAATAATAACCCCATCGAGTACCAGATCCCGTCGGTGAGTAAAGGGTGGGAGTCACAGAAATCGTATACCCTCGAAGCCAAGCATATCGGCAAGGAGCTGAAAATCCGCGCCCGCCAGCGGGCCAGCGATGGCAAAGGGTACGTAGAGGTAGAGGTTAGCTTCACGCCTCCGGCTTGCGCTGTCAACTCCCGTGTTGGCCTGCCCGAAACCGAGCGCGTAACCGAACTATCCCTGACGGTACTAGGTAACCCCGTTTCTGACCAGGTAGGTTTGAAGTACGCGGAGCCGAAGGCCAGCCGGTGCAGCTCCGCCTCATGGACCTGCAAGGCCGGATCATCGAAGCCCGCAGCATCAACGCCGCCGCCGAAGTGGAAGAGCATACCTTCGATGTTCAGCGCGTCGGGACTGGTATCCTGCTGTTGCAGGCCACTACCCCTGGCCAGCAGAAATTGGTGAAGGTCTTGAAAAGGTAGGGCGCTGTTTGCTATCAGCTGATAGCCATTGGCCTCAACAAGAGCGGCCCTCTTCCGACTGGTTTGGAAGGGGGCCGTGTTTTTTGTAGGCTGAGTTTACGAATACGCCAGGCAGGCATTACCTCCGGCTAACCACGCTCAAAATCCGCTCGGCTACCTGGGTGTAGGCCTTGCTGGACACATCATAAGGGTACCTTCCCCATTCTTCCAACGCCACGATTTCTTCCCGCACGGCGATGCCTTCCTGATTTTTGTACTGATGGTAGGGCAAAAACTGGTATTTGCTCAAATCCGTGGAGAATACCTCCTTGCCATTTTTGTCAAGCACGTCTTTGAACTTGTCCTCCATGAACGACCAGCTTTTCCACAAGCAATTCCTGACCAGCACGCAGATGATTTTCTTTTCGGGATTTTCCTGCGCCATTTTGATGCCTTTGGCTACCTCCTGCTCCATGATGTAGCCAGAAGCCATGAAGTTCTGCGACACCATGTACACGATGATGTCGGCTTCTTCCAACTCGGTCTGGATTTGGCTATCCCAGTTTCCTTCCTCAATTTCCTCGCAGGACCAGGCATTCAGCAGATCGTAGCGTTCCAGAGGACTGAGGTAGGTCTTCAACTCATCCTTGAAGGCAAGGTCCTTGCGGGAGTAGGAAATAAATACTTTGGGGAGTTTTTGATTGACCATGCCCAGTAGGTTTAGCGTAAGATTATCCAGCTTTATGCGTCTTCGGTCTTCTACGCTGATCCCCACGGGAATATCCTCCGCGTTGCTACGTAGGGTTTCTTTGATGTCAATGTAGTCTTTCTGGTTGACGGATAGCTGCGCGCCTTCGATTAGAGTCGTCGGGATTTAGCTTTTCGCGTTTTCGACTTTTCTATCTCCGGCTTCGTAAGTGAAGTCACGTAGCTTCTTTCGCCAGTCTACCTCTTCGAAAGTTCTTTTGAAATAGAACGATGTGCTTCAAAAGGAATATAGGCATTAGGATTCATTTGTATCTCGAATCCCTTGCTTTTAAGCAACATCAACAAGGGTAGCAATTCCAATCTTATACTTGCGAGCAAAGTAGGAGAGTTTTTTCTCAGTATATGGCGTTTACTGCTTTGTTTAAAAGCAAAGTAATCAAATATTTCCTGCGCTATTTTGACTCTGCCTCTTTTATTTTCCAGATGAACAAATACGATCCGCTTTTCCTGATTATAGTAGACCAGTGCATTCACTCCCGCTTTTGTAAACACAAGACCATAGCGCCAGTAGGAGGATGTATCGTCGGCATAGTCACCGTAGTCCGAGATAAATTGAAAGATCCGGCTTTCGTGGAAAAAATCAGCGAACCGTAAGCAAAACGAATAGGGAATCAAGTCCAGAATGAGGCGCTTGAAAGTACTGTTGTTCTCGGGTAGAAACTGCGGAATGACCAGGTGGTCATCGTTTCCCTTCTCCGTAAAAAGCAGACTAAACTCGTCCATGATTTCGCGGAATATCATGGCTTCCTCCTTTCCTACTTTCTTTTCTAAGATGCTGTATTTAAGGATTCCTTGACTTGTACTAATCCGTTTTTTATCAAGTACGGTCGAATAAATCCAGTCCGAAAGAGCGGGTGGGTTCGGGAAAACATAGTCGCTCAGCGACGAAGATTCTGGGAATTTGATAATATTTCCGGTAAATTCCAGGTAGCCCAGCAAACCGGCCAAGGCGACTTCGTCAAATTCGGGGGCATACTGCGAACCAAATGCTGCTTTTTTCAGGTTGATTATTTGAATCGGGTTTTTATCCAGCTCTTCTTTCACATCCAGCCATTTCTTCGAAATTTCCGGTAACAAAGCCTGCGCGTGAGCTACCATTTTCTGGTACAGGCTCGACTCAAAATAATCGTGACGAGCCTTCCACCGGGCGTCTTTATAATGCAGGTTTTTAACATCAATCACAAAAACATCGTCCAGCCGTACCCCGTACTTTTGCATTTTTTGACTATCTGGAAAAGCGACTTGATCGGGTTGATGAGTAGCGACTTTACCGAGATCATCCGTTTGCGTCCAGGTGTTCTGTACCAGTACTACGGGAGCGATGTACTCTTTTTTGCTGGGACGGGAAAATGAACGGGCCGTACCTAACCAATAGCCGTAATCGGGTTCCTTCGCGGGTTCATTCCGCCAGAGTACCAGATAAAAATCATTGGGGCGCAGGAACACATGATGGAACCCGTGGTGGTACGACTGCCCACCAAAATCCCAGAGGGTAGCTTTGTACTCTGTACCCATGAATTGCGTATTGAGTGGTAAGAGTACCATGGGTTTCTTGCTCTTAGGTCGATACTTTCCCTCTTCTTTCCAATAGTTGAATAGCTGCGTTTTCCCGATGCGCCCTTCTCCTATGATATTTACTTTTAAGTGATAATTAGTGACCTGCTCATCTTGCTTGCTTTGGAGGTAGCCAAGAATAGCTTTGGGGTTTTTCCAATCCGTAATGGTTGTACCTTCGATTGGATTGTTGGATAAATCAATGGTTTCAATTTTTTCTAACAACTCGATCGGTAATCCGGACAAACTACTGATCTGATTGTCGGAAAGATGTAATTCCGTCAGGCTACTCAGCGCGTCCAGGTTCTTGATCTCGCTGATCTGATTGGAGAAAGACTAATTGCGTCAGGCTACTCAGCGCGTCCAGGTTCTTGATCTCCTGATCTGATTTCGGAAAGATGTAATCCCGTCAGGCTACTCAGCGCGTCCAGGTTCTTGATCTCGCTGATCTGATTGGCGGAAAGATGTAATCCCGTCAGGCTACTCAGCGCGTCCAGGTTCTTGATCTCGCTGATCTGATTGGAGGAAAGACCTAATACCGTCAGGCTACTCAGCGCGTCCAGGTTCTTGATCTCGCTGATCTGATTGCCGGAAAGATTTAATACCGTCAGGCTACTCAGCGCGTCCAGGTTCTTGATCTCGCTGATCTGATTTGAGGAAAGACTGTAATTCCGTCAGGCTACTCAGCGCGTCCAGGTTCTTGATCTCGCTGATCTGATTGGAGGAAAGATCTAATCCCGTCAGGCTACTCAGCGCGTCCAGGTTCTTGATCTCGCTGATCTGATTGGAGGAAAGATGTAATTCCGTCAGGCTACTCAGCGCGTCCAGGTTCTTGATCTCGCTGATCTGATTGGCGGAAAGATTTAATACCGTCAGGCTACTCAGCGCGTCCAGGTTCTTGATCTCGCTGATCTGATTGTAGGAAAGATCTAATTCCGTCAGGCTACTCAGCGCGTCCAGGTTCTTGATCTCGCTGATCTGATTCCAGGAAAGATTAACTTTTCCAGCCAAACCAAATCCGCTAGTTCGGACGGAATTTCCGTTAGACCCACAAGAGGATAAATCAAGCTCAGTATTCTTCGTCTTTCGGCATTCTTCAATGCGTCGTAAGGCTTCGGGAGGAGTAGGGCTGCTCATAGAAATGGGGCCTGGTTTTAATCGCTACTTCAATGTACAAAAATACCCAAACTCTCACCCTCTACTGTACCCTACCCCAACGCCTTCCGCATCACCACAAACTCCAACGCTACTCTGGGCAAGCCAAAACGGGTATCCTCGGCGGGAAAGGGGCGGGTTTCGCCGGTGAGGGCGTAGCCGCGGCGCTCGTACCAGGCAATGAGCTCGGTGCGGCGGGTGATGACGGTCATCTCTACCGTGCGGCAGCCGAGGGTACGGGCGTAGGCTTCGGCTTCGCGGAGCATCTGCTTGCCCAGTCCGCGCGCCTGGGCGGTGGGCAGGACGGTCAGCATGCCGAGGTACATCAGGTCGCCCTTCTTTTGGAGGTACACCGAGGCCAGCAGCGCGCCGGTGGCTTCGTCGCGGTGGAGTAAAATGGTGGTATCGGGCTGGGCGATCATCTCGGCCAGCAGGGCTTCGCTGGTACGGATGCCGTCAAACAGATCCGATTCGTGGGTCCAGCCCTGGCGGGCGCTGTCGCCCCGGTAGGCGCTGTTGACAAATCTGGCGAGTTCCGGGAGGTCGGTAGGGGTAGCGGGGGTAGGTCAATTTTGAATGAGTGAGGGATGTCTGGAGAATGATAGAATGATAGAATTAACAAAATTATTGATTCTGACCTTCATCCGGGGCTTTTTTTACTATAAGTGAAAAAGGTTTGTTATTTTAGAGAAATATTTCACTATAAATCATTCAGATGCCTGGAATTCAGTCTAACAAAGATCTTAGCTTTACCCCTTACTTCGGGGTAGTGAGCCAGGCCCGGCAGGGGGTAGCGCGGACGTTGGCTGATGAGGTGGCGGCGTTGGTGGGGCTCACGGATAAGGAAATGGCGTATATTCTGGGGATGACTCCCCGCAACCTGCACTATATTAAGGAGGATCAACGGTTTGGCACCACGGCTTCGGAGCGGCTCCTCCTCTTGAAGAATGTACTCTTGCACGCGTTGGAGACCTTCAACGGCAAACCTGCCGTGGTACTTCATTGGCTCCGAAGCCCAATCCGCGAATTGAATGATCAATCGCCCATTCAACTCATGGATACGGTTACGGGGTTTGGCCTCGTAGATGATGTACTTGGACGCCTCGACTACGGCATCCCCGCCTAAGAAGCTATGATCGTGTATCGCATTATTCGGGAAAAATTCAGGCACGACCCCCTTTCTTCCGTTGGTAGCCGTCTCTATGGTGGCCGATGGAATCCCAAAGGCACAGCGGTGCTTTACACTACCTCAACCCCCGAGCTGGGTCTGGTAGAAACCCTGGCCCACGCCCCTGACGTACGCTATGAAGATTTGCCCCACTACTGGCTCTCTGAAATCGAGATTCCAGACAGCTTGCGCTCGTATACAGTGGAAGAGATGCCTGAATACTGGCAAGATAAAACCTATGACCGAACCCAGCAGTGGCTGCGAGATTGTTTAGAAAACCCCGATGTACTGGCCGTGGGAGTACCTTCCGTAATCGTTTCCTTTTCCCAAAATATCATAATCCACCCTGAGCATCCCAAATTCGCTGAGGTACGCCTCCTCACCCAACAACCCCTCCTAATTGACGAAAGGCTCTGGCGAAAATAGTAAGAAATTAAGGATCACTCTATCATTCCGACATTCACTCATGAAGCCTTAAAAGCCGTGATCTCGACGGCAAAGAAATTCCAGGTGGAGGTGAATTTGTTGCCTTCGAAGGTAGGGCGGAGTAGCACGAACTGCTGGCGGATGCCACTGGGGGAGATGAAGAATTGAAGTACCCGGTACCCTTTCTGGCTGCTGCTGAACGAGTGATTGATGGTGTTGAGCACGCCATTCATGTAGCCCACCAGCGTGAAGTTCCACTGCTCGGGGGGGCCGATAAGATTGGGCAGTTGGATGTGAAACTCTACGAGGTAGGCGGTTTTGGTGTCTTCGGTTTCGAATTCTGCCTGTAGCATGCCATTTGAACTTGCCCACTGTCCGTTTTGCTGTCGGGAGCCAAACATTGCCATGTTGTTGTGCGCTCCGGCGGCGTTTTCGGTGAGTACCATGTTGGCTTCAAAAAAACTCAGATGCGATTTGAGCTTCCCCTGCGGCTTGCCGGGCGTGAGGTAGATGTCCGGCTGGGCAAATACGAGCGGGCCTTTGAAGATATCCTTGACGACCAGAGCGTATTTCCGGGCTATCGAAACGCGGGAAGTCAGGGGTTTTAGGGTGATTTTGGTTAAGTCAGTGATTCCGGTATTTTTCAGGAGGTCAGACTGGAAACCAGCCCTGACATTTTCTAATTTTTCCATGAAAGTTCTTCGTTAGTGAACAAAAGTGCAGAATAAAGGTAGCTATTAGTCAAACAGTTACCGGCACCGTTTACTAAGTTTATCGAAGCTGTACCCATTCACCCTATCATCTACATTCTATCATTCTATCATTCACTCATTCTATCATTTCAACCTTCTCCGATAAAAGCTCCCCCTGCACCACATCCGCCCAGCGCTGCATCAGCGCGGGTACGTCTTCCTGCGTGAGGCCGATGGTGGAGATTGGTTCGTGTACCACGGCGCGTACCACGCCGGGCCGGATGCGGAGCGGAGCTTCGTCGGGTAGCAAGTGGTGGTTGGTAAGCAGGCTGATGGGTACGAGGGGTACCTGCTGCTGAATGGCCATGATGAACGCGCCTTTCTGCAAGGGATGGTGCAGGTGCGGGAGGTTTTTGGTGACAATACCCCCTTCCGGAAAAATCATCACGCTGCGGCCCCCCGCCAGGGTCCTTATGGATTTGTTAAGGGAATAGGCCCGGCTATGGCCTTTCTCGCGGTCTACCTGAATGTGCAGTTTGGCAAACATGTAGCCAAAGAGGGGTACCTTCTTTACCCCGTGTTTTCCTACAAAAGCAAAGTAATTGTTCACGACTACGCCCATGGCTGCAATGTCGAGGTAGGAGAAATGATTGGCGCAGAGTACGTAGGTACCCCGCGGCTCGGGTGTGAACCGATACTCTACCCTGAATCGAATGCCGACAATTGGAAAGAACAGCTTTCCCCACAGCCGGTTAACGTAGTGGGCGTAGGGCTTCCATTCCTCGCGTTGCAGAAACAGCCAGGTAAAGGGAAAGAGCAGCAAAAACAAGGTAATAAACCAGAAGGCACACCAGGCGGTGTAGAGCAGGAGGAGGAAACGCATGGATAAGTTTATTTTACCGCGAAGACGCTAAGTCGCAAGGATTCTTTGCGTCCTAGCGTCTTTGCGGTTTTTTATTTGAAAACACCCATCAATGCTTGAAGTGCCGTACGCCCGTGGTGACCATCGCCACGCCGTTGGCGTTGCAGTAGGCAATGGAGTCCTTGTCGCGGATGGAGCCGCCGGGCTGTACCACGGCCGTAATGCCCGCTTCTTTCGCTATCTCAACGCAGTCGGGGAAGGGGAAGAAGGCGTCGGAGGCCATCACTGCGCCGGTCAGGTCGAAGCCAAAGGCGGCCGCTTTGTCAATGGCCTGCCGCAGGGCATCCACGCGGGAGGTTTGGCCGGTGCCGCTGGCCAGGAGCTGGTTTTCTTTGGCCAGGACGATGGTGTTAGACTTGGTGTGCTTGCAGACTTTCAGGGCAAATTCCAGGGCTTTCAGCTCGGCTTCGGTGGGGGCCGTGTCGGTCACGGTGGTCATTTGCTCTGCGGTCTCGGTCACGTTGTCCTTGTCCTGGACCAGCACGCCGTTCAGGATGGTCTTGAACATTTCGCCGGGCAGGGTTACGGGCTTGCGCTTCAACAGAATCCGGTTTTTCTTGGATTGCAGAATGGTGAGTGCCTCCTCGGTGTAAGCCGGGGCAATCAGGATTTCCATGAAGAGCTTGTTCAACTCCTCCGCCGTGGCGGCGTCTACGTTGGTATTGGTGATCACCACCCCACCAAAGGCCGATACGGGATCACAGGCCAGGGCGTTGAGGTAGGCTTCCTTTGCCGTAGCCGCCGAGGCAATGCCGCAGGCGTTGGTATGCTTGATGATGGCGAAGGTAGGGCCGGCATCCTGAAACTCGTCGATCAGGCCAACGCAGGCATCTACGTCCACGAGGTTGTTGTACGAAAGTTCTTTGCCGTGTATTTTTGCAAACATGGCATCCAGGTCGCCGAAGAAGGTGGCGTTCTGGTGGGGGTTTTCGCCGTAGCGCAGGGTTTGGGAAGGAAGCTTCTTCAAACTGGCGGACGCTATCGGTGGCCTTGGCTTCGCCCTTCACAAACCACTGATTGATGGCCGTGTCGTAGTGTGAGGATATTCCAAAGGCCTCGGCGGCGTACTGGCGGCGGTCGTCCAGGTCAGTGCCGCCTTCTTTTTGGGCCAGCAGCTGCAGCGTGCGCTGTACTGCGTGCGTGACGACACGATGAGGGTATCTTTAAAGTTTTTGGCTGCGGCCCGAATCAGGGAGATGCCGCCAATGTCAATTTTTTCAATAATGTCGTCCGCACTGGCCCCCGAGGCTACGGTTTCTTCGAAAGGATACAGATCCACGATCACCATGTCGAGCGCCGGAATGTTGAACTCCTCCGCCTGGGCGAGGTCACCTTCGTGGTCGCGGCGGTAGAGGATACCGCCGAACACTACGGGATGGAGGGTTTTGACGCGACCGCCAAAAATGGAGGGGTAGCCCGTCAGGCTTTCCACGGCCGTGACCGGAATCTGCATATCTTCGATGAACGTTTGCGTGCCTCCGGTGGAATACAGCTTCACGCCGTTTTCGTGCAGTAGCCGGACAAGGGGTTCCAGCCCATCCTTATAGTAAACAGAAATGAGGGCGGATTGAATTTTTTTTGACATTGGGATTGAATTGAGCGTTATTGGACTACTTGGATTCCGGGTTTGACCAGGATAAGGGTACTCTTTTTTCTGGAAAAGCAGGGTAAGTATCGTTGAAAGCGGGCTAACCTACGTTCAACGAACCCTTTGAACCGCAAAGATAAACCAATCTGAATGAATATTTTCCCTCTATGCAAACACTACCTACTTCCGTTCCGGCCGTACCCTACCACAAAGGTTTGCCCCTGGTAGGCACTACCTTCTCGTTCATCAGCGATCCGTTGGGTTTCATTCTGACATTGCAGGAGAAGTACCCCCGGTTGGCTACGATCAACTTGCTGGGTCGTAAGATTACGGTGTTGCAAACGGCCGACGACGCCAAACACGTACTGCAGGAAAATAACCGCAACTACCACAAAAGCGAAGCCTATAAGGTACTCGCCGTTTTCCTGGGCAATGGGCTGCTGACCAGTGAGGGGGAGTTTTGGCGGCGGCAGCGCAAACTGGCCCAGCCGGCTTTTTATAAACAGCGACTGACCCTGATGGCCGATATGATGGTACAGGAAACGGAGCATCTGCTGACCGACTGGAAGGCCCACAATTTCGAAGACCCGCGCTCGATCAGCCAGGATATGCTCCGGCTTACCCTGAACATTGTGACCAAGGCGCTGTTCAGTACGGACGTGGGTGCCCGTGTGGCGGGTATTTCGGAGGCTTTGGATGAGATCATGCACTATGCCGACGAGGAGCTGAAAAGTTTTATCCATATTCCGCTGAAATACGCAACTCCCCGCAATGTCCGCTTTCGGAAGGCTGTCAGCAAGGTGGAAGCCGTGATTTACGGCATCATCAACGGACGGCGCTCGGATTGGCAAAGCAACCCTGACTCCCGCCACGATGATCTGCTGGATATGCTCATGCACACCCGCGACGAAGAAACCGGCGAAACCATGTCGGACGCCCAGCTCCGCGACGAGGTGACGACTATCTTTATGGCCGGGCACGAAACCACCGCCAATGCCCTTGTCGTGGGCGTTGTACGTGCTGGCGCAGCATCCGGAGGTAGTGCAGAAAATCCGGGAAGAGGAGGAGCGGGTGTGGGGTACCTTGGGAGAAAAACGGGACATGAGCCGGGTGCGGGAGCTTCGCTATACCCTGCAGGTGGTGCAGGAGGTGATGCGGCTGTATCCGCCCGCCTGGATCATTGGCCGGAGGTCACTGGGCGAAGACCACATCGGTCCGTATGCTTTCCCGGCCGATTCGTACTTCCTTATAAGCCCCTATACCCTGCACCGCCGGCCCGAGTACTGGGCTGACCCAGAGGTATTCAACCCCGACCGGTTTTCGGAAGAGGCATCCAAAAATCGCCCTACCTATGCCTACCTACCCTTCGGTGGAGGCCCTCGGCTGTGCGTGGGCAATAACTTCGCCCTGATGGAAATGCAATTGGTGCTGGTGGTGCTCCTGCGGGACTTCGACGTGCAGCTGACCACCGAAGGTCAGGTAGTGGTGCCGGAACCCATGGTGACTTTACGGCCCAGGGGCGGGCTATCCCTCCGGATTGTACCGCGATCTAAGTGAAGCGTGAGTTTTACTAGTTTTCAAGAAGCTCGCCTATCCCGTTTTGATTGGCCCAGTCTACAAGTTCACGGGCGGTGGCAGCGGGGGCGTCGCCGGTAGGCTGGCAGGTGTAGGCTACGGGACGTTTTTCTAATTCCGTGCAGGTAGGCTTTGTCGTAGTACGTGAGGGTGATTTCGGCCACTGCCGCAAAATTTCCATCTTCCAAAGCCGCAATGGCGTCTTTGTGATGCTGCCCCCCAAGGCGTTTGGCAATCCGGTGGGTAGCGTCAACTAAGAGCTCCTTCTCAAAACAGGCGTACTCCCGTACCAGGCGTTCGATGCGTTGGGTCTTGTCCATGTCTACCAGCACCAGGGTGGCGTTTTTCATCTGCACCCACAGGCCGTCGGGTACCTGGCACCGGCCCACGGAACGGCTTTCGTCCTCTACCCACACGCGGCGGGTAGGATCAAACTGCCGCCACTCGGTATAAATCTTGTTTTCAAAATGCTCGCTGCTGGGTTGGGCTGGCTGCCCGATGGCCCCGTACGAGGAGCCTTTGTGGTGCGCCAGTTGTTCCAAATCAAGTACCTGCTCGCCCAATTTCCGCAGTTCGTGCAGGATTTCGGTCTTGCCGCTGCCCGTTTTTCCACCCAGCACCACCATCTTCCTGGGTTCCCATAGCCCTTCCAGTGCCTGCGCCCGAAATGCCTTGTAGCCACCGATGAGCGTGGAAACCTTCATGCCGGCGGTTTCGAGCAGCCAGCCAAACGATCCGCTGCGCATACCTCCGCGCCAGCAGTGTACCAGAATCTCGTCTCCGGCGGTCAAGGCTTTGGACTGCCGCACAAAATCGGCCATTTTGGGGCCCACGATGTCCAGCCCTACCAGCAGGGCTTCGGGTTGGCTGACCTGCTTGTAGGTGGTGCCTACCAGGGCGCGTTCTTCGTTGGTAAAAAGGGGGATGTTGACCGCACCCGGTATGTGGCCCTGCTCATACTCTCCCGGCGAGCGCACGTCCACCACGGGCAGCGTAAGCGCTTTTTGTAGGAAATCAGAAGGAGATAATGAGTTAGGCATTGTTGGTTGTAAGATAACAGTCTGATTGATAAAGGTCAAAAAGTAGATGTACCTACTCCAATTCCCGCAGGTACATTTGAATGGTATTTTCCAGGCCGTAGTACAAAGCATCCGAAATGAGCGCGTGGCCGATGGATACTTCATCCAGCCAGGGGATACTCTGACGGAGAAAGCGGAGGTTGTCCAGGCTCAGGTCATGGCCCGCGTTAAGTCCCAAGCCTACCCGGCGGGCGGCTTCGGCGGCTTTCATAAAAGGAACAACCGCTGCTATCTGATCGTCGTAGTAGTGCAGCGCGTAGGGTTCGGTATACAGCTCCACGCGGTCGGCGCCACATTCTTTGGCTCCTTCCACCATGCGCTCGTCGGCATCCACAAACACGGACACCCGAATCCCGGCGGCCTTGAACTCGGCGATCAGGTCGGTGAGGCGGGCTTTGTGCGTAATAGTATCCCAGCCGGCGTTGGACGTGATGGCCCCAAGGACATCCGGAACCAGGGTAACCTGCTCGGGCACGGTGGCCAGCACCAGATCCACAAATTTTCGTTCGGAAGGATTGCCCTCAATGTTGAATTCGGTAGTAACGACGGCTTTGAGGTCATACACATCCTGGTAGCGGATGTGACGTTCGTCGGGGCGGGGATGCACCGTAATGCCCTGAGCGCCGAAGTGCTCACAGTCCAGGGCTACTTTTACCACGTTGGGGTTGTTGCCGCCGCGCGAATTGCGAAGGGTGGCGATTTTGTTGATATTTACGCTTAACCGGGTCATGACCAAAGAGATCGTTGGATGGGGGATGGTTTAGGTACGAATGCCTTTGCGAATGGTCGCGGAGTATTTGTACCTTTGTGGCAAAGTTACCTCTATCGAACGTAAGTCGCCAGAGAATTGTTTTTGTTTGATGCGGGAGAGGTACTCTCATGAAAAAAGCCATGCCTTATTTCGTTATTGATTTGAGTTTTAACATTCGTATTCCAACTAGATTTATACTACCAGAACGGGCAAGCTGCCCGTACCACATATTATGTCACTAAAAAGCAAAGTAGAGGCCGACATCAAGGATGCCATGCGGGCCAAAGACCAGGACAAGCTCCGCGCCTTGCGGGCCATCAAGTCACTCATTCTTTTGGAAGAAACCAAAGGAAGCGGCTCGGACGAGCTGTCCGCCGAGGACGAATTGAAGTTGCTGACCAAAGCCGCCAAACAGCGCCGGGAGTCAGCCGAGATTTACCAGGCCCAGGGCCGGGAAGACCTGTGGTCCAAGGAGGAGTCTGAGTTGGCCGTGATAGAGCAGTTTATGCCCCGGCAGCTTACCGACAGTGAGGTAAAGGCCAAAGTTGAAGAAATCATCGCCCGCGTGGGGGCTACCGGGCCTTCCGATATGGGCAAGGTCATGGGTGTAGCTACCAAAGAACTGGCTGGACAGGCCGATGGCCGGGTTATTTCAACTCTTGTAAAAACTTCGTTGGCTAAGTAGCCCCTTTCTTTACGAAAGAAGAGGATATTTGCTCTTTTTGCCATTAACTACCTGTGAAACTACTCGACCTCCTGATCCTGATTCCACTGTTATGGGGGGCGGTACATGGCTACCGCAAGGGCTTGCTGGTCGAAATAGTCGGCATTGTGGCCTTTGTGGTAGCCATGATTGTCGGTTTCAAGTTTTTGGGGCTGGGCATGGAAATTCTGGAACCCCACATCGGTCATACGCTGGCACGGCGTATTCTGCCTTTTATTGGGTTTTCAATCATCTTTTTCCCCACCATTTTTCTGCTGAATCAATTTGGCTACTCCATCCGTCGCTCGCTGAAGTATACCCTGCTGGGTACTTTTGACAGTCTGGCTGGTGGGGCGGTGGGGCTGTTTACCTGGGTGTTTGGAACGAGTGTATTCTTCTGGCTGTTAAGCACCATGGGGGTGGATATACCCGAACATCGGACCGAGGAAACCTACCTGTATCCCTTCATAGTACCCGTAGCCCCGGTAGTGATTACCACCGCCGTAGAATGGATGCCACGGGGAAGTCAGCTGATCCGCGACTGGAAGCACGAGTACCTGGACGGCGAACCGACCGAAGCGGCCGAGGCAGCAATGTGAAGCAAGTGGGCTGGCATTGGCAAAAAAAATAGTGTATAAAGGAATTAACAAAACATGAATACCACCAAGAGCGACATTCGGAAACTATCGGTAGAGCAGCTGAAAAGCTGGCTGGCCGAGCGAAAGGAACCGGCGTTCCGGGCCAAACAGGTTGATGAATGGCTTTGGAAAAAATCGGCCCGCTCGTTTGCCGACATGACCAATCTGTCGCTTTCGCTGCGGCAGTTGCTCGACGAGCACTTTGCCATTAATGCCCTGACCATCGACAAGCAACAACACAGCAACGACGGTACCGTCAAATCGGCCTTCCGACTTTTTGACGGACATCTGGTAGAAGGCGTACTGATCCCGGCCACCGACCGTATGACGGCCTGCGTGAGTAGTCAGGTGGGCTGTTCGCTGACGTGCAGTTTCTGCGCCACGGGCTACATGGAACGCAAGCGCAACCTGGAAGCGGGCGAAATTTACGATCAGGTGGTGGCCATAGCCCGGCAAGCCGAGGCCAAGTTCAATGCCCCGCTCACCAACATCGTGTACATGGGCATGGGCGAGCCGCTGCTCAACTACGCCAATGTAATGAAATCCATCGATCACATTACCTCGCCGCAGGGCCTGGGTATGTCGCCGAAGCGTATTACGGTCTCTACGGCCGGTATTGCCAAGATGATCAAAAAGCTGGGAGACGACGAGGTGCGCTTCCGACTGGCGCTGTCGCTGCACGCGGCCAACGATGCCAAGCGAAATCAGATCATGCCCATCAACGAGTCCAATTCGCTGGATAATTTGGCGGAGGCGTTGAACTATTTTTACAAAAAAACAGGAAACCGAATCACGTTTGAGTACATTGTGTTCAATAATTTCAATGATACCTTACAGGATGCCAAAGAACTGTGGGAATTTACCAAGCGAGTACCGGCCCGGGTGAACATCATTGAGTACAATCCCATCGCCGAAGCGGATTTCAGAAACACCGAAGCCGACAAGCTCGACCGGTTTGCGGCCTACCTCGAAGACCGGGGCGTGACTGTGAGCGTACGGCGTAGCCGGGGCAAAGATATTGACGCGGCTTGTGGACAGTTGGCCAACAAGGATAAGGCGGCTTAACAATTTCTTAACATACCCTCCAATAAAGAATCCGTACTTTTGTGGCTATTAAATATAGCCAAATGGCTTATTGTCACCTCATTAACCTTTTCTTATGTTTGGCTTAGAAACCGACATTTTCCTTTTGCTGGCATTTAGTTTGTTTGCCGCCTGTGCCTTTGAATTTGTAAATGGATTTCACGATACGGCCAACGCCGTGGCGACGGTTATCTATACCAACTCCCTCAAACCCAATACGGCCGTCGTATGGTCGGGGTTTTGCAACTTCCTGGGTGTATTCTTCGGCGGTATTGCTGTGGCGATGGGAATTGTAAACCTGTTGCCGGTGGAGCTGCTCATTGACCAAAATGTGTACCACAGCATAGCCATGGTACTAGCGCTGCTCCTGAGTGCCATTGTGTGGAACTTGGGTACGTGGTACTTTGGTTTGCCGAGTTCCAGCTCGCATACTCTGATCGGATCCATTCTAGGGGTAGGTCTGGCGTTTACATTTATGCCCGAAAACACCCGGGGTACCGGAGTAAATATCACCAAAGCGACCGAAATTTTCATTTCCCTGCTTGTGTCTCCTTTATTTGGTTTCTCACTCGCCATTATCCTCATGTTTATCCTGCGGAGGAGTCTGGACAAGCCCCTGCGCAACCTGGTATTCAGTGAGCCCAAGAAAAACCAACCGCCTCCTTCCTGGATTCGGGGAACCCTGATAGCAACCTGTACCCTGGTAAGCTTTTTTCACGGTTCCAACGACGGTCAGAAGGGCGTTGGGCTAATCATGCTGATTCTGATTGGCATTACCCCTACCTACTTTGCCCTTGACAATAGTAAAGATCCCCTAATGATGCAAGGAAACCTGTCGAAGATAGAAACGGTGGTGAATCGGGTGGATACTCTGCAACTTTCGGGCCGAGATCGGGCTGAGATGAGTCAAACAAAACGCGAGATTGATAATTTGCAAGCTGCCCTGAGCAAGCCGCTTCAAGATCAGGCCCTGCCCGAGGCTGACCGCCTGAACGCCCGCCGGTCGCTGCTGCTGATTAGCCGCAATACCAAAGACCTGCTGGATAGTGAAACCGCCAACCTGAGCGCCGCTGATGCGACCATGCTCCGGGCGCAGATAGACGATAAGGAAGGCCTGCGCCGCTTTACCGACTACGCGCCTGACTGGGTTATTCTGATGATTTCGCTCTCTCTGGGCCTCGGTACCATGGTGGGTTGGAAGCGGATTGTGGTTACGATTGGTGAAAAAATCGGAAAGCAGCACTTGACCTATGCCCAGGGGGCATCCGCCGAGCTCGTGGCCGCCAGTACCATTGGAGTATCCTCCTGGTTGGGGTTGCCCGTGAGTACCACGCACGTGCTGTCGTCCGGAATAGCGGGTACCATGGTAGCCAACAAGGGAATCCGGAACCTGCAAGCGGGCACCGTACGCAACATTGCCATAGCCTGGGCCCTTACCCTGCCCGTTACGATGATCCTGTCTGGTACGCTCTATGTTTTTTTCCGCTGGATATTCTAAAAGCCGAGTTTACGACCCTTTCTGTTTTTAGTTTCAGCGGATCAAAATCCACCGCTACTCCACCGGTCAAGCCCACGGCTTTGGCATGGTATCTTTCTTATTTTTTAGGTGTTCTTCCAAAATAGCGAGCGGCTTCCTGTCAACATTGGAGGCCGCTCGTTCGTTTACTTTCCGGGGTATGCCGATTATCGTGGCGAACCCTCTATTTTTGAAAGAAATTCGCCTCCTTTATTTCTCTGGCTTTACGGCATGTACTATCCCAAATCGTTTCTTTTACTCGTTTCTTTTTTGTGTTTCTGGATGCTTTTCGCGGGGATCACGGGCTGCCAGTCGTCCTATGAACCTACCCAGGAGGATGCCCAACTGGCCCAAAAGTACTGCGGTAGCTGCCACCAGTTTACCGACCCTGGCTTGCTGACCCGGAAGATCTGGGAAGAAAGTGTGCTGCCTTACATGGCTTTGCGCATGGGTGTCAAGAGCGAAATAGCCGAAATGGATTCGTTGAACGAACTGGAACTGGCACTGGAACCGGCGACGGCTCTCATTTCGGAAGAGGATTGGAAGCGGGTTAGAGACTACTACCTGGCTTTGGCTCCCGAGCGATTAGAAGAACCCAAAATACCACCCCTCGAAATGCTACGTGGGCAGTTTGACTTGAAACGTGGGCAGCTTTTTTCGGAGAAAATGACCAATATTTCCTGTGTCAAGATCGACCCCGAACGCAATGTAGTATACGCCTGCGACGACGCCAACGGTGAGATATGGGAACTAGCACCGGGGGGCTTTCCCAAAAAAAACTTTGGCAATCAGCTGGCGGTGAGTAATATTGAGTTAACCAAAAAAGGACTGCTGGTTACCTACATCGGAAAATCAGTGGGTATGACCATGCACCCCAATGGCTTTGCTCAGCTGGTGAATATGGAGAATAAGGCTGCCCAAAACTCCTCCCTGCTGCTTACCAAACTCTACCGCCCCACCCAAACCCTGGCGACCGACCTCAACGGCGACGGAAAAAATGAACTGGTAACCTGCGAATATGGCGTGGACAAAGGTACTTTTTCGGTGTGGTACCCTACCTCAGATAGTACCTACCGGCAGAAAGTTCTGAGCCCGACCGCCGGGGCCATCCGGACCGAAGCCGTAGACTGGGACAACGATGGGCGCAAGGACCTGATAGTCCTGTACGCCCAGGGTGATGAGCGCATTGTCTTGTACCGAAATCTGGGGAATGATAATTTCGAGGAAAAAATCCTGATGCGTTTTCCTCCGGTATACGGGTCGAGCTACTTCGAGCTGGCCGACCTTGATGGTGACAAGCGACTGGATATCCTGTACACCTGCGGTGATAATGCCGACTACTCGCTCATCATGAAACCCTACCACGGGGTGTATGCCTTTGTGCAGAAAGCCGATGGTACCTTCCGACAGAAATTTCACTTTCCCATGGACGGTGCGTATAAAGCCGTGGCCCGTGACTTTGATAAAGACGGGGATCAGGATGTGGTGGCTATCGCATATTTTGGAAATTACAATTCCAAAACGCCCAATGACCTGGTGTACCTGCAAAACCGCGAAGGGAAGTTTGCTCCCTACCTCTTGCCCGGCATCAACCGGGGTCGCTGGATGTGCCTCGACGCCGCCGATCTGGACGGGGATGGCGATGAGGACATTGCGCTGGGAAGCCACCCGGTAGGGCTGATGCCCGGTGGGTTCCGTTCCGACTGGAACACCGGGCCGGGGGTGATTATCCTGATCAACGAACAGAAATAGAGCCTGATTGGGTAGCAGATTTTGTTGAGGTTTATCTCAATTCACCAGATTTTGTGAATATTTGTGCCCCGATTTGGTGTTATACGTACAGAGTATTTTCTCGATTCTTTGTTTTTTGGTATATTAATTGAAACAAAAGGGCCACAGGGCCTCTATACTAATTCCATGACAAACATTGCTGAACAGGTAGCGCGCTATGGCTACGTGAATGAAGCCGTAGCCGACGACATAGATTTGATTGAGGAAATTAATCGCCTTAAAAAGGAAAAGAACGCCGTGATTCTGGCTCATTACTATGTAGATGGTGCCATTCAGGATATTGCCGACTACATTGGGGATAGCCTGGGCCTTTCGCAACAGGCTGCCGCTACCGAAGCCGACATGATCCTGTTCTGTGGGGTACATTTCATGGGCGAAACCGCCAAGGTACTCAGCCCAAACAAAAAGGTAGTGATCCCTGACCTGAACGCGGGCTGCTCTCTGGCCGACTCCGCACCGGCTGATAAATTCGCCGAATTTAAGGCCAAGTACCCTGATCACATCGTGATCAGCTACATCAATTGTTCAGCCGAGATCAAAGCGCTCACCGATATTGTGTGTACGTCGTCCAATGCCCTGCATATTGTAAATAGCCTGCCCAAGGATCAAAAGATCATATTCGCCCCCGATGCCAACCTGGGCCGCTATGTGGCGCAGAAAACGGGCCGCGAGATGGTACTCTGGGACGGGGCCTGCATTGTACACATTGATATTTCGCGGGAAAAATTACAAAAACTTCGCGAAGAAAACCCCGATGCCTTGCTCATTGCCCACCCGGAGTGTAAGGAAGATGTACTTCTGCAAGCTGATTTTGTGGGATCTACTACCGCCTTGTTGAAATTTGTGGTGCAGTCGCCCAACGAGAAATTCATCGTAGCCACCGAAGCGGGCATACTGCACAAAATGAAGCAGTCGGTTCCGCATAAAAAACTGATCCCCGCGCCCGCTACGGACAATAATACCTGTGCCTGCTCGGAGTGCCCGTACATGAAAATGAACACGCTCGAAAAAGTGTACAATGCCCTGCTATACGAACAACCGGAAATCATCGTACCGGAAAATATCCGGCTTAAAGCCTATGATTCCGTGGCCCGGATGCTGGAACTAAGCAAGGGAATCTGACACCAACTTTCGGGAAGTTTTCAACTTCCCGAAAGTTCATTCGACCATGAAACACCTGATCTGGATCATTGCGGGTACCTTCGGATTGGCAGCCTGCCAGCGCTCGGCCGAAAATGTGCAGGAAGCGCAGCGGCGGCTGACGGCGGTGGAACGCTGGTATATTGAACAGATAGCGATGGACGAAGCACCAGTGTTTAAAGACGGTACCCATATCCCGCACATCAGCGGGGTGCGTTTTGATCGCCACATGGATTGGGTGAGTTTTAAAGAAGATGGTAGTTTGGAAGGCCATTTCACGGGCGACAGTACCACGCAGCACTACCAGTGGAAGGTGTACGTACCCCAAAACGTAATAGCGCTCCGGGACTCCGCCACCAAAACCGGTGGCTGGAATATTTATCCCAGGAATGTCTACAAAGATCATTTCGAAATGGAAACCCGCAGCACGGTATACGACCCACCCAGGGTAACGAAGCTGACGCTTAAATTTAATTGTGAATGAGTGATTGAGAGAATGAGTGATTATTATTTATCTCAAACTCATTTTATCATTCTCTCATTCACTCAATCACTCAATCAAAATTCTCTTCATGCCTCAATTTGATTTTCTTGTTATTGGCTCCGGGATTGCCGGATTGAGCTACGCCGCCAAGCTGGCGCGTCATTTTGAAGGAAACCAGGAGATTTCGATCGCTGTCATTACCAAGGTGCAGGCCGACGAAACTAACACCAAGTACGCCCAGGGGGGATTGCGGCGGTATGGGCCGAGGGGGATACCTTCGAAAAACACATTGACGATACCATGGACGCCGGCGACGGCATCAATAAGCGCAACATCGTTGAGATTGTAGTGACCGAAGGACCCGAGCGGATTCAGGAGTTGATCGACTATGGTACCCGCTTCGATAAGGAGCTGGATGGTGACTACGACCTGGCCAAGGAAGGGGGGCATTCCGATCACCGGATTCTCCATTTCAAGGATATCACCGGCTACGAGATCGAACGTGCGCTGCTGGAAGAAGTCAAACGTCACGCCAATATTGAAATTTTCACGCATTACTACGCCGTCGAACTCATCACCCAGCACCACCTGGGCGAAACGGTATATCGCTACCGCGAGGACATCAAATGCTTCGGTGCCTACGTTCTCAACCGCGAAACGGGCGCCGTAGAGCGCTTTCTGGCCAAAACTACTCTGGTAGCTACGGGCGGCATCGGTAATATTTACCAAAGTACCACCAACCCTACCATCGCCACCGGCGATGGCATTGCCATGGCCTACCGCGCCAAGGGGATCTGTGACAACATGGAGTTTATTCAGTTTCATCCCACCAGCCTGTTCCAACCCGGCAAGAAGCCTTCTTTCCTTATTTCGGAAGCGGTACGCGGCTTCGGGGGCATCCTGAAACATGCCGATGGCAGTACCTTCATGGAATACTACGACGAGCGGCTTTCGCTGGCCCCCCGCGACATCGTGGCGCGGGCCATCGACTCCGAAATGAAAAAACACGGGGTAGAGCACGTGTACCTCGACGTGCGGCACCTCGACTACGAAAAATTCCTGGAACACTTCCCGAATATTACCCAATACTGCCTCAATATCGGGCTGGACGTTCGCAGGGATATGATTCCGGTGGTGCCCGCCCAGCACTATATGTGCGGGGGAGTCAAAGCGGATGAATGGGGCAAAACCAACATTCAGTTTTTGTACGCTGTGGGAGAGTGCGCCGCTACCGGCCTGCACGGGGCCAACCGACTGGCGTCCAACTCGCTGCTGGAAGCGGCCGTATTTGGCCATCGGGCCTACCTCGACACCATTGCTCACTACGAGGAGGCTATCGTTCCCGACGACGTACCCGAGTGGGACGACTCCGGCACTACGCATCCCGAAGAGCAGGTACTCGTGACCGAAATGACCCGGGAGTTGAACAGCATCATGTCCAACTACGTGGGGATTGTGCGCAGCAACCGCCGGTTGAAACGGGCCTACGACCGCCTTGAACTCCTGCACGAAGAACACGAGCAGCTCTACCGGGAGTCGAAGGTATCGGTGGCGATCTGTGAACTACGAAACATGATTACGGTGTCGTACCTGGTGATTAAAATGGCCATGGCCCGGCGCGAGAACGTGGGTCTACATTATAATCTGGATAATATCAGGCAGCTGGCGTAGCCAGGGTCATGAGGGCTTGGTCTCTTTACACGCTTTCTATCTTAAAACTCCAACCGATAGTTCAACACCGGAATGAGGCCCGTTTGGGTAGTGGTAACCACCTTGTCTTCCTTCACATTGTAATACCGGCTATACGCGTTCAGTCGGTTGGTAGCGTTCTGTAAATCCAGCGAAATGGTAGAGGTAGTACGGCGGCGGTTTTTGGTATAGCTCACGCGCACATCGGTTCGGAAATAGGCAGGGAGTTTTTCGGCGTAAGCCTCGTTCCAGTTGTACACGGTTTGCCCTTTCAGCCTGGACCGCTCCCGGTCAATGGGGGTAGTTCGGTTGCCTCCGGCCAGAATTCCCTTGATGTTGACCGCCAGCACATTGGCTTTGCTCCTGCCCACCCTCCACTCTTTGCCCGCCAGGATATTCTGCACGTAGTTGCCGTTAAAGCGTGTATTGCGTTCTACCCCATCGCGGGCGGTATATTTGGATTGGTATAGGGAAGTCGTACTCATGAAGTAAAAGCCTCCGGTCAGAAACCTCTCTACCGTCAGTTCCACCCCGTAGCTACGTCCTTTGCCCTCGCTCGTAAGCGAATCGGCCACAAAGCCATCCAACGCATTCAGAAAGGAATTGTACCGCAGGTACGGCAGCGTAGAATTGGCGGGGCCAATGGGTACGTGGAAATGATGCTGGTAGTATGCCTCCGTCTGCAGGCGCCAGCTTTGGGCCGGCCGGAACTCGTAGCCGAGTACGACATGCGCCGATTTGGTCAATTTCAGATTTTTGTTCAAAGGTTCGGTACGGGTATCCGAAACGGGTACCTGGGCAAAGTAGGTGGAAATGGCCTCGGTGCGGCTGTGAATACCCGTGCCAAAACTTACCGTATGCCGCGGTGCTACATTCCAGCGCAGGCCAAGCCGGGGCTCGGCGGAAGCCTGCCCATTGAGCGCCAGCCACATGCCATGCACACCCATGTTGAGGGTTAGGGTTGGCGAAGCCCGGTACTTCCATTGGGCAAAGGCCTGCACCAGTTGCGTGGCCCCTTTCTGATCCACCCTGGTACGGACAGTGTCGTTTCTTGTACTCTGGTCGAACAGGTTGTAGTTGAGCTGACTGGCAATCACTCCCGTGCGGAAAGCGTGCCGGGCGCTCAGTTTGTAGTTGTAGTTGACGGTGAGCCGGAGCGCCTGATTGATAAAACTTTGCTCAAACCGGTCGTCCTCTTCCTTGCTGCGGTACGCGTCGGTCTGCCGGGTAGCTGAGTAGGACACAATCGTTTCCATGTAGGATCGGCTCGTCAGGTACCTGACGTAGTTGAGGCCCGCTACGGCGCGGTCGGAGCGGTATAGTTCGTTAAAATCCGGCTCATCAAACCGCTGCGAACTAAGCCCGCCCATCCCCCATACGGACAGTACCGCCTGTTTTTTCTGCGGAATATAGATTTTAAAAGCCCCATCCTGAAAGTTTGTAACGCCATCGCCCACAATTTTGAGGCCCGCCGCATCCAGAATGGACAGCGTGGAGTAGCGGTAGTTGGCCAGGTACGAAGCCCCGGTACCTTTGCCGATCGGGCCTTCGGCGGCAAAATCCAGGCCCAGTACCCCCGCCTGTAAGGCATACTCCCGTTTTTCGGCATTGCCTTTGCGTAATTTCAAGTCGAACACCCCCGAGGTGGCGTTGCCGTATTCGGCCGGAAAAGCACCCGTCAGGAAGTCTGAGTTACCGAGCACATTCACACTCAGCGCGCTGATGCCGCCGCCGGAGGAGCCTTCCTGCGCAAAATGGTTGGGATTGGGAATTTCCACCCCTTCCATGCGCCATAGTAACCCTTTGGGACTATTGCCCCGGATGATGATCTGATTGTTGGCGTCGTCGTTGGTAGCCACGCCCGCGAAGGAAAGTGCCATGCGCGCCGGATCGTTGACCGCCGCCGCGTAGCGCTTGGCCTGATCGACGGAAAAAGACCGGGCACTTACGCTGACCATGTCGTTGAGAGCATCGCCGTTTTCTTTCTGGGCTTTGATCACTACCTCATCGAGAGTTTGCAGGGCTTCGGTCAGTTTTACGTTCAGTTCCACTTCCTTACCGGCACCCACGGCAATTTCCTGCAAAACGGCATTTTCGTAGCCAATGCTCGAAATTTTGATGGTATGGCGGCCTACCGGCACACCCTGAATCCGAAAGTACCCGTCGGTGTCGGTAGTGTGGCCCATGACCGGATTAACGGTGCTGATCATCACCGTAGCGCCCACAACCGGCTGACCGGACTCAGCGTCGGTGAGCCGGCCCTTGACGAGTTGGGTGGGGGTTTGGGCGAAGGCCCAATTCAGAGTAGCCCACGCTAGCACGAGCGTGGTGGGGAGCGTAAAGGATCGTATTTTCATGGCTAATAGTTATTTCACTTTTGACAACTCAGCCACCACATCCCCTATTCACTTCCTGATTTTTTTGAAAAAACTTCCTGAAAACGCTCTACAAAAGCAAAAAGTCCGGTCCGAACCAAAGGTTCAAACCGGACCTCTCACGTAGTGAGTACTTTAAACTCATGTACTCTAAACTCTTCAACTCCTCTACCTCAACGCGCCGCTACCATGTCCTTGCGGTTCTTGCGGGTCTGTACTTTTTTCCATACCCACTCACCGACAGTTTCGCCGAGGTGCGTACCTTCCTCTACTCCGTCGCGGTAGTGAATGCCCCCGTACATGCGGCTGTACGACGCATCCCAGTAAGCATCCTTAAACGATTTGAAGGACTTGACACCATGCCCGTACTTCTTTTCGGTGGTATCGGTAAAGGCTACATTCTCACCCAGCAAATGCGTAAGTATGGTACCACAGCTAGCCGAAATGGAGCTATGCCCGCTCACGTACTCCGGAAACGGCGGCGTTTCCAGGTAGGGCCGCCACTCGGGGTCCCAGCCGTTGTTGATGACAGTTTCGGGCCGGATGCGCACACTCTTGTACTTTTCGTCCCAGCATGACACAAATGCATCAAATATCCCGAGGGCACCCAAGGTATACGCCTCGGCCGACTCTACAAAGCTCAGCTTTTTGTCGTTGGCTACCGTGCGGGTAATGGCCAGCCAGTGGCCCGGAGGCGTCATTTTTTTGTTGGCGAACATCACGTGACCTACTACATTGGTCACGAAGGCGTTGTCGTCCCAGAAATAGGCCGTGGTACGCTGCTCTTCGGTCAGGTTTTTGCCAATGTCGTACACCTCGCGGGTCAGCTTCATAAACTGGCTTTTTTCGTTGAGGTCATACTTCGCCGGGGGGGGGCACTTAAACTGAGCCACTGAGTCCAGTGTGAACGGACGCACGGTGTTCCACATCGGCTCACAGGCATCGGCATAGGCCGGCGGCGTGGGTACCCAGGTACCGGGCGCATTGGTGACGGTGTACCGAAATCCCCGGATCTGCTTATAGTTGTCTTTGGACGAATAGGCCATGATATGGTTGGCTACCAGTTCGCCGTAGGCAATCGAGCGATCCATCACGTCGTCGGGGATGCCCATGTCCTCGTATTTTTTGAAGAAATCCTTTTCGAATGTATCCCACATATCACCCGAGAAGGTAAGGGTACGCCCCACTACCGCAAAAGCTTTGACGCTTGCCAGCGGAAAGCAGTATTCTTCGCCGGGAGTAGGTTTTGGCGTAGGCTCAAATTTATTGAGTTGTCCGCTCAGTGACTGGTATTCAGGGTAGCCCGGTACCAGGGCTTCGTAGGCGGCCAGGTTAGTATACGCATAGATCCGACTGGCTACGGGCGGCTTAAAAATATCGTGAATGATGACGTCGGTGAGCTGCATGCCCATGCTGTGCAATAGCTGCGGGTCAGAAGCTTTGGCATTATATTCTTCGGGAGTAGCGTTTTTCTTACAACTCGACACG
Source organism: uncultured Cytophagales bacterium (assembly GCA_963768025.1). GTDB lineage: Bacteria > Bacteroidota > Bacteroidia > Cytophagales > Spirosomataceae > CAVYGM01. Next base: position 47,186 of record CAVYGM010000010.1, read on the forward strand.
AAGGTAACAGCCGCCAGAAGTGCGGCTACAAATAAAGTCTTTTTCATTGGTATAGGTCAGAAGTTTTGAGGGCAGGAATAGTCCAAAACTGGTGAGCCCACTTGGCTATCCCGTTTCGAAGAGGAAGTATCTCAGCAGTACCTTGCATGGTTTTGTAATAAATATTCAGGAAGGTAGAAAGGAATATTTATACAAAATCCGGCGGAGGAAAAACCGGGGAAGGCTCGTAGGTGGCATATGAAGCCATACAGACCGGAAATGGACCCGTTTTTTTCGATCACCTCCCAGAGAAAGAAGGTAACGTGCCTGTCGGAGGTCATGTAGTGTTTGATGGCTGTGGAAAAGAGCCGGGCGCTTTTCTCAAAAGGATTGCCGTCGTTGTTCTGATCATGGCCAAACTCCTGCTGGATTTTGTCGGCTAGGGCAAAAAACTGCTCGCGGGCGCTGAGATTAGCCTGCATCAGGGTATAAAGCGAGTCGTTTTCGTAGCGCTGCTCCACAATATTATAAAACTTATCCCCGTAGCGGATCAAACCGGTCGGGTTATCGTTTTGCCATTTCGTGCCGTAGGGAATCGAAAGCGGTACCTTTATCTCCACAAACTCCTCGCCCAGTTCCGTCGTTGCGGGATTTTCGTGTAGTTCTTCAATGAACCATACCGCCGCCGACTGCCCCAGCATGTTGAGCAGCAACAGGAATAAAAATCCGGCAGCTATGATTCGTTTCATTGATTACTGATAAAATACCAAAACTTTGCTCTGCAAAGATAAAAGAATAAGGATGTATTGACAAATGACGAGCGTCATAAATCCCTGTTCCCTTTTGTCTTAAACGCGCTGATGGCCGCATTCGTTCGCGCCACTATCCAGGTACTGCCGATCCGTACCACATCCTTTACCTCTCCTTTCAACTCTATACCCAGTTGCCCGGCATTCAGGGGGCGGAAAGTTGCTTTGCCGTCGCCCAGGAGCAGCAGCCCGTGCCCGGCATCCATGGTACCTATGCGGATGCGGGTTCGGGTCAGGTTGCCCGCCAGTAGTATATCCGCGTTGCCGTCACCGTTAAAATCATCCACACTGATGGCGGTGACCGGAAATTGCTGGGCTGAGAATGGAAGGGACTTGTAGGTAAGGTACCTTTCTCATTGAGCAGAATACCCGTCCTGAGTTCGGATACCTGCGCTTGTCGGCTGTTTTCAGCTCACCTTCCCCAAGTAATTCGCCGAAGGTAGCTTTGGCGTAAGAGGCGTAGTTGGTAAACTTTTTGCGAAAGGGCAGGTACTGTTCCAGTGCTTCGTCACGACCGGCCAGTAGGTATTCATTTCCCTGAATATAGTACGAAATAAAAGGATCGACGGTGCCGTTCCGGTCAAAATCATTGGCATAGAGCGTCAGGGGCTGTTGGGGGGTGGTGTTCCGGAAAGGATTGTTCAGCCCCCAGTTCCCCGCTACAAAATCGGCGTCGCCATCTCCGTCCAGGTCAGCGGACTTTACCCGCAACCACAGGCCTTCGGTGCCGGGTACGGTTTGTTTTTGGGCGAAATCAATTTTTCCTTTCTGATTAAGAAAGTAGGTAATGGGCATCCACTCCCCCACTACCAGTACATCGGGCCAGCCATCGGCGTTGATATCCGCTACGGTAGCATCTGTCAATAGCCCAAGGGGCACCGGATCGGAAGACGGCTCAAAACGCCCCTTGCCGTCATTGAGAGTAGATAGCTTTCGGCTACGTACGGAAACTCACCGGGCTGGGGCCGCCGCCCACAAAAATATCCGTGTCGCCATCCTTGTCCACGTCAAACGCTACCGCGCAACTCCCGTTGCGACGAATGCCGGGCAGCATACCCAAGGGGCGCCTGGTGAAATTGCCCCGGCCGTCGTTCAGGTACAGGCGGTCTTCCTGCCGGGCGTCGAAGGGTTCGAGGGCTAAACGAGCCGCTGACTACGTACAAATCCTGATCACCGTCCTGATCCGCATCCAAAAATACCGCCGCCCGATCTTCGGAAGCGGCATCGGCCTCAAGCACCGTCTGAGGAGATAAACAAAGCCACCATCGGGCTTTTGAATAAATATAGCCACCACTTTGCCCGGTAGCGCCCCCGACGAAGAAGTCTTCGCGGCCATCGCCATTGACGTCGCCTTTGACCAGGCGCGGGCCTTCGAAGGAGTACTGCCGGGGCAGGAGAATCTGCCGGTTGAAATCAATGACATCATCTTCGCTGATGGACAAAGGATGGAGCGGAAACCTCCTGAAACAGCGGTGATTGGGTTGGTTCCTGACTTTTTATCTCCGTAGCATCCTCTGGTTTGAGAGAAATGGATCTGGTTGGCTGGCAGGGAAGTCAATACCTGGCTGTGCCCGTTGGGCCATACTACCCGCAAGGAGTCGATGGTACTAATGTCGCCCAACCCAAAGTGCAGCGCGCCCGCCGAACTGGACTCAAACCCCCGCGTCGGGTAGTTTTCCTGCCATTGGGTTTGGGTCTTTGGCATACACCAGAATTTTTGCCCCCAGAGCATCTCCGCTGATTGGCCTAGCTTGCACCTTCAGATACGCCCGTGGTTCTTTTTGCTGCTGGGTGTTCTGGTAAATACCCGGCTGCTTCGTTGGTGTTGTTGGTGATCAGGTCGAGGTCACCGTCGTTGTCAAGATCGGCGTAGGCCGAGCCACAGGCAATGGTGTTTTTCTCAAAACCCCATTCCTTTACTTTGTCCGTGAAGGTGAGGTCACCGTTGTTTTTGAAGATAAAATGGTGCGTGGGCGTAGCGGGCATTTGCTCCATGTGCTTCAGTAGGGAAGTCTTGCCCCCATGTCCCATCTGCTGGTCGGCGTAGTACTTGATAAAATCCAGGTTGGTATAGTCGCGGACGTAGCCGTTGGACACGAAAATATCCTTGTAGCCGTCGTTGTCCAGGTCGGCCAGCAAGCCGCCCCAGCTCCAGTCGGTGTTGGATACCCCGGCCAGCTGACCTATTTCGCTGAATGCAGGCTGAGGGGATTTAAAAGAAGTCTTTTCGCCCTGAGTAGCCGATACGCCCTGGTTGATATGCAGCATATTGCGCATGTTCTGCCAGTGGAATCCATTCTCAAGCATGGATAGCTGCACGTTCCAGTTGTCGGGCCAGGCCAGGAGTTTCTGCCGCTCGTTGTCGGCGGGGAGCATGTCCAGCGTAAATACATCGGGCCAGGTGTCGTTATTGACATCGGCGATGTCGCAGCCCATGGTCGAGAAAGAAAAATGCCCCATCACTTCTTTCCCGGCTTCGCGGAACGTACCATCCTGATTATTGAGGTACAGGTAGTCCTCCTCTACGTAGTCGTTGCCCACAAAGATATCTGGCCAGCCGTCGTGGTTGAGGTCCGATACGGCTAGCCCCAGGCCAAAACCCAGGGCGTTGCTGCGGATACCAGCCTGCTCGCTCACCTCGGTAAAGTGCGGAGTACTTCCTGGGGCAGCATCGTTTCTGTACAGTTTATCACCGGCGTCGGGGTCCCGGGCATTCTTGAGCACGCCCGCTTCCTTGCGGCCATAATTGCGCAGGTTATGGTTCATGACAAACAGATCCAGATCGCCGTCCCGGTCGTAATCCAGAAAGGTAGCCTGGGTAGAATAGCCAGCTTCGGCTACACCGTAGGCTTCGGCCTGTTCGGTAAAGGTCAGGTTGCCGTTGTTGATAAAAAGCTGATTCTTCCGTTTGGCGGCATCCAGCGGCCCCGAATAGCAAACGTACAAATCCAGATTCCCGTCGTTGTTCACATCGGCGACGGTTACGCCCGTGGCCCACCCGTCGGCGCGACCGGCTACCCCTGCTTTGTCCGTAATATCCTCAAATTTCAGGGGCGCGCCGTCGCGCGGTTCGCCGCTGGAATTGCCCTTGTTCAGGTACAACTTGTTGGGTACCTGGTTGCCAGTGAAGTACAAATCCGGCAGGCCGTCGTTGTTAAAATCGCCCACGGCCACGCCGCCGCCGTTGTAGTAGTACTCGTACGCCAGGATATTCCACTGCTCGCTCTCCGTTAGGGTATTGGCAAACGTCACGCCCGTTTCGGAAGCATCCAGCCGCTCAAATAGGGTGGGCTCCTCAGGCGACGAACAGGCCGAGAGTCCTAGCCAAATAGCAACCAGTACGAGAGCAAAGGGTTGCATAGTACTTAAAATTTAGGCTTGAAGAACAGTGGCGTGTCATTGTTTCGGATTACAGCGTACATCAGTCCGACAGACGTCCGGATGGGTTTGATGTGCCGTACTTCTCCGTCGATCAGGAAACCGGTTTCGGTAGGGAGGGAGGTTGTCCACTGCCCTTTCCCAGAATTTTCCAGGACTAGTCCATAACTGGCGTCGTAGCGTCCCTGGTAGGTACTTACATTGTAAAAGTTTCCTCCCAGCAGAATATCGGGTTTCTTATCACCGTTTACATCGGCGATATCAATGGCGAATACTTTGGACGCCTGAGCCAGGAAGGGCAGCGGATGGATGGCAAAGTCGCCCCCGCCTTTGTTCTCAATCCACACACTTTCGAAGGTATTCACCTCTTTCAGTTCGGCAGCATCCAGTTCGTTGGATTTGAATATTCGTTCGATGGGTTTTCCAGAAAAATCCTGGTAGCTGGGAAAACGCTGATTGATGTAGGGGATGGATTTTCCGATTTCATCCTTTAACGAAACAGGATAAAAGATATCCTCCACGCTGTATGCGAGCAGTTGGTCGGTTTTGTTGGCGTTCAGAAAATCTCCCACGTACATCCGCAGCTTCCCTCCGGCACCCCGACGAAACTTGGTGTTGGTACCTAAGTTCCCTACCACAAAATCCTCATCGCCATCACCGTCCAAGTCAGCTTTTTCGATGGTTTGCCAAAAACCAGTTGCTTCGTCGAGAGTGGTTTCCTTGGAGCTAAGCTTTCCAGATTTGTTTTCAAACACTCGTACAGGCATCCAGTCACCCACGACCAGCAGGTCGGCATCGCCGTCGCCGTCGTAATCGCTCCATGTGGCATCCGTTACCATCCCTACTTCCCGTAGTTGAGAAGCAAGCGCCGAAGTCTGATCGGTGAATTTTCCCTTCCCGTCGTTAATGAGCAAATACGAGTCCGGCGTTTTGCCATAGCCATAGGCCGTCACCCGCCCGCCCACAAAAAGATCCACATCGCCATCCTTATCGAAATCGAAGGGTACCACGCAGCTTTTGTTGGTATACATGGCAGGTAGGGCTTTTCTATCGTGCAGGAAGTTGCCCTTTCCGTCATTTTTATAAAGGCGGTCCAATAGGGCGGGGGCTTCGCCAAAAAACTCATTGCCGCCGCTCACTACGTACAGGTCGAGATCTTTGTCGTTGTCGGCATCGAAAAATACCGCGTCCACGTCTTCGTATAAAGTGTCCTGCCTCAGAGCTGTTTCGTTCATCCGTTGCCAGGTACCACCGGTCTGTTGCAGGTAGATTTGCCCCGGTTGCAGTTTGGCTCCGCCCAGGTACATGTCATCCAGCCCGTCGCCGTTGATGTCTGCTATGGCCATGGCCGGCCCTTCGGTAGATACCTTGAAGGGCATCATTGGCTCGCGGGTAAAGTCGTAGTAGGGGTTTTCCTGGTGCCGGTAATCGAGGACCGTAGTCTCGGTCACATTTTCAAAAAGCACGTTCTTCTCAGCATTCAGCGCAAAGCTGCCCTTCGCTTCCTCCTGTTTGAAAACCAGGGTTTGATTGGGTTTCAGCGCCGTTCGTACCTCGGCCTTCTGATCAGGCCATACCACGGCTACTGAGTCCAGGGTGGTACTTTTTCCCAATCCAAAGGTTAGCCAGGGTTCCACCGATGACATGAACCCCCGTGTAGGCATATTCTGCTGGTATTGCCAGCCCTGGGCTGTTTTTAGATATACCTTAGCCCCGACACCGAAGGTATTCAGGCCGCTGCCTTTCAGTTTTACTTTCAGAAATCCGTTGGCCCGTTGGTTAGTAGCCTGATTCCGATAGATTCCGGCTACTTCGTTGATGTTGTTGGTGATCAAATCCAGATCGCCGTCGTTGTCCAGATCCGCGTAGGCCGCTCCATTGGAATAGTTGGCCTGATCGAATCCCCACGCCAGAGAACGATCCACGTACTGCAGGCTGTCGGTACCCTGGTAGAGGTAATTGTGCGTCCGGCCATCAGGCATACGGGTAATCATTTCGCGATCCAACGACTTCCCCCGGGCCACGAGCATGTTCATTTCCGGGCTCGATACGAATTTGAGGTATTCCAGGTCATTGGGGCGGCGAACAATGCCGTTGGAAACGAAGAGGTCTTTGATGCCGTCGTTATCGTAGTCTGCCAGGAGCGGCGACCAACTCCAATCAGTGGCAGATATTCCCGACATAGCCCCCAGGTCACTGAATTTTTCGCCACCCTGGTTCAGCTGTAGGGTATTGCGAGTATATTGGTTATAGAAACCAAACTGTAATTTGTACAAGTACACATCCAGGGGGTCCTCGCCGGCTGAGGCTTTTTCTACGGCCGGGTCTTCGGGGTACATGTCTACGGTCACTACGTCGAGTAGGCCGTCGTTATTGACATCGGCCATGTCGTTGCCCATTGAAAATTTACTGGTATGAGCAAAGTGTTTCCGGAGCGCTTCGGTAAACGTGCCGTTTTTATTGTTGATATAGTAATAGTCGTCCTCGTGGAAATCATTGGCTACGTAGATATCCTCCCAGCCGTCGTTGTTCAGGTCACCGACCGAAATGCCCAGGCCGTAGCCCATGGGCGCGGCGTAGATGCCCGCTTGTTCACTCACGTCGGTAAAGAGCTTGCCTCCCTCGTTTCGGAAAAGGTAGTCGCCCGCCTCTTTGTCCCGTTCCAGGGCCCGGGCGGAAACCCGTCCGTAAGAGAGCGAGGTATGGACAGCGTGCGTCAGCAGATACATGTCCAGGTCGCCGTCGTGATCGTAGTCAAAGAAAGAGGCCTGCGTAGAAAATCCTTCGAAGTTTACCCCGTACTCTTTGGCTTTTTCTTCGAATGTGCCGTCTCCTTTATTGATGTACAATTCGTTACCCCCCGTAAGCCCTTTGTAATTGCTAACTGCCGAGACGTAAATATCCAGTAGGCCATCGCCGTTAACATCCGCCATGCTCACGCCCGTTTGCCAGGAAGCTTTGCCAGCCACGCCCGCTTTTTCAGCAATCTCTTCAAACTTAAAATTGCCCTTATTGAGATACAGCTGGTTCTTGCCCTGATTGGACACAAAGTACAAGTCCGTGAGGCCGTCGTTGTTGACGTCGCCCGCCGCCACTCCGCCGCCGTTGTAAAAATACAGGTAATCCAGAAAGCTAAACTCTTCGGTATTGGCTACGGTATTGGTAAAATTCACCCCACTGGAATCGGGGCGCAATCGGGTGAAGAGAGGTTCTCCCGCGTCTGACTCTCCTTTGTCTTTGGAATTCTGGCAGGCCGATAGGCTTAGCAGCAAGCTGAGCCCCAGACTCGCCAGAGAAAGTAATCGATAATATCTTTTCAAAATAAGTATACGTAACATCCTGTTTAAAAAACCTGATGGTGTTGATGATAGCAAGTTTTACTGAATCTTCTGCGAAACCGCTGGTGGAAGCACAAATACCTGCGCGGGCTCGTTGTTTTTGGCCAGAACCAGCATTTGCCGACCGTTGGCTCCCCGCACGAGTTGCATTTTGCGTACCTGGCCACTCACCCGGAAACCCGATTGGGCGGGCAACACCGTGCTGAATTGTCCTTTGCCTGCGCCCCGAAATACAAGACCGTAATTAGAGTCGTAGCGACCGATTTCGGGTAGTACATCGTAGAAGTTCCCGGTCAGCAGCAGGTCTTTTTGACCGTCGTTGTCATAATCAAGAGAAGTGCTGCCAAATACCGGGGATAGCTGCGCCTGTATTGGTAAGGCCCGAAGGTCAAAAGTGAAGTTGCCGTTATTAATCAGGAGCGAGGTGTTGGGGTTATACACCACTTTCTTCACCACATTTTGCATTTGCTCAGAGGTAAATATCTCGTCGATTGTTTTGCCGGCAAAGTCAGAGTGCTTGACAAACTTCTTCTTGATAACCGGAAGTACCTTTTGGAGGTCAGGTTTCAGCACCATGGGGTAGCTTCGGCCATCTGTATTGTAGCAGGTGATGATTTGCTCCACTGAGCCATTGCGGTCAAAATCGTTGGTGTACAGCTGCGCGGGCTTATCCACCGAAGCCACCATCTTCGTATTCTTCCCCAGGTTCCCCAGCACAAAATCCATATCTCCGTCTCCGTCAATGTCGGTTGGGGTAATGGAATTCCACCAGCCGTTGCTTTTCATGAGGGTGGGAATATCCGTCCGGGTCAGGCTTTTGCCCTTTTCATTCTTATAGACCGTCACAGGCATCCAATCGCCTACGATCACCAGGTCCGGGTAGGAGTCTTTGTCGAGGTCTTCCCAGCGGGCATCGGTTACCATTCCCAAATCCGATAGCTGGGACATTTTGGCCTGGGATTGATCCGTAAAAATTCCCTTGCCATTGTTGACCAGCAACCGGCTCCGCGGGTCGTAGCCATACTGCCCCGGCACAAGCCGAGTACCCACAAAAAGGTCCAGGTCGCCGTCTTTATCGAAGTCGGCAGCCGTAACGCAGGCACCGCTGTCGTACAGAACGGGCAGGGCCTGACCGTCGAAGGTAAAGTTCCCCTTGCCGTCATTGCGGTATAAGCGATCAGAGAGGACGGGATTCGACTCCACGAACTCATTGCCACCCATTACCAGGTACAAATCCAGATCCTTGTCACCATCAGCATCAAAAAACAGGGCGGCTACTTCCTCCGAAGCGATCGCTGCCTTGAACGCCTCCTGACTTGCCGGTTTGAACGTGCCGCCGGGAGTTTGAAAGTACAGCTGGCCTACCTGCCCGGCGGCTCCGCCCAGGTACACATCGTCCAGGCCGTCGCCGTTTGCATCGCCCACCGCCAGGGCCGGGCCCTGGGTAGAGAATTTCTGTTTGAGCAGGCCGTCGCGGTAGTAGTCCACGAAGTCGTTTTCCTTATGGACAAATCGGATGTTGGAGGCTGCAGTTATATCCTGGATGGGCGTGGGCAGTGCCTGCTTGGGAGGTGCCTGCCAGCGGTCTTTGGCCTGACTATACCGGAGCACCAGCGTGGTGTCGGATGTAGGAGAACGCAAAAGCTGTTTCTGGTCATCCGGCCAGATAACCACCAGCGAGTCAATGGCCGGGTTGGTATTCAATCCGAATACCAGCGTCAGGTCGCTCGATGATTGGAAGCCCCGGTTGGGCATTTGTTGCAAAAACTGTGAGGTACCTTTTTGGTATACGTATACCTTAGCGCCAATCGCATCCGGATTTGCTCCTTTTCCTTCCAACTTTACTCGTAAGAAAGTGCTTGTTGAAGCGCTCCACGGAAAAGTTGCGGTACACGCCCAGCATATCATTGTTGTTATTCACCACCAGGTCCAGGTCGCCGTCGTTGTCGAGATCGCCATAGGCCGAGCCATTGGAAAAGCTCGGCTTGCCCAACCCCCAGTTTTTAGCCATATTCTCAAAGGCCAGATTCCCCTTGTTTCTGAACGCGTAGTTGGGTATCGGCGTGGAGCTGATCATATCCACAAACTCCCGGTAGTCAAATTTCATCCGGCCCTCGATCATCGCCTGAATGTTATTCTGATCGGCTAGAAAGGCCACGTAATCCTGATCCGTGAGGTTTTTAATAATGCCATTGGCTACAAAAAGATCTTTCTGACCGTCGCTGTCCATGTCAAAAATAAGCGCCCCCCAGCTCCAGTCGGTGGCGTGTACGCCCGCCAACTGTCCTACCTCGGTGAAGGTACCGTTGCCGTTGTTGAGGTGCAGCATGTTGCGCATGTACTGATGCCAGTAATCGCGGCTTGTTTTGAGCTCAGTGAGTTCATGACCTTCAAAAACCGAGGTGGTTTTGAGGCGTTGATCACTTTCGGGCAGCATGTCCGTCACGAATATATCCAGATTGCCGTCGTTGTTGATATCGGCAATATCAGCACCCATGGACGACAGGCTGATGTGGGGCATGAAGCTTTCCAGGGATTCTTTGAAGGTACCATCCTGCTGATTGATGTACAGGTAGTCCCGCTCATAGAAGTCGTTAGAGATATATACATCCAGCCAGTTGTCGTTATTAACATCTCCTACCGTGATTCCCAGGCCAAAGCCAATGAGGCTACCGTAAATGCCGGCTTCGGCGCTTACATCCGTAAATTTTGCCCCATCGTTGCGGAAGAGTTTATCCCCTCCCAGTTTGTCGCGCATGTTGCGGAAATTCTGGTAGGCCAGTTTGTCCACCGGAGTGAAGCTGTTATTAAGCAGGTACATGTCCAGGTCGCCGTCGCGGTCGTAGTCGAAGAAGGCGGCATGGGTCGAGAAGCCTCCGTCCTGTAGTCCGTATTGGACAGCAGATTCTTTGAAACGGGGAATCCCCGCAGCATCATTTCCCTGATTGATAAATAACTCGTTACCGCGGCTATCGCCCGTACTATTCCCGGCGTTACAGACATAGATATCCATCAGGCCGTCGCCGTTTACATCGGCAAAGGTAGCCCCGGTAGACCAGGCCTTCTTTCCGCTTACCCCAGCCGTACCGGTGATGTCATCGAATTTCCAATCGCCGCGGTTTAGGAAAAGTTTGTTGGATTCAAAATTGGAAGTGGCATACACATCGGCTAGGCCATCGCCATTTACGTCCCCTACCGCTACCCCACCACCATTGTAGAAATTGCGGTAGTTGAAAATATTCAGTTCTTTTTTATCCAGAATTTTATTTTCAAAATCCAGACCTGTTTCTGAGGAGGGTACAGCTTCAAAGAGCTGTTTATCGGTGGAACGTTGGCAGCCTGACAGTATCAGGAGTGCCATTACTCCCCAAAATAAAATACGCATACTGATTCGGGGTAATTTCAAAAACACAAAATTAAGAATAATACGCTCAGGTATATCCCCCTAGTATAAAAAAGCAAGGGGAGCCGTTCGACCCCCCTTGCCACTAATGAACTTAGACCTTACGAATTAATACCCTGGATTTTGCTTCAACCCGGGGTTGGCATCGATCCGCTGCTGAGGAATCGGGAATATGGTGGTGTGCGGAGCAGGATTCTTCATGAACTTGCTGGTAAACTTGCCACCTACCTGGGTGAATTTACCGTAACGAACCAGGTCATTACGACGCCATCCTTCCCAGGCGAGCTCACGGCCGCGCTCTTCTAGAATATTGTCGAGAGTAAGCGCCGTCATGGCGGCTACACCAGCCCGCGCACGAATCAGGTTCACATCCTTCAACGCATCGGCCGTATTTCCCTGACGGAACTTAGCTTCGGCACGCATCAGGTACACATCCGACAAGCGAAGCATAGCCCAGTCGTTGTCCTGGTTGTTGGAGGCATTGTTTTTCTGTATTTCATATTTTCCCAAGCGCGCACCAGCCCCCTGGAAAGTAGGGTCAGAGGCCGTCATTTCGTCTTTGGGAACGTCGATAGTAAACACAAGATCGTTGCCGTTGTCGTCTTTCAATACTGCGCCTGAAGCAGATCTCTGTGTACCTACAATAAACATTTGCTTACGCAGGTCATTGTTTTCAAAGGAGTTGTAAAAATCGGCCAGGGAGCAGAAACCGTTCCAGGGCTGCGCCGCCAATCCGTACGTAAGCTGGTTCTGATAGTGCAGCGTACGCATCTGAATGGTCATTTCGCCCGCTAGGTTTTTGTCAAAGGGAATCGCCCAGATGTTCTCGGCCGAACCTTCGTTTGCTACGGCAAAATTGGTAAAGAAATTGGATTCCAAATTGTACTTACCAGAGCCGATCACCGCATCGCAGGCCGTAACTGCCTTGGCATATTCAGGGGTACCTTTGTAAATCTGAGCATTAAGGTACAGTTTGGCCAGCAACGTTTGGGCTACCCACTTATTGATACGTCCATAGGTTTTATCGGCGGTCAAAGTGGGGATAACCTCGGTAAGTTCTTTCTCCACAAAAGCATATACCTGTGCGCGAGGCTGCGTAGTAACGTTGTTGCTGGTTTCGGTTAAGATGGGTACGTTCCCGTACCAATCAAGTGCCAGGAAGTAGTAGTAAGCGCGGATGGCCCGCAATTCAGCGATGGCATTGGTGTTGCCTTCTACCTGAGGAATCAAGGAATTCACCGTGTTGATACCCCCTTCGAAAATCCAGCCCCACATGTCGTTGTTCAAGGATAGCAGGTTGGACCAGGTATGGCGGTGATAGTTGAGCCAGTTGCCTCCATCGTACCAGTCTTTGCCTCGTGTAGGCACCAACATCACGTCCGTAGTCACTTCCTGATTGTGCCAGTTCCAGGCGCAGGTCCTTACATTGGAGTAAGCAGGCCCCAATAAGGCAGCTAGCTGCTCCGGAGTATTTCCAAAGCCTTTTTGAGGGATTACACCGTAAATATCCTCTTCCAGGTTGGTACAGGAAGCCATCGTAATAGCGCCTGCCAGGGCCAGATAGATTAATGATTTTTTCATAATAACTATGCTATTTATACTATTTAGTTGTCTTAACGTAATGTTTATAAAATTGTTTTGAGGGAAAAATATCAAAACTTTCTTCCCTCAAAACAATCCTGATTAGAACGACAGGTTTACACCCAATTGAAATCCGCGCGATTTGGGGAACTGCTGCTTGGTATAGATACCTGAGTTGCTGTTTCCTGTGCTCAGCTCGGGATCAACGCCTTTGAACTTAGTCAACACAAACAGGTTGTTGCCCGATACGTATACATTGAGGTTGGACACGTTGTTTCCTTTTACTGGAACGTTATACCCCAAGCGGAAGTTAGCCAAGCGTACAAAGCTACCGTCTTCCACGAAGTAGTCGAACGAACCGGTACGCTCATCCCTAATGGGGGAGTCCACGGCGCTCTTCAACGTGTTCTCACCGGGAATACGACCAACCTGACGGTCGTATTGCAAACGCTCGGCGTTGAAGATCTTATTACCCCAGTTGCTGTTCAAAAGGAAGCTCAGGTTGAAATTACCATACGTGAAGTTGTTGGTCAAGGAAGCCGTTACTTTGGGAAGTGGATTTCCGATAAAGGTACGGTCGGTGGCGTTCTCATCAATCTTGCCATCACCATTGATGTCTTCAATAACATACTGGCCTTTATCATCAATACCCGTTACCTTAGCTCCCCATAGGGCACCTACTGGATAGCCCGCCCGAATGATGGAGAAGGGTACATCAGAAGTACCGCGGGTAGCTGCACCGAGTCCGGAAAAGATAAAAATGGATTCAGAAGCTATAAACTCCCCTTTTGAAAGAGCAACAACTTCGTTTTTCAGCGTAGCACCGGCTAATACCGCCTGCCATTTGAAATCGCCCTTGTCCATGATCAAACCGTCCAGTGACAATTCAACCCCGGAGTTTCTCATTGATCCTACGTTTGCCAGAATGGAGGGTACAATAGGACGGATAGAAAGAGGAGCATTGATGCTGAAAAGAAGGTCATTGGTATTACGTACGTAGTAGTCCAATGCACCCGTCAGGCGGTAATTGAAGAGCGAAAAGTCGACTCCCACTCCGTAGTTTTCGTTTACTTCCCATTTCAGATCCGGGTTGGGGTTCTGAACGGGGCGGTAGGATGGCAACCAGTTGCCGTTGTCATAATACTTCTCACCCGCACCCAGCAAGGCTAAGGTAGTGTAGGGAGCAATGCCTTCGGAGTTACCCGTCTGTCCGTAGTTAACCCGAAGTTTCAGGTTGTCAATGGCGGGTACGCTGCTAAGGAATTCCTCGTTGCTAAGTGTCCAGCCTACAGAAGCGGCTGGAAAAACTCCCCACTTGTTATTGGCTCCAAATTTGGTGGACCCGTCACGACGCAAGCTCAACGTAGCAAAATACTTTTCGCTCAATGCTGCCGTTACCCGTCCAAAAAAGGAAATCAATTTGTAATTGGACCTGAAAGAACCAACGGCACCGTTGAGACCCTGTCCCAGTGACAAACCGGCACCAGCACCGAGGTTATTAAAGCTGATTTCATCGGAAATAAAATTACGGTTGCTGGCTGAGAAACCATTGAAGGTCACATCCTGGTACGAGTATCCTCCCAGAGCACCTAAGTTCAGGTTGCCCAAAGTTTTGTTATAGTTCAAGGTCAATTCCAGCAGCTTGTCTTCACTGGGGGCATTATAGGCTGGGCCATTAGACTGTGACGCTACGCCCTGAGCCGAAACGGCCGCTTTGGGCACCCGAGACTGGTAGTAGGAGCCATTTTGCTGGTAGCCTTTCAAAGCACCATTCACACTTGCTACCAGGCCGTCTATGATAGTATATTTCAGGTTAAGGTTTCCCAGGTATTCCGTTGATTTTCCAATGTTCGTAGTTTCGTTGAGCAAAGCCACGGGGTTGAATACCGAGAATGAACCCAGGCGCTCGAAATAACCCGACTGCGAGGGAGTCTGGAATGCGGGGTCCGTAGTATAGATAGGATCGGTAGGCACGTTGGTGATCGAATAGGCGAACGCGTCATAATTGACATAGTTACGCTTACCCAAAATAGCCGAGAGGCTGGTTGAAATTTTCAACTTGCCATTCAATACCGTTTGATCCAGGTTGATACGGGCACTCGTACGCTCGTATCCTGACTCCCGAACCACACCCTGCTGGTTCAGGTAACCCAGCGAAGCACGGTAGCTGAAATTCTCGGTACCACCGCTAAACGCCAAATTGTGGTTATTCACCGCAGCACTGCGGGTAATGGCATCAAACCAATCCGTATTAGCTCCTTTGTCATCAGCCCCCAGCGTAAAACCAAACTTCTGAGCCGCAGCCCGGTACTCGTCGCCATTCATGTAGGCAGGTGCCTTGGCAACCTGGTCAACGCCGACGAATCCGTTGTAGTCCACCGTGGCTTTACCGCTCTTACCACGCTTGGTGGTAATGATGATCACCCCATTGGATGCCCGTGAACCGTAAATTGCGGCCGAAGATGCATCACGCAGTACGTCTATGCTCTCGATGTCATTGGGTGAAATGTTAGCAATAGGTACACCCGGTACACCGTCCACTACATAGAGGGGATCGGAACCAGCCGACAGTGATCCTACGCCGCGCAAACGCACAACAGCCGTAGAATTGGGGTCGCTACCCGTTTGGCTGATCACCAAACCGGCTACCTTGCCCTGAACTGCCGCAAGGGGGTTGGCGTTGAAACCGGCGTTGAATTCTTTGCTGCTTACGCTCGATACCGTACCCGAAATCTCTTTACGCTTTTGGGTACCGTATCCTACCACCACCACCTCTTCCAGTGCCTTGGTGTCTTCTGACATTTTGATGTCAACCTTCGTCCGGTTGTTGATCGGAATCTCCTGGGCTACGTAGCCCACAAAGCTAAATACCAACGTGCCATTGGCCGGAGCCTGCACGGTGTAATCACCTTCGATGCCGGTATTAGCTCCGCGTGTGGTACCTTTAACGGTTACAGCCACGCCTGGAATCCCCTCGCCCTTCGCATCAGTAACGACGCCTGAAACGGTGATGTCCTGCGCTAAGACAGCGCTTACGGAAAAAAGTAAGGCAAGCAATGTGTGCCAAATGCGGGTGCTACCCACACGATCACGCTCGCGATTTACTTTGTAGGAATAATTCATCATAGGTTAATTGATTAATTGTTAAAAAGCACTTACTTAAATAAGGGGGGAATTTTTGTAAAATGTGAAGTACGCAATCCTCATAAAAATGTAAAATATTATCTGCTAAATACAAAAATGAGGGATAGAGGAGGGCAAATTTCAATAAATAGTTTTTATAATACAAAAGCTTTTCTTAAAATTTTGCTGAGATTTTGAGTAAATCATATGCATAGTATCCTTTACGATAGATTTTAGTACAAAAATCCATTATTTTCATAT
The DNA here is from genome assembly GCA_963768025.1 of uncultured Cytophagales bacterium. Classification (GTDB taxonomy): domain Bacteria; phylum Bacteroidota; class Bacteroidia; order Cytophagales; family Spirosomataceae; genus CAVYGM01. Next base: position 63,058 of record CAVYGM010000010.1, read on the forward strand.
AATTTTTCAATTCTCTGCAAATATATGCATATTTGCACGTGGATTACAAGAAAAATTTGCACAACTTAGCACTCATCGTGCAATTTCCTCTTTGTTATGTTAAAAGACGAACGCCAACACATGGATTCTGGACAAATTAAGCACGGATCGTAAGATTTCGCTGGTCACGCTGAGCCAGGAATTGGATGTATCCTACGATAGCATCCGCCGGGATGTAATCGAGCTGGAAGAAAGGGGGTTACTTAAAAAAGTACACGGAGGAGCGATCGCCAACTCGTATCTGCCCATGCGGGTGCGGCAGGCAATGGGAATTCCCAACGCCGAGATTTCGGCCCTCGCTCTGAAAGCACAACGCATGTTCAGGACTGGGCAGATCGTACTCATGGATGGCGGGACCACCAATCTGTACATTGCCGAACAGCTGCCACGCTCGATGGAGGTCACCATCATTACCAATAGTCCACCCCTTGCCAATGCGCTGGTAAACCACTCCAAAATAGAGGTAATTCTGCTGGGAGGGACTTTTCATAAGCGGTACCAGATCACCATGGGCAGCGAAACTTCCGCCCAGCTTGGGCACTTCAAGGCCGACCTGTACTTTATGGGCGTGGTGGGCATCCATCCTACTTCGGGCCTCACCATCCGGCACTACGAAGAGGCTCAGCTCAAAAGGCAAATGATGACCATAGCCGACAAAACGGTGGTATGTGCCACGCGCGAAAAAGTCAATAATGTGGAAGCTTACCGGATTTGCGGCTTTGAAAATATAGACACGCTGATTTATAGCTCCGATGACATCGTGCCCGAGACTGAGGAGTGGCCCCGGCATCAGCCGCAATTTATCTGAAAACTATGGGCTTGCCTGATCGGTTGTGTATCTTTGCATAGATACAAGTACTTTGGCCCATAGGAATGATAGCATTGACCCACCAGGCAACAACAGATCTGGACACGCTGGCCCGTCAGCTCGACGGCGAACTCTTCTACGATTCCACCCAACGCACCTTATACGCTACCGACGCCTCGGCCTATCGCGAAATGCCCCTGGCCGTCGCTATTCCCCGCACTGAGGCCGACCTCAAACGCCTGATTCACCATGCCAGTGAGCAGGGCCTATCGCTGATTCCCCGCACGGCGGGTACTTCCCTGGCAGGGCAGGTGGTGGGTAGCGGACTGGTAGTGGACGTGTCGAAGCACTTTAACAAAATACTCGAAATCAATGCCGAAGAACGGTGGGTACGGGTGCAGCCCGGCGTGGTGCGCGACGAGCTGAATATGGCCCTAAAACCCCACGGCCTGTACTTCGGCCCTGAAACCTCCACGGCCAACCGAGCTATGATCGGGGGGATGGTGGGCAACAACTCCTGCGGCTCCAACTCGGTGGTGTATGGTTCTACTCGGGAGCATTTGCTGGAAGTAAAGGCTCTGCTTTCGGATGGCTCGGAAGCTATATTTACTTCCCTGGATGAGCCTGAAAAAGCCATGGTTGCAAGCCAGCGGATTGCAGGCCGAGATTTACCGCAAGACCTTTGAAATACTCTCGAACCCGGAAAATCAGGCCGAGATCCGGAAGAATTTTCCCAAGAAATCCATTGAGCGGCGCAATACCGGCTATGCCCTGGATATGCTCTTGGATTGCGCTCCTTTTTCCGAATCTGGGCCTGATTTCAACATGTGTCGGCTTATTGCCGGTTCGGAGGGTACCCTCTGCCTGCTGACGGAAATAAAACTGAACCTGGTGCCCCTGCCTCCCAAAACGCAGGGACTGCTTCTGCGCCCACTTCAATACCATTGACGAAACCCTGCGGGCCACCATTGTGGCCCTGAAATACAAACCGCAGGCCGTCGAACTCATCGACAGCTACATTCTGGAATGTGCCGCCAGCAACGTGGAGCAACGGAAGAATGCATTTTTTGTCAAAGAAAAGGAAGACGGAAGCCACCCGGCCATTCTGGTCGTAGACCTTTCACGCGAGACACAGGAAGAGGTAGAGCTTCTGGCTACCGAGTTGGAAGCCGAGCTTCGGGCGGTGGGGCTTGGGCTTTCACTTTCCGCTACTGTTTGGGGAGGATACCAAGAAAATATGGACTCTGAGGAAAGCCGGTCTGGGTCTGTTGGGCAATATACCGGGCGACGACAAAGCCGTGGCGGTGATTGAAGATACGGCCGTGGATGTGCTCGACCAGCCTGCTTACATCCGGGATTTCAACGAGATTCTGCACCGGCACAACATGTCGGCCGTGCACTACGCCCACGCGGGCTCGGGTGAGCTGCACCTGCGACCGATCATCAACCTTAAAACTCACGAAGGCCATCGGCAATTCAGGATGATCGCAGAGGAGATTGCCACGCTGGTGAAGAAGTACGATGGCTCGCTCTCGGGTGAGCACGGCGATGGACGGCTGCGCGGCGAGTTTATTCCGAAAATGGTGGGCCACCACAATTACGAGCTGTTTAAGGAAATAAAGCAAACCTGGGACCCGAAAACGATTTTTAATCCGGGCAAAGTGGTGGATACTCCGCCGATGGATACCTTCCTGCGCTACGAAGCGGACCAGCAAACGCCCGAGTTCAAGACCTACTTCCGCTTCCCGGATCAGACCGTGCTGCAGCACGCAGAGCAGTGCAACGGTTCCGGCGACTGCCGCAAAACCGAACTTAGCGGCGGTACCATGTGCCCCAGTTACATGGCTACCCGCAACGAGAAGGAAACCACCCGCGCCCGGGCCAACATCCTGCGCGAGATGCTCACCCGCTCGCCTCAGGAAAACCGCTTTGACCATAAAGAGATCAAAGAAGTTTACGATCTCTGCCTGGCCTGTAAAGGGTGCAAAGGCGAATGCCCTTCCAACGTGGACGCGGCCAAGTTGAAGATGGAGTTTTTGCAACAGTACCACGACGTACATGGGGTGCCGTTACGCTCCTGGCTGGTGGGGAATTTTTCAAAAATGACGGGTATCGCCAGCTATGTACCCTGGGCTTACAACCTGATTTTCAAGAACGCCCCGCTACGCCGTATCGCCAACCGGGTGGTAGGTTTCCATCCTGACCGTACCATGCCACTGCTGCATGGCGAAACGCTTGAAAGGATGGTTCAAAAAGCAGAGTGCATTTACCTCCGACAAAAAGGTGTATCTGTTCTGTGACGAGTTTACGAACTACAACGACGTAGAAATTGGCAAGAAGGCTATCTGGACTTTACAGAAACTTGGGTATGAAGTAGTGATTCCTGACCACGCGCCTAGTGGCCGGCCGCAACTCTCCAAAGGGCTGTTGAAAGATGCGAAAAAAATTGCGGAGCAGAATGTGCTCGCCCTGCGGGGAATCATTTCGCACGATACCCCCCTCATCGGCATTGAGCCCTCAGCCATCCTGACCTTCCGCGACGAGTATCCCGACCTCGTCAGCGATGAACTGGTAGAGGATGCCAAGCGCGTGGCGCAGAACGCCCTGCAATTCGATGAATTCATTGCGCAGGAAATTGACTTGAAGAAAATCAGCAAAGAGTCCTTTACCAAAGAGAAGAAACTCATCAAACTTCACGGCCACTGCCAGCAAAAGGCCATCGCCAGCCTGGTACCGACGAAGAAAATGCTATCCCTGCCCGAAAACTATACCGTGCAGCTCATTCCCAGCGGCTGCTGCGGCATGGCGGGCAGCTTTGGCTACGAGGAAGAACATTACGATATTTCGATGAAGATCGGTGAATTGGTACTTTTCCCAACGGTACGCCAGCAACCGCAGGAAGTCATCATCGCCGCCCCCGGCACCAGCTGCCGCCACCAGATCCACGACGGCACGGGACGTACGGCGTTGCACCCAGCGGAGATTTTGTGGGAAGCGCTGGTTTAATGGGGAATGCCGGTAGCTTTGAGCCCCGGCGGAGCGACATCTGTGGCCCTGCTTTGTGTGTTACAAACGCGAAAGTGCTTTTTAGGCAAGTTGTGCATACCTTTTCTCAACCACTAGCTTGTAGGCCTTCTTCATTTCATCTGAGAGGAAAGATCGATCTATCCACTGCATTGCCTTGGGTTGGTTCTTCTCCATACGCTCGAATGCTCTTTCCATTTGTTTGTCGTTCAAGCCCAATCCGTTACCCAATTGCTCAAAGTGTGCCCGTTTCAATTTCTTCTTCTTACCCATCAAAGTGAGGGCAAGTTCCTCCTCGTCGGCAGGATTTACGATCGAGACATTTAATAGATCATAGGCTGGAGACAATACCCAACCCGAAGGGCTTTCGATCATTGAGAAGTTCTTAAGGTGCATGTCATTATTCCCAGTAATAAAGCAGAATAAAGCCAGTTCAAAATAAAAAATCTTGTCCAATAGCGTGTTATTAGAATAGCTATCCAACGCCTTTCCGACCTTTTCCATAGAGCTTTTATACTTATCAAATGCCTCTGTGATTTGAAACATATCGATCATATGGATTTTTTCTCCTGTTTCGGTCCGGTCAATACGTTTGGTTATGTAAGAGAGTTCGCCGGAAGCTAATCGGATCAGGGAAGAGGGTACCACCCGTATTCCGAATGTTTCAGCCATTCGCATGGTCATGTGTTCGTTTTCGGGCATTTCTGGAAAGCGCTCAGAAGGTGGCTTAAAAATATAGTGTCCACCCAAGGCACCCATAACTGTTAGCCTGGCGTCTGTCATTTCTTTTGTCGCTTTCACCACTGACATGGATATTTTTGCCTGAACACCGGGTACCGCGACACTCCGCTCCACTACAGCTTTCGCCAATTCATCCATTTGGTCGAGTGAGTAGCCTAGTACCGGAGCCGTTGGCGTTCCAAAGAACGCTAATGAACACCTTTCATGAAAGTCTTTTCCTTCCCCCAGCGATGCATAGCAGTACAAGCATTTATTCTCCATCTTCTGCTGGAATTGGTTCAACGCTTACGGCACCGATACAATTTTGGCAACATGCCAATAGTAGTCCCATCCGATCATTCTGATTGATTTTCCAGCTTTGGGAGGCAATGTCTAATAACCAGCCCTCTGGAATTAATCCTTCAAAAAATGGAAAGAGTCGATTATCTGTGTAGGGCTTATGGGTTACCGGCATAGTGAATGTGATAAAATCTTCCGGATAATCTTTAACGTAATGCTCGTCATATCGAAAAATATACTCTCCCTCGTTAGTCTCGGTAAGCATACCCGCCAACCGATCTTTATAGTACACTCTGCCACGTCTCATTCGCTCAGTTCTTTACTACTAACCGGAGCCAGTTCATGTCCAAACATGCGGAGAACCAGATTTACCTTATCCATATTCAGATTGGTTTTTCCCTGTTCAATTTTACGTACCACCGTCAAAGCCACGCCGGCTCTTTCGGCAAATTCCTCCTGCGTAAGGTGAACCCCTCGCCGGCGTTCTTTTACGAAATCAGCCAATCTCTTCATTATATGCATTTAGATATAAACTATGCGAATATAAGCAAATTATATGTTTTCAAATATAATTTGCTTATAAGGTATCATACTATATGTTTTTGCATATAAAGAAAATTTAAAACAACCAGCGCGCTTAATTCAAAATTCAATATGCCTCACCCTACTCTTCCAGAAAATCCAGATCCTTGCCGTGCGTTTCGGAGATGGTGAGGGTGGAGTAAAAGCCAATGGAGTAGCAGATTGCCCCCACCACCGTAGCCGCCAGGATTGTCCCAAGAGAAGGCTTGAAGTACACAAACAGCAGGTTCATGGGTACCAGGGCGCCGCGCACGAAGTTGGGCACGGTGGTGGCCGCCGTGGCCCGGAGATTAGTTCCAAACTGCTCGGCGGCCACCGTCACAAACATAGCCCAGTAGCCCGTACCCAGCCCGAGCAAACAGCAGAGCGCATACAGTGCCTCAGGGGTCTGGAAGCCGCCAAACAAAAACAACAGCGCTCCGCACAGGGCTAGGGCCATCATGAGCGCGATCGCTTTTTTCCGTGAGCGCAGGGTATGGCTAATGAATCCGCTCAGGAGGTCGCCGACAGATACGCCCACGTATCCCCACATGATGGCGAGGCCGGGTTCGACGGGCTCGGTGATTCCCATCGCTACCCCAAACTGATTGCTCTGGTAGGCCAGGATACCCATACTAAACCAGGTGGGCAGGCCGATTCCGATGCATTTCATGTACTTCACAAAGCGGTCGCGGTCGGTAAAAAACGCCAGGAAATTCCCTTTCGATATCCCTTTGGACTTCGTGAGGTCTTTGTATAATCCCGACTCAAACACCCCTACCCGCAACAGCAGCAATAAGATACCCAGCCCACCGCCGATGAAATAGGCGATGGTCCAGTCGCCCGCGAGCCGGACGGTGAAGGTACCCACCACGGCACCCATCAGGCCGATACCGGCCACCAGCGAGGTGCCAATGGCGCGTAGGTTTTTAGGCAGAATTTCCGATACCAGCGTAATGCCCGCCCCCAGCTCACCGGCCAGGCCCAGTCCGGCAATAAACCGCAGCCATTTGTAGGCTTCGATTTTATCCACAAAAGCAATGTGCGGAATCAGTCCGCAGGCAATGTTAGCAAGTGAATACGTGATAATAGAGCCCAAACAGCACCGACAGGCGCCCTTTCTTATCGCCCAGGGTACCCCAGAAAAGTCCGCCAAGTAGCAGGCCGATCATCTGGAAGTCAAGAATTTCAATACCGACGGCATCGGCTTGTTCGGCGGTTAGGCCCAGGCTGAGCAGGCTGGGGATGCGGACAATTCCGAAAAGTTGTAAGTCATAAATATCCACAAAGTACCCCAGAGCGGCCACGATGACGGGTAGGCTGAATAGGTGCTGGAAGGTAGATTTTTCGGAGGAAAGAGGAGCGGTTGCCATAGAGAGGGTAGGAACGAAAAGGTCGTAGGAAATGTGCCTCCAAAGAAAACCAATAAACCTGGGCAAAAAAACAAAACCGCCGAAGTTTACTCTTCCGAGAGGCGTCCTCCTGACGGTTTTCTGCGCATCGTTTTTATACTGCCTTTGCGTTTTTTCTCCTGAATCCGTTCCTGTACCGAAGCGTGGGTGGGTTTGGTGGCCCGGCGCTTGCGGGGTACCACAAAGGCCTGCCGGATCAGCTTGTTAAATTTCTGAACTACTTTGTCTTTATTCGCTAATTGACTCCGTTCGGTTTGATGGTACAGAATCAATATGCCGTCGCTGGTTATTTTGTTCGATAGCTTTTCCTGCATCCATTGCTTCTGTTCGTCGGTCAGCACCGCTGAATTGGGTACATCAAAGCGCAGCTCGACCTTGGTTTCGACTTTATTGACGTTCTGCCCGCCCTTGCCGCCGCTGCGGGCGGTCTGGAACACGAGCTCCGTGTGCAGTTCTTCCGGATTGGGTGCCTGTATCATACGTGAGGGATATTTCCGTTCCACTTCATAAAATTTCCTACGGTCGAAAAGTTCAACTTCTCGTATAGTGGCTTGCCCTCACCCGAAGCGTTGAGCGTCACCGAACCAACGCCTTCCGCTTCGCACCAGGCCAGCATGGTCTCTACCAGCTGCCGGGCTAGCCCATAGCGCCGGTAGCCGGGCTCGGTGAATATATTGAGGATGTGCGCTTGTTTTTCAGAAGGACACACGCGTTTATCAGGCCCAGGAAAAGGCGCGATTCGGCGTAGCAAAAAGCCACCCCCGGCCACTACCTCGCCGGTTTCGGTCGTTACCAGCCAGCCTAGATACGACTCGTCGCGGGTAGCATCTTCAAAGTACCTGATGCATTGGTCGTACATGTCCGGGTAGCCCTCGGACGACAAGTCATCCATAGCCAGCCACATCTCGCAGCGGTGCCGGGCCAGTGCCGCCGAATCGGCCGCCGTTGCGCGCCGAATGGTAAAATCAGGCATTTTATTTCCGGTTATTTTTCATGGAAACACAAAGTACCGGAGTTTTGGCCTGTTTTTCAACTTTTCATCTCGCCGGGTATCACCACAATTTCCTTACGAATGTTGGATCGTAGCACCGTGGCTCTGCACGACCGGCCAATGGACTCCTCGTGGAGAATTTTGTGCAGATCATCCATACTACCAACGGCCTTCCCGTCAAACTCCACGATGATATCCCCTTCGCGAAATTCGCTGTTGTAGGCGGGGCCATCGGCCTCTACGCCCACCACGTACACGCCCGTACGGGTCGTGAGCTGATTGTACTGAACGATGCGCTCGGTCAGGTCGATGAGTTGACCCGTAATGCCCAGGTATCCCCGGCGAACGCGTCCGCGCATTACCAGCTGACCAGCCACGTAGGCCGCGATGTTGGACGAGACTGCAAAACATAATCCCTGAGCGGGTAGGATCACAGCCGTGTTGACGCCGATGACTTCCCCCAGCGAATTGACCAGCGGCCCGCCCGAGTTACCAGGGTTAAGTGAGGCGTCCGTCTGCACTACGTCGTCGATGAGGCGGCCTGACTCCGAGCGGAGGGTTCGGCCCACGGCGCTTACTACGCCCGCCGTTACCGAGTACTGAAAGCCGTAGGGATTACCCACCGCAATGGCAATTTGCCCCACGCGTAGCTTGCGCGAGTCGCCGAAGGTGAGTGCTTTGAGGCCTTCTCCGTAGATTTTGAGCACGGCCAGATCCGTGGCAGGATCACAGCCTATTACCTCGGCAATCATTTCGCGGCCGTCCGAAAGCTGTACCCGTATTTGGGAAGCCTGCGCCACCACGTGGTTGTTGGTGACTACGTAGCCGTCCGACGAAATTAGAAAGCCCGAGCCACTCCCCTCACCACTCTGTCCCCGGCGGCGGGCTGGGGCCGGTTTGCCGCTTACTTTGATCTGCACTACCGATTGGCTTACTTTCTGTGCTACCTGCACCACGGTGTTGGAGTAGGCATCCAGCAGCGGGGCATCGTGTGATTCTTCCCCAAGCCCTTGGCTTTCAGAAGAATAGGGATGATTAATAAATTGATACATACTTGTTTAGAATAAAGAAGATATGATCATGAGGAGAAAAAGAGCTATACCAACTAAACAAACCGGCTACTCTGTCAGTAGTTTCCCATACAAGTAGCTAAAAAGTCAGGCCCTGGATGCGGGGCACAATGTCTACACTTTCCGGTGTTAGCACATTCCTTTTCGCAGTATTCCAATTTCTCTAGATTGGAATAAGGTTTGTACGCATTTTTGTTGTTTGTTTAATTATGATTTGAACCTATTTCGTATGCCATTCCGACTGCTTCAACCTCAGGACACTTCCCTTCCTATCACTACGTTCACCATTTTCAGATTTCCAAAAAGTAAGGCATGGTGGGCCTTTGGCCAAATGGGCCTGGGAGTGCTGCAAAAATCAGCGGGGGCTCTGTTTAGCAAAATGCTGGGTAATGGAAGAAATGGATTTGACATCATGCCCGATTTTCAACAGTATAGCTTCCTGGCATCCTGGACCAGCGACAAAGAAGCCGATGATTTTTTTGGCTCTACGGTTTTTCAAGAATACGCAGCCAGCGCCACGGAATACTATACCGTCAAAATGCTATCCCTGCAAGCCCACGGGAAGTGGGACGCACAAGAGCCTTTCATAGCGACGGATGAACCTAAATTTAACCCAGAAGGCCCCATCATAGTATTGACCAGGGCAAAAATTAATTTCTTTAAGCTTTTCGATTTTTGGCGGCATGTGGGTCAGGCCCACGCGTCCCTCCGGAATTCAAAAGGGGTGTTGCTAGCCATGGGTATCGGTGAAAATCCTTTTACCGAGCAGGCCACTATCAGTGTGTGGGACAGCGTGGATTCCCTTCGCAAGTTTGCTTATCAGAAGTCCGGGCACAAGGAGATTGTAAAGCGGACCCGGCAACGGAAGTGGTACAAGGAAGAACTATTTGCGCGATTTGTACCGGTAGCTACCCAGGGAACACTCCATGGAAGAGATGTGCTGGAAGCGTATTTTAAACCTGAATTGAGTCCCATGCAGTAGCCTTCATACTCAGGGGAAAAGGGTGGTCGAGGAAAGAGAATTGCTTCGATTCAATAAGACACCCTGGTCTGTAAGCCGATGAACATCAGCAGATAGGCGCTGGATAAAACATACGAAAATTTGCATTATTCGCGTTTTGGGGTAAACTTTGCGATCCGATTTAAAAAGTGAACCTGCATTGAACCCAAAGCAACGACATATCAGCAAGATACTGAGCAGCTTACTAGCTGTACTCGTGCTGCTAGTGGCCGTTGCCGGTAAGTCATGGACCGTGCCGACGCTACCGGTTGAGAAGGACAAAACGGAACAAGCTACCAAAAAAGCCGCAAATGAATCAACTACCGTAAGCGAACTATCGCTGCACGCGGTGGTTACGCCTGCCGTTTCCTTCGATTTTGAAAAGTCTCTCTTCGTGCTTTCGCACGTATTTCTGTTTAGCTTTCGGGAGAAGGTCAAGATTCCTTCGGCGTACCAAACGCCCTTCTACTATTTTTCTTATTTCCGACACGTTTTCGGACACCAGATTGCTCCCAACGCGCCTTAGCAATTTTGAATGAGTAAATGAGTGAATGATAGAATATTTTATATCTATTGTATTGCTCTTTACCATTCTACTTGCATTGTCTAGTTTTTAGACTGATCATCTTTATTTCTCACTAATCAATACTTGGACAGCATACAATTCCGGAGCTAACAAGTAGCCGGATGGTATTCTATCAATCTATCACATCGGGGGCTGACCCCTCAATCATTCATAATTAATTCATGCAGAATAGAACCGGAATAATAACCCTGACGATCGTAATAGCGCTGATAAGCATTTATTACCTGTCGTTCACTTTTATGGCCCGCAAATACAAAGCGGACGCCGAAACCTACGCTACCAATGCCCAGGGCAAGGTGGATTATATCAAAAAGCAGAGCTACGTTGACTCGCTGTGGCGTGAGGAAGTATACCTTGGCCATACGTTACAGGAAGTAATGGAGCGTGAGCTGAGCCTGGGCCTTGACTTACAAGGTGGTATGCACGTGGTACTGGAAGTAGCACCCAGCGATATCATCAAAGGCTTAGCGGGAGGTAATGCCCGTAGCGCGCAGTTTCAGCAGGCTTTGAAAACAGCAGAAGAGGAGCAAAAAAGCAGCCAAAGTAGCTTTGTGAATCTTTTCGTGAGCGCTTACAAAGAAGTAGCTCCCAATACCAGCCTGGCTAGTGTGTTTGCCAATAGTGCCAACCGCGGCAAGATCAACAGTAATTCTTCCGATACGGAGGTTATCGGCCTTCTGAATGAAGAAGTTGAGAATGCTATTGACCGGGCCTATAAGATTATTCAGGCGCGAGTGGATAAGTTTGGGGTAACCAACCCGAACCTGCAGCGCTTGCCCGGTAAGAATCAGATCCTGGTAGAGCTCCCCGGTGTGGACAACCCCGAGCGGGTTCGCCGCCTGCTGTCTGGTGCGGCCAAGCTGGAATTCGCCGAAGTGTATAATACCAACGAAATTTCCCCCAGCCTCGAGCAGCTTGGTCTGTACCTGACCCGCGAAGAGGCCGCCGAAAAGGCTGCCCGCCCTTCTACTACTACCGCCGTGGACACCAGCAAGTCCGCTTCTCCGGCTAGTAGCCTGGAAGCACAGCTGGCGCAGCGAAGCGATTCGACCCAGGCCGATACCTCGGCTCTGGCTGCCCAAACAGCCGCGTTGACCAATCTGTTCGTACCCCTTCCCCAGGGATTGGGCGTGTATCTAAAAGACACCGGCCGGGCTGGACAAATACTGCGCCGTCCCGAAGTACGCTCCTTCTTCCCCGGTGACCTGGTTTTTATGTGGGACCGGAAAGGGATTGATGCGACCAACGGTCAGCAGATATTGCCCCTTTACTTTATCAAAAAACCCAACGGACAAGCTCCGCTAGAAGGTGACGTGATTGTGGATGCCACCAACGACTACGACGAGCGCGGACAGCCCGAAGTGAGCATGCGAATGAACGGAGAAGGAGCCCGCAAGTGGCGTACCCTCACCGCCAACAATATCAACCGTCAGATCGCCATTATTCTGGACAACCAGGTCTATACGGCTCCCAATGTAAACGGTGAGATTCCTAACGGAAACTCCAGCATATCGGGAAGCTTTACGGTAGAGGAAACTAAGGACATGGCTAACGTACTGAAAGCCGGTAAACTCCCCGCCCCTACTAATATTGTGGAAGAAGCCGTGGTGGGTTCTACCCTGGGTTCGGAGGCCGTTACGGCGGGTATACTATCTTCACTGGTGGGCCTTATTGTGGTATTGGTGTTCATGGTGGCGTATTATAGCCGCGCCGGCTGGATTGCTGATATTGCCCTGTTTGTCAACTTATTCTTCCTGATGGGCGTGATGGCATCGCTGGGTGCCGTGCTGACGCTGTCGGGTATTGCGGGTATCGTACTTACGATCGGTATGTCGGTGGATGCTAACGTACTTATTTACGAAGGCATTAAAGTAGAACTGGCAGCCGGTAAGCCCTTTGCCCAGGCCGTACGCGACGGATTCAAAAATGCCCTTTCGGCCATCATTGACTCCAATGTCACCACGCTGCTAACGGGAGTTATCCTGTTTATTTTTGGTACCGGCTTGGTTCTGGGTTTTGCTACAACCCTGGTGATTGGTCTGATTACCTCGTTGTTTGCCGCCATTTTCATCACCCGGTTGTTGCTGGAATACACCATTCAGCAGGGCAAAACGCTGAAATTCTACTCCGGCCTTACCAAGAATTGGTTTAAGGACACCAACTTCGATTTCGTAACTCAGCGCAAGCGTTTCTACTATGTATCTTCGGCCATCATCCTCATTGGAATTGGCTCGTTTATTTTCAAAGGGTTCGGACTGGGTATTGATTTCAAGGGCGGTCGCTCGTACGTAGTACGCTTCGAGAAAAACGTAAGTACCGACGAAGTTCGTCAGGCCATGGCCAACGCCCTGGGCACCACTCCCGAGGTGAAAACCTTTGGTGGTTTTGATCAGGTGAAAATCACAACGGCCTATCTGATTGAGGATACCTCACCTGATGCTGATAAAACGGCCGAAGCCAAAATCATGGAAGGTGTTTCCAAGGTACCTGATAATAATAAAGGAGAGATTGTGAGCTCGGCCAAAGTGGGTCCTACCATCGCTTACGATACCATGATATCGGCCATCTGGGCCATTCTGCTGGCCGTAGCCGTTAACTTTGGGTATATCTTCATCCGGTTCCGTCGGTTGGCATTTAGCTATGGCGCCGTGGCGGCTCTCTTCCACGACGTGATTGTACTGCTCGCTATTTTCTCTTTGTTTAACGGATGGCTTCCCTTCTCGCTGGATATCGACCAGGCCTTTATCGGTTCGGTACTGACCATCATGGGTTATTCGATGAACGACACTGTTGTAATCTTTGACCGTATCCGCGAATACCTCAACGACAAAGGCTCCAAGAAGGAAAGTATCCCGACCATTATTAACAATGCCTTGAACAGTACCCTCAGCCGTACGGCGGTAACGGGTATCTCCACCATGCTGGTTTTGGTTGTACTTCTAATATTTGGGGGCGAAGTGATCCGCGGATTCACGTTCTCGATGCTGATCGGAGTCATTGTAGGTACTTATTCATCCCTGTTCGTAGCGGCGCCTATCGTTGTAGACATTCTTCAGCGCGATCAGTTGAAGAATCCTGCCCCGGTGGTAGTGGAGCCAATAGCACCAGTGGGTAAGAAATCAAAACCCGCCAAAGCGTAACAATCCCATATAAAAAGGGGGGAGGCCGAAGGTCTTCCCCCTTTTTATATGGCAAAATCTCCGCTTTTTCCCGATTTTAAACTAGTTTAGCATTTAATCGAAACTTCATACAACACTTTTACCCTACTTTACAATGGCAAAGAATCTGTGGATAAAAAAGCCGTTAGACAAACTGATGGCCGAATCATCGGATGAGGGCAATCAGCTAAAACGCACCTTGGGGGCATCGAGCCTGGTGGCGTTGGGCATAGGTGCCATCATTGGTGCCGGTCTCTTCTCCCTCACTGGAATCGCCGCCGCCGAACATGCCGGCCCGGCGGTTACCATTTCTTTCGTACTAGCCGCTTTTGGCTGTGCCTTCGCGGGGCTTTGCTACGCTGAATTTGCGTCCATGATTCCTATTGCCGGTAGCGCCTACACCTACTCGTACGCCACCATGGGGGAATTTATCGCCTGGATCATTGGTTGGGACCTGGTACTGGAATACGCCCTGGGAGCCGCTACGGTAGCCGTAAGTTGGTCGAGGTACCTACTCGAATTTCTCAATGGCTTCGGCATTCACCTACCCGTTGAGCTGGTGTGCTCTCCCTTCGAAGTCGTGAAGCTAAGCGATGGTACCATTATTGAAGGCGGAATGATCAATCTACCCGCCATTCTGATCGTGAGCTTGTTGTCCCTGCTGCTCATCCGGGGTACGCAGGGCTCCGCTCTCATGAACAACATCCTGGTGGTACTCAAAGTAGCCGTGGTGCTTGTTTTTATTACCCTGGGCTGGAGTCACATTGACCCCACCAACTACACCCCTTACATTCCCGAGAACACGGGCGACTATGAGCACTTTGGATGGTCGGGCATTGCTACGGGAGCGGCAGTGGTGTTTTTTGCCTTCATCGGTTTTGATGCCGTATCTACCGCGGCGCAGGAAGCCAAAAATCCTCAGCGCGACATGCCCATCGGTATCCTGGGCTCACTGATCATCTGTACCATTTTATACGTACTTTTTGCCCACGTCATGACCGGCCTAGTCAACTACACAGTATTTGCCAATGACGCCAAGCCTGCCGCCACGGCCTTTGCTAAAACTGGCTATGACTTTCTACAAAACGGGTTGATTCTGGCCATTCTGGCGGGATATACCTCCGTTATGCTCGTGATGCTTCTGGGCCAAAGCCGGGTATTTTACACCATGAGCAACGATGGATTACTTCCACCTTTCTTCCGGGCTATTCACAAGCGTTATCATACTCCCTGGAAAACCAACCTTTTCTTCCTGGTCTTTGTGAGCGCTTTTGCAGGTTTTGTACCGGTGAGCGATCTGGGCCACATGGTGAGCATCGGTACGCTGTTTGCCTTCTGCCTGGTGTGTGCCGGCGTGTGGTTGATGCGCGTTCGAATGCCCAATATTCCCCGCTCTTTCAAGACCCCACTCGTTCCCCTTGTTCCCATCATGGGCATAGTGGTGTGCCTGTACCTGATGTACTCCCTTCCTACCGAAAGCTGGTATCGCCTGGCGATCTGGCTACTGATCGGACTGGCCGTCTATTTCTTCTACGGTCAAAAGCATAGCAAAATGAATTCAGAAGAGTAATCACTCTTTTTAAACAGAGCCCGTGGGTAGTCTTACTCACGGGCTCTTTGTTGTTAAAATGAAAAATTTTATAGTAGCTTAGCGTTTTAGACCCAAATAAAATTTTACTTTCAAAACCAAAAACCATTCTTTTACCAAGCCTCCTGTATGAAAAAACTCTCGTCCTTCTTCGCCTTCCTCACCACAACTCTGGCTACCTTCCCGCTGTATGCTCAAACAGAAGAGGGCGGCCTGGATCAAAAAATTAACAGCTGGGTACAGCCCGCCACAGACCTGGTGAGCAGCATTGTGTTTTTCCCCATCCAATTAGGCGCAGAGGCTACTACCAGCATGCCTTTGGTAATTATCTTCCTGCTTTCCTCGGCTGTCTTTTTTACCATTTATTTCAAATTCATCAACCTGCGGGGTTTTAGCACTGCCATCAAAACCGTAAAAGGTACCTACAGCGACCCTAGTGACGCGGGAGAGGTGTCCCACTTCCAAGCATTAACCGCCGCTGTATCGGGCACGGTGGGCCTTGGCAATATTGCGGGAGTAGCCATTGCTATTTCACTAGGAGGACCAGGGGCTACCTTATGGATGATTATTGCAGGGTTTTTAGGTATGTCGTCCAAATTTGTGGAGTGTACGCTGGGAGTGAAATACCGTGAAATTGGCGCGGATGGCAAGGTATACGGCGGCCCCATGTATTACCTAACCAAAGGATTGAAGGAAAAAGGACAGGAAAAACTCGGCAAAGTGCTGGCAGTTTTCTTTGCCATCATGTGCGTAGGCGGATCGTTCGGGGGGGGCAACATGTTCCAGGCCAACCAGGCCGCTAAGCAATTTACGGACATGACCGGGACAGTTTCCTCTTCGGCTGGTACCTATTTTGGGTTGTTTATGGCGGCTATGGTGGCCCTGGTGATTATAGGGGGCATTAAGCGCATTGGAGCCGTAACCGAAAAAATCGTTCCCTTCATGTGTGGGATATACATCCTTGCCTCCCTGGTGGTCCTTATAGTCAATGCGGCCAACCTGCCCGCTACCATCGGCAAAATCTTCGGAGAGGCATTCAGTCCGCTGGCAGTAGCCGGGGGCTTTGTGGGCGTGTTGGTTCAGGGATTCCGGCGGGCGGCGTTTTCGAACGAAGCCGGGGTGGGCTCAGCGGCCATCGCGCACTCAGCCGTCAAGACCGACTATCCGGCCAGTGAGGGAATTGTGGCCTTGCTCGAGCCTTTCATCGATACGGTTGTCATCTGTACTATGACTGCTCTTGTGGTGGTAATCACCGGGGATTATGACAATGCCGGTGCCATGGGTGGCGTCGAGATGACGTCTCAGTCCTTTGCCACGGTTATCCCCTGGTTTCCTTACGTGCTAACGGTTACGGTAGTTCTGTTCGCTTTTTCTACCATGATCTCCTGGTCGTACTATGGCTTGCAGGCGTGGTTATTCTTGTTTGGAAAAACCAAACTGAACGATATTCTCTACAAGGTACTCTTCTGTTTTTTCGTGGTGGTTGGAGCTGCCGCCAGCTTGGGAGCGGTTACCGATTTCTCGGACGCTATGATTTTTGCAATGTCCGTTCCCAACCTGATCGGGCTGTTCTTTTTGCTCCCCGTCGTAAAGAAGGAAGTTTCCAGGTACTACGCCTACATCAAAAGCGGCGAGTGGAAGCAGTACCATCCAGAATCGGTAAAATGAGTCCCTTCCTATCTTCTTCTCGGAGTCGGCATTTCATCAATCCCCAACGTAGTCAGGTGGGGATTGATGATCCGTTTTGTGATGCGTAGCTCAAAGTACCTCACGCCTTCCACCACAAAGTAGTGCGTGAAAAGTTCTCTGTTTTTCAGATCCCTATATACACTCGAATAACTAATAGTACCCGGCCACCCCTGAGCACCCAAAGCAGTGTGTAACGTATCAATTGCTTTTTTGAGGTTTGAAAAATAAGTGAGCGATTCCGGAGGAGTCTCAAACGGATTAGCCTTTACCAAAGGCTGAATGCACACTTCATAAATAGGTTGTTGTCTTGCGGCCATTTTTGGACAAAATGTGGATAAATCCTAGATTTTAGCAAAAAACCTGCCAATCAGGAATTTATTTTGAAAAATAATAGAACTATTTTTCAAAGGTAAAACTTTTTTATAAGTCCCGGCGTTTTATATGTGTTGTATAACTCACCGAAGGTCAGGCTCATTCCGAGTCTGACTTTTTTTGTATCAACCTACCTCTACCACCTTCCCCTTGTCCAACCGTAGGAGGTGATTTACGCAGGAGGGGATCTCGTGCGGATAATGTGATACATAGATCAGCGTCCGTTCGCCCGAGCTACACACCCAATCCACCACCGACTTGAAATACTCCACGGCCCCGATGTCCAGACCTTGGCAGGGCTCATCCAGAATCAGAAGTGGCGGATTCTTAACCAGCGCCCTTGCCAATAGCACAAGCCGTTGTTCTCCCTTTGAGAGCTTTTGGAGCGATCGTTCCAATACTTGTTCTACTCCCAAAAGCGACGCCAACCTGTGTACCTGTTCGGTCTGCACATCGGTTAGCTGACGAAAGTACACGCCCGTGGCGTCAAAAAAACCGGATGCAATGGCTTTGAACACGGTAGTTTCCACCGGAAAGTACAAATGCAATTCGGGCGAGACATGCCCGATTTTTTGCTTAATATCCCAGATAGATACGCCTTTTCCTCCCCTTTTCTGGTCGAAGAGGTCATACTCATTGGCGAAGCGTTGCGGGTGATCGGCCGTGAGAATGCTCAGCAGGGTAGATTTGCCCGAGCCATTGGGGCCCGTCAGCGCCCACCTCTCCCCTTTTTTTACTTTCCAATTGACCCCATCCAGTACCGCCTGACCGTCGTATACCACTTTTACATTTCTCAGGTCAAATGCATTTTCAAATTCTGTTCCTACAGACAAAGTCGGTTGCCAAGTCCATTGGGGCAAATCCAGGGTAGGATTCAAAGGTACGCGCGAGGTTTGTGCCGATAGCGGGTAGGTATCCGGCGACCAGTCTTGGAGGAGTGAACTGGCCACTATGCATCCTTTTTCTACCTGCAAAATATGCGTCATGCATTCGGGAATTTCGGAAGGACTCGTCGCAAGAATGAGGGTAGTCCCTTTCAGAGCCAATTCGTCTAAGGCTTCCCGCAGCACCTGCCGGGAATGCACATCCAATCCCACAAAGGGGTGATCCAGCAGCAGGATATCGGGCTTCTTGACCAGCGACCTAGCCAGGAGCATCCGACGGGTCTCGCCATTGGATAAGGTAATGAAGGGATGATCCAGCAAATGGGTGAGTTGCAACAGTTCCGTTATTTCCTGCAAGCGATCCTGCGAAACGGTACTTTCCGCTACCTGCACGGACTTCTCATCAATGGTACCCACAGGCTTCATCTGTTCGGTGAGTACCTCCCGAACGGTGGGCGCGATGGCCGCTTCGTAGGCTTGGAATCGTTGCTGATAGTACTGAGCTGCCGCCCGGGCTATGCGGTTGAAAGAGTAGTCATTGGCAGCAAACTCCACGGTACCCTGTTTTTGCAGGCGTCCCTGCGAGGTAGCCCAGCGCCCGGCCAGGGTTTCGAGCAGGGTAGTTTTACCGGAGCCGTTGCCTCCTATCACCGCCCACTGCTCACCGGGTTTTACCTCCCAGTTGAGATCAAAAAGGACTGGCGTGTCAAACTTACGAACCGAAACGTGGGTAAAGGAAATTATAGGCATCATCACAGGGAGATTCAGAAATGAAAAAGCCGCAACGGATGGGTTGCGGCTTTTCAATTAATTCGATTTGCGGTTAAGTTCGATCTTTTGAATAGATTTTCACCCTGATTTCATCCCAAAGAACGAAACCCAACAGTCGAAGGCTTACTTATAGGTTACCGCATTAACCGCTTCAATAGTACGCTTTATGTTGGGAAGAATCTCTTCAATCAGCGTAGGCGCATACGGCAGGGGCACATCGCGGTTGGTGACCCGGAGTACCGGAGCATCCAGGTAGTCGAAAGCGTAGCGTTGAATGTGGTAGGCTATTTCGGAGGAAATGGAGGCAAGCGGCCAGGCTTCCTCTACCACCACGCACCGGTTGGTTTTCTTCACTGACTCCACGATAGTGGCATAATCTATGGGACGCACTGTACGTAAATCAATCAGTTCGGCTTTGATTCCGTTTTTGGCCAGTTCCTCTATGGCGGGTAACACTACCCTTGGGATCATCTTGCCAAAAGACACAATCGTTACGTCCGAACCTTCCTTTTTTACCTCGGCTTTACCCAATTCAATAATATATTCCTCCTCGGGCACCTGCATTTTATCACCGTACATCTGCTCCGACTCCATAAAAATAACGGGGTCGTTGTCGCGGATAGATGCTTTAAGCAAGCCTTTTGCGTCGTAGGGATTGGCAGGTACCACCACTTTCAAACCGGGGGTATTCGCAAACCAGTTTTCAAAATTCTGCGAGTGCTGCGCTCCCAATTGTCCGGCATTACCGGTCGGCCCCCGAAATACGATGGGTACTCCGTACTGACCAGCCGACATAGAGAGCATCTTGGCCGCGCTATTGATGATTTGGTCAATGGCTACCAACGAGAAGTTAAAGGTCATGAATTCGATGATCGGACGAAGGCCATTGGAGGCTGCTCCTACCCCAATACCCGCAAAACCTAACTCGGCAATGGGCGTGTCAATGACCCGCTTGGGGCCAAATTCGTCCAGCATACCCTGGCTGGCCTTGTAGGCACCGTTGTACTCGGCTACTTCTTCTCCCATCAGAAACACGCTTTGGTCGCGGCGCATTTCTTCCGACATAGCCTCTTTTATGGCATCTCTGAACGCTATTTCTCGCATAAAATCAATTGTGAATGAGTAAAATCAGTGAATGAGTAAAATAATTAAGGGTTCAGAATCGAAAGTAGTATACATGACATGAGCTCTGTATTCTCACTTCCACCGCCCGAACGGCCCCGTCTTTCCCTCATTCCTACATTTGGATCGTAAAATTAGTCAATGGGGTTCAATTCTCAAATTGTTAACATAGACCAAAGGCATTAGAAGAGAGCTTTTTACTACTTTTAGCCAATAAAATCATAGACTTCCAGCTCCATGCGACACTATCTTACCCGTTTTATCCTGCTATTCATTTCCCTGACTTTCTTTTTGAATGCCTGTAAATCAGGAATGAGCGGTGCCCAAAACGATGAAATAAACGAACTCCGTACCAACCGCCTCCTGCTGCCAAACGGCTGGGCGTTGACCACCCCCGGCAAGAGTATCAAGCTAGGGGACTTGCCGCTTAACGTAGCGCTTTCTGCCTCCAAACGCTGGATGGCCTTTACAAACAATGGACACGGAACACAAACGATTACGCTCATTGACCGCGAGAAAGAAACGGTATCCGACGAAATCGCCATTCCGAAGTCGTGGGTGGGTTTGGCTTTCTCGCAGGATGAAAAAAGGCTCTATGCCTCCGGTGGAAACGACAATCTGATCCGGATTTATCAAAATACGGACGGAAAACTGAGCGAGTCCGGACAGATAGTGTTGGGCGAGTCCTGGCCCAAACAAAAAATTTCCCCGGCCGGCCTTTGTCTCGACGACGAGGCCCAGCGCCTCTACGTAGTTACGAAAGATGATAGCGCGCTGTATACCTGCGATCCTGTGACACGGCAGGTACTGCGCCGCGAATCACTACCCGCCGAAGCGTATACCTGCTTGCTTTCTTCTGACAAATCTACCCTTTATATCTCTCTCTGGGGAGGCGAAAAAGTACTGGTGTACGATGTAGCCAAACGAGCTATGGTGGGTGAAATAGCCGTGGGCAGCCACCCCAACGACATGGTACAGACCAGCGACGGCAGGTACCTGTATGTGGCTAACGGAAACGAAAACACGGTGTCGGTCATTGATGTGGCCAACCGTAAGGTAATCGAAACACTCACCACCTCGCTGTTTCCTGATGCCCCCGCGGGCAGTACCCCCAATGGCTTGGCGCTTTCGGAAGATCAAAACACCCTTTATATAGCCAATGCCGATAACAACTGCCTGGCGGTGTTCGACGTGGCGGAGCGGGGCGAGAGTCGTTCGCGGGGTTTTATCCCTACGGGCTGGTACCCCACTGCGGTTCGCGAGGTAGGGGGCAAAATTTACGTAGCCAACGGCAAAGGCCTCACTTCCATGGCCAATCCGGGAGGCCCACAGCCCACCATGACCGCCGCCGAGCGGGACAAAGCGGAGTATATTGGGGGGCTGTTTGATGGGAACCTTACCATTATAGACCTACCGGACGAAGAACTTTTGGCCGGCTATACCCAACTTACGTACGAAAATACCCCCTACACCAAGGAACGGGAAACCCAAAGTGAGGGCAAGGCGGGCAACCCCGTGCCGCGCAAGGTAGGCGATCCGTCACCCGTAAAGTATGTGTTTTATATCATAAAGGAAAACCGCACCTATGACCAGGTGTTTGGCGATATGCCCGAGGGGAATGGTGATCCGAACCTGTGCCTTTTTCCCGAAAAAAATACGCCTAACCACCATGCCCTGGCGCGGGAATTTGTACTACTAGACAACTTCTATGTCAATGCCGAAGTAAGCGCCGACGGCCACAACTGGTCCATGGCGGGCTACGCCACTGACTTCGTAGAGAAAACCTGGCCCACCAGCTACAGCGGGCGCGGCGGCACGTACGACTACGAGGGTACCCGAAAGGCCGCTTACCCCAAGGATGGATTTATATGGGATTATTGCCAGCGGGCGGGGGTCAGTTACCGTTCGTACGGGGAATTTGTGAGTCAGGGAAGGCCCAACATCAAAGCTTTGGAAGGACATTTTGATCCCAACTATACGGGCTACGATTTGAGTTATAAGGATGTAGATCGGGAGGCCGCCTGGGAAAAAGACTTTGATGCCTTGGTGGCGGCTAATGCCGTGCCGCATTTCAATACTCTACGCATTTCCAACGACCACACATCCGGTATGCGGATCGGGGCCCCTACCCCACAGGCGGCCGTGGCCGACAACGACCTGGCGCTCGGGCGCTTTGTGGAGCACTTGTCCAAAAGCCCGATCTGGAAAGAATCCGTGGTATTCGTGGTGGAAGACGACGCTCAGAACGGCCCCGACCACGTGGACGCCCACCGCTCGGTGGCCCTGGTGATGGGACCGTACGTAAAACGTGGCTATGTAGACCACACCCTCTATAGTACTACTTCGCTGCTACGCACCATGGAGCTGATCCTGGGTCTGCCGCCCATGAGTCAGTACGATGCCGCCGCCACGCCACTGTGGCGCAGCTTCACCGACAAGCCCGACACCAAGCTCTATACGGCCCGGCCCAGCAACATCGACCTGGATCAGCGGAATGTGGCCATTAACAAACATTCCAGACGCTCCGGCGAGCTAAACCTGGCTGTGCCGGACGCCATCGATGACATTGAGTTTAGTGAGATTGTGTGGAAAGCTGTAAAGGGTATCAATAGCCCCATGCCAGCCCCCCGGCGGAGTGCCTTTGTGCGGGCGCAAGCTGAGGACGAAGAGGAGGAAGACGACGATTGAATGGATTGGGAATTTTGTAAAAGATAAGGAATCAGCTTCGGTGGGCTGGTTTCTTATCCCCGCTCGCCCATTTTGACCAAACCGTATTTGAACGCAAACAGGCTAAGACCCACATCCGTGTCTTCCCCGAGCTTTACCTTGATGTTCTGCCGATGGGTAGCCAAGGTAGGGGCTACAATATTGAGTTTTTGCATGATACTCAAATTGGTTTCTGACTTGGCGATTAGGGTCAGTACCTCTATTTCTTTGGGGGTCAGTTTGAAGTACGCGGGAGGATATTCCTGAGGATCGTGTACTCTGTGGTTCTGGGGAATGGAGGAAAGAACTCTGGTCACAGCTGGACTGAAGTACTCTCCCACCCGGTATACCTCTTCAACCGCTAAAAGCATTTTTTGCTTTTCATCACTTTTAAATACGTATCCATTCACCCCTACGTTGATCGCCTCGCGAATAAACTCCGGGCGTTCTTCAAACGTGATCATCAGAGTTTTCTGGGCAGGATACCTTTTCCTCAGTTCAACCACCAATTCTATCCCCGACATGCCTTTGAAGTGCAGATCCGTAATCACAATATCAACGGGCGTATGGCGCACAAAATCGAGGGCATCTTCCGCCGAATAACATTCCCGAACGACCTTGAATCTTTCGTTTCCTGAAAGCACCGAAAATAATCCACAGAGCACCAAGTCATGGTCGTCGGCAATCAATATCTTTACGGGTTCTTCCATAATTCGTTTGGCGTTAGAGTTTGGGAAACAGGCTTTTCTTGATATGTTTCACGCGTCTTTTTGCAATGGGTATTGAAGTTTTGTCCACAAGACTAATTTCGTATCTTTTTTCGGCCAATCCAAGCAAATAGAAGCGATTGACAAGATGGGATCTGTTTACTCGTACAAAATTATCAGGGAGAGATTCCTGTAAACGCGACAGGTTTCGAGAAGACAACACTTTATCGCCATTGGAAAGGTAAATCCAGGTGTAATTACGATCAGCTTCCAGCCTCAGAATTCTATGAAACGAAACGTCTTTGCGTTTCCCGTTAAATAAAATAGACAAACTTTGAAGGGGCGGTTGGGATTGAGGTAGCGGCGATGTCATTGGTCCAGGATTTTGGTGAATTATAAAAACAGGTATCACAAATCTCCTGATTGACAATTAGTTAAACACTCAAACTTTATCTACATTTAGGAAGATTATCTAGAAATAATTCTAGAAATATGTAGAATTATTTCTAGATATTTCCTACACAATTCGATTCCCTGGCAGTAGTATATTCCCTAATTTGCATTCCATACTCATTTATATCCACCCTAGCGACCGCCTACTATATGGATACTTCTTTTGGTACGATATCCATATCTGCTCCGTTTTCCTTTTCCAAGAGCTTTTGGAGGGTCATTCTTTTTCTGACGGGTATGCTGGGTTTTGTAAATACCGATTACGCACAGGTGGTAGTATTAAAGCAGAATCAAACCGAATACCAATTTTTAGAAAAGCTAAGTTACCAGGAAGACGAGGCCGATACCCTAACTATTGATCACTTCCTTCAAAACTCCCCTACCTCGCGGTTCATCCCTGTCCGCTCAATGGATGGTAATTTGGGGTTTACGAATACCGTTCATTGGGCAAAATTCGAAGTTCTCAACACCTCTGCGTTACTTAGGGCCGATTGGTTGCTTGAAATAAGGTATTCGGCCTATGCCGAAGTGGATCTATACATTGTAAGCCAGCAGGGCAAAGTAGTATTTCAACAGCAGGGTGGCGACTGGCGAGGTACCCGAAGCCGCCCCATATCCTTTCACAACTTTGTTTTCAACCTTCCCCTTGAACCCAATACGGTTTATACCGTTTTTTTGAGATTAAGACCGTTGGCCGGGCAGGTCATGATTCCTATCACCATCTGGGAAACAAAGGCCTTCATTAATTATGCCACCTTATACCAGCTTTTTTGGGGCATCTACATGGGTATGCTGCTCATTGTGTTTTTGTACCATGCCATCGTGTACTATTTTAACCGGAAACAGAAGGAATACAAAGGCTACCTGTACCTTTCCCTCTACCTTTTAACCTACCTGAATTTTGAACTCACCCGAGGGGGCTGTATTGGCGTGCGTTACCTGTGGCCCAATGCCCTTTGGTGGGTAAACAATGGCTTTGTGACTTCATTTTTTATGATGATGATCATGTTCATTGTGTTCTACAGCATCATCCTGGAAATCCCTTCCAAAATGAAGGGTCTGACCATAGTACTCAAAGTTTTGGTCAGTACGGCTGTAGTAGCGCTTTTGTTCATAGTCATGGGCTGGTTGCCTCAGGTTTCAAAGAACGCTGCAAGTTTTGCTTTTGGAGGTATTGGCGGATTGCCCCTCATTGTTGCGGCTTTCAGAAGCTGGCGATCCGAAACAGGCAACCAATCTACCGGGTTTTACTATATGATTGCGGCTCTGACCTTGTATACGGGTGGAGTAGTAACGTTTCTACACCGCTCTGGCTTGATAAAAGGAAGTGACTTTTTCAGATTAAATGCCCTCAATGTGGGCTCGATCATTGAATTTGTGGCGCTCTCCGTTGGTTTAGCCCTGCGAATCCGGTGGCAGCGACGGGAAAACATCCGCCTGGAAAACGAAACACAGAAGGCCGTTCTGGAAACAAAGCATACAGAGGTACAGCGGATGACCAGAGCCATTCATGACTATTTTGGAAGTCAGGCCCTTTCGCTCCAAGACAAGGTAAAGTCATTGTACCAAGACTATATAGATACCCTGAACAAAAACAGAATGGAGGAGGTCTCGGCGTTAATCGGTGAAATTTTGGACGGTATCCGGTTAATGGCTCATTCTTACATGCCCTATAAGCTCAGTGAAAAAGGGCTTAGAACCGCTTTTTTTCAAATGGTTGAACGGTATAATGAATTTAATAAGGTAAAATTTGAATCACATTTTTCAGGAACCGAAGAAGGATTGACCACGGAGGTTCAGGAGGAACTATACTATATCGTTCTCGAACTTTTTACAAACGTTCATAAACACTCCCAAGCCAACACAGCCGCCCTGATCACCTATAACGAGGGTGATTTGTACTGCCTGCAGGTCCGCGACGACGGCGTGGGGCTCACCACCGACGAAAACCACCGGGGACGGGGCCTTAAAAATATTGAAGAAAGAGTCCATAACATCAATGGAAACCTGCACATCGTTTCCGAACCCGAGCGCGGTACCACGTTTTTAGTTAAGATACCCTTCCTGGACTAGTCCCTATCGGTTGCATTTACTTTTTTGACGTTACTCGCCCTGGGTTTGACATATATTTCACTTCTATTCCGTCTTCCCATTTTTGGCCCTGATTGACAATCGTTTTTTTTGAAGGATAACTCTCCGGATCGCGGATTAGGTAGCACATTTGTTCTTGACTTCTCATCACCCTTTACTGAAGTCCGGAGAAACTGGGCATAAAATTCTTTTTCCATACTGCTTTAAATCAACCCAATAGACCTATTCATTGAATTTATTGATCTTTTTGCTCACACAGGCACCTTCTTCCAAGCACAATAATTTCATAGTAAAGTTACAATACGAATTATCTATACAATAATAGTGGAAAAGTACAATACTAATTTTTATTTTCTGATGAAAATACCGTAGCAAATAACGAACGACTTGTTGTACTTTTTATATAATCATTGTACTATTCCAATTTAAAGATAGGATTGTGAGATGAAGTTTTGTAGAACGATTGTTGCCTATTGACTCGTAAAGGCTCATCTAGTACGTTTGTAGAGTCAAAACAATAACAAAAGGCTTTCCCTAGATAACTTGAAAGCCATGCTGGGCAAGAATTAACATATTATTAAAAAAATACAATTACGTAGTAACATTAACTTAAAATCGAATCAACATGAAAAAGACACTTATTATAGCTGCAGTATGGATGGGAGTATCCGCTGCTTCTTTTGCAAATACAATCACTACCAACACTAGTGCGACTGAAGTTCGTGACGACAATAAGGTAGAAGTGAGCGTAGAGACGTTCAAAGACATGAAGTTTAAGCTTTCGGTTAAGAACGTGTCGGCCCGCTCGTACATCGCCATTAAGAAATCAACCGGCGAAGTACTGTACAGCGAGTATACTGGGAAGACGGAGGCATATTCGAAGGTATTCGACCTGTCGAACCTGCTCGATGGTGAGTACGTTTTCGTAGTTGATACTACCAATGGCTACGCGGAGAAGCCTTTCGCGATCAAAACGGAAACCACTCGTATCGTAACGCCCGTTGTCTCTGAATAAGAGAACAAGCTACGAATAGATTCTATCAGCGTCTTGCCCCTGATAGAATTCAAGCGCACGGATTGACGATCCGTGCGCTTTTTTTTATTTCAAAGGGGCTGAGGCCACCGCTATTTTCGAATCGGCCGTGCCATAGTAGAGCCACCAACGGCCCTTGTAGGGTACCATGGATTCCACAAAGGTGACGTTGTTGATCTGCCCATTGATTTCGTAAGACTGATCGGGTTTCATGAAGTAGCTTTTTGAACGGTCAATCAGGCGGTCGGGAGCGTCGGCACTGAACAGAAACTGCCCGGCGGCGTAAGTACCATCCGGCAGCTTGGTATCCCCATTTTTGCCATCGTTCATTCCGTTGTAGATCAGGATGACCCCTTTGGAGGTAAGCAGAGCGGGCGGGCCGGGTTCGAGTACGCGATAATCGAAGTTGCCGGGCCGGTACTCAGCCACGGCTTTCAGGCTCTTATCGGATTTGGTAAAGGGATACCAGTTGATCAGGTCGTCGGATACGGCGATGAATAGCTGCTGTTTGTCGCCCCAGTACATCCAGTACTTACCGTTGATTTGGGTAGCAATGAGCTTGCTCCCCACCCGACGGCACACAATGGAGCCCGATTTGGACCACAAATCTTCCCCTCCGCCTTTGATAAAGTTATTGAAAGCCAGCCCGTACTTTTTCCAGCTCATGAGATCGGGTGAAACGGCCACGCACAGCCGGGCTTTGTCGCCATCGTAGGCGGTGTAGGTCATTACGTACTTTCCGTCTTCGGTTTCCACCACGCGCGGGTCTTCCACGCCACCTTCCCACTCGTATTTTTTCATGAAATCATTGTCGGGATAAAATACCGGCTTGGTCATTCTTTTGAAATGCATTCCGTCTGTACTCGTGGCTATACCGATACGAGAGGTACCGTTGTACTTTCCCACCAGATCTTCGGCCCGATAGATAAGATATATTTTGCCGTTGCGCACCACGGCCGCCGGATTGAATACGTCCTTGGCCTCCCATTTCACGGTTTCGCCCCGGATAGGGTCATCAAACGTGGTATTGGAAAGGGGTGTAAGGACCGGGTTGGCGGCATTGTGCTTGCGGAAAGGGCCGATCAGCCAGGATTGGGCCGATACGGAAAGCGTGAGGCATAAGCCACACAACACCAAAAGAGTGGATTTCATGGGGAAGTTTAAGTTACTTGGATGAAGTTATTGTCAAAAGCATCCACGATCTGCTTTCTACGCAAGCCAGATTGTGGCCTAGATCATGGTTCCTTATTTCAATCCTTTCAAATACCCAATAAAGACCTTCCGAATATCCGAACGCGGATCCTCTTTGGCGGGTGCCAGAATAGGCTGAATGATACCCGGATTGGCCGGGATCAGGAAACTCATACCAAACTCTTTGCCCGTAAGCAAAAAATCGGGCAGTACCACTTGGTATTCTCTTTGCTCGTCAATTACCTCATTACCAATGTACCATATCTTCGTCGTTTCATCGTAGCGGGCATTCGCATGGTGTAAAAAGCCTCCTTTCCCACGGCTTAAGCGTCCCGCTTCCAACACTTTTTGCAGAAAGTCTCCTTTCATTTTCACCTGCGAAATACCGCCACCAAAGGGTAGTATACGCACAATATCATATTGTGTGATGGGCCCTTCGAGCACATCGTCTATCCGCACGGAGCCTCCGTTGAATACTGCTAGATCGCTGCCCGGAAAGGCCGCAAACGTACTTTGGGCAATGGTGGTAGTAAGGGCGCCATGCTCACGCCGGACAGTGGACTCGCGGCCATCCCAGGGCTCAGGGGTAGTGTACACTACCTCGGTGGGTTCAAAGCCCAGCTCCCGAAAGCTCTGAGTTGATATTTGTTGCCATTTGGCCACTACGGCAGCCGTTTTTGGCTCCTCAGGAACTGTTTCATCAATAGTTTTCAACTCCGACTCCAACCGGATCAACCGGCTCTTGCGGTCAAAGTACAGGCGGTGGATGTAGGCCGTTTTGGCGTTGGCGTCGGCCTTAGCAATGGGCACCTCCCCCACCTTCACCATCATGTGCTCATGGTCGTGCCCCCCCATGATGAGCGCCAGATTGGGCAGTTGTTCCGCCAGTCGTTTGTCGTCGGCAAGGTCAAGGTGAGTAAGCGCCACTACCACATCGCAGCGGTTCTTGAGGTCTTCATACTCGCGGCGTGCGGCCTCGAAGGGGTCGGTGACTTGCACGAAGTCCTTATTGATCGGGATACAAATGCCAAACAGCCCAATGCGCACCTTACCGTTATCCAGAATGACCGAGGTAGGAAAATTGGCTCCATCCTTGCTGAACGGAACGGTTTTGCTCCCATCCCGTAGCTGCATGTTGGCAATCACCCAGCGGAAATCCGACTCCTCAATGCGTTTATTCAGTACCATGGGGCCCGAATCGTCGTAATCGAACTCATGGTTGCCGAAAGTCACGAGATCCACGCCGGCGGTGTTAAGTACATCCACCATCTGCTTGCCTTGAATGCGCTCACCGTTGTAGGGCAGGGTACCCGTTACGGAGGGACTTAGGAAATCGCCCGCCAACGCAAAGTAGGTACTTTTGGGAGTTTCTTTTTTCAACTGTTTTTCCAGGTAAGCCACCCGCGCCAGGCCCCCGGACTTGCCGTTGTTGAGCGGGGCAATCTCATACACGTCGTTGATATGCAGAAACGTAACGGTGCGTCCGGTCTGGCAAGCGCTCGCTACTCCGAGCAGGAGCAGTCCTAAAAGTACTTTTGGCCTGGTAAGCATGATATAGAACAAGGGTTTGATAGTCGTTGTGGTTTTCTTCTTTTGTAAAGAAAAATATTTTTTGTGATAAAAGATAGCGATCGCAACCCCGCGAAGTTCAGATTTTCATGTTGAAAATTCACTAGATTTGGCTAGAAAATCGTTTGGTTGAAAATTCCCGCGCCGAACACGTCGTCGCAATTTTCTGTTTTGACCCAACTACCTTTCGTAGGTATCTTTATTGCTTCCATTAACAATCTGTTTCACGTTACATGAAAAGAGTAGTCCTAACTTGTTTTTTCGGAATCAGCCTCTGGGCCGCGCAGGCACAAAGCTCGCCCGAGGATGTAAAAACCTTCACACTGCCCAACGGCATGAAGTTTTTGGTGCTGGAAGACCACTCCATTCCTACGGCCAATATGTACCTGTTCTGGAAAGTAGGCTCCCGCAACGAGGTTCATGGCATTACGGGTCTTTCCCACTTTTTTGAACATATGATGTTCAACGGGGCCAAAATGTACGGCCCCAAGCAGTTTGACCGGGTGATGGAAGCCAACGGCGGCTCCAACAACGCCTACACCACCGAAAACGTAACGGTGTACACCGACTGGTTTCAGAAAGATGCTCTCGAAACTATTTTCAAGCTGGAATCCGACCGGATCGAAAACCTGAGCATCGACTCGACCATGGTGCAGAGCGAGCGCGGCGTGGTACTTTCAGAACGGAGCACGGGTTTGGAAAACAGCAATTTCCAAACCATTGGCGAGCTGGTGCAAGGCGTGGCTTTCCAGGAGCATCCGTATATGTTTCCGGTTATTGGCTTCGAGTCGGATATCAAAAGCTGGACGCAGGAAGACCTGGAAAATTATTTCAAAACCTACTACTCCCCCAATAATGCTTCCGTAGTGGTGGTAGGTGACGTGACCGTCGATCAAGTACGCAAGCTAGCCAATCAGTACATGGCACCTATTCCGGCGCGGGGTATGCCGCCAACGGTACGTACAGTGGAGCCTCCCCAAAACGGCGAACGACGCGTAACCACCTACAAAGATGTTACTACTCCCAATATTCTGCTGGCATACCATACGCCCGAAACCGGCCATGAAGACTACTACGCCCTGGATCTGCTCAATAACCTGTTTAACCTCCGGTAACTCCTCCCGCCTTACCAAATCGCTGGTGATGGATACTACCCTGGCCAGTCAGGTGTTCAGCTTTATGGGCGACGGATTTGATCCCAACCTGTTCTACATGTACGGCATTGCGGGCGATGGCGTATCGGGCGAAACGCTGGAAAAAGCGATTCTGGCCCAAATTGACGAACTGATTCAGAATGGAGTTGAGCGAACGGGAGCTGCAAAAAGTAAAGAATCAGAAGCTGATGGAGTTTTACCGCACCATGCAAACCATCAACGGCAAGGCCAATAGCCTGGGTACCTACGAGGTGTTCTTCGGAGATTATCGCCGGCTGTACGATGCGCCCAAACTTTACGAAAAGGTGACCCCCGAAGATATAAAACGCGTAGCGGCCAAGTACTTCACCGACCGCAACCGGACGGTAGGGTACCTGTTGCCCGAGAAAGCCAATTAATCATCTCCCCGTGTGCAACATCCCGCAAGCTTGGAGCTTTCGGAATGTTCAGCGGCCAACAACTTGAAAATGAAAAATATACTGATCTTATTTCTGATAGTCTGCGCCATTACCGCTTCAGCCCAGAACAATTTCAAGGTACCCCCCTACGAAAAATTCAAGCTCAAAAACGGGCTAACCGTCTACCTCATGGAACAACACGAAGTGCCGCTTATCTACGTATCGGCGGTGTTTGACGCGGGATCTATGCAGGATGGCGACCAGTACGGCCTCGCCAACCTAGCGGCCGACGCCATGGTATTTGGCACTAAAAAATACTCCAAAGCACAAATTGAGGAAATGACCGACTTTGTAGGGGCTAACCTGAGTACGGGCGCGGGCAAGGAAAGTGCCGAAGTAAGTATGTCCTTTGCCGTCAAGGATGCCGACAAGATGTTCGATGTACTGCACCAGGTACTCACGGCTCCTGTTTTTGATGCGGACGGAATTTGCCAAACACAAACAGCGCACACTATTGCAACTTGCGCAGCAGAAGGAAAGCCCTCGGGCCGTGATCGGAAACTATTTCAATTCCCTGGTTTTTGACCAGCATTCCTACGCCACCCCCACAGCGGGCATACCCTCTACCATTGAGAAAATCAAGGTAGAAAACGTGCAAAAGTTTTACGACACCTACTACACCACCGACCGTGCAGCTATTGCCATTGTGGGTGATTTTAAAACCACCGATATGAAAAAGCGGATCGCATCGCTTTTGGGGGATTGGAAAACAGCCAGTGGCCGAATGGTCAAACGAGCCGTTCCGGACTTGTCCTTCGATAAAAGCCGGGTTTTGCTGGTTAACAAAGCCGATGCCCGCGAAACTACCTTCCTGATCGGCGGCAAAGGCGTAGCCTACAATAACCCCGACTACGTGCCGGTGATGGTGGTTAATACCATTCTGGGCGACCGCTTTACCTCCTGGCTCAACGACGCCCTGCGCGTGAATTCGGGCTTAACCTATGGGGCCAGTAGCCGGTTCAACCGCTACAAGATGGGTGGGACGTTCTATATCAGCACCTTTACCAAAAACGCTACCACCGTTCCGGCCATTGACATGGCCCTTGGTGTCCTCGACAGCCTGCACCGGACGGGGCTCAACGAAGAAATACTGGCCTCGGCCAAAGCCTATGTAAAAGGTGACTTCCCGCCCAACTACGAGTCGGCGGGGGCGTTGGCCAACTTGCTTACCGATATGTTTGTGTATGGTTTTGACGAAAGCTTTATCAATACCTTTCAGACTAAGGTAGATGGCCTGACCGTGGCGCAGGCCAATGATATGATCAAGAAATATTTTCCGAAAGAAAACCTGCAATTCGTACTCGTGGGGAAGGCGGATGAGATTCGCGATCAGATAAAAAAATACGGTAGGATCACGGAGAAGGAAATCAAGAATGAAGGCTTTTGAAAAGCAGAACCCCGGTCAGAACGGCCGGGGTTTTTACTCCATTTAGAGAAGGGTTAAATCAAATAGTTTCAAGCGGTTTGCAAGCCAGCTTTCTCAAATGCCGGAAGTTGGATTTTTTCCAATAGCTGATCTTCCAGCAAATCGGCCCAGGTGTGTATATACAGTACGACATCTTCCCGAAAATTGTGGCGCAGGTAGCGCTTTTCGGAAGGAAGGCGTTCGAGCACCCGCCGGTCGGTCAGTTTTTCCAGATGCTTCAGATCCTCCGAGGATAGACCCGCGCTCAGCATTTCGGATATCAGCATATCCATGGGCAAGCCGCTCGTGGGGCAGTAGTCATTCAGCTGCTCGTTCCAGTCGCCGCGCCCTACGGCCAGGGCGTGTTCATGGATTTCGGCCTTGGTGAGAGTAGTAAGTTCCTGGGCGAGGTTGCCGCAGTTGCAGCTCCCCATGTGGCCCCATTGGTAAGGTGCGCCGGTACGAAGCTTGTTGGCTGTACGTCTTAGGGCGGCAATCAGATCAAGATTAGGTCGTGCCATGTGCTTAGATGTCTATGAGTCCGATACTGGCTATTCGGTATATATAATACAAATTGTAGGGACGAAATGTTTGAGTTCTATCCTGATTTTCCGATGAAATAGAAAAGCGACAGGACTAAATACCCCATCGCTTTCCTGATACAATCGAGTTTGGACAAATACCCTCGTCAGGCTACCTCCACGGTGCGAGCCAGCTCCACCAGATCTCTGTCGTTTACTTCCTTTTTCACATCGGCAACATCCAGAAAGCGGTTGTACAAATCGTTCAGGGTAGCTTGTTCAAATACGAATCCGAGCAGTTCCAACCGATGCTTCAGCGCGTGGCGTCCGCTACGGGCAGTGAGTACGATATCCGACTTATCCACCCCCACGTCATTTGGGTTCATGATTTCGTAGTTCAGTGAGTGCTTCAGAAAGCCATCCTGATGAATGCCCGACGAATGCGCAAAGGCATTGCGACCCACAATGGCCTTATTGGCCTGAATGGGCATCCGCATCATTTTGGACACGAGCTGACTGGTAGGGTACAGCAAAGTGGCATTGACCCCCGTTTCCAGACCCAGCTCCTTGTGTACCTGTAAGGCCATCACTACCTCTTCCAACGAGGTGTTGCCGGCGCGTTCGCCAATGCCATTCATGGTTACCTCCACCTGACGGGCTCCTTCGCGGATACCAGCCAGGGAGTTGGCCGTGGCTAAGCCGAGGTCGTTGTGGCAGTGAATTGAAATGGTGGCGTTGTGAATGCCTTTTACATTCTCAAATATGTACTTGATTTTGGCTCCGTACTCTTCGGGCAGGCAGTAGCCGGTCGTATCGGGGATATTGACCACGGTAGCTCCGGCTCCAATCACGGCTTCTACCAGCTGCGCCAGAAACACCAGGTCGGCCCGGCCGGCGTCTTCGCAGTAGAATTCCACATCTTCCACGCGCTTGCGGGCGTACTTGGTAGCTTCGATGGCCCGCTCGATGATTTTCTCGCGGGTGGTGTTAAATTTATGCTGAATATGAATGTCAGACGAGCCAATTCCGGTATGGATACGGCCGCGTTTGGCGTATTGTAGCGCGTCAGCAGCGGCATCGATATCACCTTGTACCGCGCGGGATAGGGCGCAGATGGTGGGTTCCTGAACGGCCTTGGAAATTTCGACCACCGATCGGAAGTCGCCCGGACTCGATACGGGAAATCCAGCTTCGATCACGTCTACACCTAGCTTTTCGAGCTGCTTCGCTACCACGATTTTTTCTTCGGTGGTCAATTGGCAGCCCGGCACTTGCTCGCCGTCGCGTAGGGTGGTGTCAAAGATGTATACTCGCTGACTCATTATTGGGGATGTTTAAAAAGAGGTTGAACTACGAAATTACTAATTTTCATTAAATTATAACTAAAAACCCTTCCTCGAATTGAGAAAGGGTTCCTGTTTTTCCAAAACCAAGCCTTTCTCACTAGTTACGAAGTGATTAGAAGAAATAAGGGCCAGCTTGGTAAATATTGTATTTTGCATTTTTCCTATATGTTGCGAAATTTCGCCAATTGCGATATTCTTCTGCAAAGTAAGGCGAAGATTTTAATTCTGCAAATCATTCGGTATTAATTCTCCTTCTCAGTTCGTCAGGACTCATCTTTTGATGAAAAACAGCAGCTTTCATACATTCATTACACTCTGTTTTGTGTAAAAAAAATTTCACCTACACTGGCAAAGCTGCTACCGATCCTCTTCCAGGATTACCCTGATAATTATAGATACTTCAACAAAGCTTCACCCGTCGCCTCGGTACCCAAAATCATATCAGAAGGCGTATTGGCATCGGCGATGTCGCGGGTACGGACGCCTGATTTGAGTACCTGGTCCACGGCATTGATAATGGCCTCAGACTCCTCTTTCAGGCCAAATGAAATATCCAGCAGCAGCGCTGCTGAAAGCACCGAAGCCATGGGATTGGCCACGCCCTTGCCCGTAATGTCGTGCGCCGAACCGTGGATAGGCTCGTACACGCCGGTGCCGTCACCAATGGATGCCGAAGCCAGCATCCCCATGGAGCCCGCAATCTGACTAGCCTCGTCGGTGAGGATATCACCAAAAAGGTTAGCAGTAACCACCACGTCGAAGCGACGAGGGTCTTTGATGAGCAGCATCGCGGCCGAGTCCACGAATTGATGCTCTACCGTCACCTCGGGATACTCATGCGCTACCCGCTGCACTACCTCGCGCCAGAGACGGCTGGTCTCCAGCACGTTGGCTTTGTCCACCGACATCAGCTTTTTGCCGCGAGTCATGGCGGCGTCAAATGCTTTGCGAGCGATACGCTCCACTTCATAAGTACTGTACTCGGCAATGTCGTAGGCTGTGTCTCCGCCATTTTTGCGGCCTTTTTCGCCAAAATAAATATCTCCGGTCAATTCGCGGAAAAACAGAATATCAGAACCTTTCAGGATTTCGGGCTTGATGGAAGAGGCAGACAAAAGCTCGTCGAACAGCTTGATGGGGCGCAGGTTGGCGTACAGGCCCAGTTCCTTGCGCATTCTGAGCAGGCCCTGCTCGGGACGTACTTTGGCACTAGGGTCATTATCGTACTTTGGATGACCGACAGCACCGAACAGTACCGCGTCGGAAGCCCGCATTTTTTCGAGAGTTTCGTCAGGGAGCGGATTTCCCGTAGCCTCAATGGCCACGTGGCCAATCAGGGCTTCATCGTAAGTAAATTCGTGACCAAATTTTTCGGCAATACGTTCCAGTACTTTCTTGCCAACGGCCGTTACTTCTTGTCCAATGCCATCACCGGGCACCACGAGGATATGTTTTTTCATAAAAAATCAATGAGCACGAGCGGGATTCTGTGGTCGTGCAAAAGTTTTGGTTTAGTTTAAAATTCTTTCATGTTGCTATTATAAGATGTAGCAGCGGTTTACACCGATAAAGCTACTTCTGTTGCCGTAGCTACGGCTTCCGTGGTTTGGCTGATGAGGTTCAGCATTTTTTGCGTAGCCTTAATGGCCGACACCGTCTGATCCGAATCGAGTCCACGAGTTTTTACATCCTTGCCCCCAATGCTCCACGTAATGATCGTTTCGCAAAGGGCGTCAGTTTTGCCACCGGGCGGAATCCGCACGGCGTAGTCCGTCAGCATGGGCAGCTCGGTACTCAGTTGACAATAAATTTTCTTCAAAGCGTTCATGAAGGCATCGTACTGCCCATCGCCTTGCGCACTTTCTTCGTAGAAGGTATCGCCTATTTTTACCTGCAAAGTAGCGGAAGGTTTCAGGTTTTTAGAATGCGTAAGTACGTAGTTGATCACTGACACCCGCTCCTCGATGGTATTGCTATCGAGCACATCGGAGATGATGTAGGGAAGGTCTTCCGGCGTAACGACTTCTTTCCGGTCGCCCAGCTCAATGATCCGCTGCGTGACTTTCTTCAGATCCTCGTCGGTGAGGGTGATGCCCAGGTCGCGCAGATTGTTCTCGATATTGGCTTTGCCGGAGGTTTTGCCCAAGGCGTACATGCGCTGCCGCCCAAACCGCTCGGGCATGAGTTTACTGAAATACAGGTTATTTTTCTTGTCGCCATCGGCATGGATGCCCGCCGTTTGGGTAAAGACATTTTCCCCCACAATGGGCTTGTTCAGCGGAATACGAATACCTGAAAACGTCTCGACGATCTTACTGACTGTATAGAGCGATTCCTCCCGAACGGCCGTTTTTACCTCCGGCATAAAATCGTTCAAAACCGCGATGGTACTGGCCAACGGGGCATTCCCGGCCCGCTCGCCCATGCCGTTCACGGTCAGGTGCAGGCCGTGCGCCCCGGCCCTGACGGCCTCCAGGGTATTGGCAATACCCAGATCGTAATCGTTGTGGGCATGAAAATCGAAGTGATGATCCGGATAGCGCTCTACGATGGCTTTCACAAACTTGTAAGACTCACCCGGCGTAAGTATCCCCAGGGTATCGGGTAGCATGATGCGCCGGATGGGCAGCGTAGTCAGGAAGCTGAGGGCCTCAAAAACATAGTCCGGCGAATTGCGCATCCCATTGCTCCAGTCTTCCAGGTATACATTAATGGCGATTCCGGCCGCTTCGGCTTTTTCCACTACCTCCCGGATGTCCTCAAAGTGTTGTTGCGGAGTTTTGCGCAATTGGTATTTGAGGTGGTTCAACGACCCCTTCGTGAGCAGGTTCATGACCTTCGCCCCGGCCGTCAGCATCCAGTCGATGGAGGTATCGCCGTCCACAAAGGTCAGTACTTCAATTCGATCCAGGAAGCCATGCAGGGCAGCCCAGTCGGTTATTTTCTTTACGGCCTGAAACTCCCCCTCCGATACCCGGGCGGAAGCAACTTCCAGGCGGTCTACCTTTACTTCCTGCAAAAGTAGCTGCGCTATGGTCAGCTTTTCGGAAGCAGAAAAAGATACCCCGCTGGTTTGTTCCCCATCGCGGAGGGTGGTATCCATTAGTTCAATATATCTCATAGAGAAGGCTTTCGGCTCTCGGCTTTCGGCAGTCGACTTTTACTTTGTCAACCTTTCGCTGACAGCCGACCGCCGAGTGCTGATAGCCCATTTAGTATAAACTCATCTCGGCAAAAGCGCCTATCTCTTCCTTCATCGCCCGCAGGTAGTCGATATCGTCGTAGCCATTTGTCAGGTTGTGCTTCTTGTAGCCGTTGATGTCAAACGACTCCTGCTCACCTGTAGCTACGATGGTAATGGTCTGGTCGGGCAGATTCACTTCCAGTTCGGCTTTGGGGTCTTTTTCAATAGCCTGAAAAATCTTGTCCAGAAACTCCGGTGATACCTGCACGGGCAGGATACCCACGTTGATGGAGTTGTTCTTGAAAATATCGGCAAAGAAGCTCGAAACCACGCAGCGGAAACCATAATCGTAAATAGCCCAGGCGGCGTGCTCACGGCTTGATCCGCTGCCGAAGTTTTTGCCTCCTACCAGGATTTTGCCACTATAAATCGGGTTATTGAGGACAAAATCCGGCTTTGGGCTTTCGTCGTTGTTGTACCGCCAGTCACGGAACAGGTTGTCGCCGAATCCCTTGCGCTCAGTCGCTTTCAGGAAGCGGGCGGGGATGATCTGATCGGTGTCCACGTTCTCGATCGGCATCGGAACCGCGGAGCTTTTGAGTAGTGTAAATTTGTCGTATGCCATTTTTAGTTTTTTATTTAACCGCGGAGAACGCGGAGTTTTTACGCGGAGGGCGCAGAGTTTTTAAAGTCCGTTCGCTATTCTTTTGATGCCGTTTTTCAACAAAACAACATTAAAGTTCATTAGTAGTCCAAGCTTATATTTACCTAGCTTTAAGTATGTTAAAGTCTGGGCCAAGTGAATTTGCATTTAAGGCATCGATGCTTTTTATCTCGAGTACCAATTTGTTTTCAACCAGCAAGTCTATTCGATAACCGCAGTCGAGTTTTACTTCTTCGTAAACCAAAGGCATCGGTTTTTCTTTCTCACAAAGCAATCCTGATTTTATGATCTCATAGAACAAACATTCCTGATACGTTCTTTCCAATAAGCCAGGACCTAAGCTGGAATGCACCTTAATAGCACACCCAATAACTTGACCCGCCAGCTCATTCTCTCTCATAATTTCTCAGTGTTCTCTGCGTAAACTCTCCGCGCCCTTTGCGGTGAAAATAAAGCATTATAAAAATTCACGCGGGTCAGATACTACCCCCGTCACCGCTGCCGCTGCCGCTACAAAAGGGCTGGCAAGCAAGGTACGGGCGCCGGGGCCTTGCCGGCCTTCAAAGTTACGGTTGGAGGTGCTAACGGCGTATTTGCCCGCGGGTACCTTGTCGTCGTTCATGGCCAGGCAAGCTGAGCAGCCGGGCTGACGCAGCTGGAAGCCCGCCTCGGTCAGGATATCCAGGATACCCTCCTCTTTGATCTGTGACTCCACTACGTGCGAGCCGGGCACCAGCCAGGCCGTCACATTATCGGCCTTTTTGCGGCCTTTCACGATAGAGGCAAATGCGCGGAAGTCTTCGATGCGGCCGTTGGTACAGCTACCCAGGAACACAAAGTCAATGGGTTTGCCAAGCATGCTTTCCTCTTCGGCAAAACCCATATAGCTCAATGACTTGGCGTATGAAGCACCTCCTGCTACTTCCTCGGCCGAGGGAATGGAATGCGTAATACCTGTACCCATGCCGGGGTTGGTACCATAGGTAATCTGCGGCTCAATGTCGGCGGCGTCGAAGGTATATTCCACGTCAAACTCAGCGCCTTCTTCGGTTTTAAGAGTTCTCCAGTAGTCCAATGCCTTATCCCATGCCTCGCCCTTAGGAGCCTGCTCGCGTCCTTCCAGGTAGGCGAAGGTTTTCTCGTCGGGGGCAATCATACCACCGCGAGCGCCCATTTCGATGGACATATTACAGACCGTCATACGGCCTTCCATGCTCATGTCTTCAAAGACCTCCCCGGCGTATTCTACAAAGTAGCCCGTGGCACCACTGGCCGAAATCTGGGAAATAATGTATAAAACAGCATCCTTGGGAAGTACACCCTTGCCCAGCTTACCGTTGATGGTGATACGCATCTTTTTGGGTTTAGGCTGCATAATGCACTGCGAAGCCAGTACCATCTCAACCTCGGAGGTACCGATACCAAACGCAATGGCCCCAAAGGCTCCGTGCGTGGAGGTATGGGAGTCACCACATACTATGGTCATACCGGGCTGGGTAATGCCGTTCTCGGGACCGATCACGTGCACAATGCCATTTTTGGCGTGACCAAGACCCCAGTGCGAGATCCCGTATTTGGCCGTATTGGTTTCCAGCGCTTTCAGCTGATTGGCCGACAGCGGATCGGCTACCGGCAGGTGCTGGTTGATGGTAGGGGTGTTGTGGTCGGCCGTAGCGAAGGTACGCTCGGGAAAAAGTACATCGGCCCCCCGGCTTTCCAGGCCGTTGAAGGCCACGGGGCTGGTCACTTCGTGAATAAAATGACGGTCGATGAAGAACACGTCGGGGCCGTCTTCGATCTTGCGAACGACGTGGGCATCCCATACTTTGTCGAAAAGGGTTTGCTTACTCATTTTGGTTTTGTTTACTTATTTCTTTTTCGATGATCAATTATGTCTAACTCAATGTTCTGCAAAAGGCCCTGAGTTATTATGAGTTTGTAAACTGATTTTTCTGCTCTAATTTTTTTAGATAATCTGGACAAAAATCGTAGCCGTTTTCCCAATAGATACCTCTTCCACGATCATACATTTTTACGTTCTTGAAATAGGCAATATCTTTCAGAGGGCTAGTCAACGGATCATTACCAATAAATGGTTTAAAATCAACAACTTTTCTACTCCCATCGTTAAAATCAAAACGAATGGTATGATCGTCGAATACTTCTATATTGATAATTCTGGCTAGCATACCTTGCTTATTTTAGAGGTTCTATTTTAGAAAGTTCC
The DNA here is from genome assembly GCA_963768025.1 of uncultured Cytophagales bacterium. Lineage (GTDB taxonomy): Bacteria > Bacteroidota > Bacteroidia > Cytophagales > Spirosomataceae > CAVYGM01. The sequence continues at coordinate 103,862 of CAVYGM010000010.1, forward strand.
TCAGGCTTGCGAGCTTTGTACCAGTTTAGCATAAGCTCTTCTCTATGTTCGAGGGCCCATTCTACTACCAACATTTTCGCCCTTTTGGATAATTCTCCTTCCAATACCTCCAAAGTGGTTATATCAAAAAGTGCTTCTTCCTCCCCATACTCTGCATGAAAGTGTGGAGGGGCGTGATCGTTGTAAAACATCTTAATTACAATTCCGAAGAAGCGGCTTATTTCCGGCATGGATTCACCTTTGAGATTTCAACCTTACAAATTTCCACATTCTCCCCCACACCCTTATAACGCAAAACGCCCAAAGAATAGCGTTTTTAGGTCAGGCAGCACTTTTGGGCGTAAAACCGTATTTCTCTTTGTAGCTTTTGATAAAATGCGACACGCTTTCGTAGCCAATCTCGGTACTTATTTCGGAAACATTCATTTCGGTGGTGCGGAGCAGCAGATCAGCATGTTCCAGTTTTTTTTGCTTGATCCAAAGGGCGGGAGACGTGTGAAACTCTTCCTGAAAGTCGCGCTTAAAGGCCGACAGGCTGCGGCCTGATAGCCGGGCAAGTTCATTAAGGGTGAGAGGTTTGAGGGAGTAGCTGTTCATCAGAAAGCGAAGGTCTGCTTTTTGCCCTTTGTGGATGCTGAGCAGGATGGATTGAAGATTGCCCGAGGCGTCGATTTCTAGCAGATGCAGCAGGAGCTCCTGAAATTTGAGCCGGAGAAAATGGGTTTTCAGGCTGGTTTGGGAGCGGAAGTAGGGAAAAATAGAGTTGACAAACTGGGAGAACGTATCCGAAGCATGCAACAGTAGAATCGGCGATTGTAGGGGTGCAATTTCGCGATCTACCTCAAAAAGCTCCGAATGCAACCCCACAAATTCTTTCAGAAGCTTTTCGTCAAAGAAAAAAACCAGGCTCTTATAGGCTTCATGAATAGACTCCGACATAAGGTAAAACCCCCGCTGAATGAACAGAATATCGCCCTTCTGCACGTGTACCTCCTGCGTGGGGCTGCTGAATTTCTTCTCCCCTTCCAGCACCACAATCACGGCATGTTCTTCAAAAAACACCTCGTATCGCGACGGGTACACCTCGTTGCGGTAGGCCACAAAGGTCATATCCTGAATTTTCAGGGACTCAAATTCCTGGGTACTTATGTCAGATGGGACGCGGAGCACAGGATTCTACACCATAAACTGAAACATATCCGGCTGATCGTTGAGGTACTCATAGACAATGCGGCCTTCGTCCATCCGCTGTAGCAGCGGGGCGAGGTCTTCGCGGTGCTGCAGCTCGATCCCTACCAGGGCTGGGCCCTGCTCGCGGTTCGTCTTTTTGGTGTACTCAAAGCGCGTGATATCTACATCCGAACCGAGCACATCCACAAACTCCCGAAAAGCGCCGGCCCGCTGGGGAAACCGGATGATGAAGTAGTGCTTCAGGCCTTCGTACAGGAGAGAGCGCTCTTTGATTTCCTCGGTACGGGTAATGTCGTTGTTGCCACCCCCAATGAGTGCTACCACATTTTTGCCCTTGATTTCCTCCTTCATAAAATCCAGAGCTGCCACCGTAAGGGCTCCGGCTGGTTCGGCTACGATAGCTTGCTCGTTATAGAGTTGCAGGATGGTGGAGCATACCTTGCCTTCGGGCACCAGTACGATCTTATCCAAATTCTGTTTGCAAACCTCAAACGTAATGTTGCCCGCGCGGCGCACAGCGGCCCCGTCCACAAACTTGTCAATATATTCGAGCGTCAGGACGTGGTCTTCTTCAATGGCCCGCTGCATGGTGGGTGAGCCGAGAGGCTCCACACCAATGAGTTTGGTTTTGGGGGAAAGCTGCTTGAATACCGTGGATACGCCTGAGGCAAGGCCGCCGCCACCAATGGCCATCAGCAGGTAATCTATTTTGAAATCAGCATCTTTAAAAATTTCCAGGCCTACGGTACCCTGGCCTTCCATCACCTGCACATCGTCGAAAGGGTGGACAAAAGTAGCATCGTTTGCCTCCCGGTATTCCATGGCCGCGTGGTAAGCGTCGTCGTAGGTATCACCCACGAGCTGAATCGTCACCCACTCCTTTCCGAACATCCCCACCTGCTTCACCTTTTGAGCCGGAGCGGTAGTAGGCATAAAGATTACCCCTTTTACCCCCATCTTTCGGCAGGCATAAGCTACGCCCTGGGCGTGGTTGCCCGCACTGGCGCATACTATCCCTTTGGCCAAGGCTTCTTCGGACAGGCTGGCCATTTTATTATAAGCCCCCCGGATTTTGTAAGAGCGCACGATCTGAAGATCCTCCCGTTTGAGGTATACGTTGGCCCCATACTGCTCCGAAAGCTGCAAATTGTGCATCAGGGGGGTGTGAGTGGCTACATTTCGTAGGCGCTCCGCGGCTAAAAATATTGCGTCAAGTGTCGGGTACGTGGTGGTATCGTTGATACTTTCTTTCATATCTCCTGTTGAAATTCCATTCGATTTATTATTGAACGAAAATACGGATTAATACCACAGAAAGAAAAGGCGGGTCGAGGTGAAGTACCCCGACCCGCCTTTTCTTTCAATGATAGAATGCGTGATTGAGAGATTGAGAGAATATAAATTATTGCTTCCTGGAGTAGAATATCATTCACTCAATCACTCATTCACTCATTCAAAATTAACTTCTCTCCGGCCGCAGGCTGCGCACGGTGGTGCCGGCTTGCCACATTTCTGATTCGCGGAGTTCGGCCAGTTCTTCTTCCAGCTTCACGCGATAGTCCGACTGGGAGTTGCGGGAGATAGAAATCTGAGCCTGCTCGCCAGACTTCACGGAGTTGTAGAGCTGCTCAAATACCGGCTTTGTAGCGTCGCGGAAAGGCTTCCACCAGTCCAGGGCGCCGCGCTGCGCGGTGGTGGAGCAGTTGGCGTACATCCAGTCCATCCCGTTCTCGGCCACGAGAGGCATCAGCGACTGCGTCAATTCTTCTACTGTTTCGTTAAATGCCTCGGAAGGAGAGTGTCCGTTGGAACGAAGCACTTCGTACTGAGCGGCAAAAATTCCCTGGATGGCACCCATGAGCGTACCACGCTCGCCGGTAAGGTCGGAGGTTACCTCGCGGTAGAAGTCGGTTTCGAACAGATAACCCGAGCCTACCCCGATGCCCATAGCAATACACTTGGTGCGGGCTTCGCCGGTGGCATCCTGGAATACCGCGAAGGATGAGTTAAGACCCTTGCCTTCCACAAACAAGCGACGCAGAGAAGTACCTGAGCCCTTGGGAGCTACCAGGAATACGTCCACTTCAGCCGGAGGTACGATGCTCGTTTGATCTTTGTACGTTATACCGAAGCCGTGCGAGAAGTACAAGGACTTGCCAGCCGTCAGGTACTTCTTCACGGTAGGCCACATCTCGATCTGAGCGGCGTCAGAGAGCAGGTAGCAAATGATAGTGCCTTTTTCGAGGGCTTCTTCAATTTCAAAAAGCGTTTCGCCGGGTACCCAGCCGTCTGCTACGGCCTTGTCCCAAGACTTACCGCCTTTGCGCTGGCCTACGATGACATTAAAGCCATTGTCGCGCATATTCAAGCTCTGACCGGGGCCTTGTACGCCGTAGCCAATCACCGCTATTGTTTCGTTATCAAGTACTTCACGGGCTTTTTCAAGAGGAAATTCCTCGCGGGTTACTACTTCTTCTTCAACGCCGCCAAAATTTAACTTTGCCATTTTGTAAACTAGTTATTGGTTATGATTACTGTAATTGTTCCTGTGTATAAATAAGGTGTTTGGAAGTTTTGTGCACCAACTTGAAACCCAATTCCTCCGGAGCTTTACGGAAGGCTATGTAGCTGGCATCTTTGGCAAAGTAGTTGTGCAATTTGCTATTGACAATCACCACATTGACATCTTTTTCTTTGACAAACCGGGCAAAATTCTCCGGTCGGTTGATATCAAAATAATAAAAATCTTTCCAGTTGGGGCTCACATAGCGGGGGTAGGTGAAGGGAGCATCTCCTCCCAGCAGGTGTACTTCGTCTTCTATCTTAAGCCCTGGAGCATCTTGGCAAACTCCCGGTTAGGGGTAGGCTTCGCCTGCCGGGCTTCCATGAATTTGGGATACAGAAATATGGCTATAAAAACAAGGTTCGCCGCCGTCACTGCCGTTAAACTCGGCCGGAACCTGGCAGGAACGCTCTTCAAACGAATTCCGGATACCAGCAGGCCGATCAGGGGAATCCAAAACAAAAAATGATAGAGGACGTAGTGAGGCCGGGGGTAAATAATGGTGGTCGAAAGTAGCGAAGGAATCAGCATCACCAACAGAATAGCACCCAGGGAGGCGTTCTGTCGAAACGATTTGATCCACTGCTTCCAGGTATCGGCATAGTCTATCCGAACCAGCAGAAAGATCAGCACTGCGAGCAGAAAAAACCTACGGTACGGAAAGGTAAAAATAGGATTCAACTGCCCCCAGAACATCTCCTTGAGATAGAAAAAGGTCTCCATGGCCAGGTGCTGAACATTAAAGAAGAAATGCCGCATCACCAGCGAGGGATTGGTCAGGAAAGCATCCATCGGCGACGTCAACGTATGACCGAAGGCTTTGGTGGTAATTTCGTTGAAATGGTTCCAGGGGGAGAGGTTGGTTTCAGGATACCACTCTACGTAATTGATGGAAAAATGGTGCTTAAACGTCCAGAAACTCCGGTCGTTTTTACGAATGGGAGTACCCACCAGCACCCCCGAGATAATCGTGATCGCCAGTATGCCTGCCAGCCATTTGTAGCTCTTGCGGCGATAGGATACCCAGCCCAGCCACAGAAAAATAGGGACGAGGCCTACATACATCTCCGGCCTTACATAAGAGGCCAGGAATATAGTAAAGGCCCCCCAGAAAAGTTTCCTTTCGGTATCATCCACCCTTCGCACTACCACCAGGCCCGCCAGCAAAATCGCGATGGTAAAGTGCGTAAGCTTAGGCGTAAGCGGATAATTCATTAGCGAGAAGGTATAGCACAGCGTCACCCACACACTCACCCAGGTATTGACACTCATGCTCCGCAGGAGCCAGTAAAACCCAACAGTGGGAAGAACGGTCATCAGCAGCCAGTTGATGTAAAAAGTCTGGATGGCGTCATTTGTAATGAGTTGAATTCCCAGCTGCCAGAGGCAGTACAAGGCACCGTCGTCGGGTCCACGGTACTTCCCTTTGAGATAATCCATCCCAAACATAAAGTAGAGGTCGTCGTCATCACTGATTATATCCAGGCGATCCCAATAGTTGTAATTCAGCACAAAGAGCCCTGCCACTACAACAACCAGCCCAAGGAGATCCTGGCGGGGTATTCTTTTTAATCTTTCAAACATGGTACTGAACGCGGGTGTCGTTAAGAAGTGAAGGGTATAAGCTAAATACGTAGATCAAAGACTGGAAGGTTTTCGCACGAATACCCGGGTTTTCCCGTCTATATCTGCTTTGAGTTCATAATGCTCTATGACGTAGTCGTATACTCCGGGATAATTTTCCAAGCCAAATTCCCGGCGTCCATCCGCCCCGAACGTTAGTGCCGAATATCCCTGAAATGTTTCTACCACTACCTTGGGCTTGTTGCGTTTCAAATCACTCACATACCGTTTCAGGTAGTAATCCTGCAAGGTAATGGGAATCATGTGGTAATGGGTGTGCCCATCGCGGGTACCCTGAAGCAGTTGAGTATCCACAAAAAGCGGTGTGTTCCAACCCCATATTGCCATTTTTTCGTTAGGTTCCGTATAGCTTGAAATAATCTGCGCTTCTTTGGAGCGATTATCCGCTTTTCCGCCTACAAGCATAGGCATCTCAAAGGTATGTTCTATCGATTGAATACTTACCAGGACGAGCGTGAGCATAAAAAAAGCTGGAATAGCTACTTTCAAACCCAAATTTTTGATGTTTATGGCTGCTAGTCCAAGGTTTGACAAAAGGTGAAACCCGTTCAGAACCACAACGCCCGTTAGCCAGGCTACCGGTACAAGTAGCATGTGCTGGTAATGATAGAAAAAAGTCAAAGGTTTTATGGTACAAAACAAGGCAACAGCTAGCATAGCTAAGGCAAAAATCAGTTCGCGCGTGAGATCATGCCCTACTTTCTTTCGCTGGAAAAGCACAACCAATAGCCCTACCATAAAACTTAGAAGACCTGTCAGCAGCCAGAAAGCATAATCAGGTTGGGAAAGCAGGTAATCAAGCGTTTTACTGATTATCATTCCTAGTGTATACGTGTTTCCATAAGGCCCTTCTGCCCCTCCATAGAACAGATTATTTACAATATAAGAATTGAAAAAATCTAACCATAAGCCACTCAATGTCAAATAAATGCTCACCAAAATGGAAGGACTGAGGCCACCCATCACAAAAAGCGAAAGCACTGCCGGAGGTTGACGGTGATCATACAACTTCCAAAGATAGCCTAGTGCTATTACGGCTCCCAGCGGAATAGCCTGGGGCTTTGAATAAGCAAAAAGGCCGATTACAAATCCCGCCAGCCAATGAAATAGCTTCGGAAAACGTCCCTGATACCTATAACTATATAAATAAAAACTCAGTGCAGTCAGAAAAAGTATAGGAAATTCCCCATTGTAAGTATTCAGATTTTGGGCCATAGCAACGGCACCAGCCAATGGAATTATGACCATACCTGCAATGCTTCGTCCACAGAGATTCCGTAATCCCAGGTAAGTGAATAGCAGCCCCGGCAATAAATAGCTAATCAGCGCAAACAATCGGATTGAAACATAGCTGAGTGTACCCCCGAACAACGGAATGAGGCTCAGCGGAATGATGGATAAAGGGCCGCTGGTGGTTCCGTCAACGGAGAGCCAGAAGCGGGGATCTTTGTAAAACGTTGCCGCACCCACCAGCCAGTCAGATTCATCCACGTCGAGATGTGCATAAGCCAGTACCGGAAGGCGAAGCAGAAATACACCCAAAAGAATACTCCCCAGAAAAAGAGAATCACGACGAAGCCAGGAGGGCGAAAGCTTTTTTTCGCGCAGATAGAATAATAGCACCCAAAAGAACTCGAAAACAAAGACCAAAAGTATCCACTTTTTCGCTCCTCTCATAAATCCAACAGATTGAAGTCCCTCCGCTATTTGTTTTGCCCAAGGGCTGTTCATGTCAATCAAAGCTTGAACAAACGTCATTTCTGTTACTGATGGAGTTGATAAACTGCATAAATTTATGCAGTGTTATGACTATACAAATAAGATGTCCGTTAGGCTTCGAACAGGCAATCCATCACAATTAGGTAAGGTAGGATCCCGGACAACTTCTCATCTTCTAATTCCCGTTGGCAAGCTACCTATCTAATCACCCTACTTTTTTATAGATCATCAAAGCAGACTTCCCAAAATTATAGGATAGCACTGAGTCAAATTTTCTGGATACCGGCACGATATAATTGTTCCATAGCATCACCTGCTGCTTCGTTGGGTAACTTTGTTTTAGAAACAGCTTATTGGCCATCGAAACACTCAATCCGAAGGAATCGAGATATTTGCTTACCACTATCTCCGCATTTTGGGGCTTGATGTCGAGCAGCATTTTCTTATTATACCGCCGGTAATGTCCAATCGCCTTGTCGAACGGGCTCATGAGAAAATTATGAGCTGGAACCAATATGATCAGGTGTCCGTTGGGTTTCAGGTAATTCATGGCAAGTTGCAACTCTTTCCGATCGTCCTCAATGTGCTCAATTACATCAATGTAGATTAGCGAGTCGAACTTTGTAGCTGGACTGTAATCAGACAAATATTTGGTTTCTACCTTGACTTTTTTGCTGTTAGCGCCATTCAAAGAAGGCTTGATCTGGTTCGCTAGCCTCTCGTCGGGTTCCAGGCAAACCCACTCGTCTAATTTTTCGATTTTGGAGATTAGCAAATGTGTCGTTCCGCCAAGACCAGCCCCAACCTCCAATATTTTGCTACCCAAATAAGGAAGTACTTGATCTGACCAGTAGTCTTTCCAGTTGTTCGCTAAGGCGAACAGTTCTAGCTCGTTCCCAATGTACTGTGCGTCTTTCAATTCGTTAGATTCCATCAATAGAATATTTTTTTGCAAAAAAAACTAAAACGTCCTAGAAAGCCGCCTTTGTTACGTGATAAATCCCCCCACAACCCCGTTTTTTTTGGCTCATCATTTTATATACTTGATACCCAGCCTTATAAATCCTGTTCAAAGTTTTCTCTATTTATCCCAAATGGAGACGACAGGATAATCATTAGTCAAACACGCTTCACAAGTAGTATTCCCATTCGGCTTCGGGCAAGTACTCCACCAAGCTTTGGGGGGATTTGCTCACCGCCACCCGACCCGAGCGCACAAATTCGAGAATTCCATGGGGTTTGATGTAATTAAAAAAGTCAAAGATGTCTTCCTCAGTACCCGTTTTCTCAATTACTACGTATTCCAGGCCCCAATATACTACCCATGCTTTATATACCTTATTAATGGTTTCAATGTCCAGTCGCTTGGCTCCGGCAGGCGTTGGTACTTTGAACAAGGCTATTTCGTTGTAGGCTATTTCGTCGTTGAGATACCCGAAAACCGCCAGTACTTCCACGATTTTCCGGATTTGCCGTACGACTTTCTCCACTTTTTCGCGGGAGTCTTCCTTAATTACGATAGTGAAGCGCGACACCCCCTTTCGCTCGGTTTCGGAAACTGTCAGGCTTTCAATATTGATACGACGACGCGTGAATACAATCGTAATTTTATTCAGCAGCCCGATGGTGTTTTCAGTAAAAACGCAAATGGTATATGTTGTCATGTTTTTTTAATTTTGAATGAGTGATTGAGTGAATGATAGAATTACCCTTACATTCACTCAATCACTCATTCACTCATTCAAAATTATCTAAGACGTATCTCCGATACGCAGGCTCCTGAGGCTACCATCGGGAATACGTTTTCCTCTTTTTCCACAATCACTTCCAGCAAATACGGCTTGGTGGATTTCAACATGGTGTCAAGCGAGTCGCTCAGGTCTTCGCGTTTGTCGCAGGTATGCCCATTTACCCCAAAACCTTTGGCAATGGTAATGAAATCGGGATTTTGTAGCTCGACAAAGGAGTAGCGTTTTTCAAAGAACAATTGTTGCCACTGACGGACCATGCCCAGGTAGTTGTTATTCAGGATAATGGCCTTGACAGGCAGGCCGCTCTGAGCAATGGTTCCCAGCTCCTGAATCGTCATTTGAAAACATCCATCGCCAATAATCGCCACTACCTCGCGGCTTGGGTCGCCCACCTTGGCCCCAAAAGCCGCCGGCAGTGCATAGCCCATGGTACCTAGGCCACCGGAAGTAATAAATGAATTGTTCCGCTTAAACTCATAGTAGCGGGCTGCCATCATTTGGTGCTGTCCCACATCGGCCACAATTACGGCCTCCCCTTTGGTCTTGTCCGATAGCATACGCACCACCTCTGCCATCTTGATTTTCTCGGTCGTTGGGGCAAGCTCGGGAATGGTAATACACTCTTCTTCCTCGGCATCCAGTTTTTTGAAAACAGCCTGCCACGCTTCGTGCATGGCGGGATTGAGCAAAGGAATGAGCATCCTTAATGCCTCTTTGGCGTCACCCACCACGGGTGCTTCTGCTTTGACAACCTTGTCTATTTCGGCGGGGTCTATCTCGATGTGCACTACTTTGGCTTGCTTGGCGTAGCGTGACACGTCTCCGGTTACGCGGTCGTCGAAACGCAGGCCTACTCCAATCAGCACATCGCACTCGTTGGTCAGGCGGTTGGTACTGTAGTTTCCGTGCATGCCCAGCCAGCCAGCATACAGCGGATGATCCACTGGTACCGACGACAAGCCCAGCAACGTGGAGGCGCAGGGAATCCCGGTTTTCTCCACCAATTCAATGAGTTCCTTTTCGGCTCCGGCAAGTTTTACACCATGTCCAAACACCACAAACGGCCGCTTGGCCTGATTGATCAGAGTGGCCGCTTTCTCTACCTGCTCTTTTTTAGGAATCAGGCGGGGATGGTAGCTCAGGAGTTTGGTGCAGGGCGCATAGTGAAAGGGTATTGACATCATTTCGCTCTGGGCATTCTTGGTAATATCAATCAGCACAGGCCCCGGACGGCCCGACTTCGCAATGTAGAACGCCTTGGCCATGATATCCGGCACTTCGTCAGCCGACGTAATCTGGTAGTTCCATTTGGTAATGGGCATCGTCACTCCAATCACGTCCGTCTCCTGAAAAGCATCCGTTCCCAGCAAGTGCTTGGCCACCTGACCCACAATGCACACCATGGGGGTGGAATCTATGATGGCGTCGGCTACGGCTGTTACCAGGTTGGTGGCACCCGGTCCGGATGTCACCAAACATACGCCTACCTTGCCGGAAATACGGGCAAACCCCTCGGCTGCGTGTCCGGCCCCTTGTTCGTGCCGGACAAGAATGTGCTCGATTTGGTCCTGATAATCGTAAATAGCGTCGTATACCGGCATGATGGCCCCCCCGGGATACCCAAAAATAGTTTTCACTCCTTCGGCAATCAGTGAGCGGATCACCGCGTGCGAACCATTCATTAGTTCGGACGACTCTATCCGTACTTCGGGCTCCATCCCGTCAAGGGTCAAGACATTGGCTTCATTTCTTTCCATGACATTCCTTGGATTAGTTATATATCCTTCTCTTTTTGGTTTCTAAAATTCGTCCGTAACGCAGCCTTCGCTTGCCGAAGTGACGTAGCGAATGTACTTGCCAAGTACTCCCTTCTTAAAGCGAGGCGCGGGCTGTTTCCAGGCTGCTTTTCGAGCGGCCATTTCCTCTTCGGAAATATTCAGCTTCAACTCCCTAGTGTTGGCGTCGATGGTAATGATGTCTCCATTCTGTATGAGGGCGATCGGCCCGCCATCAAAGGCTTCGGGAGTGATATGCCCTACCACAAAACCGTGGGTACCTCCCGAGAAACGACCGTCAGTAATCAGGGCTATTTTATCACCCAGGCCAGCCCCCATTACAGCCGATGTGGGCTTCAGCATTTCCGACATCCCAGGCCCTCCTTTCGGACCGGCATTCCTGATCACCACCACCTGCCCGGCCTTGATTTCGCCTTTGGCCAGGGCATCAATAATTTCAGACTCGTGTTCACAGATCTTCGCTTCGCCTTCAAAGTACATCCCTTCTTTTCCGGTGATTTTGGCCACGGCTCCCGTCGGGGCCAAATTCCCGTACAGGATTTGGATGTGGCCGGTGGCTTTGATGGGCTGGGATAAAGGAAAGATAATTTTCTGGTCGTCGAAATTGAGATCATGAGCTTCGGCCAGGTTCTCCGCCACGGTTTTACCCGTTACGGTCATACATTCTCCGTGGATGAGGCCGTGCTGGTACAAGTACTTCATAATAGCCGGTACCCCTCCGATCGCAAGTAGATCTTCCATGTAGTACTTGCCACTGGGTTTCAGGTCGCCAATGAACGGGGTGCGATCGCTGATGGCCTGAATATCATCCAACGAAAGCGGAATGCCCGCCGCACGAGCAATGGCCAGATAGTGCAGTACCGCATTGGTGGAGCCGCCCAGGGCCATCACCACGGTGAGCGCATTTTCCAACGACTTGCTGGTAATAATTTCTTTGGGCGTGAGGTCCATTTCCAATAGCCGCAGCATGGCCGTGCCGATTTTTTTGCATTCCTCCTGCTTCCCTTCGTGGGTAGCGGGGTAGCTGCTACTAAACGGCAGGCTAAGGCCCATGGCTTCAATTGAGGCCGCCATGGTATTGGCGGTATACATCCCGCCGCAGGCTCCGGGCCCCGGGATGGAGTTTTGAATCACTCCTTTATAATCCTCATCCGATATATTGCCCGCAAATTTCTTGCCCAATGCTTCAAAGGCCGACACGATGTCGAGCTTCTGTCCTTTGTAATGTCCCGAGCGAATGGTTCCTCCGTATACCATAATAGCCGGGCGCTCCAGCCGGGCCATGGCCATTACGGCACCGGGCATGTTTTTGTCACACCCTACTACCGCTATGACCCCATCGTACCACTGGGCTGCCACTACGGATTCTATAGAATCGGCAATCAGGTCGCGGCTCGGTAACGAATAGCGCATGCCATCGTTGCCGTTGGTCATTCCATCCGAAACCCCTATGGTATTGAAAATCAGTCCGACCATGTCATTAGCCTGTACCCCCTGCTTCACATAAACCGACAGTCCGTTGAGGTGCATGTTGCAAGGATTTCCCTCATAGCCGGTACTGGCGATGCCAATCTGAGGCTTATCCATATCCTTTTCTTTCAGGCCTACTGCATATAGCATGGCTTGCGCGGCGGGGTTTGTTACCTCTTGGGTAAGGGTACGTGAGTATTTGTTCAGGACTTGGGTATCGGTGGTCGTCATCGTGAGTATAATAAAGCTAAATCTTTACTTGGTTTCTTTCTTTTTCAATGTGTATGTCTTTATTAAAAAATGCCTCACTCAGCGGGGTGTGAGTGAGGCATCTGGTTTGACAAGCAGGTTCCACTCACACCCTAACGGATGCTCACGAGTAGAAGGATGGGGAGGTTTTCCAAACTTTTGCTAGCCATATTATTAATTTTCTCTGCCAGTGAAATTTCGCTAAATGCGAAAATCCTCTACAAATAAGAAGGCTATCTTTCTATTTTCCAAATATTATTCCTACTTTTTCTGTATTTTATCGGGAACCTGGTGGTTTGATTATATTTGTGAAAGACTTTCCAACAAAATAGCTATTTATAACTAAGAATAATACAATTCGCATTAAGGTATGTTAACTACTGAGTCGGCATCAGGATATGATCACCTGGAACGGATGAATGTCCGGGAATTACTAATTCATATAAATCAGGAAGATAAGACCGTCCCTTTTGCGGTGGAGAAATCAATTCCACAAATTGAGCAATTGGTGGAGCAAGTCGTCGCACGTATGGCGCAGGGCGGACGGCTCTTTTATATTGGAGCGGGTACCAGCGGGCGGCTCGGCATAGTGGATGCCTCCGAATGCCCCCCTACCTTCGGCGTACCTTTCGATTTGGTCATTGGATTGATGGCAGGCGGGGATAAGGCCATTCGAAGAGCCGTGGAAAACGCCGAGGACGATTCCGAGCAAGCCTGGAAAGACCTGGCAGCTTACCAGCTAACGGAACTGGATTCGGTGGTGGGCATTGCGGCTTCCGGCCGTACTCCCTACGTAATCGGTGGCTTGCAGGCTGCCCGGGAAGCCGGGATCCTGACGGGCTGCATTGTATGTAACGAAGGTTCGGCCGTGGCCTCCGCGGCGGAATTCCCCGTGGAAGTAGTAGTCGGCCCCGAGTTCGTGACCGGCAGCACCCGAATGAAATCGGGCACTGCCCAAAAACTCGTACTGAACATGCTGTCTACTTCCGTGATGATCCGGCTAGGCCGCGTAAAGGGGAATAAAATGGTGGATATGCAGATGACTAATCATAAACTAGTGGAAAGAGCGATACGAATGGTGGTGGAAGAGCTGGGAGTTTCCAGAGAAGAAGCCGAGGCACTATTGAATGCGCACGGCAGTGTGCGCGGAGCCATTGAAGCAGCCAGATAGGCACGCCTTTTGCCCTGCCATGAGGTAACTCCGCTTCCTACACCTTCTTTTACGAAGCCAAAAAGACAACAAACTAACTCTTTGATAATGAAAGCTGCTATTTTAGAAACTCTCCATCAGCCCCTGGTAATACAAGAGACCGATAAGCCGACACCCCAAAAGGGAGAAGTGCTGGTTCAGCTCAAAACCGCAGCTCTCAATCACCGCGACGTTTGGATTCAAAAAGGGCTCTATCCCAATATCAAAACCCCTATCATCCTGGGGTCGGATGGGGCGGGAATTGTGGTAGAAATCGGTGAAGGCGTGAGTGAATATTGGCTTGGAAAAGAGGTGATTATCAATCCTTCTCATAATTGGGGTGATAATCCTGCTTTTTATGGCGACGACTACACCATCCTGGGACTACCTGATAATGGTACTTTTGCCGAATACATCACCATGGATCTTCGTTACATCGTTCACAAGCCCAAGCACTTGTCATTTGTGGAAGCTGCTACCTTGCCCATGGCGGGGCTAACCGCTTGGCGCGCTTTGATGACCCGTGGGAATTTCAAATCCGGTGACCGAGTTCTGGTAACAGGAGCGGGCGGGGGCGTCGCTTTGCTGGCCATACAATTTGCCGTGGCCGCTGGGGCCGAAGTATGGGTTACGTCCGGCTCGGAACAAAAAATCAGGAAGGCTATTAATCTGGGCGTGAAGGGAGGGGTTAACTACAAAACCCCCACCTGGTACCGCGACCTGCTGGTAAAAGCCCGGGCATCCAAGCGAGGTTATTTTGACGTGATTATTGATGGTGCCGGTGGCAGTGGTTTTGCCCGGCTGATAGACGTAGCTGCCCCTGGTGCCTCTATTTCCTTTTACGGAGGCACAGCTGGCACTATTACCGATGTAATACCGGCCAAGGCGTTCTTTAAGCAACTCAATATTCATGGTACTACCATGGGTACCGAGGCTGAGTTTGAGGAAATGATTCGCTTTGTGGAAGAAAAAGAGCTCGTGCCCGTAGTGGACGAGGTATTCGAACTGAGCGAAGCCGAAGCAGCCTTACGATTGATGGATAGTGGGGAGCAGTTTGGAAAAATAGTACTGAAAATCGCGGACTGATTCCCTGTTGGAGGATTACGAAAAAAGGTCGGATAGAGGTACCTCTATCCGACCTTTTTTGGATTATTATCTAGGTAACTATATTAGGAAACAGCATCGTATACCTGCACCCGACCCCACAAATGGGCGCATTGCTCAATGAATTTCAAATGATCCGGATGATCCTGATAAAGATCCTGCGTGGCTTTATCGGGAAACACAAAGGTGATGGAGAAATCAAAGGTATGGTCTATTACCGGACGGCGGGTGGAAGCGGGGGTACCTACATAGGCCGTGCCGATCAAATCTATCGTGGCCAGTTTTGTAATTCCCTCGTGCAGCGCTTGCCGGGCTTCGTCGTTGTCATTTTCTTTGAGCCAAAAAAATACGGTATGTACAAACATGAGTTAAAAAGAGATAATATTTAAAAGATAGGAAAGTACGTAAATTGGATTCTTTTGTTTCTTCAAGTAACTGACAATAAGATACATCCCACTTCATATACTGAGAAGCTGTCAATTGCTACCTACTTAAAGTTCGAAGGTGAGAGTTATTTACTCAAAAGCGCCTTTACTTCCGGAAGTGCTTCCTTAGCCCACAAACCGTACATTTTACCCGAAAAGTGCAGCCCATCGGAGGCGAACATATCGGCTTGGCCCAGCCCTGAACGGGAAATGGGCGTAATATCAATATACAGGATACCGGCTTTCTGGCTCTCCTCCTCCGCAACCGCATTAAATTGATCTATCTCGCGGGAAATTTGGGAGCGGTCGCGGGTGGCACCAAAGGGCGATACGCCCCAATCGGGGATTGACAGTACAAATACCCGATCCTTACGTCCTTTGGCATACGTAAGGCTGGTTTGCAACAAATCTTTAAATTCAGTCCGAAAGCGCTCAACGCTTTGTCCCCGGTACTGATTGTTGACACCAATCAGAAGCGACACCAGGTCATACTTTTTTTCATTCTTTGAGGCTTTTATGGCGTCTGTAAGCTCGGCGGTAGTCCAGCCCGTCCGGGCAATGATATCAGGAGAGGCCACCTGAATGCCCTCCTTCCGGAGCAGGTCCGCCAGTTGAACCGACCAGCGAACACTTTCCTCCACGCTCTCGCCGATAGTATAGGAGTCGCCGAGCGATAGGAATGGAAGCCCGTCGGGGGCTTTGGAAGGCACGTAGCCATCGGGTTCTGAATCAGAAACACAGGCCAGGCAACCCAGTGCCAGGCTTAATAGAAAATAGGTGACCTTCATTCGGTTTTTTCTGGTTTATCTGCTTTTTCTAGTTTGAAAGTAAAGGTAGTTCCTTTGTCTAGCTTCGACATCACGGCAATCTTGGCACCATGTCCATTGAGGATATGTTTCACGATGGCCAGGCCCAGCCCGGTGCCACCGCGTTCCTTGGAGCGGCTTTTCTCCACCCGATAAAACCGCTCAAAAATTCGACTAAGGTGTTCGGGCGGAATGCCGGGGCCATTGTCGCGCACCGAAATCCCGTAGCTTTTTTTGTCTTCGTCGAAGTGGATAATCACCTTTCCCCCCTCGTTGTTGTACTTAATGGCGTTCTCCATGAGATTGATCATTACCTGTTCAATGCGCTGCACGTCCGCTTTTACCCATACTTCCGTAAGCTTGTCGGGCTTTATTTTGAAAGTTACCTTCCGATCCTGCGCTATTTTTTCCAGTCGATCCAGGATATCCTCCGTCAGGGCGCGTAGGTTCACCCGCTCCACGTTCATCTTGATGGCCCCGGTTTCCATTTGCGATAAGGTGACCAGATCTTTCACCAGTGCATCCAGACCGTCCAGACTCTTAGCGGCCTTTTTCAGAAACCTATCCCGGACATTTTCATCGTCTTTGGCACCGTCGAGGAGGGTATGAATAAATCCCTGGGCGGCAAAAATCGGCGTTTTTAGTTCGTGCGATACATCGGCCAAAAATTCCCGTCGAAACTGCTCTAGTTTTTTTAATTCTTCGATCTCCTTCTGTTTCTTGGCCACATATACGAAGATTTCATCGTTCAACCGTTTCAGGGGATTGCTCTCCCGAATGAGCGACTTGCGCGAAATATTGAAATCTTTCAGTTTGAGTTTATGAATCGTACGGTACATCTTATTCACCTCGCGGTACACGATGATTTCGATGGTATATAGGACTAAAAAAAACGATCCCACAAAACTCGATACTCCCACCACAAATAGCATACTAGCTGTAACCCCCTGCACAAACGTGAGAAAGGAGGTAGAAATAGCAGAAATCAGAAAAGCTAGAATAAACGCAATGACGCGCGGGCTGAGGGACATGGATAACAAAATTGGCGGGCTGTGTACCCTTTTAGGTCTCCACAAATATAAAAATCATTCAGAGAATGTCCGACATGGAATGTCCGGCATGGAATGGCCAGTGTGCCATACATACCAGAAAACCAATTCCAAACTAGCCCAAAAAGCCGGGGAGCCAGAACGTTGGTCCTGACTCCCCGGCCTTTTCACAAAAAAATGAATCTCAGAATCCACCCCGGAATTTGTAGGTGCTGGCAACCTTATCAATCGCTACGATGTAGGCCGCTATCCGCAGCGATACCTGGTATTTCTGAGAGGTTTGGTATACCTTATTGAACGCATCCTTCATGATGCGGTCGCTGCGGCGGTTGATCCGCTCCAGGGTCCACTTGTACCCGATCCGGTTTTGGACCCATTCAAAGTACGATACCGTAACTCCTCCGGCATTAGCCAGGATATCCGGTACCACCATAATTCCTTTTTCGTGAATGATGTCATCCGCCTTTGCCGAGGTAGGGCCATTGGCCCCTTCCACGATCATTTTGGCCTGAATGGAGCTGGCGTTCCGCATGGTAATTACATCCTCGGTGGCGGCAGGTACCAGCACGTCCACCGGTAGCGACATTAGCTCATCGCCGGTGATGGGTTCGGCTCCGTCAAATCCTTCCAGCTGCCCGTTGTTATGGTCGCGGTAGGCAATGGCAGCCTCTATATCAATGCCCTTTTCGTTGTAGTAGGCTCCCGTGAGGTCACTGATCGCCTGAATGCACACCCCCCGCTCCCGCATGAGCGATGCGGCGTAAGAGCCCACGTTGCCAAACCCCTGTACCGCTGCCGTAGCTTTGTAGGGATTGAGGCGGAGTTTTTCCATTCCGGCCAGGGCCGACACCGTCACGCCGCGTCCGGTGGCCTCGGTACGCCCCAGCGAGCCGCCGAGTACCAGGGGCTTGCCCGTCACTACGGCCTGAACCGTCATACCTTTCGACTTGGAATATTCGTCCATGAGCCACGCCATTTCGCGCTGTCCCGTACCCATATCCGGGGCTGGAATATCCTGATCCGGTCCGAATACATCCAGCATGGCGGTGGTGTATGCCCGCATGAGGCGCTCTACTTCACCCGCCGACATCTGACGTGGATTACAGGCGATACCGCCCTTGGCTCCCCCGTAGGGAATGTCCACTACGGCACATTTCCAGGTCATCCAGGCAGCTAGCGCCCGCACTTCGTCGAGGTTCACGCCGGGATCAAACCGGATGCCCCCCTTGCTGGGCCCCAGAATGGTCGAATGCATCACCCGGTAGCCTTCAAAAGTCTTGATTTCACCGCTATCCATCGTTACGGGTAATCCTACGATCACTTGCTTGCGCGGAACTTTCAGGATGTGGTACATTTCTTCGGATATTCCCAGTAGCTGTACTGCTTTATCGAATCGCTGCATCATCGACTCCAGTGGATTTTCCTTGTCTTTGATTGGAGCGGGCTCTATGTAGGTCGTCATTATTTCAAGAGTTAATAAATTGAATTCTAGTAAGTTGATAAAATGCTATCTGAATCATGTACAAACTTAACATCTTTTGAAACGATAAAAACAAAAAACTATTTTTTCTTGAAATTGTATTATTTTAATTTCAAAATAGATTCTTCTTCACTTTACCTTAATCATAAAATGAATATTGTCCCCAAACCCGAAACCCAAAATATTACTTTGTATTTTGGAATATTAGAAAAATATAAAAAACAGGTTTTTTTGTATTTGAAAAGAAGAAGTGAGGAAAGTATAAATAAATACTCTTAATTTTGCCGGCATTATTAAAGCACGGCTTTAAAAACTTTCAAACCACTACAACTATGCAAGAAGAAAGGACTCGGTACTCTGAAGATGAACTCAAAGAATTTGAAGGGTTGATTCGTGGCAAACTGGAAGGTACTATGAGCGAGCTAAACTACATTAAGGAAACCCTCAGCAAGAAAAACGATAGCGGCACCGACAATACGGCCGGTACGGCGAAGTTGCTGGAAGATGGCGCCGATACCAGTGAGCGTGAAAACCTGAGCCAGTTGGCTGCCCGCTTACAGAAATACGCCACCCAGCTCGAAAACGCACTGGTGCGAATCAAAAACGGTACGTACGGCATTTGTATTGATACCGGAAAACTAATTCCCAAAGAGCGCTTGAGAGTGGTGCCTCACACCCAGCAAACGATCGAAGCCAAGCTGAAGCGGGTAAGCTAACACGAGCCCCTACCCGCTTGGACCAGGGCATTCATTTCTACACTATAATGACCAGTTAGGGTACTTCAAAGAGTACCCTTTTTTGTGGAAAACCAACGGAGTTCTCTCGAACCCTTTTCCCAAAGAATTACCATTTCTTCGATTTTTTTATTGGATTTTGTGCTAGGTAAAGCATTGTAAAAATCATAAATACTTCGGGTTCAAGGGTAGACTCTCCGCCTGGATCTAACTTGCTTCTGATACATCTTTTGTATATTACAGCCTCCTATTCATACGGTTCGGCCAGTAGGATTGTCTGAAACTATGGACCACACATTGGTGATTGGTCCCTGCCCGGAATATAAAAACCAGAGTTCAGGACTGCTGGCATGAATATTTGTAATAGTGATGAATGAAAATAAGAGCGCTTCCCCAAGAAGGTAAGTTGCTCATTTCTACTGTATGTTCGGTGTCCGACGGCACCTGATGCCAATCGGCCCCTTTAATCCTACAATTTTTATGGTAAAAACTTTAAGCAACAAAACAGTAAAGGCATCTCCCCGTGTCAATAGAACCGTGTATCCGGGAGATCCCTATCCCCTGGGCGCTACCTGGGATGGAAAAGGCGTAAACTTTGCCCTTTACTCCGAAAATGCCACCGCCGTTGAACTTTGCTTATTCGATAGCACCAAGGACAAAACAGAATCCGCCCGGATTCGGGTCAGGGAGGTATCCCATTATGTATGGCATGTGTACATACCCGACCTTAGTCCTGGGCAACTCTACGGGTACCGCGTGTATGGCCCGTACGACCCTGTGAACTCCCACCGGTTCAACCCCAATAAACTCCTCATTGACCCCTATGCCAAGGCCATTGCGGGTACCATTCAATGGCATGATTCGATATTTGGCTACGAAGTTGGTCATCCTGACGAAGATTTGAGTTTCAGCGACCTCGACAGCGCCCCATACATGCCCAAATCTGTGGTCGTAGATCATCACTTTGATTGGGAAGGCGACGAATTCCCACGGATCCCCTACCATAAATCTATAATTTATGAAATGCACGTGAAGGGTTTTACCCAACTGCATCCCGACATCCCCGAGGCTATTAGGGGAACTTACGCGGCCATTACCCATCCCGTTACGATCAACTACTTTAAGCAGCTGGGCATTACGGCCATTGAGCTTATGCCTATTCATCATTTTGTATCGGATCGACACCTTCAGGAGAAGGAGATGACCAACTACTGGGGCTATAATTCCATTGGTTTCTTTGCTCCGGACGTACGCTATTCAAGTACCGATGGCATGGGCGACCAGGTCAGGGAGTTTAAACAAATGGTAAAAGAGCTGCACCGGGAGGGCATAGAGGTGATCCTGGATGTAGTGTACAACCACACCGCCGAAGGCAACCACCTGGGCCCCACGCTTTCGTTCCGGGGCATTGACAACGCTGCCTATTACAGGCATACCGACGACAAGCGTTACTTCATGGACTATACCGGGACGGGCAATACCCTCAACGCTCAGCTGCCTAACGTGCTGCGGCTAATAATGGATAGCCTGCGCTACTGGATTCTGGAAATGCGCGTGGATGGTTTCCGGTTTGACCTGGCCTCTACTCTGGCGCGTGAGCTCCACGAGGTAGATCGCCTGAGTGCGTTTTTTGACATTATCCATCAGGATCCGGTCATATCCCAAACCAAGCTCATCGCCGAACCCTGGGATATCGGCGAAGGAGGCTACCAGGTGGGGAAGTTCCCTCCCGGCTGGGCCGAATGGAACGGGAAGTACCGCGACTGCGTCCGCGATTACTGGCGCGGAGCGGATAGTATCCTGGCCGAATTTGCCGAGCGTTTTACGGGTAGTTCGGATCTATACCGGGAAGACTACCGGCAACCAACGGCGAGCGTCAATTTTGTGACCGCCCACGACGGCTTCACCCTCAACGACATGGTTTCGTACAACGAGAAACATAACGAAGCCAACGGGGAGAACAATATGGATGGCGAAAGCCACAACCGCTCGTGGAATTGTGGGGTGGAGGGCCCAACGCACGATCCGGTGATCATGGCTTTGCGACAGAAACAGAAGCGAAACTTCCTGACTACGCTTTTCCTGTCCCAGGGAGTACCGATGCTGGTAGCCGGGGATGAGTTTGGCCGCACCCAGGGTGGCAACAACAACGCCTACTGCCAGGACAATGAAGTGTCGTGGCTGGACTGGAAAGGGATGGACCATTCCTTACTGGCGTATACCAAAAAGTTGATTCAACTACGCCGAAAGCACCCCTCTTTTCGCCGCCGCCGCTGGTTTCAGGGAGTACCCATCAAGGGCGCCGGCCTGGAAGATATCTCCTGGTTTCTGCCCAATGGGGTCGAGATGCCCGACGAAAACTGGAACCACAGCTATGCCAAGTCATTGGCGATTTTTCTGAACGGGCGCGGGATTCGCTGCGTCGGCCCCAGGGGCGAAACGATTACCGACGATAGTTTTTACCTGATTTTTAACGCGCACTACGAACCGCTGAAATTTGTGTTGCCCCCAAGAAAATACGGCGATTTCTGGGAAAAAATTCTGGACACAAGTGAGGATTGTATCGACGAGAAAGGTCAGATTTTCAAACCCGGAGACACTATTCAGGTTGATAGTCGCTCCGTTGTCTTACTAAAGTATCCACTTGAAAGAAAGGAATATGAATTCAATAACCACAAACGCTAGAACACTGGGGGTGAACTTCAACGAAACTGGCGAAGCCAGCGTAGTCGTGTGGGCTCCCGAAGCCAAAACCATTGACTTACTAGTAGCCGATACGCGTCTGGCTCTGTCCCAGACAGAGCTAGGCTACTGGGAGCTGAATTCCACTTCCATCAAACCGGGCGACCTGTATCAATTTTTATTGGATGGCACCGACACCTACCCCGATCCAGCTTCGCTGGGGCAGCCACAAGGGGTACACGGGCCTTCCCAGGCGGTAAACCTCGGGATTTTTGCCTGGAACG
Source organism: uncultured Cytophagales bacterium (assembly GCA_963768025.1). Taxonomy (GTDB): domain Bacteria; phylum Bacteroidota; class Bacteroidia; order Cytophagales; family Spirosomataceae; genus CAVYGM01. The sequence continues at coordinate 125,998 of CAVYGM010000010.1, forward strand.
ATGCGGGTTGGACTACCTCCCTGGACCAGTACATCATCTATGAACTGCACACCGGTACCTTCACTCAGGAAGGTACCTTTGCCGCCATAGAACAGAAACTCGACTACCTGCTCGAACTGGGAGTCACGGCCATCGAGATTATGCCCGTGGCCCAGTTCCCCGGCGCACGCAACTGGGGATACGATGGCGTCTTTCCGTTTGCCGTGCAGGATTCCTACGGCGGAGCCCACGCCCTGCAACACCTGGTAGACTGCTGCCATCAGAAAGGCATGGCGGTTATACTGGATGTGGTTTACAACCATGTGGGGCCGGAGGGAAACTACCTCGGCGAATTCGGGAAGTACTTTACCGATAAGTACCACACCCCCTGGGGAGGTGCGATCAATTTTGATGATGCCTGGTGCGACGGCGTACGGCGCTACGTGGTCGAGAATGTGCTCATGTGGTTTCGCGATTTTCACATTGATGCCTTGCGGATGGACGCCGTTCATGCCTTCAAGGATCTCAGTCCTGTTCATATAGTGGAGGAAATCCGAAGAAATGTGGACAACCTAATGCAGGAAACCGGCCGCACGCACTACCTGATCGCCGAACTGGACCTGAACGATAACCGCTTCATTACGCCCACCGAGAAAGGGGGCTACGGAATGGATGCGCAGTGGATTGATGAGTTCCACCATGCCCTGCGAGTGACTGCCGGTGGCGAACGCACGGGGTATTATTCCGATTTCGATGGGATTCACCACCTGGCTAAGGCCTATACTGACGCCTATGTGTACGACGGACAGTTCTCCAACCATCGAAAAAAGTTTTTTGGCACCAAAGCCGAAACCGACCGAGGTGAACAATTCGTGGTGTTTTCCCAGAATCACGACCACGTCGGCAACCGTATGCTGGGCGAAAGAACCAGCCAGCTGGTGAGTTTTGAGATGCAGAAATTGCTGGCAGGGGCCGTACTGATGAGTCCGTATCTTCCGATGCTGTTTATGGGGGAGGAATGGGGTGAACCGAACCCGTTCCTCTACTTTGTGAGTCACACTGATCCCGAACTGGCCGAAGCCGTCCGAAAAGGCCGCAAGCGTGAATTTGCCGCCTTTCATGCAAAGGGAGAGGCCCCCGATCCCATGGCACCCGATACCTTCGAAAAGTCAAAACTCCAATGGGAGCTTCTTGAAAAAGATCCCCACCATACTATGCACAGCTATTATCAGGAGTTGATCTTATTGCGCAAAAAACTTCCTGCTTTGCGGCGTCTCAGCCGTAAGAATCTAACGGTGACAGTAAACGAAAAACAGCAAACGCTGCAGCTATGGCGATGGCACGAAGATCAGCACGTGTTGTGTATGATGAACTTCTCAGACAAGGCCCAATCCATGCCTATCCCGGAGCATCCAATGCCCTGGCAAAAAGTGCTGTATTCGGCCGAGGATACCTGGGCCGGTCCCGAACCAGCCAGCCAATTGCCAGGCCACTCAAAAATGGTTACCTTACATCCTCAGTCACTCCTAATCTGCGCCCATCACCATGTATAATCCCATTGCTACCTATCGCTTACAGTTCCACAAGGATTTTTCCTTCAAGGACTTCAAAAAAATAATCCCTTATCTGACCCGCCTGGGGGTAGGCACGATCTATGCTTCCCCCCTTTTGGAATCTACCCCCGGTAGTACGCACGGGTACGACGCCGTCAACCCTCACCTCATTGATCCCGAAATAGGAGATCAGGAGGAATTTGTTCACCTCCGAAAAGCGCTGGATAGGGAAGAAATAGGCTGGATTCAAGACATCGTTCCTAACCACATGGCTTTTGATCCAAGCAATCCCTGGCTCATGGACGTACTCGAAAAAGGCGAAAAATCGGGTTATGCCCGCTTTTTCGACATTGCCTGGAATACCCCCCTCTTCGAAGGGAGTATCATGGTACCCTTCCTGGGTGCCCCGCTCGAAGAAGTATTGGCCCAGGGAGAACTCACAATAAAGTACGTCAACGAACGGCTGGTGTTTACCTACCAAGAAAATAATTACCCTTTGCACCCAAAGTCGTACGCCACGGTTCTCCAGGTGCAGGCGCCTTCTCCCCCGGAAAAGAAAATTCAGGAATTCTTAAAAAAACTGGAAGAACTGCACGGAATCGATGACCAGGCTACCTACGCCGATACCTGGGATGGACTCCGTTCGCAGTGGGACAGCCTCATGGATTCAGGGACTACCCGGGGGTTTATCAAACAGCAGCTGAAGACGATCAACGCAAGTACCAAGCTTCTGCAGCAAATCACTGACCAGCAGTGCTATCGGCTGTGTGATTGGCAGGAAACCGACAATCAGATCAATTTCCGCCGATTTTTTACGGTAAATGGACTTATATGTCTCAATATCCAAAACGACGAAGTCTTTCACCACTACCATACTCTGATCAAATCTTTGCTGGATACCGGGCTGATCCAGGGATTGCGAATTGATCACATCGACGGGCTTTACGATCCGTCGGGGTACCTTAGTCAGCTCCGCGAAATGGCGGGTGACGAGACTTATATCGCCGTTGAAAAAATTCTGGAAGCGGGTGAAACCCTGCCTACCCAATGGCCTATACAGGGAACTACCGGCTATGAATTTCTGGCCCAGGTCAACAACCTGATGACGCAGCCGCAACACGAGTCTGACTTTACTACCTTCTATCATCAGCTCATAAAAGATACGCCGGCCCCGGCTCAGTTACAGCGCGAAAAAAAGGAACTTATTCTGAGAGACTACATGGCCGGAGAGTTGGACAACCTGTACCAACTGTTCCTGAGTCTCAATCTGATCGATAAGCGAATACTGGCCTCAATTCACCGCGACGACATGAAGGACGCCATCGGTGAATTTCTTATCCAATGTCCGGTATATCGCTACTATGGCAATAGTTTTCCGCTGGAAGCGGAGGAAGCGGCGGCGGTAGAGAAAATTCTTTCCCGGGCCCGCCGCTACGATCCCGATCTCCATCATGCCGTAAGTATGCTGGAAGAAGTCCTGCTTCGAAAGCCCCATCAGGGAGATAAGGATTGGAATAGTCGCGCTCTCTATTTCTATCAGCGGTGTATGCAGTTTACCGGCCCACTAATGGCTAAAGGTGTCGAGGATACGCTCATGTATATCTACAACCGGTTTGTGGGGCATAATGAAGTTGGTGATACACCGGAGGCATTCGGTAGTACTATTCCGGAATTCCATGACCTTATGCAAGCCCGCCAGACCCACTGGCCCTTATCCCTCAATGCTACCTCCACCCATGACACCAAGCGGGGAGAGGACGCCAGGGCTCGCTTGAATGTACTCACCGACCTACCCGAAGAGTGGTTTGCGAAGGTGAAAGAGTGGCAAAGCCTAACCGCCGATTGGCACGAAGAGGATGGCCCGGACGTGAACGACACCTACTTTATTTATCAGACGCTGGTGGCCTCCTACCCTATGCCAGAAGCTAAGGAAGAGGAACGGGGCTACCCTGAACGGCTGGAGGCCTACCTAGAAAAAGCACTCAGGGAAGGAAAAATAAATTCGAACTGGGCCGAGCCCAACGAAGCCTACGAAGCCGCGGCAAAGAAATTTGCCGTCAGGCTCCTGGAAAAAGGGAGTCCATTCTGGAAAAGCTTCGCTGATTTTCAACAGAAGGTAGTCGAGCACGGGATCATCAACTCGCTGTCGCAGGTCATTCTCAAATTCACCGCTCCCGGGGTTCCAGATCTCTACCAGGGTTGTGAACTGTGGGATCTGAGCCTGGTTGATCCCGATAACCGACGTCCGGTGGATTTTGCCCAACGGGAGAAATGGTTAGCTCAGATGGCCCAGGAGGCCCCCCAGCCGCTTCTCGAAAAACTTTGGAAAAACCGCACCAACGGCCAGATAAAACTTTGGATCACCCATCAGCTTTTCGCGCTGCGTCAGCAGCAACCCGATCTGTTCCTGTACGGCGACTACATCCCGCTAAGCGTGGAAGGTACCTATAAAGACCATATCGTTGCCTTCATTAGAAAGCGAAACCGGCATAGCTGTCTCATAGCACTCCCGTTGCATACCGCTCAGCTATGCCAGGAGCAGGGCACGGAGATTACGGCTCTGGACTGGAAAGACACCGCCATCCTGTTGCCAGAAGGCACCTCTCAGCAGTGGAAATCTTTTGCCTCTCCCGAAGAAATCACTTACAAGGACAAAATACTGGTGCAATCCATTTTTGAGCCTCTGCCGTTTGTAGTCCTGAATGGCATTCCTGCGGTCAAAGAACGGAGCGCGGGCGTGCTCATGCACATCAGCTCGCTGGTATCACCTTTTGGAATCGGGGATATGGGCCCTCAGGCCTTCGTTTTCGCCGATTTTTTACAACGCAGTCATCAGCGATACTGGCAATTGCTCCCCCTGAATCCCGTGGAGGAGAAGCAGGGGAACTCTCCTTACAGTGCTATTTCGAGCCGCGCCGGCAATACGCTGTTCATCAGCCCCGATCTACTGGTGAAAGAGGGCTTCCTGGACAAAAGTGACCTGGCGAAGTACCACTTCCCCGCCGCCGACCGGATAAACTACGCCGAAGTGAGGCAGTCCAAAGAAGAACTGTTCCACAAGGCCTACGTAGCCTTTTCCTCTTCTCAGGAAGCAGACATAGCCACCGGTTTTGAACTGTTTTGTGAGGAAAACGAATCCTGGCTCCAAGATTTTGCCCTGTACAGTGTGCTCAAAGATCGGTTCAAGGGCAAGGCCTGGTTTGAATGGCCCAAAGCCTACAAACAACGCGATGAGAAAGCAATCAGCAAACTTCTGGAAGAAGAGTCCGATCAGATTCGGAAAGTCAAATGGCTCCAGTACATATTTTTCAGACAGTGGAAACATCTGAAAGACTATTGTAACAAAAAGGATGTTTGGCTGCTGGGCGACCTGCCCATCTACGTCAGTTACGACTCTTCCGACGTATGGGTGCATCAGTCGCTCTTCCACCTCGATAAAGAGGGACGCCTGACGGGGGTAGCCGGCGTCCCCCCGGATGCCTTCAGTGACGACGGGCAGCTGTGGGGAATGCCCGTATACCAGTGGGATGTGCTCAAAGAGCAGAACTACGAGTGGTGGATTGACCGGTTCCAAAAGAACATGGTTCTGTTCGATCTGATACGACTCGATCACTTCCGGGGTTTTTCGAGCTACTGGGAAGTACCGGGCGACGAAAAGACGGCCGTCAATGGTACCTGGAAAACCGGTCCAGGATCAGACTTTTTCAAAGTTGTGGAAAAAGCCCTGGGCGGACTGCCCTTCGTAGCCGAGGATCTGGGCGATATCGACTCTGCGGTACTGGAGCTGCGGGATGAGTTCAATCTGCCCGGTATGAAGGTACTCCATTTTGCTTTTTCAGAGAATATGCCCGAGAATGAGTTTATACCGCACAATCATGCCCATAATTTCGTAACCTACACCGGTACCCACGACAACAATACGACCAAAGGGTGGTATCGTAAGGACATAGATGCCGCTACCCGAAACCGCATAGAACAATACGCGGGCAGGGAAGTAGGAGAAAACAATATACACCAGGTAATGGCTCGAATGGCCTACGCCTCGGTGTCCAAAATCGCCATTCTGCCGGTGCAGGATGTGCTTGGGTTGGACGAAAAGGCCCGCATGAACACGCCGGCCTCCATGGGTGATAACTGGAGCTGGCGCTTAAAGCCCGGCCAAATCACTGAGGCAGCCGAAAAGCAGCTAAAACAATTGGCCTGGATTTACAACAGAGATTAATCTTACTGAGCCCGGAAACAAACGCTTCCGGGCTCAGTATATGGTTTCCGTAGTTAGTCGGTCGGCAGTTTGGCACGTTGGAATTTGAACACCGCTACCGAAGTGGCCGGGAGGGAAATACCCGTTTCGGGCCCGGCTTCGGAAGGGTAGGGATCAAGGATCTCAGTAGGGTCGCCCAGCCAATGCGAGTCATTAGAATCCAGGATTTTGGTCCAGACTCCGGCCTGACTCGGGAAGGAAAAGGCAGCTTCTTGCTTTGATAAATTGAAAAGACAGAGAAGATGTTCTTCCTCATCGGCGCTGATTCGATGCATCACCAGCCCTTTCTGGTTCAGAACGTGTACCCGTACTTCATTCTTATCGAAATTCTGTAAAGCCGGTTCCGACCGACGCAGGTCTATCAGTGCCTTGTGCCATCCGAGCATCACCTTATGCTTGCCGACGGTGCGCTTCTCCCAATCAATCTTTGATTTTTGAAAGGTACCCTCGTCCTGGGGGTTGGGGGGCTCGGCATCCCACTGAAAGTCCTTGAATTCCTCCCGGCGCCCTTTCTGTACCGCCTCGATCAATTCGGGCTCCGAGTGGCTTACAAAATAAAAGAAAGGGGCCTCCTCGCCGTATTCTTCGCCCATAAATAGCATGGGCACATAGGGCGAAAGCAAAATAGCTGCCGCGGCCACCTTCTGCCGTTTGAAATCAACCAGCAAACTCAGGCGCTCTCCCCCAACCCGGTTGCCGATCTGATCGTGATTCAGGTTAAAAACCACAAACTTGTTTCCCGGAATACCCACCGACGAGGCGCCGTGTTTTCTTTTGCGAAATTTTACGTATTCGCCGCTATGCACAAATCCATCGGTGTAGGCTTTGGCCAGTTGGTCCATCTGTCCAAAATCCGCATAGCGTTCTTTCCCGGCCTCATCCAGCAGTACATACAGGGCGTGGTGGAAGTCGTCTAGCCACTGGGCCTCAAACCCCATGCCTCCTACTTCCGGCGCTCTTACCACGCGGGGACTGTTCAGATCACTCTCGGCTACCAGATAGAACGTCCGTCCGATTTTTTGTTGCAGCGAATCTATCCTCTGCCGGGTCAATTCCCAGAAACTCACCGCCCCCGTATCATAAATAGTATGGACGGCGTCCAGCCGCAGGCCATCCAGGTGGTAGGTCTCGAACCAGTGGATAACGTTAGAAGCAAAATATTCCCGTATCCCGTCGGACCACTCTCCGTCAAAATTGATGGCCGTACCCCAGGGAGTGGAGTATTTGTCGGTGAAGTAAGGCCCGAACTGGCTGAAATAATTGCCTTCGGGGCCCAGGTGATTGTACACTACGTCCAGAAACACGGCTATCCCCCGAGCGTGGCAGGCGTCCACGAGTTTTTTCAATCCCTCCGGTCCACCGTACGAATTCTGTACCGCAAACGGGTATACGCCGTCATAGCCCCAGTTGCGTCCACCCGGAAACTGCGCCACGGGCATGAGTTCAAGCGCATTTATCCCGGTAGCCGCCAGCTCATCGAGATACGGAATGATAGCCTCGCAGGTACCCTCGCTGGTAAAAGTCCCAACGTGTATCTCGTACAGGATCAGGTCTTTGAACGGGAGTCCACGCCAGGCATGATCCTGCCAGGAATACATTCGGTGATCTACTACCTCTGAGGGACCATGGACGCCCTCTGGCTGATAGTGGGAGGCCGGGTCGGGGTAGTCGTCTTTTCCGTTGGGGGCAAAGTGATAGCGCGTTCCGGGCGGAATATCCGACAGCGATACGGTAAAATACCCCATATCGTCCCTCTGCATAGGCACCCGCTGCTCCTGGGGAACCGTAAGGTGCAGTACCATGCTTTCTCTTTCGGGAGCCCAAACCGTAAAGTCGCACTGATTCGTACCCGTCAAATGAGCACCAACACGTTTCATATTCTTCTAGGTGTTTTTGTAGTTATCCAATCGTATCACCAACCCCTCATCTCCGTACAGGTTTAGGGTACCTCCCACCCGGCTTCCCTCGATCTCGACATGCGTGGCTATCTCCACTACACCGTTTATCTTTAAATTGTCAGGGTTGAAATAACAGGGCCGGTGGCTCAGGTTGAGGACTATCAGGAAGCAGTCGCTTCCTTCCTCGAACCTGAGGTAGGCCAAAAGCTGATTATCCGCAAAAACCGGCCTATAACTTCCATACATGAGGGAGGGTTCTGACTGCCGCAGCGCGATCAGACGCTTATAAAAGCAAAGCATGGTGTGCACATCTTCCTTTTGCTTTTGGACATTGAACCGTGGCGCACTTCTGGCTAGCCGAAGCCAGGGCTGGGCGTTGGTGCTGAAGCCCGCTTCCGGGCTGCTGTCCCACTGCATCGGCGTACGGGCTGGGTCACGGCTGAGATTTTTGTTGGGCATGTTAAGTCCCTGCGGGTCCTTCACTTCCTCTTTGGGAATAGGTACATCGTGCATCCCAATCTCTTCTCCATAATAAATCGTGGGGGTACCTCGTAGCGTGAGTAGCATCATAGCCGCTACCCGCGCCTGCTGAATGCCGATGCGGCTACTAATCCGGGGCTGATCGTGGTTGCCAAGTACCCAGTTGGGCCAGCCCCCTTCCGGAATAGCCGCCTCGTATTCGTCAATAGCAGCGGCTATTTTTCGAGTTTCCCAGGGTTGCGAGAGCAACATGAAATTGAACGGCAGATGCGCCTCTTTCTCCTCCGTTCCGTAGTAGGTTACCAGTTTATGAATTGGCAGGTAAATTTCACCGATCATCAGCCGCTCGTCGTAGCGGTCCAGGAGCGCCCGCATTTTACGGACCAGGTCGTGTACCTCCGGCTGGTCGGTTGAGTATACCGGCAGGAGTTGCTCATAATCGGCCATGTGGGCCTCATAGGTAGGATTTATGGGGTTGTCGCGCAGTTGTTTATCCTTAATCATATGCCACATCACATCTACCCTAAAGCCATCCACGCCCCGGTCGAGCCAGAAACGCATCACGCCCAGCATAGCCTCCTGCACCTCCGGATTGCGCCAGTTGAGGTCAGGCTGCTCTTTCAGGAAAGCGTGGTAGTAGAATTGTTCGGTGGTTTGATCCCACTCCCAGGCGCTGCCGCCAAATACCGAAAGCCAGTTGTTGGGTGGATGCCCTTCGGGTTTGGCGTCGTGCCACAGGTACCAGTCGCGTTTGGGGTTGTCGCGGGATGAACGCGATTCCAGAAACCATGGGTGCTGGTTGGAGGTGTGGTTAGGCACCAGATCCATGATGATTTTCATGCCCCGGGCGTGTACTTCCTTCACCAGCTTGTCGAAGTCGTCTAGGGAGCCGAACAGCGGGTCTATACCGGTATAATCGGCTATATCGTAGCCAAAATCAGCCATGGGAGAGGGATAAACCGGAGAGAGCCATATGGCCTTTACCCCAAGCCATTGCACATGATCGAGCCGTTGTATGATACCTTCAATATCGCCCACTCCGTCGCCAGTACTATCCTGAAATGACCGGGGGTAGATTTGATAAATAATTCCGCTTTGCCACCATAGGCGATGGCTATTGGTGTTTTCCATAGTAGTATGATAAGGGATGGTGTCCCGGCAGAGGCTTAGCTAATCAGAGTCATCAGGCAGGCCCCGGCTGAGTGACGGTTATACTTGATTCACCCTAGCTAAATATTCATGCCATAGCCTTCGCCGATTGTGGGGGGGAAGAATAGCCCTCTTGCTTGACCTACCTCTAAGCCCCTGTTTACAGCCTTATTGCTCTCAGTACATCCCGTTTACCCGCCGGTCCTGGGTGTTTTTTTACCTTAAACCCGGAGTTTCGCAAGGCGCGCTTTACATTCCCCTTGGTGCAGTACGTAACCAGGCTCCCGCCGGGGCGGGTAAAAGCAGCCACTTTGTGGAAAAGTTCCTCTGTCCAGAGTTCCGGCTGGGCATCCGGCGAGAAGGCATCGTAGTAAACCACGTCGAAGTAGTCGCCGACGGTAGTATAGTCCTGAAAGGTGGTGTGGTACCTCGTAAAAATAAAATTGGGAGAGAGTTCAACCGGTTGGCTCCAGGCGGCCTTATGGATCTGCTCCAGACCCGGATGGCCCGTAAGCTGGTCGTAGTTGAGCTGCCGGGCCAACTCTTCCGGCACGGGAAAAGGCTCTACGGCTACGTAGGCGACGGGCCTGGAAGCGGCATCGGCCAGCTGCCAGGTGAGCAGAGCATTGAGCCCCGTACCGAGCCCCATTTCAAACACCCGGACGGGCTCAGCGGTGGTACCAGTCAGAAATGGTCGTAGACCTAGCTCGATGTAAATGTGAAGCGACTCCCGCACGGATCCATGCAGGGAATGATACTGCTGATCAAATTGGGGAGCGTATAGCGTGTGGGAGCCGTCCCTGGTAAGAACTATTCGTGGTGATGAGAGATCCATGTTCCAAAATAAAACATCAGATCATCCGGTGCAGCATAAACTTGGTAAAGAATATTTTGCCGTCGCGCTTCACCAGTAGTTCTACTTCCTTGCCGTCACCTAGCTGAAGCATCTTGTAAATCTCACTGATGCTTATTTCCTTAGCTGGGGCGTCGTTAATAAAAAGGATCTGATCGCCCTCGGTCAGCCCGGCTTGCGCGGCTGGGGAGTTTTTGGCCACGGCGTACACAAAGTAGCTACGCAAATCGGCCCCCAGTGCTTTTATTTCAAGCCCGCTCATGTCGTGCTCGAAAGACTCACGCAGCCTTCTTTTTACCGGTTTCAAAACCATGTAGCCATCGTGGTAATTCATCGTTACTTTGAAGCGGCGAAGCAGTTCACAGCCGACGTTGCCTTGCCGCTCAGCGCTGTCCGGGAGTTTGGCTCCAAATGACGCACTATCCGGAAAGGAAGCCACGATGTTATCCAGTTCAAAGCGGCCGAATTTGATCCGTTCTATCCGGCCCAGGCTCCCGTTTATAACCCCATTGAGCCCCCGGCCTAGTTGGGTACGGATCACTTTCTCGGGAAGTGGGATAGGATCTTCGGCTATCTTGTTCAAAAAAAGCGCATGACCTGCCCCGGTATCTATCACCACCCGGATGGGGTGCTCGCGCCCGTCGGCAAAGAGGGCCACGGCATTAGTAAAGGGCTTGGTGTCTTCCACCGTAATGGGGTAGCGCTCCCCTTTTCCTTTGCGATACTTATAGCGGCTGGGTTTTTCGAGAAGCAGTTCCTTGGTGGCAAAATTGATGGTTACCACGTAATTATTGAATACATCGTAGCCAAAAATACCATGTACCGGCACTCCCACGTACTCGGAAAGATGCAGGAAATCTTCGTCCAGAATCAGTAAGTTTTGGTGATTGGCTTTCATGTGGTGCATAGCCAGCGAGTTGTCGAGGGCTACGTGGGCCGTTACGGGTCGGCCTTCGCCTGCTCCGGCAATATTGACCTGACGCGTAATGCGAAGCCGCTGCTTGCTCAGCGCCTGGGGATCGGTAATGAGCGTTGTGCTTACACCGGTATCGAGTATGAAGTGCAGGGTATCGGAATCATTGATCTGAACCGGAACAATGATCAGATTAGAGTGGAATTCAAAAGGAATTCGGGCCGTTTGCCGCTTTCCGTCCAGGAAGAATCCAAATTTATCTTCGGGGTCCCGGTTTTTCTGAGCACTTGACTGATACGTACTTCCAAACAAGCACCCCATAAAAACGAATATGTAGAGATGCGCTTTTTTCATAACTCTTCCACAATGGCTAACAGGCAAATATACCTTATATTGCCTTGATTAAACACAAAAAAAACTTATTTAGTGTCAAAAAAATAGGAGTTTTTTTGAGTTATTCAGCCAAACCGGCTCATCTTGGAAAAAAATGATAATTTTAACGTTCCAATCAATCAATTAGACCCATTTTTACCCGTCCTGTCATGCGCAAAAAAATAGTAGCTGGAAACTGGAAAATGAATAAAACCCTCGACGAAGCCCTGGCGCTGACGTCAGAGGTAGTCAATATGATTCATGATGAAGTGAGAGGTGAAGTAGAAGTGGTATTGTGCACACCCGCTTTGTATCTGACTACGTTGAAAAAATACGTGGAAAACACTCCAAAAATATCGCTGGGAGCCCAAAATTGTCACGAAAAAGCGTCGGGAGCTTATACGGGCGAGATGTCAGCTGCCATGCTGAAATCGGTCGGCATCCCGTACGTAATTCTGGGGCATAGCGAACGCCGGCAGTACTTTGCCGAAACCAACGCCCAGCTCGCCGCCAAAGTGGATATTGCCCTGGAAAACGGCCTGACTCCCATATTCTGCTGCGGTGAATCTCTGGAACAACGCCAGAATGAGGATTATGTCGGCGTGGTAAAAACGCAGATCACCGAGAGCCTTTTCCACCTGACTGAGGAGCAACTCAAGGCCGTCGTAATTGCCTACGAGCCCATCTGGGCCATTGGCACCGGTCTGACGGCCAGTAGCGAGCAGGCCCAGGAAATGCACGCTGCTCTGCGGGCGCATTTGGCTGACTAAATACGGCAGCGAGGTAGCCGAAGAAATCTCTATTCTGTACGGTGGGAGTGTAGGTGCGGGCAATGCTGCCGAACTATTCGCCTGTCCCGATGTAGACGGTGGCCTGGTAGGAGGCGCTTCCCTCAAATCGCGGGATTTTACCGAAATCGCAAAAGCCCGTCAGTAGAACAACAATCGATATAGGCCGGGCGGTCATAACCTGGCAAGCGTAAATCAGCCCCTGTTTTCAGGGGCTGATTTACTTTTTAGTCCTCGTATTTACTCGTACACTTTCTCTCCTTTTTGCAGCCATACTCCCCAAGCCCGTGAGTAGGCGTGTACTTTTTGAGTGGGCTTGCCCTTCATATCCACAATCGGATACCCCTGGTTCACCCATTCGAATAAGCTCCCGTACAAGTTTTGTACGTTGGAAAATCCCGCCTCGAGCATCTTTTTTCCTACCTTTTCACTCCGCACTCCCACTGAGCAGTACACCACCACAGGGGTTTGTTTATCAATGCCTTTCAGACGATCCAGGGTAAAATCCTCATAACCCACCCAGCGAGCCTGCGGAATGTGGCTCACATTAAACTCTTCGTATGCTCGGGTATCTAAGAAAAGTACAGGTTCCATTTTATTCGCCATTTTGCAACTTATTAGGGGAACTTCTTCTTTATACAGCGTTTTGAGGAGGGTTTTGTAAGCTCCACTGGTTATCTGCCCAAAAGAAAAAGAATGGAAAATTAGCAAGAGAAAGGAGGTGAAAATCTGCGTTTTTTTCATGATATTGCGTTATAGTAATACAATCAGGGCCCAGACGGATAAAAATCCTCCCCCATTAAATGAGTAACGCCTAATAATTAGTAACATCGAGTATGAAAAATTGGTTTGGTCTGGTCTATCGTTCTAACTTCTTCAAGATTGTATTAGCTGTATCTGTTGCCATGATTGTGAGCACAGTAGTCGCTACAGCCTGGATACTTCGGAATGAATTTTCGCAAACCTGGATGAGTAAGCCCGCTTCTCTGGCTCCCCTCACGCCGTTATACAAATCGTACAAAGCCAGCAAACCCATAGACGTACTGCCTGAAAGCGCCTGGGCAGATAGTACTTTACGCACGCTTACACTTGAAGAAAAGATCGGGCAGTTTTTCATGATTGCTACCTACTCCAACCGCAACGAGGCCTACTACCAAACCGTAGACCGACTCCTTACGGACTATAAACTTGGCGGGTTGATTTTTTTTCAGGGTACACCCTACCAGCAGGCTTTGCTCACCAACCGATACCAGGCCAAATCAACCCTACCGCTTTTTATTGGCATTGATGCCGAATGGGGGTTGGGTATGCGGCTCGACAGCACCATCTCCTACCCCCGGCAAATGGTCCTGGGGGCTATTCAGGACGACCGTCTGATCCATCGCATGGGGGATGACATCGGAAAGCAATGCCGTCGGATGGGGATTCACATCAATTTCGCCCCGGTCACGGACATTAATAGCAACCCGGACAACCCCGTTATTGGGTACCGTTCTTTCGGTGAAGACCGCGAAAACGTTACTCTCAAGTCCATTGCTTACATGAAAGGCCTCCAGCGCAACCGCGTGATCGCTACTGCCAAGCATTTTCCAGGCCACGGGGACACGGATGCCGACTCACATTACACCTTACCGGTCATAAACCACTCGTCGGATCAGTTGCGGGATATTGACCTGTATCCTTACCGCCGCATGATTGCCGATAGCCTGATGGGCGTTCTGAGCGGACACCTGTACGTGCCGGTACTGGACAATACGCCAATGCTGGCAACCTCCCTGTCGGAAAAAGTGGTAACACAGCTGCTGCGCCGCGAAATGGGTTTTCGTGGGCTGGTGTTTACGGATGCCATGAATATGCGGGGGGTGCTCAAAAACGGAAAGGCCCCCGATGTAAACCTGAAGGCCCTCATGGCCGGAAACGACATTCTTCTCTACCCGGAGAGCGTAGCCGAAACAGTAAACCGAATCAAAGAGGCCCTCGCGCAGGGACTCATCACCGAGAAATTTATTGATGAAAAAGTAAGCCGGATTCTTAAGGGCAAGTACTGGGCAGGACTCAACCACTATACGCCCATTGCTACGGCGAACCTCTACCAGGATCTTAACAGGGAAGAGAGTAAGGAGCTGGCCAGGGAGCTGAGTGAAGCCTCGGTAACGGTGGTACGAAACGATAAGAACCTGCTTCCATTTTCATCCGTCGAAAGCCTCAAGGTAGCCTCCGTAACCATCGGGTCGGGTACAGGCACCGCATTTCAGAAAATAATGACCAGCTACGCTCCGGTTCGTCATTTTATATTTGAAGATAAGCCCAACAGCGAGCAGGAAATAGCCGAGATGCTCACCTACCTGGAACCCTATGACGTAGTAGTGATAGGAGTGCACGGAATCACCAACTCGCCCCGCCGCCAGCATGGCATCACTAATGGCACGGTAAGTTTTGTCACCAGATTGAGGGAACAAGGTAAAAAGGTAGCCTTATGTTTGTTTGGAACACCATACAGTATCCGTTTTTTTCCGGAAACTAGCGCTTTGATCTGCGCCAATGAGGATAACGAAACCACCCAGCAAGTGGCTTCCCAAATCCTATTCGGTGCCTTACCGGCCCTTGGTCACTTGCCGGTGTCGGTGGGAAATTACAAGGTTGGCGCTACCGCCGAAACCGCTCTTCTGGGCCGGATCAGCTTCGGCACCCCGGAGAGTGTGGGGCTCAACCTGAGTATGTTGCAGAAGATTGATGGTGTGGTGGCTGATGCGATCAATCAGCATGTATTTCCCGGCTGCCAGGTGGTCGTAGCCCGCAAAGGCAAAATCGTTTATTCCAAAAGTTTCGGTACGCTCAATTACCGTACGGCCGAGCGCGTTACTTCCGAAACCCTATACGATTTGGCATCTATCACCAAGGTGTCGGCCACGCTTCAGTCCGTGATGTGGCTGTACGATCGTAAAATGTTGGATCTGGACCAGAAGGCTTCAAGCTACCTGCCCGAATTGAAAGGTACCAATAAGCAAGATTTCACCATTCGGGACTTGTTGCTGCATCGGGCCGGGCTGATTTCGTTTTACCCCAAACTTTGGGCCAATACCATGACCAATGGCGGTGGCTTGCTGCCTGACTATTACAGTTCCGTGCAGGATAGCACCTACTACCTGCAGGTAGCTCCAAAGTTGTATGCAAAAGGCTTTCTGCGCGATTCGGTTTGGAAATGGGTAGTTGAATCGCCGCTAAATAACCGCCGCGACCGCTCGGGACGCCATGCCTATGTGTACAGTGATTTAGGATTCCTTACCTTGCAAAAAGTAGTAGAGCGCCTCACGGGACAACCTCTTGATATTTTTGTTCACAAAACCTTCTACGAGCCCATGGGGCTTCCCACATTAGGCTTTAATCCCCTACGCCGGTTTCCCTCGGAGAAAATAGCCCCCACCGAACAGGACTACCGTTTTCGCAGTCAACTGCTTCAGGGAACCGTTCATGATCAAATGGCGGCCATCGTAGGCGGGGTTTCCGGTCACGCCGGCTTGTTTGGGACCGCTACCGACCTGGCAATGCTCATGCAAATGAACCTCTGGAAAGGAAAATATGGAGGAAAAGTGTTTTTTCAGCCCAGCACGGTTCCTACCTTCACCCGCCTGAGTGACGAGGCGAGTCATCGTGGACTGGGCTGGGATAAGGTACCCCCTTCGGGTACGAGTGCCTATGTGTCAGATCGGGCTTCACCCAACTCATTTGGTCATACGGGCTTTACCGGTGCGGTGGTATGGACAGATCCAGACGAAGAATTGATTTATGTTTTCTTATCCAACAGGATTCATCCATCCATGGAAAATAACGGTATTACTACCCATCGTACCCGCCGCAAAATAAACGACATTATTTACGAAGCGTTAATTCAATCCTAGCCTTCCCCTCTTTTCAAAAACCCCTCACTCGGAAAAGTTACCAACTACGAAACACAACCCCGCCCAGGCGGGGTTGTGTTTCGTAGTTTCGTTTTAAAAATAATACCTAACTTTATCCGCAAATTTCGACCTTACATATAATTATAACTCAATAAAATTGTACCTTATGCAGTGTAGACGTTTTACTCACTTGATTATAGCGGGGCTGATTGGACTAGGGTGGATAAGTGAGTCTCAAGCTCAAACGATTACTACCGGGGCATTGGCCGTAACCCAGATATGTGGTCCAGCGACAATTTCTGTACCTTTCACGCAGACAGGCACTTTCAATGCCGGTAACGCCTTCAGCGTTCAACTTTCCAACAGCTCGGGTGATTTTACAGCTCCCCTTGTGCTTTCGCCTTCGGGTGCTGCCAGTCCACTGGTGGTAACAATCCCCGGTACGGTTGAGAATGGCGCCAATTATAAGGTACGGGTAGTTTCGAGTAATCCCGCAGTGGTGGGTACCACCGGCCCGACGGCACTATCAATTCAGCAGACGCCTGCCCCGCCAACCGTAGCTCAAACGACTTATTCTTATTGCCAAAATGCTCCCGCAACTGCGCTAAGCGCTACGGCTTCCGGCGGTAACACGCTACAATGGTACGATGGCAGCAATGCGCCACTAGCTAGTGCGCCTACCCCTTCAACTGCTTCCGCAGGTACTCAAAATTATAGCGTATCGCAGAAAACCTCCAACGGCTGTGAAAGTAGCAAAGTAGCCATATCGGTTCAGGTAAATGCCATACCGGCGGCCCCCACGGCCACCAGCCCGGTGGAGCTCTGCCAGGGAGCCGGAGCCGCGCCGCTGACGGCCACCGGCGACAACCTCCAATGGTACGCTGCCTCCTCGGGCGGTTCCCCGCTGGCCGGAGCGCCCACCCCCTCCACCGCCGCTGCGGGCACTACGTCCTACTTCGTCAGCCAGACCGTCAACGGCTGCGAGAGGCCCAGGAAGGACCATCGACGTGACCGTCACGCCCAAGCCCGCCCCCCCCGGCGTGACGGCCACCTACTCCTACTGCTTCGGGGCCGACCATCCCGCCCCTGACGGCCTCGGGCACGGGCCTGACCTGGTACGCGGCCAACGACGCCCCGCTGGGCAGTACCGCCCCCACGCCCCCCAACACGGCCGCCTCCAGCTACAAGGTCAGCCAGACCGTCAACGGATGCGAGAGCGACAAGGCCACCATCTCGGTCGGCATCAATCCAGACCCCAGCCCCCGGCGGCAAATGCTACGGTGGAATACTGCCAGGGCAGGCGGGCCGCGGCCCTGACCGCCACGGGCGACAACCTCAAATGGTACGCCGCCGCCTCGGGCGGCTCCCCGCTGGCCGGAGCGCCTACCCCCTCCACCGCCGCCGCGGGCACCACCCCCTACTTCGTCAGCCAGACCCAGAACGGATGCGAGAGCAATCGGGCTCAGATTACGGTAAATGTGAAAGCCATACCGGCGGCCCCCACGGCCGCCAGCCCGGTGGAGCTCTGCCAGGGAGCCGGAGCCGCGCCGCTGACGGCCACCGGCGACAACCTCCAATGGTACGCCGCCGCCTCGGGCGGCTCCCCGCTGGCCGGAGCGCCCACGCCCTCGACCGCCGCCGCGGGCACCACCTCCTACTTCGTCAGCCAGACCGTCAACGGCTGCGAGGGGCCCAGGAAGAGCATCGACGTGACCGTCAAGCCCAAGCCCGCCCCGCCCGGCGTGACGGCCACCTACTCCTACTGCTTCGGGGCCGTCCATCCCGCCCCTGACGGCCACGGGCACGGGCCTGAACTGGTACGCGGCCAACGACGCCCCGCTGGGAGGTACCGCCCCCACGCCCTCCAACACGGCCGCCTCCAGCTACAAGGTCACCCAGACCGTCAACGGATGCGAGAGCGACAAGGCCACCATCTCGGTCAGCATCGATCCAGACCCCAGCCCCCGGCGGCAAATGCTCCGGTGGAGTACTGCCAGGGAGGCGGTGCCTCGGCCCTGACCGCCACGGGCGACAACCTGAAATGGTACGCCGCCGCCTCGGGCGGCTACCCCGCTGGCCGGAGCGCCTACCCCCTCCACCGCCGCCGCGGGCAGCACCTCCTACTTCGTCAGCCAGACCCAGAACGGATGCGAGAGCAATCGGACCCAGATTACGGTGAGTCGTGCAAGCCCATACCGGCGGCCCCCACGGCCGCCAGCCCGGTGGAGCTCTGCCAGGGAGCCGGAGCCGCGCCGCTGACGGCCACCGGCGACAACCTCCAATGGTACGCCGCCTCCTCGGGCGGCTCCCCGCTGGCCGGAGCGCCCACCCCCTCGACCGCCGCCGCGGGCACCACCTCCTACTTCGTCAGCCAGACCGTCAACGGCTGCGAGGGGCCCAGGAAGGCCATCGACGTGACCGTCAAGCCCAAGCCCGCCCCCCCCGGCGTGACGGCCACCTACTCCTACTGCTTCGGGGCCTCCATCCCACCCCTGACGGCCTCGGGCACGGGCCTGACCTGGTACGCGGCCAACGACGCCCCGCTGGGAAGTACCGCCCCCACGCCCTCCAACACGGCCGCCTCCAGCTACAAGGTAACCCAGACCGTCAACGGATGCGAAAGCGACAAGGCCACCATTTCCGTCATTATCAATCAGACCCCACTACCTGGCGTAAATGCTACGGTGGAATACTGCCAGGGAGCCGGTGCCTCGGCACTGACCGCCACGGGCGACAACCTCAAATGGTACGCCGCCGCCTCGGGCGGCTCCCCGCTGGCCGGAGCGCCTACCCCCTCCACCGCCGCCGCGGGCACTACCTCCTACTTCGTCAGCCAGACCCAGAATGGATGCGAGGGGAATCGGGCCCAGATCAACGTCACGGTTAAGCCTACGCCCCCTGCGCCTTCGGCCGCCAGCCCGGTGGAGCTCTGCCAGGGAGCCGGAGCCGCGCCGCTGACGGCCACCGGCGACAATCTCAAATGGTACGCCGCCTCCTCGGGCGGTTCCCCGCTGGCCGGAGCGCCCACCCCCTCCACCGCCGCCGCGGGCACTACCTCCTACTTCGTCAGCCAGACTGTCAATGGCTGCGAGGGGCCCAGGAAGGGCATTGACGTAACCATCAAACCCAAGCCCACCCCCCCCGGCGTGACGGCCACTTATGTGTATTGCTTTGGGGCCACCGTAGCGCCTTTAACCGCCACGGGCACGGGCCTGACCTGGTACGCGGCCAACGACGCCCCGCTGGGTAGCACGGCTCCGACGCCCTCCAACACGGCCGCCTCTAGCTACAAGGTAACCCAGACCGTCAACGGATGCGAAAGCGACAAGGCCACCATTACGATTAGCATCGTCCAAACCCCACCGCCAGGCGTAGTCGCCACGATAGAATATTGCCAGGGCCAAGCTGCGTCGGCGCTCACCGCTTCGGGCGACAACCTCAAATGGTACGCCGCCCCCTCGGGCGGCTCCCCGCTGGCGGTTGCCCCTACTCCCTCTACCGCCGCCACGGGCACTACCTCTTACTTCGTCAGCCAGACCCAGAACGGATGCGAGGGTAACCGCGCCCAGATCAACGTAACGGTTAAGTCTACGCCCGGAGCCCCTACCGTCACTACCCCCTTGGAAATATGCCAGGGAACCGGAGCCGCGCCACTAACCGCCACCGGAACAAACCTGCTTTGGTATCACATCTTCATCAGGAGGTACCGGAACTTCCGCAGCCCCAACCCCTGCCACGAGTAGCGTTGGTAATTTTGATTATTATGTAACACAAACGGTAAATGGCTGTGAAAGTAGCCGTGCTGCACTACGCGTTATCATTAAAACAACCCCAGCCGCTCCCTTGGTGACGAGTCCAGTATCCTTGTGTTTTGGCGCTACGGCAACCGCCCTTACGGCTACGGGAACAGACTTGAAATGGTACACGTCCAGTGGAGGCAGCCTACCCACGGCCCCGGTGCCTATTACATCCGCGGCCGGTACGACTACCTACCAGGTAAGCCAAACCACCAATGGCTGCGAAGGCCCCAAGGCATCCATTGTGGTTACCGTCTATCAGACCCCCCGCCCCAGTGGCTACTGCTCAAATCGAGTATTGCAACAATTCAACCGCCGTTGCCCTGACCGCTTCGGGAGCCGCCCTAAAATGGTACGATACTGCCTCCGGTGGTACGGGTACAGCAACCGCGCCCATTCCGGCGACTACCACCATTGGCCCTAGATCCTACTACGTGTCTCAAACCCTAAATGGCTGCGAAAGTGATCGAACAAAAATTGACGTTTTGATCAAAGCAATTCCTGCCCTCCCAACAATTACCGCACCCGCGCCTATTTGCCAGGGAGGCGTGGCATTGCCCCTCATCGGAGCGGTAAGTGGGGTCACCGGAACTCTGAAATGGTATACTGCTCCCCTAACCGGAGCGGGTGCCTCCTCCCCACCTACTCCTTCCAGCGCTACGCCGGGTATCACCACCTATTATGTGAGCCAAACGGTCAGTAATTGCGAAAGCCCCCGGGCACCCATTGAACAGGACATCAAAGCAGTTCCAACGGCTCCTACCACTACTGCCCTGGTGGAATATTGCGAAAGTGCCACCGCGCAACCACTCACGGCTTCGGGAAACAATCTAAAATGGTATTTGGCAGCTAACGGGGGTACGGCTTCACTCACAGCCCCTATTCCAAACACTACTGTTGTGACCACCACTTCCTACTACGTCAGCGAAACGGCCCAATACCCCATTGGAACGGGAAGTTTGTCCTGCGAAGGACCTCGTGCCAAAATTGATGTTCTGATTAACCCGCTGCCTGCCACACCTACTGTGGTAGCCCAACAGGAATTCTGCCAAGAGAGAACGGATAATAACCTTCCATTAACCGCTACGGGCAGCAACCTAAAATGGTACAATGCCGTATCTGGTGGAACAGGAACGAATACCGCACCCACGGTAAACCTGAAAAATGCAGGTGAAACCACCTTCTACGTGAGCCAGTCAACCGCCAAAGGCTGCGAAGGGGGTCGGGCTGCCATTAAGGTTAGGGTGAAACGCCTGCCCGTTCTGCCGGTGGTAACTCCCCTGATCGAATACTGCCAATTTGTTACCCCAAGCCCCCTAACCGCTACTCCGGAAACCAGTGCAGTACTAAACTGGTACGGTACTAGCGCTACCGGAGGTACCCGAGCGGGAGCTGCTCCCATTCCCTCTACCCTAACCGGCGGTGAAACCTCTTACTACGTTAGCCAAAGTTTGGAAGGATGCGAAGGGGACCGGTCGAGAATAACCATACGCATCAATACTACCCCGAAGCCTACCGTCACCACTCCGCTGGAATACTGCCAGAACGCTACCGCACCGCCGCTTACCGCGCAGGGGAGCCAACTGAAATGGTACCGTGAGGCTACGGCCGCCGAGTCACAGACCAATCCCTTCATACCCTTTACGGCCAATGTAGGCAGCTACGCATTTTACGTGACTCAAACCGGCAGCAATGGCTGCGAAAGTCCGAAAGAAAAAATCGATGTTCGGGTGAAGCCCCTTCCTTCTGCTACAATCAGCGGTGACAATTCGATTGCCCTCGGACAATCGGCCCAGATAACCCTGACGTTTACCGGAGACGGCCCTTGGGACTATACCCTTTCCAACAACTTATCGGGCAAAGGCGAGACCAAGAACCCCCTCACCATTTCGGTATCTCCTTTGGTTACCACCACCTATGTGGTGCTGGAAGTATCCAATTCCTGTGGCAAAGGGATTCCGAATGGTAGCGCCATCGTGACGGTTCGCATTCCCACCGTCAGCACCGGCAACCCCACTCCGGCCAGCTTGTGCGCAGGCAGAACCTTCACGATACCTTTCCAGGCATCGGGTGAGTTTGTGTCCACCAATAAATTCAATGCTCAGATCTCGCTAAGCAGCAATCCGGCGGATTTTAAGACCATTCCCAGTGTGCGAAATGGTAATGAGGTGGTAGCCACCATACCCGATACCACCAAAGGCGGAAACTATTTTGTGCGGATCGTTGGAGAAAGCCCTCAAACCATCATACAAGGTAGCATAAGCCCGGTGAACATAACCGTGAAACCGCTCCCGACAGCTACCATTTCTGGTGCTACGACCATCCTGATTGGAGAATCTACCTCGGTTAGCATTGCCTTCACGGGCGAAAGCCCATGGACTTTTTTGTTCAGAAATGGTGTTCGCGACTCCTCCATAACGACCAGTATCACGCCTTTCGTAATACCAGTTAAGCCCTCCACCACTACTACCTATACGATTACTTCGGTAACGAACCAATGCGGTGTTGGTAAAGTAGTGGGTACGGCGCGGGTGCAGGTAGATCCTATTTTGGGTATTGAGCCGGTATTGCCGGTCGCGAGTTGGCTGAAGGTTTATCCTAGCCCGGTACAAACGATCTGCGTAGTGGAGGTAAACGAACCGCTGGAAAAAGGGGAAGCTACCCTGCGGGTTTTCGATATAAAGGGAAGGGCCGTTTTGGATAGCAAACTGCACAGCTCGCGCACCGACGTAGACTTTACTTCCCAGCCCGCGGGAATTTATTTCCTAAGGATAGAGAACGGTGCCCATACGGGGGTTAGCCGGATTCTGAAAATTGATTAACTTCAAACAGTATTTTTTTCGGAAGCGAGAGGGAACGCCTCTCGCTTTTTTTATGGCAAGGCAGTATGAGGTTATTTTCGGACGAATACTATATGGCCATGGCGCTGGAGCTGGCACAAAAGGCCGCTGACGAGGGTGAAATACCCGTTGGGGCTCTCGTCGTGTGCAAACGGCAAATTATTGGGAAAGGCTACAACCAAACCGAACGACTGAGTGATGTGACCGCCCACGCCGAAATGCTGGCCCTCACCGCCGCCTCGGAGTACCTGGGAGCCAAGTACCTTCCCGACTGCACACTGTATGTGTCGCTGGAGCCTTGTGTGATGTGCGCTGGCGCGCTTTTTTGGGCACAAGTAGGAACTGTTGTGTTCGGAGCACCCGATGAAAAAAGAGGATTTTCCCGTATCTCCACCTCCCTCCTCCACCCAAGAACCAAGCTCGTGGGGGGAGTTCTTGCCGATGAGTCTCAGGCGTTGATTCTGAATTTTTTCAAACGGCTAAGAACATAAATTCCGAATCTTCTGTTAGAAGAAGCAGTAGAAATATTTATTTTTTATCCTATAAAACCAAACTAAAATGGCATTTACCTTAGACCCCTTACCTTACGCTAACGACGCCCTGGAACCTAATATCGACGCAATGACCATGGAAATCCACCATGACCGTCACCACCAGGCCTATGTAAATAATCTGAATGCAGCCGTAGCCGGCTCGGAGATGGAAGGCAAAAGCATCGAAGAATTGCTTTCTAAAATAAGCACGTTACCCACCGCAGTACGCAACAACGGCGGGGGACACTGGAATCACTCTTTCTTCTGGAAAACCCTTTCGGGTAAAGGAGGCGGAACCCCAACCGGCGAACTCGCCCGGGCAATTGACGCCAAATTTGGATCCTTTGATGCTTTCAAAGATGAATTCAAGAAAGCCGCTGGCGGCCGTTTTGGATCGGGATGGGCGTGGCTCATCGTTACCGAGAGCGGTGATCTTGCCGTTTCGTCGACTCCTAATCAGGATAATCCGCTGATGGATCTGGCCGAGTCCAAGGGTACGCCGGTAATCGGCCTTGACGTGTGGGAACATGCCTACTACCTCAAATACCAGAACAAGCGTCCCGATTACGTGGATGCCTACTGGAATGTAGTGGATTGGGAAGCTGCGAACGCCAATTATCAGGCGGCCAAATAATCCTTAACTTCCTGATTACATGATCCGGATTGCAGCTTTCAAAAAATTCTCTCCAAGAACGTTGTAAGCTGCAATCCTTTTTCATAATTTTGCCACTCCAAAACGGAGATTGTAGCTCAGCCGGTTAGAGCGTCGGATTGTGGTTCCGAAGGTCGCGGGTTCGAACCCCGTCTTTCTCCCAAAGGTAAAACCCCGCTAAGTCGGGGTTTTTTTTTAACGTATTCGTATGGTTTCAGCATCACCACCCGTATCACCGAGAGTCCGCCGGGTGATCTTCATTATCCTGCCTCTGATGTACCTGGCCGGAATCATTGGACTAAACATTCCCCTGCTGGAACCCTATTTTCGCATCCTGATCCCCTTCAATTTATTGGCTTCTCTGGCATTGCTGCTACTTTTCCATACGGATTGGCGTCCCGCTTTCCTGGTGTACTGTGCGCTGGCTTTCGGGGTGGGATTTCTGATCGAAGTGGCGGGGGTTCACACCGGCCTGATCTTTGGTGAGTATGCCTACGGCCCAGCCCTGGGATTGAAGCTGGCGGAAGTACCCCTCATAATCGGGATCAATTGGCTGATGCTAACCTATCTGTGTGGGAGCCTGGCGGATCGGCTTCCAGGTACAAAACTCCTGAAAGTGGCCGTAGCCGCGGCGCTCATGACCATTCTCGATGTGTGTATAGAGCCGGTCGCCATTCGGTTGGATTTCTGGCAGTGGCAGGGCAACGTGATTCCCTTGCAGAATTATATAGCGTGGTATGGCATATCGGCGGTATTATTTTTGGCTTTCTTTTCTCTTCCTTTCAAAAAAACGAATGCCCTCGCTCCTTTGCTTCTAGGGTTGCAATTTTTATTTTTCGGCCTTAACAATTTCCTTCATTTTGTTGATTAACAATTATTTGAACATTTGCTTTCTATATCAGTTTTATGCAGTGTAGTAAAACCCAATACTTTGGGAAAAATATGCAAAAGCGCTTTTTCCGCTGAAGCCAATTCAGAGGTCGGTTAAATAGAATTCCCACTGTTAACAGCAGGTTCAAAATCAAGCCAATTCGCCAGTAGGTTTTGAATGTACGTCTCAATAATGTAAAACCCATCTTATGAAAAACCCATGAGTAGCTATTCAATACGTGATCTCGAACAACTATCCGGAATAAAAGCCCACACCCTACGCATTTGGGAGCAGCGTTACAATATTATTTCCCCCAAAAGAACAGATACCAATATCCGACTCTACGATGATCAAGATCTGAAACTCGTACTGAATATCTCGTTGCTCAAAGATCATGGCTACAAGATTTCGGAAATATCCAAGATGGCTTCGGAAGAGATGAACTCCGAGGTGATGACTATTTCGGATAAAAAGCTCAACTACCCCGATCAGATTCATGCCCTTACCATTTCGATGATTGATCTGGACGAGGATCGTTTTGAAAAAATAATCAGTACCAATATCCTGCAATTTGGCTTTGAGAATACGATGATCAATATCATCTATCCGTTCCTGAGCCGTATTGGCACGCTATGGGTGACCGGCTCCATTGGACCGGCCCAGGAGCATTTTATTACTAACCTTATTCGTCAGAAAGTAATCGTAGCTATTGACGGGCAGGTGGTGAAGCAAACGCCTACTTCCAAAAAGTTCCTTATGTTTTTGCCGGAAGGCGAACTCCACGAAATGGGGTTACTTTTCGCCAACTACATCATCAGGGCCCGAAACCACAAGGTTGTGTACCTGGGACAAACACTGCCATTCGCTGAGATTGAGTTTGCCTACAAGCTGCACCAACCCGACTACCTCTTTACGTCTATTACGGCCGTGCCGTCCAGCAGTGAGGTGCAGGGGTATGTGGATAAACTAGCCGCCCGTTTTTCCGAGGCGACGATTCTGCTTACCGGGTATCAGATCGTGGGACAAGACATTCAGCTTTCGCCCAATACCGTCATTATCAATAAAATCGAAGATTTGATGCAGCTGGCGAATCCCTGATCAATTCACCACGTTGATGGGGTCACCTTTCATAAACGCAGCTATATTTTCAGCCGCTAATTCTAATAGTCGGGTGCGGGACTCGTACAGAGCCCAGGCTATGTGGGGAGTAACGAGGCAGTTGGTAGCCGATAGCAAGGGATTGTCGGCGCTGGGGGGCTCCGTAGAAAGCACATCCAGGGCCGCCCCGGCCAGCTTACCGTCATTGAGCGCGGCCGCGACTTCCTTTTCATTTAGCAAGCCTCCCCGGCCAGTATTGATCAGATAGGCCTCAGGTTTCATCAAAGCCAGGGACTGTTTATTTATTATTTCACTGGTCTCGCTGGTAAGCGGACAATGCAGACTCACTACGTCGCTCTCCCGGAAGAGTTGTTCTAATTCAACCAGTTCAATCCCATCACCCGCCGAAGCCTTGCTTTTGCGGTGCGCCAGTACGCGCATACCAAAAGCCAACGCAATGCGCGCTACCTGCGTACCGATATCACCTAATCCGATCAAACCCATGGTCTTGCCAGCTAGTTCTACGAGGGGTGTTTTCCAGTAACACCAGTCCGGTGCGCTGACCCAATCGCCCTGTCGGACGCTTTGGCTGTGCAACTCGGTGTGGTTGGTCAAGGCCAGCAGCAGCGAAAACGTATGCTGCGCCACTGCGGGGGTGCTGTATCCTTTTACGTTTGTAACGGTGATACCCTGTCGGCGGGCCGCGTTGAGATCCACGTTGTTGTAGCCGGTGGCAGTCACGCCTATGTACTTGAGTCGGGGCAGGCTTTGTAGTGTTTCCTGTGATAGCACCACTTTGTTCGTAAGTACGATGTCCGCCTCCGACGCTCGTTCCAGCAGTTTATCGGCGGATGTACGATCATATACTTTCAATTCTCCCAGCTTTTCGAGGGGTTGCCAGCTCAGATCACCGGGGTTCAGGGTGTAACCATCTAAATAAACAATGTTCATGGATCAGGTTTTAGGAATAGAAAGATTCGTAGTTACTCGCTAAGGAAAGACAGGGCGCGGCGTTCAGCCCAGCTGTATTCGTCACCCGCTACCTGAAATGCCACATGTCCGCCCGTTTGGGGTGTTTCCAGGTATACGTACGGATGTGACTCCGCCAGGGAATAGGGAGCGCACTCGGGCGTCAGGAGAGGATCATTCTGGGCGTTTACCAGCAGGGTAGGTACCCGAATACCCGCCATATAGTTCAGCGCAGAGGCCTGCTCGTAGAAGTCGTCGGCATCGCGGTAACCACCGATGGACGCCGAAAACGCCTCATCGAAGTCGCGCCAAACGCGCACCTGACTGAGTTTGGCAATGTC
This sequence comes from uncultured Cytophagales bacterium, assembly GCA_963768025.1. Taxonomy (GTDB): domain Bacteria; phylum Bacteroidota; class Bacteroidia; order Cytophagales; family Spirosomataceae; genus CAVYGM01. The sequence goes on from CAVYGM010000010.1 coordinate 153,244, forward strand.
CAGCGTGCCCGGATGCTGCCCCGCCTTCTGACGTACTTTTAGGGATAGTTTTTTCAAAAACCGCCTTTTATAAAACGCATTGGAAGATATATCCAGAATAGCCGCACTGGCGCGTAGGTCAGTCGGTGCCGAAAACGCCGCCGCTCGGCGGATCTGCTCCGGGACATCTTTTCCGTGTACGCCCAGGTACTTCAAAATAATATTTCCTCCCATACTAAATCCTACCAGGCTGATTTCGTGGTAGGAGCGGGTGCGCAGGGCATGGTGAATCACGAGGTCAATGTCTCCGATTTCGCCGTGATTGTAGAGTCGGAAGGCGCGGTTCATCTCCCCGCTACACGAGCGGCAGTTCCAGGCCAGGGCATCCCAGCCGTGCTGTGCGAATAGCTTGGCGGTACCTTGCACATAGGCTTTACTGGAATTTCCTTCGAGGCCATGCGTAATAATCACCAGCCGCCTGCTCTTCCTATCCACCCAATCCAGGTCCAGAAAATCGCCATCCGCCAATTCCAGCCGCTCCCGTTCGTAAACAAGTCCACGCACCTTCCTCAGCGCACTCGGCACAATGGTTTGCAAATGCCCATTGAACAAGTAACGCGGCGGACCGGGATACGATGATGGGTGGATCAGGGGCATGTTTTTTAGTTATGAATGAGTGATTGAGAGATTGAGTGGATAATTCAATCTCGGAATGATAGATACGAACCAAGAACTATGAACAGAATTCTCTCAATCACTCAATCTCTCAATCGAAATTACCTATTGTTCCCCGTTCCCAGCCGGCCGGCGCCGCTTGGTTGCTCCTGCTGCATAGGGTTGGCAGGGCGGCGGAATTGCTGTTGCTTGTAGATCTGGAAGCGAGTGGGCTTCGAGATTCGAGGGAAGGAGTTGTTCTGGGTATCGATGTCTGCGGTTTCAAAATACGGGTCGAGTGTCCATTGTACCACCTTCTTCTTGGTAGAAATCACCTTCTGGATATCCTGGTCGTTGAAGCGCCAGATTTCGGCGGGGAAGCGGGCTACCGAATCGGTACCGTCTTCAAATTCCATTCGTACGATTACGGGCATTACCAGTCCGCCTTTGTTTTTAAGGCTCAGGGTATAGAAGTTAGTATTCGACTGCACCAGATCGCGCTCCTCGGGCGACAAGCTCGCCAGGTAATCGTCGTATTTTTTACGATCCTGAGGCGTTACTTTAAACTGATCGTAGCGGTTGTAGAAGTCCGCCATGGACGAATCCTGCGCTACTACGGTCTGATCCTTAGTTTCCGCATCGCGCATTTTGCTAACGGTTTTGGCCTTGCGGGCCGCTTCTTCGCGGGCCAGGGCCTTTCTCGATTTCGGGGTTTTGGGTATCTACGCTAAACCAATCTACGCTCACGATGTCCTGATCCACGGGCTGCACGCCGTAAAACCAGCCTTTCCAGAACCAGTCCAGATCTACGCCGGAGGCATCTTCCATGGTACGAAAGAAATCGGCCGGCGTAGGGCTTTTAAACATCCATCGGGTAGAGTACTCTTTGAATGCATAATCAAACAGCTCGCGGCCCATGATGGTTTCGCGCAGGATGTTCAGGCCGGCCGCAGGCTTGGCGTAGGCATTGGGACCCAGGCCGATGACGTTATCGGAAGAAGTCATGATGGGGGAAAGTACTGCCTTATCCGAAGCCATATAGTCGGTGATCGACTGCGCCTCGCCGCGGCGGGTGGGGTAGTTGTAGTCCCACTCTTTCTCGGCCAGGTACTGGCAGAAGGTATTTAGTCCCTCGTCCATCCAGGTCCACTGCCGCTCGTCGGAGTTCACGATCATCGGAAAGAAGTTGTGGCCCACTTCGTGAATGATCACGCCGATCATGCCGTACTTGGTGCTTTCGCTGTAGGTACCATCCGCTTCGGGACGGCCGCCGTTGAACGAAATCATGGGGTACTCCATCCCGCCGCCCGACGTGGCGTGGCAGGAAATAGCTACCGGATAGGGGTACTCAAAGGTACGCTTCCCGTAGGAGCGCAGGGTATGCTCCACGGCGCGGGTCGAGTACTGCTCCCACAGGGGGTTGCCCTCTTTGGGATAAAACGACATAGACCATATCTTGCGGCCATTGCCGTATACGTCGGTTTTCATGGCATCCCAGATAAACTTACGGCTGCTGGCGAAGGCAAAGTCGCGCACGTTGTCGGCCTTGTACACCCAGGTTTTCTTACCGGTGGGCTTGGTTTTTTCGTTGGCGATGGCCTCCTCCTGCGTCACGATGATTACCGGTGTCGTGGCGGTTTCGGCGTCCTTCAGGCGCTTCTTCTGATCGTTGGTCAGTACCTGTGCGTAGTTCTGGCACTCGCCCGAGGCGGCTACCACGTGGTCGTCGGGTACGGTGATGGCTACCTTGTAGTTTCCAAAAATCAGCGCAAACTCGCCCTGCCCCAGGAACTGCTTGTGCTGCCAGCCGTTTACGTCGTCGTAGGGAGCCAGACGCGGAAACCAGTGGGCAATGAAGTAGTTGTAGTTGCCGTCTTTTTCGTAAAACTCATAGCCACTACGGCCATAGTACTCCGTGATGTTGTAATTCCAGTCGACATTGAATACAAAGTTACCGCCCGGCTTCAGCACCGTGGGCAGGTCAATGCGCATCATGGTACCGTTGATGGTGTAGGGCAGTACCTTACCGGCTTTGTCTTTCACCGCCGTAATCTGATAGCCATACTCCTTCTTGGGATCAAGATTCACGCCTCGGGGCGCGTTGAGACCCTGCAACTGGGAAGCGCTGGCTCCCCGTTCGTTGAGGGTACCCGTACGGGTACTTCCACCGACAGACTCTTTGGCAAAGTAATTCTGATCCAGTTGCAGCCAGATGTATTTCAATTCGTCGGGGGAGTTGTTGAAAAATGTGATCATCTCCGATCCGATGATTCGCTGCTTTTCGTCGTCCAGTTCTACTTTGATGTCGTAGTCGGCGCGTTGCTGCCAGTATTCCTTACCGGGGGCACCCGAGGCCGTTCGGTACGTATTGGGCGTAGGTAGGGCGGTGCCCATTTGCTCAAAGGTGGTATTGGCATTGTAGTTAGAGGGGTTGCCGCCTTGCTGCGCCCAAACACCCCCAGCTATCAGGAAAGCTACCACCAGGAGAAGTACTTTTTTCATGGATGTTACTTAATTTAGATTTAGTTTGAATGAATAAAGATTTTAAAAAGAAGCTATTGGCTACGAGCTCGTGGCCAATAGCTTCTTTTTAAATAGTTGATATGAAGGTCATTATAAAACAAATTTACCAGGTCACTACTATAAACGAATTCTATATTACTACTATTGGGTGACCTACCCAAGCTTAGATTACCGCTGAAAAAGCGTCTTCATGGTTTGTTGGAATAAGTCATTGTTCATGATAAGGGACAGTGACATACCGGCTACAATCCCCGAAACTACATAGTTCCAGCTTCTTTTGGGAACCCGGATCAACTCTACGACCACAAACGCTAGTGTGAGTACGATCAAAACGATTAGGATTTGCCCCAATTCCAAACCCACGTTGAACGCCAGCAGAGGCTGGAAAATTGTTGACTCGTTCCCCAGCAGGCTTTGTAAGTAATTCGAAAAGCCCAGGCCGTGGATGAGTCCGAAAAACAAAGCCAACGGATAGCGCAGGGGCGAACTCTTCTCTTTGGTGACCAACGTCGTGACCGGAATCCGGTGGGCCATATTCACAATGGCCGTAATCAATATAGTGATTGGAATCAGTAATTCAATGACATCCGGCCGGAACGAAACAATCTGTAACGTAGCCAAACCAGCGTAATGGAATGCCCAATCGTGAACGCCGTAACCAGAATCAATACCTTTTTCCAATCCCTGAGTGTATAAATAGCACACAAGGCCACAACAAACAAAATATGGTCATACCCCTTTGGGTCGGTAATGTGTTCAAATCCTAGTTGAAGGTACGCTTGAAATTCGGACATGCAAATGTTATTGTTAAAGCAATAAAGTTAGAAAAGACTTTTTAAAGTGCCTAACTACCTGTTTATCCACAGGCAATTGCAAAGGAGGGTCTAATTTTTTCAGGAAAAAGTTAAATTTGTATTCTTTCACTAATCATCAATTCATGAAAACCATTTTGTTTGACAAGGCCGGCGCGCCCCAAGAGGTACTTTACATCGCCGAAAAATCCATACCGCAGCCCGCCGCCGGCGAAGTTTTAATAAAAGTATTGGCCAGCCCGGTTAACCCATCGGATATATCGTTTGTAAATGGCCAGTACGGACTACATCCTTCGTTTCCTTCAGGGGCGGGTTTTGAGGGAGTGGGCGTAGTAGAGGCCGTCGGCGAAGGGGTACGGCTACCCGTGGGAAGCCGCGTAAGTTTTAACACCGTGGGTACCTGGAGCGAATACGCCCTCGTGCATCAGCACAGCGCTATGCCCGTGCCCGACGCCATCCCCGACGACATGGCCGCTCAGCTTTTCGTCAATCCGTTTACGGCCTACGCCATGGTGGAGGAGTCAGGGGTGGAGGCCGGCGAGTGGATGCTGATCACGGCTTGTGGCTCGGCCTACGGGAAGCTGGTAATTCAGCTCTGTAAGAAAAAAGGCATCAAAACCATCGGTACCGTGCGCCGCGACGACCTCAACGAAGAGTTGAAGGAACTTGGCCTGGACGAGGTAGTCAATACCGAAACCGAGAAGCTCCCCCAGCGGGTACATCAGATCACCGGCGGCAGGGGCGTGAAGTGCGTACTGGACTCGGTAGGGGGCCACACCACCGAAGAGGCCATGAGGTGCGTAGCCCAGGGCGGCAAAATGCTGGTATTCGGTCTGCTGAGTCGGCAACTCCCCAAGATGGATATTGGCCTGATGATCTTCAAAGGCATCACCATCAAAGGCTTTTGGCTCAGCGAACTCATGCGCACTGCCTCGCCCCAATCCCGCGCCGAACTGGCCCAACACGTCATCGGATGGCTGGCCAGCGGTGAGGTGGAGCTACCCGTGGAAGCTACCTACAGCCTGGACGACATCGCCAAAGCCGTTGACCACGCCGAGGCGCACGGGCGTTGGGGGAAGGTACTGCTGAAGCCGTAAAAGTACCCCTGACTAGTATCCCTGTCAGGTTTTTAAAATCTGACAGGACTTTGTTAAGGCTGCAGCTTTGTTTCAGGCACGCAGGCAGCTCTTTCAGCCTTGTCTACGTTATATTTACAACTATGAAACTAAACCGATACTCATTCATCTTTTTCGCCCTCGGCTGTTCAGTACTTCTGGCCCTCACGCGGCCTGCGCCCGTGAGCTTATACATCATCGGCGACTCTACGGTCAAAACTGGCTCCGGCAAGGGCGAAAACGGCCAATGGGGCTGGGGGAGCATGTTACCGCAGTACTTTGATACGACCCGCATCAGTCTCCACAACCACGCCATCGGGGGGCGGTCGAGCCGGACGTTTATCAGCGAAGGCCGCTGGGACAAGGTACTGGCCGAGCTGAAAAAGGGCGACTACCTACTGATGCAGTTTGGACACAACGACGCCAGCCCCGTTAATGACACACTGCGCGCACGGGGTACCATTAAGGGCCTGGGCGGGGAGTCGGAGGAAATTGACAACCTGATCACCCACAAGCACGAAACCGTGCATACCTACGGCTGGTACATGCGCAAGTACGTGGACGAAGCCAAAGCCAAGGGGGCGATTCCGATCATCTGCTCGCCCATTCCGCGCAATAACTGGGAGAACGGGCGCATCGTACGCCCCACCGACAGCTACCCGCAGTGGGCACAGGCCGTGGCGGCGTCTAACGGTGCCTACTTCATTGATCTGTACGAGCGGGTGGCCCGCGCTTACGACCCTATCCCACCCGCCGAGGTGAAGCAACAGTATTTTACCCCTGCCGACGATACGCATACGTCGCGGCAGGGTGCCGAACTCAACGCCAAGCTGTTAGTGGAGGGAATAAGGGATTTGAAGAAATGTGGGTTGAAGAAGTATCTGAAATAGAGTTGCTTTGTGGACTTTTTATAGATACATTCAGGATTAGATTTCTGGTTTGTACCTATTTGATTTTCTACCCTCATGCACGTTGACTATATCATCATTGGGGCCGGTTCGGCCGGCTGCGTACTGGCTAATCGCCTGTCGGCTGACCCGGCGGTATCCGTACTGCTGCTGGAAGCCGGTGGTCCCGATACCAAACTGGAAATCCATATTCCGGCGGCCTACTCCAAACTAAACCGCACGAAGGTAGACTGGGCCTACTCCACCGAACCGCAGCCGCACGTGCTAGACCGCCGCCTGTACCTGCCCCGGGGCAAAACCCTGGGTGGATGCAGTTCTACCAACGCCATGGCCTACGTACGCGGCAACCGCGCCGACTACGACGAATGGGCGGCATGCGGGAATGGTGGATGGAGCTACGAGGAAGTACTACCTTACTTCAAGCGCTCGGAGCACAACGAGCAGATCCACAATGACTACCACGGGCAAGACGGCGAGTTGAATATTACCTTCGCGCAGGGCTACCGCACGCTCGTAGCCGATGCTTTCGTGCAGGCCTGCGTAGAGAAGGGGATTCCCGCGAACCAGGACTACAACGGAGCGCAGCAGAGCGGAGCGGGGTTGTTTCAGTTTACCATCAAAAATTTCAAACGCCACAGCGCGGCCCGGGCGTTTCTGGTACCGGCTATGAAGCGTCCCAATCTGAAAGTAATCACTAAAGCACTTACCCGAAGGGTACTGATCGAGAACGACCGCGCCACGGGGGTGGAATTCATGATTGGCTCGAACAGCACGCAGACGGCCTATGCGGCTAAGGAAGTCATTCTCTCGGCGGGATCGTTCAATTCGCCGCAGCTGCTGATGCTGTCGGGCGTTGGGGAAGCCGAAGAACTGAAAAAGCACGGCATCCCGCTGAAAAAGCATTTACCCGGCGTAGGGAAAAACTTACAGGATCATCTGTTTCTGCCCGTAAGCTCGCTGGCAACGATTCCTTTGCCCAATACGGAACTGAGTCCGCTCCGGCAGCTGATCGGGCTGCTGAACTACGGCTTATTCAAAAAAGGACCCTTCACGCTGGGCCCCCTGGAAGCCGTGGCGTTTACCAAAATCACGGAGTCGCCCGATCCGGTGGATTTTCAGTTTCATTTTTCGCCCATCCATCTGGGGAACGACTACAAAGGGGATTTGTATGACCTCAACACCTTTCCGCGGAGCAGCGGTTATACGATCCTTCCCACACTTCTGAAACCCAGAAGTCGCGGCTATGTAGGACTCCGCTCCGCCAACCCCACCGACGCACCGCTGATTCAGCCTAATTTTCTGTCGGAGGAAGACGATCTAAAAACACTGCTGTCAGGCACCAAAAGAGCCATTGAACTCATGGAAGCACCGGCATTTGACCCTTACCGAAAGGAAGTCATCGCCCCACCCGACCGTAGTTCAGACGAAGCCCTGATTCTGCACATTAAGAAGATCCTGGAAACGGTATACCACCCCGTGGGTACCTGCAAGATGGGAAATGACGAGGGGGCCGTAGTGGATGAGCAGTTGCGGGTACACGGCATCGAAGGCCTGCGGGTAATAGATGCCTCCATCATGCCGCGCATCATTGCCGGAAATACCAATGCTACGGCGATTATGATTGGGGAAAAAGGAGCGGATTTGGTGTTGGGGAAGGTGATGAAGAAATCAGTAGTGGCCTCGGAGTGATTGGGTGGTCCTTAGGCCGGATAGGCTTGTGAGCCAAAAACAAAACGGAGCATGCTTACGTATAGCATGCTCCGTTATAAAAAGGAGGCTTTGTTTTTCTAAAAATGCCGTTCGCCCATTTCGCGTTTCCCGAGCATCACAGCTCCGACCATCGCAATCAGAAAAAGGATGGAAGCAAGCTCAAAGGGCAACAGGTATTCGCGGAAAAGTACCTGACCCAGGTTCTCCACCATACCCGTCTGCGAGTCATAGTCATAGGGGTTGTAGGTACCTACCTGCGATTTGCGATACGCTCCGAAAAGGATGATAAAAATGGTACCGGCTACAATTGCGGCAGCTACTTTGGTAACATTGGTATTCAGTTTTTCGTCGTCCTCCTTCATGTTCAGGAACATAATCACGAACAGAAACAGTACCATGATGGCCCCCGCATACACGATGATATTGACCGCCGCCAGAAACTGAGCATTCAACAATATGTAATGGCCCGACAAACAGAAAAATGTCAGAATAAGGTAAAGCACACTGTGGATGGGATTGCGGGACATAATCACCATCAACGCGCTAAGGACCGTCAGAAACGACAGAAAATAAAATAAAGATAGCGTTGGATTCATGGGAAAGAGGTAATAGGTTGGTAGCCGTCAGGGGCCAGTTGCGATTGGATCAGGGAATGGCCCGGGGCTCCGGTTCGTTGGTTATGCCTTCGGCTTGCATGCGGTCTTGCGCATGAGCCTCTTCCTTAGTCCAGGCCTTGCGCAAATACCGATTGTTCATGTTCTCTACCAACAAATCTTTCCCCCAAATCACCTGATCGCGCTCGGTAAACACCGGCACAAACTCATCATGACGAAGGTATACGGCCTGCTTGGGGCAAGCCTCTTCGCACAGCCCACAGAAAATGCAGCGCAGCATGTTCACTTCGTATACCGCCGCATATTTTTCTTCGCGGTACAGGTGCTCTTCGCCTTTTTGGCGTTCTTCGGCAACCATTGAGATGGCTTCCGCCGGACACGCTACCGCGCACAGCCCGCAGGCCGTACAGCGCTCCCGGCCCTGCTCGTCGCGCTTTAGCACGTGCCGTCCCCGAAATACGGGGCCCAGGTACCGCTTTACTTCGGGATAGCGGATCGTAACTTTTTTCTGGAAAAAGTGCTTGATGGTAATCGCCATTCCCGACGCGATGGCCGGCAGATAGATCCGTTCGGCAAAGGTCATTTCTTTATTACTAACTTGCTTAGAGCGGTTGGTCAGTTGCATAGCACGAGTCTTTAATTATTTCAAAAGGGCCGTCAGAGCGGGCTGTACAAACAGCACACCTACGCCCGTAATCAGAATATTCAGAATAGCCAGCGGGATCAGCCCCTTCCAGCCCAGGTTCATCAATTGATCGTAGCGGAAGCGGGGAAGCGTCCAGCGTACCCACATGTAGAAGAACACGCCAAACAGCGACTTGCCAAAGAATACCGCCGTGCCGATGAGGGTAGCTACATTGTGGCCGGCCACATCACCGAACGCACCGGTCAACTGCGTATATACCCAATCCATACCGGGGTAATTATAGCCCCCAAAGTACAGGGCCGACATCACCGCCGACGACACAAACATGTTAATGTACTCCGCAAATAGGTAAAAACCCAGCTTCATGCTGCTGTACTCGGTATGGTAGCCTCCTACGAGCTCGGTTTCGCACTCGGGCAAATCGAAGGGAGTACGGTTGCACTCGGCAAAGGCACAGGTCAGGAAGATGATAAAGCCCAGGGGCTGATACCACACGTTCCAGTTACCGCCATGTTGCTGCGCCACGATCTCACCGACAGAAAGCGATTCGCTCATCATCAGGATAGCTACGATGGATAGCCCCATGGCTACCTCATAACTGATGTTCTGTGAAGCGGCCCGAATGGCACCCAGCAGCGAAAATTTGTTGTTGGAAGCCCATCCACCCACCATAATTCCATACACTCCCAGCGATACCACGCCAAAAATGTAGAGGATACCGATGTTGGCTTCGATGGCCTGTACTGCTACTTCTATTCCATCGTAGCGTAAGGTACTGCCAAAGGGTATCACGGCACTCGACATCAACGCGGTGAGCATAGCGAGGCAGGGACCGGCTATGAACAGCCACTTGTTAGCTTGGGCCGGAATAAAGTCTTCTTTGAAGAACATTTTACCAGCATCCGCCAGTGGCTGCAATAACCCCCAGGGTCCCGCCCGGTCGGGGCCGAGGCGATCTTGTATAAAACCGGCCACCTTGCGCTCTCCATAGGTAGAGTACATGGCGATCAGCAGGGTAAGCCCAAATATCACCAGAATGATGATTGACTTGATAATAAATACGGTTAGCTCCATCGTAATTGTTCTAAATCTTAATATGACTTTTGGGCTGCTGAATGGATAAAGAAACCCGTGTAGTGGACACCAAATACTGATTACCTTACACCCTTCGTCTTTTTCCCTTAGTTTTCGTTGCTTTCTGCCAAAGACCGGTGATTGGCCTTCTCATTATTTTCTATACTCAGCTGCCGGATCGTTTCATCGTCCGTAATGTAAGGCCTCGAGTCATCAATGGGCTTGTACTGTGAGGCTGCAAGTTTCAAAGCAAAATCAGGCTTTGTTACCAGGTCGGCCCGGTACTTGTTGGCCGATACTACCGAACTCCGCTGTACCTTGGTGGGCCCTTCAATGACCCAGTCGCTGGTTTTTTTCTTTTCGAAACGGCAGGTATTGCAGATAAACTCCTGCACTTCACCCCACACGTTTTTGCGGGCCGTTACCCTGATCACTTCCTCACCCCGGTACCAGAGCGTCACACGACCACTGCATTTATCGCAGTCGCGGTGGGCATCGACGGGCTTGGAAAACCACACGCGGTTTTTGAAACGATAGGTTTTGTCGGTCAGGGCACCCACGGGACATACATCAATGACATTGCCCGAGAAATCATTGTCGATGGCCTTCTCGATATAGGTACTTATTTCGGCGGCATCGCCCCGGCCCAGCACGCCGTGTACACGCTTCTCGGTAATCTGATCGGCCGTATACACGCAGCGGTAGCACAGGATGCAGCGCGTCATGTGGAGCTGAATGTATGGCCCGATGTCGTGTTTTTCGAAGGTACGGCGCTCTTCCTCGTAGCGGGTCTTGACGGAGCCATGCTCAAAGGCAAAATCCTGCAAATGGCACTCCCCCGCCTGATCGCAAATGGGGCAGTCGAGCGGGTGGTTCAGTAGCAGAAACTCCACGATTCCTTTGCGCTCTTCGAGTACCGACGGGTTGGAGGCATTTTCTACCACCATCCCATCCTGCACTTGGGTAATGCACGAAGGCACCAGCTTGGGCATCGGGCGGGTATCTTTGGCTGAGCCCTGCGCTACTCTGACCAAACAAGCCCTGCATTTGCCTCCACTGCCTTTGAGCGGCTCATAGTAGCACATGGCCGGAGGCACCAGGTAGTTTTGTGAAGCATCCGCTTCCGCAATCCGGCGAGCTGCCTGCATGATAGTGGTACCCGGCGCCACCTCGACTTCTATGCCGTCAATGGTTACTTTGAATCCTTGTGTTTTTATCTCTTCCATGTGGGTCAATAATAGAATTTTGAATGATAGAATGATAGAATAAACGCTTACCTTTTTATTCTATCATTCTATCATTCACTCATTCAGAATTAAACTAATACCCCCTCGCCCATGTACACGGCTCCCGGCTGGGTGGCTTCGTGCGGATGCGTCACGTGCCACTCGAATTCGTGGCGGAAGTGACGGATCGCACTGGCTACGGGCCAGGCGGCGGCGTCGCCCAGGGGGCAGATGGTATTTCCTTCTATCTTTTTGGCTACATCTACCAGCAGGTCGATGTCGTGCATGCTGCCGTGGCCGTGTTCCAGCCGGTGCAGTACTTTCTCCATCCAGCCGGTGCCCTCGCGGCAAGGGCTGCACTGTCCGCAGGACTCGTGGTGGTAGAAACGGGAGAAGTTCCAGGTGTTGCGCACGATGCAGGCAGTTTCGTCAAAAACGATGAAGCCGCCCGATCCCAGCATGGTACCCGTAGCAAACCCCCCGTCAGACAGCGACTCGTAGCTCATCAGGCGGTCTTCGCCGTTAGCGGTTTTGTATACCAGATGCGCCGGAATGATGGGTACGGACGACCCACCCGCCACCAGCGCTTTCAGCTGGTGCCCGTCGCGGATGCCGCCGCAGTACTCGTCGGAATTCATGAATTCATCCACCGAAAGGCCCAGTTCGATCTCGTACACGCCGGGCTTTTTGATGTGGCCGGATGCCGAAATGAGTTTGGTTCCGGTGCTGCGGCCGATGCCTACGGCTGCGTACGCATCGCCCCCATTGTTGATAATCCAGGGCATGTTCGCAATGGACTCCACATTGTTGACCACCGTAGGGGATTGATAGAGTCCTTTTACGGCCGGGAAAGGAGGCTTGTTGCGCGGGTTGCCCCGCTTGCCTTCCAGAGATTCGAGCAATGCGGTTTCTTCGCCGCAGATGTAGGCTCCTCCACCTGGGTGCACGATCAGTTCGAGGTCATAGCCCGAGTCCCCAGGATATTCTTGCCCAGCAGCCCTTTGGCTTTTGCTTCGGCAATGGCTTTTTCCAGAATATGGATCACGTACATGAGCTCGCCCCGTACGTAGATGAACGACTTGTGGGCACCCAGCGCGTAGCTCGCTATGATCATTCCCTCAATGAGTAGGTGAGGGATGGACTTCATCAGGTGGTGATCCTTGAAAGTACCCGGCTCCGATTCGTCGGCGTTGCACACCAGGTAACGGGGTACACCTTCGGGCTTAGCCAGGAAGCCCCATTTCATGCCCATGGGGAAACCAGCTCCCCCCCGGCCTCGAACGCCGGATTTTTTCGCCTCTTCCACTACTTCCTCGGAAGTCATGGTTTTAGCGCTTTTTCGAGGGCCGTGTAGCCGCCATGCTTCCGGTACACATCAAGATTCTCGATGCCAGGAACGTTGATATGCTCGGTCAGAATTTTTCTTGCCATTGTTATTATAGAATTATGCGGCCTCTCCGAACTTTATACGCTCAGTTGGTCAATTATTTCATTTACCTTCTCATTGGTCAGGTTCATGTAGTATTTTTCCCGTATCTGAAATACCGGCCCCCATCCGCAAGCGGCCAGGCATTCGACTTCTTTAAGAGTAAAAAGACCGTCAGGAGTAGTCTCGCCCGCTTTGATACCCAATTTGTTCTGTAAGTGATCGTACACACTTTCGGCACCCATCAGGCAACAGGGACCCGTACGGCAATATTCGATCACGTGCTTTCCAACCGGATCCAGGTGGAACATGGTATAGAAGGTGGCCACTTCGTACACCTCTATGGGTTGAATGCTCAATAGCTCGGCTACATGATCCATCACCTCGCTGCTTAGCCATCCCCATTGTTCCTGCGCTACGTGCAGGACGGGCAGCAGGGCTGATTTTTGCTTTCCTTCGGGGTAACGGGCAATCATTTCCTTCACTTTGGCCAGTCGTTCCGGTGTAAAGGCTATCGGATTAGCTAGTTCGGTCATTTTCTTTCAAAGTATATTTTCTTCCGTTAAAAAGTGCCTGGTCAAGGTACACCTCCGGAGGGTTTCTCAACAAATTTACGAGTCCAGTTCGCCCGCTATGACGTTCATGCTACTCATGATCACAATGGCATCCGAAAGGGTACTTCCAACGCACATTTCGGGAAAAGCCTGGTAATAAATAAAGCTGGGCCGACGGAAATGCAAGCGATACGGAGTACGTCCGCCGTCACTGATCATGTAGAAGCCTAACTCGCCGTTGCCGCCTTCTACGGCATGGTATATTTCTCCGACCGGAGCGTCAATTTCACCCATCACGATCTTGAAATGGTAAATCAGCGCTTCCATGTTGGAATATACCGCATCTTTGGGAGGCAGGTAATACTCCGGAGCATCGGCATAGTAAGGACCTTCGGGCAGGTTTTCAAGAGCCTGCTCTATGATTTTGCAGGCTTTCCCAGATCTCGGCGTTACGCACCATAAAGCGGTCGTAGGTATCACCGCTTTGGCCTACAGGAATTATGAAATCAAAATCCTCGTAGGAAGAATAGGGATTCATAACCCGAACGTCGTAGTCTACGCCCGCCGCCCGCAGATTGGGGCCGGTAAAACCATAGCTCAGGGCACGCTCAGCGGAAATGGCCCCAACATTGATCACCCGATCCATGAAGATCCGGTTCCGGTTGAACAGAGCCTCAAACTCCCGCATCACGGGTGGAAACGACTTGATAAAGGCCCGCAGTTTGCGGATCGCTTCCCGGGAAAGATCGCGTTCCATTCCGCCCAAACGACCCATATTGGTGGTCAGGCGGGCTCCGCATACTTCTTCGTATATTTCGTAAATCTCCTCCCGTTTTTCAAACAGGTACAGAAAGCCCGTGAAAGCCCCCGTGTCCACTCCCAGGATACCGTTGCAGATCAGGTGATCCGACAGTCGCGCCAGCTCCATCATGATGACTCGGATGTACTGCGCCCGCTTGGGTACCTCCACCTGCAGAAACTTTTCCATGGTCATGTGCCAGCCCAGGTTGTTGATGGGCGAGGAACAGTAATTCATGCGGTCGGTGAGGGTGGTGATCTGGTAGTACGGTCGCCGCTCGGCGATTTTCTCGAAGGCCCGGTGAATGTAGCCGATGGTTTGCTCGCTGGACACAATAATTTCACCGTCCATTTGCAGGATATTCTGAAATATGCCGTGCGTGGCCGGGTGGGTCGGACCAAGGTTGAGCGTAGTCAGCTCCTCAACTAGCTCGGGTTGATTGGCCCTGGAAAGCTGCTTATTTTTCGAGATTAATTCTATATCAGCCATTATCAGCAATTTTGAATGAGTGAGGGGTACTTCCCCGTGGGGGCGTACCCCTCAAAATTCTATCATTCTACCCTTATTTTTAGCGCCCAAACAACGCATCGATTTTATCCTCGCGGGTAGCATCTTCGAGTGGGTACTGCCGCCTCATGGGGAAATAATCCATTTCCTCAATGTTCAGGATTCGTTTCAAATTGGGATGCCCATCAAACAAAATTCCGAAGAAATCATAGGTTTCCCGCTCCATCCAGTTGGCCGATGCGTACAACCCGGTTGCCGTGGGAATGTGGATATCGGCTTCGGCCAGAAACACCTTGATGCGAACCCGGAAATTATGCACCAAACTATGGACATGGTACACCACCGCAAACTCCTTCCCTTCTGAGTCGGGATAGTGGATTCCGGTCAGGTCGGTCAGAAAATTGGCCTGAAACTTTTGATGATTGAAAAGATGCTCTAACATGGGCATAACCTGCTCCCGGGTAGTGGTGAGCGTCAATAATCCAAAAGGCTCTTCAAAATCAAACACATTCTCACCGAATTCCTTGATCAGGTCTTCGGCTACTTCCTGATTGGTCAGCATAGGGGCAGGCTATTGAATATTATAGGACTCAAGTAAGTGCTGGTATTCATCAGAATTGCGGCGGCGCAACGATTCATTACGGGCCATTTCCTGAATTTGCATCAGGCCTTCGATCACCTGTTCGGGACGGGGTGGGCATCCCGGCACGTACACGTCTACCGGAATAATGCGGTCAATACCCTGCAACACGCTGTACGTATCAAAAATACCACCGCTCGATGCGCAGGCACCCATGGCCATCACCCAGCGTGGCTCGGCCATTTGCAGGTACACCTGCTTCACAATAGGTGCCATTTTTTTGGCAATAGTGCCCATTACCATCAATATATCGGCCTGCCGGGGCGAGAAACTAGGCCGCTCTGAACCAAAGCGGGCAATGTCATAGTGGGAGCCCATGGTTGCCATGAACTCAATCCCGCAGCACGAAGTAGCAAAGGGAAGGGGCCACAGCGAATTGCTACGGGCTATACCAATGACTTCGTCAAAAGATGTGGCAAAGAAACCAGCTCCACTATGACCTTCGGGAGCTTTTACTATTTCAACAGAAGATTTCATATAGGTGACTTTCTAAGTAAAATGAAAAATGGCTTACTCTTCCCACTTCAAAACCCCTTTCCGGATAATGTAGTAGAAACCTGCCAACAGCAGCGCCATAAAAAGAACCATTTCAACAAAACCCAACATCCCCAATTTCTTAAAATTTACGGCCCAAGGGTACATAAAGATAACTTCTACGTCGAAAAGGACAAAAAGAATGGCGACCAGGAAGTATTTTACAGAGATGGGAGTACGAGCATCTCCAACTACTTCTATGCCGCATTCAAACGGATCGTCCTTCTTCTTGCTCTTCCGGATAGGCCCTATTTTGTGAGTAACGATCATTGTTACAACAATAAAGCCAATCGCAAGAACGAATTGTACAATAATTGGCAAAAAATCGGATGGAAAGTAAGTATTCATAGTCTTTGAATTTTCAACGCAATATGATTATGAATTGTTCACACATAGTACAGCATACATTATCCTAGGAGACTCAATTCCTAAAGAGCCAAAATTACAAGGTGGAAATTTACCAACCAAATGACTTAGCTGCTGATATAAGCAGGAGAAAGACATAAAAAAGGCCCCTGCTTCCAGAGGCCTTTGCCAATTAATCAATGACTATTCGTTTGGTGACGTCCAGTCCCGGGGCCCGAACCCGAACAATGTAAGTACCCGGAGGTAGAGTACCCGCATTGATGGTTCGACGCTGATTCAACAGCGGAAATCGTTGGGTACGAATAATGGAGCCGTTTATGGTATAAAAGGCTACTTCGGCATTAGCCAGGTCGTCTCGGGTTTCGATGGCAATGATCCCCCCCCGACTGGGATTTGGAAAAATAACCACTCCGTCGCCTTCTGCGGTGGTGTAGGCAAAAGGTGCTGAATAAGCCGAATAACACGTGAGCGTGTTGGTATTATTCAATACAAATACCGATTTGGCCCGAGCGGTGTAACTGCCCGACTGCGTCACTTTCAAGGCCTGAGTTTCGGGCTTGAGGAACGTATTGCCAATTTTCCATTCAAATTTTTCATTCAGCCCGGTAGTTAGGATAGAACTACTCAGGCTGAAGGGGCCGGACTGCTCTATTACGGGTGGACTTATTTTGGGGCGAACGGTCAGATTCACCGGAGACGAGACCTCAGACTCACAGCCAAATACATTCCTGGCCTTTACCGTGTAGGTACCCGATTGCGTGGCTTTCAGTGATTTGGTGGTAGCGCCATTGCTCCAGGTAAAGTAGTCGGTACCTCCTGAAGCAGAAAATACAAAGGCCGAATCGGCACACACCTGTTGTTGGCCGCCTGGAACTATGATGGGCTTCAAGGGTTTCACGGTACTATTTATCGTAATACTGGGGCTTGTAATAGCATTTCCGAGCCCGTCTTTCAGAACAGCCTGGTACGTACCTGCGGAGGTAATGGCTATGGATTTTCCGGACTGCCCGGTTGACCAGGAGTAAGACGAGTATCCATCGGGTAGCGTCAGGCTAATGGTGGCGTTGTCGGACCCGCAGGATGTTCTCAACACCGGCTTTGCGGTAGGTACAACGGGGGTAATGGTGGCAAAAAAAGTTGGGTTTAAGGCATCATTCCAAAGATTTGCCAATATTTGATGACCCTGCCCAACAAAATGCAAGCCATCCGGACGAGGCACCAGGTAACTATCGGTTTCCGGACCGGGAAAGGTACTATTGAAGGTGGTGTTGAGAACGGCATTTTGTCCGTCAATAACTGCCTGACTGGTTATTGATGCCCCCGAGTCATTGATGGTTCGGGAAGTACGGGCAATCACCCAGTTGATTCGCTTGCCGGTATCGCCATTTAATTTATTGATAAGGTACTGAAGGTTTTCCTGATATTCCTTTGCGCTAAGATTAGCCGGAGTGGTGTCGGTTTCGCCCTGCATCCATAGGATAGCCCTTGCTCCGAGTTGATGAACAAAATGCTGGGTAGAAAGCAGCAGGTTACTGTAAGGCATTCTGGCTGGGTAGGGGAATCCACCATACAAATTGATGGTACTTTTACCAGCGGCGCTTTCGGCCCAGTTTTTTACGGAGGTACCTTCCCAAGCGGTATTGATAAATAAGATGGGGACGTTCAGTTTGCGAGCCAGTAAATCGCCCAAGATACCCCAGCACCAGGCCGTTTGGCCACGCGGGCCGATGGTAGACTGCGACTCAAGATGGGCAAAGGTAGGTGCCGGAGGATCAAACACGGAATTGACGGCGTTGTCGTATACTATGTAATTCACCCGGTCGTCGCTGGCAGCCGGGCCAGGGTTGGAAATCAATCCCTGAGCATTGGACTGCCCGGCTATGAGAAAAACTTCGCCAACTCCCATCCGCGCCACTACGTCACGGCCAATAACAACACCGGCCTGTAGAGCCCTGACTTCCAGGGTATACCACCCTCCCTGTAACCGGGTGGTTCCTATAAAAATTCCCCCTTCCGGATTTTGCTGAAGCGTACTCCAGTCCGTGGCAATTCCTTGCCCGGGAATCACTGGCACGGCTCTCACCTCCAATTTGTCAACAGGCTCAGAATAGGTGCCGGTAATCGAGACCGTAGTTTGTCCGGTAATGTCACGCTGATAAACCGACCGATCCGTCGGGGAGGTGATCTTGATCTGAGCATTGGCTGCAACGACCGGCAAAAATGCACCTAACAGCCATGTGTTCACAAGAATTGAAGTAAAAAACTTGATATTCATTTGATACGCAATAATATAGGATACTACTTAGTCACAGATTACAACATCACAGAATCGGTAAAGCACTCCTTATTTTTTTAAAGTAATTCCAAAATTAATAGATTATTTTGGGATCAGCGGTCTTATCCGCTTTTTACCTTAGGTTCAAAACTCAATGGTCACCGACTTATGAGCAATTTTTGGGTTGCGTTGAATCCATTTGACGTCATTCTGACGATATATACCCCATTGGCAAGAAGCGTTAGATCAATGAACTTTCTCTCATTCAAGGTAGTAAGATAAAACGTTTGCACTAGTTTACCACTTAAATCAAAGACCTGGAGGGTAGCTTGTTCGAAGTTCTCCCTAGTTTCCAGAGTAACCACCCCCGTTGAAGCAGGGTTTGGATACAGGCTAATTCCGTTTCCTACCTCTGGAATAAAATTGAAAACGGAAGATTCTCCAGAAACACAACTAAGCGTAGGGCTGTACTTTACTACTGAGTATACGCTATAGTCACCCGGTTGGGTTGCTTTTAGGATAGAGGTTAGCTCAGGTAAAAGGTCTCCATCTTTGTGCCATATAAACTCTCCGTTGGGAATATTATTTTCGGCATTCAGGGTGAATGTTCCGATTTGTCGGACGGCAGGTTGGGCGGGTGACGGCTTGGCCTCCAACAGAATGGGCGGGGAGTAAAATGAAAAGCATCCATTGCTACCCTGAATTCTGACCGAATAATTTCCCGACTTCCCGGCAGTAATTGTATTACCGGTAGCGCCGGTATTCCAGAAAAAACTTCCACTGCCATTGACGGTTAGTTGCACCTGATTTCCTTCACAGAAGGTAGTCGGACCCGAAGCCTTTATGGAGGGTGTGGGAGGTAGCGGTAGCACTTGAACCACCACCCGGTCGGACGGATCGGAGACACAGCCAAACTGGTTGCGTGTCCTTACCTCGTACGAATTGGCCTGATTGATGGTAATTTCCTGGTTTGTAGCTCCATTGTTCCACTGATAGCCGCTGGCGGCCGGAGCCCGCAAGGTCACGTTCTGATCCGCACAAAACGTAGTTGATCCCGTAACCTGGACAGTTGGGCGCGGGGGCAGTGGGTTCTGAACTACTCTCACTACGGACGAAGCGGGCGAACGGCAGCCATTCCCATCTATCGCAATCAGCGAATAGTCGCCCGTGGAACGTATCTCAGTTTCCCGCTGGTTTGCCCCATTACTCCATTGGTATGCCGACGAATTGCTTGACTGTAGTATAGTAAAATCGCGCTCACAAAAGGTAGTCGGTCGCAGCGCTGTAATAGTTGGCGGAGGGGGAAGAGAATTAACTCTCACTTGAACAGGGTCCGAAGTTGCCACACACCCATTTCCGTCCGTTACCGATACGGAATAGCTTCCCGTTCTGTCGACTACAATGGACCGAGCCCCGTTGTTAATATTCCAGTTATTTCCATTTAAGTAGTTTGAAGTAAGCGTTACATTTTCACCCGAACAGAAGGTTGTGTTTCCGCTGGCAGAAATGGAGGGTTTGGCGGGAAGGGGATTAACCCTTACCGTTACAGGATCGGATTCCTGTGATTGGCATCCATTAGCATCAACAGCCCTTACCCGATAGTCGCCACTGCGATCTACCTGTATGGAACTCCCCGACCGACCATCAGACCACGCGCTTGCTCCGGCGCCGTTGGATTGTAGCGTAACCACTCCCCCTGCACAAAAAGTTAAGGCTCCCTGTACCGCTATACTGGGCTTGGCAGGAGGGGGAGTAGAGAACACTCCCACGGTTACGGGCGCCGAGGTAGATTCACAGCCAAACACATTTGAAGCTGTTACGGTAAACGTATTGGAGGAGTTGACTGTAATTTTTTGCTGAGTTTGGCCCGTGCTCCAGCGTATGTTCTCCGAGGTAGACGCCGTTAAGGTTAATGAAGAGCCTTGACATATCATATTTCCACCATCCAGCTGTATAACCGGTGAGGCAGGTTGGGCCTGATCCGGAACTACGACCGTAGGCGTGTACAGTATATTGCCGGAGGCATCTCTGACCTTTGCCAAATAGGTACCTCTTCCCACCACTATATTGGACGCGTTTTGACCATTGTTCCAGGAGACAGACGTATAATTCCCCCCTTCTATAGTCAGAGAAAGATTGTTATTTCCTGCGCACGAAACCTTAATTTTGGGAGTAACCACCGCCTTTGCAGGCTCTGATCTGGCAAAAAATTCAGAATTCAAGGCAGAGTTCCATGCGTCAGCCATGTTATGTAATCCCCCATCCTGAAAGTGTGCCCCGTCGGGTCGGGGAATCTGGATCCCATCGGTCTCCGGGCCATAGAAAGTATTGGGAGTAGAAGCTACGACTTCATTCTGCGCACTGATGATCGCTGCATTACTGCCGCGCTGATTATCATGAGAACTTCGGGCAATTACCCAGGAAAGATTACGGCCTGTCTCGGACCTGCTTCGATCAATGAGCATTTTAAGATCATTTCTATAAGAATCTTTTGAAGTACTGCCAAAATTGTCCGCCTCTCCCTGCTGCCAAAGTACCCCCCTCGCTCCGGTAATAGAAACATAGTATTGCAACGTAATACGCAGAGAATTGTATGGCATTCCACTGGGTGTAAATGCTTCGCCGCTATACAAGGAAGTGGTGCTTCCGTTTATACTTTCGCGCCAGTTGCGTACCGAAGTGCTATACCAAGCGGCGTTATAAAACAGAATGGGCACGCCTAACCTTGAAGCAAGCTGGTCGCCAAGCTTTCCCCACGACCAGGCTGAATTGCCGCGTGGGGAAATATAGGAGTCGGAATTGAGATGAGAAAATTCAGGATTCGATAACTCCGAATTTGAATTGCTATTGTAGTAGTTTACGCAGTTTACCCGGTCGTCACTTGCTCCCGGTCCGCCGTAGTTCAGATAGCCTTGAGCATTAGATTGCCCGGCTATTACGAATACTTCCCCGATACCCAGTCGGGAGAGTGTCGTACTCCCTACAAGCTGGTCGCCACGCCAGCCCCTGACTTCCATTTGGTACCAGCCACCGCTCCAGTCGACCTGGCCAGCATAGTAACCCCCTTGCGGATTGTTCTGAATGGTAATCCAGTTCGATGTATTTCCCCCGTTGAGCGCCCTTAGCTGTACCTCAACCCGATCTATTGGTTGGGAGTAAGTCCCCCGAATAGCAATGGTAGCCGAATTGTTTTTATCTCTTTGGAGTACCGTTCGGTTGGTGGGATATGTAATGCTAATCTGCGCTTGGGCTATCGGTATTACAACACTCATTAAAGTTGCCCATGTAACCAGTGTCAAATACACAGTAAACTTCATGTCATCTTATTAATTGTGGTTGAAAAAATCTGTACAAGATCAGACAACAAGAGCCGAAAAACAACTTTTAGAGCTTAAAATTAGCTAATGGAAAAAGTCTGGTTTAAAGTTTTCCAGATGAGGTCTTTTAATTGTTCAATTCCCTCTTGACTTACTGCTGAAATGTAAATGGTGGGGATAGTATCTGGCAGATTTGTTACTAGCTTATTTTTTTCTTTTTCTTCGATGAGATCCACCTTCGAAACCGCAATCAACCTCTGTTTATCGAGCAGAGTGGGGTTATACAACCGAAGTTCATTGAGCAACGTTTCGTATTCGGCCGCAATATCCTCACTATTAGCGGGAATCATGAAGAGCAAAAGAGAATTCCGCTCAATATGACGCAGGAACCGTAGTCCGAGTCCCTTGCCTTGTGAGGCACCTTCGATAATACCGGGGATGTCGGCCATTACAAAGGAGCGGTCGTCGCGGTAAGACACAACCCCCAGGTTGGGAACCAAAGTGGTGAAGGGGTAGTCCGCAATTTCGGGCCGAGCCGCCGACACCACCGAAAGCAGGGTTGACTTGCCTGCATTCGGAAACCCGACAAGACCCACATCCGCCAATACTTTGAGCTCCAGCACCACCCACATTTCGAGGCCTTCTTCGCCAGGTTGGGCATATTGGGGGGTTTGTTTGGTAGCTGTTTTGAAATGATCATTCCCCAGGCCGCCCCTCCCACCCGGCAGCAGAATGATTTCCTGTCCATCTTCGGTGATTTCGGCTAGCTGTTCGCCCGTTTCGGGATCTTTGGCTATGGTTCCCAGGGGCACATCCAGAATGATATCCTTTCCCTGTGCTCCGGCACGGCGCCCTCCTTCACCCGCCTTGCCTGGGTCAGCCTTCACGTGTTTGGTATATTTTAGATGCAGCAAGGTCCATAACTGGGTATTGCCTCTCAGGATGACATGCCCGCCCCGCCCGCCATCACCGCCGTCGGGCCCGCCTTTAGCTACGTGCTTTTCGCGACGAAAATGCACAGACCCGGCGCCACCTGCCCCCGAACGGGCGTTGATCTTGACGTAATCAATAAAATTAGATGATGCCATGGTTTGGTTTGATTGTAAATGAGTGCTTGTTGAATGGATGCTTGTAAATGAAGAGTAAAAATTAAGAGCCCTCGTTTACTTTAAACCGCTGGGGCGGATCCTTAATCAACTCTACTAGCTGAGTTTCTATTTACTGCCGCAGCGGCCGCTCATTCTATCATTCACTCATTCAAATTTTCTTTCCCTAGGCCTCTTTTTCGACGGCTTCGCAAATGGCTCCAAAAATGTTCTCAATCTCCCCGACGCCCTCAATGCTTACAAACTTACCCTGCTGGCGGTAGTACTCGGCCACCGGGGTAGTCTTATTATTATATTCGTCAATTCGGGTTCTGACTTTTTCCTCATTCTGATCGTCTGGTCTTCCCGAGGTTTGGCCCCGAATCAAAAGGCGTTTTTTGAGTTCTTCATTGGGCACCATCAGGGCTATCATGACGGTAATACTCTCCTGGTAGGAATCCAACAGGCTATCTAACGCCTCAGCTTGCTTTACCGTTCGTGGGAAGCCGTCAAAAATAAATCCGGCAGCCCCTTTGTTTTCCCTGAGCTTATAGTCAATCATGCCAATTACGACCTCATCGGGCACCAAAATACCCTGATCCATAAGGGTTTGGGCTTTCATACCCAGTTCGGTTCCAGCTTTGATTTGCGAACGCAAAAGGTCGCCCGTTGAAAGATGTACAAGGTGGTACTTCTCAATGATTTTTTCACTTTGGGTGCCTTTACCAGCGCCAGGAGGTCCAAACAGTACAAGATTTAGCATAATTGCATAATTGAAAACAGTGCAAAAAGGTAGGTTTTAACCGGCAAATTTACGACTCTTCCCAAATCACCTACTATATTTTCTGTTTTTTTAGTACGAAAAATGCCCGCACCTCCCAATAGGCGCGGGCATCTGGTATTTGCTGAGGGCTGGTTTACTTGATTGTAACCCGCCGCACAGCTCCATCTTCGTTTTGAACTACGGCTACGAAGAGGGTTCCTTTGGTGTTTTTCTTGAGGTCAACCTGACCCACAAATTCGCCGCTAAAATCCTTGATTACCTTTTTGCCAACTTCCTTGCCCTGCGTGTCGGTTACGGTTACGGTTACGTCTCCTTTTTCGGGAGCACTAAACCGCAGGTTCAGCACGCCGTTGTCAGGATTGTTGGTATAGGCGTTCAGGCCTCGGACGGTACCCGCCTGCATAATCTCGTTTGACCACACAGTACCCATTCGGTCGCCCATTTGCTCCATATCCCGCCTGAACACTTCCACGCGGGGTTTGATCTCTCTTTCCAGACGGCGTACCTGATCCTGAATCTCGTCGGTGTCAAAGTGGAACTCGTGGTCATTGTCCCGCCAGCTCCATGTCATACGGTCGCGGTCACGGTCGGCATTCCCCCGATCGCGGTCGGCTTCCGTCCGGCTTCTGGTTTCAACCCGCCGGCGATCCTGAATCCGTACATCGTCATCGTCGTCCCCATCCACCATAATGCTGATCTGCTTTTGACCGCTTTCGTTTACGCCAAGGGAGTCCAGCACTTTGTCCACAAAAACCTTTTGATCGCCCTCCGACATCGGATCAATTTCGTAAGTACGTTCAACTACCTGCGTCTTGCCGTCTTTTTTCTCCACTACTTTCACCCTGATGTTTGTTTTCTTTTTCTCGTCCTTGGATTGGGCCGCCACTTCGGAGCTTATCCCAAGGCCTATACCCATGGTAAGAAGGATGAGTAGGGCAGGGAAAAATGTGTTTTTCATGGTAAAATTTTGTTTTGGTTAATCACTAACATACCCGTAAACTTACAAAACAGCCGCTAACCTACCTATGTTAAAGAATGTTAAAACCTCGGAGGAGAATTCCAGGCGGCTTAATTTTGTTATACTTGAATAAAGTCGCAACCTGGCGGAAGGATGTTGCATAAGATTTTGAGAAAATAATGACGAAGAAAAAAATACAACGTATCGTGGGCCTGATGTGCCTGGCGCTGATCGGGTTGGTTGGCTTCCAATGGTATTTCATCCGGGAAGCCATCGCAGTGCGTAACGAGCAGTTTAATCATAAAGTGGCCGAATCGGTCCAGGAAGTGGTGCACCGGTTGGAAAAACAGGAGATGATGTACCTGCTTCAACAAAGGATCGAATCGGAACAGCAGAAGGCCCAGCTTGAACAAATCACTAAGGTGAACGAAATAGCCCGGGCCGAAACCAGAAAACCAAAACCTCAATCTGCCGCCAAACCAGAGACTCAACCGGGAGCTGCACCCGCCAGTATGGAAATTTACATTAGCCCTACCGGCGATGTGAGCTATCAGTATTTTTCGGAAGTAGCCCCTTCGGATGTGCTAAGTCCTAATTTCCGGGTCATGGTGGATCGTCAGCAGCGCATCATTGAGGAATTTTTTCAGGCTCAGCGGATGGGTGCCGCGGGGATGGGTGAATTTATGCGTCGCCGAATAGCCGAAGAACAAAACCTGGGCACCGTGTTGCAGGATTTGGCGGAAGGCCAAAGCCCCACAACGGCCGTCCCGCTCGGGAAAGGACTTCTGAAGTCTGGCAAGACGGATAAAAACAAAAGCCTGGTACCTACCGGCAAATCCTCGGCTGCACCTTCGGGCCACTCCACCGACCGGGCCTCTCTGCTCCGCGAAGTCATGCAGGACCTGATGTATACGCAGCGGCCTATCGAAGAGCGGGTTAATCGCTTCCTGCTCGACTCCCTGCTAAAAAAAGAACTATCCCAAAATGGCATTACCCTCCCTTATGAGTTTGCGGTGAGGGCCAATACCGGCCAAAAAGTGCTTTTTTCGACTACAGAACAGCTATCGGGTGACTGGGAGCATTTGGCCTACAAAGCGTCGCTATTTCCCAGCGAAATGCTGAATGGCAATAATTTACTGTATGTATACTTTCCCGATCAGAAAGGGTACATCCTCCGCAACATGAGTGTGATGTTTGCCAGCTCGGGCGTGCTGGTGCTGGTTATTATGGTATGTTTTTATCTGGCGGTGGTGACTATCCTCCGTCAGAAAAAGCTTTCGGATATCAAGAATGACTTCATCAACAACATGACGCACGAGTTCAAGACACCCATTTCAACCATAGCCCTGGCCACCGACATGGCCCAGGAAAATGCGCATTCAGTTGCTGATCTTCCTGCCAAAATCGACCGGTACCTGGGTATTATCCGGGAAGAAAACAAACGGCTCGGTACGCACGTGGAAAAGGTACTCCAAATGGCGCTCTTGGATAAGGGCGAAGTAAAGCTCAAACAGGCGCCGGTCAACATGCATGACCTTATCGCCAAAGTACTAAATAGCCTTAGTGTGCAGATTGAGCAACGCGGGGGCGAGGTAGAGCTGGACTTTGAGGCCTCGGAGGAGCTCGTACGGGGCGATGAGGTACATTTGTCAAATGTCCTTTACAATCTGGTGGATAACGCTATCAAGTACTCTCCCGAAAAACTACATCTCAGGCTGAGTACCGCCAACGAAAAGGACGGCATCCGGATTTCGATAGCTGACCAGGGCATGGGTATGTCCCGCGATCAGATTCAGCGTATTTTTGACAAGTTCTACCGTGTACCTACCGGCAACCTGCACAATGTGAAAGGTTTTGGCCTCGGGCTTAGCTATGTAAAGAAGATGATCACCGCTCACGAAGGCAGCATCCAAGTATCCAGTCAACCCGGCGAAGGAAGCGTGTTCAGCATATGGCTACCATTATTAATTTTGAATGAGTGAATGATAGAATAAATTTTTGATCTTCCATTTTATCATTCATTCCTACATTCTATCATTCACTCATTCCAACATTCACTCATTCACAATTGAACTATGCCCCACCTGCTACTCGTTGAAGATGATCCGAACCTTGGTGTACTACTACAGGAATACCTGACCGGGAAAGGGTTCCCTACTACCCTGGCGACCGACGGTCAGAAGGGATGGGAGGAGTTTGTGGACGGCGAGTTCGATCTGTGCATTTTTGATGTCATGATGCCCCGCAAGGATGGGTTTTCGCTCGCTAAGGAAGTGCGCATGAGTGGCCGCGACGTACCCATTGTATTCCTAACCGCCAAATCCATGAAAGAAGATACCATTCAGGGGTTTCGGATCGGGGCCGACGACTACATCACCAAGCCTTTTGATCGGGACGAGCTTCTGCTCCGGATCGAGGCCATTCTGCGCCGCTACCGAAATCATACCATGCAGGAAGCGGAGCCTAGCCATTTTAAGGTAGGTAGCTACATCTTCGATTACGAACACCAGCAGTTGGCACGGGGGGAGGAAACCTCCCGCCTTACCAGCAAGGAGTCGGAGCTGCTGAAGCTGTTCTGTCAGAACATCAATCAGCCCATCAGCCGTAGCTTTGCCCTAAAGGTAATCTGGGGCGACGACTCCTACTTCAACGCCCGGAGCATGGATGTGTATATTACCAAGCTGCGGAAGCACCTACGCGAAGATCCTGACGTACAGATCATGAACCTGCATGGGGAGGGTTTTAAGCTTATCGGCTAAGTCGATATACGGACGAAGTACCTTTTTGAAATTCGGCCCAAATCCCGTACTTTTGGTGCGTATTCAACTCTAATTCTTTTTGTAAAAAAATATATTCATGGAAATAGCAGGAACCGTGGTTTCGATACTACCCGAAGTAAACGGACAAGGTAAAAATGGGACTTGGCGCAAGCAGGAGTTTGTTCTGGAAACGGAAGGCCAATACCCTAAAAAAGTATGCATCGCCATGTGGGGCGATAAAATCGATCAGTTTGGTTTGAAAGAAGGGGATGCCGTGGTGGCTTCCGTGGACGTGGAAAGCCGGGAGTACAACCAACGCTGGTACACGGAGGTAAAAACCTGGAAAGTGGAGAAAGCGGGAGCCGCTACTCAGGCACCTTCCAACGCGCCGAGCGACTTCGGTCCGCCGCCCAATCCGGCTTTCGCACCGAGTTCGTCAGACGACGATCTGCCCTTTTGAAAGAGGCCTGAAAAAACCGGGGAGTATAGCCTTCCCGGTTTTTTTATTTACATACGTCACTATACGTTTTATCAAAACAATTTGGCTCAAATAGGAGTTTTGAATAGGTAAAACCACCTACAAACCGTACAGATACTGCACATGGATTTCAAACAGGCGATAAATTTAGTTTCCGATAAACTGACAATCTGGGCCAAGGAATTGATCCGGCTGTTACCCAATATCGCCCTGGCGGCGGTGATCCTGGTACTGGGTATTTTCGTGGCAAAATTTATTCGCAGAGTCTCCCTAAAGATCATCCGGAAGGTTTCCCATCTCGAAACAATTAATTCCCTTTTCTCTTCCATAATCTACGCTATCTCATTGGGGGTGGTGTTTTTTGTGGTACTCAGTGTGCTCCAACTGGACAAGGCCGTTACGTCCATTCTGGCCGGAGCGGGTATCCTGGGTCTGGCGCTGGCGTTCGCATTTCAGGATATAGCCGCCAACTTCATGTCGGGCATTTTCCTCTCGTTCCGTCGGCCGCTCTCGGTGGGAGATATCGTCAAAACCAATGACCACATGGGTGTGGTCGAGGAAATCAACCTGCGCGATACCATGGTTCGTACGTTTCAGGGACAGCGGGTCATTATTCCCAACAAAGACGTTTTTCAGAATACCATCGAAAACTTTACCGTGCTGGGTCGCCGCCGCCTGGATCTTTCCGTCGGCGTTTCCTACGGGGATGATTTGAGAAAGGTGAAAGATATCACCATCAAAGCCGTAGAGCAGGTAAGCGTTCGCTCCATCGCCGATGACATTACGCTCTATTTTGAGGAATTCGGCGACAGTTCCATCAATTTCAGCCTGCGGATCTGGCTCAATGCCACCGATCAGCCCACGTTCTTGCAGGGCCGACACGAAGCTATCATGTATATCAAAGAAGCCTACGATGCCAACGACATCATGATTCCGTTCCCGATCCGTACGCTGGATTTTGGTATTAAGGGGGGCGAGAAACTCTCGGAGATGGATGTGAGAGTATTAAATGGCACAGAGAAATAAACAGCTTTGCTTATTGGAGCCTAGCATGAAAAGCCTGTCTAACCTTTGGAGGACAGGCTTTTCGCATTTTTGGAGCCCGTCTGTCAAGGCCAAGCCGTGTTTTTCCCGTCAATGTTTCCGGGAGGTTATTCGTTACAAAATATCCCGGCTTTCGTCGGTATGGATGAGTGCCTGTTTTGCTTTTGGATTTAGTACATTGAGATAATTCTTCAATAAAAAATACCCATGTTAAGATTTTCCCGTAAAGTTTATAGCATCGTCACGTTTGGAATTCTTTGCGTAGCAACCTTATTTATTGCTGGCAATTCCGATTTCAGAAAAGTCGTTATTTCCCAGCCTGACTCCCTTGAACTCGGAAGCTTTGTTGAGGCCGATTTTCCCTTTATTTCGACATCCATTGATGCCCGCAAACTGGGGCCGGGCTTTCCCAAGGACAATCAGGCCGCCCGGACGCTGGCCATCAAACTCGGCGACAGCGCCTACGTATGCTTTGATACCGATTTGCTGCGCTGGTCGGTGGCCTGGACCCGTAAGTTCATGCCCATGAATCTGATGCATCAGGTTTCGTATGATGATTTTTTTAACAAAAGCAACAAATTGGCCACCATCGCCGGGCGTACCGCAGGTCGCCACCGGCAGCTACGCGGGCTGGGTAGCTCTAAAGGGCAACCCACCGACATTCTCCGTACCTGCTCCCAAACAGGACTGGTTTCCGCTTCCCGCCGAGGAAGCTCGTTGGAATGGCGTGTACACCTATGGCGACAAGGTAGGCCTAAGCTATACCGTCGGCAAAACCGACATCCTGGAGATGCCGGGCAGCGTGGAGTTTGATGGACAGACGGCCTTTACCCGGACTTTCCGCCTGGGTACCTCTGCTGATGCCCTCGGACTCATACTGGCGGAAGTCACTAATGGCATAAAGGTGCAGCAAAATGCGCGGTTTGCGTACATCTACGAGGGGGCCAATCAGGATACCGTTACGGCGGTGGGACTAGCAGGCAAAAGCACCAAACTGATGAGTCCCAGCGTGTCGGAGCAGGGCCATTTGCTGGTTCGCTTTGCGCCCTCCGCCCAGGAAACAGAGGCTACCGTGATGATCTGGAAAGGCCCCGCCCGGCTGATTAAGACGTTTGAAAAAGCCGTTAAATCCACCAAAATCACGCTTCCCGATCTGAAAAAAGGAGGCCCAGGCTACTGGAAGCAGGACGTAGCTACACGAGGTATACTTACCCCTGATACAGCCGCCTTTGTGACTGACAAGCTCACCCTGCCCCTACCCAATCCCTGGAAGCGAAACGTTCGCGTGGCGGATGTATCCTTCTTTAAAAATGGCCGGGCTGCCGTTATTACTTTCGAAGGAGATGTGTGGCTGATTGACGGCATTGATGCAGGCCTGCAAAACCTGAAATGGAAGCGCTTTGCTTCCGGCATGCACGAAACCATGACCATCGAGGTGGTAGAAGATCAAATCTACGTTTTTGGCCGGGAAGGCATTGTGCGCCTCCACGACCTGAACCAGGACGGAGTAGCCGATTATTACGAGAACTTCTCCAATATCATGTCGCAGTCGCCCGAGGGCCGGGAGTGGGCGGGTGACCTGGTACGTGCCCCAGACGGTAGTTTCTACGTTGCCAAGGGTGGCAGCCTAAGCAACGGCCCCGGCATGACGCCCCAGGTGGCTAAGGGCTTCCGAAAAGGTTCGGAGCACAATGGTGTTATTCTGCACATTTCGCCCAATGGCCGGAAATTCGAAGTCATTGCCACCGGTCTGCGGGGACCGTACCTCGGCATTCATCCCCAAACCGGCGTGCTCACGGCCTCCGACCAGCAGGGTAATTTTGTGCCATCTTCTCCCATTTATCTCATCAAAAAAGGCGATTACTACGGGGTAAGCCCCACGGTACACCGCGCCGACAATCCGCCAATTGCTTCGCCCCTGACCTGGATTCCTCACCACGTGGATCAGTCGAGCATCGGGCAGGCGTGGGTAACAAGTACCAAAATGGGCCCGTTGGATGGCGACCTGGTACACTTTTCCTTTGGTCGTCCGGGCATGTTCCGGGTGTTGATGGATACTACTTCAAAGGGTATGCAGGGCGGACTATCCATGATTCATGCCGACTACCCGGCCCCAACGTCTAAGGGGGCGGTCAACCCCGCCGATGGGCAGTTGTACGCGGCTGGCTTTAATTTGTGGGGCTCCAACTCCAAGGGAGTCAGTGCGTTGCTGCGGCTGCGCTATACCGGAAAACCCAGCTACATGGTCAATACATTTGAGTCGGGCAAACAGGGGATCATCCTGCGGTTCGATTCTCCCCTTGACCCGAGTTCGGCTACTAACCCTGACAATTTTCAGGTAAAGCGGTACAACTACTTACGTACCGAAGAATACGGTTCCGGACATTATAAACTGGATGGCTCTACGGGCGAAGAGAATATCCCGGTGTCAGCCAGCTACCTGTCGCCTGACGGCAAAAGCGTGTTTCTACTCGTACCCGACATGAAGGAAGTGATGCAAATGGAAGTGGCCTACGAGCTTATGGCAAAAGACGGGCATAAAATAACCGATGAGTTCTGGTTTACGATCAACTACCTGGAAGACCTCGCTCCGGTAAAGTACGGCTTTACTAACGTAGATTATAACCTCCTGACGGCCCGCCGGGAAACGGCCAGCAAAGCCGCCGAGGTAGCCTCGGCTGAGAAAGGCCGGTCGGTGTTCACCAAAACAGCCTGCGCCGGTTGCCATTCGCCGGGAACGCAAACCAAGGGGATGTACGGCCCGCCCTTTCAGGGATTATACGGGGCAAAACGCCCCCTCGAAGACGGCACCACCGTGGTAGCCGACGACGCCTACCTGAAAGAATCTATCCTGAACCCCACGGCCAAAATCGTGAAGGGCTACAATGCCGAAATGCCCTCCTTCCAGGGGATACTTTCGGATACGGATATTGAGTCGGTGATTCTGTATGTGAAGTCTTTGGGCGAGAAAAAGTAGTTTTCGATTGTTTTTTACCACAGAGTTAAGAGAGCGGTACGCCGCCCGGTTTTAGCACGGAGTACATCAGAGTCAAGCTCTGTGAAACTCTGTGCTTTTACTCCTCTAGAATTCTGTGGTGAAAAAAGGCCCTCACGCATTCAGTCGCTTCACTCCCAAATACAGCGGATAGCTCACTACCAGAAGCAGCAGCGCAAACTGCGAGCAGGGTGGCTCTTGTTCTACCGTCCGATGGTCATCCTCATTAAAATTTACTTTGAGACCGGCAGCTTAGTTTTGAAGGTTGGATCATTGGCTATATGCAATCGAAATTCGTGCGCTAAAATATCGGCCAGAAACAGGGGGTCGATTTCTAAAGCCTTACAAATCCGGAAAACGGTAGGCATAGTAGGTTTACTTTTGCCACTTTCAATGCGCGAAATATGAGCCTGATTAATACCTGAAAGCTTCGCTAACTGGGCTTGGGTAATTTTCTTCGCTTCGCGCTGTTCAGTGATGATTTGTGTGAGTGTTTTCATTACAGTCTGTGATGAAACAGAAAAATGTCAATTCGGTCGGTCAAATTTTCGATTACTGGACGATGCCGGGCCAGACTCCGGGACATACTTTCAATAAGTTTGTCCCTTAAACTGGTCAAGGCGGTAAACACCTCCTCAATTTGTTCGTCAGTCGGATCAGCAGATGCTTCAAGGTCATCTAGTGCCGCCACCACCCAACGAATAGTCACTTCGATAGCAAAGTCCTGGGCTAAGACAGTGTCTAACAACCAAATGGATTCCTCACAAATAACCCGAATTCGTTCAAGCATAGAAATGACTCTCTGTAAAAATATGCATAGATAGCATAAAATGCAAACAGCTAGGCATTCAGTCGCTTCACCCCCAAATACAGCGGATAACTCACGACCAGAAACAGCAGCGCAAACTGCGAACTGGACAGATCCTGCACCACGGCCCCTACCAGAAAGGCGATGGACGCAATGAGCATGATGATAGGTAGCACCGGGTAGGCGGGTACCTTCCATGGGCGGGGCAGATTGGGCTCCTTTTTCCGTAGCGCCAGCAGCGACGCAAAGCCGGAGGTATAGCCCAGTACAAAGAAAAAGGTAGCAATATCCGATAGCTTCTCGCAGGCCTCTTTTCCAATCAGAATCAACACAATTGACAAAGCAGCGGTAACAAACATGGCAAACGAAGGCGTCCCGCCCCGGTTGACGAGGGTACCTAGGCGCAGAAAAAGCCCGTCGCGACTCATGGAGTACAGTACCCGCGGGTTGAACATCAGCTGGGCGTTGACGATACCGAGGATAGAAATCATCAGAAACAGCGTCACGAACTTTCCCGAGCGCTCACCAAAGATCAGCCGCACGGCATCGGCCGCCGCCAGCTTGGAACCGGCCAGCTCGTTCATGGGCAGAATGTACAGGATGGCCAGGTTGCACAATAGGTAAATGAGAATAATCAGGCTCACGCCGCCGATCATGGAGCGGGGCAGGTTGCGGGTGGGGTCGCGGTCTTCTTCGGCGAAGTAAGCCGCTGTGTGCCAGCCGTCGTAGGTATAGAATATTGCCTGTAGCGAAAAAATAATGGGACCGATCCAGCTACCCGTCTCTGCTATGCGGCTCGTGGTGGAGATGGCCTGCTCGGCCGTGATTTCCTGCCCGTAGATATAGCAAAACCCCACAAAGGCAAATAACCCCAACGCTTTGACAAAACTCATGACGTTCTGAAATTGGCTGGCCAGCGCCAAGCCAATAGAGTGAAGCCCCGCCAAAGTAGCCAGAAACCCCACCGCCAGGTAAGGCTCATAGCCCAGCAGGCCGGGGATGAGCAGCGCCATGTACTCACTCATGGTGTACACGCCAAAGCCCAGCGCCGCGCAGGTACCCAGCCAACTATTGATCCCCACCACGAAGCCCGCGTACCCGCCGAAAGCCCGCTGCGCGTATACGTACCAGGCCCCGGCCTTGGGCACCGAGGTACCCAGCTCAATGGTACAGAGCGTACCCAGAAAAGCATAGAGGCTCACCAGCCCCCACAGGCCCATGATGAGCCACGCATCGCCCAGTTGGGCGGCGATGGGGCCGGGTTTGCGCAAGATGCCGGTACCGATGGTACCACCAATGGTAACGGCAATGCCAAAGCCAACACCTAGTATTTTGAGGAGCTCGTTGCGGGGAGCCGCGCCGGATGGTTGCATAGAGAAGGGTTTTGAAATCTTGTGAGCTTCCGAAAGTAGTGAAAGTTCGGGAATTGGGGGCGTGAGGGGGTGGATTTTTTGGAAACTTATGACGAATAAATCAAGGGGTAAAAATGCCTTTGTTTAAAGATGTCGAATACAGCTATATGATCAATACTCAGCATTCGGACTTTCCCAGCAAGGTTAACTTAGTAAGGTCAGAAGACTATTTCTGGGATTCGAGGCTGCTTTAATAAACCACGGCCCTTGTCCAAGTTAGTATATAAGCCCCCTACCCTTACAACACATCTAATATCTTTTCCCCCTCCACCCCGATGCGTTGCCGCGTCTCAGGAGTAATGTACTTACGTTGGTCAATTTGCTGGGGTTGGTCGGAGGTGCAGAAGTAACTGTGGATGCTCCGCCGGTCGCGTTGGGTGTGGTTGGTAGTACCGCCATGCCACACGTGCGAGTTGAAGACGAAGACCGAACCGGCCGGCGCCTGAATCAGGATTTCATCGGGGTGCTTTTCGAAGGGATTGGCCATGGCTTCGTCGGGTAGCGCGCTCCCTTTGTGCGTGCCGGGTACCAGGCGCGTCGCGCCGTTGTTTTCCACAAAATCATCCAGTAGCCAGATGGTATTACATACTTTGTACTGGCCATTGACCACCGTATTTTTCCAATCCACGTGCAGTTTTTGCAGGCCTTTGCCCGGTTTGGCCGCCCGGTAGTTCAGGGAAGAAAGTTTGAAGTGCGCTCCCAACACGGCTCCAACAGCTGTAAGAACCCTAGGATGCGTATAAAAAATATCAAACAGCGCGCCTTTGTTTACCAAATCGGCCAGTCGGTCGGCCCCCTCCTCTTTTGGGTGCCGGATGTACTTGGACTCCATCAGTTCGGATCCGGCCCGCTCGCCCTCGGCCTGCATCAGTGCCTCGATCCGGCGATTCACGGCCTCCACTTCGCTGGGTGACAATAGCTGACCCAACGCTAAGAATCCGTTCTTTTCCAGAGATGCTACTTCCTCTTCTGTAAGCATGGTTGTTTTTTTGCTGATCAGGTACCTATGTTTTTCCTTAAAAAAGTACCCTCCTGGTCTGAATCTCCTCAGTCCTTGCGGGCGATTTAATTTTTTTAACTTCCCCCAAAAACCGCTACTTTGCCCCTATGAACAATCTCCTGCTAATCTTTCTGGGCGGCGGGCTGGGGAGCCTGGCCCGCTACGGGGTGGGCCGTGCGCTGGCTCCCTGGTCAATGATCCTACCCTACGGTACCCTCGCCGCCAATGTACTGGCTTGCGTAGTCCTGGGCTTTTTTACCGGATTGGTGGCACTCCGTGCCAGCGACACGGTAGTACCCTACCGGGCTTTTCTGGCGGTAGGGTTTTGTGGCGGGTTTAGTACGTTTTCTACGTTTAGCAACGAGACACTGCTGCTCCTGATGAACAATCGGTGGGGCGACGCTGTTTTGAACATAGGACTCAGCGTTATCCTCTGCCTGTTGGCATCGTTTTTGGGGCTATGGTTAGGAAGGCTCGCAGTCTGATCGCTCACTTTGTCAACTATCTTATGAAAAACATACGCACGATATGCCTTGCCATTCTTGCCGGCATTTTGATTACGGGCTGCCAGCTCACCGGCCGCGAATCGGCCGAGGGCTTTACGCCTTCCAAGTCTTTTCGCGAGTATTGGTACAACGGGCAGGCCGAAATCAGCCGCTATACCCTGGATCAGGTGCAGTACGGGGCCGTGAATCCCGGGCAAGCCGTGCTGATATTTGTGACGGAAGACTTCCGGACCGACAAGCAGGTAAAACTCGAATCAGACGCGAAGGATCAGGCTACCTCCGTGCTGAAACTCAACTCCATCCGGCGGTTTGTGACGGGTATTTATGATTACTCGCTGTACTCGTCGGTATTTACCCCCATCAACACCAGCAACTACCCGCATAGTCTGAAGGTGACCATGTCGGCGCAGGATTGGTGTGGGCAGACCTATACTCAGCTCAATCTGGATGGGAATCAGTATGATGTACTGGGAAGGTCTTATTTTGAAAAAAATGCGACTGAGGATTTTTCTATCAAAACCGCTTGGCTGGAAGATGAACTCTGGACGCGCCTGCGCTTCGACCCAACCTCACTGCCCATAGGCGAAACGTCGGTGATACCGGCGGCCTACGCCAGTCGCATTGCGGGCCAGAAAATGGAACCCCAAAAGGCTTCGGGTACTATGGCAGGCTACCAGGGCACTGCCTTTACCGGCAAAAATTTGCAGCAGTACTCCCTGAATTACCCTGAGGCAAAACGCGAGCTTCGGATTGTGTTTGAGAAAGCATTTCCTCATGGCATTGTAGGTTGGGAAGAGACGTATACCTCTCGTGGCAAGGAACTTACTACCCGAGCCGTGCGAACAGAAGAAATCAGGTCGGACTACTGGTCGCATAATGCACCAAGTGATACTACCTTACGGAATAGACTAGGGGTGGAAGGCTTTTTGTAGATTTTCAGAAAATAGCTCAGGCAAATGTAGCAGTCGGACGACCGATTTCGTCAAAGGCAACGTTGGAAAGGCCACCTACCAGGGCTGTCCCGTCAGTTCCAAAATCAAGGTTGGCTACAATCTCTTCTATTTCTTGCACGGATACCCGGCGGTGAATGGGCTTCATGGTGCCACCTACCTCACCGGCTTTGGCCTTCGGATCCCATTGGTAGGGTGGGTCTACGAGCGTACCGCGCGGAGCCATGATGGGGGGTGGTGTACCGCTGCCCCGGTAGTCGAGGCGGGTGGGATGGTCCAGGCCCAGGCCGTGACCAAACTCATGCGCGGCCGTGGTGGAGGTACCTAACTGATCGGTGACGATCCAATGGCCTACGTTTTCGCCCAGGCCAAACCCCATAAAGGATCGGGTAATGACGTTTTCTTTTTCCAGCCGAATGAAGTTATTCCGAAAGTCCACATTTGTTGGAATCAGCCGTAGCGTCTCTTCGAGAGTCAACAAAGCGTATTCAATGATAAAAAAAACGAGGTAAAGCTCACCGTCGATTCGCACGGATGCCTGCGGCTCGTTGTACATGCGGTTGATCTCCTGCACAATGATCCGGGCGGATTCGTGCGTAGCTTCGGAGCCATAGAAAATCAGCCGGGCGCTGATGTGCACGACTTTGCGGTCGGGATGAAGGGTAGCCAGAGCGGCCATAAGAGTTGGATTGGTACTGGATGACCAAATAAGTTTAAAGAAATCGAATATATGGACTCTTGGTTTACCAGAAAGAAGCCAGCAGGGCCGTCATGCGAAACTTGACGTAGGTCTGGGCCAAAATAGCCAATTTCCGCCCATCAGGTACGCGTACCCGTTCTTCCTGAATACGAGCGGCAGGTAGTCGTTTTATCTTATTAAATAGGGTACAGTAGTACACGTATGCTAGGTACACGCCCTGTCGGGCACCCTTGGGAAGCTGTAAAATAGCTTGATAGGCGGCATCAAAATCGGCCTGAATGTCATCTTCGATCATCTTCTTGGAAGTAGGGTCGAAGGCTTTGAAATCCACCCCAGGAAAGTAGACCCGTCCACGGTCCTGGAAGTCACTTTTAAGATCCCTCAGAAAATTCACTTTCTGAAAAGCCGCTCCCAGGCTCCGGGCGCCTTCACGCAGGCGGTCGTGTTGCGCTGCATCGCCTTCACAAAACACCCGCAGGCACATCAGTCCTACCACTTCGGCCGAGCCATAGATATACTCTTCGTATACCTCCGGAGTATACTGCTGCTCGCTGAGATCCATTTCCATACTATGCAGAAACGCATCAATCAACTCACGCTCTATGCCGTACTCATTCACAACTAACTGAAAGGAATGTAGTACAGGATTCAGGCTAATTTTTTCCTCAATGGCCAGATACGTATCCTGACGAAACCGATCCAGCAGACTTTTTTTGTCAAAATCGTGGAAAGTGTCCACAATTTCGTCAGCAAACCGCACAAACCCATAAATGGCATAAATGGGCAGGTGGAACTTTCGATCCAGTGTCCGAATACCCAGCGTAAACGACGTGCTGTACTGCTCGGTGATGATCTTGCTGCACCTTAGGGTTGTCTGGTTGAATAGCTCCAGCATTGGGTTTGGCCTTTAATAGGATTACGCTGTAAAATTGTTTTAATATAACCTGATTTTTTGAACTTTGTTAACAAGCTCCGCTAAAATCAGTACGCTGCTTACCCCAGGGGGTACTCTTTGCTTACCTCTTCGGCTACTACCAGTCCCGAGATAAGCGACGGCGGTACCCCCGGTCCCGGCACGGTCAGTTGCCCGGTATAGTACATATTCTTCACATGCTTGTTTTTCAGGGCAGGTTTCAGAATGGCCGTTTGTTTCAGCGTATTGGCCAATCCGTAGGCATTCCCTTTAAAAGCATTGTAGTCGTTTTTGAAGTCGGCGTGGGCGTAGCTCCGCTTGTACACCACGTGCGGGCGCACCGATTCGCCCACGTAAGCTTCCAGACGTTCCATCACCAGATTGTAGTATTTTTCCCTTACGGCTTCGGTATCTCCGCTCAGGCCGGGTGCCACCGGAATCAGCACAAATAGATTCTCGCAGCCCTGCGGCGCAACTGACGGGTCGGTTTTGGAAGGGGCCGATACGTAGAATAGCGGGCGGGATGGCCACTTCGGATCTTCGTAAATCTCTTCGGAATGCAGGGAAAAGTCTTCGTCAAAAAACAGGTTATGGTGTTCCAGCTTCGGTACGCGCTTATTTACCCCCAGATAGTACAGCAGCGACGAGGGAGCCATGGTTCGTTTATTCCAGTAGTCCTCGTCGTAGTTACGGCAAGCCTCGTCCAGAAGTTGGCTATCCACATGGTGGTAGTCAGCACCCGCTACGATGATATCCGCTTCGTATATTCCTTCGTCGGTTTCCAAGCGTCGGGCAGTACCTTTTTCGACGGTGATGTTTTTTACGTTCTGATTCAGCAGCAATTTTACCCCTTTTTCTTCGGCCAGGGCCACCATCCCCCGCACGATTTCGTGCATGCCGCCCATCGGATACCAGGTACCCATGGTCATTTCGGCGTAGTTCATCAGGCTGTACATGGCGGGGGTTTTCTCGGCGGTTGCGCCCAGAAACAGAATCGGGAACTCTACCAGCTGCAACAAGCGGGGATCTTTGAAGAATTTGCGCACGTGTGAGGCGAATGATTGGAATACATCCAGCCGTGTGACATCGTAGAGAAGCTTTAGGCTCAGAAATTCGGATACTTTTCGGCTGGGTTTCCACACAAACTTATTGATACCTACCTCGTATTTATAGGCCGCCTGCCGCAAAAATTCATCAAGACGCTCGGCACTACCGGATTCTATGGATTCAAATAGCTTTCTAAGTTGTCCCATGTCGGCTGGCAGGTCTACTTCCTGGTTTGGGCCGAATATTACCTTGTAGGAAGGATCGAGTCGGACTAATTTGTAGTAGTCAGCCGGTTTTTTACCAAATCGGGCAAAGTAGTTTTCGAACACATCGGGCATCCAATACCAGCTTGGACCCATGTCGAACACAAAGCCCTGTTCGCTGAACACCCTGGCCCGGCCACCGGGAACGCTGTTCTTTTCCAGGATGGTCACATCATAACCCTTGTGGGCCAACTGCGTAGCAGCTGAAAGGCCGGCAAAACCAGCACCTATTACTATAACTCGTCGGGGACTACTCATACACTCAATCGAATTCTAAATCAGGGCGATATTAAACAAAAAAGTCAGACAGAAGCCCGTCTGACTTTTTATAACCTTCCTCTTTTTAACCAAAATCTTTCGTTTAGTCACAGAATACAGTATCAATCCAGGTGCGAATAGACCTGCAGCATGTGCTTAAGTTCTTTGCGGGCTATGTGAATGCGG
Source organism: uncultured Cytophagales bacterium (assembly GCA_963768025.1). Lineage (GTDB taxonomy): Bacteria > Bacteroidota > Bacteroidia > Cytophagales > Spirosomataceae > CAVYGM01. The sequence continues at coordinate 193,069 of CAVYGM010000010.1, forward strand.
TTTTTCACCGTTCCAATGGGTATATCTAGCTTGGCGGCTATTTCGTGGTACTTAAATCCCCGAAAATGCATCATAAAGGGTACCTTATAAGCGTCGTCCAGTGATTCGATCGACTTATTTATATCCTCCATCGTAAACGTAGAATAGGCTTCGTTGTGCGTGGTGCTATCGGATGAATTGAGATAATGCAGGTTGTCCGTCGTATCTATGAACGTATTCTTCCGCATCATCCGCTGATAGTTCGTAATGAAGGTGTTCTTCATTATGGTATATAGCCACGCTTTCAGATTGGTTCCGTCGGTATATTTCTCCCGGTTGGTAAATGCCTTCAGCATGGTATCCTGTAGCAAATCGTTGGCATCTTCCGAGTCACGGGTAAGACGCATGGCGAACGGCTTAAGAGCTTTGGAAACCTGATGAATATTATATGTGAATTCAAGAGCTGTCATAGGAAGTAGTAGGTTTGTTGATTTTCTTTTTGTTGAACCAAAGTACGTAAAACTTAAACAAACATCCAAGAATAATTTAATCTTTTTTTTAATTCGTTAAACAAATCATTGGATTTTTGTGCCTCATCAAGAACGAAATTTTATATTTTCTTCCTATTTGCCATCAAAAACAGGGTTTTTAATCACTAAAAGGCAATCTCATTATTTTACAGCAGGTTCATCTCTGTTTCACTTACGTTAAACAAACAATGACACTTATGTAAAAAGCGTTCCTCGAAATCTGTGGAGTGTCAATCCAGTTGATAATAAAAGGTCAGGGGGTCTGGATAAAGAAAAGTATAGCCCAGATGGGTGATGATTTTTCTCGACGAAACAACCTTAAAAGGTTCTGTCTCAAATGCCGTTTTGAAAGTTGGCGACTTCCAGCCGAATTCCTCGCAGGAGGTTTCGTACACCATACGCCGCAAGGGATGTTGAGGAGCCACTGCATTAAAGGTTTCATCAGGAAAACCCTTAGCTAACAAAGCCGCAATAAGTGCGATGACATCGTCCCGGTGAACATAATTTACCGGAATATCGCCCGTGGTCATGTCCTTTTTCCCCTTTACATATTTCCCCGGTATCCGATCGTACCCCATCAGCCCCCCACACCTAAGCACCGTCACCTTTCTATCTCTCCCACGCAGGGCCAACATCATTTGCTCCGCTTCCACCAGAAAAGGAGCGGCCGAGTCACTTGCCTCCAGCACATCCTGTTCATCTACTTCTTTATCTACTTCCCGATACACCGATGTCGAGCTTATATATAGTATTTCCGTCACCGTCGTTTTTTTTATCATCTCCATCAGGTACCTCATCTGCTGGGGATGAAAGTCCTCTCCTTGTTTCGAAGTTCGGGGTGGAATATCCACAATCAAGGTATCTACATTCAGTACCTTTTCCCAATCATCCCCCTGAGGCTCAGGATTCAGGCTAACAAGGTGGGCATCTATTCCGGCCTTTTGAAGCGAATCCAGCTTTTCGGGAGAAGTGGTGCTACCTTTCACTAATGGATACCCTAAATCCAGTAAATACTTCGCCAGCGGAAATCCCAACCACCCACATCCTACGATACTAATTCTTTTGGCAAGCCCGTTTTTCATCAAGTCCTATATAAAATGGTAGAATACAACCCCTTCACAAACCCGGTCTTGCCCCAATGAAAACTTTCAGCTGCAACTTTTTAGCTACTTTTGCGTGTTTGTTTACCGTGTTTCCCGATTTTGAGCGAATGTATTTAACTCGTGTTTTTGTACTTCTTAGTTTGATAGCCAGTCTTGTCGGCTGTGATTTCTTCTCCGACAAGGCTCCCGATGTGAGTAACATTCAGGCTCCTGTGCAGATAGAGTCCCTGGAAGACTCACTGTTTGCTTGTCAAAGCCCGGACGAGGTGAAGCTTTTTTTACAAAAAAATCCCTTCCTGAAACAGGTTTATTTCTCGGATTTCTCCCAAAATGATTCTTTGTTAGCCCCTGTGCTACATGAACATATACGGAATAACGCCCTTCAGAGATTCGAGCAACAGGTCGATTCTTTGTTTAGTGATAAAAAAGAGCTAATCCAAAGGCCACTCGAAGAGGCGTTCCGTCACATCAAGTATTACTATCCTGACTTCGAAGCTCCCCGGGTGGTGACTATGGTCACCGGTTTTATGGGCAATGATCTGTATGTGTCGGATAGCCTCATCATCATTGGACTGGATTATTTTGGCGGCCCCAGCGCCATGTACCGTCCTGACGTGTACCAGTACCAGCTCAGGCGCTTTCAGAAAGAGTACCTGGTACCTTCCATCCTGTTTTTTATGTCGGACAGGTACAATCGCATGGATCCACAGGACAACACCCTGCTGGCCGACATGATCGGCTATGGGAAAGCCTTCGAGTTTGTGAAGCGTTGCGCGCCAGCTACTCCGGATAGTCTTATTTTAGGGTTTTCGGAAAGCGACCTGAGCCGTACCTATAACAGTCAGACCCAGATTTGGGCCTTTGTGGTCCAAAATCGGCTGCTGTACGAAACCGCTGATCTGGTGAAGCAAAAATACACCGGCGAACGGCCCTTCACGCCGGAAATCGGGCCGGATGTGCCCGGAGGCATGGGCCGCTGGCTTGGGTGGCGGATCGTGGGTAGCTACATGGCCAAGCATCCGGAGGTCAGCCTCCCTGAACTTATGAAAAACCCCAACGTCCGCCAGATTTTTGAACAATCGGGCTATAAGGGACAGTTGGACGAATAACGTACCGAACCGAAAAATAAATTAGAATAATACAACATGGCAAAACGCAGATTTGGCAGATCAGCAGACGAGGGTGAAGATGATCCGACGGCGGCCTCCAAAAAAATAAGCTGGGGCGGTCTTAAAAAGACGCTGGAGATATTTAGGTATACCCTTCCTTATAAAGGATACTTCATTGTAGGTTTTCTCTTCCTGATCCTTTCTACGGGTACTTCGCTGGCTTTTCCCAAGCTGGTGGGAAGCATTATTGAAGTAATTGAGGGCAAATCTTCCTATACTATTAATGAAATCACCGGCTTACTGGTCGTGATTCTGGTATTCCAGGCTGTCTTTTCGTTCTTACGCATCTATCTGTTTTCGCGCGTCAGCGAGTGGGCTATGGCCGACGTGCGCCGCGACGTGTACAGCAAGATCATCACCCTGCCGATTCCGTTTCTGGAACAACGCCGCGTGGGTGAGCTTACCAGCCGCATTACCTCCGACGTAACCCAGCTACAGGATGTGCTTTCCTTTACCATCGCTGAGTTTTTCCGGCAGATCGCCACATTGGTGGTGGGTATTGCGCTCATTTCCATCACTTCCTGGAAACTGACGCTGTTCATGCTCGCTACGTTTCCGGTCATGGTGGTGTCGGCCATGGTGTTTGGACGGTACATCCGTCGCCTTTCCAAAAAAGCCCAGGACGAGCTGGCCGCGGCCAACGTCATTGCCGAAGAAACGCTGCAATCCGTCAATGTCGTTAAGGCATTTACCAACGAACGCCTGGAAGTAAAACGCTACCAGAGCGCCCTCAAGCGCGTGGTTGATAACGCTTTAAAGGCCGCTACCTTCCGGGGTGGCTTTGTGTCGTTTATCATTTTTGCGCTGTTTGGTGGCATTGTTGGGGTGATCTGGTACGGCGCTAATCTGGTGCAGGCCGGGGAGCTTAGTATCGCCGACCTGTTTACGTTTGTTCTCTATACCACCTTCATCGGCGGGGCCATGGGGGGCCTGGGCGACATGTATGCCCAAATAAACAAGACCATCGGGGCGTCCGAGCGGCTGGTGGAGATCATGGGTGAAAGATCAGAAATAAACCTGGCTGAACCCGAACCCGCCCCGGCTCACGTAGAGGGGCAAATCACCTACGACAAAGTGGAGTTTTCGTACCCGTCACGGTCGGACGTGGAGGTACTTAAAGGTATCTCGTTTAAGATCGATGCCGGTGAGAAAATCGCCCTCGTGGGGTACAGCGGTGCGGGTAAGTCTACCATTGTGCAGTTGCTGATGCGCTTTTATGATCCTCTGAAAGGCCAAATTCGGATTGATGGCAAGAACTTGTCAGACTATCCGCTCAGCAGCCTGCGGGGTATGATTGCCATGGTACCGCAGGAAGTCATGCTCTTTGGCGGTACCATTCAGGAAAACATTGCTTACGGACGGCCCGATGCCACCGAAGCCGACATCCGGGAAGCTGCCCGCAAGGCCAACGCCCTGCAATTCATCGACTCCTTCCCCGATAAGTTCCAGACCGTAGTGGGCGAGCGCGGCGTGAAGCTCTCGGGCGGGCAACGGCAGCGCGTGGCCATTGCTCGGGCTATTCTCAAAGATCCCAAAATTTTGATTCTGGACGAAGCCACGAGTTCGCTGGACGCGGAATCGGAGCAGTTGGTGCAATCGGCGCTCGATGAGCTGATGAAAAACCGAACGACCATCGTAATTGCCCACCGGCTGGCTACCATCCGGAAGGTAGATACCATCTATGTCATCCGCGAGGGGCAGATAGTAGAGTCGGGCTCGCACGACGAACTGGCTCTGATCGACAAGGGTCTCTACGCCAACCTCATCAAATTACAGTTTGAAACCGCCGAGGCGCATTAGCCTTTCCTATGTCTGAATCCACGTTGCCCACCACTTACTTTGAGGAAGAGCTCCGCTTGGCCGGAGAAAATGAATCCAAAGTCCAGAGCCGGTTCAATACCCTGGCCGTGGCCCGCATAGCGGCTTTTGTCGGGGTAGTAGCGTCGGTTTGGCTGTGGAACGCCGCCGACCAACCCCGCTGGGGCCTGCTGACGCTGGTGGCCGGGGTGGCTTTTCTGGTGCTGATGCGCCTACAGCAGGCCGCCCGGCGGCAGCGCGATTTTTACCGTAATCTCCAACTGATCAACCGTGACGAACTGGGACGCCTTAGTTTTAAGTTCCAGCGCCCCGAAACGGGCGAGCAGTATCTCGATCCACTCCACTCGTACGCCATTGACCTGGATATTTTTGGCAAGCACTCGCTCTTTCGACTGCTAAACCGCACCCGCACCGACGAAGGCAGCCGCCGCCTGGCGCACTGGCTCAGTCGCCCTGCTCCGCTGGAAGAAGTCCTGATGCGGCAGGAAGCTTTGCCTGAGTTTAAACAGAATGCCCAAGGCCGCCAAGCCTGGGAAGCTACGGCCCTGCTGCACGAGCACGCCTCGCAGCAGGTGGGGGTACTCCGCGCCTGGGCTACGGAACAAATGTCGCTTGATCTACAAAAGTCACTCCGCTGGCGGTGGTGGCCCGTGGTGACGGTAGCTCTTGGCGTATTGGCGCTGACCACTCCCCTACCTTCCTGGCCCTTTTGGCTGAGCTTGGTATGGCAGGGTATGCTTTTGAAACGCTTCAACGCGGGCATTCAGTCACTAACTTCACGCACTACTGCCTTGGGCCAAACCTTGCTGGCTTATGCAGACTTACTACAACTGGCCAACGCAGCCCCGTACCGCTCGCGGTGGTGGCAGCAGCGGGCCGACGTGATCAAAGACGCCCCGGCGGCTATCCGCACGCTGGGCGGCTGGTTTGCCCGGCTCGACTACCGGCTGCACCCCTTCTTCATCATCTTTGTGGGTATTCCTTTTCTATTCGATCTCCATTGTCTCGTTGCGCTGGAAAAATGGAAAAAAGCCCACCGTGCTGAGCTGGACAACTGGCTCAACGCCCTGGCCGACACCGAAGCCATGAACAGCCTCGCCGGCTACGCCTTCTCCAAGCCTGAGTATACCTTACCCCAGGTAGTGTGGGAAGAAAATATCCGCATAGAAGCTACCCAACTGGGACATCCACTCATTCCCGAAAGCCAGCGCGTAAGTAATGACTTTTCGATGACCGGCACCGGGCATACCATTTTGGTGACGGGCTCTAACATGTCGGGCAAAAGTACCTTTCTGCGCACCGTGGGCCTGAATATAGTGCTGGCGCAAACGGGTTCCGTGGTCTGCGCCGAAGCCTTCACCTGCGCGCCCGTGCAGGTATTCAGCAGCATGCGCACGCAGGATTCGCTGGTGGAGAATACTTCCTCCTTCTACGCCGAACTAAAACGCCTGCGGCAATTACTTGAACTGGCCGGGTCGCGCTCGACAGGGAGGCCCTCCGCCTCGGACAACACCCGCCCGCTGCCCGTTTTTTACCTGCTTGACGAAATCCTGAAAGGAACCAACTCTGCCGACCGCCACCGCGGGGCCGAGGCACTCATCAAACAGCTCCACCCCATGCAGGCCTCCGGCATGGTCTCTACCCATGATCTCGAATTAGGCCAATGGGGCGCTACCGAGTCTTTCGTGCAGAATTTTCACTTCCGCTCCGATGTACAGGACGGCAAGCTGCATTTTGATTACAAACTTCATGAGGGCATCTGCCAAAGCTTCAACGCCAGCGAGCTGATGCGCATGATGGGGATTGACGTGAGGGGAAATACTGAAAGCAAACCGTTTTAGCCAATCATTTTGCCCCCACCAATTTCCTGCAGGGAGGGTTTTGCCTTCACAGCTGCGTACCATTTCAACATTTCGATCAAATACCTTGTGGGGGGATCTACCTGATCACTTGGGAATTTAAGCACCATTATATGGTAGGTAGCTTCCTCATATTCAATTTTAAGGCAATCTGGACTATTATTGGGCGGGACTATTTCAAAAATAAACTGGGGGTGATGGCCTTTCAATACCATGCCTGACGATCTTTTTAGGAGGGGGTCAGATAGCAGCATCCATCTAGAAAGCCCTTTTCCTGGCTTTCTGATGATCACAGATTTTGTTTTCATTCTTCTTTACTAAATTTTTGATATAAGGGAGGGTGTTTTATGCTTTTATGGATGCACAATCAAGAGGGGATCATAGCTGGTGATACATAAAACTCTTTTTCGTCCATTGTTTCACTGTTTAAGAAGTAAAAATAGAGGTTCGGTCACAAAGCTGCTCTATTTTGTACAAAAATTTTTATATAGTGCCCCGGTAAGGTAAAAAGAAAAGAGTAGGCTTAAAGGACTATGGCCTTATCAAAAAATTATATAGGCGTGCCTAGTTACTTTCTGGCTATAAATACCAATGACAAAGCAAATAGCGTTCCCACTCCTCTTCTTGGTTTCAACCCTCTGGCTTAAAGCCCAACCGGCGGACTTCCGCTGGACACCCGTTGCCCCCGGCGTCTGGAAAGCCGTGGTAGGTCAACCCGAAACGCTGACGTTACTATCAGCGGCGGGTATTCAGCCCCAACGCGAAGCTTTGCAGAAGCTGGGTACCCTGCCTTTTCCCGAAGACCTAAAAGCGAGCAAAAATGAACGGACGGACGGGAAAGTATACCTGCGTTTTCCGCTGGTACGGGACGAGCAACTCTTCGGCCTCGGCCTGAATTTCAAATCCGTGCAGCAGCGAGGTACCATCAAAACCCTGCACATGGACCACTACGGCGGGCAGGACAATGGCCGCACCCACGCTCCCGTACCCTTCTACGTGTCGGACCGGGGCTACGGGGTACTTATCAACTCCGCCCGGTACATCACGGTGTATGCCGGTACGGCCGTACGGAAGGATAGCAAAAATCCCCCTGAGGAAATGAACCGCAATAGCCAGAAAAACTGGAAGTCGCAGCCCTACTCTGATGCCGTGGAGGTACTGGTGCCGGCCGCGGGCACGGAGGTCTATGTTTTTGCCGGAAAAAACGCCATGGAAGTGGTGCAGCGCTACAACCTCTACTGCGGTGGCGGGGTACTGCCGCCCAAGTGGGGGCTGGGGTTCAGTCACCGGACGCCGACGCTCTTTTCTGATAAAGATATTATGCAGGAAGTAAATGCCTTCGAAGACAAAGGTTATCCCCTGAGCGTGGTGGGCCTGGAACCCGGCTGGCAGACGCACGCCTATCCCAATAGCTTCGTGTGGGACAGTACTCGCTTTCCGACGCCGGGGCCTTTTCTTGACCAACTGGCCGAGAAAAACATTCGGACGAATCTGTGGATCAACCCGTACGTGTCTTCCCATTCGCCCATCTATAAAAGCATTCTGCCCTACACCGCCTCGCATACCGTATGGGTGGGCGTGGTGCCGGACTTTAACCTTAAACCCGCCCGGGATATTTTTACAAAACATTTCACCGACCAACATATCCAACTGGGCGTATCGGGCTACAAGGTAGACGAAACCGACGGCTACGACCGCTGGCTGTGGCCCGACGTCGCCAAATTCCCCTCCGGGATCAGCGCCGAGCAGGTGCGGCAGACGTACGGACTGGAATTTCAGAAGATGTCGGCTGGCTGGTTCCGGAAACAGAACACGCGTACCTACGGACTGGTGCGGTCGTCCAACGCCGGGGCTTCCGCCCTTCCTTACGTAATTTATAATGACTACTACAACCACAAGGATTTTATCACCGCGCTCTGCAACAGTAGCTTCATCGGCGTACTTTGGACGCCCGAGGCCCGCTCGTCCAAAACCGCCGAGGAATGGCTCCGCCGGATGCAGTCGGTATGCCTGTCGCCCATGGCACTGCTCAATGCCTGGGCCGATGGTACAAAGCCATGGACCTTCCCCGAAATGGCCGAGCAGGTGAAGGAGGTGATGCAGCTACGCATGCAGTTGCTACCCTACCTTTACACCACTTTTGCCCAATACCGCTTTGAGGGCAAGCCGCCCATCCGTGCCATGCATCTGGTGGAGGGATTTGCTGATGCCGGTACATTGATAGCCGGAAAGCTGGATGCCACCGACAACCCCTACGCGCAGGCCATACGGCAGGATATCCGGGATCAGTATATGCTGGGTGATTTCCTGCTGGTGGCGCCCCTGTTCGCCGATGAACCGAAGCGAAAAGTAATTCTGCCGCCGGGCAAATGGTACGATTTCTACACCGGCCAACTGGTGGGCGAAGGCGAAACGATTGAGGTGGATCAGTCCGGCAAACCGGGCCGAATTCCGCTCTTTGTGCGGGATGGAGGTATCATTCCGATGGTACCTCCCACGCTGCACTCGCCCCGTGCTGACGAAGTACTACCCCTGACCCTCCGGCACTATGGCACGCAACCCGGCAGTTGGCAGCTGTACGACGACGACGGTACTACCTTTGACTTTGAAAAAGGACAGTATAGCTGGACGTCTCTGGAAGTCACAAGAGCTGCCAACGGTAGCCTGGGCGGTAGAACGAAACCGAACTAGGAAAACCTTTCCGGTATAGCTCAGTGAAGTGGGAATTTATGAGCCGGTAAGGTTTCAATGCTGTCCGATACCCTGGTCGTCCAAGAATACCCTTTTTAGTCTCTAAAAATTCAGGGAGCTCATAGGGCTGTTTTATCTTTATTTGAAGATAAAATATAAAAATATTGTTCAAAAATTTTGTTGTTTAATCGATTAAACATACATTTGAACCACTTCGCAATAACTTTTGAGATTCTTTATTAGCTGGATTCAATCTTGCCCTTAAAAACTGCCATCAGGTAGTATTTTTTGGAGGCAATCTTGAATCAAAGCTCTAAGTACGAATCCTTTTACAGTCGCATTACCAGTACGTTTGAAGTACAATAATAGTAATTGCCCCTATTCCTAACCCTTTTTACGCATCACTTTCCTACGTAGGAAGGTATTTTTTAATCAATTTGCTTAATCGTTAAAGCACCCGTAAACCATTGTTTAACAAACACCTAACCCTAACCCCATTGACTGTAGCCTGACCTCATTCCCATTAGCTTATGGGCCGCTCTCAGGAATAATTCATTTTCAGGAGCATTGTTTCATGAAAGCAACGACTCTATGCCTTTCCGACCACCGGGAAGTACAGGACCGGTCTGTACGTATAGTGTTTATCGTTAATAGTAGATTTTATAAACAAGCTCCCTGCCTTACTACTGCTTGCCCTACTATAACTCACCAGCTTTTTGGTGGGTCAGGGATACCTTTGTCCCAAAAAATTCCGAATAGAGTCATTTCAACGGGGGCCAATGGCCCTACCAATTCTAACGGTTCATGAAAAAAAATCTATCCCTTATCCTTTTCTTCCTCCTGTTCTTTTGGTCCAGCTCACCGTCTTGGGGCAGAATGCCACCATCACCGGTAAGGTCACCGACCAGTCCAACGAGGGACTGCCCGGCGTCAGCATTCTTGTCAATGGTACCACGCGCGGAACCGTCACCAACGCCGAGGGTACCTATTCCATTGCCGCACCAGCCGACGCTTCGCTCGTATTTTCGTACATCGGCTATCAGACCCAGACCGTTGCGGTAGGTTCCCGCTCGGTGATTGATCTGCAGATCGTACCCGAATCCAAGAATCTGACCGAAGTTAGTCGTTACGGCCCTGGGTATCAAGCGCGAAGCCAAAACGCTGGGCTATGCCACGGCCACCGTCAATGCCGAACAGATTTCGACCAACCGCACGCCCAATTTTGTGAGCGGGTTGCAGGGCAAAATGGCGGGTGTAAACATTACCACCATGGGCACCGGCCCGGCCGGAACGGCCAAAATCCGTATTCGCGGGCAGTCGTCGTTCAGTGGGCAAGAACAACCCGCTGATTGTGGTCAACGGGGTACCTATCGACAACTCCAACTACGCGTTGGGCGGTGATTTTGGCACCCGCGCCGCCAACAGTTCCGACGGCGGCGACGGGCTGAGCAGCATCAACCCCGACGATATCGAAACCATGACGGTGCTGAAAGGCGCTACTGCAGCGGCCCTGTACGGCTCACGCGCCAAAGACGGCGTGGTGATGATTACCACCAAAAACCGGGGCGCGGGCAAGGGCTTCGGCGTGACCTACAACACCAACTTTACCACCGATACGCCGCTGGATTTTACTGATTTTCAGTACGAATACGGGCAGGGCGAAGGCGGCAAACGGCCAACCACGGCCAACCCCACATCGGGCGTGTGGAGTTTCGGCGAGAAATTTCAGCCGGGCATGACGCAGATTCTGTTCGACAATGAAACCTGGCCCTACGAACCGGTCTGCAATCGGGTGAAGCAGTTCTACCGCATAGGCACCAACTTCACCAATACCGTCACGGTAGCCAATAACGGTACCAACGGCGGTTTCAGCCTGTCGTTCGGCAATACCGACAACAAGGGGATTATGGAGAATAATACCTTCAACCGCAAGGTGATCAACCTGGGCTTTACGCAGAATATCACCAGCAAACTGACGGCATCGGGAAATATCAACTACTCGAAGGAGAATAACGTCAACCCGCCCCAGCTGAATACGCAGGATTTTTCGGTATCGACGGTGGTCTTCACGCTGGCCAACTCGATGCCGTTTGAAGCCCTGAAGCAAAATCAGACCCTGCCCAATGGCGATGAGTTTGTGTTCTCGCGCTTTCTGGTGCGGAACAATCCGTACTACTCCATGAACCACCACTTCGAAAACATCAACCGCGACCGGCTTTTTGGCAACGTTGCCCTCAAATACCAGTTCACCGACTGGCTGTATCTGCAGGGACGGATTGCGCAGGACTACTACGTTCGCAATCAGGATTACAACATTCCGAATGGCTACGCACCCATTGCCAAAGGCACCCGTTGGCTTTGTAAACGGCTCTTACACGCAGGACGTACGCCAGAATACCGAACGCAACCTGGACTTCATTCTGGGCGCCAACAAAACCTTCGGCAACATTGGCGTGGACGTAACGCTGGGCGGCAATGCAGCGCTACGCCCGCAATGATTACAACAGCGTGACGGTGCAGGATTTTATACAGCCGGGGCTGTATACGGTCATGAATGGCCGGGTCAAAAACCCGATTTACAGCCTGTCGGAGAAGAAAATCAACTCGCTGTTTCGGGGCGGCAACCATCTCCTACCGGGATTTCCTGTTCCTGAACGTCACGGCCCGAAACGACTGGTTCTCGACACTGGCTCCCGCCAACCGCAGCATTCTGTACCCTTCCGTTACGGGCAGTTTCGTGTTCTCGCAGGCATTTGAAAACCTGCCCGCCTGGCTGTCGTTCGGGAAGTTGCGGGCGGCCTATGCGCAGGTGGGTTCGGACAACGTAAACCCCTACTCCAACGCGCTGTACTACGCCGTAGACAACAACTCGTTTCCCAATCCGTCGGGCCAACTGGTGCCGGTGGGGGGCATCAATGCCTCGACGGTTCCGAACAAAAACCTGCGTCCGCTCCGCATCCAGGAAGCCGAAGTGGGTCTGGAATTGAAGCTGTTCAACAACAAGGTAGGCTTTGATTTTACGTATTACCACAAAACCACGGACGACCAGATTCTGGCCGCCCAGATTTCGGATGCCTCGTCGTACACCAGCAAGCTGATCAACGTAGGCCGGAGTATGAACCAGGGCCTCGAGATGCTGCTGACCTTCTCGCCCGTGCAGACCAATGACTTCCGCTGGGATGTGAGCGCCAATGTCTCCTACAATACCTCGAAAGTCCTGCAAACTGGGGTTATCGCCACAATGATACCGTCATTACGGTGAGCGGCGGCGGCGGACGGACGCTGAATCAGGTGGTGGGCAAGCCCATCGGCCAGCTGTACACCTTCACCTACCTGCGCGATGCGCAGGGACGGCAGGTGTTCGACCAGAATAGCGGAATGCCGCTGCGGAACAACACGCTTAAAAATGTGGGCAATGCGCTGCCCAATTATTTCGGGGGCATCACCAATACGTTCACCTACCGGGGCATCATCGCTGTCTGCCCTGATTGACTTCAAGCTGGGCCATAAGATGATCGCCGGTCGTAACATCAACTACATGCGCCATGGACTGTCGAAACGGACGCTTCCGGGCCGGGCCGAAGGCTTTGTGATCGGCAACGGTGTCAATCCCAACGGGGAAGTCAACCAGACCAAAGCGGCCGTACAGCCTTTCTACGAATCCATCAATCCGCTGGGAATCAACGAAGATTTTGTGTTCAATGCCGGTTTCTGGAAACTGCGGCAGATTTCGCTGGGCTATGATTTTGGCAAGATGCTTCCCCGGAACGTTTTTCATCAAAGGATTGAAGACTGAATGCCGTGGCCAACAACGTGCTGATTATCAAGAAATGGACCGAAAACATGGACCCCGAAGAAGCCCTTGTTTCCTCGGACAATGCCGTCGGCTGGATTTCTGGCCCGGCCTGCCCCCTACCCGCAGTATCGGTTTTAACCTGAATGTTAGATTTTGAAATCAATTTCGGTTGTAGATTGAGTGGCTGATAGAATAGCAAAATTCAATGCTGCACAATACATTCACTGAAACCATCAATCTATCAATCTATCATTAAAGAACTATGAAAAAACTACCCCTACTTCTCGCTTCATGGCTTGCCTGTTCGCTACGGGCTGCGATCAGGGCTTTGACGAAATCAATATCAACAAGGTGGACCCAACTTCGCTGGCTCCTTCGCTGGTGCTGAACAAGGCCATTATCAGCACCACCTACCTGGACGGTTTCGGCACGCTGGGTATGCTGACCTACAACTTTGGGATTGTGCAGCAGATCATTACGCCCTACGGCAGTTCGCTGTCGGGTGGTAATTACGACCAGATCAATAGGGGCAACACGCCCCTGGTGTGGGTGAATTTTTACCGCAATGTGATCAAACAATTGGTGGCGGTGATTGATCAAACCAAAGAGCGATCCCTTGCAGTCCAATACTTACAACGCGGCCCGTATCTGGAAAGCCTACGCCTTCATGATCCTGACCGACACCTACGGCGACATTCCCTATTTTGAAGCCGGACAGGGCTATACCACTGAGATTATTACGCCCAAATACGATCCACAGCAGGCTATTTACAAGGATATTTTGAAAGAACTCGACGAGGCATCAGCGCAGCTCTGACTACCGGCCCAGGCCGCGGTCGTTACGGACATTCTGTACGGTGGCGACGTTGCCAAGTGGAAAAAACTGGGCTACTCGCTTATGCTGCGGGCGGCCATGCGCCTATACCAAGGTGGATCCGGCCACGGCCCAAACCTACGTGACAAAAAGCCGTGGCGGGTGGGGTGTTCCAATCCAATGCCGACAACTCGATCATTCGGCACACGGCCATTTACAACAACTACATTGCCAATCACTTAGCCGCCCGCGAAAAAACCAATTTTTACCTGCAGCCCCCTTTGTCAATTACCTGAAAGCAAACAACGACCCCCGTTTGCCCATTTTTGCCGTGCGCTATGTAGGGGCCAAAGGTGGTCCGGAGCAGGTAGCCGCACGCGCTATCGTCCGATCCGAGCGCTGCAGATTGGCATGCCGATGGGCTATAACGATGTAACGATCAATACCTTGCTGGCGCAAATGGCGTGGCCAGTCTGTGGGATTTTTCGCAGGTGAATCTGACCACGGTACTCAAACTGGATGCGCCCGAATTCCACGTCACCTACGCACAAACCCAACTTTTACTGGCCGAAGCGGCCGTTCGGGGCTGGGTGACGGGCTCGGCGGCCGACTATTTTGCCAAGGGTATTCGGGCCAATCTGGAGCAAATGGCCTCCTATGGGTCACGCCACTATCAGAGAAGCAGACATCAAGGCGTATCTGGACGCTCACCCGCTGGATAGCAGCCAAGGCACTGGATCAGATCAACACGCAGTACTGGGTAGCTTCCTTCCTGGATGGCAACGAAGCGTTTGCCAATTTCCGGCGCAGTGGCTTTCCTGCTTTAAAGAAAAACCCCTACCCCGGCTCCGAAGTGAAAGGTGACTTCATCCGGCGCATGCCTTATCCTGATAGTGAGATTGTTGTCAACTCAGGCAAACTGAACGAAGCCATCACCCGGCAGGGCCCCAATAAGCTCGATACCCGGGTCTGGTGGGATAAGAAGTAAGTGCAATTTTGAATGAGTCGATTGACAGAACGATAGAATAGCTAGCACTGCACCTTCTAACCTTCATAACCTATTCACTCAATCACTCATTCTAATCATCAATCTATCATTCACAACTATGAATAATAATGAACTTTCGCGTCGCGACACGATGAAAATGCTGGGCCTTGGCGCCTCGGCCGGGCTGTTGGGTCTTTTTGGTGGCATCTCCACCGCCGAAGCCCGCGAACAGCAGGGCACCCCCCACTACGCCAAAGGCATGAAGCCCGTCAAGATCACAAAGTGCGAAAGCCATTGCCACCGCCCCGCAGGGCTCCAACCTGATTGTGGTCAAAGTCGAAACCACCGAGCCGGGACTTATACGGCCTGGGTTGCGCTACCTTCACCCAGCGGGCCGAGCCGTGGTACTGGTCGCCATCAACACCTACCTCAATGAGTTCTGCGTCGGCAAAGACGTCGACAACATCGAAGACATGTGGCATGGTGCTTACGTCAGCTCCTACTGGCGCAATGGCCCCGTGCTCAACAACGCCCTCAGCGGACTGGATCAGGCCCTGTGGGACATCAAAGGCAAGCGGGCCAAGATGCCGGTTTACCAGTTGCTGGGCGGCAAAGTCCGCTTTGCCATTCCCTGCTACACCCATGCGAATGGCAACACCCCCGAAGCCATCGCCGACAGTGTCAAGAAGATTCATGGAGCAGGGCTTCAAGTACATCCGCATTCAGCAGGGCGGCTACGGAGCCGTGGGAGCACCGCCGACAAACCCGACTTCAAAGCGGCCAGCTTTGGCGGCGAAACCGACAACTACATGAATGAAAAGGCTGTATCTGAAAGTCGGTGCCCAAGATGTTCGAGGTTGTCCGCAAAGCGTGTGGCGAAGAGATCGAACTGCTCCACGACATTCACGAGCGGGTGCAGCCCATGGAACGCCATCAACATGATCAAGAAGCTGGAAGACTACCGGCCGTTCTTCATCGAAGATCCCTTCTCGCCCGAGAACATGAAGTGGTTCACGCAACTGCGCAGAATCGACGTCGGTGCCCATTGCGATGGGCGAGCTGTTCAACAACATCAACGAGTTTAAGGAGCCGATGGTCAACCAGTGGTTCGACTTCATCCGGATTCACGTCTCGCAGATTGGCGGCATCACGCCCGCCATGAAAGTAGCCCGGCTGGGCGAGTGGTTCAACATCCGCACCGCCTGGCACGGTCCCGGCGACGTATCGCCGGTGGGTCACGCGGCCCACGCCCACATCGATCTGGCCGTCTGGAACTTCGGCATTCAGGAAGCGGTGCAGTTTCAGGAGAAGATGCAGGAGGTGTTTTCAGCGGCTGTCCGACCATGAACAACGGGTACATGTCGGTCAACGAAGTACCGGGTTTGGGCGTGGATATCAACGAAAAAGAAGCCGCCAAGTACCCCATCAGCACCAAGTCCAACTGGCAGGTACGGAAATTCGACGGAACGCTGATACGGCCGTAGGGTCAATTGTGAATGAGAGAATGAGTGATTGAGTGAATAGCGTTAGAATTGGATATTTATGACACAGAGTTAAAAGTAGATAAAAAGGCTAAGGGGTTGAATTCAATAATGCTTGTACTTGCAATTCTTAGTTCATCTTCTCGTCACCGAGCGCCGGTGTCCTACGTTTCGTATTCTCTCAATCACTCAATCACTCATTCACAATTGAAAAAACGCGTTTCCATGAAGGACATTGCCGAGGCGGCGGGGGTATCTACCGCCCTGGTCAGCTATGTCCTGAATGGCAAGGAGAAAGAAAGCCGGGTGGGTGAGGAAATGGCCAAGAAAATCAAGGTCATTGCCCGGGAGCTGAACTACCAGCCCAACCACGTGGCCAAGAGCCTGCGCAGCGGCAAAACCCACACCATCGGGCTCATTATTGCCGATATTTCCAACCCTTTCTTTGCCAACATTGCCCGGGTGGTGGAAGACGAAGCCAAGCGCAGCGGCTACACGGTTATCATCGGTAGCTGTGATGAAAACGCGATAAATCGTGGGATCTGCTGAATGTGCTGATCAATCGGCAGGTCGATGGATTTATCATTGTTTCCTCGGAAGGTTCTGAAAAACAGATTCTTTATCTGAAGGAAAAAAATATCCCCTTTGTACTGCTGGACCGCCACTTTCCGGATATCCAAACGGACTTCGTCGCCACCAACAATTACAAAGCTTCCTACGACGCAACCACGCATCTGATCCGGGGCGGTTACGAGCGGATTGGATTATTTGCCTACAAATCGGACATGTACCACATGAAGGAGCGAATCCGGGGTTACCAGCACGCTCTGCGCGACAATCAAATCCATTTTGAGGAGGAATGGCTGAAAGAAATCCGGTTTGAAAACCTCGAGCAGGAAGTGAGGGGAGCCGTAGACCAGATAGCCGCCAGCCAGAAGGTAGAAGCCCTTGTCTTTGCTACTTACGGCTTGGCCATCAATGGCTTGAAATACCTAAATGAATTACGTCTGCGCGTCCCTTCCGACCTGGCCATAGTGAGTTTTGGACAAGCCGAAGGGTTTGACCTGTACTATTGCCCCATTACCTACATGCGACAACCCTTGGAAGTACTGGGAAAAACCGCCGTACAGTACCTCCTTGACAAACTCACAAATCCCGACGAAGGCATGAAACAGATTCTGATGGAAGCCAAGCTAGTAGCAAGGGAGTCGTCGGTAGCCAGAATCCAGGCGGAGTTAACAAAATAAATAATAGTACTTTAACCCAACCACGAGACAGCCAAAAATCCTCGCGACCATTGCGTCCTCGCGGTAAAAAATTACACTATGCAACGAAGAAATTTCCTTAAAACCGCCACCCTCGGCTCCGCGGCCCTACTTACCGGCCTGCCACTCCACAAATCAGAGGCGGCCTCTAAACTAAAAATCACCAAAATCCGCTACTACGCAGCACCGGGCTACAACAAGCCCCTGTTCAACCAGGCGCGGGGCATTGTGGAAATTGAAACCGACGGCGGCATCATCGGCATCGGCGAGGGCGGCTCCAAGGATATGATCGAGCAGTGCGCCCAGATGATGATCGGCGAGGATCCGTTCCGCATCGAGCACCTGTGGCAGTACCTCTACCGGGGCATGTTCTACCCGCCGGGCCGCGAGAAGCTGCACGCGCTGGGTGCCCTGGAAATGGCCCTGTGGGATATTAAGGGAAAAGCCCTCAACGTACCCGTGTACGAACTGCTGGGCGGAGCTACCCGCGACTACGTGGAGTGCTACGCCACCGGTTTCCGCGCCTCCAAGGCCAAAACCGAAGAAGAACGCGCCCGCGATTGCATCGAAGCGGGCCTGCGCGCCTACCGCATCGGCCCCACCGGCGGCAATGGCGACCAGCCCTTTGACTTTTACCAAAACGTAAAAACGACCATTGATTTCTGCAAGCGGATCGACGAAGCCGTGGGCGGCGGCGGCAAATGGGCCATTGACCTGCACACCCGCTTTGACCTCACCGACGGGCTGAAAATCTGTACAGCGCTGGAAGACCTGGAACCCTACTTCATCGAGGATATTGTGCGCTCCGAAAATCCCGGGCGTGTACCGCAACGTCCGTTCCATGACCAAGGTACCCATCGCCGTAGGCGAGCAGTTTGGCGACCGCTGGGATACCAACGAGCTTATTGAGGACCGCCTGATTGACTACACCCGCTTTACGCTACCCAATACGGGTGGTATTGCCGAATTCAAGAAACTGGCGGCCATTTGCGAGACGCATTACGTAGGCATGATCCCGCACTTTACCGGGCCCGCTCTCTACCGCCGCGCTGGTACACGTGCTGGGGTCGAGCAGCCCGTCGCGCGCCATGATGGAGCTGGGTGGTGGTGAGCCGGAGCGTCCGCCTTATTTCAACGAGGATTTTATCAATTTCAAAAACGGCAAATTGTACCTCAACCCAAGCCCAGGCCTGGGCGTGAAGTTTGACCCAAAGAAGGCTACGTTTTTGATGGAGGTAAAAGAAAACACCAAGTTCCCGCATCCCTACCTGAAAGCGCCCGACGGGTCTATTCATAACTGGTAAAACCACCTATTCCCTAACAACCTAAACCCATGAGCCTTTTCAAAAGAAAATCTGGCATCTCCCGCCGCAGCGCCATCCAGTCGGTGCTGGGGGTAGCGGGGGCAGGCAGCCTGTTGCTACCCAAAACATCCTACGCGGCAGATGCTCCGCCCGCACGCTTCCGCGACTACGGACAGGTAAAAATCACCAAACTGGAAACCTTTCTGGTAAAGCCCCGCTGGATATTCCTGAAAATCCATACCGATGCAGGCGGTATTTACGGCTTAGGCGAGCCCTTGCTGGAAGGCCGCGCGCTTACCATCAAAACCGCCATTGAGGAAGTGGAGCCCTACCTCATCGGCAAAGACCCCCGGCAGGTGGTACACCACTGGCAGGCCATCTACCGCCATGCCTTTTACCGCGGTGGCCCCATCCTCACCAGTGCCCTCAGCGGCATTGACCACGCCCTGTGGGACATCAAAGGCAAACTACTGGGGGTACCTGTCTACGAACTGCTGGGCGGTCCTACCCGCGACCGGGTGCGCATCTACGGCCGCGCTGCCAATGCCGAACAAATGAAAGAACGCAAAAAAGAGGGTTATACGGTCATCAAAACGGGGGTAGCCAAAGTCAACCCGGCCAATATTGTCGAGAACCCCAAATTTATCCGGTACGCTGCCGACAATTTTGCTTCCCTGCGCGAGGCGGGTGGCCCGGATATGGACATTGCCATTGATTTTCACGGGGCCATTTCCCAGCAAACCGCCAAGGTACTCATCAAAGAACTGGAACAGTACCAGCCAATTTTTGTGGAAGAACCCTGTCAGGCGCAGAATGTGGATACCATGGTGGACATCGCCCGGGGTACCCACCTGCCCATTGCTACGGGCGAGCGTATTTTTACCAAGTGGGGCTTCCGCGAAATTCTGGAAAAAGGCGCCGCCAGCATCATTCAGCCCGACCTGTGCCACGCCGGGGGCATCACCGAAGGTCGGCTCATCGCGGGTATGGCCGAAGCTTACTACGTACCCATTGCCCCGCACAATCCCATGGGGCCTATCTCCCTGGCGGTGGGCCTGAATCTGGCCGCTAGTATCCCTAATTTTCTGGTACAGGAGCAGGTATCGCTGGGTGAGGGGTACCTGAAAGAGCCCTTTAAACTCCAAAAAGACGGTACGGTGCTTATTCCCAAAAAACCGGGGCTAGGCGTTGAACTGGACGAGGAGCAGATGAAGGAAAAAATCGGCCACGACTGGAAAAACCCCGAGACCTACAATGCGCTGGACGGCTCGGTGACGGATTGGTGAAGTTATGAGTTTTAAACGCAGAGAGCGCGGAGTTTTCACAGAGTACGCAAAGACAGGCTCTGAGCACTTTGCGTATTCACTCTTTGCGCCCTTTGCGGTTAAATTTCAAGTACAAAGAGATAAACATCAACTTACTGCCTTATTGATAAAAACTTTATCGCGATGAACATCAAAGCAGCCATAGTACTCGCGCTTCTTTTTCTCGGCTTCATTCCTCCGGACGATTTTCCCTCGGCCAAAATCACCAACGGCCTCATCACAGCTACCCTGCACCTACCCGATGCCCAAAAAGGCTACTACCGGGGTACCCGCTTCGACTGGTCGGGGGTGATGCCTTCGCTGGAATACAAGGGCCATCAGTACTTCGGCTCTCTGGAACCCTGCGCCCTATGATCCGAAACTGCACGACGCCATCACCGGCCCGGTGGAAGAGTTTGTGGCACTTGGATTCAACGACGCCAGGCCGGGAGAAGCATTTGTGAAAATCGGGGTAGGATCACTGGTAAAGCCGGATGACAAAGCCTACACGTTTGCGCGTGTGTATGAAGTCAAAAATCCGGGAACGTGGACGGTGAAGAAAAAGAAAGACCGGGTAGAGTTTACCCACGTACTCAAAGACGCCGCCGGCTATGCCTACGAGTACCAGAAGGTAGTACGGCTGGTAGAAGGAAAACCCGAACTAATCCTGGAACACAGCCTGAAAAACACCGGTACCAAGCCCATCGAGACCAGTACCTACAATCATAACTTCTTTGTCATAGACGGTGAACCCACCGGCCCCAACATCAGCACGAGCTTTCCGTATGAAGTGAGCGCCGAAGGCAAAGGCTTCGGCACCATCGCCGAGGCCAAAAACAAAGCCATTGTTTATAACCGTACACTGGCCAAGGGAGAAAATGTTTTCACGGCGGGGGTACAGGGAATATCCGCTACCGAACAGAACTACGACCTCACGATCCGGAATACGAAAAGCGGAGCGGGAGTACACATCAAAGGCGATCGGCCCCTGGAAAAACTGGTGTACTGGTCCAACCCGAACACCTCTTGTCCCGAGCCCTACATAAAGTTGTCGGCCAAGCCGGGCGAAACCATCCGCTGGAATATCCACTATACGTTCGACGCTGAAAACTAACCCTACTGCCTGGATCAAAGAGCCGATGAAATTCTTTTTGCTGAAAAAATATTGGTACTATTTTTCCCTTGGACTCCTCCTGTTTTGGATTGGCGGAGCCGCTTTTTTATATACAGGTAATCTTGACGAAAAGAATGTGGACTGGCCCAACTACGGGGGTGATCCCGCCGGTAGTCGCTATTCGGAGCTAAGTCAGATTAACCTACAAAACGTTAAAAACCTCCAACTGGCCTGGTCGTACGACACCGGTGAAAACAAACCCGACGACGCCCGAAAGCTAGTAATTCCCTGCCAGCCCATCGTGGTCAATGGCGTCATGTATGGCACTACGCCACAGCTGAAGCTATTTGCCGCCAATGCCGCCACCGGCCAGGAACTCTGGAAGTTTGACCCCTTTGCCGACCCAAATGTAAAGCCCAACTTTCAACCCGTGCGCGGGGTAGTATACTGGGCCGAGGGCAATGACGAGCGCATTCTCTATTCCGTGGGGGCTACCCTCTACGCGATCAATGCTCAGACGGGTGAGCCGATCGAGAGCTTTGGAAAAAATGGCGGAACCGATTTACACGCCGGTCTGGGCGACGAGGCTACCCTGGGCTATGACGTGAATCAATACAGCATCCGCTCCACGACGCCAGGGGTTATTTACAAAAACCTGATTATCATGGGATCGGCCCTGAATGAAGGCGGTAATGCTCCCCCGGGCCATATCCGGGCCTTTGATGTACGTACGGGAAAGCTGGCCTGGGTGTTTCGCACCATCCCGCTACCGGGCGAGTACGGCTACGAAACCTGGGAGAAAGATTCCTACAAAAAACTAGGCGGAGCCAACTGCTGGGCCGGTATGGTCATAGACGAAAAACGCGGCATGGTGTTCATGGGTACCGGCTCGCCTTCCTCCGACTTTTACGGCGGTGCCCGTAAGGGTAGCAATCTGTTTGCTAACTGTGTCATAGCCCTCAATGCCGAAACGGGGAAGCGCATCTGGCATTTCCAGACGGTCCACCACGACCTCTGGGACCGGGACATTCCTTGTCCGCCCAATCTGATTACCGTCAAAGCACAACAACAAAATCATAGAGGCCGTGGCGCAGGCTACCAAAGATGGGTTCATTTTTGTATTCGACCGGGATACGGGCAAGCCGCTGTTTCCGGTGAAGGAGGTACCCGTACCCAAAGGGCCCACTCTCCCCGGCGAGCAGCCCTGGCCCACCCAGCCCGTACCCACCAAACCCGCCCCTTTTGCCAATCAAAATCTGACCAAAGCCGACTTAACCCAACGCACGCCCGCAGGCTTACGCCTACGTGCTGGATCGCTTTGAGCATAGCCGCAGCGGCCCCAAAAACCTGCCACCCAATCTGGAAGGTACCCTTATGTACGGCATGGGCGGTGGAGCCGAGTGGGGCGGTACCGCCGCTGATCCCAAGGGCATCATGTACGTCAATGGCAACAACATGCTTTGGTGGTTGAAAATGCGGAATGCGCGCGAGACTAAAGACGGCCAGGCGCTGACCAAAGGCGGCCTGCTGTTCAATACCAACTGCGCCAGTTGCCACGCACTAGATGCAAGCGCCACTGCCTCCGCGGCTGCACCTCAGGCCTACCCCAACCTCAAGGACGTAGGCAAGCGCTTGTCGCGGCAGGAGATTACCGCTATTCTGGAAACGGGACGGGGTCGGATGCCTGCCTTCCAACATATCCCCAGGGAAGACCGTACCGCTCTGGTGAACTTCCTGCTCAACACCGAACCCGCCGCCAGCGCCGATGATATCCACAAGGTAACCTCCGTCAAGGCGGATGCCTGGTAAGCTGTTTCCTTACGAACCGCCCTACATCAACAACGGCAACGTGCAGTTTCTGGACAATGAAAATTACCCCTCCATCAAACCGCCCTGGGGTACCCTCAACGCCGTAGACCTCAACACGGGCAACTACCTCTGGCAGGTACCTCTGGGCGAGTACCCCGAGCTGATCGCTAAGGGCATCCCCCCACGGGTACCGAAAACCACGGCGGGCCCGTGGTAACCGCCGGCGGGTTGCTCTTCATCGGTGCTACCCGCGACGCAAAACTCCGGGCTTTTGATACCAAAACCGGCAAGATCGTGTGGGAATACCAGCTACCCGCCGCAGGTTTTGCCACGCCCATCACCTATATGATCAACGGCAAGCAGTACGTCGTCATCGCCGCCGGGGGCAACCGTCAGGGACAGCCTTCCGGGGGTAGCTACGTGGCTTTCGCTTTACCTTAACCTAACTTCACAAACCATCTCTATGGGCAAAAACTATCTGCTGGGCTGTGATTGGGGGACTTCGTCTTTCCGGTTGCGTTTAATCCAACTCTCCGATCGTAGTGTAGTAGGTGAGGTGATGTTCTATAGAAGGGATCGCCTCCACCTATGCAGCCTGGCAAGCGCTGGGCACCACCGGACCCGACCGATTGGTCTTTTTTACCCAGCAATTAAAAAGGCAGATCAACGAGCTTGCCAAAAAAAACGAAATTTCTTTAGTGGGTATACCAGTAGTGGTATCCGGGATGGCCTCCTCTACCATCGGTATGTGCGAGGTACCCTACGCCTTGGTTCCCTTCGAGCTGGACGGAAGTCAGATTATCATCCTGCGGGTGGATGCCTCGGAAGATTTCCCGCATGACCTCATGCTAGTCTCCGGCGTACGTAGCGAGCATGACGTCATGCGGGGCGAAGAAACCCAGCTTGTCGGACTGTCGGAACTAGTGGGCCAAAGCGCCGCCCAAAACGTTGTATTTATTTTTCCGGGTACGCACTCCAAGCACCTGCACGTTCGCAAAAACTGCCTGGTGGATATTCAGACGTTCATGACCGGAGAGCTATTCGGGCTGTTGGCCGAGCATAGTATTCTGAAAGCATCCATTGAAACGTCTGTGCTACCCGATGCTCTTGAAAGGGATGCCTTTCGGGCAGGAGTTCGGGAGTCGAAGGCCGAGGGGATTCTCAAAAATCTTTTTCGCGTCCGAACCAATCAACTTTTCCAAAAACTTACTACCCTGGAAAATCGCTTTTTCCTGAGCGGTTTACTCATCGGTTCCGAATTGAGCTATCTGGCCCAAGAATCAGACCATCCTCTTATTCTCAGTAGTAGTTCTGATCTATATGAGTTGTATCAATTGGCCCTACTGGAACTTAACCTGGCCGATCGGCTCCTGAAAGTTTCTGCTGACACCATAGATCAGGCTACGGTAATGGGGCAAATCAAAATCTTTCAGCACCAGGCACATACTCTGAATAGTGCCATTTTGTAGCACTATCTACCACTACTTCAAATCCATTTTCCCCTAAACCCCTTCCTTAATGAGCGCTCAAAAAACCGGAAATTATCGCTGGCTGATCGTGTTCTTGCTGTTTACCGCCACCACCATCAATTACCTTGACCGACAGATTATTGGTTTATTGAAGCCCATTCTCGAAACAGAGTTCAGCTGGACCGAAACAGACTTTGCCCGCATCGTGATGGCCTTTACCGCCGCCTACGCCGTGGGGCTGATCTCTCTCGGCTGGTTTATCGACCGCGTGGGTACCAAGCTTGGGTACTCGATCACCATTGTTTTCTGGAGCATTGCGGGCATGCTGCACGCCGTGGCGCGCTCGGCCTTTGGGTTTGGAGTAGCCCGCGTAGGCCTGGGCCTGGGTGAGGCCGGAAACTATCCGGCCGCCGTCAAGACGGTAGCCGAATGGTTTCCCAACAAGGAACGCGCCCTGGCCACGGGCTTGTTCAACGCCGGTACCAGCGTGGGAGTGGTGGTGGCCCTGCTGCTGGTACCCTGGATTTTGAGCCACTACGGCTGGCAGGAAGTTTTCTGGATCACCGGCGCGCTGGGCTTCGTGTGGCTCATTTTTTGGCTGATTTTTTATGATGTACCCGCCCAGCAAAAGCGGCTTTCCACCGCTGAATACGAGTACATCGTAGCCGGGCAGGAAGCTGAAGAAAAACCGGTAATTGGACGCACCCAAGTCAAATGGGTGAAGCTCTTCACGTTTCCGCAGACCTGGGCATACATCACGGGCAAGGGCCTCATTGATCCCATTTACTGGTTTTTCCTCTTCTGGCTCCCCTCTTACTTTGCCTCTACCTTCAATCTCGATTTGAAGAAATTTAGCCTGGAACTCATGATTATCTACACCGCTACTACCGTGGGGAGCATCAGCGGGGGCTGGTTTTCGTCGCAACTCATCAAGCGGGGCTGGGAGGTCATCAAAGCGCGAAAAGCCGTACTACTGGCCTTTGCAGTGCTCGAATTGTCGGTGATTGGCATCCAGTTTGCCGATAATGTGTGGGTGGCCGTCGGTCTCATCAGCTTTGCCGTAGCGCTGCATCAGGCCTGGGCCACCAACGTGTTTACGCTTCCTTCCGATATGTTCCCCAAGCAGGCCGTGAGCTCGGTGGTTGGCATCGGCGGCATGGCCGGAGCCGTAGGGGGCATCCTGTTCCCGATTCTGATCGGTAGCCTGCTGGATACCTACAAAGCCGCCGGTAACATCGCCGGGGGATACAACATTATCTTTACGATCTGCGGCTTTACCTATCTGATAGCGTGGGGTATTATCCACTTATTGACCAAGAATTCGCGAATGTTGACTCCGGAGGAGTTGCGGTAGACAAGCGGTATGTATGTACCAAGTAAAAAAATCCCCTCCCCCCGCTTTTGAATAAAAAACTTCCCTTCGCCATGCGTACCGCCATCAATCGCCGCCAATTCATCCAGCAAAGCAGCGCCGCCGCGCTGGGCCTTACCCTCCTGCCCGGCTTTACCCGCAAAGTGGCTGCCAGCGACCGACTGCGTGTGGCGCATATTGGCATCAACGGCATGGGCACCAACCATCTCAAATGGTTTGCGGCCCTGCCGGAAGTAGAAACCGTGGCCCTCTGCGACCTGGACGAAACGCATCTGGCTAAGGCTAAAAAGACGTTGCTGGAACTAAAACCAGGTGCCAAAGTCGATACGTACGGTGATTTCAGAAAGCTACTGGAACGCCAGGATATAGATGCCATCACCTGCGCTACGCCCGACCACTGGCACGCGCAGGTAGCCATTCTGGCCTTTGAGGCCGGCAAAGATGTCTACGGTGAAAAGCCTCTTTCGTACAGCGTCCGAGAGGGACAGCAGATGCTGAAATCCCTGAAACGTCACGATAAGATTTTTCAGCTCGGTACCCAGATCCACGCCGGCGACAACTACCACCGCGTGGTAGAGTTGATCCGTTCCGGGGCCATCGGGAAGGTACATACCGTGCGTTTGTGGAAGTCGGGAGCGCCGCCCATCATGGGAGCGCCGCAGTACCAGGAGCCTCCCGCTACCCTCAACTGGGACTACTGGCTGGGCCCCGCGCCCTACTCGCCCTATTCGCCGGAGCGCTGTCATTTTACGTACCGCTACTTTCTGGATTACTCCGGTGGCGTCTTTCAGGATTTCTGGAGTCACATCGCCGACGTGGTATGGTGGGCACTGAACCCCCAAAACCTAACCAGCGTCAGCGCGCGTGGGCAAAAGTCCGAAGGTGCGGGTAATACGCCCCAATGGATTGACGTGGACTATCAGTTTAATGATCTGAAAATCCACTGGACTACCACGCCACCCAATGTGCCTGGAGCTGCCAAGCGTGGGATCGGGGCCTACTTTGAAGGCGATAAGGGTACCTTGCTCTGTGACTACGGTAGCCGCGAGATTACCATCAATGGCATTGTGATGAGCGACATCGAGTCGGTACCTATCACCCTCACGCGCTCGCCCGGCCACCAGCAAAACTTTGTGGACGCCGTCAAGAACCGCACGCAGCCCGAATCCAATCTAGAATACGCCCGCCTGATGACGATGCCCATGCACCTGGGGCTGATATCATGGCGGCTGGGCCGACCGCTCCGCTGGAACGCCCGGCGCGAGAAATTCCGGGGCGACGCCGAAGCCAACGACCTGCTTTCGCGGGAGTACCGTAAGGGATGGGACTGGATGTAAGAGCTAACGAATGGTATTTATCAGGGCGATCATTTCGTTGTATTCATACGTTTGTTTTGGTAAATTTGACTTTATCCGAAATTGCAGAGAATATGATAGCAACAAAATCAGGCATAAAAGGGAGTATGCACTCCCTAAATGTACCTAAAAACTTGATTTACGAAATCTTGCAAGGCAAACCCATTTATTACAAAGGGTACCGGGATGTTGTAGCGGGTACTAAAAAAATTTCCGATATCATGGGATCTAGTGGCCTTCAATCCTTCCTTGTCACCTATTTAATTTTATTAATAGGCAGATTCATAGACGATTCAAAATACATCCTTTTATCAAGCGAAGCGGGGCTTCATCTTGACAAACGAAACAATCTGGCGGGAGATATTCTTCTTTTCGAGGCAGAGAAACTTCCTATTGACGCTATCGGGGAGCATTACATAGATGTCCCTCCCAGAATTGTCATTGAAGTAGATATCATCGCCGATCCGGAGAGCATGCATCCCGATACCTACCTCTTTACCAAAACCCAAAAGCTTCTTGACTTTGGCGTGGAAAAAGTTATCTGGATCACTACTCCGACCCAAAAAGTGACTATTGCCACTCCCTATGCTGACTGGCAAGTGAAAAACTGGAACGAAGATGTTGAAATTCTGGATGGCCTTACTTTCAACATTGGTAAGTACCTGACTAGCAAAGGTTCGTCTTTTGCATAATGCTCTCAACGGAGCTAGCTACAACAACTACCTGATTCCTACCGCATCATCAAAGCATTCAGCACCGCCTCCACCTGCGGTACGGGCATTTTTTCTACCAGACGAAAATGCCCTTTCCCTGCCGGATTCCAGCCATTGCTGCCATCGTCATGGGCCACAAAACGGCCTTCCGTTAAGTCATAATACTTCTCATGCCCCTTGATCGCCACCAGCACCGCAGTTTGGTCCCAGCTCATGCGGCCCTTTTCGTCCTGCTTGCTCATGGGGATACTCATCGCAAATACATCCTTTACGGGCGAGTTTCGGAGCTGATTATTTTGGGCCACGGGTAAGCCTGTATGGATGGCCTGCCCGATTTCGAAGCCACTGATTACAACGGGCGTGGGCCAGCCATCAAAGACAATTTTTGAAGAAACCGGGTCGCGATCAACATTGAACTCTCGGCCCGAGGGGAAGCGTCCCGCCATGCTCACCAGTTTTTTTACTTTCTTGTTGATCAGCTCGCGACCACTCAGCGGTGAATACTTATCAGGTTGCGAAATGAGAAGATCAGCCATGTTAGTCAGAAAACCTACAGTCACAATCGTCACGCTACCATCCGGTTGATTGGCCAGAATACGGCGGTAAAGCGAAAGTGCATCCTCGGCCTGATCGTTGGATGTTATTTTGTGCGGGTAGCGCGCCACCAGTACCGAATCCCATTTTTGGGAGGCCGTCAGATTCACACCCCGCCCTCGCACCACGCCTACCGGGATGGTAGGGCGGCCAAAGTAGGTGTTCAGGGCATCGAGTGTGGCTGCAATGTACTTCGATTGGTTGGATGCCACTGTGGCCAGAATATTTACCTGCCCGCTATCTGCCAGTGTATGAAGTACGGCCATGGCACCCACGTCATCGTAGTCAGGTCCGATGTCAGTATCAAAGATCAGATTAACGGGTGCCTGAGCCAAAAGTAAAAGTGGAGACAGGAAAAAAAGCAGAAAAGGAAAGATGCGTTTCATATCAGATATTTTACAATTTAGCGATGCATTAGCTTCACAATAGACACAAGTTCTGGGAGATAACCCGAATCACCTCACGGCGAATTAGCAATCTATATCATTACCCTGCCGCTACGATCAGCCCCAGGCCAATCATGTAGCACAGCAGCATAGCATTCAGAATCAAGGCCGTAGGTTTGGGAGCATCCTTGAACTCTTTCCAGATATAAATTCCCCATAGCGCCGCAATAACCGTTGCCCCCTGCCCTAGCCCGTACGAAATGGCCGGGCCGGCCTTGCCCGAGGCTATGATGCTGAATGCCATGCCTACACACCAAACGGCTCCACCCAGAATGCCCATGAGGTGGTTGCGCCCACTGCCCCCAAAATAGTCGGCATAATGTACCGGGCTACCTTCGAACGGCCGCATCATGAGTAACGAATTGAATACAATGTTGCTGAGGAGAACACCTATCGAAAACAAGCAGCACTGCCGTATACGGACTGAGCTTGCCGGCTTCGGGCAGGTTGAAATCGGCAAACATGGAGGCGGCTACATACTTGTAGAAGTAGCCCATCAACACCCCGGCAATTACCGCCAGTAGCAGCCCCCGGGTAGACACCCGCTGTCGCTGCCGCGAAACCAACCGATAGGCGTAGGCGTTGAGCAGAATAGCCAGCGCCACCAGGCCTACCCCCAAAAACAGCAGGGTGGAATCTCCCACGGGAGTCTCGATATAGTTGACAATGACGCCTATCACTAGTGCGAGCCCAATCCCGACCGGAAATGCCACCGACATGCCCGCAATGGCAATCGCCGCCACCAGCAGGATATTGGCCGCATTGAAAATGACACCTCCCAGCACTGCTGAGCCTATGTTGGGTGCTGAGGCCTGTTCCAGGTCCTCTATGAAGCCACGCCCTCCCTCGCCAGAGCTACCCAGCGTAAGGGCAAAAATCAGCGCTATAAGTACGATGCCAATCACGTAATCCCAATAAAAAAGCTCAAACCGCCACGAACCGGCCGCCAGTTTCTGGGTATTAGCCCAGGATCCCCAGCAGAGCATGGTAATAATACAGAACACAACGGCGACTGAATAATTTTCGATGATGAACATGAGGGATAAGGGTTAGGTAGTTTGAATAGGGACTATCAAAGAAAAATCAAGTTTTGTCCATCAACTCGTCCACTTCGGCTCGCCGGGGAATGGAAGCCTGGGCACCCATACGGGTGACCGATAGCGCCGCTGCCTGGCAAGCAAACGCCATGGCTTCCGGCAAGGGCCTTTGCTCGGCGAGCGCTACAACCAGCGCCCCGTTGAATATATCGCCGGCCGCCGTAGTATCCAAGGGTTTGACCGCCGGAGCAGGCACCAACCATTCGGCATCAGCCGTGCGTAAATAAGCCCCCCGGCTACCCAGCGTAACAATCACATTTTCTACGCCTTTTTCCAGCAAAACTTTTGCTGCTTCAGCGGCAGATGCCTCATCTGTAACGGTAAAGCCGGTTAACAGGCTTGCTTCGGTTTCATTGGGAGTAATAAGATGCAGGCAAGGATAGAGGTCTTCCGGTATTGCTTGCGCCGGGGCTGGGTTGAGCACTACCCGATACCCTTTTGCAAAGCCGGACAAAATACCCTCCCGCACCGTTTCCAGCGGGATTTCCAATTGTAATAGCATCCATCCGGGCTCTTCAACGTCTGCCAACGCCTGCTTCACTTCCTGAGCCGACAGGCGTGCATTGGCTCCGGGAGCTACCATAATACTGTTTTCGCCGCGGTCGTCCACGCCAATGAGCGCCACGCCGGAAGGCACCGCGAAATCACGCAGAACAAAGCGTGTATCCATTCCCTCGGCTTCAAATCCCCGCCGGGCTTCTTCTCCAAACACATCATCGCCCACTTTGGCAATGAATACCACCTGGCTGCCTCTGCTCAACCGTTGGGCCGCCATGGCCTGGTTAGCCCCTTTGCCTCCGGGGGTCATCAGAAAGGAGCCTCCCAAAACCGTTTCACCGGGTCCGGGGAGTTTGGCTGCCTTTACGACCATGTCTGTATTGGAGCTGCCAATGACGATAATAGGTTTCATGAAAATGGTGACTAGCTTATGATAAAATAAAGAAAGATTTTTGAATAAAAAGTATACCCTCCTGTGGCTGAAAAGCTAGACTTTTAGTAGACATATCCCTACCTTTACTCAGCAGGATCTGGCAACAATTCAACTTATAAAAAAGGTTGAACCTTGCTTATACCTAGCCCTTTATCATCTTTAAGATTAGTTGCTTATTTAATTACCTATCGTAATCAGTATATGCTTCGCCGACTTTCATTAACCTCCTTCCTTGAAATATTTCTCCTGGTTCTACCCATCCTGTGGTTTTTTACTTATGTCTATATTTTTGCAGTCAATGTTCCCTACTTGGATGATATGGGGCTTATTGAAACAATAAATGATTTTAGAGCACAACCCGAGAATTTGTTTAAAATTTTGGTAGGACAGCATAACGATCACCGGATTTTTTTTTCAAGAGCCAGTCTGCTTATCGTTTACTTACTTAGTGGAACTGTCAATTTTCGGCTAATCACCATTCTAGGCTTTACAAATTTACTTTTGTTAACCTTTTCATTTTACCTGATTTACAGACAATATCGAAAAGATTTACTAGGCTTCTTACCGATTCCCTTTCTTCTCTTTTCTGCTCTGCTGTACTACGTTCATCTTACAAGTCTCACTGCCTATCAAAGTTCTCTATCTGTTGCCTTTTCTATACTCAGTTTATATTTTTTGCAAAATTCTCATCAGAAGCAATGGTACCTATCGGTTGTGTTTGCTTGTGCTTCCACCCTTACTATGCTTGATGGGATAAGTGTTATACCAATTGGCTTTGCCTGGCTTCTTATCCAAAGAAGATTTAAAGAGGGTTTAATTTTCGGGATAATCTGTGGCAGTTGGCTACTTCTGTACTTTTCAAATTTTCATTTTTCATCCTCTTCCAAACTTACCTATACCTCTGCTTCTCTTATTACAGTGCTGAAAGGTTTTGTGATATTTACCGGATCTTTTAGTCGTTTATTTTCTGACACCTACCGTATTGATCTATCATTTGCTTTAGGTATCCTTATTATTTCCGGGTCCTTAGCGATTATTCTTTATCGGATCGCTGAAAAAAGTTCTCTAACCAAACTTCCTCGCTTTGTCGGTTTTTCTCTAAATCGAATTGAACTTTTGGACCTAATCCTTATACGTATGTTTGCCACTGGAGCAATGATCTCTGTTGGTCGGGCTGCGCTTAATCTAGAAGATATGGTAGCCATTAGGTTTCAAGTTTATGCCTTAAGTATAATTGTTATTAGCTACTTATTTTTAATTCGAAGTATGGGTATCTATTATAATAAAGCATGTAGTATTCTTGTCTTGGTGATCAGCCTTTTATGTAATGTATATGCTTATTCTAAATACCAGAATACGCTCATTGAATTAAGAAACGGACTTATAGCAGACTCTTATAACTATACTCACAATCAGGTATTTTTACATCAGTATTTCAATCTACCCGATCCTCAGCCTTCATTTTATAGGAACTATTCCTTTCCTGTTTTTTTTGACAATACCGTACTTGAAGGGTGGGAATCTTCACAAACTAATACTAATAACATAACGATAACTTCACAGGAGATACCTACCCTTCGTCAACCGGGTGGCTACATTTATAATATAATAGAGATAAAAATCGAACATGTACCCTCTGTTGTGCCACATAGTGAGGTTTTTCTGGTTTTAAGACCAAAAAACATTCTAGATAAGAAATATTTCATTGGTGTCAATACTGGTGGTAATTCTATTTCAGAGATACTATTTCCAAGCAGTGAGCAGACATTTCATGGAAAATTTCTCGACAAAGTGTCCAGGAATAAGTATGAAGCTCGCCTCTGCTGGATTGAAAATAAAAAACCTAGAAGTATACTGATATCCACAGACTTCTTCCTTGATTCCCTTGGTAATAAGGATATTCCACTCAATAGAAAAATTTAAACTGAATTTTCTGAAAATTCGTCAGAAAAGCATGGATGTTGAGTCATCGCAAGATTGTACCAAAAATTTAAGATTTTGGTGAGAATCAAGAGTTCTCCTGGGGCTGATTTCTCCTTTTCGATTTAAGACGATAACTATTTAATTTGAAAATCATACAGGATTACGCCACTGTATTTATTGTGCTGAACTAGAATGACTGGATCGCACTATAAACCAAATGATTCCTACCACGATCACGATAGAATAATCCTTTACGTTCACCGGGCCAAAAAACATCCAAGATTGGTTTGTGAACGCGTGGAATAGAGCAGTGAATGGAAGATTCCGAGTCGCATAGTACACAAAAAAGAAAGCAGCCCCCATCGTGAACGGGCTCCACAATGACCATAAAGAAATATTGTATTGCCAAAGATAGGCTGGAATGTGAGTAGCCGTAAAAAAAATTAATACAGTCAGAAAAAGAAGTACTGTTTGTTTTCGAGAAAGGCCTTTGTACTCGGCGTACTTAACAGGCAAAAATCTGAATAAGTATTCTTCTATAAGTGCTCCTGGAAAAGAGTTGAAAAGAAATATGGTAATAAAACTCAAAAAGCTCCTTTGTGAATTGGGCCGTAAATTGCCTTCTTGTAATTTATTCATTAAAAAGCCATTGGCTACCATCCAGATAAGGAAGCCAATCCCAACCCCCCAATACCAATCTTGTGCTCTAATGGCCTGATTTAACCATCGGGCCGAGAGGAATTTTCTGACCAAAAACCAGATTAACCCAATTTGAATGGTGTAGATGCCTAATCCCAAGGAAATGGGAGTCCAAAGGCTGTATGAAGATTTGAGGGGGGGTATTTTATCAAGCAAAAAGAGCAAATTGGTAAGTAAAGCAAATAGCCCATTCGCCACCAATACACGCCACAAATCATTGATTTGTATTTCCTTCGATTTGATGGCATTCTTCTGAAAGCTGTTCACGCTAGCAAGCTATTCTCGTAGTATTTCAACTTCAATTCGTCGCGTTCTTGGCAAATACGCCAATTCTTTTCCGACCTGAAAGATACAGAAGAAATTAGGTAATTAGAGAAAATATCAACCGAGAAAATAGTACCCATACTCTGTATTCAAAAAAGGAGTACTTAGGGTATGGCTAAATAGTTAGGCTACTACTTGCTTATCTCCTAACAAAAGGATCAATACTATATTTCACTCCTTTGGTTTTGAGGTCGGCCTGAGGGGGTGCGTCCTTGGGGGGTTGGCACGCAGAAGAGGGCCCCGCATTCCTGCGGGGCCCTCTGGGGTTTATGGTATTGTGGCGGCTACCTACTTTACCGGGTTTGACGCCAGTATCATCGGCGGTGCGGGGCTTAACTTCTCTGTTCGGAATGGGAAGAGGTGACCACCCGCCCCATAGCCACCAGCAAGCTCGTGGGGGGACTTCGTTATCGACATGCGGAAGACAGAAAAAACAATGCGCGGGAGGCTTACGCAAGCTCTCGGGCGATTAGTACCGCTCGGCT
>CAVYGM010000010.1:232500-290000 GCA_963768025.1 uncultured Cytophagales bacterium
ATCCCCTGGTTTTTTGCCAATCAGGTTTTCTAGCTTTTTCAAAAGTGCTTCCCATTGAACGGGTAATGGCTGATCTAGTGCACTCATTAGGATGGTGTATTAACTGATAGGGCTTCCCAGTATTCGAAAGCACGCCGTAGGTGTGGAATCACGATGGTTCCCCCAATGAGAGTGGCAATAGAAAAAACCTCCTGTATCTGCTGATCTGTTACTGCCAATTCTTTACATTTACCCAAGTGATACTTTACGCAATCGTCGCATCTCAGCACCATGGAACAGGCCAGGCCAATCATTTCCTTTGTAACAAGATCAACCGCCCCAGGGGCATAGGTGTTGGTATCAAGGTTAAAGATGCGTTTTAAGATAAGATTGTCCGAACCCAGGATCTTTTCATTCATTCGGGTACGGTAGTCGTTAAATTCTTCAACTGAATTCATAGAAAGCGGTTTTGTATAAACGGAATTTGTATAACGGAAACGGTCGTCAAAGAGTTTTCATGGGATTAAATCTATCAGCTTACTGGGATGACTTTGTGGACTTACTCTTTCCACGCTGCTGCGAAGCCTGTAAAAAGGCTTTGCTAGGGAGTGAGCAGATTATTTGCACCGATTGTCGGATTACGTTGCCTCGGATGCAATCCGATAGCGCTTTTAGGTCTACGTTGCCGCTAAAATTTGTGAGCCATGCGAAAGTGAAGGAGGTGTGGGCGTATTTGGTTTTTACCAAAAAAGGGAAAGTACAGAATTTACTCCACGCGTTGAAATACGGTGGGCAACAGGAAATAGGTGTGTTGCTCGGTAGGATGATGGCTCAGGAATTACTAGCCACAAAATCGTTCCCTGAGGCTGATCTGATCCTAAGTGTTCCCTTGCACAAAAACAGACTTAGAGAACGGGGCTACAATCAAAGCGATGCTTTTGCCCGTGGCCTAGCGGAAGAGAGGGGTATGGAGTGGTCGGGAAAGGCACTTCTACGCAATCGCTACACTAAGACTCAAACCGGAAAAACAAAGGCCGAGAGACGAACAAACGTTCAGGGGATTTTTGAAGTTAGAAATTTGGACGAAATTCGAGGCAAGAGAATAATTCTGGTAGACGATGTGCTCACGACAGGAGCCACGCTGGAAGCCTGCGTAGAAACCTTGGTATTATCTGAATGCCGATCTATCTATATAATGACAATAGCCGCCGCTCAAAATTGAGCGGCGGCTATTGTCATTATACCTTATAGTATCAATTAGCGATTGCGGCCGGTTGAAATCATGGCACAGCGGAAGCCCACGGTAGCCGTAGAGGAATCCTGCTCCATAAAGCGACGGGTACCAGGTGACATCCAGTAAGCAACATCGGCCCAAGACCCACCTTTGTATACTCTGGCATTATCGCTCACAAGTGAGTTGCTATTTTTGGAATCATAATTTTTGGCCTCATCCATGTAGCCATCGCGACGCAGAGAGTTAAGGTCATTGAAATCCATGTAAGATAAAGGACGATACACGTCTTGAACCCACTCATTTACGTTACCAGCCATATCATATAGCCCGTTATCGTTGGCGGGATAGGAACGTACCTCCTGAGTAATAATGGCTCCGTCGTTGGCCTTGCCGGCAATACCAGCATAATCTCCGCGGCCCCGCTTGAAGTTAGCGAGCATAGTTCCCTGCTTGCGGCCTCGTGGCTGACGTAGCGTAGAACCATCCCAAGGATAGATACGCTGGTTCGATTGGTTTTCATCCGCATACTGAGTACCGATCATCCCCTTGGCTGCATATTCCCACTCCGCTTCGGTTGGAAGACGGTAATTGGGCAATACGTAGCCGCTTTCCACGGAAATACTTGCTGGCTCAGTGGTTGTAGCAACCTCGGCCTGGGCGGCCTGCTTTTTCTTACCAAATGAAAGCCCTTTTTTAGATTTCTGCCCTTCGCTTGTGCCTTTGGCAAACATAGACAGATTTACTGCATTCGTACGCCAGGTACAATAGTCCGTGGCCTGCGACCACGTTACCCCCACTACCGGATACAAGCGGAAGCCAGGGTGACGAAGGTACATGGTCACATAGGAGTCATTAAATGACAAAGGATTGAACCACACGTTTGTGTCTGGGAGTGCCCGACGATAGAACTCTTCGGAAGAGTCGCGCTGAACGGCATCCAGGTATTCGAGGTAGTGTACATTGGCCACTTCGGTCTCATCCATATAGAATGACTGGATACTGACGGTGCGCTCGAGGTTGTCGCGCGTGCCCATTACATCTTCTTCGAGTGAACCCATCGTAAAACGACCACCTTCGATAAACACGAGGTCGGGGCCAGCAGGGAGCGCTTTGTACTGCTTTACCTGAAACCCGTCTTTCGTATTGTAGGCTAAGCCCGTTTTTGAACTGGTCTTGCCCGGCTTAAGACTGGTCGGTTCTTTTTTCTTACAGGAGCTGGCCACCACAAGTACCGTAAGTACTATGGCCAGCGATCGGATACCAATACTACGCATGCAAATCATTGCTTTCAAGTGGCTTAATTTATAGTATATCAATTGTATTGCGGCTTGCAAAGATAGAAGAGCTTTCCAAAATTCTCTTCATATATATCTAACTGCCTAATTCTTCCAGGATGCTTTGTGCTTCACTCAAACTTTTGACTTCCTGACAGATCAGGATCAGTTTTCCTTTGGTGTCCTTTAAAGCTGTCCGTTTTGGGTGCTTCTGGATATAATCAATCACTTTACCGAACTTTGGAGACTGAAAGAATTTGTCGTTCTGGGAAGAAACGAAGTATCCTTTCATGGTATTGTTTTTTAAAGTTAGTTTTTCAAAGTGCAGGTTCTCCGCCTCCAGTCTCAACCGGACTGTTTTTAAAAGATTCTGTACTTCAAGGGATAAGGGACCAAACCGATCGCTGAGTTCTGCTTCGAAGGCGGTGAGTTCTTCCTGTCCTTTGAGATTGTCCAGTCGAGTATATAACGACAACCGTTCTGAAATATTCTTTACGTAGGTCTCGGGAATCAGGGTCGCATAATCAGTCTCGATCTGGCAGTCAGGCAGCAGGTCGTGTGGGACAGCCAAAGCGTTGGCAAATAGGTCCTTAAATTCGTTCTCTTTTAACTCCTGAACGGCTTCATCCAGCATTTTGTGGTACAGTTCATACCCCAGGTCATTCACAAAGCCACTCTGTTCAGCACCAAGCAAATTGCCCGCTCCCCGAATATCCAGGTCGCGCATGGCCACCTTAAACCCATCCCCAAGCTCGGAAAACTCTTCGAGGGTCTGTAAACGCTTACGGGATTCACTCGTGAGTCCTGATACGGAAGGAGTTAATAAATAACAGAAGGCCTTCCGGTTGGAGCGCCCTACCCTGCCGCGCATTTGGTGCAGGTCCGAAAGCCCGAACATGTGCGCGGAATTGATAATAATGGTGTTGGCATTGGGAATATCAATTCCTGACTCGATAATATTGGTCGAAACCAAAACATCGTATTCCCCCTCAATGAATCGCATCATTACCCGTTCGAGGCGATCGCCTTCCATTTGCCCGTGGGCCACGCCAATGCGGGCTTCGGGTACCAACCTCAGAATGATATTGGCAATGGATTCAATGTCATTAACTCGGTTGTGGACAAAAAACACCTGTCCACCCCGGTTGATTTCGAAGCTGATGGCATCACGGATGAATTCTTCGCTGAACGAATGTACCTCCGTAGAAACCGGCTGCCGGTTAGGGGGTGGAGTGGCAATGACGGATAGGTCACGGGCGCCCATGAGAGAAAAATGCAGGGTGCGGGGAATCGGCGTAGCTGTCAGCGTGAGTACGTCCACGTTGACGCGCATTTCTTTCAGCCGGTCTTTAGCCTTTACCCCAAATTTCTGTTCCTCATCCACAATCAGCAAACCCAGGTCTTTGAAATGAACATCCTTGTTTAGAATCCGGTGGGTACCAATCAGAATGTCGATTTTGCCTTCGGCGGCTTCTTTGAGGGTTTCCTTTATTTCTTTCGTACTCTTGAAGCGGTTGATGTAGCCAACCTTGGCCGGAAAATCAGCCAACCGCTCGCAGAATGTTTTGTAATGCTGCATGGCCAGAATGGTGGTAGGTACCAGTACGGCCACCTGCTTGCTGTCGCACACGGCCTTGAATGCCGCCCGGATGGCCACCTCGGTTTTGCCAAAACCTACATCCCCGCACACAAGGCGATCCATGGGGTGGTTTTTTTCCATGTCGTCCTTTACATCATTGGTAGCCTTCGCCTGATCGGGCGTATCTTCATAGATAAAGGACGATTCGAGTTCCGCCTGCATGTAATTGTCCATTCCGAAAGCGAAGCCCGGGGCCGCGCGACGCTTGGCGTACAGCGCAATGAGCTCGTGGGCAATATCTTTGAGCTGTTTCTTAACGCGGGATTTTTTGTTGTCCCATTCGGGTGACCCCAGTTTGCTCATGGCCGGTGGGGTACCCTCCTTGCCGGTGTACTTGGCTATTTTGTGCAGGTTGTGTACACTTACATACAGCAGGTCATTGTCGCGATACACCAGGCGTACCGCTTCCTGCTCCTGTCCGTTTACTTCCTGTTTTTCCATCCCGGCGAAGCGCCCAATGCCGTAGTCCACGTGCGTTACGAAGTCGCCGGGTTGGAGCGTTTTCAACTCCTTTATGGTAATGGCCTTCGCTTTGCTGAACCGTACCTTAATATGGTACTTGTGAAAACGGGAGAAAATCTGGTGATCGGTGTAGCAGGCCAGTTTGAGCTGCTCATCAATGAAGCCTTCCCGCAGGGAAATATTCAGCGGCCGGAATTTGACATAGGGATCCAGGTCTTCAAAGATTCGATCGAGGCGATCGAGCTGTCGGGGCTGTTCGGCGGTAATTATATTGGTGTAGCCTTTTTCCTGATTTTCTGAAAGGTCGCCCACCAGCCGGGTGAAGTCTTTATTAAAGGAAGGCTGAGGTCGGGACGAGTACTGGATTTTATTTTCGTTTTTGAAATAAAACCTCCTACCAAACTCCACGGTTTTGAACGCCTTTACCTGGTTCAGAAACCCCCGGCGCGTTTCAAAAAGGGCTTCCGGTTCCGACACGATCTGCACGCCCCCGCCGGTTACCTCTTGCAAAGCCTGTTCGGCTTTTTCGAACGATTTTTCAATAATTTCCAGCGTAAGCTCTACGTCTTTGAACCACAGCAGCGCCGACTCGGGCAGGAAGCTTAGGAACGATTCGCGCGATTCGTACACCAGTTTTTGCTGAATGTCCGGTACAATATTGATCTGATTGACAGATTCAACCGATAGCTGAGTTTCGGGATCAAACGAGCGCAGGCTTTCAACCTCGTCACCAAATAGTTCGATGCGGTAGGGATACTCGCTGGCGTAAGAAAACACATCCACAATACCACCGCGCAACGAAAACTGCCCGGCTTCAAACACAAAGTCATTGATCTCGAAGCCGTAGTCGTGCAGGAACTCGGTCAGAAAGGCCGGGTCGAGCTTTTCGCCTACTTTAACCGAAAACGTGTTGGCCAGCAGGGAGCGTTTGTTGATCACCTTTTCAAAAAGCGCTTCGGGGTAGGTCACGATCTGTAAAGGACCAGGCCGGGCTACGTTGAGCTTGTTGAGAATCTCGGCCCGCATGAGTACGCTGGCGTTATCGGTGGCTTCGTAGTGGTAAGGTCGCTTGTAGGACGTAGGATAAAAAAGGATATCCTGGGCTCCCAGTAAGCTTTGCAGGTCGTTTTGAAAATAGGCTGCTTCTTCGCGATCACTAAGTATGTATAACGAAAGGCGAGGCGTATGCTTGCGATACAGCGATGCTGCCACTACCGCATCGAGGCTACCTACCAGGCCTTTGATTTGGACGCGTGCGTCGTTGGGAGACTCTGACTGAATTTGACTGGCCAACAGCTGCACGTAGCTATCGCTGCCATATAGCGTTAAAAAATCTTTTACTTCCAAAGAAAAAACGATGTTACGGTATGAGTATGATTCGATTTTGTACCGGATCAAAACTTTAAAAACACGAAAAGCCGTCGAAGGCATAACCTCCGTCGGCACTAGGATTAACAACACTTTCCCTACATTTGTTGCAGGGTGAGCAGGATATCCGCTTGTTCACTTCTCCTAACGCTTGCTTCTACCCCTGTTACAAAGGTAAAAATAGATCAGTGCCCGCATAGGCCCTTCACAAAAATATACTACCTGCTACACGATCATGATTGAATGGCTGAACCTGTCCCTTAACCTGGGGGGATTTGCAACGACTCCACTCGAAATTCTGGGCTTTATCACCGGGGCGATCTGCGTGTATCTCAACACCCAACAGAATGTATGGGGGTGGTTTCTGGGCATTATCAACGCCGTGCTGTACACCTTTGTGTTCCTGGAAGCGAAGTTGTACGCCGACATGGGCTTGCAGGGGTACTATTTCATAACGAGCATCTATGGCTGGTGGATGTGGCTCTACGGAGGAAAAAACCACGAAGCCCTACCCGTTAGTCGCATGCCCGTACGGTTATACATCCTTTTTCTGGGGTTGTTTGTGGTAGCTACCGGGTTGTGGGGCTTTCTGCTCAATCGCTACACCGATGCCAGCCTAAGCTACGCCGACTCGGCCCTGACGGCGGCTAGCTTGCTGGGGCAATACATGATGGCGCGAAAATATCTGGAAAACTGGCTGGTGTGGATCGTGGCCGATACCTGCTATGTGGCCCTGTACATCTACAAGGATCTTCATCTTACGGCCGTGCTGTACGCCGTGTTTCTGGGGCTGGCCCTTATGGGATATATCCAATGGCGGCGGGCACTTTTGCTCAATAAGCAGCAATCTTACTAGCCCACCACGCTAAATGGAATTTCCTGTTCTTCCAGAATATGGCGGATGCGGCTACTATCTTCAAAAAGAATGCGCAGCTCCTTTTTTGAAAAACCCTCCTCTTCGTCCTCATCCAGCCATTTCCAGTCCTCGGCCGTAGCTTCGAACAGGTCCAGGAGGATGGAGAGCTTTTCAGGCGATTTTTCTTTCGAGAGCCATTCGGCGCTGTGATCTATGAAAATCACGATTTTCTCCTCCGCAATCCATTGCAGATCATTGAGTAATTCGTCGAGGGAGTCCAAGTTCTGGCCAAAGTAATCGGGGAAATCAAGAGCAGTGGCTATTTGCTCGTAGAAGGCTTTCAGAGTAGTCGATTGGGAACCATCTACGTGGGCAATGTACCAGCCGGCAAAAGCCTGGGAGGGATCGGTGCCCGAGGGCAGAAAGAGGAAGTGGGTACTTTTCATAATCTATTGTTTTTGAAACCCTTAATGGAGTTTGCTATCTACATTAATAGGGAAATCATGGGCATTTGGTATAAAATCAGTTTTCGGAAAACACCTCCGCAAAAGAATTGTAATGGTCGCGGGTGTACCAAACCCTACCGTCCGAGCCGGTTACCAAACGCTCAGCACCCCGGTTTTTACCTTCTCTTTTGGGATTCACGTCCCACTCCCGGTACTGTATGCGCTTTCCGTTGCTAGTTGTTTGAGGTAAATGTTTTTCAAAGTTGCCGAACTTCCGTCCACCCACGTAGCCATTTGGTGCGCGATCGTACTTTCTGATATAGGCCAATACCTCATGTACTTTGGTGGGTACAGCTTTGCTGGAAACCGACCCGGACCTACGCGGAGGTGTTTGAACGGCCGGGGCTGACTGCTCCGTTTCGACCGGCTTAGAAGATTCCTGGTCGGAGGAAGAGCGGCAGCTACTACCAGCCCATCCCAGGAATACCAGAAGCAACCCCAAAAAGAGCGTGAGAACCGTTTTTTTGAATACTACTTGCATTTTCTTAAAGGCAGAATTAATTGTACTCCAAAGATAACAAAAAACCCCTCCCATGAGCTATGGAAAGGGTTTTGCCACTCATTAAGCGTCTGATGGCTTAGTTTAAAGAGAATAATGGTAGGCGTAAAGCTACCATGTTATTGAACATCAATTCGGAAATGGTCGGGCTCATGTAGTCAATCAGGGGAAATCCGGAAACTATGGTCATCACTTCGATCTCGTTCTCAGCCTTCACCACGCACCACAACTTGGAACGATCGGCAGTAAGGGCGTATGACATAAGAGTCCCCTGTTCCATCAGCTCATTCACTTTTAGGCGTTGAGCAGGAATCTTCCGCGCAAAATCCTCCGTAATCTCGGATGGAAATTGTATTTCTACCATAAATTGACTCATATCGTACAAGGGTTAAATGTCAGAACGTAGCCGTTGCCATTACCTGATTAACAACATTTAGCTCATCATCGTTGACACTGTGGGGAAAATTTTTGTAAAGTTTTGCTAAAACCCTTGCATTCAAACCTTTGAAGATTTGTTCCGATTCTAGTACACGCTCTTTGGGAATGTGAAAATCCACATCGCTACACCCTAGAAAGATTGGAGTTGGGCCAAAATCACCCTTATAACCCGGCAACATCCCTTCCGGTCCGATGAGGCCTCCGCTCAGTCCGAAAACTCCACCGTAGCGGCGCGGATTGCGGGCAGCGTATTCGAGCGAGAGACAGGCCCCCTGGGAAAACCCTAGTAAATACATATTCTCGTAAGCAAATCCATGTTCCTGGTGCAAGTCCTCGACGATCGTACCCAATACACCTCAAGCGCAGAGGAAAGGCCGGGCTCGTTTTGCGTCAATCGGGGCCATGAATGAATACGGATACCAGGTGTTTTGGGTTGCCTGTGGAGCCACGTAAGCTACGTTTGGGATAGTAAATATGCTCCGAAAGAGACAGGATACTTTCTGCGGTAGCTCCACGGCCATGTACCATCACCATTACCTTTTCGGCTTTATCGAGGGTAGCGCCGCGGGTTACGACTGCGTTGGAATTATGTTGTAGTTGCATACTTATGGAAAAATATTCCGGGGCCGAAGCCCCGTAGTTCCTAGTAATTTTTTAAAAAATTATTTTGCTT
This sequence comes from uncultured Cytophagales bacterium, assembly GCA_963768025.1. Classification (GTDB taxonomy): domain Bacteria; phylum Bacteroidota; class Bacteroidia; order Cytophagales; family Spirosomataceae; genus CAVYGM01. The sequence goes on from CAVYGM010000010.1 coordinate 241,429, forward strand.
CGGCTACCAGCGGGGGTAGCTCGGCTTCTATTTTGGCCCGGCGGGGTTCGTACCACTCGGGGAGTTTGAGCGAAGTACCCAACGATTCCAGCGGCTCGTCCACCGCAAAACCTGGAGGATTGGTCGCTATCTCGAACAGGATGCCACCCGGCTCGCGGTAGTAGATGCTGTGGAAATAGTTTCGATCCAGTACCTCGGTAGGGCTGTACCCGGTAGAAAGCAGCTCGCTCACGGATGGCAAGTTGGGTATCATCGGTATCAGTCGAGAAAGCTACGTGGTGCACCGAACCCGCTCCCTGCAGCGCCCGTACGTCCTTGGGCGAATAGACTATGTCTACGTAATTACCCGGTCCACCCGCACCCGCCTGGAAACGGAAGCGATCTTTCTCCTCGGCCACCAGCGTATGCTGCATTGGATTGGTAAGCAGCGCTACGGTACGGTCTATGCTAAATTCATTCAACGATACGGTATGAAAGCCCCGCACGGCATATTCTAGCGGGAATTTTACCATTATCCCAGCCGGGCCGGAGGTCGTTGGTGGTAGCTATGAGTTCTACGCCCATGCCGTCATAATCCTCAAAACGCAGGTAGCTTTCATCAAAGCGCTGGTAGGGACCGGCGTATGGTATTCCGAAATGCGTAAGCCGATCCATCCAATAGCGGAGGGCGGCCTGCGGAATGGAAAAGGCGGTATAGGTAAGCTGTCCACCGCCCTTGCGGCCCCGGCTCAGGCCTTCGTAGGGAAAAAATGTCAGGATGGTACCCGGACTGCCGGTTTCGTCCCCATAATACAGGTGGTACACATCGGGGGCATCGAAGTTGATGGTTTTTTTCAACATTCGTAAGCCCAGGATACCTACGTAAAAATCTACATTGCGTTGGGCATCGCTCGCCAGCGCCGTAACGTGATGGATGCCATTTATTAAAGTATTCATGGTTTTGATTTTTATTTATATGTATCAACATTTAATGTAAATACATTTATTATTGCCATTTAGTTTCCTATTTGCACTTTTTTTAACAAGACCCCATTTTCAGGGTCCAGAAGCCAGGGCCGACTTGTCAAATATAAGTTTTTCTGGCTCATGATAGCGAATTAAACCGGCGAGTCTTACCTTTGCGAAAGAAAATCTCATAAGGGGTGCCCTACCGATCGGGCTGAGATCATACCCATTGAACCTGATCCGGGTAATGCCGGCGAAGGGAAGAGACGCTACTCTGAATCCATATATACGACTACGCCTCCCTACGTGAGTGCACGCACCAGCGGACAAGTAGTTTCGGACTTAGGTAAGTAGCCTGCTCATAACATCATGTAGTTAACTATTTTTATCCAAGGTAGGTTTGGCCCCTTGCCTATCGTAAACTTTACCTCGCCATGCGAAAAGTTACGACCTATCTCCTGGTTTTTCTCCTGAGTGCAGGAGTAAGCCTCTCTTTGTTTGCCCAGCAAACCTATACCGGACAAGTACTAGACGCCGAAGACGGCACCCCTCTACCCGGTGCCACCGTCCGGGCCGGTGAGTACCGGGGTACCACCACCAACGCCAGCGGGCGTTTTGTCCTGACCAACATTCCCGAAAGCGTTGTTGCTCTGGAAATTTCCTACATTGGTTACGAACCGGTGAAAGTGGCTACCCGGAATTTTTCACAAACTGCCTCCATTACCCTTAAACGCTCGGTTTTCGTGGCTGATGAAGTCATCGTCAGCGCAACCCGCGTCTCCGATCGGACGGGCATGGCCTACTCCAACGTAAGCGCCGAAGCTCTTACCAAGCAGAATCTGGGGCAGGACATTCCGGTGTTACTCAACTTTACGCCTTCGCTGGTAAGCACCAGCGATGCCGGAGGAGGGGTGGGCTATACGGGTATCCGCATCCGGGGTACCGATGCCACGCGCATCAACGTGACCATCAACGGTATCCCCTACAACGATGCCGAAAGCCAGGGGGTATTTTGGGTCAATATGCCCGACTTCGCCTCGTCGGTCAGTAGCATTCAGATTCAGCGCGGGGTGGGTACCTCTACCAACGGGGCCGGGGCTTTTGGGGCTACGGTGAATGTCAATACCAACGAGTTTCGGAAAGAGGCCTACGCGGAGCTTTCCAATGCATTTGGTTCGTTCAATACCCGCAAACATACCGTGAAGGTAGGCTCCGGCTTGCTCAACAATCACTTTACGGTAGATGCCCGCCTGTCGCAGGTAGCTTCCGATGGCTTTGTGGATCGGGCCAAAAGCGATTTGCGATCCTACTACCTTTCAGGGGGGTACTTTGGTAAGAAAAGCTTTGTGCGGTTGAATGTTTTCTCGGGCAAGGAAGTCACGTACCAGTCGTGGAATGGTACACCCGAGGCGCGGGTGAAGGGCGACCGCGAAGGTATGCTCGCTTTCATAGACCGCAACGGCCTCAACGAGCGCGACGCTCAGAATCTGCTGAATTCGGATAGCCGCACCTACAACTTCTACACCTACGACAACGAGGTAGACAACTACAAGCAGGATCACTACCAGCTTGGTATCGTCGCACACGCTGAGCAAAAACCTGACGCTGAACCTGAACGGATTCCTGGTACGGGGCCTGGGCTACTACGAGCAGTACCGCGATAATGACAGACTCAGCAACTACAAAATCGCCAATGTGGTGATTGGAGGTGATACCATCCGCCGGACGGATCTGATCCGTCGCCGCTGGCTGGACAACTACTTCTATGGTACTACCTTCTCGCTGGATTATAATAGCTTCAAAAAACTGACGGCTAACGTTGGCGGGGGAATCAACAAGTACGACGGTGACCACTACGGTGAGGTCATCTGGGCGCGTTATGCCGGCACGAGTTCCATCCGGCAACGATACTACACAAATAATGGTACCAAAACGGATGCCAACCTATACGGAAAAGTGTATTACCAGTTTACGGATAAGCTGAATGCGTTCGCTGATGTGCAGGTGCGGCGGGTCACTCATACAATCCTGGGGGATGATAATCAGAGAAGACAAAATGATTTCGATAAATCGTTTACTTTTTTCAATCCCAAAGCTGGTCTGAACTACCAGATTTCGGAGCAGAGTACGGCGTATGCCTCATACAGCATCGGCAACCGTGAGCCTAACCGCGACGACTTTGTAGAATCAACGACGGAAATTCAACCCAGTGCTGAAACGCTCCGCGACCTCGAAGCCGGCTACCGGGTACAGGGAAGCAAAGCGGCTTTCTCGGCTAACTTTTACTACATGGATTACAAAAACCAGCTGGTGCTAACGGGGCAGGTCAACGACGTAGGAAATTCCATCCGGGTCAATGTGCCCAACAGCTACCGCATGGGGATTGAACTGGAAGGATCTCTGGCCCTCAACCGACAGTGGAAGTGGAACGCCAATGCCACGTTCAGCCAGAATAAGATCGCCAATTTTACGGAGTACGTGGTAGACTACGACAACGGCGGGTACCAGGTCATTGATCACGGGAAGACGGATATTTCCTTTTCTCCCAACGTGATCGTCGGCAGTCAGCTTTCCTATATACCCGCAAAAAATGTAGAACTGGCTCTGCTGACCAAGTATGTGGGCAAGCAGTACCTCGACAATACGTCCAACGAAGACCGCGCACTTGATGCTTACTTTACCAACGACCTCCGCTTCACCTGGACGTTGACGCCCAAATGGGCCAAGCAAATCGTACTGAAAGCTTTGGTTAATAATATCCTGAGTGAGAGGTATTCTTCCAATGGCTATACCTATGGCTATATCGCTGGCGGACGGGTGCAGGAGAATTTTTACTATCCGCAGGCAGGGCGCAATTTTCTGGTGGGGCTGGATTTGCGATTCTGAGATTTTATATTGGTTAAAAACGCGAACGCGCCGGCAGGGAGACTGTCGGCGCGTTCGCGTTTTATATACCTGCTATTCCACACTCCTCAGAGCATATTCAGCATTTTCTCTGTCGCATCTAATCCTTCGCGAATGGTACGAACCGAAGGCGTGCCGTGGTAATATCCTGCCAGGTGCAGAGTATCGTACACTTCATTCAGATAAGACAGCAGCGTTTTGTTGTACTTCCGCAGCCGGTCGCGATACTCTTCTATATTTCTGGGCTTTTTGTACTTAATACCTTCCTTCTTCTCCAAATAAGCATCCGCTATCATCAGAGCTGCATTATAAGCTGTACCCGAAGCCATCTGCACGTACTTGATGTCACGGTATTCGTTACCTTCTTTACCCGCTTTCGTTTTAAGTATTTCCCGTGCATTATCCAGGTAGCGGTTTATTTCTTTAGTATTGTCCATAGAGGATTGGGGTAAAGCTGTTTAAAATGAAACGTAGATCAGACTTGCAAGATGCCACTTTTACTATAATAATTTGGGGCTCTATAAAATAATCATTTTCCAAACCCTCTCTACCTCAACCGCTTAATCAACGTACTAATATACAGCATTTCGCCGGTATGCAGCCCTTCGTGTAGTAGCAGGAATTCTATTTGGCTACCCACGGTTTTGCCACCGGGGAAGTTGATGGGGCTATCGCTGTTCCAATGATCGGGGGTAGTAGTGGCTACCAGTTCTTCGATGCGGGAGCCGCGTTGCAGAAAGGCCGTCACTACGGCTTCCAGCGCCGGGTATGCCTCGGGGGCGTGCGGGGTGGAGCCGAAGCCAAAGAGGGCCGTTTCGTTATCAAGTTTTTCCAGCTTTTCGGTCGGGTTCAGGAGTTTGATGTAGGTATTGCGGAAAAACGTCAGGTGTCCTACTTCCCATAAGAGCGAGTTGGCCGAGTTGTAGGGACGAAACAGTGCTTCGGCCTGCGTAATGCCTTCGGTGGCTTTGGTAACTTTCTGATTGTGGTAGCTGATGCCTTTTTTGAGTAGGGAGAATGGGTCCATGGGGATTGTTGTGAAATGTGAGGTAATGCTGTATTAATCATTTTTTTTACCACAGAGTTCAGAAGAGCGGTACGCCGCCCGGTCAGGCACATAGTTTCACAGAGATCATAAGTAGGATTTATGCAACTCCCTTTCCCCGCGGGTGAGAGAAAAATATACCCTTCTTCCTTACCTTTGCGGCATGAACTTACAGAACGACTTACTACTGAGAGCCGCCCGCGGCGAACGCGTGGAGCGTACCCCCGTCTGGACCATGCGGCAGGCGGGCCGAATATTGGCCGAGTACCGCGCCGTGCGCGAGCAGGCCGGGAGCTTTATCAAGCTGGCTACTACGCCCGAACTGGCCGCCGAGGTGACCATTCAGCCCGTGGATATTCTGGGGGTGGATGCGGCCATTATTTTCTCCGATATTCTGGTGATACCCGAGGGTATGGGGCTTCCCTACGAGATGGTAGAGCAGCGCGGGCCGGTGTTTCCGCGTACGGTACGCACGGCTGCCGATCTGGAAAGCCTGCGTATTGCCGATCCTGAGGGCGACCTAGGCTATGTGCTGGATGCCTTGAAGATTGTAAAAAAAGAGCTGAATGGCCGGGTACCTTTGATCGGTTTTGCGGGGGCTCCTTTTACCATTTTTTGCTATATGACCGAGGGGAAAGGTTCCAAAACTTTCTCGGTAGCCAAAAAACTTCTCTACACCGATCCCGAATTTTCGCACACTCTGTTGCAAAAAATCACCGACAGCACCATCGCCTACCTAAAAGCGCAGGCCGTAGCCGGGGCCGACCTGCTGCAGGTGTTCGACTCGTGGGCGGGTATTCTTTCCCCCGAGCAGTACCGGGAGTTTTCGTTGCCCTACATCAAACAGATTTGCGATGCCATCCACGAGGTACCCGTAACGGTATTTGCCAAGGGAGCCTTCTTTGCCCGCAAAGAAATTGGCGAGCTTTCCTGCTCGGTGGTGGGGCTTGACTGGAATATGGATATTCACGAGTCGCGGGAACTGATCCCGAACAAAACCCTGCAGGGCAATCTGGACCCCTGCGCCCTGTACGGCAGTTTTGAGCAGATACGGGCGGAAGTGAAGAAAATGGTAGGGGCCTTCGGTACCCAACGCTACATCGCCAACCTGGGCCATGGGGTATACCCCGATACCCCACCCGACAATGTGCGGTGTTTTATTGATGCCGTCAAGGAGTTTTCGCAGGAGTAATCTATCTTGTAAGCTTACTCCGAATCCCAAACCCCGCATTCCAGGATTTCCAGTACGTGACCGTCGGGGTCGTCGAAGTAGAAGGAGCGGGTACCCCGCGCCCAGGTTTCGTGGTGATATACATCAATGTTTCGTTCCTTAACCGCCCGGAGCAGGGCTTCGTAGTGGCCGTCAGGGGCTTCGAAAGCCAGGTGCAGTTTGCCGGAGCCATAGTGCGGAGGCGGAGAGTTTTTTTCGCGTGATACATCCGGCAGGAAGCACAGTAACACCGAACTACCAGCCCGAAAAAATACGTGGCTGCCTTCGACAAAGGAAATAACTTCTAGGCCGAGTCGGTCGGCGTAGAAGGTTCGGGTGCGTTCCAGATTGCTTACATACAGACAAGTTTCTTTGATTTGGGTGAATTTCATGGGTTGAGGAAAGAATAAGGTACCTTTGTGACCTGTAAAGATAGTAGGAACGATGCGCCCCTATATCCAGATTACTCGCAAAAAAACTTTGCCATGCAAAAATCTGCTACTTTTTATAACGAACAGTTTCAGGGGAAATTTGAGCCGGGGCTGCTGACCGAACTGGCCACAATAGGTCATTATTCCATCATTCAGCCCGGTGAAGTTCTGATGAGTCCCGGTGCTTACATCCGGTCTATCCCCATTATTCTAAGTGGAAACATTAAGATCCTGCGCACGGATGAAGAAGGCCGGGAAATCCTGATGTACTACCTGGGGAGCGGGGAGTCGTGCGCGATGTCGCTGACCTGCTGCCTCAATGCCCGCAAGAGCGAGATTTTGGCCATGGCCGAAGAAAAAACCGAGATGATTCTGCTGCCGGTTCAAAAGGTGGAGGAGTGGATCACCCAATACCCCACCTGGCGTTCGTTTGTATTCCAAACCTACCAACGCCGTTTTGACGACTTGCTGACTACTATCGACAGCGTCGCATTCCAGAAAATGGACGAGCGCCTGTGGCACTACCTCCAGCGCAAAGCCGGCCTTACCTCCACCAAATCGCTGGGAACTACCCACGAAGTGATTGCGCTCGAATTAGGTACCTCGCGGGAGGTTATTTCACGCCTATTGAAGCAGTTGGAAAAGCTAGGCCGGGTGCGCCTTTCCCGAAATCGTATCGAATTGGTATGAGAAACAAATGTATATTCCTCGACCGGGATGGCGTGCTCAATGCCGACGATCAGTACTATACCTACCGCCTCGAAGACGTGGTAGTTCTGGATGGCGTAGCCGAAGCGCTGAAGCTCCTCAAAGAAGCGGGCTATCTGCTCATTGTCACTACCAATCAGGCCGGGATCGGCAAGGGGCAGTACGGCCCCGCTGAGGTGCGGGCTGTGCACCAAAAGATTCAGGACGAAACCGGTGGCTTACTGGATGATCTTTACTTTTCGCCCCATCATCCCGACCATTCCTCGCGCTCGCTGCGGCGTAAACCCGATTCGCTGATGATTGAACGGGCTATGGCTAAGCACGACATTGACCCGGCACAATCCTGGATGATCGGTGATAAGCTATCGGACGTAGCCGCCGGGCGTAAGGCCAGGGTAAAGACTATTTTTATTGGTAAAAAAGGAGCAGAAGGAGATTTTGGCGATTTTCAGGTAGAAAGTCTCCGGCAGGCAGCGAATATTATTCTTCAATAGCCCCCTGCCTAACGCTGTCGGCGGTTAACCTGCAATGGAATTGCCGCTATGGAATTGGCTGTCACCGTGTTGCCCGAACGTCAGATACAGGTACAAGCTGAGCCCGATTACCGCCAACTCAAATACCAATAGCCCTCCCACGAGCCCGAAATAATCGGCCAGGTACCCAATCCCGATCGCCGGAATTCCAAACCCGATGTAGCCCGTAAACATATAGCCCGCTACAGCCCGAGCCCGCTGCGCGCCGCCCAGGTGCGAGATCAACGCCAGGCCGCCCTGATAGCTGAATCCATAGGCCGATGAACCCACGATGGCCGTTCCGGCCAGAATGATGTATATGTTGGTCAGGTAACTTCCTAGCACGACCACCCCCATTCCCAGCGGCATCAATCCAAATCCAATACGCAGCGACGTGACGGGGTGGAAGTTTTTACGAACCCAGGGTTGCAGGAAAGCACCCGTCCAGTTTACCAGCACCACACAAAAGCCCGCAAAGGCCGTATAGCCAAAGGTGGCTAGTTGGCTGGGCAATACCGCAACCACAATGCCCCCTGCCGCCCAGCAAATAGCAATGGATAGGTTAATCGGCAGAGACCCCGGCGGAAAAAAAGGCAGGCGGAGGATTTTACCCCCGATGGGCTTGATAGCAGGAAGTGTAAAAGTCGCCAGAAGCCCTACCGCTGTGAGGGCTATCACAAAGTAGTTGGTAATAGGCCGAAAAGTAAAAAAGACAAGCAATGCCAGGGTGGTAAGAAAGGCCCCGCCGCTGAATCCAAAAGCCGTGGAGATCGAGGCCGCATTGGCCGCGCGCATAGCAGCGTCCGGTGCGGGATGCAGGATTTCGGCCAGGTAGGCTGTACCGGTTCCCATACTCAACCCTAGGCCAATACCCTGAAGTAAGCGGGCACCGACCAAAGCGTACACATTGGGAAAGGCAGTGATGAGTATGTTGGCCGCAAATGCACAGGAAAGGCTGATGATCAGAATGGGCTTACGGCCAACGGCATCCGAAATTCCCCCCAGAAATACGTAGCAGGGCAACATACCTACGATGTAAGTCGCCAATACCAGAGCCGTTTGGCCATTGTTGAATCCCGCCGCCGCCGCATAGGGCCGAAACAGGGGCATCGAAACATTGACCGCCAACGTAACCAGGAAAAGCGTGAAAGGGATAATACGGGTGGGTGCCAACAAGGAACGCATGTTGAGTACAGGATGAGTTGCCTCTGAAAAGGCATACGAATCTACCGCCTCTTCGCAAAGAGGAGGGAGTGTCAGGAAAAGAAAACTGGATTACAAAGAAGAAAAAAGGAAGCTTAGACCCGGTGGCTTACGGGCTTTTCAACTTGCTGAGTAGAGCCGTACGCAGGGCATTGCTTGCGGGTACAAGAGGTCGCCAGGAACATTCCACCTACCATTACAAACACTAATAGCTTTTTCATCAAAATTATTTATGATTAGTTCAATTCGACTCTTTTACTGGGAGATCGTGTAAAGATAAGACCCCGCACGGAGAAAATCGAAAAACAGCCCAGGTCTTTATAACGTACAAAAACCTAGGCTGTTATCAATTTCTTTAATTTTTTGCTTCGGCCAGTTCTACCCCTTCCTCCTCGTTGATTGCCTTGGGTACCGTCACGGTATCCGATCGTACGTAGGATTCGTCCCGAAAGCCCAGTATCCGTAGCATGCTTTCGCTGTCCTGCTCATCGGCAAAGACGCGGGTTGTGATGCGGCCGTTGGCGTCGCGGTCTACGAGTACGTGCTTAGGGGCCGGAATCAGGCAGTGCTGAATTCCCCCGTAGCCACCCAAAGACTCCTGATAGGCACCAGTGTGGAAAAAGCCGATGTACTGCGTTTCGTCGTCGCCGAAGATCGGCATGTAGAGGTCGGCACTGTGCATTTCAGTGTTGTAGAAATCCTGCGAGTCGCAGGTTAGGCCGCCGAGGTTCACTTTCTGATAGGGATTGTCCCAATTGTTAATTGGTAGCATGATGTACTTCTGATTCATGCCCCACGAATCGGGTAGTTGCGTGATGAACGACCCGTCAATCATGTACCACAGCTCCTTATCATTCTGCAATTTCTTGTCGATTACTTTGTATACCACCGCGCCACTTTCGCCCACGGTGTAGCTGCCAAACTCCGTGAAGATGTGCGGTACGGGTACATTATTCTTGTTGCAAATCCACTGAATGTTCTCTACGATCTCATCGATCATCTGCTGATAGTCGTAGTTTGCCTGCAACGATGTCTGAATGGGCAGCCCGCCGCCGATGTCAATCGAATCCAGGTCGGGACAAATTTTCTGCATCTCGCAGTACTTGAACATAAAGCGGGTAAGCTCACTCCAATAGTAGGCGCTGTCCTTGATACCCGTGTTAATAAAGAAATGCAGCATTTTGAGCTTAAACCGGGGATTAGGCTCTATTTTCTCTTTGTAAAGTGGCGTAATGTCGTTGTATCGAATTCCCAAACGCGAAGTATAAAAGGCAAAATTAGGCTCTTCGTCCGTCGCAATCCTGATCCCGAAGCTCACCGAATCGGCCGTAACGGACTGCTCGTAGGTTTCAATTTCTTTCAGATTGTCCAGAATTGGAATAGCATTAAACCCTTCGTTGATCAGCTCGCTGAGGTACTGCGTATACAGCGGGCGCTTGTAGCCGTTGGCCAGGATATAGGTAGACTTGCTGATTTTGCCCCGGCGGTACAATTCCCGAATGATGGGTATGTCAAACGACGAGGAGGTCTCGATATGGATATTATGCTTCAGCGCCTCTTCCAGAATAAAACTAAAATGCGACGATTTGGTGCAATAGCAGTAGGTATAGCTACCCTTGTAGTTGAAGCGCTTGAAGGAATTTCGGAAAAACATCCGGGCATTCTCGATATGCTCTCCGATTTTGGGTAAGTAGTTGAGCTTTAAAGGTGTACCGTGTTCCTTAATGATATCCATCAGGGGTACATTGTTGAACAGCAATTCATTACTCTCATCCACATGGAACTCCATCGTGGGAAATTCAAACGTCTGCTGAATCAGGTCAATGTAACTTTTCATTCTTTAATTGGGCAGTAAAATGATTAAATGGCTGACAATGAAGAGCGGTAAGGGGCGCAAAATTGCCGATAATACACGCTTTTTCCAAACATAATTCTTGTATAAATCATTCCAGCCTTACTTTCATCCTTGTTTTTTTCGCGTTCATGCCCCAAAACTTCTCATTCGTCCTTTTCACGTTGCACCTTAGCCCCGCCCCTACCTACTTTTATCCTGCAAAAGATCAGGATGCCCAGCGATTCATAGGAAGAAAGAGAGGGTAAATGGTGTACATTAAAACATAGTACTATTTATTGGTATAGTACTATATCTACTTACGCTTATTACTGAGTTAGCAAGTACCTTCCTATTTTGATCATAAAAGGAATAGCTTCTGATCAGATAGCGCTTTGCAGCTAATTTACTAGCAAACAGACCTCAATTCTCTACCTATATAGATAGGGTCTTAGCACAAAGCAAAAAATTTTGTAAAAGTCACTGGAAACCAAAAACCTTTTCAAAGTTTCCTTGGTTCTTTCTCTTAGAAAACTGCAACTTTGTACCTGTGAAAGAACGATTATTGAAGACAGCGGTGGATCTCTTTTGGCGGTATGGTGTCAAAAGCATCACTATGGAGGACATTGCTAAGGAACTCGGAATATCCAAGAAGACCATCTATCAGCACTTTGCGGATAAAGATGCGATTGTGGAGGAGGTAATAGTACAGGAACTGGATTGCGAAAAAACCGACATTGATCGATTGGAAATCGAAGCCCGCGACCCGGTGGAAGAGGTAATCAGGGCCTCCGACTACATGCGGGCAACTTTGGCCACAATGAGTCCGGTACTTATGCACGATTTGAAGAAATATCACCCCAAAGCATGGGGTTTATTTCAAAAACACAAGCATGATTACATCATCAATAGTATAAGCGATAACCTGAAAAGAGGTAAAGAACAGGGTTTGTATCGACACGATATTGACATGGAGGTGCTGGCCCGGCTGCGGATTGAGCAGATTGAGATGGCCTTTGACAACACCATATTTCCCCATCATAAATTCAACATGGTGGATATTCAGATCCAGTTTATGCACCATTTCCTGCGGGGCATACTCACCGAAGCAGGATTCAAATTGTACAACACCTATATAGATAAATCAGTAATTGAACCAAATCATCCATGAAAAGAATATCCGCTTTGAAAATTGGGCTGCTGGTGGTGATTGCGCTCGTTGGGGGTATACCCATAAAAGCTCAAACCCCCTACACGCTGGAAGAAGCTGTGGCTTACGCGCTTAAAAAGAATATTAATGTAAAAAACACCCAACTCGATGCCCTTTCCGCCGAAGCTCGCATTGGCGAAATCAGGGCGGCTGGATTACCCCAAATCAGCGGGCAGTTTGGATTCAATGATAACCTCATTATTCAGCGGGTGTTTTTGCCGGCTACGTTTGTTAATCCCAATGCCGCCCCCGATGCCCCCCCGATCGCGGCCCAGTTTGGGGTGAAGTATTCCGGAAATATTGGCGCTACCCTGAACCAGTTGATATTCAACGGCTCCTATTTTGTGGGCCTCAAGGCCGCGGCTACCTACCGCGAACTGGCTCAGAAAAACGTAACGCAGTCTAAGGTAAATGTAGTGGAGGCCGTTACCAAAGCCTACTATTCGGCACAGGTAGCCGAGGAGCGCGCCAAAGTACTGGATCTGAACATTCAGCGCCTCGATACCCTCATGCGCGATACCCGCGCTACCTTTGAGAGTGGGTTTGTGGAGAAAATTGACGTGGATCGCCTGCAAGTACAGCTGAACAATCTCAAAACGGAACGCCAGAAGGTAAAAAACTTGATCGAGCTGAGCTACGCCCTGCTCAAATTCCAGATGGGTATGCCCCTGACCGAGCAGGTGGTGCTAACCGACAAAGTGGACGAAGAGGCCATTTCTTCTATGATGGCTCCTGTAAATAATACCGTAGACTACGGAAAGCGCATCGAGTACTCCATTCTGAACACACAGGGGGAGTTGGCCAATCTGGACATTCGTAACATCAAGTCGGGGTACCTGCCTACTGTTTCGGGTGTGTTGACCTATGGCCACAACAATGGCCGGAATGACTTTGGCGATTTGTTCGGTTCAAAATGGTTCAACAATTCGGTACTTGGTTTGAACGTCCAAATCCCAATTTTCGATGGCCTTACCAAGCACTACAAACTGCAACAGGCCCAAATCACGCTCGACAAACTGAATCAGGGCCGGGATCTGCTCTCGCAATCCATCGACTTGCAGGTACAACAGGCTAATATTACCCTGAGCAACTCTCTGGAAACGCTGGATACCCAGCAACGCAACGTGGACTTGGCCGAGGAGGTAGTCCGCGTTTCCAAGATCAAGTACCAGGAGGGCATCGGTTCCAACATCGAGGTCATCAATGCCGAATCGTCACTGAAAGAAGCACAGACCAACTATTTCGCCGCACTCTTCGATGTGTTGATCGCCAAAGTAGACCTCGTGAAGGCGCGCGGCGAACTGTACACCGGAGAATAGGCCGTCGGCTTTTTCAGTTGCTTTATTCACTCATTCTCTCAATCACTCATTCAGCATTATTACATTAGCACCTATATCATGAAAACAAAGAGTAGTATCGTAGTAGCCCTTGCCGCATTTCTGCTGGTAGCCTGTGGGGGTGAAAGTAAAGATGGCCTGACTGGTAAACAGGAAGAGCTGACCAAGCTCAAAGGCGAACAGAGCGAATTGAACCAGAAGATCAAAGCTCTGGAAACCGAAATAGCCAAACTGGACACCACCAGCAAAGAGGAGGATCGGGCCAAGCCGGTGATAGTATCACCGCTTATTTCCGAAACCTTCCGTCACTACGTAGAAGTACAGGGTTCCGTTGATGCCAAGAATTCCGTAATGGTAAGCCCCAAATCCGGCGGCGTACTCACGGCCGTGTATGTGAAGGAAGGCGACAATGTTCGGCAAGGGGCCACCATGGCTAAGGTAGACAACAGCATTATGCGGGAATCTATTGAAGAAGTAAAAAACCAGTTGTCGCTCGCGAATACCGTATACGAGAAGCAGGCCCGCTTGTGGGAGCAGAAAATAGGGACCGAAATCCAGTACCTGCAGGCCAAGAACAACAAGGAGGCTTTGGAAAAGAAACTCGTCACGCTCAATACCCAACTCGGACAATCCAACATCGCTGCCCCCATCAGTGGGGTGGTGGATCAGGTGATTGCCAAAGTGGGCGAAATGGCCTCTCCCGGTGCGCCCGTAGCCCGCGTGGTAAACCTCAATAACCTGAAAGTAGTGGCTAAGGTAGCCGATAGCTACGTAGCCAGTATCCGCAAAGGCGACGAGGTAATCATTAAGTTTCCCGATCTGAACCAGGAGTACAAGGCACGCGTGTCGTTTGTGAGCACTACCGTGGACCCATTGAGTCGTACGTTCAGGATTGAGGCCAACTTGCCATCGAGCACGGCCCTCAAACCCAACATGCTGGCTCAGGTACAGATCAACGATGCCACCCGAAAGGATGCCATTACGATAGATCAGAACCTGGTGCAAAGCACCGAAAAAGGACAGGTAGTATACGTGGCCACAAACGAAGGCGGACGCAAGGTAGCGCAGGCCAAAACCGTAAAAACGGGACTTAGCTATAACGGCAGGGTAGAGATTCTGGAAGGCTTGCAGGCCGGCGACCAACTGATCACCCAAGGCTACCAGGAAGTAGCCGACGGACAGGTTATATCGTTCTGAAAATCAATGATAGAATGGTAGAATGAGTGAATGATAGAATACTATTGATTCACTCGTTCTATCACCACGCAAGCGAGATTCATTCTATCATTCACTCATTCACTCATTCAAAATTATGAAAATTGACGATCACAAAACTCTCAGTTTTACGAACTGGTGCGTAGAGAATCGGACGACGATCTACATCTTTACCTTCATCATTACCCTGGCCGGGTTGCTGGTATACAACACCCTGCCCAAGGAGCAGTTTCCGGACATCAAGATACCACAGGTGTATATCAACACGGTGTATTTCGGAACCGCCCCCGCCGACGTGGAGAATACCATCAACAAGCCCATTGAGAAGCAGCTTAAATCCATCTCGGGCGTGAAGCGGATCAAATCCAACGCCTTGCAGGATGTGTCGGTGATTTTGGTGGAGTTTAACCCCGACGTAAATGTCTCGGACGCCCTGCAACGGGTACGCGACGCCCTCGACAAAGCCAAGCGTGACCTACCCCAAAAGCTGGACTCCGGCCCCACGGCGCAGGATGTAAACTTCTCGGAGTTTCCAATCATGAACATCAACATCGCCGGTAACTACTCCCTCAAACAGTTGAAGGAGTACGCCGAAGACTTGCAGGATGCCATCGAAGGAATGCCCGAAATCAGCCGGGTGGATATCGTGGGGGCTTTGAATCGCGAGATTCAGATCAACGTGGATCTGCCCCGCATGCAAGCCGCCGGACTAACTTTTTATGATATACAAACAGCCGTACAGGGCGAGAACGTGAACGTATCGGGCGGAGACCTGCCCGTGGATGGCGTTCGCCGCACGCTGCGGGTACAGGGCGAGTTCTCGGACGTAAGCCAAATTGCTGACCTGCGCATTCGGACCAATACCGGGGCGGAACTTCGCCTGGGCGATGTGGCCGATGTACGCGACAGCTTCGAAGAACAGCAGGATTTTGCCCGACTGGACAATAAGTCGGTTGTGACTCTCAACGTCATAAAGCGCGCCGGTGCCAACCTGGTAGCCGCCGCCGACCGCATTCAAGAAACCATCGCCGACTACGAGGAAAACCGCTTTCCAAAGGGCCTGGATATCCGCATCACGGCCGATCAGTCGGATCGGACCCGCGCGGAGCTGCATGATTTGGTAAATACCGTAGTATTGGGCTTTATCTTTGTGGTACTGATCCTGATGTTCTTCATGGGAGTGGGCGATGCTATCTTCGTCGGTCTTTCGGTACCCCTTTCGGCGCTGGTCGCTTTTGTACTGATGCCCATTATTGGCCCCGTGGTAGGTACCGCCTTCACGCTGAATACCATCGTGCTATTTGCGTTCCTGCTGGGAATAGGACTGGTGGTGGATGATGCCATCGTGGTGATCGAAAACACCCACCGGCTCTTCAACCAACACAAGGACTGGAATATCAAGCAAGCGGTAAAAGCCGCCGCTGGCGAGGTGTTTGTTCCCGTATTGTCGGGTACGCTTACCACCATTGCGCCTTTCTTCCCGCTGCTGTTCTGGCCGGGTATCGTGGGTGAGTTCATGAAATTCCTGCCCTTGACCCTCATTCTGACGTTGATGTCGTCTCTCTTTGTGGCTTACGTTATGAACCCCGTTTTTGCGGTTACGTTCATGAAGCGCCACGACGACACCAAAGAAAAACACGAGGAAAAAAGCTTCAAGGCTATTCGCCGCCCGATGATTGTCCTAGGAGCCGCCGCACTCATTGGCTACTTCATTGACCGGGGTATTGGCAACTTCCTGGTGTTTATTCTGGCCTTGTACGTCTTCAACTACTACATCCTCACGCCGAAGATTCTGGTTCCGTTCCAGGATCGCTTCCTGCCCGCCCTGCGCGACAACTACCGCAATCTGATTAGCTGGCTTATCAAGGGATGGCGGCCCGTGGGAGCTATTGCCATTATGTTCGTTCTGTTGATTTTTACCTTTGTGCTTACGGGTATTGTACAGCCCAAGGTGATCTTTTTCCCGAGCGGCGATCCTGACTATGTGTACGTATACAACAAGCTACCCATCGGTACCGACGCTCGCGTAACGGATTCCGTCACGAAGGTGATTGAGAAAAAGGTATTTGCGGTTTTGGAAAAAGAGAATGCCATGAATATGGTCAATTCGGTTATTTCCAATGTCGGTAAAAACGCCGGTGACCCCACCAACCCCGACCGCGCCGCTACGCCCCACAAATCGAAAGTAACGGTGGCCTTTGTAAAAAACGAGGAACGGGACGGCCGCTCCACGCAGGAAATCTTACTTAAAGTGCGAGATGCGCTGGGGGGAATTCCAGGAGCCGAAATATCCGTAGAACGCGAAAGCACCGGCCCGCCCACGGGTAAGCCCATTGCCATCGAAATCTCCGGGGATGACTTTGCCACCTTGCAAACACTCGAAAAAGATGTGCTTCAAAAGGTAAAAGCGTCCGGCATTCAGGGAATAGATCAGCTTCGCTCGGACTTGGTAACCAACAAACCCGAAATTACGATTAACATCAATCGGCCGAAAGCCCAGCGCGAAGGCATCAGCTCGCAGCAGATCGCCCTTGCGATACGGACAGCCCTGTTCGGAACCGAGGTATCCAAGTTTCGCGATGCCGAAGACGAATACCCCATCATGGTTCGGTTGAAGAAAGACGACCGCGATCAAATCGAACGGCTGCTGAGCCTGAACATTGTGTACCGCGATATGAACTCCGGCGGAGCCCTGCGGCAGGTACCTATCTCGGCCGTGGCAGATATCAACTATTCTACCACGTTCAGTCAGATCAACCGCAAAGATCAGGAGCGCATCGTAACGCTGAGCTCCGACGTACTCCCCGGCTACAATGCCAACGAGATCGTAGCGCAGATCCAGCAACTGGTCGATGACATGGAGGTACCCAATGGCTATACCGTGAAAATGGGCGGAGAGCAGGAAGATCAGCAAGAGTCCATGACCTTCCTCATCGGTGCCTTTGGCGCGGCTATTTTGCTAATTTACCTTATTCTGGCCACGCAGTTCAACTCCGTAGTGAAGCCCTTTATCATCTTCTTCACTATTCTGCTGTCCCTGATCGGGGTACTGCTGGGCTTCATGGCCTTTGACAAAACCTTCTCTGTCATTATGTCGGGAGTGGGTATTATTGCCCTGGCGGGAATCGTGGTGAAAAACGGGATCTTGCTCATCGAGTTTATCGACGAGCTCCGCGACCGCGGCTATCCCTTGCGGGAGGCCATCATCGAAGGCGGGGCCATCCGTCTCAATCCTGTGCTACTCACCGCCTCGGCGGCCGTGCTGGGTCTTATTCCGTTGGCATTGGGTCTTACCGTCGACTTCGTGACCCTCTTCCGCGACTTTGATCCCAATGTCGTCATCGGTGGCGACAGCGCGGTGTTCTGGAACATCCTGGCCTGGACCATCATCTTCGGCCTTACATTCTCCACCATTCTTACACTGGTCATCGTGCCATGTATGTACTACGTCAACGAGCGGGTACGGGAGAAGTGGTTTGGCAAGAAAGTGGATGCCCAACCCGAAGAAAAAGCCCTGGAAGTAGAAACCGTGTAGGTTCGTAAAGACTATTGGTTAAAAATGCAAACCGCCACTCTCAGCCGTAGAGTGGCGGTTTTGTTTTGTAGCACTCACACAGAGTAGAATAGCCCTCCCCCGTATTTTGTAAGATACTCCAAGTACTCTCTCACACGATGCCCTATATGAGTAAAATCCCTCTGAAACTTCTGTTCCTGCTTCTCGGCATGGCCGTATGGGCTTGCCAAAATCTGGCGAGCGCACCACACTCCCTACCTTTAAGTTGATTGCGGCCGATACCGTCCGGTTCAACAATTTTGTCGATTGCAACATGGCCGAAGTATGGGTGGGCGACACGCTCCGCATTTTTCCGGGAAAGTACGGCGAAGACCCGCTGTGGGGGTACTCCCACGAGCTGAAATTTGCCGACGGCCGCCACGCCGACGAGGCCTTTCGCCGCCGGGCCGAAGAATTTACGGAACCCCGGATGCCGCCCAATGTCCCCGTCGGACAGCCGGGACTGCACGGGGCGGTCTGGTTCGAAACCGTGTATCAGAGTTCTCAGGACGCCTCGGGCAAAACCCTCTACGGCATTTACCACAACGAAAACTACCCCGCCACCCTCCCCTACGACTCCGCGAGCGGCGAGGGCTACAAGGCGGACCCTCTCTGGCCCGAAGGCCTAACGGGCCCGGAATCGCCCGCCGCCGTCTGCCGGATCGGCATCATGAAGTCAACCGACGGGGGGCGTAGCTGGGACAATCGGGGCATTTTCATCGAAGACCTGCAACCCCGCATGATCATGAAACCCCACAACGACTCCAAAACCTTTGCCGGCGGCGTGGGTGACCCATCCGCCGTGGTCGTCGACGACTACCTCTACCTGTTTTACGGCGAGTACGGCTACCCCGGCACGTACAGAGCGGCCTCTTTCAACCCCACGCAGGAGTACGAGGGACAATGCATCAGCATCGCGCGCCTGGCGCTCAAAGACCTCGACAACCCCGTAGGCAAAGCCCGGCGGTGGGACGGAAAGGCTTTTGCCGCCGCGCACAATGCGGTGGGCAAACCTATCCCTGCCCTGCAAATTCCGGTGAGCGAAGGCGGAGGGCCCGCCTCCGCCGCAAAGACGGGCTTTCATTGGGGCCCCTCCGTAAGCTGGAATACCTACCTCAACTGCTGGGTGATGCTCATGGCCAAAGCCACGGGTCCTTCGTGGCAGGGAAGCAAGGTGTATATCTCGTTCAATACCCACCCCGACCTCGGGGAAGGAAGCAACGCGCAGGACTGGACCACCCCGCAGCTGCTGCTCGATAACCCGGGCTATATCATGTGGTACCCCTCCTTACAGCCGATGAATACCCCCGAAGACATCGCCGAAAAGCGCACAAGCCTGCGCCTGGGACAGAAAGCCCGCTTGTACATCAAGTACATCAAGCCCGACAAAAGCGAGTATATGTCGGCCTACGTGGTGGAGTTCGGGAAGTAGGTACCGTTCCTTTGGGGTGCCTCAACGGCTAGTGGAACGGAGCCGTTTAGGTTAGTTTGCCAACGAGACGAATACCCCGACGGGTCGGCGTTAGAAACTTAAAAACGATGTAGAGTAGTTTTTTGGTTAAAAGCAAAGCGCCGGACGATGCCGATCGATCCGGCTCTTTCTTTTTTGGGGAAGGAGGTTTACAATACACACTCAATAGTTTTGCTGTTTAACCAAAATTCGATATTTTTGGTTAAACAGCGAACTATCATGATTGTCCCCATCAAATCCGGCAAAAAAAACCAAGCCCTATCAGACGCAGTAGAGAAGATTAAAAAAAGCTCTTCTACTAAAACTTTTGATGCTTATAAGTACCTCGGAAGGCTGAAAAAAGGAGTAGATGCTCTTGACCATCAGGAAAAAGCCCGCAATGAGTGGAAATAAGCTACTAATAGATACGAACGTATTCATTCGCCTTTTTGAAGGGGATGATGAGGTAGCCGCTCTCCTTCATGATAATCATCTCTTTGTCTCTGTCATTACGGAGATGGAGTTGCTTGGTTTCTTCGAAATTTCAGAAAGCGACAAGCAATTCTACAAGGCCGTTTTAAATGATTGCAGCCTGGTAGAACTAACTCAATCCGTAAAAGAACGTACCATCGCTCTGAAACAACAATATAAAGTCAGATTGCCTGATGCTATTATCGCCGCTACTGCTGATTACCTGAATATTCCGCTTCTTACATTTGACAAAGGCTTCTCCAAATTCAAAGACATTGATATCTTGCTGTTAGAGATTCCCCGCATTTAACAATTGCATGACTCAATTACCCGAAAGCGACGAGTTGGATATTGGCTCTGTGGTTTTCCAGATTTATTACAAACTCTCAGGCAGATAACTATTTCTATGCTTTAAGCCCCGACAGGGGCGGCACCTTAGTAGTAAATAAGTACGCTGTAAATACCTAGCCCCGCTAGGGGCGACACCTCGAGACCCTTGTAGCTTGATTAGGAATTAGGTATTTTTGAAAAAATATCCCTTACATGTTTGCTATACAAGAATCCACAAAATACACCTTTTCCGGCCATGATACCTTCCATTGTCGCAGCCTGTGGTTGAAAAAAGGCTATGATTATCTGCTACTTAATAAAAAATTCAGTGATGATGACGCCGTAGTCGTTTTGGGCGTGGGAAAGAACATGGTAACTGCAATTCGGTACTGGATGAAGGCTTTTGGTCTGTCCGACACAGACGACCAACCGACCGAACTGGCCCATTGGATTTTTGACGACGCGAAGGGTTTCGATCCCTACCTGGAAGATGAAGGTACCCTATGGCTGTTGCACTTTCACCTGGTCGCAAACAATCACGCCTCTATCTACAATCTGATATTCAATACGTATCGTCGCCTGAAAATCGAATTCTCGCTCGCAGACTTTTCTACAGTACATCGGACGTCTCAGCAGTTCGACTTCTAATCTGAACGTAAGTGACTCGACCATAGAATCTGATTTTAACACTTTTGCCAAAACATATTATACTGACCCTAAGGCAAAAAGTAAGGACGAAGGATTTACAGGTATCCTGACTGATCTCAATCTGTTGGGATACAAAAAGGAGGACAAGTTATTTTTTATCGCCAATGCCGAACGCCACAATCTTCCCGTCGATATACTTTTATACGGCATTTTATTGACTAATAAAGGCTCGAATTCAATTAGTTACCAAAAGCTGGAAGATGAAAAAAATCAGGTGGGTAGCATTTTTGCGCTCAATCAGGAAGGGCTCGTAAGCAAAATCGAGGCATTGGCCAGCCAACACGAAAGCATTGTTTTCAGCGATCAGGCGGGGATCATGGAACTACAATTCAAATCTGAGTTAGACCCCTATCAAGTGCTTTCCAACTACTATGCAAACGTATAAATACTCCACATCCGTCAATATTGTCCGGGATGCCGACCGGGAGCTTACCTACCATCCTACCCCCAACGCCCGGCGCGTCGTGGGGCAAATGAGTGCGGATTTTGAGAAAGGACTTCGTTCGTTCAACATTATCGGGACATACGGTACTGGGAAATCGTCGCTGTTGTGGGCATTCAAAAAGAGCGTTGTCGGCCAGAAATCTTTCTTCGACGTAGGCTTTCTGCCCAATCCAGCCGTCGCCTTTATCGACATCGTGGGAGAATACCGTTCGATGCTCGATGTTTTTGTGGAGAAACTGGAATTGGACGTTCACGAAAGCACAATCCAAAACGTTTGCTCCGACCTCTTTCATCGGTACCACTCCTTGGGTACGGAGAACCCCCTTTTGTTCATCGTCATCGATGAGTTTGGCAAATTCCTGGAATACGCCGCCCGCCACAATCCCGAGCAGGAACTGTACTTCATTCAGCAGCTGACGGAATTTGTAAACAACTCCGATCATAATATCTGCCTGATTACCAGCGTTCACCAAAATTTTGATGCCTACGCCCAAAATTTAACGGACTCGCAGCAGCAGGAATGGCGGAAAGTAAAAGGACGTTTTCGAGAAATCACCTTCAACGAACCCGTTGAGCAATTACTGTACCTCGCCGCCGAACACTTGGATGGCTCTGCGACTCGCACCTTACCCGCCTCAATCAGCAAGAGCGTAGACTTAGCGGTGAAGACAAAAGCCTTTCGGCTCGATAAGGCGGCGTCTCAGGAAATAGCCGCTAAACTATTTCCACTCGATCTGCTATCGGGTGGTGTACTTGCTTTGTCGCTTGCAGCGCTACGGTCAAAACGAACGCTCGTTGTTCTCGTTTCTGGAATCTACTGACTTTACGGGTATCGATAGCGTGAGCCTGAGTAAGGAAAACCCTTACTACAACCTGGCGAACGTTTACGACTACCTCTTTTATAACTTTTACTCCTATATCCAATCCAAACACAACCACGACTACTTCAAATGGGTGAGTATTCGCTCGGCGTTGGATGCCGTCGAACGGAGTACGATTGTCGACATCGAGGCGGGTAGCAAACTCATCAAGACTATTGGATTGCTTTCCATCTGGATTTCTCGGGGAACTGACCTGGGCGAAGATTTCCTGACCAATTATGCCAAAACCTGCCTCGGGTATCGCTGAACCCGGTATGCTGATTCAGGAGTTGGAAGATCTAGGCGTTATCTTTTACCGTTTCAGCAACCACCGCTTTGTTCTTTTCGAAGGCTCAGATCTGGATATTCCGCTGGCCCTGATTGAAGCCAAGACGCAGGTAAGTGAAATACTTGACGTGGCTACTTCACTTCGGAGTTCTTTTGATTTCCCGCCGGTTGCCGCCAACAAAAACTCCTACGAAACCGGAACGCCCCGAACCTTTGAATACGTCATTTCGGATCAGCCGGTCAGCCTAGTTCCCGCTGACGAAACGGATGGGTATATCAACCTGATTTTCAACAAGCAGGTATCATTGGACGACGTGAAGGAAACGTCTCGCCAACAGCAGGAAGCCATTCTGTACGGGTATTTTGAGGAAGCCGAAAAGATCAAGCAGGTGATGATGGACATCGCCAAGGCTGAGCAGGTAATCATAAAAAATGATCGGGACAAAGTAGCAGTCAAGGAATTACGAGCAATCATCGAAGACCATAAACGGGAACTGACGCAACTGGTTTTTGATAGTTTTTACAGAGAGGAAAGCGTTACGTGGATTTTTCAAGGAGAAGTGGTTTACTTTCCGAGCGTGAACGCATTTCACAAGCACCTCTCGCATATTTGCAAAACGGTTTACCCCGATACCCCCGTTTTTAAAAACGAACTCGTCAACCGTCACAAAATTTCCGGCTCCATTCACGCCGCCAAGCGGATGTACCTGCAAGCGTTGGGTAATAACTGGCAATTAGACACGCTAGGCTTTGACGAGAATCGGTTTCCACCCGAGAAGACGATTTTCATTACGTTGGTCAAAGAAAATGGTATCGACCTCTCGGGCCAAGCGACCGACGACCAAAATCGCCTTGCCACCAATTCCTCTTTCCAGGCAGTTTGGGCGGAATCACAAAGATTTCTTCATGACAGCAAACGCGCTCGTTTGCCTGTTTCCGAGTTAGTCACGCGACTCTCCGCTCGCCCTTTAAGCTCAAACGCGGATTGATTGATTTTTGGGTACCTACCTTCCTGTTTGCCAATCGAAACGATTTTGCGTTGTTTGGAGAAGGAGGTTACCAACCTACCCTTGCAGGAGACATCCTAGAACTGATCTCAAAAACTCCCGAGAAATTTGAAGTAAAAGCCTTTGAATTGGATGGTGTCCGACTTTCGCTATTCAATAAGTACCGCACCTACCTCGATCAATCGCAAAAAGCAGGATTTTGACAATCAGTCGTTTATTGAAACCATTAAACCCTTTCTGGTTTTCTATCGTGACCTGCCTGCCTACACGAAGGAAACCAAGCGACTAAGCCCGGAGGCGCTTGCCTTGCGCGAAACGATTGCGCGTTCGGTTGATCCTGAGAAAACGTTTTTTGAGGAGTTTCCTTTGGCCCTCGGCTATTCGCTGGAAAACCTGTACGCTTCGCCGGAAAATTCGGCAGACTACGTGAAGCAAATGGAAGATGCCGTGCGGGAAATTCGCACCGCCTACCAAGCGCTAATTGACCGCTTTGAGCAGTTCATCCGCAGTGAGTATGTCGGTAGCAATGTTCCCTTTGAGGTATATAAGCAAAGCTTGAAGGATCGCTATGCCAAACTGGAAAAGCACCTGCTGCTGCCCCAGCAGAAAACGTTTATCCAAAGGCTTGATTCCGCGCTCGACGACCGCAATGCCTGGCTCAATTCAATTGCTCAGGCTGTAGTCAGAAAGTACGCCTGATTCGTTAATCGACAAGCTGGAAGTCGAACTCTATCAGAAATTCAAGCGCCTTATTCTGGATTTGGATAGCCTGACGGCAATTTCTGAGGCCGACGTGGACACGGAAGCAGAAGATGTCGTAAGTTTAGAAATCAATACGTTTGTGGGCGGACTCTTGAAAAAACTCGTGCGGCTCCCCAAGCAAAAACGTGAACAGGTAGCAAAGATTGAACATAATTTGCGCAAGCAGCTGGTCGGAGACGACGCGCTAGACATCGCAGCCCTCACGCATCTGCTAAATGAACTTCTAAAAAAATGAGCAAGAAAGTAAGGCACGTATTGGGTATTTCGGGCGGCAAGGATAGCGCGGCCCTCGCGATCTACATGAAAGACCGCTACCCCAACCTCGACATAGAGTACTACACCTGCGATACGGGCAAAGAACTGGATGAAACCTACCAATTGATCGACAATTTGGAGGTGTACCTGGGCAAGAAAATTCTTCGGTTGCAGGGGGCTGAAAACAGCAATCTCGATCCGTTTGACCATTTTCTGGAAATGTACGGCGGCTACCTGCCTTCTTCCAACTCGCGTTGGTGTACCAAAAAGCTAAAACTCGAACCCTTCGAAAAATTCGTCGGCGACGATCCCGTCATATCCTACGTAGGGATTCGGGGGGACGAAGACCGGGAAGGGTACATCTCCAAGAAAAGTACCATCCAATCCATTTTTCCGTTTCGGCAAAACATCTGGAGCGAGGACGTCATCGCCAAGGTACTTGCCAATGCCAACATTCCATTTCTTGTAGAAAACCTGGCACTGCAACCTTTCAGTATTAGGGCTGAGCGATTTGCAGAAGTACTTGCCCAACCGCTGTCTCCTTCCTTCACCAAGCCCCAAAAGCTGAAACTACTACTCGATACCGATACTAAACTCTTCAATCAGCTGACATTTCAGTACCTGAAAACCACCAACTACCCCCTTGCTAATGAAGCTGAATTTCCGCTGGTAGAAAACGACGAGGTACTGGTACGGGATGACATTTTTAAGCTTCTGGAAGTGAGTGGCGTAGGGGTACCTGCCTACTACAAAAAAATTGATTTCTCAATCGACGACCTGAAAAGCCACTACTCGCGCAGCCGCTCGGGATGCTACTTCTGTTTCTTCCAGCAAAAAATCGAGTGGGTATGGCTTTACGAACAGCACCCTGAATTGTACGCCAAGGTTGAGCTGAATTCAGTTTGGGTTCAATACTTTCAAAAGCATCAAAATATTCTACGTGGATTTATTTACTGGCATTTAGTTAGATTTATTCAAAAGTATAATCCAAACGTAATCGGTCTAACTGAGAAGTTGGAAAAGCCAGCAGACCGAAAATTGGGTTTGGCAAAAGATTTTTGGAAAAGTTTCTTAAAATGAAAAATTCGAATGTTACTTGTATATATTCGGGGGAAATTATAGCGAATCAGACCATTAGCGTTAGATCATTTCTTACCGTGGTCGTATGTAGCGCATGACCAGCTATGGAATATAGTACCTAGACTGCTTAAAAGTATAAATTCATAGTGCAAAAAGTAATTGCTTGCCTTGCACTTGATCTATATTTTGATAAGTTTTTAGCGTTGACAATGTATCAAATTGTTCAGTTTTACTTAAAGAAAAAAAGTGGCAATCTTCTTGAAGATTACGGACCAAATATTTAAAGTGGATTTAAAGAGTTTGTCGGAAGAAGAATTCAGTAAAAAATTAAGAGAACATCTTTTTCCCCACTTTCAGTCTGCAAGAAACCTAGGCTTTGAGTATCCGTATATCTATTCAAATTCAAAGCCAGATGAGTGAGACGCTGAATCCCAACACGCATTTAACCGCAAAAGAGCGTAGTACTCCTTCCCTTCCCGTGCGGATGTTGCTTGAACGAAAACTCATTCAGGGGAAAGTACTTGATTTTGGTTGCGGTTTTAGGAAAAGACTGAAATTTGCTTGCCGAGGGAAAAGCTGTGTGCGGCGCGATATTCAGAAAGATGGTTTTCGTACCCATCAGGTTCATGGCAAACCTACCTACCAATGCTACGTTAAGCTACCCTACACCTCTATATTTTCCTTAATGAAAATACGGAGTTTTACGAGTACCAGCACTGAGAATCAGGTAGTAGATGGGAAATCGAAATGCCCATTCTGCAAACCAAGTCCTAAACTTAAACTCTTAGCTGAGACGCCACTAAGCTATGCGGTTCTGGATAGCTACCCAGTAGCAAAAGGCCATGCCCTTATTATTCCTAAACGTCACATAGCCAATTATTTTGATCTGACTTTCGACGAGCAAAAGGATTTGGTACAGCTTTCTACCTTTGTGAAAAATGTGGTAAGTACGGCCTATAAAACGGAGGATTTTACAATGGGCATGAATATCGGTCATAATGCCGGGCAACGTATGGATCACGCTACTATTCACCTTATTCCGCGTTTGCAGGCGATTGCGCAAGCCCAAAGGGAGGTATCAGAAATATTTTGAATAAATAGAACAGAAAGAAAGGTGTCGCCCGGCAGCGGCCGACCGTCGCCGGGGCTCGCTCTTACTACCGACTCATGTACTACTGAGGTTTCGCTCCTACGGAGATGTTCTGTTACCTTCAAACTACCTATTCTCCTGAATTTTTAATCAGCCCCGGCAGGGGTGGCACCTCAGTAACATAGCATACTTCCGTCATGTACCAAGCCTCGGAGAGGCGACACCTCAGTAGCACCACCGCACACACCAAACCTCGGACGGGGTCGCCATAGGCTTGATGATTCTATGAAAATATGGTGTTCATTTCCGCGCTCCGATTTGACTTTCCAGGAATAAGATGATTTGGTCTGCTGGGCAAAATCCTGAGCAAATGGTAAACCTGGCTATTTGCACCCTTCACTTTCCCTAAATTTACTAACTTGCCAGCCGTATTACTTTATTCTAAACTCTGTATGAAAATCACGAAAAAATTCGCGCTGCTATCGGCGCTGATGGTGGCGCTGCTGCTATCGGGTACTGCCTACGCCCAAAAAGGTACTCTCAAAGATGTTAGTTTTCTGGAAGGGCATTGGCTGGGCAAATTCAACGGCGGCCCCATTGAAGCCGGGTGGACGGCCCCCGCCGCCGATAATATCATTGGGTACATTAGGATGATGAAAGACGGCAAACCGACGATGTACGAGCTATTTGTGTTTGAAGAGACCGATAAAGGCCCCGTGGCCATGGTGAAGCACTTCAAACCGGGTATGGTGGGGCTCGAAGAAAAGGACAAGCATGACCACTATAATTTCCTGTCGGCCAAAAAGAATGAGGCGTTGTTCGAGAAAGAGGATGCTTCGGTACGGATTATTTATGAGCGCCGCAAGAAAGATCAACTTGTGATCCGGCGGGGTAACCCCCAAAACGGCGACTGGACGTTTGTGGATCTGTTTGTGTTTGAAAAACTGGATTGATGCTTCGACTGCACCGACAGCCCGGTGCGCTCAACATAACATTTGAGAACAGGAAAGTGTATAAAACCCCGGTTATGCCTCAAACGCTTTCACCGGGGTTTTTGATTTACTGCACGTTCAAATGCACGCTTTTGCCCAGGTACACATCCTGCGGCAGGTCTACGATGAATAGCGTGGTGTTCTGCTCCTCGTCCACCACGGTGCGGTAGTGGTTGCCTTTGGCTTTATAGATGCCACTTACTGATACCAACAGGCGGCTCAGCTTGCGCGAGGGGTCGGCTACGGTGAGCTCGCTCAGGCGGTCGCCCTGCATTTTCAGCATCGCCATGCCAGGGCTATCCATCCGGACGTTCACGCCTTTTGCGATGTCAAGGCTCCCGGCCTGGTAGAAAGCCAACTGCGCGATGTTCTGCTTCGCGTTCCGGACGGCCTGCAAGGCGGGGGTATTGGCGAGGATCTCGATGGAACGGTTGTTCTGACTACTCGCGCTCAGGGCCTGCTCCGTCACGTTGGGTACCACAATGTACTGGTACGACGCCCCGGTCGGTTTTTTGCCGTGGTTGTACCACAGTGCAAACACCTCTTCGTTCACCGGTTCCTTGCTGATATTTTTCTGATCCGTAATGGCTGCCCAGGTACCCGTTTCGGTCTGATTCGACAGATTGATGGTGGCAGGTTCGGGGAAAATGTAGCCTATCTTGTCGTGGTGTACCCACTTCACGTTTTGGAGGGTGCGACTCCCTTTCGGAACCGCTTGCCGGGTACCGTTCTGCATTATACTTACCTCGCTCCGCATCAGTACCTGATTGAGCGTAGTAGCTACGTCCAGGTTGGCTTTGGAGCTGATGTCGGTACCAAGGCACACGTACTCTTCGTCGAAAAAGAACCAGGATTTCTTGGCTTGCAGCGGGTCGTGGGGGCTTTTGAAGTCAAAGACCACGGCTCCGTACAGTCCATCGGTGACGGCCCCCACAAAGTCGGTCAGACCGTCTTTCTGAATATCATCAGGGCCGGGGAGCTGAGGTTTTTGTACGATGGTGGTGCCCGACACCTTCTGCCAGTCATACACGGGCCACATGTTGAGGTACTCGTCGCCTTTGAGCACCAGGTAGTTGGTGCCGTCGGCGCGGTGATGAGTGAGTTTGCCCGGTCCGTTGTAGGGCTCCTCCATGTTGCGGTTGCGGGTTGAGAACATCCGCACGGTGGTATAGAAATTCGGGCGCTGAAACACGAAATGCTCGGTTTGCCAGAAAAACTTGGCGAAGGAGGCCGAGGGTTTGGCTTCGCCTTTGCGCAGCCGGATGATTTCTTCCAGTTCTTTTTTCCGGTAATCGGTACTGATCAGTACTCGCTCTATTTCGTGCGTGCCCTGCGGCTGAAAGCTTGCCCGGTTGGTAATGCTCCGGTTTTTCACGCTTACATCCCCGTATACCCCGTACACCATCTGTTTGTAGATGCCATCGAGGTAGTAGTCTACCAGCTGATTTATTTTTTCTTTGGAAAAAGCATACTTCGTTCCCGACACGTAGTACGACCACTCCCCGTAGGCATTGGCGTACTTGCCGTAGCCGTAGGAATCGGTGTTGTTGACGCGGTCTACGCGGTGGTGAAAGCTGTAATCGTGCTGCATACCCCGCTGCCCGGTAGCAAATTTCAGTTCGCCCTCAATGATCTTGATGATGTTGTCGAACTCTTTATAGTCTCCCTGAAAAAGCAGGTTTTTGGCCAGGATGCCCGCAATCACGATGCGGTCGCCGCTAGGCCGGGCACCGGAGGCGTTCATGTTGGCGCGGAAAATCATGGGCTGGGCCTTGGTCACGAGGTCTTGGGGAAGTTCATCGCCCATCACCAGCATCAGGTTACCGAGGTTGGTGGGCGTGGTGATCTGATTGTCGTGCCAGTTGTCGCCCACAAAATCGTTTTTGACCCAGAAGGCCAGTCCTTTTTCAATGAGTGCTTTGAGCGGCTTGCTCTGGTAATAGCGCGACGATTTGGTTTTATAGGCTTTGGCCATGTACACCAGGTCACGAGTATGGCCCCCGTGCGGGAAGCTTGCCGTGCGGCTCAGATCTTCGTAATTAATGCCCTTGAAGCTGCCGTCAAGATTCATTTTGGCCATGATGGCTTCGACAGAACTATCCTCAATTTTGGTCGCCATCAGGTCGGCCACCACTCGGTCTTTGATAAGTTTCAGGTCATTTTGCGCCAGGCAGAACGAGGCCAACAGGGCCAGGATCGGTACCAGCGTCAGGCATCTTAGTAGGGATTTCATGGGAGAAAAAGGTTATATTGGTTTAGCTCCCTTGAAAAAGCCCGCTGCGGTCTGTTTCTATTGGCCGTGAGGGGGTATTAATTAGCAAAAAGCCAAGGCCGTAGGCTTGGCCGATAGCATTTTCCTCACAACTTCGGCTCGATCCACAGAGCCGTGCATACTACACAGAACAGCAACAGCCAGGCCCAGTCGGGCAGTTTAGCTTCCCGGCTGGGCCGATTATCCTTGGAGGAAGCCGTATATCCGGCGGCGCGCAGGGCGCGAACGTAATCATTCATACGCCGGCCAGCAAACAAAGCCGAGGTAGAATCCTCGACGTGTACCTCGACCGAATCGCCCAGCGCTACCCAGCCACTGGAACCAAACAGGTACCTAAGCTCGGTTGCCTGCTCGTTCAACGGGGTAGGCAGCAAAGCCACCGTGTCTGCTCCGATGCGCAGGCGGGCCGGCAGGCGGGCGGTAGTATTCAGTTGCAGCGTTCCGCTCAACCCTTTAAACAGAGGCGCTTCGGCCGTGATCGTGGTAGCCAAAGGGGGCTGCAGGTACGCCAGCACCGTATTCCACAGGGAGGCATAGGTTGTACTATCACCACTAAGTTTGAGGGGGAAAGTTTCGTTGAGCAGGCTGAGGCCTACTTTGCCCCCCTTGTTCCACACGGCCACCGGATAGCCGGGAACCTGCTGCTGAGGCAAGGCTTCGGCAAATGCATAGGGTTGGGCCGTGAGAGTAGGCCCCAGGGGCAAGGTGGGTTCGGTACCCTTGCGCCGGATCACAAAGCGTGTACCCAAAGCCCGGTTGACGGTAGTAAGTTCGGTCTCCGGCTGCGTCAGACTCAGAAATAGCACGCTTTTTCCGGCGTTCAGCGCTTTTTTGACACTCGCTTGTGAGGCATTGGCCGGATCGGTAATGATCACGTCGGGGAGGGCATTTTTGGGTACGCCTCCGTTGAGAGTTAGTACTACTCTGTATGCCTTTGGACACGGTAGTCGTAACCGTAACCGGATTTCCCTTCTTGCCCAGCCACTCGGCCAGCGTACGGCTTTCAAAATCAGGGCTACTAAGAAGAAATTGATAGGAAAGAGTCGGCGAAGGGCGCGTAAAAAACCGAAGCGTATCCAGTATGTCTTCGTCGAGGAAAAGACCCATGGTGGTACGCCCCTCCGCAAATGCCGGGAAACTCAGGGCAAAGGCCTGCTGTCCGGGAGCAATAAGCATACTATCGAGCGTTTGTCCGGCGTAGGCTACCTTCACCCACTGCTTTTTGGACGAATGCACCACTCCCGTTACCCGCTGCGGTTCCCCCTGTCTAACGATACCCTGCCACTGAATGCTTTGCAGTTGATCGGGGGCATAGTAGGGCAGCCACCGCACCGCCATGGTACCTAGCTGCGCCAGCAGCGCGGGTGTAAAATCCTGACCCAGCAAAAGCAGAGAGTCAAAATGGGTAGCGAGTTTCTTTTTCAAAAATTCCTCCGCCCCAAAGCGCTCGCTCACCCTCAGGCTATCCTGAAAATGCCGCGCGACCGCCGTGGGAACCTCCCGCCCAACGAGCAATGCCTGCAAAGTACCCGCAGTCTTTTTCCAGACCGGCTGCACAAGATACGCCACAAGCCACAGCCAAAGAGTCAGATGCAGCGCCGCCCGAACAAGTTTACGGGTGGGGGAAAGCGTTTTGTTTTTCCAAAGGAGAATTCCGGATAAAATCGGTAGCACCCCCAGCAACACGAGCAGAAACCAGTGGGTTGGGTCGGATGAATGAAACGTAAAATCAAAAGAGATCATAATAGGCGACGCCAGAAGGCTTCTTCCAGTTTGGGTTCGCTACGGTACGAAGGGTTAGTTTTTCGGGAGGGCTCCGTGAGTGGGAGCAGGAATGCCCGCAGCCGTTGCTTTTCCTCGGCGGATAGGGATTTGCCGCCGGCCAGTTTTTGCAGGGTGCCTACTACTTCCCAGTTTTTCAGCCCGCTGTTGATCACCCGTTCGGCGAGTTGGGCACCGGCTTGCTGTACTTCCTGCTTTTGGGAGGATGTCAGTTTGCTAAGTTCCAGATATCCCAGCAATCGGGCGGCTTTGGCGGCAAGTTGCTCCTGCTCGTACGTATGCTGTTGCTGATAGCGCGCATTCACTTTATCCAACTCACCCGTCAGGCGAGTTTCTTTTTCTTTGAGCGGAGGGGGGTCAAACCCGCTTTTCTTTGCGTAGGTACGGGCTTTCTGCTGGGCCGATTTGAGGTATTCCAGGGCTTTGTTTTCGTAGGGAAGCGCTTTTTCGGGCTCGTACAGCCGCAGGTGCAGTTCCGACTGCCACATTTGTTCCAGTGCCATTTTCAGCAGGCTGCGGGTGGATTGTTCGTAGAAGGTATTTACCTCCCCGTCGTCGTGCGCATGCACGTACTGCTCCATCAGGGCGGCCAGCGGGTCCTGCTGCTCCGAAGGGGAGGAAGCGTGGTCGTGGTCATGCTGGGACACATCTACCTGAGTTGCATGCTCCTCTTCGGTATCGTGTTTGTGTTCAAAGCCTTCCAGGAGATTACCCGTTTCGCTCCCCGTGGACCCGGTGGGAGGGCCACCGCCGCCAATGTTCGTTTCAAATTCTTCCCCCATAAATTGTCCGTAGCGCAACCGCAGGACTTTCTGGTCAAAACCGATTTCGTTGGACGCGCTGTTAAATTCTTTGGCGGTGATCTTTTTTCGTTTTGCAATCAGCTTTTCGGTATCAATGATAATCTGCCGTTGGCTGCGGAAGTACTCGGGCATCCGGTTAACGGCCATCGTAGCCAATTCCGCCTCTTCCATCTGCGTGGTGTCGCGGTAGACGATGAAGTAGGTATCGGATTTGGTAAAATTCGCCTCCGGCTGCCGATTATCCACCGCCGCCCAGTAGTAGTACAGTTCATCGCCGGGGGCAAATTGCAGGGCTTTCAAGTCTAATACCTGGGTCAGGTTTGCTTCTTTGAAGCTGGATGGTTTCAACGGAAACCGCACTTCCCTGAATTTCACACTCTCGCCCGATCCCCGCGCCAGGGTTGCTACGATAAAAGCTTGTTGTACCCTAAAATCGTCGGAGATTTTGGCGGCAACGGTGATTTTCTTCGGATCGTTGAGAAGATGATAGCGGTAAAACTCCTTGCTAGCGGGCATGATTTTGGGCGGCGCGTCGGGCTGTGCTTCGAGGCGGTAAAAATCGGTTTGAAGTACCAAAGAATCTTTCCGATACGCTTTGAGCGTATACAGACCCGAGCGAACCAATCGGTCGCTGTACTCAAACTGCCCCTTGACCTCTCGAAAGGCGACCTCCTGGTTTCGGCTATCCGACAAGCGAAGCGATAGGCCCTGAGGGTTCAGGAGCTGGACCTTCCACGTGAGCCGCGATCCGGTCAGGGCAGAGATATTCAGATCCGAAGACTGAGTACCCTGCAAACCAGAATAAGCTGGCGGTTCGATGCGCACCTGCATGGATTTGACTCCCATCGGCAGCGACTGCACCTGAGGGGGAGTCAGCAACTCACGGGTGCTCTGCCGGATATCGGTAGGCGAAGAGGCCAGGAAAGGCAGTACCCAGTGTACGAGGAGCGCCATCAGAAGTAGGAGACCGTAGGGCCACAAGCGGGTAAAAAGCACGCGCGGAGTTGGTAGCTCAGCTACTTGCGCGTAGAGGCGTTCGAGCTGCATTTGCTCGGCTACATTAGGCTCCTCTTTGTCCAGCAGCGCCAGGCTGTACTCCGTACCCTTTACTTTCTGGTGAATCAGTCCAAGGGCCTCCTGTTTTTTGGGTTTATAAAGCTGGGTACTAAACACTCCCACGACTACGCCCGCCACCAAACCGCCGAGTTGAAATACTACCTGGTCGGTTATCGCCGAAACCAGCACAAACGCCGCCGCACCCAGCAGCAGGCAGCGCAGCAGAGCATTGGCGTACAGCTGGTATTTTACCAAGTCAATAAGGCGTTTCAGTTCGTTCATGCGTTTTTGATGAGCGCCAAACCACGTTCTAACGTAACCAGAACGAGTAAGATGATAAAAAAGATTCGCTGCGTACCCATCGAGGAGGCTCCGGAGGTGGGTTTCGTGGGTTTGAATAAGGTGGTCAACTCTGCCTGTGTCAAAGGCGCGGATGCACCTGCGAGGCCAATATGATTGAGAATTTGTTCTCCCAGCCATTCGGGAAGCTGCCCACTCGCTACCATCGGGGACGCCTGAGGCGTAAGGGTGTCAGAGGTATACACCACGTTGGGAAAAACTGACTTGCCCACCTGACCCGTCACTACATAAAGCGTAGCAGGACGAACTAAAGCTGGGACATAATTGGTAGACTAGCGCTATGTAGTCGTTAGCCGTAGCATCTATTGTTAGTTCCAAACCATACACCTCCGCGAAAGCGCGCAACGCGGCCTCTACCGTTTTGCGTTCGTCGGGATTTTTGACATCAATCCGTATAGGCAAAGGGCCTGCTCCTACCGGTTCGGAAGCGAAGGTGATGTCGGGATCCTGGTTTCCAACCCGAAGGCGGTTGTCAGCGTTGATGTAGAGTTTTTGGTTGTTCGTCACGAGTCGGTAGGGCCGGATAGGGCGGTTCAGACTGTCGGATGCAGCGTGTAATTGAAAGTCGATGGGGGTTTGTACCTGAGGGATTTGGGACAACCCACGACTATTTTTTATGTAAAGATGGAGCGCTACTTCGTCGCGCGTCAGTTGGTTTATGACGGTTTGCAGCAGGACCGGCGACATAGCTTCGGCGTCGGTCGGAGAAACCGGAAGTTCGTCGGCCCGGCGTGGCGTCGGTGCAATCCAATAGATGGCTTCCCCTTGCTGCTGCGCTTCTTCCAATTCAAAACGGTAGTTATCCACTACAAACGCATCGGGCTGCACCAAATGCACCTTTTGCCGGGTAGCGGAAGCCGGCTTAATTCTGAAAAAGGGTTCGCTCAGCATCAGCGCCAGTATAATCACAATCAGGCAGCGGAGTGCCAGGAGAAGGAGCTGGTCAAGGCGGAGTCCCCGCTGCGATTGCTGACTTTTTTCAAGCAGCCATTGCGTGGCCGCCCAGGCCAGTACTTTGCCTTTTTTCTGATGCCAGAAATGGATCGCAATCGGAATGGCTACGGCCAGGGTACCCCATAGCAGAGAGGGTTGTAGAAACTCCATCATACCTTTCGTTTGGCTAGGAAGTTTCGGATTACCAGCGCGATGGGGTCGCTCAATCGGGCCCGGATCAGATGTACGTGCGGCATCCGCAATGCATCGTCAAGGGTATCCAGGTACCTGGTAGCAGTTTGCCGGAAAGCATCCCGAACTGAATCTGCGTCCAGCTCCACTTCCCGACCCGTTTCCAGATCCTTGAAGCGATGAAAGCCTTTCAGGTTAAAATCAATTTCCTGGTCCCCCAGAATTTGAAATATAACGACTTCCCGGTGCGGGTTAGCCACGCTCTTAATGAGGTTCAACCATTCTTCATTCACTTGTAGGAAGTCTGTGGCCATGACCAGCATTTCCTTGCGTCGGGCGTAAAACTCCGGAAAAGCGGCGGCCTCGTTGCGCCATTCACCGCTCGCCTCGGCCTTTTCCAAGCCAAAAAGTATCTTTTGAAACGCCTGCTTGCCTTCATTGACCAGCGTTTGCAGGCTACCGTTTTGCAGCGTGTACAGGCTCATGGCATCTCCCTGCCGATAGCCGAGGTAAGCGAGCGACGCCAGTAGTATTTGGGCGTACTGTAAACGGGAGGTAGCCCCTTCGGTATAGTTCATGGAACCGGACAAGTCCAGCAAAAACCGGATATGCAGGCTACTTTCGGTAGCCGACTCCCGTACCTGATGCTTGCCCGTGCGGGCGTATAGTTTCCAGTCGATGCGCTT
This sequence comes from uncultured Cytophagales bacterium, assembly GCA_963768025.1. GTDB lineage: Bacteria > Bacteroidota > Bacteroidia > Cytophagales > Spirosomataceae > CAVYGM01. The sequence goes on from CAVYGM010000010.1 coordinate 277,354, forward strand.
GGGATCGTCACCCGGTTCGTAGTGTCGGTACTGCTCAAACTCCGTTCCGGCTCCCGACCGCCGGCTATCGTGAATACCCAGCCAGAGCTCATCACTCACCACCTTTCCGGCGAGTTGCAGGTTGTTGAGTTTTACTAAGTCGTTGGTCAGGTGGGGCATGGGGGTGTGCTATTGAGTAAGTTCTGGATACGGAAATAGATCAATCCAATAAGTTCTTTACCAGGATGTCTTCATTCAGTTCCGACCAGTGGATACCTTCCCCATTCCCAATCAATCGCCAAGTGGTAAGCTGTGCAGTTGTCGCATTCCTGAGCCTTGGGAACCACTCCAAGGAAACCGCCAATTCTCTTCCATCTTCCAGCAATACAACCATCTTATCTTCCGTGAAAGATACTCCGGTGGCAGTATGTGATTTATTAATAGTCAAAAAACTCATCCCATTTTTCTTTAAAGAGTTCAATATCCTCCTCAATCAAGTTACGAATTTCCCGCAGCTCTTTTGCGTTGAATTTACTGGATTGAACAATCTCTGTTGGCTGAACAATCAAAAATTTCGCTGTCTTGTCTTGTTTTCTCTTTCAACGTGGATATGCCTTGGCAAATGCTCATTGCTATAAAAGAAAAATCGGTATCCATTTTTTTTTCAGAACTGTCGGCATAGTAAGCAAAAAGAAAAATGCTTTCCTGTTAGTGGGCTTGCAATGAATACTATACCTTCACCGCCTTTATCAACTCCCCAATGACGCGATCCGTAGTGATCCCTTCGGCTTCTGCTTTAAAATTGAGGGCAATGCGGTGGCGGAGTATCGGATAGGCCAGCGTATGGATATCCTCAGGCACTACCGAAAAACGACCATGTAGTACCGCATTGGCTTTGGCACACAATACCAGCGCCTGCCCGGCCCGAGGACCAGCGCCCCAGTCGCACCACTGCTTCACAAAGTCGGACGGGCTGTCCTCCGGACGGGTGGCCCGCACGAGTCGATTGATATAGCCAATCAGCTCGTCGCTGATATGAACCTGCCGGGTAAGTAGCTGCAAATCAATAATATCCTGATCCGTCAGGATGGTTTCCAAGACCGGCCGGGCAGTACCTGTAGTGCTTTTCAGTACGTTCAGCTCCTCCTGTTCCGAGGGATAATCCAGCTTTACGTACAGCAGAAAACGATCCAACTGCGCTTCGGGCAGCGGGTAGGTACCCGCCTGTTCAATGGGGTTCTGGGTAGCAATGATCAGGAACGGCCGAGGTAGCGCGTAGTCGGTGCCGGCGTAGGTTACTGTGCCTTCCTGCATCGCTTCCAGTAGGGCCGCCTGCGTTTTGGGCGGTGTCCGGTTGATCTCATCGGCCAGCACCACGTGTGCGAAGAGGGGGCCTTGGTTGAATTTGAAGAACTTCTTGCCCGTTTCGTGATCCTCTTCCAGAATCTCCGTGCCCACAATGTCGCCCGGCATCAGATCGGGCGTAAACTGCACGCGCTTGAAACTCATGTCCAGCGCCTCGGACATCGTTCTGACCATCAAGGTTTTGGCCAGTCCAGGTACACCTTCCAGCAGACAGTGGCCTCCGGCCAGTAAGGCAATAAGTATCTCACTGATGGCTTCCTGCTGACCGACAATGACTTTACCGATTTCCTGCCGCAAGGCGGGAAGTTTGGCTACTAATGCTTTGTAGTGACTTAAATCCGTCGTCGTGGTGTTATTCAACTGATGAGTGTCTAATTGAGTAAAAAAAATAGTGAGGCTATTTATCCAAAAGCCTTCGATGATAATTGACTTGTCCCAAATGATACGCCAAATGCGTAGAAAGATGAACGAGGAAAAACCCGGTCGAAACTTTGGATTCAAAAATTTGAACCGAGGCGTCTGCCTTCACCTGTTCTTCGGTAAGTTTATCAAGTGTTAGATCCACAATGCGGGCTGTTTCTATAATTTTCTCGACAAGAACCGCACGGGGTACATGTTTTGCGGAAAATTCCAGTTCTCTGTTTCTGACATAGCCGGATGCTCCAAGTTCGGCTCCAATATACGTGTTCAGATTCCCAATCAAATGCAAGCACAGATTCCCCGCCGAGTTCGCAATATTTTCCTCAACGAGCCATATTGACTTCTCTTGGTTATAAAGCTCAATTTCCAGTTTTAATTTGCCTAGATCCCGTCTGAACAAAGATTTCAGTGTATCAATTAGCATAGGTATACCGTTGCAAGGTGCTCGCTTAATTTCATTGGTCTAACGCAAATTATGGGTAATTTTCCCCTATCGTGAAATCCCTCTCCTTGGAGGAGAAGGATTTAGGATGAGGTAAAAGAAAGCAGAATATTTCTGTAAATACTTATGAATAAAGATACTCACAATCAGTATTTTGTCTTCATATTTATCCTAATTCCATTAGTCTATAGGTTATCAGGCCGTTAATGCATACATAATAATATTGACTCCAAACTTAGTATTATCCTCCGCCAGAAAACGCTTATTTCTGAAATCGTAGTCCCACTCGCAGCCATAGTCCTTGTTGCTGTACAAAACCCCTATTCGTCCATCAACGATTACAGCTTTGAGATAATCATGTACCAAATCGTCCCCCCAGCCATTCAGCTCGAAAGAAGTAGTGGGCGGGCCTTCCTTGAATTCGAAAAAGCAGGAGTAAATGGGGTGGTCGTTCGGAATCTTCTGCAAGGCCTTCGGACCAAAAGTTCGGCTCATTTCCTGCTCAAAGGATTTGGCAAAAAGTCCGTCAATATCGTGGTTGCAGTCATCTACGAATACAAAGCCCCCGTTCTGCACATACTGCTGGAACGACTCCCGTTCCGGGGTCGAGAACTCCACCAGCTTATGACCACTCAGGTAGCAAAACGGACTCTTAAAAATCTCCGGACTCCCCAGCTGCACCGTTTTCTCTTTTTCATCTACGGGCAGCGTGGTATACTCAATCAGCGAATGCAGGATATTGGAAGGCATGCGCTGATCGGTATCCCAGTCACCAGAGATGTATTGGATTCGGGTAAATACAAAAGGTTTCATGCGTGGCGGTCGGTTATCGGCCGTCGGCTATCGGCTTGGTAACTTATTATTGACGGGTAATGGAGCAAACTTAACGTTTTCAACATCACTATTTTAGCAGGATTTTCTGCAAAGCATCCATATTGGCTTCTTTATCAAAAATAGCTCTTACCGGAATCTCAAAGCCCTTTACGCTCAGAGAAGTAAGGGTATGATCCTGATCTTCGTATAGTACCGCCACAGTAGCAAATGCCATGGTGGCTTCTTCTAGCTGATATTGCTCTACTGCCTTTCGAACCGGATCAATGATCCAGTATTCTCGCACTCCGTGGGCTGCATAATCTTCAAATTTGACGCCCCTTTCCCGGCCGGTAGTACTTCTGGACAGCACCTCTACGATCAGATCGGGAGCCGGATGCTCCATTTGGTCATCCTCAAACGAAGCGGCTATATCAGAATTCCAATAGCAAATATCCGGTTCGTAGTCATTGCGTGTAAGGCCCACTAGCGCTTTTTTCGAATCAACGGCTCCCAAATCGTGACGCATGACATAGTTCAGGAGCAGATTCTCCAGGTACTTCGTAGCATCCAAATGCCGCCGCTTGACGGGCGAGTGCATAATAATTTCACCATTAATAAACTCGGCTTTAACATCATCCGTTAGCCATTCCCGGAATGCCCGGCGCCGATTGGCTTCATTTGCCAAAATAGCCTGCGCGCGCTCAATGACCAGCAGGGCATCGGGGGCTTCCAAAAGATCGTTGACCCGGTTCTCTATCATAGGACGTTTCGGTTTTCAGTTGTCTAAATCTAACGAAAATTACACTGCGTCCGACAGACTGCTAAACGTAAACTCCCGGATTTTCATGGGCGGAATCAGGTAGTTCCGATCCGATTCCGTGCTGACGGTACGCTCCGGTTTGCCCAATGCTTCCAGGTTATTGAGCATGATGATCGGACTTTCGTTGAAACGGAAGTTTTTGACCGGATGTTTGATTTTACCATTTTCAATATAAAAGGTACCGTCGCGGGTGAGGCCGGTAAGCAGCATCGTTTGCGGGTCCACCGACCGGATGTACCAGAGTTTGGTAACCAGAATACCCCGCTTGGTACTTTTGATCATTTCTTCCAGCGAGGAGTTCCCCCCGCCATGATCACGTTGTTAGGGAAAGGGGTAGCTTTTACACCTTTTTTCTGCGCCCAGTAGCGTGAGTAAGCCAGGTTTTTGACTACTCCTTTTTCAATCCAGTTGATTTTTTCCTGCGGCCGCCCGTCGCCTGACCAGGGAGAAGCGGGTAGTTCGCGTTGGTCGGATCGGAGTAAATCGTTACCCGCTCGTCCACGATTTTTTCGCCCAGTTTGGATTTACCTCCCGGCTTGCTCAAAAACGACCGACCTTCGTCGGCGGAGCGGGCATCCAGGTTGAAGAAAGATGTTTTCGAGCAGAACGGCAGCCGCCGTCGGTTCCAGAATTACGGTGTATTTACCCGGTTCCAGCGCCCGTGCATCTACCGAACCCAGGCATTTCTGAATGGCAATTTGGGTGGCGGATTCGGTATCCAGTTTATCAAAATCACTGAATCCCCGGATCACGTAACCCGACCCTTTACCGTCCGGCGTACGTACGGTCAGCGAGAAGTTGACGTTGGTACTTGGGTAGTAGGCAAAAAGACCTTTGGAGTTCATCATGGCCGAATAGCCACGGGTATCTTCCAGAAAACCCGCTGCTGCCAGATTTTTCTCGCGAGTCTGCGCCAGGCTTTTGGCTACTGCCTCAGCCCGCTTATCGGGATCTACACTGGCGGTAGATTCAAAGAAGCCCTTGGAATTACCATAGGTCTGTGCGCCCAACAAACCTACGTATTCCGGATTTTCGGGAGCAAGTTGGGCCAGTTCTTCGGATCGCCGTACTACTTTTTCGAGGGATGCATCGTCGAATTCATCGATGGTGGCAGTACCTACTTTTTTGCCAAAAGCCGATTGCACCGTAAGTTCTGGTTGATGAGCCCGCCGCTTGTCGAGACTTCGTTGCGGGCGTAGCGGATGTTGCCCCGCTCTTCGCCCAGCAAATTCACTTCGCATTCGTCGGCTTTGGAGTAGCTCAGCACCTTTTGTAAGCAAGGCTTTGGCTTCTGCTTCTGTTAGTATAATTGACATGTCTAAGCTTATATTTTTCTGGCTGTATTGATCACATTAACTCCGTTGAAACGGGTGGTGGAGCTGCCGTGCGATACGGCGCTCGACTGGCTGGGCTGGCCTTTTCCATCGAAGAACGAACCTCCCAGGCGGTAGTCGCGCTCGTCGCAAACCTGCGCGCAGGAATTCCAGAATTCCTGCGTGTTCGACTGGTAGGCTACATCTTTCAGCATGCCGGCAATCTTGCCATCTTTGATTTCGTAGAACAACTGCCCGCCAAACTGGAAGTTGTAGCGCTGCTGATCGATGGAGAACGAGCCATCGCCGATGATGTAAATGCCTTTCTTGACATCCTTGATCATTTCTTCCACGGACAAGCGGTGTTTTGCCAGCTGCCAGCGATACATTGGCCATGCGCTGAAACTGAACCGAACTCCAGCTGTCGGCGTAGCAGCAACCCTGCGATTCTTTTTCGCCAATGATATGCACCTGATCGCGGATGGCCTGGTAATTGACCAGAGTACCATCTTTAACCAGATCCCACTTCTTGGTTTTTACGCCTTCATCGTCCCAGCCCACGGCACCCAGCGAACCGACCTGCGTTTTGTCGGCAATGAGGTTGACCTGCTTGCTGCCGTAGTTGAAGTTTTTGGATTTCCATTTGTCCAGGGTAGCGAAACAGGTACCGGCAAAGTTGGCTTCGTAGCCCAGTACGCGGTCCAGTTCCAGCGGGTGACCAACCGATTCGTGGATGGTGAGCCAGAGGTGCGACGGGTCGAGCACCAGATCGTATTTACCCGCTTCTACCGATTTGGCGCGTCAGTTTTTCTTGGCCTGTTTGCGCGCGCCGTAACATCTTCCAGCATGTCGTACCCTTGTTGTAGCGGGTCGTAATGCCCGTTACTTTATCGGCGGGATTGACTTGCAGGTATTCGTAACCCATGCCCATCGGCGCACTCAGTGATTGCGGGTCTGCAAACTTTCCGGTTTTGGGATCAATGGCTGTTACCGTAAAGATCGGCCAGATCCGGTGAATATCCTGATCGATGTAGGAGCCATCGGTAGAGGCAAAGTACTTCTGCTCGTTGACCATGAACAGCACGGAGTTCACGTAGTTGGCGCCATTTTTCATGGCCGCATCATTCACGGACAGCAGCAGATCGACTTTTTCTTTGATGGGTACTTCAAAGGCATTCTTTCTTGATGGGTGCTTTCCAGCTTACTTCGCCAAACCCTTTCTGCGGAGCCAGTTGAACGGGCTCTTTCATCAGTTGGGCATTGGCTTTGGCAATGGCAACCGCTTCTTCGGCGGCTTTGGCCATTTCGGCTTCACTTTTGGCATCGACCACCGCGGCAAATCCCCAGCAGCCATTGGCAATCACGCGAACGCCAACACCATAGGATTCGGTGTTGACAATGTTCTGCACTTTGTCTTCCCGGGTAATCACGAACTGGTTCAGGTAGCGGCCAATGCGCACATCGGCATAGGTGGCCCCTTTGGCTTTGGCCGCGTTGAGGGCGGCATCGGCCAGGCGTTTTTTGACGGCTACATCCAGGCCGGGTTCCAGCAGGGCTTCAGGAGATACAGATCTGCCAAAAGCAGGAAGCGTGGCAGCAGAATGCCCGCGGCTCCCATTCCTGCCAATTGAATAAAATCTCGACGGTTCATGAATATGTGGTGTTAAAATATAGAGCTAGCAGTTAGTTGACACAGAGATACTAAGTATAACGGGTGAATCTCGTGTTGACAGAATATGACCGTACTCTCTATGTTAATCAATTTAAACAGCGTCCGACAAGCTTGTGAACGTAAAGTCCCGGATTTTCAACGGCGGAATCAGATTACCACCAACGCGAACGCGGTTTGCCCATTGCTTCGAGGTTGTTGAGCATAATGACCGGGCTTTCGTTGAACCGGAAATTCTTGACCGGAAACTTGATCTGACCGTTTTCGATGTAGAACGTACCGTCGCGGGTCAGGCCGGTGTAGAGCAGCGTTTGCGGATCAACGGCGCGGATGTACCAGAAGCGCGTTACCAGAATGCCCTTTTCGGTACTTTTGATCAGATCGGCCAGTGACTGAGTTCCACCTACCATAATGAAATCCGGACGGGGAGGGAATGGCTTTAACGCCTTTTTTCTCAGCCCAGAAGCGGGAGTAGTACATATTTTTGACTACACCATTTTCAATCCAGGTCACTTTTTCCTGCGGACGACCATCACACCGCCGCCACCGAAGCGCCACCGCCGCCACCACCTGCGAAGGGAGAGCCGGGAATTTCGCGATTCATTGGATCGGAGTAAATGGTAACCCGTTCGTCGAAGAGTTTTTCGCCCAGGCGGGTTCCGCCGCCTTTCTTGCTCAGAAAACTCCGGCCTTCGTCGGCATTACGGGCATCCATGCTGCCGCATCATATTCTGCAGCAGATCCACCGCATGCGGTCGGTTCCAGAATAACGGTGTACTTGCCGGGTTCCAAGGCTCTGGCATTGACCGAAGCCAGCGCCTTTTGCATGGCTACTTCGGTAGCGGCTTTGGTACTCAGCTTGGACACATCGTTAACGTCCCGGATAGCATAGCCCGAACCCAGTCCGTCGGCCGTACGAACGGTGATGGAAAAATCAACGGAGGTTGCTCGGTTGTAGCCAAAAAGCCTTTGCTGTTTCCAATGGCCGTAAAACCGGTAGCTATCTTCCATGTAGCCGGCGGCCGTCAGATTCTTCTTTCGGCAGGGATCAAGGCTGTCAAAAGCAGCTTGCGCCCGGAATTCGGGAGTAATTTTAGCCGTTGACTTTCGCGAAGGAGGCCGTGTCCAGGTATTTCTGCGGCCCCAGCATGGGCATATATTCCGGGTTTTCGGGAGCCAGTTTGGCAATTTCTTCGGCCCGACGAACGGTTTTTTCCAGCGACGCATCGTCAAACTCGTTGATGGTCGCCGTACCGGATTTCTTACCAAAAACGGCTGTTACCGCCAGTGATAGGTTGATTGACTTTCACCACTGGTCGAAACGGAATTACGGGCGTAGCGAATGTTACCGGTCCGGTTACCGCTCACGGCTCACGCTCATTTCGTCGGCTTTTGAGTACGCCAAGACTTTATCAATTATTTTTTTTGCTTCTTCTTTGGTTAAGATAGCCATGTTTTATGAAGGTGTTTGGGTGTTACAGTATGTACTTAAGTGCGTAATACGAGATTTGGATGACCTATAACAATTTCGCGACTACTTAACCTAACACCTCACCATTAAATTTTCCGTCCGGTATTGATCACATTGACACCATTGAAGCGGGTGGTGGCACTACCGTGCGAAACGGCACTGACCTGCGAAGGCTGTCCTTTGCCATCGAAGAACGAACCGAACGTGCGGTAGTCATCCTTGTCGCAAAGCTGCGCGCAGGAGTTCCAGAATTCCTGCGTATTGGACTGATAAGCCACATCATCGAGCATGCCCGACAATTTCGCCGTTTTTGATTTCGTAGAACAGCTGACCGCCAAACTGGAAGTTATAGCGCTGCTGATCAATGGAGTAGGAACCCCGGCCAATGATGTAAATGCCTTTTTCAACGCCTTTGATCATATCCATGTACGCTGCGTTTTTCTGTGCCGGGCTGCAAGGATACGTTAGGCATTCGCTGAAACTGAACCGAATCCCAGTTGTCGGCATAGCAGCAGCCATGCGATTCTTTCTCGCCCAGTATGGCTACCTGATCGCGAATGGCCTGATAATTGACCAGACTACCATCTTTAATCAGATCCCATTCTTTGCAGGGAACGCCTTCATCATCGTAGCCAACGGCACCCAGCGTATGCGGCTGCGTTTTATCGGCTACAATATTGACCAGCTTGCTGCCGTAGTTGAAGTTTTTGGATTTCCATTTATCCAGCGTGGCGAAACTGGTACCGGCATAGTTGGCTTCGTAGCCCAGCACACGGTCCAGTTCCGGCGGGTGACCAACTGATTCGTGAATGGTTAGTCCGAGGTGATTCGGGTCAAGTACGAGGTCGTACTTACCCGGCGTAACCGATTTGGCCGTGATTTTTTCTTTGGCCTGTTTGGCCGCCATGATGGCATCTTCCACCATATCGTAGGAATTGCGGTAGCCAACCAGGCCGTTAGGGCCGGCAATTTTTTCCGAAGCCAGGCCGTCGAGGTATTCGTAGCCCATGCCCATCGGCGAGCTGATCGCGTCGCGGGTTTTGAACTTACCGGCAGCCTTATCAACGGCTGTTACCGTAAAGGTTGGCCAGATGCGGTGAACATCCTGGTCGATGTAGGAGCCATCGGTGGAGGCAAAGTATTTTTGTTCGTTGACAAAGAACAGGTTCGACGTAACGAAAGCAGCGCCGTTTTTCATGGCCTCGCCATTTACCTTCATCAGCAGATCAATCTTCTCCTCAATCGGAATTTCAAAAGCATTTTTCTTCAACGGGGTTTTCCAAGCTAACCTCACCAACGCCTTTTTGCGGAGCCAGTACAACGGGCTCTGTCTGAATCTTGGAATTGGCTTTGGCAATCGCTACTGCGGTTTCGGCACATTTGGCAATGCCGTCGGGCGTTACGTCACTGGTAGCCGAAAAGCCCCAGGTTCCGTTGGCAATCACCCGGATACCTACACCATATGATTCGGCATTGGCTACGTTCTGAACCTGCTTTTCGCGGGTAAACACAAATTGCTGGAGGTACCGTCCGATACGAACGTCGGTGTAGGTGGCGCCTTTGCTGCGGGCGGCATTGAGGGCAATGTCAGCCATCTTTTTCTTGAAAGCCACATCAGCGCCGGGAGTCAGCAGCTGCTCAATGGGTACTTCGTGCCCCATGACCAAGCCGGACGGGAGCATAAAGGCTCCCATTCCCAGGCCTGACAGCTGCATGAATTCTCTTCTTTTCATCTTCATTCGTATATAAGTTGTACAGGTAAGTGGTTTTCTCAATAGGGGTGAAGACTATATAAAACCAATAATATTTTGGCTCTACTCTCAAATAAGAGGTGAAAATAGGCAAAAATCCTAGAATGACGATAGAATTAGATTTGTTTTGTTGTGCTAACTATTACAAAAGCAAAGTTTTTGAAAATCAATCCTATGATTGACTTTCTCACGGATGTTTTTCATGAAGACAACAATCAACATAAGTATGCATACATATGTGATTAAGCAGTTAAATGCCCGTTTGAAGAGTAGGAAAACTTTCTGAAAGCTAGCTACCTGAAGGCCAGAAGCGTTTGGCTTACTATACCAATCGAAGGTATTTTCCCGAAACGGGCATAAAAAAAGGATTGCCTTAGTGAGATGCCCCTTTTGGGGTAATGGAAGTATAGGATGTGATAGGAGAAGGCACAAAAAAGGGCCGCCCGATTGCTCGTATGGCCCTTGTGGGTGGTGGTAGTTTGGCGACCACCCGCCCCTTTGGTTTTGAGGTCGGCCTGATGGCGTGCGTTCTCGGGGGGTTGGCACGCAGAAGAGGGCCCCGCATTCCTGCGGGGCCCTCTGGGGTTTATGGTATTGTGGCGGCTACCTACTTTACCGGGTTTGACGCCAGTATCATCGGCGGTGCGGGGCTTAACTTCTCTGTTCGGAATGGGAAGAGGTGACCACCCGCCCCATAGCCACCAGCAAGCTCGTGGGGGGACTTCGTTATCGACATGCGGAAGACAGAAAAAACAATGCGCGGGAGGCTTACGCAAGCTCTCGGGCGATTAGTACCGCTCGGCTGGACGCCTTTCAGCGCATGCACCTGCGGCCTATCCACGTCGTGGTCTACGACGGCCCTGCTTGTTGGGAGGATTCATCTTCGGGCCAGTTTCGCACTTAGATGCTTTCAGCGCTTATCTGTTCCCCACATAGCTACCCGGCCGTGCTCCTGGCGGAACAACCGGTGCACCAGCGGTGGGTCCACCCCGGTCCTCTCGTACTAAGGGCAGCCCCCGTCAATCCTCCTGCGCCCACCACAGATAGGGACCGAACTGTCTCACGACGTTCTGAACCCAGCTCGCGTGCCACTTTAATCGGCGAACAGCCGAACCCTTGGGACCTTCTCCAGCCCCAGGATGTGACGAGCCGACATCGAGGTGCCAAACCTCCCCGTCGATGTGAGCTCTTGGGGGAGATCAGCCTGTTATCCCCGGCGTACCTTTTATCCTTTGAGCGATGGCCCTTCCATTCAGAACCACCGGATCACTATACCCTGGTTTCCCACCTGCTCGACCCGTCGGTCCCACAGTCAAGCCGGCTTGTACTATTGCACTCCACACACGGTTACCAAGCGTGTTGAGCCGACCTTTGGAAGCCTCCGTTACCCTTTCGGAGGCGACCACCCCAGTCAAACTACCCACCATGCACGGTCCTTGCCCAATGACAAGTTAGATCCCAGGCCAGCGGAGGGTGGTATTTCAACGTTGGCTCCGGAACGCCTGGCGACGCCCCCTCACAGCCTCCCACCTATCCTACACACCCCTGACCCGAAACCAATGCAAAGCTGTAGTAAAGGTGCACGGGGTCTTTCCGTCCCGTGGCGGGTAAGCGGCATCTTCACCGCTACTACAATTTCACCGAGCTCACGGCCGAGACAGTGCCCAGATCGTTACACCATTCGTGCAGGTCGGAACTTACCCGACAAGGAATTTCGCTACCTTAGGACCGTTATAGTTACGGCCGCCGTTTACCGGGGCTTCGATTCAATGCTTCGCTCGCGCTGACATCCCCTCTTAACCTTCCGGCACCGGGCAGGTGTCAGACCCTATACGTCAACTTGCGTTTTGGCAGAGTCCTGTGTTTTTGCTAAACAGTCGCCTGGGCCATTTCTCTGCGGCCTCTCCTCTCGGAGGAGGCCCCCCTTCTCCCGAAGTTACAGGGTTAATTTGCCGAGTTCCTTAGCCGTGATTCACTCGAGCACCTTAGAATATTCTTCTCGACCACCTGTGTCGGTTTGCGGTACGGGCCGCCGGCAGCTGGTGTTTCGGAAACTTTTCTTGGAAGAACGCTCGCTGCTTCGCTTCGCCCGAAGGCTCCGCTCAACGCCCCATTCCGTCGGGACCCAGCAACCTGAATTCTCCGTCATCCCCTCACACTGCCGGCGGGGGCCGGAATGTTAACCGGCTGTCCATCGGGGGTCGCCCTTCGGCTGCCCCTTAGGCCCCGCCTGACCCTCCGTTGATTAGCATAGCGGAGGAATCCTGGGTCTTTCGGTGTGCGTGTTTCCCACACGCATTATCGTTACTCATGCCTACATTTGCTTTTCCCAGCGGTCCAGCACGGCTCGCGCCGCACCTTCGCCCCCCTGGGAATGCTCCCCTACCGATATGCACAGAGTGCAATCGCACGGCTTCGGTAATATACTTGATGCCCGTTTATTATCGGTGCCCGCCCCGCTCGACCAGTGAGCTGTTACGCACTCTTTAAATGTGTAGCTGCTTCCAAGCTAACATCCTGGCTGTCTCTGCAGTCGGACCCCCTTAGTTCAACTTAGTATATATTTGGGGACCTTAGCCGGTGCTCCGGGTTGTTCCCCTCTCG
>CAVYGM010000010.1:295000-448008 GCA_963768025.1 uncultured Cytophagales bacterium
TTGAGAATCGGACATTTAATGAAATTGCCGTAGAAGTAGGATACACGCTTTTGGGTGATGATATTTCCCGGGAAGACATGGAAGTACTTGTGGAGAACTCCTTTTCTTTTGAAGCTCCTGCTGTACAGCTATCTCCTGATACGTTTGTTCTGGAATTGTTTCATGGACCTTCCATGGCCTTCAAAGATTTCGGGGCTAGGTTTATGGCTTCCTTGATGTCCTATTTTTTGGCCAGAACACAGAAAGAAATAAAAATTTTGGTCGCTACCTCGGGCGATACGGGGGGCGCCGTAGCTCAGGGCTTTTATAAAGTTCCGGGAATATCAGTCACTATTCTTTATCCCAGCGGAAAAGTAAGTGATATCCAAGAGAAGCAGCTTACTACGCTTGGCCATAATATTACGGCCCTGGAAGTAAATGGTACGTTTGATGATTGCCAGCGATTGGTAAAAGAAGCCTTCCTTGACCCTGATCTCACGGCGAAGTTTAATCTGGCCTCGGCTAACTCTATTAATATTTCCCGGCTTATTCCCCAATCCTTTTATTACTTCTCCGCTTACGCTCAAACCAAAAAGCTAGGCAAACCTGTCGTTTTTTCTATACCTAGCGGAAACTTTGGCAACCTGAGTGCGGGACTTCTGGCGTATCGTATGGGGCTGCCCGTTCATCAGTTTGTTGCGGCCACTAATCGCAATAATGTAGTTCCCCGGTATTTGTCCACTGGATCATATGATCCAGTGGCCTCCATCGAAACAATCTCAAATGCAATGGATGTAGGAAACCCCAGTAACTTTGTAAGGTTAAGTCGTTTTTTCGGTGATGACTGGGATCAAATCCGTACGCTGGTTTCTGGATATCATTATGATGATCAGCAAACCAAGGAAAGTATGCGGGAGGTTTTTGAGCGGTCGGCCTATGTCATGTGTCCTCATACGGCGGTAGCATACCAGGGGTTACAAGATTATCGAAAAGAAAAGGGAGAAGATTTTACAGGAATTTTTCTAGCGACGGCTCATCCAGCCAAATTTTTAGATTTGGTTCAAAAAACCCTCGGAAGTACCATTCCTATTCCTGAAAGGCTTGAAAATTTGCTTTCGTTAGAGAAAAAATCAATTTCCATAAATGCCCATTTTGAGGCTTTCAAAGCCCATTTATTGGGATAATTGGGCATTTCGAAGGGCGTGAGAATTGCGTAGAAAAATCAAGTGAAGATAATTTCCCGAATATAAAAAATACAAGGGGACTATTTTTTCGAAAAATAGTCCCCTTGTATTAAAATCACTTTTCCTAATTGATCGTGTCTCCTCTGAGTAGACGGTACCTCTTTCTGGCATCGGCTACGAAGATGCTGCCCGGATATTTTTCCAGAAGCTCCTGATAGATTTTCATAGCTTCCTCTTTCTCGTTGAATTTTTCCTGATACAACTTGGCCATAGCGTAGAGGGCGTCGTCGCCCAAAATGTCAAAGTGGTACTTTTCCTTAATTATCTTCAGACATTCAAGAGCTTGCTGATTGCTGTCAAGTCTCATGTAGGTCTTAGCGGTGAGCCATAGGATTTCGTCGGCCAGGCTGTGGTCTTTGTATTTGGTGTAGAGATGCTTCAAAGTGTCAATGGCTTCGACCGTTTTGTTCTGAAACATCAGCAACTCTACATTGGAATATTCACGCATGGCTGCCTCGGTACTATCCAAGCCGGTGTTATCCATGATCAGCAAGCTCAGGTCGTTGGCATCATTGGCTATTTCGCGGGTAGTTGCTCTCTTGAGTATGTCCAGTACTTCTTTCGACAACTCAAAATCACCTTTGTAATAATGGAGTTTAGCATTCCGAAGTTTGGCATCATATCCTAGCACATCGTCTTTTTGGGACTTTTCAACTTGTGAATACAGTAGCGTAGCCTCCCATGGTTCACCCTGCAACAAGAAAATATCACCAAGGTCGAGCTTGCACTTATCAACAAACTCTTTTTCGGACCTACCGGCTTCAATGGCTTTTTCCAAAATGTTGATTGCCTTGTCCTTTTCATCCAAATAGAACGCGTGCAAAATAGCCATGTTCCGGAGAGCTTCGAAGGTTCTGGCGTTCGTTCCGAGTTCAGAAAGTAGCTTTTGATATTCGCCGATCAGTTTTTGAACCTCCGCCTTATTTACCGGATACGTGTTTTTTACCTGTTCTTCGCGGGAGCTGATGGCCATGCGCCGAGCGAATGGATACAGCTGGCCCTGAGGATATTCCTTTACGATAAACTCAAACATCGCGGCGGCATTTTCGTAATCTTTATTTTGCAAAGCCAAATTGGCTAAATCGAAAATACGGGTTCCGTTGTACTTAAACCTTTTATCCAAAGCCCTCTCTTGAATAAAGGCTTTGTAAAAATCCTTGCGCTGAACCTGATACCAAACCAGTAATTCATTGTAAAAAGCCTCGTTTGGATTTTTTTGAATTTTCTCATAGAGTACTTTTTCCAGCAATGCCTGCTCTTTTTCCTCTTTGAGGAAATCCTGGAGCATATTCTGCACGATCTCTGTGTTGCGGAAGAGAATCCCATACGACAACAGTTCGGCAATCATATTTTCGGATTGGTTTAATTCGCGGTATACGCTTGCCATTTCGAGCCGGTAGAGGTTCTCGTTCTTGGCTACTTCTCGGGCCCGCTGGAGCGTGCGTTGCGCCCATTCTGGCTTTTGTACTTCCCGAAACTCCTCCGCCAAATCGCGGTACAGGTCCACCCGCGGGCCAAAGGCTTCGATGGCATCGGCAAAACGCTTTTCGGCATCGGCCTCCTTTCCTTCTGCCTCCAAAAGCATTCCCCAGTTCAGGAAGTACCAAGGGGCATTGGCTTCTTCACTTTTTACCTGACGCTTGAAAAATTTGTCGGCCTCAGCCCAGTCCTTGATTTTTATCAGGCAAGTGGTAAAATTACTCAGTGACCGCTTGTCAAAAGATTTCTTTAAAACCTTTTGGTAATAGGTCACCGCTTTTTCGCACTCTTCACTTTTGAAATATTCTTCGGCCAATTGTTCATCTGTCTGAGCCGATGCATTCAGTGCGCCAATCAACAAGCCCAACAGAGTTATCCACTTAAAACATCCTTTCATAAATAATATAAATATTAAATTTTTATCTATTAAAGTTAATTTACCTCTGTGGAATTGTGTACAAGTATTTTATCCACTCTAGTTCCACTTCAGGCTCCGGGGTCATTGTGTACAAGTTAAGCAATTATCCACTTAGTTTTTGTGGTTATTCACAACTAATCACTTGAAATTCAGAGTTAGCTAATTTTTTCCACAAACTAGAGTAGATAGTGGAGGGATAACTTCCGAAAGGTTGTGCACAGTTTCTAAAGTGTATTCACAGCCTGTTAAGTCCAGTTTAGCTTACCCTTTGTCCACTTTTGATTTTTGGATCAAATCTTTTCCACAGAGAATCAAGTTTTTCCACAGGCTTTCCCACACTACTTAGCTAACTATCCACAGCTGTTTTATGTTTTCCACAGGTTTATGAACACAAAACGCTTTTTTTGCCAAAACTAATCTGAGGTTTTGGAAGGTATTACAAAATCATTGTCATCAAACTCGAAGTTGCTTTTGATCGTTAAGGGAGAAGGGAAATAAAGGATAGCTTCTGGCTGAATGCCCCGTTTATAAATTCCGGCATCCCAGCGGCGGTTGTTATTTTTATCGAGTATCACCCGGAGCTGGTACTCTCCCGGAGGGATTCGCTCGAACGAATAAGGAGATGAATAGGCGGTTCTTATTACCTTAAAGTCTTTATCTATTAATTCTACAATATAGTAGGAGGCAGTGTCAGCGGTGATTTTCCCCCTTATGATTCCGTAGTCTTCATTTTTCAGGACGGGATGTTTATACATAGATGCCGGAATTGAATCCCCTTCTACGCTGATGATGGCACCTTTGGGAATTATCCACTTGATGGTATCCCTCGCGGTGACCCTGCCCGTTACGGATAGCTCATTCTGGTAGCGATTCCAGCGCCATTCAAAGTCAGCCAATGGTTTCCTGGTAAGTGTATCCATTTGAAGTTGGAGTTGGTCGGCTTTAAGCGTGGCAACTGGCTTAGTGAAGATGAAGGTATACTGAAAGTCGCGGGGTAGCGGTTGATTGCGGTCCGGGAGAGTCCGGAGCGCAAAAGGATCGAGCTGTCGTTCCTTACCACGCTGAGGCAAAAAGGCGATCTTTTGCTCCTGTTCTAGTACTTGTCCAACGGAGTCTATTCCAATAATGTAGGCTAAGGTAGTGTCGGCTGTGACGCCTGAGTTAAAGAATTTTATTTCAGTCGGGCTGCTTATCACATAAGGAAGTGAATCGCCCGCCGGGAAACGCACGTTAATGCTGTCCATTCCTTTGTTAAAAGACACCGTATAGTCGTTGACTTTGGGTAGCGTGCGTTGGATGCGGGGAGCTGTCACATCCGACAGGTAGAGTTTCAGCTGGTACGCTGAGGAATCGGCTCCAACCTGAACGGAAGAGTCCAAAAAAGCGATCCTCTCGTCTTTTGGATTGTATAGTTGATTTCGGTTTTTGTCGTCAATCGCAATCATCCGGTACCTGGCCTCCTGAATGTTTTCGATGGCAAATACGCCGCTACTGTCGGTTCTTGAAAAATAGTAAGGCTTTTGTTTTTCGGGATTGATGGTGTCCTTTATCTGATACAGCCCTACGAGGGCATCGTATAGTGGTTTGTTACTTTTCAAGTCCGTGACGGTTCCATATACCCGAGCGGAGTCGATGGTGGGGCCGGTGCTGAACACCAGCTTGAGATTGGGAGCAGGATTTCGTTCCGCAAAATCCTTGATCCCATCGCCAAAATTCAGGGTATAGGTGGTACTATCCGCAAAGTCATTCTTGAACGAAAGTACCACCGACTTGCCCTTCTGCTTTGGGGTGTAGGGGTTTTCCGTCTCGGGAGTTATGATCAGCTTTTGCTGGATATTATCCACAATCACATATTCATCAAAAAACAACTCTATCTCTTTTCCTTTAAAATTGAGTGTTTTGTTGGGTGGTGTTGAGCTGAGGAGGTTTGGGGGGGTAGTATCTTTTTTTCCGCCGGTAGGCGCTACCTGCTGGGCACAGCGGGCAAGGAATACTAGTAAAAATACATACAGCCAATATTTTTTCATCTGCAATCTGGATTTGAAAAGTCGCGGAAAAGATAAGATAATCAATTAAAAAACCCTCACTACCAACGCGCGGTACTGAGGGTTTTGTATGGGTTAGGGATCTCTAGTTTTTACTGAGGACATAGATCAGGCTGGATGTGTTGTAGCGTTCATCAGATGATTTTCGTCCTTTCCAGTTCGAGACGGTACCTTGCCAAATACTTGCCGGGAGATTTGTTTTGCCTTGCTGGTAGCGGGTGCTCAACATGCTCACATAGTAGGCATCAAACCACATGGGAAGAATCTGATCTACTTTGAAGTGATGTGCTTTGGCCAAGTTTTCCAACGCATTTTTGGAAAAGTGATAGAGGTGCCTAGGCACATCATAAGCAGCCCAGTTTTCTCCGAACTGCCTGGCATCGTCCGACTCGGGATTGGGAACGGCAATGAATAGTTTCCCCTCAGGGGCAAGATGGTCGTAGAGCCAATCCAGGGTTTCGCTAAGCGTATGTACGTGCTCCAGCACGTGCCACATGGTAATGGCATTGAAGCGTAGAGCGGAAAAGACTGTATCTGATATGTTTTCGTACACATTTTCCCCTACCCTACCCTGGGCACTTGTCCGAGCCTGAGTATCGGGTTCTGTTCCGCTTACCTGCCATCCCGCTTCCTTAGCCTTTGAGAGAAAAAATCCGGTACCGCAGCCTACATCCAACAGGTGGCCTTTTTGGACTGTTGCCTGGTTCAGCAGTTTTATCTTTTGCTGAGTTGTATAGTTCCGAACCTTATTATAAACTACACTCATCAGATCCTTGGCTTCATCGTGGTGAGAGATGTACTCCGTGGACTCGTAGTACTGGCCAATGTCCGAAGCGGAAGGACGGGGATTTGTGAAGAGGAAACCACATTTGGCGCACCCTACAATCTGAAAAGTTTTTTGGGATACGGTATGATCCTTGGGTTTTAGGACTGGGGAAAAATGGGAGTGTCCGCATACCGGGCATTGGGTAAGTGTTTCGAGAATCATTACTATCTGCCTAAGTGAATCATGAGAACGGATATATCGGATGGACTGACGCCGCTGATGCGGGAGGCCTGTCCGATTGTCTGTGGCTTCGCTTTTTTGAGTTTTTCCCGGCCTTCGAAAGATAAGGCCTGGACATTGTCATAGTTGAAATTCTGAATGATCATCAAGTCTTCCATGCGACTCATTTTCTCCACCATCAATCGTTCCTTCTCTATGTAGCTATCATATTTGATGTGAATCTCACCCTGTTCGATGGCATCCTGAGATAGCGTATTCATCCAGTTTGCTATTTGGGGGTTCAATTCCCGTATTTCTTTAATGGTAAGCTGTGGTCTCTTCAAAAGCTGAAAAAGGGACGTCCGATCTTTGATTAAGGAGGTTTGGTAAGCTTCCAGTTTGCCATTGACATCCTCAGGCTGTACCTTGATTTGCATCAGCTCCTGTACCAGCTCTTCCGTCTGAGCTATCTTATTTCTGACCCGAACCACCCGATCTTCACTAGCTAGTCCAAGAGCGTGGCCTTTTTCCGTCAGCCGGATATCGGCATTGTCCTGCCTTAGCAAGGTACGGTACTCAGCTCGGGACGTGAACATACGATAGGGCTCTTCGGTACCCTTGGTGATAAGGTCATCAATTAGCACACCTATGTAGGCTTCGGATCTTTTTAGCAACAATGGATCTTGGTCTGTAATCTTCAAGTGGGCATTCATGCCGGCCATCAAGCCCTGGCAGGCCGCTTCCTCATAGCCGGTGGTACCGTTTATTTGCCCAGCGAAGTAGAGGTTTTCGATTAATTGAGTTTCCAGCGTAAGCTTCAGCTGCGTGGGCGGAAAGAAATCGTACTCAATGGCGTAGCCAGGTCTGAACATCCGTACATTTTCAAAACCCGGAATTTCTTTCAAAGCTTTGTATTGAATATCTTCCGGGAGGGAGGTTGAGAATCCATTCACGTACACTTCAACCGTGCTCCAGCCTTCCGGCTCCACGAAAATCTGGTGCCTATCCTTATCCGCAAACCGGTTGATTTTATCTTCTACCGAAGGGCAGTACCTAGGGCCGAGGCCTTTGATTCGACCTGAGAACATAGGAGATTTATCAAAACCAGTTTTCAGAACATCGTGGACACTTTGGTTCGTGTAGGTGATCCAACAACTTCTTTGGTGGCTTAGCGTGGGGGTATCGGTATAGGAGAACTTACCCGGATTTTCGTCTCCTGGTTGTTCTTCCATCCGGTTATAGTCCAGCGAACGTCCGTCCACCCTGGGGGGGGTACCTGTTTTCATCCTTCCAGCTTCGAAGCCAAGCATGACTAATTGCTCGGTAATACCCGTGGCAGCCTTCTCGCCGGTT
The DNA here is from genome assembly GCA_963768025.1 of uncultured Cytophagales bacterium. Lineage (GTDB taxonomy): Bacteria > Bacteroidota > Bacteroidia > Cytophagales > Spirosomataceae > CAVYGM01. Next base: position 302,504 of record CAVYGM010000010.1, read on the forward strand.
CTCCCTCCCCCAAAGTTTTTTTCTCCAATGTGGATCAGTCCGTTTAAGAAAGTACCGTTCGTTAATACCACCGCTTTGGATTCGATCTCGATCCCCAGGCTCGTTTTAACGCCATTTACCCGACCGTCTTTTACTACTAATTCCCGGACGGTATCTTGCCAAAAATCCACGTTTGGGGTATTTTCTAGAATTTGCCGCCATTCCTGCGCAAAAAGCATTCGGTCGCTTTGGCACCGTGGACTCCACATGGCGGGGCCCTTGGAACGATTTAGCATCCGGAACTGGATCATGGTTCGATCGCTCACGATTCCCGACTGACCTCCCAGAGCATCTATTTCTCGAACGATCTGGCCTTTTGCCACCCCTCCCATCGCCGGATTACAGGACATTTGGGCAATCGTCTGCATGTTCATGGTGATCAACAATACCTTCGATCCCATGTTTGCCGCCGCTGCCGCTGCTTCGCAACCGGCGTGTCCTGCCCCTACTACGATCACATCATATTTTGGAAACATCTTATTAGTATTTATTCAAAAAAAGTCTTGACAAAAACGTCAAGACTTAATATAAATCGTGAAAACATGAAAAATGTTCCACGTGGAAATATTTATTGGTACTTATAATTCTTAAGATAGAAGTCTTCTTTTTGACGCATCTTCCCTTTTGAAGCCTCCGTATCGTCAATGTATCCGACCAAATGCAAAACCCCATGAACGATAACCCGCCGTAGCTCCTCGTCAAATTCGATGGATAGATTTTCGGCATTCTCCTTTACACGATCGGTGCTAATGTAAATTTCGCCCTCTACCTGCTTTTCATTATCACTAGTATCAAAGGTGATTATGTCGGTATAGTAGTCGTGCTGAAGGTGCTCACGGTTCATGTTAAGAAGGTATTCGTCTGAGCAAAAGATATAGTTCAATTGGTTCAGCGTAAACCCTTCGGTTTCTATAACAAATTTAAGCCAACGCTTGGCTTTGGTTGGATTGGGGAGATCGTATTCTACGTCTTCAGCAAAAAATTGAATCATGGTTTTCAAGGCAGTACGAGTTTTAGTGTGCAAAAATTAGTCAGGGCAAATGGTATAAAGGAATATAATGGAAAGGAGGGATAAAAAGGAAAGAGGAAATTTACACAAAGATATAATCAAAAGATACTTATTAAGAAACAAAAAGCACTTCTTTGAGACCAAAGAAGTGCTTTTTGTTTAAATATGGTGATTCGCCTTATTTTTCGGTTTGATATTTCCTGAAATAAGCGTCAACCTCGCGTTTATAGAAAGGAGAGAACGTAGGTGGAATTGAGCGGAGCAGCTCAGTTTGACGTTCTTTTTCCTTAATATATTGCTCAAAAGCTGGCGGTGGACGACGGGGGATTTCGGTGGCGGTTTCGCCCTTTCGCTTGTCATCCTCACCTTGTTCCCGCATGGCTTTTTCGGACTCTAATAAGCGGGTAACAATCTCCTGATTTCGCTTCAGCAGCTCTTGATTGACTCGCTTGTTCACCAGATCAGTTTCTGACTCTTCCATTTTTTCCATAAGTTCTTTTAACTCATTGCCAAACTTCTGACCCATTTCGGTGCCTTTCTGAGAGTCCATTAGCTCTTGGATCATCTTACGAATCATAGCTTGTTCAGCAGCCATGCGGGCGAGTTGCTCAGAGTTGCCCTGCTTCCCTTGCGCTCCCTGCTTACCCTGTTGCTGTCCCTTGCCCATTTGCTGTAACTTCTCATTGAGCCCCTGCTGCATCTCACCTGCGCCTGGCGATTTCTGCTTACCCTTGCTCTTCCCCTTACCCGGCATAGCCATGGCCATCGCCATCTGCTGCTGCATTTGGCGGAAAACATCGCTTAGCATTAGAGCCAGGTTGTTCATGGAGGTCATGGCAAACTGTTGCTTGGAGGTAGCCACGCTAATCCGGCGGTCGCGGATACTATTGACGCTCTCACCCATATAGGATTTCATGTCATTGAGCTCGCGAGTAATGAACGATTGGATCTGGATTACCCGATTGGCCAACGCATAAAGGCTATCCTCAATAACTTTGGCATCGTCCTGCAGCTTCAACTGCTCCTGTCCAAGCGTCACAAATCGGGGATCCTGTAAGTTCACACCCTTAAAATCTTTCATTAGTTTCTCCTGGTCAAAGGATAGCGTGATCAGATTTTCTAGGATATCCCGCAGGGCATCTATGTCTTCTTCCATTTGCTGCATCTGGGAACTCTGCATAGATTCGGACATAGATTGCGACATATTACGCATGGATTTAGCCGCTTTTTTCTGGGACTTGGCAGCATCCGAGTTCTGCTGCTTATCAAGTTGCTCCTTACTTTGCTCCATTTGCTCTTCGGCATTTTTTTCTTCGTCCTGCTGGGTATCGGGTTTTTCGTCAATCTCCTCCCCCATCTTTTCTATTTCGTCCAGATCCTCCTTTGCCTTTTCGAATTCCTCCTGGATTTTCTCTTGTTCCTTTTTTAACTCTTCATTTTTAGCTTTCTGTTCTTCTGACCCTTTTTTATCATCTGAGCCCTGCTTGTCATCACCCTTTTTGTCGTCGCCCTTCTTGTCATCACCTTTCTTATCGTCACCCTTTTTATCATCGCCCTTCTTGTCGTCAGCATTCTTTTTGTCGTCAGATTTCTTCTTATCATCCGCACCTTTCTTATTCTCCTGACTTTTTTTATCCTCGTTTTTCTGGGTTTCCTCGGCTAGTTTTTCTTCCTTCTCCGCCAGCTCATTTAGCTTCTCGACGGTCTGCTCCATCTTTTGCTCCATCTGCATTTTCTTGAAAAGGTTCAACGTGCGCTCGAGTTCCTTTTCCAGATTATTCTCCTTGTTCCGCAGCTTCTCTAGCATGTTGGTCATGCGCTCGCTCTGCTTTTGTTCCAGGAGTTTTTGAAGTTCTTTGTACAGCTTGCTGGTTTCGTCGTCCATCAGGTCGTCCATCAGCTTTTGCAACTGATCCAACTTTTTCTGAGTTTCAGGATTTTGTTGACTAAACTGCTTCGACTTTTCGTTAGTCGCTTTGTTCTGATCCTGGATAGATCGGATCTCTTCCATCAAAGCCTCCCGCTTTTTGAGAATATCCTCAGCCTGCTTTCTTTCCTGAAAATCTAGTTCCTTATTTGTCTTCAACTTCTTTTCCAAGTTTTCCAGATCACGCTCCAGACTCTGCGCTTTTTTAAGGGCGTTCTCCATCTGCTCAGCTGTTTCCTGGGCCGATTTCGCCACTTCTTCCTGTAACTTATCTTTGGAGGGAATGGTGAAGTTTATGATTCGGGAACGGGAGGTCTTAGGCCCATTGACGCCATCATTGTCCCATACCTGAGCGAAGTACTCGATCTTGTCGCCGGGAGCAAGATTGAGGCTATCAACGTACCATTGAAAGTAAAAACTCTGGGTATTGACCATCTTGTTGAAAGGCATGTTAATGCTTTTCAAGACCGGGTTTTTGTCCTCAGGCTGATCTTCACGCCGAACATTGTAGAAAAGTTTAAGCTGTGTAAAACCATAATCATCACTAATAGAACCGCCCACCACGAGGAAATTATACAGGGTAGTATCCTGAAAATTTTCCAGGGAAAGCACCGGGTGCTTGTCTGGGATTACATTGATGTAGTACCCTATTTTCTCGGCATTGGGCGTTTCGTTATTTTGCAGCATTACCTCATACTGCGACGAGCGGCGGACCGACTTTCGGTACTGGAAGTTTTTGTCATTCCGATTTTCGGCTTTATAGAGAAGCGAATCGTTCTCAAACCGAATGCCGAGCGATTTGGTGGCAGAGGTATTGAAGTTCCACTCTACCAGGGTACCTTCTGGAACGCTCAGATTCCCAACGTTTGACAGACTCTCCGCGGGTTTGTTGAGGTAGGATGGGTAGCGCAGGTTTACGTCGAACGAAAGCAGGCTAGGACGCTCAATAACGGTCAGGTTGTAGCTGTCGGACGTGAATCCGGCGGCGTCAAATGAAAAACTGACGTTGCGCTGAACATTTTTGAATGTATACGAAAAGTCACGGTTGCCTTCGGGGGTCAATTTGAAACGGGTACCATTTTGCACCAGGTACACGGATTGAGGAAGGGCTTCGCCTTCTAGAGTAAGGTTAAGCGTAAAGTCTTCGTTTCGGAAAGCTTTTAGATTCTTGTTTTTTACTTCAAAGGAGAAGGGAGCATAGGTATAGTTCTTCTGGAAATGAATGATCCGGTCGGAACTGGAAGTGAAAAAGGTAGGATTGAAAAGCAGAATAACGGCAATGGCCGCTAGTGGATACACCGCGTACTTGATGTACTGCTTATTTTCCTGAAATTTGATAGCATCCGAAAACCGGACAATAAGCAGTTGGCCGGACTTTTGCCGAATACTGGCATCAATTAGGTCAGTTTGTTGGCCGGTGAGGGATTGCAGCTGCAACGTATTGATGAGCTTATCACCGATTTCGGGAAAATACTGGCCAATTTGTAGGGCGGCGTTTTCGTCGGAAAGAGGCCTACGCAATCCGTACAAATTAATGAGAGGTTGAATGATCCATTGATACAGGGAAAATAAAAATACGGCCAGAAACCCAAAGAAAAGCATCCCGCGAACCGTGGAGCTAAACCGTCCAAAGTATTCGATGGCATTGACGGCCAAAAATACAGTGAGCAGTAAAGCAGCCGAAAAGATAAGTCCTTTCAGCAGGCGATTCTGATAATACTTCTGACGGTATTCCTGGATTCGTGACAGAAGTGCGGTAATAGAAGTGGTAGAAGCTGCCATAATATTTTCACGTTAAAATCCTTGATCATTGGTAAGCAGTACGCAACAGGTATCGTGCGGAGGCGGGAGGCTACGGACGATGGGTATTCTGGCCCGGAAAAGAAAAATGAGCGGGGAAGAGAAAAACGTATGCTTTTCTTTCCAAACTCATTTTTCCAAAAACTGTTTTTCAGGTAGTTGGAATTGAAAAGTATTCCTATAAACGTATCAAAAATAATCAGTAAGGCGGATCATTCAAAAAGCAGGTAAAGCTTATTACTACTTAAACGTGGATTTCGGAGTGTTTATTTGCCTTAACCGACCGGATATATTCCTTTATGTCTTTGTCAAGATCCTGACTTCTTTGTAAGATACGAATAAAAGCACTACCAATGATAGCCCCCTGCGCATATCGGCAGGCTTTCTGAAATGTTTCGTGGTCTTTTATGCCAAAGCCGATCAAGCGCGGATTCCTAAGATTCATGGCATTTAGTCTCTCAAAATAGGCTTCCATGTTGTCGCTTACGCCAGTTTGCGACCCCGTGACACTGGCAGAGGAAACCGTATATATGAATCCTTCGCTCACGGTGTCGATCTGACGGATGCGGGCCTCGGAGGTCTGGGGAGTTACCAGAAAAATATTCAACAGGCCGTATTTCTCAAAGATCGACTTATACTCTTCCAGGTATACATCCATGGGCATGTCCGGTAAAATCAGCCCGTCTACCCCTACTTCGGCACATTTCTCACAAAAGCGCTCCACCCCAAACTGAATGACGGGATTAACGTACCCCATTAGCAGCACGGGAATGGTAATGCCTTTGGCGCGCATTCCGTCCAACTGATCAAAAAGCAGCCGGAGGGTCATGCCGTTCTCCAGCGCCTGCTGATTACTTTGCTGAATGGTTTCACCGTCGGCCACGGGATCAGAGTACGGCATTCCAATCTCCACTAGGTCTGCACCTGCCTCCTGCAGGGAGGTCAGGATGGACACGGTATCCTCCAAGCGAGGAAAGCCTGCTGTATAATAGACGTTAAGATTTTCGGAAGGTTGCTTCCCGAACAAATCTATAATTCGGTTCATGGCTGAGTCCAGTAGTCAATGACAAGTACCTTATCCAGATGAGGACCCAGTACCTTTCCAAACTCTTTGTGATCGGGATGAGGTAGGTACGCGGCCCGATCTTCTTCACTGTCGAATGTAACGAAGAAGCAGTGGGTAAATCCCTGTGCCAGATTCTCGGGCTATTGTTGGTACCCCATTCCAGGCTTTTTATTTCTTTGATTTTGGAAGGCAGGGCGCGGAAAGCATTTTCTACTTCTTTAACCTGAGCGGGAGTAGAGGCATCCTTGAATTTGAATAGTACTACGTGACGGAGCATTTTTTTTGGTTTAGCGGTTTCGTAAGAGGTAAAGGCTACTGCACCAATGAGCAGAAGTCCGGCGAGAGCAAAAAGGGATACTTTGAGTTTCATGCTTTGATGAATAAAATTTAGAAAATAAAAAAGGCGAACCGGTACTTCCTGCTAGCCCGAGCAGTTGATGCATTCAGCCTCGTCGTTGAATTTCTGGCGGTCAAACTGACCCAGCATCTCTTTTATTTCCAGAATTTCATCTTCCAGGTCACAGCGCTCGAATAAAGAAAGCTCGGGAGCCTCTTTTTTTCCTTCAAGATTCTGCAATTTTAATCGAAGGTCGAATACTTCGGGTAAGGTGAGTGTAGCCATAGTTTTTAGGATGTATGTGATTAATCAATATATTTCATATAGGTTTCGAGGTCTTTGTCGCCTCGGCCCGAAAGGTTTACCACCACGATGTCGTCCTTGCCGGCACCCATACGATCCAGGATCGCAAGGGCGTGTGAAGTTTCCAGCGCCGGAATGATACCTTCTATGCGAGCTAGTTCAAAGCCTGCCTGCAGCGCCTCCTCGTCCGTAGCCGACAAGAAGGTAGCTCGGCCCGATTGGAATAGGTGCGCGTGTACCGGACCAATGCCGGGATAGTCGAGACCCGCCGATATGGAATAAGGCTCCACTACCTGTCCGTCTTCGGTTTGCATCAGGATGGTGCGGCTGCCATGCAACACGCCGGGTTTGCCCAGGGCCGTGGTAGCGGCCGAATGCCCGGACTCCACTCCCCTACCCGCAGCCTCTACGGCTACCAGTTGTACGGAGGGCTCGTCGAGATAATGATAGAAAGCACCGGCGGCATTGCTGCCCCCGCCTACACAGGCTACCACGTAATCGGGATTGGAACGTCCTTCCTGCTCTTGAAGCTGGATTTTGATTTCTTCCGAGATCACCGACTGAAACCGCGCCACCATGTCGGGATAGGGATGCGGTCCTACCACTGAACCGATGATATAGTGGGTGTCTTCCGGATTATTGATCCAGTGACGCATGGCTTCGTTAGTGGCGTCTTTCAGGGTTTTGGAGCCGCAGGTAGCCGCCCGCACTTCTGCACCGAGCATTTTCATGCGGGCCACATTGGGAGCCTGGCGCTGAATGTCCAGCTCACCCATGTACACGATGCACTCCACGCCCATCAGCGCGCACACGGTGGCGGTAGCCACGCCGTGCTGTCCGGCGCCGGTTTCGGCCACAATGCGTTTTTTGCCCAGGCGGTTGGCCAGCAGGATTTGCCCGATGGTGTTGTTCACCTTGTGAGCACCGGTATGGCACAAATCTTCGCGTTTGAGATAAACCGTGGTACCTACTTTTTCGGAAAGCCGTTTGGCCAGGTACAGGGGAGTTGGCCGCCCCACGTAGTTGCGAAGCAGATCGTTAAACTCCGCCTGAAAATCAGGACTGGCTATTATATCCAGATAGGTGTTGCGGAGTTCTTCCACGTTAGGGTACAGCATTTCGGGAATAAAGGCTCCGCCAAATATGCCGTAGTATCCGTTGGGATCCACCTGATAAGAAACTTTTTCTGCTAACTCTGCCATATTACATTTCTATTTCTTCCTCTTGCTTGACACGTATCTTGTCGATGAGTTTTTGGATTTGGGCAATGTCTTTAAGACCGGGTTCCTGTTCGAAGCAGCTATTGATGTCAATGCCATAGATTCGAAAGCTATGGGTAAGTTCGATCAACTGGTCAATGTTATCCAAACTGATGCCCCCGCTGAGCAGAAAAGGTTTTTCCTGGTCGTACTTGCGGAGGATGCTCCAATCAAAGGAAACACCATTGCCACCCGGCTGAGTACCTTTTGTATCAAACAAAAACAAATCACAAAAAGGTTTGTAATTGTTCAACATCGCGAAATTAAAAGAGGAATCCACCGAGAAAGCCTTAATGACATTGAGACCTTTCTGACGGAGAATCCGGCAAAAATCTGGTAGCTCATTTCCGTGCAACTGCACGTATTGCAAGTCGTACTGCCGGGCCATGCTCATGATGTAGCCGGGGCTGGAATTGACAAAAACCCCCACTTTTTTGATGGAGGAAGGAATGGCCCGAATAAGTTTTTCATCCAAACCCTCACCGACATACCGAGGGGATTTATCATAAAATATAAATCCAATAAAATCGGGTTTCAGGGGTATTAATTCTTTGATATTGGTGGATTCACGCATCCCGCATACTTTCAATTTCATAGTATAAGGTGGTTATGGTTAAGTTTTTTGAAGAGAGTTGTTTGTAGTTCGCTGAGTGCAGCAGCGGGGTCACTTGTTTTCATGAAGGTTTCCCCGATGAGAAATCCCTGATAACCCGCCTGGAAAAGCTGGATAATCGTGTCGGCATCTTGCAAGCCGCTTTCAGAAATACGGACGAACGTATCGGGGATTTGCCCTATGAGGTCGAGGGAAGTGTCAATGGAAGTTGTAAAGGTTTTCAGGTTGCGGTTATTGACTCCCACCATGTCGACCTCATCGCATAGGCTTTGCGAAAGCTCCTGGCTATCGTGTACTTCGAGTAAAACTTCCATGTCCAATTCGTGCGCTTTTAGGGCGAGCGATCTTACCTCTGCCGGACCAAGACAGGCGGCTATTAATAGTATAACGTCGGCACCCAGTGATTTAGCCTCGAAGAGTTGGTATTCGTCCACCATGAAGTCTTTGCGAAGCATGGGGGTGGTGGGATTGGCCGCGCGGGCTTTGGCAAAATCCTCAAAGGTACCTCCGAAGAACGGGGTATCAGTGAGTACCGACAGGCATTTGGCCCCGGCGGCGGCATAGCCAGCCGTCACTACTTCCGGTTTTGCCTGATCGTTGATGATACCTTTGGAAGGCGACTGACGCTTAAACTCCGAGATGATGCCCGGCGTGGGAGTATTGAGCAGCGAAGAGACAAGGGATAACCCGGAACGGCCAAACAAAGGGTCTTTTTCAAATTCACGCAGATTCTTCTCGGCTTTGGCAGCCGCTACTTCCATGCGCTTCTGCGCGATAATTTTATCTAAAATAGTCATCGTACTCAATTACCAGAACGGGTCAATCTTTGAAAATGTTTGCTACGTTTAGTTTAAAATCCGGAAATACGTGACTGGTCAGCTCGTCTTCCAGGGTAAAGGGATGTAATCCGATATAAATACCTGTCTCATTCAATATATAGGCCAGTACTACCTCGTTGGCCGGATCGACGATCCAGTACTCGCGGACGCCATTTTCCTCGTACACCTCAAACTTGTTTTTCATCTCGGTCTGGGAGTTGCCCGGCGATAGAATTTCAATAATTAAATCAGGAGCGCCGATGGCACCTCTGTCGTCGAGCTTGCTGGGGTCACAGATAACACAGATATCAGGTTGTACCACGGTATATATCTTGTCGGAATTGTCGGCTTTGCGGGGTGTGAGACGCACGTCAAAAGGTGCATGATAAATGCCACATGACGAATTACTTATAGAAAAAAGAAGGGCCTTCAAAATGGAAGTGGAAATCTCTTGATGCCGGCGGCTGGGTGCCGGAGACATTTTGAACAGTTTTCCCTTAATTAACTCTACCCGCTCTTGAAACTGCCATTTCAGGTAGTCGGCGTAGCTGTACGTTTTGCTTACATCGAGTTGATCCAGGCTTGTGATCATAAGGCTACCAGTTTGGTAAAGCAGGCCAATGCCCGCTTGCTTTCAACGGATTCATTTGCTTTCGAAACAGCCTCGGTCAGGCTCAACGACGGATTGGCTGCGTGCAGGGCCAAAGCGGCATTGGCCACTACGGCCTGTTTCTGTACGGGCGTTGCTTCGTTGTTAAGTACATTCAGGAATATCTGAGCCGATTCGGCTACGGTTTCGCCGCCAGAGAGTTCTTCGGGCCGCACGGTATCGAGTCCCAGTTGTGAGGGAGTAAGCACGTGCTCGGCGTGAGCAGAAATAATTTTGAAAGGACCCGTTAAAGATACTTCATCGTAACCGTCCAGGGCGTGAACCACCATAAACTGTGTGTCGGTTTGTTGGTAAAGATACGCATAAAGTCTTGCTAATTCAAGGCTGAACACCCCCGCTAGCTGCTTTTTGGGGAAGGCCGGGTTGACCAGCGGTCCCAGCATATTAAAGAAGGTTTTTACGCCAAGCTCACGCCTTACCGGAGCTACATTTTTCATAGCCGGATGAAAAAGTGGCGCGTGCAGAAAACACACCCCTGCCTGATCAATGGCGCGTTCAAGGAAACTCTGATCGTTGCTGAATTTGACGCCCAGGTACTCAAGCACGGTAGAGGATCCGCACAGCGATGACACCCCATGGTTGCCGTGCTTAGCCACCCGCTGTCCGGCACCGGCGACCACAAAGCAGGACAGGGTAGAGATGTTGAAGGTATCTTTACCATCGCCACCCGTGCCACAGACGTCCATGGGGTCATAGTCGGCCAGATCAACAGCCACGCAGAGTTCCAGCATGGCGTCGCGAAAGCCTTCCAACTCGGCCACGGTAATGCTTCGCATGGCGTAGATGGTCAGGAAGGCCGCTATCTGCGAGGTATTATAGTCTCCCTTGGCGATACCCATCAGTACTTCCTTAGATTGCTCTTTGGTGAGGGCTTTGTACTCAAAAAGGTGGTTCAGTATTTTTTTCATGAATAGTAGGTAGCCAGTAGGTTGTTAGCATTTAGTAAAGGTGTCATTGCCTAACATAGGTTGATTATTCTTTAAAAGAAAAAAAGATTAGTTTGTTGATATTCAGCAAATTGGTATTTAATAAGAGATAACCAATTAACCAATAGCCACCTAGGCGTCAAGCCAGTTTTGGAGCATTTCTTTTCCGTGCTCGGTCAATACCGACTCGGGATGAAACTGCAATCCTCGTACATCGTACTGCTTATGCGCCAGCCCCATTACCCTCCCCTGTTCGTCTATAGCGGTGACGGTCAGGGTATCGGGAACACTCTCAGGAATTACCGTCCAGGAGTGATAGCGCCCTACCTGAATCTCCGTGGGCAAGCCCCGGAAGATTCGCTCGGAGGAATCAGTCACGATGGCTTTGTCGCTGATGCCGTGCAGTACCTCCGACATGTTTTCGAGGGTACCGCCGAATACCTCCCCGATGCCCTGATGACCCAGGCAAATCCCCAGGATACTTTTGGAGGATGCGTATTCTTTTACAAGATCCAGCATGATCCCCGCTTCGGACGGAATGCCGGGGCCGGGCGAGAGCAGAATTTTATCATAGCCACCTACGGCTTCCAGCGAAATTTTGTCGTTGCGGTATACCTCCACCTGATCGTGCAGCTCGCGCAGGATGTACACAAGGTTGTACGTGAACGAATCGTAATTATCTAAAACCAGAATTTTCATGAGAAAAAAAAATAGTACTAGGGATTGAGATGAGGATCAAATTGTTTCGGCTACTTCGATGGCTTTCCGTAAAGCGGCCAACTTATTATTGACCTCGTTGAGCTCGCTTTCAACGTTCGACTTGGCCACTACGCCCATACCCGCCCGGAAAAACAAAGTATTGTCTTTGCTCAGGAAGGTTCGGATGGCGATGGCGTGGTTGAAATCTCCATTGAAATCCATGAAGCCAATAGCTCCGCCGTAAATACTCCGGTTGCTGGTTTCGAGTCCGTTGATAATCGTCATAGCGTTGTGCTTGGGTGCGCCCGAAAGCGTGCCGGCCGGGAAGGTATCCGCTACCAGTTGCAGTGGATTGGTACCGGCTTTCATCGTGCCCGTCACTTTCGACACGAGGTGGATGACGTGGGAGTAGAATTGAACTTCCTTGTAAGTTACCACCTTCACTGAGTCGCAGCTGCGGCTAAGATCGTTGCGGGCGAGGTCCACCAGCATCACGTGTTCGGCGGTTTCCTTGGGATCGTTGAGGAGTTGCTGAGCTGCCTCGGCATCGGCACTGTCGTCGCCGGTGCGTTTGAAGGTACCCGCTATGGGGTGAATTTCGGCCTGCCCATTCTTAATAAAGATTTGTTTCTCGGGCGAAGATCCGAAGATCTTATAATTGCCGTAATCGAAATAAAACAGGTAGGGCGAAGGATTGATGGAACGCAAAGCCCGGTACACATTGAATTCGTCACCCAGAAAATTTCGCTGAAAGCGCCGCGAGGGCACGATCTGAAACACATCGCCGCGGTGGCAGTGGTCTATGCAGGTCTGGATCACGCCCCGCATTTCGTCGTCGGTTACGTTAGACGATTCTTCCGAGGTAGTTTTGAAGGTATAGGTGGGGAAATTGCGGTTTTTGATTAGTACTTCTATCTGTTCGAGTCCCTCGGCAGATGGTTGTATTCCATAATTATGTTCAAAAATGTAAAGCTCGTCTTTGAAATGATTGATGGCAATGACGTAGCGGTATACCTGATACAGAATCTGATCAATGGCTGTTTCGGGTGAGGCGGGTTGAATGGTGATGTCCTCAAAGTAAGCGACGGAGTCGTAGGTCATGTGCCCAAACAAGCCATTGGTTATAAAGGGAAACGAGTTAGGCTCAGACTGGAACCGCTGGGCAAACGCCTGCAGTACCGATACCGCATCTTTGGGTTGGGCTAGCGTGATACTTTCAAGGGTACCATCCGGGAAAAGCTGCTCTACCTTGCCATTATTGAGCGTAAAAGAAGCCACCGGATCGCAACAGATGTACGAAAATGTGTTGTCATTGCCGTGGTAATCAGAGCTTTCTAGAAGGAGGGTATTGACAAAACGGTCGCGGAGTTTGAGATAGATAGATACGGGCGTCAGGGTATCGGCCAATAGCTTTTTGTGGCGCGTGGTAATAGAGTAGGTGGTTGGCATGATCAGATAAGCAGGTTATTAGGAAAATCAGGATAAAAAAAGCGGCTCGCCGTTCCGATGAACAGCGAGCCGCTTTTGCGTTTTATAATATTCTTGATCACGCATAAAGGAAGGTCGGTTCATCTCGAAGAGAGGAACGCCACCACCATGCATTGTTCAAGGATTGAGTCATTTTTGAAAAATAGTATTTTGACTTCTTTCGTTTGTCGCTGCAAATATAGACCAAGGAAAATGAGAGTACCAAATAATTCTTCGAAAATAACCCAACCAATGCCGGGGGTTCCTTTCTTTTATCACTTTTTCTTTTAATTTTTGTACTTCAATCAAGTCCAAAACATTCTTTTGGACAAATGCCTTGGTTACCTAACTTAAATAGAAACCTATCGGGTGAAACGTTTACTCCTTATCGGTGCCGTTTTTTTGCTGATGCTCAATGCATTGGGGTACTACCCCGTGTACCTGTGCATGCAGCTGAAGGCGCAGTACGAAATGAAGGAACGCCTCGACTCTCATGCCTTCGGGGAAGATGAGCTTTTTACCATCAAGATCCCCCTGAACCTCCCCTACTGGACCGAAAACCGTCAGGCACCCGAGCGCATCGAGGGCCAAATCCGCTACAATGATGAATTTTATAAACTCTACAAGCAGGAGCTTGTGGGGGATACGCTGATGGTACTGGCGGTAAAAGACCACACCGAAAAAGCGATTTTTGACTCTTTGACGGAGTGGGTGAAGATTACGGTAACGGGCCTGCCGGGTACATCAGAAAAAGCAGCGGGCTGGGTCAGCCACCTGATCAAAGACTATTTTTCCACACAACACCGTACTTACTATCATCTTTATGAGTGGGTAGCCGCCGCGGAGGCGGTATCCCCCCCTACTCCATTTCATTCCTCCCCATCCTTTCTAATTCTCAGCCCCCCTCCGGAGCTGATTGGGTAATCGTACATTTCGGGATAGCTTCTCTCCTTTGGTTTCAAAGCCGTAGGCTATGTACCTGTATTCGGATATATGGTTTTATAAGGCAGATCCGGAGGTACCTTCCCAATCTTTTCTCATTTGTTACCCAATCATTTCCTATCGGATCATGAAAGCTATTTTATATTCTTTGGTACTTACCATTCTTACACTATCGGTGTCTCTGGGACAAGGCTGTGTGGCCGTACGGCACATGAGTTGTGCCGCCCCCGGACTCTCTTCATCAGATCTTTTTAAGCAAAAACACAGCAAGTGGCAGGTCAATACCGGCTATCGCTACTTCCGTTCGTTCCGGCACTTTCGGGGTGATGTACAGGAACACGAGCGCGTTGAGAATCACACGGAAGTGGTCAATTTGTCCCACGCCTTTGATTTGGGCATTAGTTTTCAGCCTACCAATCGCCTTTCATTTGCGGTAAATATGCCCGTGCTGCATAATGACCGCTCATCACTCTACGAGCACTATGGCAATAGCCTGACGGCCAACCCGGAGCAAAAACGCTTCCGCACCAAATCGGCGGGCATCGGCGACCTACGGGTTTCGTCGAGCTACTGGCTGGTTGATCCCATGAAGCTGAAAAAATATAACGTAGCGCTGGGCGTTGGCGTTAAGCTTCCTACGGGGAACTACAACGTGCAGGGCGATTTTCACAAGTTGAATAAAGAAGGCGTTGACTATACGATCACCAAACCCGTGGATCAGTCGATCCAGCTGGGCGACGGGGGTGTTGGATTCAGCCTGGAAGGTCAGGGATACATTCAGGTAGGTACTACTACTTCTTTTTATGCCAACGGTTTTTATATGGTCAATCCCCAGGAGACCAACGGCATCAACCGGAATCCGGCTACGGATCCTAATTTGGTGGATGGCTACTTCTCGGTACCCGATCAGTTTGCGGCCCGGCTGGGGGTGAACCAATCCCTGTCCTTCTTGAAAGGATTCTCTCTGATGCTCGGTGGGCGCATAGAGGGCGTTCCTTCCCAGGATCTGATTGGCGGCAGCCGGGGCTTCCGTCGGCCCGGCTACATTGTATCCGTGGAGCCGGGTGTAGCCTACATGAAAAATGGATTTTCGGCGGTGGTATCGGTGCCCGTAGCGGTGTACCGCAATCGGACCAAAAGCTTTGCGGATTTGCAGGATCCCACCGGCCAAAAGCACGGCGACGCTGCCTTTGCCGATTATCTGATTTCGGTGAACGTGAGCCGCTGGTTCTAAAGCTTATCCTTTGTTTTTGCCACGACCAATGGTAATTTGTTTGATAGAGACAAAAAGGCTGTGCCAGATCAGGTTAAAAAACGATTCATCGTCCTCGCGCAGGATCACTGCCTCGCCCACCCGGGCGGGGCGGTTGCCCCGGGGATTGTTTTCATTCAATACTATATTGTTGACCACCTGCGACAGGAACCAGCGCCGTTTTAGATTTCCGGTTTCGTTATCTACTTTCAGTACGTCCACTTTCAGGTCGTCATAGTGCAGTTTGGTGGTGATAGCAGCCTGCGTATTGGTGGCTCTAATGTCAAAATCCAGCATAGATACTTTACCGGAAGTCACGGAAGCCTTGGCCAAGGCTTCCGTGACTTGGTTTAAGCGGGGCATTTCGAAGTTTGTCATGGTACCTCCACAGCGGAAGGCACCATTGTTCGCAGCCAAGTCAAAATCAAAATACGCCTTCAACGACCCCTGGTTCATAAACCGCGTCGTTACATCCACCCGACAGCTCCCATTTTTTTTAATCCATACGGAATCGTTCGTCAGATTGGAAATTTTACCTTGGGTACCATCAAAAAAAACGGCACCACTTTGGTTGGTCTTCTCATTCATTTCGCCATACTTCACGCGGGTGCTTTTGAGATGAACGGTATTGAATCCGATCTTGAATTTGGATTTCAATAGCAATTGATGAGGGTACTTGCCCATCTTGTCTTTTGTGATAACACGGTACCGCTTATCTTTAAAAATGTCCATCAACCCAGCATCAATATAGAGGTTCTGTGCAAATAGCTGGCGATCTACCAGGAAACGCTTGGTGTCTACGTCGGTTGCTTTGATGTTATTAAATTCTAAATCCAGCCGGTCGGCAGCCCATCCTAGTTTTTTACTAAATTCCAACTTAGATAACAGAGGCTGGTAGTGTACGTTCTTGACTTGCAAGGTGCTATCCCGCGTTGAAAATTGTAGTTCGGCCATTTTGAACACATACAGGGCATTACCAGAAGGTAGTTCCAGTCCCTCTGCTTTCAAGGTGATGTTTTGAGAATACAGGATTCGACTGGAATCTTGGGCCGAATTCTCGTCCAGTAAGAAGCCCGAAACATCCAGATATAGCTTTTTTAGATAGCTTTTTTGCGGCGTTTGTAAGGTGTCGCTGTTGTTCACAAACGTAAAATCCACATTATTCAAACTGATTTTATCAATTTGAATAGACTTCAATACTTTATTGATCAGCTCATAGGGCGATTTGGTAGGGCGGTTTTTGTTGTAGGGCATTGGGTCGTGCAAGATATGCGCCACCGGCCGGTCGATCAGAATGGAGTTGATAGAAAGAGATTTCGAGAAAAGGAGACGGAGCAAGGAAACACCGGATAAACGAACCTTCTGGGCTTGTAAATCAAACTGATTGTTGGGGGCATTTTTCGTTTTAACCAAGCGCTGGTAAACAGTGCTATCCGGAATAAGCTTGACTTCCTGTACTTCAGCATTACCCAGGGGAATATTAAGAATAATATTTTTGTAGCTAATGCGGTACAAACTGTCCGAGGCATTGATCACCGATCGTTTAAGAGCAGTGTCCAACTCATTTTTAAAATACCTGGGCAAAAACCAGGACGCCAGCAGTGCCAGCATGAAGAGGCCGACTCCAAGGCCCAAAGTCCAGAGAATCCATTTTTTGTAGGGTATTGAGCTAGAGGTTGGCATTGTGGGCTATAAAAAATGACGTCGCAGGGTATACGCCCAAAAAATCTGTGCCAAAGGCCAGATTGTGCTTTTAATTTTCTCTCACAAACCCCACCACCGCCTCCACCAGCCCTTCCGTAAGCGACAAATCCGGCTGACCATACGTGGCCAGATTGCCAGCCCGATCAGCTGGAGCATCTTTCAGAATATGATTCATGTTTTCGAAAATGAACCACTCCGCCTTAGGGTGGGCTTCCCGGAGCCGTTCGGCTTCGCTTGGGGCGACCTGTATATCGTGTCTACCTTGAATGATGGCTACGGGTATGTTCAGTTTCTTGATTTCCTCGGCCGGGTCATAACGCATCCAGGAGATGATGTAAGGCTGTACACTTGGACGAAAAAGACTGTACAATAATGGGTTGGGTTTGTTGACAAGCAGGCCATTCCGCAGAGAGTCCATACTTTTGTAGGCCTCAGTTCGCATAGGCTCCGGTAAGGTTCCTAGTTGGGTTTTTAGTACTTCATGGATGTTACTGCCAGCGCCGGCTATGGAAATAAAACGGTCGGCTTTGGCCAGTCGGGCCGCCACCATACCGATCAGGGCGCCTTCGCTATGGCCTGCTACCGTGATTTTTCCGAAACGTCCGGTTTTGCGCAGGCTATCTACCCAGGCCCCGGCATCCTGTATGTAGGTATCAAAGCGAAGATCTTCCTCCCGGCGTGGCGGCGGCCATACTCCCGGCTACTCCCCTTTTGTCGTAGCGCAGCATGGCTACGCCGTTGGCTGCCAGTGCTTCGGCCAGTTTTTTATAAGCATCGGTTTTAAATCCCGGCCCGTTGCAGTTGCGGTCGGTGGGTCCCGAACCGGCAATCAGCAGAACCAGGGGTATATTCTTGTCCATAGCGGAGGGACTAGTTAGGGTACCCTGAATGGTTCCGGTTGGCGTCTTGAGGGCAAAGTCTTCCGAGACGACCGTTTGAGAAAAAACCGTCAGAGGCAAAACGAGAAGAATCAGACATTTTATCATAGTACTCTTCAATTTACTTAACTTTGATAACCACAAGGTACGGAAAGAGAATATAAACAGGAAACAAAAAACAGCTCTGTAAGCTGACGGAACACCCAAATAAGGCCTTGTGCAATTATCTCAATCCTCTTTCCAACCTTTTCACTACCAAGAGCATCATACAGATAGCTAGGAAGAGAAAAGCGTGTATTTAGCATTAGAACCCAACGTCAAGCCTACGAAGCACCCCTACCTTCGGATGATCGAGAATGAACAGGACCTGGTAAACGGCTGCCGCAAACGAGAACGGTCTGCCCAGAAGCGCTTGTACGACGCTTTTGCCGGGAAGATGTTTGCCCTGTGCCTGCGCTACGTGAAAAACCGCGCCGATGCCGAGGATGTCTTGCAGGATGCTTTTGTGAAAATATACGAGAATATCGACTCCTACCGGGGCGATTCACCGCTCCAATACTGGATCAAGTCTATAGTGGTGAATACCGCCCTCAAACACATCCGCAAGCAGAAGCACCTCATGGAGCTGGACGATGTACATACCTACGACAACCACGTGGCCGACTCGGAGTTTACGCTATCGGGCTTCCAGATGCAGCAACTACTGGGTTTTATCCAGGAGTTGCCGATAGGCTGCCAGACGGTCTTTAACTTATATGCCATTGAAGGCTATCAACATAATGAGATTGCCGAACTAATGGGCATCTCGGAAGGAACGTCGAAGTCGCAGTACTCGCGGGCCCGGACGTTGCTACAACAGAAATTGAACAAAGAACAACGGTTCGACAATGAATCAGTCAGAAAAACACAAATTTGAGGAAGAGTGGGCTCGGATGTTCGAGTCCGCCTCCGAAACTCCTCCCCCTTCAACCTGGGATGCGATTGAAAAGCGCCTGGACGGAGACAATACGCCTGCCATACTTCCGTTGGTGTGGTGGAAAAATCCGCGAATGGCCTATGCGGCCGCCGCAGCGGTAGCATTGCTTTTGGTAAGCTGGCCCATTCTGCAACTGACTAGGGAGCGCAATGAAAACGCTCCGCACGTAGCTACGCGGAGCATGAAAGCCGATAGTCCGGAGGGAATGTCCGGGCCAGAAGCAAGCGAATCAGCTGCATCTACCCGTGAATCGCTGGCCCTGGCAGAAGGAAAAGACGCTACGCCAGAACAAAAAACGGATGCTACTCGTAGGCCAGTTCAGGGAAGTATCCCTTCATTCGAGTCCAGGAGAGCCGCAACTTTCAGCAGCAACAGGTACGAAAAAAGAACCCGCGAGCAAGCAGGAATTTCCTGCGGCTATTCCAGGGAAAAACACTTTCACTCCGACGGAACCGACAGCCCTTGTGCCTACTGAGAAAAGTGTAGTTGGAGAGTTGGATGGTAGGAATGAACCTACAACTTCTCCCCCAAGTGGATTTGCTCCTGTTTTGAGCGAGACTATTGCGTTTCTTTCGCCGATGGGGGTATCGCTGGTAGATGTACACGTGCAGAAGCGCTATGTATTCTACAAATATGAGTCCCCCGAACTGGATATAACCCCCGCGAGCAGCAACAAGGAATACTGGGCGGGCGTGGGTATAATGCCGGCCTCCTTCAATCCCGGGGTAAGCGTTACTGCGCCCCCGGCGGCTTTTTCCCAAGCCAGGGCGAGTCGCCAGTCGATGGCCAATTCCAGCAAGGCGGGGCTTTCGTACGCGGTACAGATGCAGACCGGTATGAAACTATCGAAACACTGGGTGCTTGAAACGGGCCTCAGCTACCTGCAGGGCAATTCAACCTTTGTGAGTGATGGGTACGTGCTGGATGCCAGCACTAACCAAAGCGCCAATGTACTGGAAGGTGCCCTACTTGCCAATTCATCTGCGAATAAGGACTATGCATTCAGCCCCAGCTTTTCGCAGGATATGAATACAGCCGCGATTTACATTGATCTGGATCAAAAAACCAACAATGATTACCGGTTCATGCAGGTACCGGTGCAGGCGGGCTATGTGATTAATCCCGCCGGAAAGGTGAGCTATACCCTACTGGGTGGAACGGTCGCGAATGTATTTTTGCGAAATGAGATCGAATCCGGCTCCGGAAACAGCTTTGTCAATACCGCCGACGATGGCCTGTACCGCTCGCTTAGCTGGTCGGCGGCTACGGGCGTGCGGCTCAACTATCGCCTGTCGGATCACTGGAGTGCCAACCTGACGGGCTCCTACCAGAAATCCCTCACGTCCGGTTTGCGCTCCGGAAGTAGTCTGGAATCCCGCCCGCAGCTGTATGGTGTGGCCTGGGGGGTTCGGTATGTTTTTTAGAAAAAATACGAATTGATTCCAACGTTTTTCCAGGAAGTTGAATCTATATACATACCAAAGGCACAGAATTGGTGCCTTTAGATTTGATGTAGTATTCCAAAAATTTATTAGCCATGAAAAAAGTATTTGTCTTTGTCGGAGCGGCTGCTTTTAGCCTTTTTCTGTGGAGATGCACCAACGAGGGAGCTACTCCCGAAGGAATTCCCGTGGAGGTATCCCCCCAGATTGCCGCTCGGACGACCGATTTCGCCTTCAATTTTTTCAGTAAAGTACAGGCAAATCAACCCACCAGTGAGAATGTGTTTGTATCACCCCTTAGCGTGCACATGGCTCTGGGGATGCTTCTGAACGGTGCCGAAGGTGAAACCGCCGAGCAAATCAACCAAGCTCTGAAAACCGAAGGGGTATCGCAGGCCGACCTCAATCAGGCTTATCAGTCTCTACTCAACGGGCTTCCCAAAGCGGATCCCAAGGTGCAACTCGGGTTGGCCAATTCGGTCTGGTACAGGAATACTTTTCAGGTGCAGACTAGTTTCCTGGACGTCCTCCGGCAGTCGTTTGATGCCAAAGTAGAGGGCCTGGATTTTACCAGTCCTGCTTCTAAGGATAAAATCAATACCTGGGCGAGCGACCAAACCAACGGCAAAATAAAGAAAGTGATTGACCAGATTCAGCCCCAGGATGTCCTTTTTCTGCTAAATGCCCTGTATTTCAAAGGCGATTGGAAGTATCAGTTTGACGCCGAAAAAACTTCGGATGCTCCGTTTTACCTGGCCAATGGGCAAACCAAAACGGTGAAGATGATGCGGATCAAGGAGAAATTCAAGGCCGCAATCAAGGACAACTACGCCGCCGTACAACTTCCCTATGCCAGTGGCCAGTACAACCTGACGCTGCTGATCCCGAAACAGGAAGTAGGGGTAAATGAGGTGATCCAGGGGCTTACTGCTGCCAAATGGAATGAACTCCAAACATCACTCAGCGAATCCGAAGTGTCGGTAGGTCTTCCCCGCTTTACGCTGGACTACGAAATAAAGCTCAATGATATTTTAAAAGCCATGGGCATGACTCGCGCCTTCACCGACAACGCCCAACTTGGCAAAATAAACCCGAACGAACCCCTGTACGTCAGTTTTGTAAAGCAGAACACCTACCTGGGCATAGATGAAAAGGGTACCGAAGCTGCCGCCGTTACTACCGTGGGAGTGGGTGTCACCTCGGCTGGCCCCGATCCCTACATCTGTGACCATCCCTTTGTGCTGGTAATCAGTGAAAAAACATCCAACACCGTCCTGTTCATGGGACGCATCATGAACCCCTAGAAATCCAATTTTGAATGATATGAATGAGTGAATAAAAATATTCTATCATTCTATCATTCACTCATTCACAATTATCTCCTATCCATGAAAAACAAGAAAAAAATGCTGGGCATGGGCCTGGCGTGGGCTCTTATGCTCGTAGGCGGCGCTTTTTTGAGCAGCTGCGAAAAAACAGAAAGTATCAACGGAGTAGACACCGAGGTAGTTGGTACCTGGAAACTCGATGCCATTACGTATGGTCTCTCGCAGGTACGGGTACAGGGCGATAAGCTACCCTACACCGAAACGCTGAAGTTCGAGGCCAACGGCGACTATACGATCATGCGCGATAGCAAAGATGTCGAAACCGGTAAGATGTACACCGGTAAAAACAACACCGGACTGGCCTACAAGAAGGCTATTTATTACAAAAAAGACACAACCTATCAGGCCTATGAACTGACGGAGGGGCGCTTGTTCCTTTACCAGCGGGCCGATCAGGGAGCCGTGGTAGCCGATGGCTCCACGTATGAGTACAAGCGTCAGTAAAGTACTGACGTTTTCGGGGTGCGTTATCGTTCGGGAGCTTTGCTTCCGAACGATTTTGTTAGGTACCTTTCCAACCCTTTGGTACTAGAAGGGGTCATGTGAATAAAAGCCAGAAAAGCCATTGTTTTGCCTAATCCTTTACTACCATGAAAACATCTGTACTTTCCCTGTTCGTTACGCTGCTCGCCATGAGCCTTTGGTCGTGCAACGACAACTGCACCGAAACCCGCGTGCGCAAACAATTTACGCCCGTCACGATTTCTTTATTGGAAATCCGTAAAGAATTAAAAGCCGAAGCACCGCGCGCGCTGGAACATCCCGGCAAAATTTATGTGCGGGATAAGTATTTATTCATAAATGAGATTAAAGAAGGCTTACACATCATTGATAACAGCAATCCTTCCAGTCCTCGTTTTGTGGCGTTTGTCAAAATCCCCGGCAACGGCGATATGGCCGTGCGCGGAAATATCCTCTACGCCGATAGCTACACGGATCTGGTGTCGCTTGATATTTCGGATCCCACCAACCCCAAAGAAATAAACCGTGTAACGGAGGTATTCAAAACCGGGCAGTTTGACGGCGGCTGGTGGACATACAATCCGTCTATCCGGGCCATCAACGGGCAGGACGTAACTTACGTAACCGAAACTTTCGAAACCAACTGCGAGGATAACCCCGTGGTGCCGGGCGGCTGGTGGTGGGGTGGAGTGGCCGTCCGGGCCATGGATATGGCATTCAGCAGCGCCGAGCTTTCATCGCCGGGCGGCGGTGGGGATGGCACTGGGGGTTCTATGGCGCGGTTTGCGCTGTACGATCAGTACCTGTATACCGTTGGTCAGAATGAAATGTACCTTTTCGACATCTCTGCCCCTTCTAAGCCCGCCAGTTTTGCTACCATCAACCTCGGTTGGGGAATCGAAACCATTTTCCCCTACAAAGACAAGCTGTTCATCGGTTCTACAACCGGCATGCACATCTACGATAACAGCAACCCCGCCAAGCCGCAGCAACTCTCGGTGTTTCAGCACATGATGTCGTGTGATCCCGTAGTAGTACACGACGACATTGCCTATGTAACGCTACGCTCGGGTACTACCTGCCGCGCCGGACAAAACCAGCTCGATCTGGTAGACATCAGTGATCTGACCCGTCCGCAATTGATCAAGAGCTACCCTATGCAGAATCCACACGGCCTGGGCGTTGATTTTCCTACCTTGTACCTCTGCGAGGGTCAATACGGCATGAAGGTTTTTGACGTAAAAGATCCTTTTGCGGTGGACAAAAACCTCATCACCCATTTCAAGGACATGGACGCCTATGACGTAATTCCTCTGGGTAAAAATCTGATGCTGATCGGGAAGGATGGCTTGTACCAGTATGATATCAGTAATCCGAAGCAGCTACGGCAGTTGAGCAAGATTCCGGTGGGTAAACTTCAAATTTGATTAGCCATGAAAAAGATATTTTTTGTAGTAGCATTACTAATCGGCTCGCTACCGGTATTGGCCCAGGGTACCTTCCAGCGGCACTATATCAATCATACGGAAGTTGGGGCGCTGTTTGGTCGCGTGCGTTTCGACGCTAATAATGGGTGGAGTACTACTCCCTCCTATCAGATACAAAACCGCGCCAATTTGACCCTGCAAACCTTCAATGGTGTGCAGTATTCGCCCCGACTGGGCCTGGGCATCACCACTGGCATAGACTGGTACACCGCCGCTCTGATCAACCCCATCGCGCTGGGTGCCCGCTACGACCTGGCTGGGAAAAAGAATATTCGCCTGTTTGCCAGTGGCGATGCGGGCTATGGCTTTGCCTGGTTTCACAAGGGACTTGATGGATACCACACCAAAGGAGGCCTGATGCTCAACCCTGGAATTGGCCTGCGCATGGGCAAGCCCGACGGGGCCGCCTACACGCTATCGTTTTCCTATAAGCGCCAGAATGCATCGGTAAATAAACCGCCTCTGTCCAACGAAACCACCCGTACTGAAGACCGCGAGTACAACCGCCTGGTGGTACGGATGGGCATTAGTTTTTGAATCTAATTAGCCATGAAAAATAAAGAATGTTAGTCAATGAAAAAGACGTTTTTTCTGCAAGCGGCGGTGCTTATGCTGCTTGCAGTAGCCTACCAATGTGAGAAAAAGGAAGAGGTACATCCGGACACGATTGTATGCGTAGCCAATGCTTCGTTGCAGGGTACCTGGCGGCTGCAAGCCTACCAAAATCTGAGTACGGGCACGCTGGAACCTGATCCTGACCCTAAGGGACGGGGCGTAGTGTTGACATTTACGGAGGAGGGTGAATCAGGGAAGATAGCAGGGCACACGGTAGCCAACACCGTATTTGGGAGCTACGTGAAGGGCGATTCGTGCAACCTGGAAAAGGTAACCTTTGGCGGAACCAAGGTAGGTGAACCCACTCCGTGGAGCGCCAAAGCCTGGACGGCTATGAACGGAGCAGAAGGCTTCGGGCAGTCGGCCGGGCACTTGTTTATTTATTTCAACAATAGGGCCGAAGTAATGATTTTTGATAAACAACGATGACTGAGTAAACAGGCAAAATTAGAATTTTCGCCAAAACTGAGTCGTTCGCGTCGTTTTTGTCGTTCGCGTCGTTTTTTTCGTACTAGCTAAGAAATACTGAGCTAATGCGATTAATTCTCCCTGCCTTATTCCTGACTGTTCCCGGAGGACTATTTGCCCAGAGTATCATACATGGAATAGTGTAAGATTTCGATATCAGAAAACCCTTGCCCTTTGTGTTTGTGGCTATTGCGGGGCAGCCTAAAGGAACCCAAACCAATACCACAAGGCGGTTCACGTTATCTGTGCCCGACACCCTGCAGCGCATCAGCATCAGTTGTCTTGGCTACGGCATCCTCGAACTACCCGCCTACCGGGCCACTGTAATCCTGATGAAGCCCGAAAGTAATTGCTGGACGCTGTAATCATCTGAAAAATCAATCCGGCATTGGACCTGATCCGCAAAGCCATTGAACAAAAACCTGTCAACGACCCCGAGCAAAAACAATCCTTCGAGTACAGGTCCTATATGAAAAGCGTTGTCACGGCAGACGGCGCACTTTTTGATTCCACTCAAAAAAAGAATTTGAAAAAATACGAAGACCGACTCCGGAAGGGCTAGTTCTTTGTCAACGAAAGCTACTTTAGGCGAACGTTCGTAGCCCAAAACCTTTCGCACGAGGTAATCGAAGCCACCCGCACCTCCGGTGCCCAAAACACAACAATCCTGGCATCAATGGGTATGCTGCTCCAGCCATTCGATCTTTACGCCGATATCATTTCTTTCAAAGGCCGTCGAATTCAGGAGGCATGATCTGATCCAGAAAATCATCATGATTTCCCCGCAAATAAATAACCTTGGTATGGTGCTCATCCATCATTTTTAGCATGGTTTTGAAAAATCCTGTATGCTTGCGTTTCCAAGAGCCATACTTTTTCAATTGCCAGCCATCAATAATATCTCCGTTCAGGATGAGTTTTTTGCAGCTATATTGTCTAAGGAAATTAGAAACCTCCTTTGCCTTCGAACCAGTAGTACCTAGGTGCAGGTCAGAAATAACAATGGTTCGGAATTCGGCTTGTACTTTCATACTACAAATATCACTATACCGTGTTACCTGGTTATTAAGGCTCAATTATTCACAAGTAAAATATCACTATCCCACTTTATTAATTCTTAATACCGGCTTAATATCCTCCATTCATCCAATGCGGGGGTCATTCATCCCAATTCATAGAAAATCCATTCATCAAACTGATAGTTTTGTGATATCAATTTACTATCACCCTTTTCAACTATGAATGAGAAAGAACTACGTTCGTTATCGGGCTACCTGCTATTTGTGATCGGCCTGGTTTTACTGGGAGGAGGCATTGTACTGGCCATTTCCTATTCCATCGGTCTAGGAATAGTCACGGCCATTGTTGGCTTGATCCTTCTGATTGGCCTGTCGGTTATTAACCCCAATGAGGCCGTGGTAACTACGTTTTTTGGTGACTACATGGGTACCATGCGCCAAAATGGACTACGGTGGGTAAATCCCCTGTTTCGTCGGCGCAAGATCAGCCTGCGGGCCCGGAACCTCAACGGCCAAAAGCTGAAAGTAAACGACAAACTGGGCAACCCCATCGATATTGCCGCTGTAGTGGTGTGGCGCGTGGGCGATACCGCCAAGGCTTACTTTGAAGTAGACGACTACATCAAATTTGTGGAAATACAGTCAGAAGCTGCCGTACGACACCTGGCAGGTATTTACGCCTACGACACCATGGATGAGGAAATACCCGATGAAGTTACCCTGCGCGACGGTAGTGGAAAGATTAATGAAATGCTGGAAGGCGAGCTAACCGAACGCCTCAGCCGGGCGGGAGTGGACGTGCTCGAAGCGCGCATCAGCCACCTGGCCTATGCCTCCGAAATCGCCGGAGCCATGCTGCAGCGCCAACAGGCCAGTGCGGTGGTAGCCGCCCGTCGGCAGATCGTGGACGGTGCTGTGGGTATGGTAGACATGGCCCTGACCCAATTAGCCGAAAAAGGCATCGTGAATCTGGACGAAGAGCGTAAGGCCGCCATGGTAAGTAATTTGCTGGTCGTGTTGTGTAGTGATAAAGCGGCGGCACCCGTCGTCAATGCCGGTACCCTATATCCCTAAGTATGGCGGAGAAGAAAGCATTTGTATTACGCGTAAACCCAGAGATGCTCAAAGAGCTGGAAGCTTGGGCGCAGGAAGACTTCCGTAGTGTCAACGGGCAGATTGAGTATCTGCTCAGCGAAGCACTGCGGAAGCGTCGGCGTGCAGGGGGGAAGAGGGCTGATTGAAAGTAGTGGGTTAAAAATTAGCTAGTAAATACCATTTTATGTCTAAAATTTGTTGTTAATTCACATGTACCTTACTATTTGTTCAAAAGCACCTGAACCGGGGAACAAAACCTTGACTTTCCGGAAGGTTTAAGACAAATACAGGATAGCATACAAACGCTTACTATGAATCAGCATCGAACTGAAATTTTTACGCCGCGCTATGAGGGAGAACGGTTTAAAGATCACCGTTTCCCTTTGGAATTTCTTGAAGATTTGAAAATTCTTCAAGAAATGACCGTTGAGACAGCCAAATATATCTTCAAAGAAAAGAATAGTAATAGGGAACGTATATTAAGAAACTTTACAGCTGGTGTTTCCTTTGAATTAGAGTCGATTGAGAAAGGTAGTACTGTCCCAAAAATTGTTTTGATTACTACCATGGTTGGATTGTTCCCGATCAGACGGAAATAACTTTGAAGAGGCTAGCTCTCGAATTATTCAGGCGGTTCAGGCAGCAAACGATGGAGGAGATATACACCAATTTTTACCAGACTACGTACTTAATTATTTTAATAAATTTGGAAAAAAGCTTGATAGTGAGGATTTTATCGAGTTTTCGCCCAAAGCAGAGAAGAAAGCAAAGTTTACCAAAGAAACCCGAAAAACGCTAATCCTAGCTTCTTCAAAAGTAAATGAATATACGGAGGATGTTCTATTGAGAGGTATGATAACAGCGATGGATAAGCACAAAAACTCATTCGAGATTCAAGGAATGAATTTTCAAAAAATAAAAGGTACATACCAGCCTGAAAACTTAGATCTATTACAACAGGCTTTCATAAATCTAGAGAAAAGACAAAAGGTGCTTATTAAAGCAACCGGATTTTATAGTAGAAACGGTAAATTAGAATCAATAAATGAAATTGAGGAGGTCAATCTCTTAGAAGATTTCGATGTGCCTGCTCGTTTAGAGGAGCTAGCCTTTTTGAAACAAGGCTGGTTTGATGGTGAAGGAGTTCCCCTTGGTATTCAAGGTATTGATTGGCTGTCTAAAACTTTTGATGAAAATTTTGATCCTACGATGCCTTTGCCCGCTACTTTTCCCACACCAGATGGAAATATACAGTTCGAGTGGTCTTTGGGTGATTGGGAAGCATCACTAAAAGTAGACTTACAAACACACTTAGCAGCGTATGAAGAGCTGGACCTAAGTTCGGATAGTGATAATGTAGAAAGACTTAATCTGGATATAGAAGATGGTTGGCAGAGACTAAATCAACTAATTTTATCGAAACTTCAAGTGGCTAAATGAACCCAGAAACATTATTACTCAGGCAGGTAAACCGAAATTTTGTACAAGGAAACACAATCTCCATCCAAGTCTTTACTTCACAGACATTTAGACCTACCCCCAAAGACGAAGGAAAACTTTCAGTCTATCATGGTGATAAATTTGATGCCAGGGAATCATTTGATCATTTCACAGAACGAGGTTATGCGTCGGCAGGTGTGGTAGCGGTAAGTAAATTGGAGTGTGATAATGAAGCCCTGCCGGTTGATGAAGACAATGATCCCTTCGAAGGTCATTGCTCCATAAACTATGGTAGCCTGAGTAGTGGACAAACCGACAAAAAAGCAAAAAGGTTAAAAGCTTATGCTCAAATACGTGGATGGCTCTTCCATATATAGCTTCACTTAATTTTTCTCCTTGGGATCATTAGGACATAGATCCAAATGGAGCACTAGCACTATTTGATCGAGGATGACACATTTACCTTCTATTTATTCGTCATAAGTACAAAAACATGAAAATAGACCACAACGCCCTGCATAAAATTGCCCATTTGGCCCGCCTGGAAGTAAAACCCGAAGAGGAAGAAGCTCTGCTGGCCAGTATGGAAAACGTACTGACCTGGATGGAACAGCTCAATGAACTGGATACCGAGGGGGTGGATCCTCTGGTGCATATCACCGGCGAAGTGAACAACTGGCGCGAAGATGTATCCACGAACGCACTGTCGCGCGAGGAAGGCCTGAAAAATGCTCCTAGCCACGACGATACTTACATTAAGGTACCCAAAGTGATTGAGTAGAGAGCGTTAGAAAAAGAACTGGTCTTTCCTGTCAACTACTGGATAGAAAAATCGTCGGCATCCAGGTGAGCAGGGAAGCGCTGCCGGAATTTTTCCAGCGGGGCCTTTTCCAGATACACAATCTGCTCGCTTTCTGCTTCGCCCATATCCGTAATTGCCTCGCCGAGGAAATCAACGGCAAGTGAGCCGCCGCTGTGCTCCGTGCCGTTGCCATCGGTCCCCACGCGGTTTACTCCCACTACGTAGCAGAGATTCTCGATCGCCCGCGCCCGGAGGAGGGTACTCCAGGCGTACGCCCGCACCCTGGGCCAATTGGCTACGTAAATCAATAAATCATAGGGGGTACCTGCCGCTTGCCGGCTCCAGACCGGAAACCGCAGGTCGTAGCAGATAAGCGGGCAAATGCGCCAGCCTTTCCACTCTACTATCAGGCGCTGCGCGCCCGGCCGTGAAGGTAGTATGCTCGGCACCCATGCGGAACAGGTGCCGCTTATCGTAGGCCTCGTAGGTGCCATTGGGTCGCACGCAAAGCAGCCGATTGTAGAAATTCCTATCTTCTTTTACCCCAAAACTACCTATGACCAGCGCGCCGGTTTGCGCGGCTATCATCTTCATCCAGCGGGTCGTGGTGGTATTCATCGCCTCGGCCAGCGCGGGGGCATTCATACTAAAACCGGTCGTAAACATCTCGGGCAGCACAAGGACATCGGCCGGCTCGGAGAGCAGAGCTATTTTTTCTTCCAGCCCGGCGAGGTTGGCCGTGATGTCCTCCCATACCAGCGTAGACTGAATCAGGGCAACGGAAAGTGTGTCGGCAGAAGCGTTGATAGGAAGCAGCAGGTTTTAGATCAAACAAAACACTTATTTACGGCTGTAAAACTTCATGCGGTAGTCCACATCCACGATTCCCCTGGCAATATCGCTGAGCTTTCTTTTGAGAAGCTGCTTGCGAAGGGCGGGTAGGTAATCTGTGAAGAGCTTGCCCTGCAAGTGGTCGTACTCGTGCTGAATAATGCGGGCGGCGGTACCTTCATACTCCTCCACGTGCTCGTTCCAGTCGAGGTCGCGGTACTGAATCTTTACTTTTTCGGGCCGGAATACCTCGCCCCGGATGCCGGGGATGCTCAGGCAACCTTCTTCAAAGCCCCACTCCTCTCCTTCTTCTTCCAGTACCTGCGGATTGATAAACACTTTCTTAAACCCTTCCAGTGACAGATCTTTATCTTCCTCTTTTTCGCCCTCATTCATGGGGGTACCATCCACCACAAAAATTCGGATATTCAAACCAATCTGAGGCGCGGCGAGCCCTACACCCGAGGCATCGTACATGGTCTCAAACATATCGTCGGCCAGCTTTTTCAGGTCCAGTTCGTCTTTTTCAATGGGCCTCGTTACTTTTCGCAAAACGGGGTCGCCGTAGGCCACTATGGGGTAAATCATTGGGAATTCAGAGTAGGTATAAAGAAAAGATTAAATCGTATATAGTGGCTTAACGGTTTCCGAAAGGATTCAACCGCTGGCTTTCCATGTAAGATTGCAAAATAATAGTCGCGCTTACCTTGTCAAGATTTCCCTTTTCGCGGCGCTCACTTTTCTTGCTTCCCCCCGCAATCATAGCCTGTAACGCTATGGAGGAGGTAAAGCGTTCGTCATGCGTATAAACCGGAATGCCCGGAAAGGTGTTTTGCAGTTTTTTGACAAACGTCCGCACGGGCTGGGTATTATGGGTATCGGAGCTGTCGAGTTTAGTGGGCATGCCTACCACAATAGCCTCCACTTGCTCGCGTTCCATGTACTTTTTCAAATAGTCGAGCAGCTCATGCGTACGTACCGTTTCCAGGGCCGTGGCAATAATCTGCAACGGGTCGGTAACGGCCAGTCCGGTTCGTTTGGAGCCGTAGTCAATGGCGAGTAGTCGGGGCATCATTTTCAATGATAGAATGATGGAATGATAGAATGATAGAATATTTTCGGGTAGATTGGTAATTTATCTACCGACTATTCGGTCCGTCGTCCATTCAAAAAGAATATTGCAAAGATAAAGGCTTTCGTTGGCTTTTGACAACTATGGGCCCGACGTCTTCTTGCCCCTTCTTTCAGAGAGTCTTCTTAATTTTGTTTACCTGAAAAAATAGGCCGGATTCTGCAGATGCCTTTTCTGTATCTTTGTCGCTATGAATGAAAAACGCTGGATATCCTGCCCTGAACTGACACATGAGCAGCAAACCACCGTCCAGAACTTGGCCGGTGCTATTAACGTGAGTCCTTTTCTGGCCGCTTTGCTGGTGCAGCGGGGGGTGGAGGACTTTGAGCAGGCCCGTACTTTTTTTCGGCCCGAATTAGCGCAACTGCACGATCCTTTCCTGATGAAAGACATGGACAAAGCCGTGGAGCGCCTCACGTTGGCAATCAGTCGGGGCGAGAAAATTCTGGTTTACGGTGATTACGACGTGGATGGTACCACGTCGGTGACGATGTTCTACGGTTTTTTGCGGACTATCTACGATCAGCTCGATTACTACATTCCCGACCGCTACGTGGAAGGTTACGGAGTTTCTACCCAAGGCATTGACTACGCAGGCGACAATGGATTTTCCCTGATTGTGGCGCTCGACTGCGGCATTAAGTCCGTGGATAAAGTAACGTATGCGCTCAGTAAGGGCATTGATTTCATCATTTGTGACCACCACCGACCGGGAGATGAACTACCTCCCGCGGCAGCGGTACTCGATCCCAAACGGGCCGACTGCCACTACCCCTACAAGGAACTGACAGGATGTGGCGTAGGCTTTAAGCTTTTGCAGGCATTTTGCATCCAGCATGGCCAGGACGAAACCGAGCTTCTTTCTTATCTTGATCTATTAGTCGTTAGCATTGCGTCTGATATAGTACCCATTACCGGCGAAAACCGTGCACTGGCGTACTTTGGCCTGCAGCAGCTAAATACCTCCCCGCGCACGGGCCTGAAAGCCTTAATCCGCATAGCGGGTATCAGCAATGCCCTGGATATTACCAACGTGGTGTTTGGTCTGGGTCCCCGAATCAACGCCGCCGGGCGAATCAAACACGCCAAGGAAGCGGTGCGGTTGCTACTTTGTGAGGACGAAGATGAAGCCGATGAATTCGCCTCGGCTATCAATAAGCACAACAGCGACCGCAGGACTTTTGATAGTAGCATTACCGACGAGGCTCTAGCTATGATTCAGCAAGACGCGTGGCTATCGGCGGCCAAAAGTACGGTGTTGTTCAAGGAAGACTGGCATAAAGGGGTGATCGGAATCGTGGCGAGCCGCTGCATCGAACACTTTCACCGACCTACTATTATTCTCACCAAATCCAACGGCAAAGCGGCGGGTTCGGCCCGCTCGGTGCCGGGTTTTGACGTGTACGAGGCCATTGAAGAGTGTGCCGAGCTATTGGAGCAGTTTGGTGGACACACCTTTGCGGCGGGCCTTACCCTGCCTATTGAAAACGTAACTGCTTTCCGGCAGCGCTTTGAAGAAATAGTCAGCAATCGAATCCTGCCTGATCAACTGATCCCGATGCTTGGCATAGATCTTGAACTAGATCTGGAAGCGATTTCGTGGAAATTTTATAATGTATTGAAGCAAATGTCGCCCTTTGGACCCGGCAACATGACGCCCGTTTTTATGAGCCGGGGTGTATTCATCGCCAAAAAACCCACCATTATGAAGGAAAAGCACATCAAGTTTGACGTGTATCAGGGAAATTCTCCGGCTTTTACGACCATCGCTTTCGGAATGGCCCACATTTACCCTGACCTGATGAGCGGCAAACCTTTTGACATTTGTTATACCCTCGACGAAAACAACTTCCGAGATACCCGTACGCTGCAGTTGATGCTGAAAGACATAAAGTTTGGCACGGCCTAAATGGAAAAGGAACTGATCGAAAGAGTACAGGCTGGTTTTTGGCTCGAAAGAATCAGCGAACTGGACGCCGCCGGTCTGTCGGTGGTTAGCCGGGAGATTTATACGCAGTACTACCTACACCTCTGGCACGATGATGGCGAATGGTACCAGCATACCCGTTATAATCCCGTTACGCTCGCGGAGGAACTATCCAGCCCACAGTCGGAGTTTTACTGGATCAGGCAGGGCGACCGGAAAGCGGGCTATATAAAGATAAATCTGAATACCGAACCGCCGGAATTCAAGGCTCGGTCCGGTACCAAAGGCCTTGAAATTGAGCGTATCTATCTGTACAAGGAGTTTGCGGGGAAAGGCCTCGGGCAAAAAACCATGACGTGGGCAGAAGACTTGGCCCGGCACCAAAAGCGGGACTATGTGTTTTTGTACACGATGGATAGTAGCCCGGCGTTGCTTTTTTATGAAAAATTGGGGTATCGTAATGTAGCGGACAAACGTTTACCTTTTGAAACAATGAAGCCTGAATACCGGGGCATGTATCTGATGATAAAAGAGCTACAATGATATTAAGAACCGAAAATCTAGTCAAAAAATATGGCGCTCGGCTGGTAAATGACAATGTGAGCTATCAGGTAGAGCAGGGCGAAATTGTGGGATTACTCGGGCCGAATGGAGCCGGAAAAACCACCTCGTTTTACATGGCCGTTGGCCTGGTGAAGCCTAATAGCGGTCATGTGTACCTCGACGACCGCGATATTACCAACTTGCCCATGTACAAGCGGGCCCGGCTGGGCCTGGGTTATCTGGCGCAGGAAGCATCCATATTCCGGCAGCTGACGGTAGAGGAAAATATCAAGGCCGTGCTGGAAATGACGAATTTGTCAAAAAAGGATCAAAAAGAAAGGGTAGAATCGCTCATTGAGGAGTTTAGCCTGGATCATGTCCGCAAAAACAAAGGCATGGTGCTTTCGGGAGGCGAACGCCGCCGGACGGAGATCGCTCGCGCCTTGGCCGTCGATCCTAAGTTTATCCTGCTCGATGAGCCCTTTGCTGGGGTAGACCCCATCGCGGTGGAGGACATACAGTCCATCGTAGCCAAGCTAAAACACCGCAATATCGGTATCCTGATTACCGACCACAACGTGAACGAAACGCTCTCGATCACCGACCGTGCCTACTTGCTCTTTGAGGGAAAGATTCTGAAACAGGGCTCGGCCGAAGAACTCGCCGAAGACGAGCAAGTGCGGCGCGTGTACCTGGGCCAAAATTTTGAGTTGAAGCGGAAGGTGTAGCGGGTATCCTAATCCTCCCGCTTGGGGCACTTCTTGCAGTACCTTCCTTTTTTCTTGTAGGCTTTGCAGCATTTTTTCAGCACGCAGTCTTCGTGCTGTACCATCGAAACCGCCCAGGGCTCTTCCTTACTCACGTGGATCACCATAACTCTTGTTTTTTAGTTTTTACTCTTGAATTACCAGCTTTGCCCTAACCGGCTTTCCTACTTTTTTACGGACCGCCGCTTTCCGGGGAGCTCGGCGCTTCCAAAACCAGAGTAGAAAACCCGTTATGGGTAGCATCAGGGCTGCTAACCCGGTACAAAAGGCCAGAATTTTGCCAGGTAATCCCCAGATACGCCCTGTGTGGATTTCAAAGTCTGATTTCCAGAACTTATCCCAACCCGACTGATCGGTGTGGCGTTTTGCCACCAGTAGCTCACCAGAATACTGGTCAAATCCGAACGAACTCTCCTTGCGGAAATTGTCGGTAGCGTAGCGGATCGTTACACGCAGCAGGTCGATACTGTCCTTGGCGGGTACCACCCGGACGCTTTCGAAGGCTTCGCCCTTCCAGACACTGAGCAATGCGGTATCGGCCAGGCGCTCGGGGTGGGCCACGGGGCGCACAACCGACTTGGCGGTGTCTTTGGAAGAGGAATGCGTGGCAATGCTCAGACCCGTAATGGCTAGCAGCAGCAGAAGGGGCGCAAAGTACATCCCTCCTACTGAATGCAATTTGTAGTTGTATACCTTCGGGTTTCCGCAGTTTCGTACGGTAAAGTACTTACGCCACTGGTTCATTTTGCGGGGTACCCACAGAATGAGCCCGGAGATCAGCATCACGATAAATACCCAGGTATTCCAGTAAATAATCTTTTTTCCGATATCTCCCAGCAGCAGCGTGCGGTGCAGGCTTAGGAGGATAAGCATAGGGTCGTTCTCGGTATTCTTTACAGAAATGACTGCGGCCGTGTAAGGGTTCAGCGTGATCAGCTGCTTGTCCTTAGTGTAGACATTGACGGCCTTGCCGGGCTCGCCGAAAAACCGGATCTGGTTTATTTTTACCTCAGGTTCAAGCTTACTGACAGCCGAGGTTACGGCCTCGACGGAGGCCCGGTGCGCACCAGGTACCGGCGTCACGTACAGCGTTTCGCGCTGCGTGGCGTAGCGGATTTCTTCCTCAAAGGCCCAGATACAGCCCGTAGTGGCCACAATGATCAGAATAAGGCCTGATGCCAGGCCGAGCCAGAGGTGTACGGGGGCTACCAGTTGCTTGATACGTTTCATCAGAATTTGTAGGATACGGTGAGCATGCCTCTTCTTCCGGCCCCTTTGATGTAGTCGGCATCCCGGGCCGCCCACTGTGAGATAGGGGGGAAATAGTCTGTATTAAACAAGTTCTCGATTCCCAGCGATAGGCTGGCTTGGGGGGTGAACGAATACGACCCGCTGAAATTGAACAGAGTAAAACGTTCGACGGGGCCCCGGCCGTAGGAGTATAACCCGTTAGCGTTGGCGTCAAAGCGATCGCGGCTACCCGAAATCAGGGTATTCAGGTTTAGTGATAGGGCCGGAGTAGGTTGGATGCGTACATAGACGCTTGTCTTGGAGGGCATGATGCGGTCACCACCCAGATAGGCATCGTAGGTGTCGTCGTTGTCGCTGTCCGTTTTTCCTTCTAGGTGGGTATAGGTTCCTCCAAGAGTCAGGTAGTGGGTGGGCGATACATCTACCGTAGCCTCAAAGCCGCGGATGCGCTCCGGGGCCCGCACGATCTCGAAAACACCGCTGGCCTGCTGCCGGTAAGAAGCCCCTAGGTTGGAAACACTTTGGTAGGCAGTAAGATTGTAGTGAACGAACCTGGCCACGGTACCCGATAGGCCCGCCTCGTAGTTATTCACAATCACCGGTTCGGTTTTCAGATCGGCAATGATGCTGGTTTGGGCGGTGCGAAGAATGCGGCCCAACTCATTGATGGAGAACGACTGCGAGAAGCTCAAAAAGGGCTGGAAAGCGTCCAGAGAAGAGTACCGCAGGCCTACATTGCCCACAAAGGCATTGTAGTTGAGATCGCCACCCGCCACAAAAATACCGCCGTTGTAGACTTTGGTAGCCGCATTATAAGTTTTGAGAGTAGTAAAGTCAGATACGCCCACCTGGATATTTTCAAAACGAGCTCCGGCCTTCAGAATTAGACCATCCAGCAGATCCAGCTTTACTTGTCCGTAGGGAGCCAGATTGGTCATGTTCATGTTGGGGGTCCAGAAGCGGCCATCCTGTAACTTTTGGGCGGTCTGATCATTGAGCAGGTCCATCCCGTACAGCAACTCACCCTGTATGTTTTTGGCAAGGGAAAAGGGAGTGTTCAGGTTGAGCCGAATGCCTTTTTTATCCGAAACAATATTGGATTGCCCACCGCCTTCAAAATACTGTGCTTCGAAGCCATAGACGGTCCGGAAGCTCTGCGCGTACAGCACGAGTTCCAGCCCGGTACCTCCCACCAGGCGATCATGGGTATACCGCAGGGTAGCATTGTGGTTATAAGGTGTTCCCTGTGGGGTGCCGGGTACTGCGTCGGCGGCCGGTATGCCGATGGTGGGCGTTTGACCGTATTTTCCTACCTGCTCCACGTAGTCCAGGTCAGACTTGGCGGCGAAGTAGTTGTACATGGCCTCTACCCGCTGCTTGCCCGAAATGGTGTACCCTACTTTACTCAGCAGGTTGTAGTTGTTCATTTTTCCGATGTTGTAAAAAGGCGAAACCGCCACCCCCGCGGCATCCCGGATCAGGCCGGTATGCTCGTAGGTACCATTGAATACATAGTCGACCTTGTCGGTACGACCCGAAAACTGCTGGCTCAACCGGTAGCCCAATGTCTCCTGGTTGTTACTGGTAAGCCCGCTGGTGAGGCCGGCCCAGGTTTGGCCCGAGAAAGCCTGGCTGCCTTCAGGGCGTTTGGTAATGTAATTGATGATACCACCATCGGCGCCATTTCCGTAGATCGACGTAGCGCCTTTGATGACTTCGATGCGCTCGATGGCCGAGGGATCAATGGTGCGGAGATCGCGTCCTCCGTTTCGCAGCGGTGTGGACTGTGGAATTCCGTCAATGAGTACCAGTACCTGCCGACCCCGCAGGGTCTGGCCCGTATTGGACGAGCGGCCCGTAGAAATCCCTAGGCCGGGTACGGTGTATTGCAGCACGTTGGTGATGTCGGCGTTCATGGCTACCTGCTCCTGAATCTGCCGCCGGTTGACGATCGTCATGGCCGAGGGTACCTCGCTGACGCTTTCGGGGCGGCGGCTGGCGGTAATGACCACTTCGTTGAGCTGGTCTGCCACTGGGTTCAGGACCATATCCACGCGACTCACCTGACCTGCCGTTACACGAATGCTTCTTTCCATCTTGCCGAAACCAAGGGCCGAAACGGCCAATGTATAGCTTCCTGCTTCCAGGCCGGCAATTTCAAAACTTCCCTCCGAATCAGTAATAGCGCCTTTCGGGCTGTTTTTTAGAGACACCGAAGCCGAGATCAAGGATTCTCCTTCGGTAGACATGACCCTTCCTTTTATACTTCCGTAGTCTGCCTGAGCATCCGCTAGCCTGGGAAGGCATATCAATCCATTCAGCAATGCCAGTGAAAATAGATAAATAAAAGTTTTCATATCCTTTAAACAGTAATAAGACTAATTATAAATAAGGACGTAAAACTACTGACTGCTCTTCTGGATAGCAAGAAAAAATCTAATTGTTTTGAATTAATCTAAATAAGATACATATCAATGGAGCCTTAAGAAATCCGCTCAGGCGCCCCTTCGAACATAAAAAAGCCCGGAGGGATGCCTCCGGGTTTGATTTATGACTGCTAGATTGCCAAGGGCTACTTCTTGTCAATCTTCTCCCAGACTTCGTGAATAGGAGCTCCCTGACTGCTTTTGCCGGCGTGATCCCACTTGCCGTCTTTTAAGGCCCAATTGAAAGATAAGTCCGCCCCAACCCGGTTATTGTCCCGCGAGAAAAACTCAATATGTTCGGTATATATACCATCTTTTATTGCATAAGTACCCCCGCCCGTTCCGTAAAAACCCTTCACGGCCGGATCAATGGCCGCCCACTGAAAGCGGGTGCCCGAAAGTATTTTTAATGTTTTGCGGGTACCACGTTGGTGAATGCTTGCGATTTCGCCGTTTTGCCCCGCCCGCCCGGTGATATGCCAGGTACCGGCCATAGGTACATCGCCCGCGTCGTCAACCAGTGACCACACCAAATCTTCATCCTCATGCTTCATGGAAAGAATGGTGCCCTTGCGCTCAATGGTATACTCCATGGATTGGTTGATAGCGGTAGTGTCGGCGCTGTTAAATTCAGTGGTATAAACCATTTTTCCGTCCTTCAAAGTAAACGGCCCGCCTTCGGTGCGGTCAAAGTATTTAGTAAGCAAGCCATAAGAAGCTATCATCATATAGTCGTCGGCTATAATCATAATAGCCGTGCTGTTATTAGGCTGTTGAGATTTCCAGGCTCCTTTGATGGATTGGGCCTGGCAGTAGGAGCCGAACAGGAGCAGGCCAAGAGTAAAACGTATGTATTTTTTCATTTCAAACATGATTAAGGGTACTGCTTTGTTGAAAACGTATTTACTCAAAAACTGTTCCACCACCATAGTTTCGGTGATCTGTTCCTTCCTATTTCGTGCTCCTCAGCACCTTGTTGAGTTCTTCCTGCATGGCAGGGCGACGCGGATTTTGCTCTTTAAGCGCAATAACCAGTTGATCAATTGCCTCCCCGCTGCCGGATATTTCTTTTTTAACGAGCTTCATCTGATTGGCTAGATTAGCATAATCAGGTCGGGTGGAAACCCGTTTTCCCCAACTATCGAGCAGGGGCAGGTATAGGGCGAGAAGTTCTTTGGGATAAAGTTTACCGAGATACGGAAGCACCACATTCAATGCCTCCAATTTGGGTTCCTTTTGTACAGATTCCAGAAGTTGGGGCCACTTCTTTTCTTCAATGAAAATAGGCGAGAGCACTCGAAAAAGTTCAGATTCTGTGCCTGACCAAAACCCTTGCTTGGGCCTGTTTTTTATATCCTTTCTAGCCTTTTGAATGTGAGCTTCTATCTCCTTTTCCCACTCTGCGGTCGGAAACGTCTTTTTCCATTGGCGGTAGTAGCTCAGATTGAATACCCGGTCAAACGCGAATTTTTTGGCCAGTAACCGAATTTGTGAAGTATCATTTTCAAGTTCAGCAATAGTCATCAACTGCTTTTCCCAGTTATTCGCCGCACCGAAATGATTCACGCGCTCGGCTACCAAAATTCCCTCTCGAATCAGGGATTTGGCTTTTTCATAGTCTTTCTGGTTCATTGCACTATCTACCACACCTTGACGAATCTGAGGGATGTCCATATTGGCCTCAATTTCCCTGTTTACAGCTTCTGTTCGGCCAATGCTGCGCAGGAAGTTTATTCTGGTTGCCTTTAGGGATTCTTTCAAATAGCTACTTGCATTTCGCTCTATTCTATCCAGCGCAGTCAAATACATATCAGGATCGCCCAGCGCCAGGGCCACTTTGGGTATAATCCCCAATAGTTCATGTCCACCGTCTCCGTAGCTAAAATACGCCTGATTTTGCAGCTCCTTGGCCAGAAATTCGAGTAGTTCTTCTTTGAGTTCCAGGCTTGCTTCAGAAGTGGCTATGGCATCCAGAAGCTGAGCAATGTCGTAGAATACCCCTCCTAGCTCACCCGCCGAGTCGTCGGCTTCCTCGTACGCATTCCTTAGTTCCACTAGTAGTACCTGTCCTACCGTGAGGGCATCCTTAAAATTGTCGTTTGAGGCGTATTGATATCCCATTTGCACAAGTTTGTCCAACTCCCGGCTTACTTTCCGGGCCTCGTTGTAGCCAATATAGCCCCGATCGGAATGAGTCCGGAAGATCTTGTTGATCAGATCGGTATATTTCTTTCTGACGTCAATGCGGTCGTCTTTTTCAGCAAAATGCAGTTCGAATTTTTGACTGAATGTTTTGTCAGAAGCAGCGTATTCCAAAATAAAACTTTGCAGCTCTTTCAAACTGATCTTATCCAGCAGGGATTCTAGCGTCAGTTTTTTGGTTTTCTTCGGAGTTGAAGTAGTTTGGTTTTTTTTAATTTCTTTACGCAGCTCGTAAAGTACCGCTACCAGGTGCTTGCACTCCCCACCATCGTAGGGGCAATCGCAGTCATATTCCTTAACAGTGCGTCCTTCCAGCAAAATTTCCAACTGGTAAGTATCTGATCCTTCTACCTCCGCCTCCCAGGATCCCGTGTCAACTTCTTCAAAACAAGTAACTGCACCGTTTTGGAAATAGCCTTTCCCTCGTTTGACTATTTCGGAACTTATTGTTTCTTCAAAATTATCAAGGGTAATCATACATCTTGTGCTAAATGGCAAGTTAGTGGTACCGAAGTTACCAACTATCCGCCATTCACTGGCACACCTCCCCCAGTTTTTTCTCCACGGCGGCATCAAACTGCTGCCGCTCCTCCACGGTTTTGTAATGAACAGCAAACAGACTGTCCATGCTACGGGTAAGGCGTTCGGCTAGTTCACCCGTGCGGATGGTCAGCGTTGTTTTGATCGAATCCTCTTCCTGTTTCTGTACGTTGGTCAGTGGAATGTTGAGCTTCGTCAATGAATCGTTCCGGAAACGTAGGGCGTTGGCTATACTGAACCGCTCTTCTTTCAGTCGTCGGGCTTCGCATTGGAGTTCCGTCATCAGGCGTACGTCATTCTCATAAACGGTTTTTTCCTGACAACATAGTAGCACCCCACCCATAAGCAGGGAAAGACAAAAGATAGAATAGGATTTCATTCAAAAAGGTAGTTTCCGGATTGCTACTTGATGTTGGTTGGCCATTTGAGAGCCGTAATGACATTATCCCCAATCGCCCTGCCCATCTGCAAGCCCCGCTGATTGTCCATGTCGTAGTGAATACCGCCATACAGTCGCGAATTGGCGCACTCTTCGGCAGCCTGCCTGAAAGAGGTGAACTTCCGTACCGAAAATCCGTGCTGCACCTGCGAGCGATCCGTAAAGGGATATACGCCGTCGCCGTTCGTAAACAGTTTTGTAAAAATACGCTCACCCACCGCTGCTTCCGTAGCATGCCCGGAGGTGTAGGCAGGAAAGGGCGGGGTGCCGATTACGGTTTTAAACGTGGGGTCAATGTACTTTTGAATGTAGGAAACGGGCCGGATCAGGTTGTAATCGTACTTTACTTTCCAACAAGTAATGAAGGCGTCGTTTTCGGCTACGCCCAGCATGGCGTAGGCTACGGCTGCTTTTTCGAGGGAGGCCCCGGTTTCTTCTAAGAGCTGGGTTAGGATATTGAAGGTATGGCCCGTAGGCGTGCAGGTAGCAAAGGGATCATCCGCCCAGAAGCGGGCGATTTCCTGTTGCTCGGCCGTGCCGTTTTTGACCACCTGATGTACTTGCTGAGCGGCTTTATAAAAGTCAGACTGCGGGCTGGTTGAGAAGGTGATAGGCTTGGGAGGAAGGGCAAAAGCCATATTGGAAGCCATCAAAGGGCGGCAGTTTTTCCAGAGAGGGCTGAGAGGAGTCAGGTTATTAGCATCGGTAGGTACCCATTGATCCACGCCGGTGGGCGTTGTGTAAGGTTTTGAGAAAGGATTCAGGTAGGATTCGTGCCCTCCGTCGGTTTTTGCATAGGCATATATTCCTGAAGCAATTTCCTTGCCGAGTTGAGCCGACAGATCGGCTACCGCCTTGCTAGCCGCAGTTTGACCCAGTTGGGTCAGGTAATCCTGCTCCTTTTGGTTGATGAGGGTTCGGTTGGCCTGGCTCAGGTTCTTATCAAACATCAGGCGCATGATCTCGGCAATGGCCGCATTGGCCACTATGCCCCAGTGGTACTGAATACTCAGGGCGTCAGCCTGCGGTAGCATCGCCGCCGTGAGGCCGTTCACTTGTCCAGCCAGCGACTGGGCACCCGGAATACCCCGGTATACTGCCTCATAAGCCGTAATACCTGTATATCCAAAGGCACGGGCAGCCTGCGGCGGAAGAAAACCGGGTGTCGCTTTTACTAGGCGGCATTCCAGCTTGAACCAATCGTGCAAGAAACTTGCAGGATAGTTGGATGCCACATTTGCCTCAGGTGGAGTAGTCGGGGCAACCTCGTTCGTATTGGTACAACCGGAAATAATAGCAAATAGTGTGAGTACGTATAGTATTTTTTTCATAGTAGGGAAAATCTGGTAATAGGCTTAAAATAAGGCAATAACTATACCAAATTTAACAAATTTTCTCAAATATAATCCGGTTAGTTACTATACGTAAAGAGAAGCTTGCTATTCCCTTTGACCGGAGTCAGCTGAGTACCTCGTGCAAAACTTCCAGGGATTTGATTTCACCCAGCGAATCGAGGTGTATTTTGTAAAAAAATACCAGCATTTCCAATAGCGACAGTCTTCGGGTTCTGTCAAGAGCAACGGGGGTTCCAAAGGGAGCCGAAATCCAAACTTGCAAAGCTTCTCTCTGCCGGGTATCGGGGGTGAGGGGGTAGTGATTTTCCCGCAGCTCGTTGCTCAGATCGGCTACTGTTTCCATGCCGAAACCCAAGTAAAACGCCAGCTGAGCCAGCATGTGCAGGTGAAAATTTTCGTAGCCTGCTTCGGCATTATCCAGGTAGAGAACGGCCTCTTCCAAAAAATCGAACAGGGGTACATTTTCTTCTTCTTCCCGCAAACTTTTAGTCAGAATCTCGGTCAGGAACAGCGAGAGACTGGATTTGATAATTTCAAACGGCAAGCTATGGAAGGGTATCCGGCACTTGATCTCTGAAATCCTATGCAGGGAATCTGTCTTGTTTTTATGGTATACTACCAGATCCAGCAGCGTAAGGGGCTGGAAAAGCGCGATACGGTTGGCTTTGGAGCGGCTACTCCGAACACTGTTCACAATATAGCTCTGAATCCCAAAGGCTTCAGTATAGATCTTCGCAATAATGGAAGACTCCCGATAGCGGATATAACTCAGGGCAATACCTCGGGTTTTGTGGAGCATCAAGTACAAATTTCATTTACACAAAAATACAAAAACCTCCCGACAAATCAGGAGGCTTTGGATAGTTGCTTCCAATAGTTATACCCGCGAGAACACGTACATCATCTCTTCGGCGATCTGTCGGCAGCGAGCGTCGTAGGTTTCACTTTCGGCCGGGGTATCGTCCGCTTCCTTGGGGTCGGTGTACGTGATGGCAAACCGTTTTTCGGCGCCGGGGATAAACGGACAGTTCTCGTCGGCGTGGCTGCACGTCATGATGGCCGCGAAGTGGTCGGTGGGATTGGGACTCTGGTCGTATACTTTCGAAAAAACTACTACTGGCGGCAGTGCCTTGTCAAAACGGATTTCGTACAACGGATTGTCGCCTTCAGTAGTTTTGGCTACCCGAAATCCGGCCCGCTCAAAAGCCGCGACCGTGCGCGGATTACAGGCCGTGGCTTCCGTACCGCCCGAGAAGGTTTTGACGCCAGAAACCCCAAAGTGAGCTGCCACTACCTGTGCCCACACCTGCCCCAAGTGACTGCGGCGCGAGTTGTGGGTACAGATGAAGGTGAGCTGTATTTCTTCATCCTTTTGACCTTTCTCCCTCACATAGGTACTGAGAGATTCCAGGACTACCTGGCGATCTGCCGGAATGTGGAGAAGGTCGAGAGTATCAATATAGGTTTGTAGGGCGGTATCCATGATCCTAGTAAATGAGGGCAGTTTGTTAAAAAGCCCTAAACCGTGAACAATCTAGGGCTTTTTCCGTCAAGTGTCGATACTAGCTATTGAGGTAGGAAGAGTACATCCACACTAGTTTCTCCTGCTCCCGGATATAGTCGCTCATCAGCGCGTTGGTTCCTTCGTCGTCGGCATCGGCCGACAGGGTCAGAAGAGCGCGTTGTAACGTAATGATGGCTTCGAACGATTCGAGGATCGACTGAATCGCCTCTTTCCCGTTGCTGACGCCAGTTTTTTCCTTGATTTTTGACTGAGCCAGGTAGTCGGAGTAGCTGTGTAGCGGAGTATGTCCCAGGGTCAGAACCCGCTCGGCAATCTCGTCGTTCTTCACTTGAAGATTAGTATACAGCTCCTCGAACTTTATGTGCAGTTCAAAAAACTTATCGCCTTTGATGTTCCAGTGAAAGCCCCGGGTATTGATATAGAA
The DNA here is from genome assembly GCA_963768025.1 of uncultured Cytophagales bacterium. Lineage (GTDB taxonomy): Bacteria > Bacteroidota > Bacteroidia > Cytophagales > Spirosomataceae > CAVYGM01. Next base: position 346,769 of record CAVYGM010000010.1, read on the forward strand.
TACCTGGTAGTTGGCTAGCAGTTCGTTCAGCTTGCCGGCTAGTTCCCGGCTTTTTTCGAGATTCAATCCAATAAAAGAAGTCTGAGTCTTCATAGTATAAAGGTCGTTTTTGGTTTGTTGAATGTATACAAAATGTGCTTAAGTATCGCCTCTAGCAGGGAGTTATGATAAGAACTTTCTTTTAACGGAATAGTTGCTCACCACTCCTCTCCGCCTTTGGAGTTCTAAAATAACTCCTCAGCAACAACCACTACCGGGTGCGCAGCAGGAGTTCTGCACCTCCGATAACTTCACTTTGGGTTTTTCGACCCGGCGGTGCATGACTACGGCCGAGCTGGGGCACAGGCTGCTGAATTGCTGCGTGGCGCTGATACTGGCGGGTGCCGTGGCCCGGTCTATCCGGGCGTAGCCCTGCTTCTCGAAGTACTTGTCGGCGGTAGTCGTGATGAGGTACACGTCCTTCACGCCGATCAGCTTCACTTGTTTGATCAAATCATTGGTGAGTCGTTGGGCGATGCGGAAATTCCGGTAGTCTTTGTGTACCGCCACGGAGCGAAGCAGCGCATCGGTACCGTATATTTCCAGCCCGGCTACCCCTACGAGGGTACCCTTGGCGCGGGCCAGCAGGAAGTGGGGTACCTCCGGGCTAAGATCGTCGGTAGGCAGATTTTCGGATTGGAGCAGGTGGGCTACATCGGCAAAGTCGCGGGACGTAGCGGCACTAAATTCCAGCTCTACCTCAGGTGCCTGGACTGGTTTTTCGGCGTAGACCGTGATGCTTTCGATGCCCGAGGCACCAGCGCGGAAGGCGGCGATTTCTTCGGTGGTAAGGTACTTTTCCAAAATATCATCCGGCAAATAAATGGGCTTTTGTTTTTGCAGGGTAATGCCCTCAAAACCCGCTTGTTCAATCAGGCCCAGGTACTCTTCCTTGGCAATCGCCCCGGATACGCATCCGGCGTACATTTCGGCGGCTTCCTGCAACTGTTCGGGCAACTCGCCCAGCAGCACGATGTCGGAGATACTAAAATGACCACCCGGCTTCATCACCCGGAATATCTCGGCAAATACGTTCCGCTTATTGGGTACCAGGTTGAGCACGCAATTGCTCACGATCACGTCGGCCACGTTGTCGCTGACGGGCATGGCCTCGATATCGCCCTGCCGGAATTCCACATTGTGGTAGCCCAGCTTTTCGGCGTTGATGCGGGCCCGGCTAATCATGGCCTCCGTAAAGTCAATCCCAATCACCTTGCCTTCCGCGCCCGTTTCGGAGCGGGCCACGAAGCAGTCATTACCCGCTCCCGAGCCCAGGTCAATCACCACGTTTCCTTTTTGGATTTTCGCAAATTGCGTGGGCAGCCCGCAGCCCAGGCCCAGATCAGCCTCGGCGGTGTAGCCCTGCAAGTCGGAGTAATCATCAGTCATGATGTTGCATACCTCTTTGGAGGAGGGTCCGGCCCCGCAGCAGGAGGCCGCATTGAGGGAAGGGTCCTGTTCGGCAATCTGGGCGTACTTCTGGCGTACGATTTCTTTCAGGGCTTGATCATTGGTTTCTTTCATGGCTAATAGATGTTTTGTTAGATAGTTTATGTTGGAATTTTGCTTACTTTTTCATTGTAATATTACGATAATCTATGGTAAAAAATTTTAGCAGCAACCGGCTACTTTAAAGGTATCAAACATACCGGCAAAAGCTTTCTGCGCTTCTTCCCACACTACTTCATTGATGCAGTAGCACACCCTGGGAGGATTGATATCACCCTTGATAATCCCGATGCGCTTCAATTCTTTCAAATGCTGCGACACCGTGGCTTGCGACAAGGGTAGCTCATCCACCAGATCGCCGCAAACACAGGCTTTTTTCTCCGCCAGTAGCCGCAGAATCGCCACGCGGGCCGGATGCGCGAAGGCCTTGGCCAGCTCCGCCATGCGGTTTTCTTCGGCGGTGAATTCTTCGGTTTTGGTAGCTCCCATGGCTAGGTAAATCTCTTTTGATGCTCCAAAGGTAAGGAGATTTTTATTAATCGCAATATTACGATGAGATATTTTTTCAAAAAATTTTATTCTACTACTGAGCTTTCAAAAATTCAGCGGGAGATAAAATCTGCGTTCCAAAGTAAGGGTTCAATTCCAATAGATCACGATCGCCCGTGACAAGGTAGCGAGCGGAGGCGCTACGCGAGAGATTTAAAAATTTATCATCTTTGGGATCCCGACAATCCTTAGCCGTATGAGTGATTTCGATCAATAGCGAACGCTGTTGGTAGACGTCAAAAAATTGAAGCCTCGTTTCAAGGTCAATGTACTTATCAAACTTAGTCCGTTTCAGAACCTCAAAGAGTTCGGAAAGGGTCTCTATCGAAACTATTAGAAGACAATCCTCCGTAGCTTTATCAAGGGCCTGAGCAGGAACGGATTTGGGAAATAGGACTGCACTTAGCAACAGATTAGTGTCGCAAACAGCGAGCTTCTTCATTCAGGATTGCTCAGAATATCATCCAGTAGCTCAGGAGTCAACCCACTTTTTTCGGCCTGACTGGCCATTTTATTTCGGGCCTCTTTCCATTCGGCGTCTTTGGGATTCTGAATTTTGGCCAAATTCTCAAAGTAGTACCTGTCTTTGGGAATTACGATATTTTCTACGGGCAATACGATTACTTCTACCTGCTTTTGGCGGTATTCCTCGGGAACCCGAATGGTGAGATTGCCTTCGCTGTCGGCTGTTGCAAAAGTTCGTAACGCGTTCATAACTATCTTTTTTACAAGATAACGAAAAATTGGACACAGCTTGCCAATTCTATTGCACCAGCAGATTTGGCAAGCTGTGTCCAGGCTAACGCAGACAGCGTTCTGAAACGCTGTCTGCGTGAAAATAAACTCTCTACTTCACCTCCTCCATTCCCAACTCCTCTTCCCTATACTCCTCCCACTCTCCCGGAGTAGAAGGAATGGCCCGCGTCACGATGCCCCGGCGCGAAGCGCGTTTTTCGGGGGCTTTGATCGTTAGCGTTTGTTCGGTTTTGGCTCCGTCGGCGGTAGCGATGACGACCTTGTACTTACCGGGCTGGATGTACAGATTTTTGTCCTCGGCTACTTCCAGTTTTATCTCTTTATCGTCTTTTTTCTTGGCAGCATTGAGATACTGCTCGTAATCTGACTTCACATCCGCGCTCACCGTCTGATTCCACGTCACGTAGTTCAGGCCCTTTTCGCTGTCGTCTTTCAGGGTAGCCAACGTCAGCCCCTTGTCCGTTTGGATGGTGATGGTGGAGGTACCGGCGGTTTTGGTATAAAAAGGAATAACGTACTTCAAGGGTTCGGGCTCTTCGTACTTCCTCACCCGGCCCCAGCGCTCGTTGTAAGTAACAGGGTCAAGGGCAAAGGCATACACGGATTTTTGACGCAAACTATCCGCCAGTTGCTGCACCAGGCTCACATCGGCTACGTAGATGGAGCGCCCGTGGGTACCTACCACCAGTTCCTTGTCGCGGGGATGTACCAGCAGGTCGTGCACGGCCACGGCGGGCAGACCGCCCGACATCCGCATGAATGAGGTACCCTTATCCAGCGAGATATACACGCCGTGGTCGGTACCGACGTACAGAATATTGGCGTTGGCAGGGTCCTCTTTCACGACGTTGATCGGCTCGGCGGGCAGGTCGGTGCCGATGGTTTTCCAGGTTTGGCCGTAGTCGGTGGAAGCGTAGAGGTAGGGCAGGAAGTTGTCGTTGCGGTAGCCGTTGAGCGATACGTACACGGTACCTTCGGCGTGAGCGGAGGCCGTCACGCGGCTTACCCACAGATTCTGGGGCAGGGCATCCGAAATCTTGGTCCAGCTATAGCCCGCATCTTTGGATACCCACACCAGACCGTCGTCGCTACCGGCATAAATCAATCCGAAACGCTTGGGCGACTCGTCGATCGTAGCCAGGGTACCGAAGGGTACATCGCCCTCTTTGCCCCCCTTGGTGAGGTCGCCCGATAGGGTTTCGAAGGTTTCGCCCTTGTCGAGGCTACGGTGAAATTTGTTGGAACCGAAGTACACAATGTCCTGATTGTGCCGGGACAAATGGATAGGTGCCTGCCAGTTGAAGCGCAGCTTGGGATCACCGATTTCGCGGGGCATGGCCAGCCGTTTCATGCTGCCGAAGCCGCTTTTGCTTTTATCCAGCCGGAAGTAGTTGCCAAACTGAAAGCCGGTATAGACCGTGCTATTGTCGCGAAAGTCCACCTGTACCTGCATGCCGTCGCCGCCCATGATGGATTTCCACTCGGGAAGCGGCGCATTTTCACGGGGCCGCGAGGTACCCGTCCACACGCCGTTGTCCTGCAAGCCACCGTACACATTGTAGGGCTTTTCCATATCCACCGCAATGGCATAAAACTGTCCCAGCGGCTCGGAGTTCAGGTGCGACCAGTGCTTGCCCCGGTCATAGGTCACGTTGACGCCGCCATCGTTGCCATTGATCATGTGATTGGGGTTGTTGGGGTTGATCCAGAGCGCGTGGTGATCGGAGTGGACGTTTTCCTTATCCACGCTCTTCCAGCTTTTGCCGCCATCTTCCGACAGCAGGATGGGTACCCCGAACGTAACCAACAGATTAGGATCGCTGGGAGCTACAAAAATCTGCCCGAAGTAGTAGCCGTAAGTATAGACCAGATCAAGGGGTTCGGTATGGGTGATTTTCCAGGATTTGCCCCCATCGTCGGTGCGGTATATCTCGGCGCCTTTTACGGGGGCAGAAATGAGTTCGTCGTTGGCACCTGCCACAAAGTCATACACGTCCTTCACTTTCAGGCTACCGGCGCTAATGTCCTTTTTGAGCTGAGCGGCGGTGTTTTTGGCGGGGAAACTGGTTTTATCCAGAAACTCGTTGATGATCAGGTCGGGTAGTTTGGTAAACTCCTCCACGGTCATATTCTTCAACTGCTGCACGGTCAGGCCCTCCTCTTCCTTTTTGGCCTCCGGCTTGCGCTTATCCTGATTATCCACAAAGGCATACATGATCTTGGGGTCGCGGGGATAGACCGTCAGTCCGATGCGGCCCACGCCTTCGCCCTGCGGCAGGCCGCTCGCGGGGGTACTGAGCAATTGCCAGGTGGTACCGCCGTCGGTCGACTGGTAGATGCCCGAGGTTTTGCCGCCTTCGACAAAATTCCAGGCGCTACGCTCTTTGTACCACATCGAGGCAAAAAGCACGTTGGGGTTGGTCGGATGAATGTCGAGATCAATGGCGCCGGTGTTGCCGTCCACAAAAAGCGTTTTGGTCCAGGTTTTGCCGCCATCCGTGGTTTTGTACACGCCGCGCTCATCGTTGGGGCTATACAGGTGGCCCACGGCCGCTACCCATACCGTATTGGGATCGGAGGGGTGCAAAATCACCTGCCCGATGTGGTGGGTAGCCTCCAGCCCCATGTGCTGCCAGGTTTTACCCCCGTCGGTCGACTTGTACACGCCATCACCCGCGTAGGACGAGCGGCTCGAATTATTCTCACCGGTCCCCACCCAGATGGTTTGTCCGTTGGTTTTCCAGTCGACGGCAATGTCGCCGATGGTCATGGTCGACTCATTGTCGAACAGCGGCGTGAAGCTCATGCCGTTGTTGTCGGTTTTCCACAAGCCGCCCGAGGCGTAGGCTACGTAAAACTGCGTGGGATTGGCGTCGTTTACATCCAGATCCACCACGCGTCCGCTCATGTCGGTGGGGCCAATGGCCCGGAACTTCACATTATTGACCAGGGAAGCGGCATCCAGGGTTTTGCGCTGATTGTAGCCCTTCATCCGATCCGAAGCGGAGGTCGCTTCGAGGGTGGTTGCTACAGGAGGGGTAGTTGACTTTTTCTTTTTCTGAGCAAAAATCCCCAGAGACACGCCCAGGCAGAGCAAAATCGTACAGAATAGTATTTTTTTCATAGTGAGCTGGTTAGTCAGGTTAAGTATGATAAAGTTGTTAGGACAAAAATAGCAAAGCGAATGGGTTATCGAGGCTTTGTTAGCTATAAATTCGGGTTGGGGTAAATATCCCCCACTCCATTAGGTGTAGAATATTCCCCCTCAGCCGCCAGAAGGTATTCTGCTGGGTACAAAAAGTCTGGTACGAATTTTTGATGTATAAACATTAATTGCAATAATCAGAAATCGATTATTCTCCACGAGAAGGTAGTTCTGAAAGAGAATAATCCAACAAACCAAACACATGAAGTCTTTACCAACCCATTATTTTACTTTACTTTTTGCCTTGCTTCTTTCGAGTGGCTATGCGCAAACTATACTGCCTTCAATCCAGGCACCAAGCGCAGTTCCTACTCAGGGAACCATTGAAGGCAAATTGCTCTACGAGAAGGAAGGCCAGAAACTTCCCGTTCAGTTTGGAAGTATCGCTCTTTTCCGAGCAGCCGATTCAACGGCCGCCGGTGGCGTGATTAGCGATGAGAAGGGCATTTTCAAACTTACCAACGTGAGTCCAGGCCTGTACTATATTCTGATCCAGTCGCTGGGGTTTCAGAATATTTCCAAAAAGAACATCATTCTGACCGCCGATGCACCTGTGCTGGATTTGGGAACCATCCCCATGACTCAGACCGCCCGGGAGCTGAATACCGTAATCATCACTGGACAAAAGGAACTCATCGAATACTCGCTGGATCGGAAAATCATCAACGTGGACAAGCTGCCCACTACACTGGGGGGCAGTGCCCTGGATATTATGCAGAATGTACCTTCCGTAACCGTGGACATTGACGGGAATCTGAGCCTGCGGGGAAGTGAGAACGTAATCATTCTGGTGGATGGCAAGCCTTCGGGCCTTACCGGCCTGGACCGGCAGGCTGTGCTGGATCAGATTCCGGCGAGCAACATCGAAACTATCGAGGTCATTACTAACCCTTCCTCCAAGTTTGATGCAGATGGCGCAGCTGGTATCATCAATATTGTTTTGAAGAAAGAAAAAGCCGAAGGGTTCAATGGGAGTGCGGACCTGAACCTAGGTACCCGCGACAAGTACAATGCTTCCATTAACCTGAACAACCGACGGAATAAGGTGAATACGTTTATGAGCTATAATTTTCGGGACCGTCGTCGCTTTTCGTACCGCAACAATGATCGCACTAACTTGAACAACGAGGAACTCAGGTACCTGGAACAGCGCCAGGATGGGATCAGCCGTGACGTAAACCATAACCTCCAGGTTGGCTTTGATTGGAATGCCACCAGCAAACTCCAACTGAGTGGCTCTGTACTATACCGTCCCGAGTACGACCGCGACCGTGACTTGGGTACCTACCGCTACTTCAACAGCAGCCGTGAGATTACGCAGCTGATTGACCGTACGACCGATGAGGAAGAAAAAGGCAGTGGACTCGACTACGTGCTGGGCTTGCGCAAAACGTTCGATAAGAAAGACCGCCTGCTTTCCTTTGATGCGACCCTGTCTACCTCGTCGAGCGATCAGCTTTCGTTGTTCCGCCAGTCTACAACCAATGCCACTGGCTTACCTATTGCCGAAGACCTCGTGCAGCGCAACACCCGCCTGAACAACAACCGCGTGGCGGTGATGCAGCTGGACTTTGTGGAGCCGCTCAAAAACAAGGGAAAGCTGGAGACCGGCTTAAAATATACGAACCGCCTGTTGGATGGCGATTTTCAATTTGAGAATCAGATCGGTGATACGCAGCTGTGGATCCCCGATCCGACGCTTTCCAACCGGTTTATCTACGACGAACATACCAGCGCCGCTTACGCCAACTACGGCAAGGAGCTGGCAAAATGGAGCTATCAGGTGGGGCTACGCCTGGAAAATACCAACCTGACCACCGAGCAACGTACGACCAACGAAGTTAACACCCAAAACTACATCTACCTGTTTCCGAGTGCCTTTGTAAACTACAACCTCAACAAGGCGCAGAAAATGCAGGTAAACTATACCCGCCGGATCAACCGCCCCTGGACCCGGGCTCTGAATCCATTCACCGATATTTCGGATCCGCTCAACATCCAGTTTGGTAATCCCAATCTCCGGCCCGAGCTTATTAACTCCTTTGAATTGAGCCACCTATGGTACGGAAAAAGTACCTCCCTGACTTCCACGGCCTTTTACCGCGCCACCACCGACAACGTAACGCGCTACCGCCGCCTGCGCGACGATGGTGTTACCGAGCAGACCTACCTCAACTTGGCCCGCTCCTACTCCTACGGGTTAGAGTTTGTCCTCAACCAGGATATTACCAAGTGGTGGAAAGCCAACGGAAATTTCTCGTACTACATGGCCACGATTAAGGGTGACCCGGGGGTACCCGACGTACTTACGCAGTCGAACCGGAGCTGGAGCGCCCGCGTAAATTCCAATATGACCATTGCAAAAGGTTTTGACAGCCAGATAAGCGTCAACTACCGCTCGCCCTTCATTATTCCTCAGGGTGAAATCCAGAGCTTTTTCAACGTGGATGTGGGGGTTAAGAAAGAAGTACTGAAGGGCCGGGGGGCCATCAGCCTGCGCGTGAGCGATGTGTTCAACACCCTGCGTTTTCGGATCAATACCTTCGGAGAAGGGTTCACGAGCTATACCTCCGCCAAGCGTGAGTCGCGCATAGCGTTCATCGGGTTTACCTACCGATTTGGTAAGCAAATCCAGCAGCTGCAACGGGAGCGCGAGGAGCGGGACAATGAAGGAATGGATGATTTTTGATGTTGGACAGCAACAAAAGCAGAAAGGGGAGCCGATGGGCTCCCCTTTCTTGTATCACCGCAGGACGGTTATTTTTGTAAAGTACCCCTCACTAAGACTTACTGCCGCTAAACTTACGATACAAAAAGAGAAGCAATACAGCTCCTAAGATAGCGATAAACAGGCTACCAATATTAAACCCGTCAACGCTGCCGAAGCCCAGAGCACTGGAAATAAATCCGCCCACAACAGCTCCCGCGATACCGATGAGCATAGTGACGATAAACCCGCCGGGATCCTTGCCCGGGTGAATGGCTTTGGCGATGGCGCCGGCAATGAGGCCTACAATAATCCAAGTGAAGATACCCATAGTAATGCTGATTTAGAGTTTTAGGTTAAAATGATTGAGGTGAATGTACAAGGTACGAAGAGTTTATAACAAAAAACCATGCCCACAAATCAGTGGGCATGGTCGGAAATGAAATTTGAATGAAATCAGTTTTCAGGGCGTGCGCCTTGTGGGCAGTTCAAAGAACATGTTGCCGCCTCCTGCATTCAAATCAATAGAAGAATGCACCTCCGGGCCGGTTTTGGGCAAATCAACCTCCTCAAGGCCACGGCGGGCGATGCGGGTACCAAATATTTGAAAAAGGGCTTCACCCAGCAGCGGATCGCGCGGATCTCCGTAGGGGTAGAGTACTATGCCTTCGGTTTTGGCTACGTTGGGCGAAAACCCGGCCGTATACTCAGAACTACGCAGGCTGTTGGATGAACGGGATACTATCGGCTGAATGCCCCATTTGATGCGCTTCTTATCGTCAGAGAGCGTAATAGAGCCCACATTTTTGCCAGTGGTTTTACCTCCCACCATGAATATAGGCATAAAGGGCTTCAAGCCATTGATTACCAGTTCGCTGGCTGAGGCCGTGGAGGTGGAGGTAAGGAAAAATACGCGGCTCAAATTTCCTCCCAAGTTCTGGCTCTTGCTTACGAAGTTGTCTTGAAAGAAAGACTTCCCGTACTCCTTTTCCAGATCCGGGGTAACGATTTTGTTGTATTCTTTGTAAAAGAAAACATCATTAGTAGTCACGCCTTTTGCAATCAGACTGGCGATTTGGGTAGCTGAACTCACGTATCCACCCCGATTGTAACGGAAATCTACGATTAATTCATTGACACCTTTAGTCTTGAAATTGGCAAACACTTTTTCCAGCTCCTGGTCAAAGGTTTTGACGCTGCTTCCATTGGGGCCGGGGATAAACTGATGGTACACCAGGTACCCTACCCGCTTGTCGCCTCTTACGTAGGTAGTATCAAAATAAACCGGATTGGACTGAATAACCGAAACGGCTACGGAGCGGGTAACGGCGCTACTCACTACGGTATTTTCGGCGTTCAGAGTGCCCATCGTGAAGGTTTTAGCATCGGTTCCCGTATATAGCAGCGAGGAATAATTGGATAACATCAGCTTTTGGCCATTTACGTGGGTAAAATAGTCCCCACGTTTAAAGCCAGCTTTTTCGGCCGGCGATCCTTTTACCGCGTACGTAACTACGCCAAAGATATCCTCACCGGTACTGGTATAGCGGATAAGGCGAAACTCCAGGCCAGGGCTTGTGGTTTCTCCGCTTAGCGAAGCTTTCAGTTCATCAGCACTCTCCTGTAACCAGGAAAAACGATCCCCGTCTGGACGCAGGGTAGCGTCATATCTATACAAAAGAGAACTGAAAAAGTCCTGTGGTTTCTGGTTCGCATTAGGACTAGCGGGCAGCTTATCGTTCCAGAAGTACCAGGTTTTCATATTATCCAAAATCCACGCATTGACCTCCGTATCGGGTACGGTACCAACGGGATCCACGACCTTTTCGCGGCACGAAACCAGCAGCGCCGCTACACTTAAAATCCCAAAAAAAATCGATTTCCTCATGAACAAAAGTAAGGTTATTTACTATAATTAGTCTAGGTTGGTATGAAACGCAATTCGCTCAATTTCAGTATTTACACGTCGTAGATTTTCCTCTTCAAAAATAAGCATCAATCTCCGAATAAGCCAAAAAAATCATTTTTGCCAACCACCGTGCAAGACATCCCCGGTTTTACCGTTATTATTTACGAAAAATAAACGATTTCAGATGTTCCTTTTAGCTGCATTCTGCCCATGAAAACCCCCCACTTGAATTTTTTTGGATTAATTATCTGCCTTAGTACCCTGACCATTGGTTCGCTGGCTGCCCAGAAGTCCGACGAAGCCTTTGTGTGTAACTATGTCGGAAATGGCCTGCGCAACCCTCAGGAGATTTGTAATTATTTATCGTTTACGTCCAACCGCCACGCTGAGCGCGTAGTGGAGCGTATTCGTACAGCCCGTAGGCCTCACCCGCAATTTTGTGGTGGTGGAATGTCCTAAGACCGAAAATTGCTTTGCCACCGTAGTGGATGGGAAGCGGTTTATCATTTACGACGGGCAGTTCATGAAGCAGGTTGAAAGCCTTACCCAAACTGACTGGTCGGCGATTAGCATCGTAGCCCACGAGATAGGCCACCACCTGCAGGGGCATACGATTGATGGCATGGGCAGCCGGCCCGAAAAAGAACTGGAAGCCGACCGCTTTTCCGGTTTTGTCCTGCATCAATTGGGAGCTTCTTTGCCCGAATCCCTGATTGCGATCCGGACGCTGTCGAGCGAAGAAAATACCGATTCCCATCCCGGTCGTCAAATCCGGACCGATGCCATTAGCCGGGGCTGGACCGACGCGGAACGCATGTACCCCCTATTCAATAAAACTACCTCCAACGCTCCGGTGACGGCTTCGGTACCGGCCCCCCGTAAAGAAACACCAGTGTACCGCCCGGCTACCCGACCCGCTCCGAAGGCCGACGAAGTAGAAACCGACATTACCTACCATGCTCCCAAAGGCTGTGCTTCGGGCGACTGCTTCAATGGCCCCGGCATCCTGATCCGGGAGAACCAGGAGCGCTACGAGGGCGAATTTATGAATGGCAAAAAGCATGGATTAGGTGTGCAGTTTTATCCCGGCGGGATGATACGCTACCGGGGTGATTTCAAATACGATTTGCGCTCGGGAAGAGGTACTTACTATTTTACCAACGGGGATAAGTTTGCAGGCTATTTTCTTGAAAATGTCCCCCATGGCAAGGGTACCTATTACTATTCGGACGGCGAACAGTTTATAGGGAGTTTCAGCAAAGGCATGCGCGAAGGCTACGGCGTCCTCATCCGAGCCAACGGAAGGCGCGAAGACGGCTATTACCGACAGGATGAGCGGGTGAGGTGAGGGGAAGGGGCAATGATAGAATGAGTGAATGTTAGAATGAGTGAATAGAAAAAAAAAAATAATTAATTCTATCATTCTATCATTCTATTCATTCCGCGCGGCGTCCGCTATCATTCTATCATTCACTAATTGCCCAGAAAGGTCTCTTCAATAATATCACACGCCTGATTCAATTGTTCCTCGTTGATGACCAATGGGGGGGCGAAGCGGATTTTGTTGCCGTGGGTGGGCTTGCAGAGCAGGCCTTTGTGCATCATGCTCAGGCATAGGTCGTAGGCGGTTGAGCTATCCTCGGTGTCGTTGATGACAATGGCGTTGAGCAGTCCCTTTCCCCGTACCAGTTCTACCAAAGGTGTTTTTTGTTGCAGTTGTTCCATACGATTACGGAACAGTTGCCCCATTACCTCGGCGTTATCGGCCAGCTTCTCATCGTCTACTACGCGCAGGGCTTCGATGGTCACGGCGCAGGCCAGGGGATTACCGCCGTAGGTGGAACCATGCTCGCCGGGCCGGATGGTCATCATTACCTCGTCGTCGGCGAGGGCGGCGGATACGGGCATGGTACCTCCGGAAAGCGCCTTGCCTAATACCAGAATATCCGGCTTTACTCCTTCCCAATCACAGGCCAGGCGCTTGCCCGTACGACCGATGCCGGTTTGTACCTCATCCGCAATAAAAAGCACATTGTATCGGGTACAGAGCTCGCGCACGCTTTTCAGGTAGCCCTCCTGGGGTACTACCACACCGGCTTCTCCCTGAATGGGCTCTACCATAAAGCCCGCTACGTTCGGGTTTTTCTTGAAAATATCTTCCAGGGCATTCAGATCATCGTAGGGCACCAGCGCGCTGCCGGGTAGGAAAGGGCCGTAGTCATTGGTACTGGACTCGTCGGTAGAGGAAGAGATGGCCGCCAGTGTGCGCCCCCAGAAATTGCCGGTAGCGTATACGGTCACGGCCTGATTGGCCGGTACACCTTTTACTTTGTAGGCCCATTTACGGGTAAGTTTCAGGGCGGTCTCGCCGCCTTCCACGCCCGAGTTCATCATCAGGGCCTTATCAAAGCCAAAATACTCACACAGGAATTTTTCGCATTCACCCAGCCGATCGCTGTGGAAAGCCCGGGAAGTAAGCGTAAGGCGCTGTGCCTGTTCGATCATAGCGTTCACAATGCGCGGATGGCAGTGTCCCTGACTAACGGCGCTGTAGGCCGACAGGAAGTCAAGGTACTGATTTCCCTCCACGTCCCACACGTGCACGCCTTGGCCCCGGCTCAGGACCACGGGCATGGGTTTGTAATTATGAGCGCCGTATTTCCATTCCAGCTCAATGGCCTTTTCCGTAGCTGCCGAATATGTAGTTTCTATGTAATGCATTACTGCTTTTTTGAATAGTTTTCTAACAAGGGAACCCGACAAAGGGTTTATATGTAAAGGTAGCAAAACCCCCATCTAAGCGCAACTGTGAGCACCAAAAGCAAGGAAGACTCGTCCCAGGACACCCGACCTGGCCTGGCCAGGGAGGATTACTACCTGAATGAGCAAGGTTTTATGGTTTTTACGGAAGCCTACCACCTCAAAAGGGGCTACTGTTGCAAAAGTGGGTGCCGACACTGCCCGTATGGCTATCGTAAATCGGATGAGTCCCCGCAAAATGTTTAATTTTTTCACCCCAAGGTTTGCATAGATGTCTGATTTTCCTATCTTTGCACCCTCATTTGCAAAAATTGAAAGATCATGGCTAAGGTTTGTCAAATTACCGGAAAAAGAACTCGCGTCGGAAATAACGTTTCCCACGCTAATAATAAGACCAAGCGTAAGTTTTATCCAAACTTGCAAACAAAGCGTTTTTTCCTACCTTCTACGGGAGAGTGGGTTACGTTGAAAGTATCTACGTCGGCGCTTCGTACTATCAACAAAAATGGCATTGAGGCCACTATCCGCAAAGCATACAGCAAAGGTACGCTGAGCGTATAAACGTTCTTCAAGACATCGGTCAGAAAGCCTCTTCGATTTCGGAGAGGCTTTCTGTGCTTAGGGTAAGCTCCACGCCCGAAACCGGACAGTTAACTTTGGCCTTCTCAGCAAGAAAGCGTATTCTGATCCTATCTTAGTCCCCTGTTTATTCCCACTCAGGCCTGTAATCCGTTGGTTCATCATATTTCCCTACCAAACTAATCGCGTTGTGCTTTGTTTTGTGCAGGTAGACATGAAAAATCCAATGTGATGAAGAAGCATATACAGGTAGTGGTATTTGGGCTTTTGGCCCTTTTTTCTGGTACACACATCTACGCCCAGGGAAAATATACGGTTAGTGGCTACGTGAAAGATATAAAGAATGGCGAAGGGCTCATCGGGGTATCGGTGTATGTGCGGGAAGTGGCAACGGGCGTCACCACCAATCCGTACGGGTTTTATTCCATCACCTTGCCCGAGGGGCAATATACGATGGTATTTTCCTACATAGGCTACGAAAAACAGACCAAGCCGGTCAGCATGAAAGCGGATCAGCGCCTGGAAATAGAAATGGCGACGGAGAGTACCCAGTTGCAGGAGGTAGTGGTCTCTACCCGCAAGGAGGATGAAAATGTGCGGAGCATGGAAATGTCCGTAAATAAGATCGACATCAAAACCATCCGCCAGATTCCGGCCCTGCTCGGGGAGGTGGACGTGATACGAAGCATCCAATTGCTACCCGGCGTGACCACCGTGGGCGAAGGAGCCTCGGGCTTCAATGTACGGGGAGGCGACGTATCCCAAAACCTGGTCCTGCTCGACGAAGCCCCGGTCTATAACTCCTCCCACTTGTTCGGTTTCTTCTCTGTCTTCAACCCCGATGCGGTGAAGGACGTGAAGCTGATCAAGGGCGGTATTCCGGCGCAGTACGGGGGGCGTATTTCGTCCATTCTGGATGTGCGGATGAAGGAAGGAAATACCAAAAAGCGTGAGGTCAACGGCGGCATCGGTACCATCTTCTCCCGCCTGACCTACGAGCAGCCCTTTGCGGCGGGTAAAGGGTCGTTTATCTTAGCGGCTAGGCGCTCCTACATTGATGTACTGGCCAAGCCTTTCCTGAACAAAGATCTCAAAAACACCCGGTTCAATTTCTACGATCTTACGGCCAAGATCAACTACCGACTGGATGATAAGAATACCTTTTTTGCATCGGGGTACTTTGGTCGCGATGTGTTTGGGGCTGACTTTGGATTCGGCTGGGGCAATGGCACCGCCACTGCCCGCTGGAACCACGTTTTTTCGAACAAACTTTTCATGAACCTGACTACCTATTACAGCAATTACGACTACTCGCTGGAATCGGACCGGAACGATCCGGATGCCAAGGATAAGTTTGAGTGGAAATCCAAGATCATCAGTACGAGCATCAAGCCGGACTTTACTTACTACCTGACGCCCAACAATCAGCTCAGCTTCGGCGGGCAGTACATCTCCTACGACACCCGTCCCGGCCGGGCCATTGCCATATCCAGCGGCGAGCGCCGCGACATCAGCCTCGATCCCCGCTACGGCGACGAGTCGGCGCTGTACGTAGGCAATGAGCAAAAAATCTCCGACCGTCTATCCTTGCAGTACGGCCTCCGCTACTCGTTCTATCGCAATCTGGGGCCTGGGCAGGTATACGAATATGAAGAAGTGCAGAAAGGAGAGCGTAAATTCCCGTTGTTGCCCGGTACAGCAGTCGAAAAGGGTGAGGTAATCAAGCAGTACGGCAATTGGGAGCCGCGTTTCTCGATCAATGTAGGCCTCAGCTCAACGGCCTCCATCAAGGCCAGCTACAACCGCACGGCGCAGTACATGCACCTGCTTTCCAACACGGCGGCCAGTTCACCGCTGGACGTGTGGACCCTCAGCACCAGCCTCATTAAGCCCGAAATTGCCGATCAGGTAGCGCTAGGCTGGTTTCAGAACTTCCGTGACAATACCTACGAAGCCTCTGTGGAAATCTATTACAAGAAACTACAGAATCAGATTGATTACGTGCGCAACTCTGACCTGCTACTCAATCGCTACGTAGAGGGTGACCTGCTTTTTGGCAAAGGCCAGGCCTACGGAGCGGAGTTTTTTGTGAGGAAAAACAAAGGCCGCCTCACGGGCTGGCTCAGCTATACCCTGGCCCGTACCGAACGGCTGATAGAGGGCGTCAACAACGACGACTGGTTTCCGGCCCGCTTCGATAAGCCCCATAATTTTACGGCCGTAGGGATCTATGCCCTGAAAGAGCGTCTGACGCTATCAACCACCTTTACCTTTGCCTCAGGTACGCCCGCCACATTCCCCACTAACCGCTTTGAGTTCAATGGCTGGGCGCTGCCTTACAACGTATACAATGCCCGCAACAACAACCGCATCCCGCCCTACCACCGCCTTGATCTGGCCCTGACTTTGAAAGCGAAGAAAAAGCTATTCAAAGTAGGCGAAAGCGAGTGGGTGTTATCGGTGTACAATGCCTACAATCGTCGGAATCCGTACTCGGTATACGTACGGCAGAACGAAGAAAATAGCCTGATTACAGAAGCAGTTCGTTTCTCCGTAATCGGCTCGGTAATTCCGGCGGTGACCTATAATTTCAAGTTTTGACGAAATAAAAAAAGATATAGCTGAACCAAGCAAGTCATGAAAAAATACAAGATCCACTCGCTCTTTCCTATCGTCGCCCTGGCAACCCTGTTTGTGATGGGTGGTTGCGAGGATGCCATTGATCTGGACACCGAAACCGGACCCAGATTGCTAGTCGTCGACGGCTGGATCACCAACCAGCCCGGCCCCCAAATTATCACCCTCACCTGGTCTAAGGGATATTTTGACAATGGACCCGCATCGCCCGTCTTTAATGCGGAAGTGGTAGTGACCGACGACGAGGGCAATACCTACCCCTTTACCTTTGTCCGAAACAAACTCTACTACCAGTGGACTCCCCCTGTGGATACCATGCGGATGGGTCGGGTGGGGCACGGGTATGCGCTACGGATTCGGCACGAGGGCGAAGAGTACGTAGCCACCAATCAGATCAAGCCCGTACCGGCCATTGATTCTCTGGTATACCGGGAAGAGAAATTCCCCATCAAGCCCCAAAAAGGTCCGCAGGAAGGGTACCTGGCGGAGTTTTTTGCGCGTGATTTTCCGGGCATTGGCGATACATACTGGATCAAACCCTTCAAAAATGGAAAACCCAACGGGAACGAACCTGCCAATATTTCCCTGGCCTTTGACGGTGCATTTAGCGCGGGCTCACCGTCCGATGGGCTCATCTTTATCCTGCCGCTCCGGCAGTCCATTACGGTCAACGGCCTCTTTGAAGCGGAGGATAAAGCAGGGGTAGAGTTGCACAGCCTTACGCCCGAAACCTACTATTTTCTGATTCAGGTGCGGCAGGAGTCGGCCAATGGAGGGATCTTTGCGGTTCCTCCGGCTAATATTCCAACCAATGTCCGAAATGTTAATCCGACCGGAAAGAATGCCCTGGGGTTCTTTGGTGCGTCGGCGGTAAGTAAGGCCGAAACTACCATTGATCCGAAGAAGGCCGGGCCAAGGGAGTAGAAAATCAATTGCTTAGAACTGGTACATCACCTGCGCTTTTACTTCGCTGCGGGTATTGCCCTGTATTTCGTTCAGACCGGAACTGATCAGCTCAGTATTGCTGAATCGCGACTGCGACCACCGCAGCCATACCCGCAGGCTTTTGGAAACGGCGTACCGAAGCATGAGGTAATGTCGGGTACCTTTATCGTAGTAGGCGGGGAGCGAGAAAGCATACAGCACGTCTTTTTCATACACGTACTGCCGACTGTCGTAGTTGTCGGTGGCAAAGAAGGCTACCCGCCCGCTGAGTTCCAGCCGGGGCCACCGCCAGGTAATATCCTGAATGACCGTTATTCCCTGCGAACGGGAAGCATCTTTATAGCTAAAATCTCCCCCTTGCAGCCTGGTTCTCACAGCAAAGCGCAGGGGTACATCGTACTCCGCCTGTAAGACGGCCGTCCGGCGGATGGTAGTTCGGATGTCGGCTAGCGGGGTCTTGTTGCCGGGTAGGTTGCGTTCCTTGTGCTCTTCATGAAACAGGGCAAAAGCGGTAAAGCGCTTGTTAGGCGTGAAACGTATGTGCAGCAGGCGATCATTTCCCTCCGAAGGGGCATTGACCTGGTACTTCAGCCAGGGAAACCTAAAGCGGTCGTAGAATCCACTGAATTGCCACCGCCGGCTGGGACTATACCGAAGCCCCCAATAGGTACCCGATTCGTTGATAGGCCGGGAGCCTTCGGTAAAGGGATTGCCGTAGAAAGTATGGAAATCCCGTTCGTAGCCGCGCAAAAGTACCGTAAAGTCCAGAGATTTACTCAGCGCAGCAATCACCCCGCCCACTCCCCCCAGCCCGCCACTTTGCGAGCGGGCTCCTTCGCCGAAGAAATGCATATTTTTCCAGTGATAATCTCCGTGCAGGCCCACGGTAAGGTTAGTTTTACCCCTAAATTCGAATAGATTATAAAGCAAGTCATTGCGAAGAAGGGGCGTGTTGTAATCAGTGTACAGAGCCGTCAACCCCACTTTTCCCCGCTGTTTGTCAAAGGTATACACCGCATGAAGTCCCACGTTCTTTTCGGGGATAATCCCCTGCTTGTCGCGCTCGGTGGGAGTGCGATGCAGTCCGGCGGTGAGGAGGGAGGAAACTACCAGCCCATCGGGATCATCAGGCGTATCGCTCAGGCTGGCGTCACGCTTGGTAGCTGAGGCAAATACCGTCATATCCAGATTCTTTTGCAAGGCTATCGTGGCCGCAGCTCCCCGGAAAAAGCCCGCTTCCAGTACGGAAGTGTAGGGCCGCAGTCCCAGGGTACTGCGGTAGGTGGTCAGAATGGTTTCGGTACCCTTGCCCAAAGCAAAGCCCGCCGCCATCACTACTCCCTGACCGGCCTGCATCTGAAAATCGCCCAGAATGAGGTTTTTCAGCCGTCCCCGGTTCATGATTTGCGCGTGAAAAGACGTAAAGTCAGCTCCATACACTTGCCGGCCGGGTCGCCAGGCGTAGGTTTCACCCGCATCCTTCTCGGCCGTAAACCCGAAACTATACGCACCTAACCGGGAGTAGCGGTAACGGAGGTAGGTTTGGTAGGGGTCGCCTGCGTAACGGGTACGGGAGCGCGTGGTGGTATCTACGGCCGAAAAGCCCTTCTGAGTTTCCAGCAGACGTTCCGCCCGTAGGATCAGGAAATTCTGGGTAGGGTTTTGCAGCGACTCCCGAAAAGAGAGCTGACGGGTTTGGAGGGTGACAAAGGGAAGCAACCGACGGATGGTGTACAGGTCAAAGGTAGGGATGGCCTGCAATTCGTACAGAGAAAGCAAGGGCCCCAACTCACTTCGGTACTTGAAGAAAGCATCCAGCTGCTCCTGTGAGAGGATATACATGGCCGCCAGCTCGTCGCGGGTGACGGTGTTGAGGTCGCGGGGATTGGTGTAGAGCTGAAACAGCGACTCGAACAGGTCGTTGTAGTTGACATCGTCGCTGGGGACGGGAAAAAGCTCCTGAATGAAGCGGTTAATGTCAATATCAGGCCTGGGAGGTGCCTGAGCGGTGGCCGAAAGCGAGAAAATAACCAGCGCCCCGCTGTTTATCAGCAAATAAAAATAGGTGATAAACCGGGACTGGGTCATACGAATTTCTTGTAAGACCTCAGTAGGCTTTCAGGCTCAGATCCAGGCTTTTGACCTGATGCGTAAGCGCTCCGCTTGATATGCTGTCCACGCCAGTCTCGGCCACGGCGCGCAGCGTTTTTTCGTTAATATTGCCGGATGCTTCAGTTTCAACCCGACCGCCAATGCGTCTGACCGCCTCGCGCATATCGTCGAGCGAAAAATTATCCAGCATGATGATATCCACCCCACCTACGCGTAAGATCTCATCTACCTCGGCGAGGTTTCTCGATTCAACCTCTATTCTCAGATCCCGGCCGGTATCTTTCAGGTACTTGCGGGTACGGGTAATGGCGGCCTCGATGCCACCGGCGTAGTCAATGTGGTTGTCTTTGAGCATAATCATATCGTACAACCCCATGCGGTGATTGTACGCCCCCCCGATGCGGGTCGCCATTTTTTCAAACAGCCGAAAGTTAGGGGTAGTTTTGCGGGTATCGAGCAGCTTCACAGGCAGGTCGTCAATGAGGTCCACGAGGCTGCGGGTATACGTGGCAATGCCACTCATGCGCTGTATGATATTCAGCGCCAGACGCTCAGCCAGCAAAATGGAGCGCGCGCTGCCTTCCACGGTGAGTACGATGTCACCGACTTCGATGCGGGTACCATCGGGTATCAGGACTTCCACTTTCAAGGCAGCATCCACTTCTTCAAAAACGACCAAAGCCACCTCCACACCGGCCACTATACCGGCTTGCTTTACCAGCATACGGGCGCGTTTAGTAGCCTCGGCGGGCACGCAGGAAAGGGAGGAATGATCGCCGTCGCCGGCATCTTCGCGCAGCGCCAGCCGGATCAGGTCGCGGAGTTCGTGGAGGTTGGTTGAGTTCATGCCGGAAAAATACGGTGAAGTGGGCAAAGCTGCAAATCAGGAGCCGGCAGGGGTACCTTTTTTTAA
The DNA here is from genome assembly GCA_963768025.1 of uncultured Cytophagales bacterium. Taxonomy (GTDB): domain Bacteria; phylum Bacteroidota; class Bacteroidia; order Cytophagales; family Spirosomataceae; genus CAVYGM01. Next base: position 367,329 of record CAVYGM010000010.1, read on the forward strand.
GCAAACACCTCCTCCAGATCAATAGTCAACTCAGGAAAAAGCGGCGATACCACCCAGTCAGCGGCGGGTTTCAAGCCAATGTACTTTTCCTGCTCGTTGAGTACATACACAAACACAAGTTCTTCGGCGGGTTCTACCAGCCAGTATTCCTGCACGCCCGCTTCCTGGTAGAGTTCATACTTTTCGTTCACCTCACGTTTGCTATTGCCGGGGGATAGGATCTCAATCACCAATTCGGGGGCCCCGTTGCAGCCCTGTTTGTCGAGTTTGGATTGGTCACAGATCACACAGATGTCGGGTTGTACCACCGTATAAATCTCCTTACTCGCTTTGAGTGATTTCTTGCGATTATACAAGCGTACATCAAAAGGAGCCGAGAATAGTTGACATTCTTTTCCCCGAAAATAAATAAACAGCTGTCCCAGAATAGCCGTAGCTACCCGCTGATGCTGCACATTGGGAGCGGGTGTCATCGGGAATATCTTCCCCCGAAGCAGTTCGATTCGCTGATCAAACTGCCATTTGACATAGTCTGCGTACGAGTACGTCGCGTTCAGATCCAGCTGCGAAAGATCGGTGATGGTAGCCATGGGTTTGCTTTTTATCAAAAATACTCCGAAGCAAGCAAAGCTCCAAACCGCCAGGTTTGCTGCTATCTCCTCCCTTCAATTGGGGAGGGGCAGGGCTTTTCGCTTTCTCAACCCTGTCAGAGGCTAAGTATTCCAAGGTGTTTATTCTAACTAAAAGTGGCAAGAATCTTCTATTCTGAATACGTATATTCATAGGCGTTCAATGACTCTATGCAGAAATACCCCCCCTCTGCGTAGTTTCCACGTCCCCCTTTCATGGGATTTTATGGCTTTGCTTGTGCCCCGAACTTTGTAGGGAAGTTTAAATACAAGCCATTCACCCATATTAAATACACAAAACAATGCAAGCCCAAAGACTTATCTCTCTCTCAATGTACCTGCTGTTCACCCTTAGCGTACTGAACTGCAAAAATGCCGATCCTGATCCAGGCCCCATTACACCCCCGCCCACGACAGTGAACACGGCCCCCGCCCTCGACAATGCCGCCACCGCTACTACCCCCAGCGACATCACCACCGAAACCGCCAAAGTAAGCAGCACCCTCACGGCCAATGGCGGCGCGGCCATCACGCAGTACGGCCACGTGTGGTCCGACACCAAGGCCGACCCAACCACCGCTGATCCCAAGACCGAACTGGGCAAAACCGACGGGCCGTTCCCGCTCAAATTCACCTCCGACCTCAAAAGTCTGAAAGCGAATACGACTTACAATGTGCGAGCCTATGCTACCAATGATAAGGGGACCAGCTATGGTGCGGCGGTGCAGGTGAAGACAGTGACGGCACCGGTTGTTACAAACAGCAAAGCGGCAAAGGTGATTATTGTCCTTGATTCTTATCAAGCGTACGCCATCAATGCTTCCGATCAGACCAAAATTTGGACAAAAGTAAGAAGTGGTGAAAGCGGCCTTGGTGCCAGTACCCTTGATAACACCACGGCATACATCAGTTGGAATAATGGAACAGAAGCGTATGATATTCAGACTGGGGTGAAAAAGTGGGAGTTTACGACCGATTTAAAGGAACGTTTCCATACCACCCCCTTAATTTACAACGACCTGCTAATCGTGGGAACCTCCGATGGAAGCACCAGCAATGTACTCTATGCCTTAGAAATCAAGACAGGCAAAAAGAAATGGGAGTACAAAACAAACGGCAATTCGATTTCAAGCCCGACCATAGTCGATGATGTATTGTACTATGGAGCCAATCAGGTATATGCGCTCAATCCAAATTCGGGTACCAAGCTATGGAATTTTGCCTTGCCATCGGGCAGCACGTCAAGCCCGGCCGTTTCTAATGGACTCGTTTACATTGGGGCAAACAATGGCTTCTTTTATGCATTGGATTCCAAAACGGGAACAAAAAAATGGGAATTTAAAACGGGGGGGTTCTTTTTAAGTTCAAGCCCAAGCGTTTCGGATGGAGTAGTATTTGTGGGCGCTACCGACAAGAAAGTATACGCCTTAGACGCTACTACGGGTATAAAAAAATGGGAGTTTTTGACGGGAGAAAGTGTCTTGTCAAGCCCTTGGGTTGAAAATGGCTTCGTGTACATTGGCAGCAACGATAAAAAGCTATATGCGTTGGATGCGTCTACCGGAACAAAAAGATGGGAATACACGATGAATCTCCAAAATACCAGCCCCAATACCAGCCCTGCGGTAGTAAACGATGTAGTGTATATGAGCAGCAACTACGATAAAAAGCTGTACGCGATCAACGCTAAAACGGGTGCAAAGATTTGGGAGTCACCCTATACAAATTCTCTAATATCCAGCCCAAGTATCCTTACAAACGACGGCAAAACGGTTCACTCAGGCATCAGCGGTACCCGACAGTGATATTTTCTTCCCTTCGTTTCCGACCAAATCAAACAACCACAACCAAGCAATTTTTATGAAAACGATGAATTCTTATCCAAACGACGCACGGCCCCTTTGGCAGTCAGTAGCAACTCAGCGGACTGGAAGTGGGGTACTCTTTGTGCTGCTGCTAGCGACCCTATCCAGTTGCGGCCTATTTGGCAAAAAAGATGACCCCGATCCCGCCCCTCAGGCACCCGCTTACCAAACTGCCATCGATGCCAAGTTCAAGGCTCTGGGCTGGAACACCGACGGCCACGCGCCCTTCAACAATACGGGACCCGTCAAGACTGCCTCGGGCAAAGGCTACGTGCAGTACTACGCGTTCGGCAGCAATAAGTCAGCCATCTACTACTCGCCGGATAAAGGCGCTTTTGGCATGAACACCGTCCAGATGAACACCTACGAAGCCGCCGGGCAGGATAACTTCGCCGTGGTCGTGTCTGACCCTAAGTCTTGCGGCACGGGCTGCGAGTACAACGATTTTCTTATCGGGACAGACAATGAGGGCGTAGTTGTGTTGGACAAGCTGGTGTACGGCGAGATCTATAAAAAGTATAAAACCCTTAACCGCTGGGAGGGGGTGCTGGGTGTTCCCACGACAAGTGAGTTGAACCTGACGAGCGGCAAAGGCCGATACAATGGCTTTAAGGGCGGGCAGATTTACTGGGCTCCCTCGACGGGCTCGCAGGCCTTCTGGGGCAAAGTCGAGAAACTCTACGCCACCACCGGCTACGACACGGGCTGGCTAGGCCTGCCCACCGATAGCTGTGACCCCTCCAAGAAAGATGCCAACCAAAGCGTGGGCTTCCAGAACGGACGCATCGGTGTAGGGTCGAACGGAACTTGCGGCAACTATTATGACAAAACCGGACTGTCCGTACTGAATACCGGTAAAAGGCCTACTTCGGGAAACCCGCCTTGTTACTGAGGAAGGCGGGTCCCTTGTATGCCCATCATCAATAATAAATTTCACCAAAATCATGAAAAAGATGTCAATTATCAATCGGCCAATTTCCAGGTACCCGATATTCATTATGTCCCTGCTTGCTGGTTTGACCATTTCCGGTTGCCAGGAGAAGGATAGCGGTACCGACCCGCAACCCGTCAGCCAGGACGCGCTGCCCAAATCTTTCACGTCCACACTGGGCGAATCAACCAAAAGTCTGCAGTACGACGCCCAGGGACGCCTGACCCGCAGCACGGTATCAACAGGTACCTACAAAGATCAGTATGAATACTACGAGTATGAGGCTGGAGCCATGCGATTTGGGTACGTGATTCCGCCCAAGACGGAAAAGACTGTCATAACAGAGTACACATTGAAAGACGGACTACCCGTGGAAGCTAATGAAGGTCCCAAGTGGGTCATTACAAACAGAAAGCGGGAGCATAACTACCGCTTCGATGCCGAAAAGCGGCTGCTGGGCTACCAGTACGAATACCGGAAGCAGTCGAATAACGAACTGATCGAGGCGGTCCGCGTGGAGTACACCTGGAAAGACGGAAACATGGTGCGCCGCCAGCGGTTCAATCCCACCACCAACCAAGTGCTTCAGGATTTGACCTACGAATACGACCTGACCCATCCTAACCGCCTGTTTTCGGGCTTTGCCATCGAGCGGCCCCACTTCGGGGTGGAAAATCCTGCTGGACTGTACCTGCCCAAATGCGGACTGGGTGTCAAGAACATCCTGGTGAATGTACACACCACAGGCAAGCCCGCTACGCGTCCCTACATCTACACGTTCGATGACCAGAACCGCATCCTGTCCATTCAGGATGGCTCTTATAAGCTGAGTTTTACCTATTGATTTTTAATTTTTTTTCACTGAATATTCACAGCGTTCAAAGATAAAGTCTTGGGGAGACACACAGGTCACGGAATTGGTAGTCCCGGCGGCCATTCTACGCAAAGCCCGCTACCCCACCGAGTTTTGGCAAGATTACAAAGCCGTGCAAAGTACCTTCAAACTGCCTGATTAAGCCTTTTTCACAATCATTACTACCATCCCAATCATGGAAACACAACAAAGATTTACGCCCGACTTAAAAGGGTGTGGCAAAAAAGTTACGCCCGTAGCTACATCAAGTATTCAAAAACCCGTGTCCGAATTTGGACGGACTCACCTACTCCTCCGCAATGTGAGTGAGTACTACACCGCCTTCAACCGGGCGCATTGGGGTCCCTATCCTCCCAACTGTTTTCCTAACTGCCTGGGCGGCGGCCTGGCCTGCTTTCTTTTCGATTTGATAGAAGATGGCTGTTACCGAGCAATTTTTAAAGTACAGCGCTACAAGGAAATAGCCGGCACACCCGCTAGGGTATGGTTTCACATCCATGAAATGGGAATAGTCGAGCACCAGGAAACCACTGACGGTGAGTATATCTTGCTTACAGTAAACCTGGGAAGACTCCCCGCCGAAGGTGGGTTGTGGCAGCTTTGCCTGAATGTAGATACCGCGCATCCTGAGAACATGTTTGCCTTTTACGAAGCCCGCTTGGTGCGACTGAGCTAATAATCATTTGATGCGGTGACAGGAGTTGAAAAATGGCGGGTCATCACCGCTAAATACCTGACATCCAGCCCCACCGTAGTAGCCAAGAACGGCAAGGTGTATTACTCAGCCACAATTACAATCTATTATCTAAATAACCATTTTCTATGAAGACCATCCTCTTGACCCTCTGCCTCGTAGTAGGCGCAATCTGGCAAAGCCAGGCTCAGACCGACCATTCCGGTGAATACCGGAACCCCAAGACGGGGGTCGTAATTTACCTCGAACAGGCCGGTAACGACGTGGCCTTCACCCTCAGTACCGACGGCTTTGAACACGAAGCCGCCGGAACGATGATTTCCAACCCCGGAGGACAAAAAGCGGCCGAACTCGAGATGAAAAGAACCGACACCTCGAATGGCTGCGAAACCTACGCCCGCATTAAGCTCACGTTTTTGTCTCCGACGCGAATCAAACTTCAAATGTGGGGCAAAGACAACAACTGTGATTTGACGACGCAGTATTACGAGGAGAGTACGATAGTCAAGGTTCAGTAAATCCCAATCACTAAAAAACGTTTTTTTTGCCATATCCATTTTACGAAACTCAACCCTCATCCTGTTTTGCTGCCTACTGAGTTTCCAAATAAGTTGGGGGCAGCGGGTGGCGGTGTACCGATTTTTTCATCCGCAGGAAGGCGACTGGATCACCTTGCCCAAAACGCACGACGGGTACGCTACGGTATTGGCGGTCCCGATCGTGTTCTTCCCAAAGGCATTAAGGTTTTTCTTCCTGAAAGACCTGTGGTGGATCCCTATTACAAGCCCACTCTCGCTATTATCGACGCGTTGGAAGTCCTTGGGCAATCCGAGCGATTTGCTGACGATGAGGCTAGAGTTCTGCTAGGTATAGCCCCGAATAACATCCAAAGAGTCACTCAAGAAATGAGAAAGAGTCATTGAAGTCTTACCAAATGGTTTTAACTAATCTGCTTATTACCCCCTAACCATGAAACGGATACACAGCCTTCTTTTGCTCTGCTTCCCGATTCTGTGCAGTAGCTGCTACGATATGCACGTCGAGATTGGAAACGGTTCCCGCTATTACCTTGACGATCAGGCGTCAAAACGCCCTGATTTGAAGATCTGTCCGTTAGAAAACATTAAAATTCACTGCTCGATAATCGGCGGACTGGATTTTAATTACGGCACAAAAGAGTTCGTGGGTACTTCGGTAGGTTATCAGATAAGAATTAAATGGAGCGATGGCTACGAATACACACCCTTTGAAGGAACGACACGGTCAGACTTTGACATAAGACTGGAATATCAGCGGTACCCCACCCGGCATTACCCGGCTCAGTCTCTGGATAAAAACCTCTGGTGATTGGGAGGAAAAGGACTTTGTCGAAATCCCGATAAGAGCAAGGCATCCCGCCAGTCACGGTCACCCTGCAGCCTAAACCGTTTAACGAATTCGATTCGCGTCTTCAAAGCTGGGAGGGGGTGTTTGTTGATCCTGTACTGGAAAGAACCGACCGTTCACCGCAGGCGGTAATTAACCGCGTGGTCGTGGGAGGCTTTCCTTCCAATGGAATTGATGTGCTCGAAATCGAGTTCGGCCCCGACCAACCCCTGAATGGCAGCGCAAACCTCGTAGGCTTGATCGAGCCAAACGGCATATTCGACCCGAGTGGCAGCGTGAATGTTCCATACCCGGCGGGTTTGTGGCGCGTTAAACCGTCCAATACGCCCCCCTATTCTGCCCGTTCGTGGAGCATGTCGAGTTGGAAAGACGTGCAGCCACTCACGCTTACCGTTTATTACCGCTGTAGTCCCTGAACCGTGAATCACCGGGGCCAGCGGCCGCAATGCCACCTTCAACGTGAATCTGCTATTGCGCGACGGAAGTGGCAACATCGACGATCCTTACTCGGGCTTCTTGGATGTCATGCTCATCGCGGACACGATCTAGGGCGATTGGAAGTAGGGCGGGGAGACCTGCCCTACCTTTTTAGTGATGATTGTGGCGGTTTGATAGGTACGCGGGCTTACCCATCCCTATTCAGACAGAAACATTGTTGCTTCGAAATCAGGGTCATGTAGGACTACTCACCTGCATTTCGTCAATTCTCTCTATGGCTACCTTAACATCAGGGATAAAACCTACCAGGCTATTTTCTTTATTGACTGGTGTTCCTTGATAGAGAATCTTTTTTAATTCCGAAGTAGTGAGTGTGCGATTCAGTCTCTGGAAAGCATATGTTTGCAGAAGCGCTACGACACCCGCTATGATAGCCGAGGCGGCCGAGGTGTACTCCATAATATCATACTTGGAAGATTTATAGGATGTTGTCAAAACAGAGCTCCCCTGGGCGTAGATGGGTATATACTCGGAACTCCAATTGCACTTGTAAGGGCTAAAAACGGAATCTTCCTTGCCAGGATAGGCCGCTCCCACAAACAGGACGTGCTCTTTAGTTTCTTCAAAAAGTTGAAAAGCTTTGATGGAGTTGGTTAATTTTCGGAGTTTCGATTGTAGAGTATCTTTTTTTAATTCGGGAGAATTACTATTGTTGCCCGCCGGTATAACGATCGTACATCCCAATTCCGCAACCGTTCGAATCAGTTGACATAAGGCTGGGTCCGTGGTAATAGGCAGATTTCCGCTTGCTTCAATTTCAAAAAGGATTACCCAATTCGGGAAATTACCTTCGCGGGAATATTCATTAAAATAATCTAGAATCCTCTTGAGAGCTCCGTGCTCCGAGTACTGGATTTTGGTTTGTTGACCTTTTCCTAGATAGGTTGAACAAGAAGAAAGGATAACATTGGCCTTGGGGGGTAATATTCCTACACAATCCGGATTGGTGTTTTGCAAAGGCGACATCAGGATCCCCAGAGTTTTAGTTCCATGCTCATTGCCGTCTGACTCGTCATTGTTCATCAAAATATCATCTCTGTTGTAGGTAATGAGTGAGCTTGTCTCCCCGATGCGTGTGATGCGATTTCGCACTTGCTTGAACTCACTATGGTTGGCATTCCATCCTCCTTTTTCAATGACAAATACGCTGGTATCTTTGGTATTTTCGTTGAATATGGTATTGGCGGGAAGATTCAGCTCATCGAGGTGGTTTCTGTGCCCAACCTTGCCAATAATCCGAGGCCCGAATGTAAATGTTGGTGGCATTGCGGGCACGGCATCTTCTTTTATATAGGCATAGTCTAACAAGTAAAGGGTATCCTCAACTTGTTTATCGGATTCTAACATCAGGAACTTAGAGAGTTCAGAAATGAAGTCTCCCAACATTTTTTCTGAAAAATTATCTGGCAAAATATACTCAAACCAAAGATAGAAATTGGGCATCTGGTAGTTTCCTTTTCCTCTGTTCCTAAGAGCCTCTTTATGAAGGAAAAATGTCTCCAATGAACTATTTCCATATAAGAAGAGCGGGTTAGACTTCACTTCCATTACTATCTTGTTCAGTAAAATGGAAAGTTCTTTTATCCTACCTTCCAGACTGGGCGGAAGTTCAGGTTTTTCATCTTTGACGAATTCCTGCAATGCTTTGAAGTAGCCAGAAGGTACTGTGAGTAGTGCTTTTAGAGTGGAGTGGGAGGGGAGAGCCAGATCGTCTCTGAATTTGAATATAAATCGCTTGCTCATAAGGTGGTAGAAATATACGTTTATCCAAAGGCAATTTACCTCGCTTTTTGTGTGTGATAGCTACCGCTCAATAAAGTTTTATACCGGTTGGTTATCTAAATCAATATTATTGTATGTCTAACTTTAAACCATTTTGAAAGCACAAAATTATGAGCGAGTTTCCTAATCCATTTGACACCTGCGGCCTGGCGAAGGTCAGAAATGATGCAAGCGTTACGGCACTGATCAATAACTTTGAAATACAGTACCGTGAGGATGATTTTCGAGAGGATCTTAGTCCTTATCAGATCTATCTTTCCAAAAAATTTTTACAACAAATTCTACGTGAAATGCGTAAGGATGCCAAAAAAGACAAAAGTCGAAACTGCGTTAGGCTTAGGCTGGGTTTACAGCATTCGGTAACCAATATAGTACCGTTGTCATGGATGCTTCAACCTCTACATGCCACCCAATTAGAGAACGGTGAGCAAGTCTTCGAAGATGAAGGAAGATGGTATGTCTCTGACTTCCCTACTAACAATGCCCTCTTTACTCCGGATAGTAGTAATGAGGGAAAAGCCTCCGAACCCGTAGTGATGAAAGATCCACAAGGAGAGCAATAACCCCCACCCACCATGTCCGCCAGAGATTTCCTCTACGCCTTCTCCTACCTCACCTCGGCTACATTGCTTTTTCCGGTAGGGCTGGGCGTGGCGAGTTGGGCGCGGCTATCGCCCAGCCTTCGGGTACTTACCCTGGGGCTGGGCGGCTATTTTGTGATTTTGCTCCTGTCCATTTTGGCCAGTCACCAAAAGTGGGACGTCGGGCAGACCTTCGGGTACTGCGCCTCGCTGCTGTATGGCCTCACCTTCACTACCGTGTACGCCCTGGCCATGCCGCCCGGCCTGAAACGGTGGCTGGTGATAGGGCTCGGAGCCGCGGGCATTGGCTACGAGTTGTTTGATATGCTGTTTCTTTCGGGCACCGATTCGCTCGATGGCTTCTCCATTCCGATCATGACCCTGATTCTGGTCATTTCGACGCTTATTTTTCTGGTACGATCCCAATCGATACCCCACGGAAAATACGTTGATGGCCATACCTTTGTTTTGGGTGGCCGGAGCCAAATTACTGAAGTGGGCTCAGCAACGGGCTGTTGGATGTTTTCGAGCCGCAACTAGCGGTGTATTCCCGAGCAATTGCTGATCTATCTGATTCTGCTCACTTATGTAATTCTGATGGTCTGTAACATCCTGTACGGAATGGGGATATGGAAAGAGCGTACGCGCCAAACAAGGTTAGCAGGCTAGTAAGCCTCTTGCTCCTTTTGGCTGGCCTGTTAGTAGTTCCTGTATGGATTAAAGCGCAGTCACCCAGGGTGGAGGTGTCTGTTCATGCCCTTTCTGACACGTCCAGCCAAAAAAATTCTCAGCCTTATTTCGAAGCCCGATCGCTACGGGTAGACTTCCGAACGCAGTATCCGCGTCAGCCTCCGCGGTATCGAGTCAAGCTACTGGGAGATGGCTACGAGCAATGGCTCGATGTCGGTGCGTCTACCCGGGCGATCTATACGCGCCTGGGTGGCGGTACCTACGCCATTCTGGTCAGGGATTCGGCCAACGAATGCGAAAGCCAAGTGGATTTTGAGATAGAAACCACGATGTTCGAAACCTGGTGGTTTTGGGTTATTACGGGCTTCTACGTGCTGGGGGTGATCGGCGTGGTGTTCTACCTCCTGTTTTTGTATCGCTACCAGCAAAAGCTCCGGCTGCTGCGGATGCGCGAGCACGTAGCCCGCGACCTGCACGACGACATGGGTAGCCAACTCAGCAGCATCAGCATCCTGAGCCAGAACCTCGAACAGATGGCCCAGCAAAACCCCGACCTGGCCCGCCACTACCTGGCCCGCATCGGCGAGACCGCCCGGCAGGTGATGGATTCCATGAGCGACATCGTGTGGAGCGTCAACCCCGAAAAAGACGGCCTGCCGCACATGGCCGAACGGATGCAGGCCTTCGCCTCCGAACTTTTCGAAACCTCGGCCACCGAACTCCACTTCTACCTCGACCCCGAACTTCTCAAAACAACCCTGGAACTCACCAAACGCCACGATTTCTACATGATATTTAAGGAGGCCCTCACCAACGCCGCCCGCTACGCCCAGGCTACCACCGTGGCCATCCGCCTGGAACGAAAGCAGGGGCTGCTGCACCTGAGTATTCAAGACAACGGCGTAGGGTTCGATCCTGAGCATCCGCCGCGCTCGCAGGGGGGCAACGGCTTGCGCAACATGCGGGCCCGGGCGGTCAGCATCGGGGCCACACTGCTGATTACCTCCGCCGAAGGCCAGGGAACCACCCTGCTGCTGACGCTTCCGATGCGCTGAGGCACCTCCCCCGTTTAGGGGATTTTTGGGAGGAATCTACCCGCTACATTTACGGAAGTTTATCTGTATTTTTGTTAAAACCGTTGAAGACCATGGCGATCCGCGTTCAGTTGTACGAAGACAATCAAATTCTGCGCGAGGCGCTGTCGTTCATGATCGCCGCCACGGAGGGCTTTGCGCTGGCGGGGGCCTATGGAAATTGCCTCGAGGCCGTGCAGCAAGTCCGTAAAAACGAGCCCGACGTGGTGCTGATGGACATCGACCTGCCCGAACAAAACGGCATGGAAGCTCTGGCGCAAATCAAGCAAAAGTACTCCTACGTGGATGTGCTGATGCTAACCGTGTTCGACGACGACGACCGGGTATTTGAGTCCATCAAGTCGGGGGCATCAGGGTACCTATTGAAAAAAACCTCCCCCGCCCGCATCATGGAAGCCATTAAGGAGGTGTACGAGGGCGGAGCGCCCATGTCGCCCTCCATTGCCCGGCGGGTGCTACAGCAGATGCACCGTCGCCCCGCCTCGGGCACCGACCTCAGCCAACTCACCGAGCGGGAGCTGCAGGTACTCCAGATGCTGTCCGAGGGCAAAAGCTACAAGATGGTCGCCGCCGACTGCGGCATCGGCATCGAAACCGTCCGCACCCACATCAAGCGCATCTACGAAAAGCTGCAGGTACATTCCGTCACCGAAGCCGTATCCAAATTCTGGAAGCGATAGTTTTGGGCGGTTGACGCTCCACCATCGACAGTCTCCTTTTTCCATTCTCCTTTTCTTTCTCCTCAACGACCTGGGTGGAAATACCTCCCGTTCGCGTAGTTTCCACGTCCCCTTTTCATGGGATTTTCTGATGTCTTATTCTGCCTGACCTTTGTAGAGTCAATGGGCACAAAAGCCCGAGACCGGCCCGCTGGCCTGTTTCACACTATACTCACCATTTCAACAAAAAGACCATGAAAACTTTCCCCTTTCGCCCGCACCTCCCCTCCGCCTTGCTGATGGTACTGCTGAGTTTGGCACTACTCCGGCCCCTCCGGGCGCAGCAGTCTTACGGAAGCAACGTACCCCAAGGCTCCCGGCTCAACATCGGCCAGGTGGTGCTGGACTCGGTTTCGCCCCATCCTTACGTGCTGGCGCTGAAAAATGTGGGTGTCGCGCGTACCCGTCAGACTGTGCTGCTCAAAGTACGCCCGGCGGGCGATTCGCTCTACTATACCTTACCGGGCAGGCTACCCGGCGGCAATTCGTTTGGCGTGGTGCTCATCCGGGGCAACCGGTACAGCGGCGACAGCCTGTGCCTGGTGCGCCGCTCAGGTACCCAAACGGTACGTCTCACGGATGTACACCTACTCACTTTTCACTACAAAGACCGCCTGTTGCTGCCCTGGCCGGACCGCAAATTCAACGAAGCCCTGCTCGCCAGCTATTTCGACAGCCGCACCATGCGGAGTGCCTTGAAGTAAGTAGGGCCCAATAACACTAGGGAGCTGATGCTGGTACCTGGCAACACAACATTTGATCGATTCACTTACGACTAATTATAAATCAATCCCCCATGAAAAAGTCATCCATTCTTACCCTAAGCCTTATTTGTCTCCTGGCGTTCGGCCTGTTAAATTGTAAAAAGAAAAAAGATCCCGCCCCCGACCCCTATGCCTTTCTGAAAGGTACCTGGCGCTACGCCAACGGCGCGGAATGTGTCTTTGACGCTGCCACCAAAACCGCCAAAGGCACCAAGGTGCCCACCAACAACACCCAATTCAAATTTGTAGTGGGCGAAGACTACTGGCGCAACGTGCTTACCACGGGTACTGACGCCTGGTCGTACGATCAGATCATCCGCTTTTCGGATGGCAAGACCGTTGAGTACCGGAAAAGTACGATGAAGAAAAAAGACGCCAATACTCTGGCAATTAATACATCGGGCTTAACTGATTCGGAATTGACACGGGTGCCTTGATACGTATGCTTGATGGTGGGTATAGACCAAACTTCAACTCAATTTTTCTCCAAAAACAGCTTACCAATGGGATTCAATATATACTAATCTGATTCCGGTAGTCTTTCTGGCTATCGGCCAGGCTTAAGATGTCGCATTTTTACAATTACGGCCTTTTATTCTTTAATAGCTTTGAATTTGTTAACATACCCAAACGCAGAAGCTGCCTGGCAGCAAACCAACTACCCCTCCAATGGACGCAAAAACGGTGATTAACCTCATCGAATCATCGTATCCAGACGATAGGCCAGCTATGGATGAAATCGATGTGCAGGTGAGTGCTTTCCTGGGGCAAAATTGAAATCTGGCCAATTGGCCCCTCGGTAATAGGCTGCTTCATTCAGGAGAATGGGAATGTGACCACGTTTGAATCCGGGGGTGGGTTTATTGAAGAATTGTGCGAACTGCACGTGATTATTCAGTCTATCACCCATCTGAGAAGCCAGGAAAAACCAGTGTGATCCTAGGCCCATGTTGTCGGATGAACTCCCGACCGCACTTTGAATAAATAAACCGCTAATCAACTTCCCCATGAAACCAATCCTCATTTTTCTTCTCTTTCTCCTGTGTCAGCCCGGCCAAGCCCAGCGGCTATGGACCGAAGTGGACCGCCAGTATACGGTCGAGAACCTGCGCCGTACCCGTGACGAACTAAGCCGGGAGGTTGAGAATTTGACCGATGCCCAGTGGAATTTCCGCCAAGCACCGGGACGCTGGACCATTGCCGAGATAGTAGAGCATCTGGGTCTGTGGGAAATCGCCTGGGCGCGTGAAATCGGTGAGGGCCTCCACAGCCCTCCGCGACCCGACCTGGCCGAGGCCCAAAAAGCCGCTTCGCCCGACCCGGACAAGTACTATCGTGACTTTATCATGGAAGACAAGCCGCACCAGGCACCTCCTTTCGCCGAGCCCACTGGACTGATTCCGGGCAAGAACACGCTGGCGTTTTTCCGCCTGAAACGCGACCAGGCCATTGCTTTTGCCGAAACTACTCCGGCCGATATGCGGGCGCATTACGAACGCACCGACTCCAAATCTCCGCGCAATATGCACCAGGTGTATATCTACCAATGGGGCCATGTGGATCGTCATTTGCGCCAGATTCGCCAAGTGGAGGCACATCCTAATTATCCAAAATAAGCTTCTATTAGGTATTCATCTGTCCAAGTACCCCTTATCTTATGAATCCGATTCATGTCCACATTGGTAGCCATACCCACGTACGTTGCGCCGAAATTCTATACTGCGAAGGATACGGGAATTATAGCCGTATCCATTTTACCGGAGGCCACCACCTGACCGTAGCCACTACCCTGGGTATTCTGGAAGCGCGGTTGGCTGCCCGTGGCTTTTACCGCATCAGCCGTTCGCTGGTGATCAATACAGGCTATGTCCATGCGTATGATAGCTACGAAATCACCCTCACCACCGGCCAGGTACTGTCCATTGCCCGACGACGACGGATGGCGGTCAGGCGGAGGCTGAATGCAGAGGTGAAAAACAAAGACCAGGTACCTCACGTCAGGCATTCGCGGACCGCACCAGCACGCGCCGCAAGCCACCCGTAATAAAGCCATACTGCACGGGTATATTCCGCTTCTCGCGCTGCCGCTTGGCGTAGTAAGAGGTACCTATGCCCAGAATCAGACCCGGTGCCAGCCACGGAATGAGTTGCAGATACAGGGAGGTACCCTCCGGGTAGTAGCGGGTCATGTTGACGCAGAAAGCCGTTACCGTGGCTATGTAGGCACCCATGATCCGGGCGATGTGCCCAAAGTACCAGTGCATTTTTTCGGAGGGTGTTTTGCCCCGGTATAGCTTCCAGTCCGCATTGGCATTGGAGAAAAGTACCACTCCAAACACCCCGAACAGAATCCCGAGGTAGGTACTTTTCAGTATAATGAAGGAAAAACCGGCGTAGCCCAGCATCAACCCGCCGCATCCCAGAGCAAGCAGAGCTACGGTCCTATCCAGACGGGTGGCCTGGGTGGCCGATTTTTTCATCTTCAGTACCCGATCCCCCGCGAAGGTCATGTAAAAGCTCAGGATGGCGATGCAGAGGAAAAATTGCAGGCGTACCTCCGTGGGCCGTAGCGCAAACAGGCATAAGGTGGTGACGAATACCCCAAACATAGACCAGTAGTATACATTGCCCCAGAACTTGTGGGCCTTGCCGCCCTTTTTGGCTACCATGGGAACGATGCCCGTAGTGAGGGCCGAAAAGCCAAACAGGACGTGGATAAATAGGATGATTTTGTAAGGTTCCATAGCTTCTGATTCAGGATAGAGTAGGCGATTTTTTTCTTGACTCGACACAAATCTAGCGGTACCAAAAGTCCCTGGCAAATGGAAGGGATGGGTATCCTGGTTTTGGGAAGAATAGCAAAATATGGGGCTAAATGGCAGTTTTTGGGATGTTTGACAACCCTATTTTCGGAAATAGGCCGTCACCTGGTCGCCGTAACGGCGAGCTACGGGTATGAGGGTTACCTCGTTTTTGAGGTGCAGCTTATACCCTTGGGCGTTGCCGGTGATGCTTTCTACCTGCCGTAGATTGACGATGTAGGAACGGTGGCACCGCACGATGTCGGGAGCCTGAATCTGCTCTTCTATCCGGCTGAGGCTGCTGCGCAATAGTTTTTTTACTCTGTGCTCATTATTCCAAAAGACTACCTCGCTGTAATTGTCCGCCGACTCGATGTAAAGCAAATCCTGGGTGGATAGGCGTACCGAATCTTTTTCGTTTTCGGCCCATAGGATGAGCTGATCATTGTCGGCACTGGCTGTCGTGGAAGCATCAATCCGAAAGTCAGTAGTAGTGTACTGGCGCAAAAGGCGGGTATAGCTGAGCAAGGTGATTACCGTAGCCGGAATGGTCCCTACGGCCAGGGTAATACCTACCCAAACCAGGATGGTCAACGGACTGATAGATCCCAGGCTGATGTGCTGCGTATAGAGCAAATTGCCGAACGCAATGCAGATAATGATTACCAGATTGTGCAAAATCTCCTTCCCCACTGTCCAGTTTCTTTCATTGTGCCAATTCCTGAAAACGCGCGGTCCAATACTACTTATCAGGAGTAAAATAAAAAAAGTAACCGCACCATAACCCGCCAGAAGCAGGATTTTGTAGGGATGATTCCACTGAGAGGAACCAAAGGGTTGGAAAATAACCAGGAAAAGGCTGACAAATGCCCCCGCGCCGGTAGCGGTAAGCAGACTTTCCCGAAATGTGGGCTGGCGACGGGGATAAGGCTGTCGGAAGTAGTTGATCATTCGTTAAATTTATCCCAAATTAACCAAAAACGAAACCTTTATGGGAGAACGATCGACACCTAATCCGAAAGCTTCGTTTCCTCCGATTTCAGAAAACCTGCCATGTACAGGTCAAACCCGCCCTTGCCACCGGGGCGATTGGAGGAAAATAGGCCCAGGTGGTAGTTGAAGTCACCTAGCTTTTGTGGAATCATAGGCCTGTATTCATCGTAGGCGGTGTTTATGCGGCTACCCAGGTTGACGGGTGAGGTCCAGGTGGTGCCGTTGAGCTGAGCATAGTAAAGGTCAAAGCCACCTTGTCCGCCGGGACGGTTGGAGGTAAAGTACATCGTACCGCTCCACCAACCGCTGGCAAAATACGGGCATTTGTCATCGTAAGGAGTTGATAGCTTTGTGTTTTTGATCACTTCCTGCGGCGCTTGCGAAAGCAAAGCTTCGACCAACTCTTTCTGTCCACCGGGGAGTGCTACTTCAAAAATATCAAAATTCCCTTCCCGATCAGAGCAAAAATAGAGCTTCATAGTGTTGGCGGCAAAAGCAAAAGTGGGGTACGCGTCATCTTTCGGGCCATTAAGCCAACTCACTTCGAAGGGGCCTTCGGCTAGGTATTGATCCGTGAGGTTGTGGACAAACTTTATTTGAAGGTCTCCTGCGCTGTCGTCGGCGTACAGTAAGAGGTAGCGGTTCGGGAGGTGATCGCTCTGCCCGGTGGCGCTTCTGTCCAGCGGCAGTAGCATAGGTCCCAGAACATTACAATTCTGATTGGCCTTCTGAACCAGCTGGTTGTAATAGAATCCGTGCTTGCTGACGTCAAGATTGGAACTAAATGCATCGCTCTTCGCATCGAGTTTATCCGTTCGGTCGTCATAAACCAGTTCAAAGGGCTTCACGACCAGATTAAATTTATCCTTTCGATCGCGTTTGGACGAAAAAATCAGATAGTCCTGCCCATGCTTATTTAGAGGCAAGTTGGAGTTATAGTCATCAAATTCCGAGTTAATCTCTTCCAGATTCACGGGCGTGGACTGAAACTTACCGTTGCGGTCGGCAAAAGGGCCGGGGCAGGCGGTCAGTCCCATTGCCAAAGCTATGAAAATCGTGAATTTGTAAAAGCGACGCATAGGCGATGGGATAGCAAGGGAAAGCTGGATACTTGGATAGTTAACGAGGCACAAGTGACAAAAATATGGATTTAATCAGGGTTTTAAAGGCATTGCCTATTATCAAAGTGTAAAACATGTCCTATCCCGCCTACTAATAGCAAAAGAGGCCCAATGAGAGCCCCTTTTGCATCACAAAATACGAAAACCTACTACCGGGTAGCCAGTATATCGGGGGTTCCATCCCGGTCGCCGGTAACGGCACCACGCGAATTGACAGGTCCTAGTAACAAAATTCCGCATACGTGCGGTGTTGCCATAGAAGTACCGCTGATGATATTGTATACCCCCCCTTTCCAGGTGGAGTTAATACTTACGCCTGGGGCGCAAAATTCAATTGGAGGGTTGCCGTAGTTAGAGAAGGAAGCAAACACATCGCTGGAATTATGAGCCGAAATCGTCAAAATATTCGGATGGTTGGCGCGTGCCGGCGAAGAGGTAGTAGCACTGGCAGAGCTATTTCCGGCAGCTACCGCAAATTTGATACCTGCCGCCGCTGCACTGATTACGGCATTGTCCAGGGCCGTTGATACCCCGCCCCCCAGGCTCATGTTGGCTGCATCACCCGCTTTGGCCTTTGCTTTTACGTGATTAACACCGGCAATCACGCCCGAGTTGGAACCACTACCACTCGAATTCAGCACCTTTACGGGGACTACTTTCGCACCCGCTGCTACCCCCACCACACCGATAGTGTTGTTGAGGGCCGCTACCGTGCCCGCCACGTGTGTACCATGGCCGTTGCCATCATCAAAGGTACGGTCTTTTCCCGAAGTAAATGCCGAAAAACCCCGGGTGGCGTCCACCAGCAGATCAGGGTGGTCGAGGTCAATACCGGTGTCGATAATCCAGGCGGTTTTACCGGCACCATTTCCAGCTCCCCCTACCTTCGTAATTCCCCAGGGGGTTGTTTGCGCAGGCTGAGCAGTAGTACCTACTCCACCGCCTTTGCCATCGGATGATTGCTCAACAGTTACTACAAAATCTTCTTCAATGTAGGCAACGGCTGCATCATCGGCCAGTTTTTTTAACTGCCCTTGATTCAATTTTACCGAAAATCCCTGTAAAGCATCCGCGTATATGTACTCAAGGCTTGATTCGTCTGCCCCACTCTTTTTTAACAACCCGAGTGCTTTGCTTTTCATCTTCGTGTCCTGCCCACGAAAGGTTGCCTCGTCTTTCAATACCACTATGTACTGGCCGGGGATGGGTACCACACCCTTACGGGCAGACCGCACATTGCTGGGAACCGGAGCAGATTCCTGATTGGTATAGGGCTCGCTACATCCAATGAGCAGCCCAACGAAGCTGGCTGCAAGTAAGAGTTTTTTCATTTGATTCCGTAAATAAAAGGTGAGAATTTGAGCGGAAAATAAGTCAAATTTGCCTGATAGTTAGTTGTTTTTTTTAGTATTTCAAATTTTCAAAGAGATTTTTTTGTCACCGGTAAAAGCAAATAGCCCCAAGGCTGAGTTGGGGCTATTTTCACACAAGTTGAGAAGGTGATTTCTGGGAAAATACTGAGGGAATAATTTCGTAGAACGAGGCTATATCCCTTACTCCACGGTATTCACTAGTGTCCCGATCGGCTCGATGGTAATGATAATTTTATCTCCGGATTTCAGCGTAAACTCCGAAGGGGGGATGATCCCAGTGCCCGTCATGAGGTAAGCTCCCTGCGGGAAATCCAGCTCGCGGAACAAATACCCCAGCAGTTCTTCGGGCTTGCGTTTCATTTGCGACAGCGTTACCGAATTGCCAAACACC
The DNA here is from genome assembly GCA_963768025.1 of uncultured Cytophagales bacterium. Classification (GTDB taxonomy): domain Bacteria; phylum Bacteroidota; class Bacteroidia; order Cytophagales; family Spirosomataceae; genus CAVYGM01. The sequence continues at coordinate 386,515 of CAVYGM010000010.1, forward strand.
TCTTCGCCCCCCCGCACGATCGCAATGCTTATTTCGGTTTCGTCGGAGAGCGGTTCGGCGGGGACATAGAGGCAAGGGCCCAGGGCGGCGCTACCACGGTACGACTTCGCCTGCGGCAGGTACAGCGGGTTTTCGCCCTCGATACTACGCGAACTCATGTCATTGCCGATGGTGTAGCCCACCAATTTGCCGGAGGAGGTGGCAAACAAGGTTAGCTCCGGTTCGGGAACATCCCAGCCCGAATCTTTCCGGATACGCACATGGCCCGAGTCGCCTACCACGCGCCAGGCGTTGGATTTAAAAAAGAGCTCAGGGCGCTCGGCCGAATAAACGCGGTCGTAGAAGCTCCCGCCACCGGCTTTTTCGGATTCTTCCATACGCGCCTCGCGGCTACGGAAGTAGGTCACGCCCGATGCCCATACTTCCTGTGTACCCACCGGCGGTAACACCTCCGGCATGGGCGAAGAATCATTAAAAGGAAGGAGCAGTAGGCTTTCGGTTTGGGTTACGAGCCAGCTATGCAGATCGTCGCGGTTCACCACCGCATCCCAGTTTGTTTCGTGCAGACGGTAGTATTGGTCTTCTTTTTCCAAAAGAATCCCGTGTTCGGTACGGTAGAGTTTCATGGGGCAGGTTATGAGTTTATGAGTTCATAAGTACAGGAGTGTGTCCCGTCATTTTCACAAATAAGCCATTAGCGCGCCCGCTTTACTCAACATGACCCTTCCTCTGTTCCAATTAACCCCTGTACTTACTTTAATTTTTCTTTCAGAAAGTCTGCTGTGTAATTCCCTTCCAGCTTGGCCATTTCTTCGGGTGTGCCGGCAAAGGTGATGTACCCACCGCCTTCACCGCCTTCGGGGCCGAGGTCGATGATCCAGTCGGCGCACTTGATGACCTCCATGTTGTGCTCGATGATAATCACGCTATCGCCCTGATCTACAAGCGCGTTGATGGCCGCCAGCAGTTTTTTGATGTCGTGAAAATGCAGGCCGGTGGTGGGTTCGTCGAAGATAAACAGGGTTTTCCCTTTATTGGAATTCCCTTTACCCAAAAACGACGCCAGCTTGACCCGCTGCGCTTCCCCACCCGACAGCGTGTTGGACGACTGCCCCAGCGTGACGTAGCCCAAGCCTACATCCTGCAAAGGCTTGAGTTTTTCAACCAGGCGATTTTCATTGTCTTTGAAAGAACGCAATGGCATCGTCCACGGTCATATCCAGAATATCGGCCACATCTTTCTCGTGGTACTTTACTTCCAGAATTTCCTGCTTGAAACGCTTGCCACCGCAGCCTTCACAGGTCAGGTAGATATCGGCCATGAACTGCATCTCGATTTTCACCTGTCCTTCGCCCTGGCATACTTCACAGCGCCCGCCGTCCACGTTGAACGAGAAGTGCGAAGGCTTATAGCCGCGCGCCTTGGCTACGGGCAGATCGGCCATCATCTGTCGGATATAGTCGTAGGCTTTGATGTACGTCACCGGATTGGAGCGCGACGATTTGCCGATGGGATTCTGATCTATCATTTCCACGGCATCAACCCGGTCAAGGCTACCGCCCAGTTCGTCAAACTTACCTACGTCTTCGCTGTACTCACCCTTGGTCCGCATCAGGGCCGGGTACAGGAGCTTCCGAATGAGGGTAGATTTCCCCGAACCACTCACGCCGGTTATCACCGAGAGTACCCCCAGTGGGAATTTTGCCTGTACATCTTTGAGGTTGTTTTCCCGGGCACCTTTCAATTCCAGAAAATGCGTAAACTTGCGCCGGAAGGTAGGTACGGGGATCGAGTCCTGCCCCAGCAGAAAATCCAGCGTGTAGGAATGCTTCGCGGGGAGTTCGTTCGTAAGTACTTCTGTGTAACTTTCGCGGGCCTTTATGGAGTCCCAGTCTCCCTGAAACACCAGATGGCCACCGCCGGTACCCGCCTCGGGACCAATGTCGATGATCTGATCGGCCGCGTGCATCACCTCTTCCTCGTGCTCCACCACGATGACAGTATTGCCCATGTCACGTAGTGACTCCAGCACGCCCACCAGCCGGCGGGTATCGCGGGGATGGAGACCGATGCTCGGCTCATCCAGAATATACATAGAACCCACCAGCGCACTGCCCAGCGAGGTGGCCAGCTTGATCCGCTGAAACTCCCCACCCGACAGCGAATTGGTGAGGCGGTTGAGCGTGAGGTACCCCAGTCCTACCCTTGCCATGTATTCGAGCCGGTTGTTGATCTCGATCAGAATCCGCTTGGCTATTTGCTGATCGTGTTCATCGAGTTGCAGCTGACCGAAGAAATTCAGCACGTCCGTAATAGGCATCAGTACCAGATCCGTGATGGAAGCTCCCCCCACTTTTACGTAGGCGGCGTCTTTGCGCAAGCGCGAGCCCCGGCAGTCGGGGCAGGTGGTGCGGCCGCGGAAGCGCGAAAGCATCACGCGGTACTGGATTTTGTGGGTCTGGGTTTCGAGTTCGTTAAAAAAATCGTTCAGGCCTCGGAAATAAGCATTGCCCGTCCACAGCAATTCTTTTTCGGCTTTACTCAAATCTTTATAAGGCCGGTGAATGGGGAAATCAAAGCGGATGCCATTTTTGAGCAGGGGTTTGAGCCACTCGCTCATTTTTTCGGTGCGCCAGGGAGCCACGGCCCCTTCAAATACCGACAGACTTTTGTCAGGGATTACCAGATCGGGATCAATGCCCAGCACTTTTCCAAACCCTTCACATCGCTTACAGGCACCGTAGGGATTATTGAAGCTAAATAGATTGACCGTCGGCTCTTCGAAAAGAATCCCGTCCAGTTCAAATTTATCCGAGAATTCGCGGCGTTCTCCCCCGTAGATTTGGACTACGCAGTTGCCTTCGCCTTCGAAGAAAGCGGTCTGCACGGAATCCGACAGTCGGTATTGGGTATCCTCATCATCGTGCTGTACGGAGGCACGATCTATCAGGATGTAGAGTTCGTCTTCGTGCAGGGGTTCGTTATGTACCCCTTCAGCGAGTACCTCCTCGATGGCGCGGGTTTCCCCCCGGAGCACTACCCGGTTGAAGCCCTTGGAGAGTAGGATCGTCAGTTCGTCGTCCAGGGTACGTCCGGGACGTACCAGCAGCGGAGCCATCACCAGCACCCGGGTACCGGCGGGCTGGGCCAGCATGTGATCCACCACGTCTGTAACGGTATCCTTGCGCACCACCTCGCCCGACACCGGTGAATAGGTAACGCCAACGCGTGCGAAGAGCAGTTTGAGATAATCGTAGATTTCGGTAGTGGTACCTACCGTAGACCGGGGGTTACGGGTATTGACTTTCTGCTCGATGGCAATGGCGGGCGATACGCCCTTGATGTACTCCACCTCGGGTTTTTCCATCCGGCCCAAAAACTGCCGGGCGTAGCTACTCAGGCTCTCCACGTACATCCGCTGTCCTTCGGCAAAAAGAGTATCAAACGCCAGCGACGACTTACCGGAGCCCGAAAGCCCCGTTACCACCACCAGCTTGTTGCGGGGGATGGCTACGTCAATATTTTTAAGATTATGAACGCGGGCTCCCTTGATGATGATGTATTTTCGGGGATCGAGTTCGTCAAAAGGTATTTCCTGTGTGATAGTTTCTGATTGGTTTGTCATGCTTTGAGTAGCTGTTCGCGGAACACCGCCCGGCCGTTAGCCTTGTATTTAATTAAATATCAATTTAACTGCATTAGTATTCTGCAAAATCCCATTACGATGGTTGAGGGCAGTCTGATGATGATCTCCTCATTCGTTCTTACAAACTTCGTAGGGGTACCAGTTGGAGATAGGTAAAGATATACTCATTTCCGTTTGCCCTAACCTACCTTAAACTCAAAAATCGTTGCTTTAGTTTGTCTTTCCTAACGGGAAAAACAGAAGCCCCTTGTACTGATTTGGGAACAGGATAAGCTCTAAATAAGAAGACTTTTAAAATATTCAAGCCAATTTGGCTTCATTATTAAATTTTCCCTACCTTTGCAAACCCAAATTAAGGATAGAAGAGTTTTTAGAGCTATAAATTTGATAATGAGATGAGCAAACGTACGTACCAACCTTCAAATCGCAAGAGAAGAAACAAGCACGGGTTCCGCGAGCGGATGGAAACCGCCAACGGACGCAATGTGTTGGCTGCTCGCCGTAAGAAAGGTCGTTGGAGACTGTCTGTATCGGACGAGAAACGTCACAAGCAGTAATTTTCTGGTTTGTCGGCCCGACTGGTTGTGGCGTTTGTAAGCTGCTTTGGCATTCCTTCACAAGCCATAACTAATCGGATTGCTTGAAACAAACCTTTAAGAAAAACGAACGCTTACGAAGCCGGAAAACTATTGACCGGCTCTTTAAAAGAGGTAGTACGGAAGTTCACACGTTCTACCTCTTTCCTTTTCGGGTGCTTTATATCTACGCGCCGATACCCGAATCTCCCCTCCCCGAAGTACTTTTCTCGGTTTCCAAACGCAATTTCAAAAAAGCCGTGGATCGTAACCTGATCCGCCGCCGTTGCCGTGAAGCCTACCGGCTTCATAAAGCCATTCTCTCGCAGAATCCCGCCGCCCCTCTACCATCATCCATCGCTTTTTTATATCTTGCAAAAGAAAAGACGGCTTACGACGTTATTGAGAAAGCCATGCGGAAAATTATTCTCAAACTGGCGGAAAATAGCCATTAGGTTGTTAGCTATCAGGTATTAGCTGCATTTGATTTTCGACGTTAGTAATAGTATTACTACAACCCGAGTTATTCAGGCAACACCTTACATTAGCTAAAACCTAATCACCTAACTGCTTACAACCTAATTATGAAAAAGTACCTACGCACTCTTTGGCTTGCTGTTCCGGTGGTGGCGGGTCTGGCGTTCGTCTCCTTTAAGCAGGACGACCGCCTTTTTGAAATTGCCCGTAACCTCGACATCTACGCTACGCTGTTCAAGGAGCTCAATGCTTACTACGTGGACGAGGTGAACCCTAACCGCCTGATCAAGACCAGTATTGATGGCATGTTGAAAAACCTTGATCCCTATACGATCTACTACGCCGAAGACGATATTGAGGACTACATGACCATGACCACCGGCAAGTATAACGGTATTGGGGCGCTGGTCAATTCGGCCGGATAACAAGCACATCATTATGATGGTGTACGAGGACACCCCCGCCCAGAAGGCCGGCCTTCAACTCGGGGACGAAATCCTGAAAATCGATGGCATCGACCTATCCACCCTGGCTGATTCCGACCCCGGCAAGTTGCTGCACGGCCAGACAAACTCAACGGTGAAGCTCACTATCAAGCGTTATGGTATTCCCAAGCCCCTGGAAGTTCCGGTAGGCCGCGATGTGGTGAAAGTGACCAACGTGCCCTACTACGGCATGATCAACGACGAAGTCGGCTATATCGACCTAAAAGACTTTACGGCTACGGCTTCGCGGGAAGTGCGCAATTCGTTTCAGGAATTGAAGGGGAAAGGTATGAAAAAACTGATCCTCGACGTGCGCGAAAACCCCGGTGGCTTGCTCAACATGGCCATCGATATTTCCAACGTATTTATTCCCAAAGGGGAAGAGATCGTGTCGACGAAAGGAAAAGTGACGGAATGGAACAAAACCTACACGGCCTATAACCCCCCACTGGATACCGAAATGCCCATCGTGGTGCTGACCAACAACCATAGTGCTTCGGCGGCCGAGATCGTGTCGGGCGTGATTCAGGATTACGACCGGGGTGTGCTGATCGGGCAGCGTACCTACGGCAAAGGACTGGTGCAGACCACCCGCGAACTGTCGTTCAACACCAAAATGAAAATCACCACGGCTAAGTACTACATTCCCAGCGGACGTTGTATTCAGGCCATTGACTACAGCCACCGCAACGACGATGGCAGCGTAGGCAAGGTTCCCGACTCACTGAAGACGGCCTTTAAAACCCGAAATGGCCGGGTGGTGTACGACGGGGGTGGCGTACTGCCCGACATCCTGACGGAGAAGGAAAGCCTGTCTGCCCTGGCTAATACCCTGAGCCGCAAACGGCTAATGTTCGACTACGCCGTGAAGTACCACTACGAGCACTCTACCATCAAGCCCGCCCGCGAGTTTTCCCTGACCGATGCCGAATACCAGGATTTTGTCAAGTGGCTGGGTGACAAAGAATATGATTACACGACGCAGGTAGAGAGAGACCTGAGCACGCTGGAAGCATCGGCCAAAAAGAAAAATCCATTGGAAGTATTCAGGATCAGCTAAAAGCCCTGAGAACCAAGCTTTCGCACAGCAAAGACAATGATCTTCAGCTCCGCAAATCGGAAGTCAAAGCGTTGCTTGAAGAAGAAATTGTAAAGCATTACTACCTGGAAAAAGGAATGAAGGAAACGTCTTTCAACAACGACCCCGAAATGAAAGCCGCCCTGGAGCTATACAAAGACATGAACCGCTACCAGGAGCTGTTGAAGGGCAAAAAATAGCTTCTTAGGTCTGGAATCGGCAGCTGATGTTTCCTTTAAGGTTCATCAGCTGCCGATTTTTTTTATCCTCGAGTTTGTCACGGAGTCATGAGGTGGTACTTCCGAATAATTTGGTAGCATCCCTTCCCAAAAATTTGTTCAGAACACCCCGGACGAACATTTCCAAAAGCCGCTGCGTTTGTAGAGGTACAGAAGTGAGAACCGGGTTTAACACAGATATGCATGCAAACCGAAGAAATCATTAACAAGGTAGCCACCAGCGGCCTACTAACGCTGGATTTGGAAGAGTACTACCATCCGGGCGAGCGGGTGGTGTATGATCTGAAGGATAATTTGTTTCAGGGCCTCATTCTCCGGGAAAAGGATTTCAGAGAGTTTTTGAAAAATCACGATTGGAGTAGCTACACTGGTAAAAATGTAGCCATTATGTGTAGCGAGGACGCCATAGTACCCACCTGGGCCTACATGCTGCTGGCCCTCAAACTGCAACCCTACGCGCATTCATTTGTGTTTGGGAGCCTGGCCGAATTAGAAAATAAGCTCTTCTACGAAGCCATCGACCGCATAGACCTAGAGGCTTACCGGGGAGCACGGGTAGTAGTGAAGGGCTGTAGCAAACATCCCGTGCCCGTGGCGGCGTATGTGGAAATCACAAAAGCACTAACCCCACTAGTGCAGAGCCTCATGTTTGGAGAGCCCTGTAGCACAGTACCCCTCTATAAAAAACCACGACCATAAGTACAGGGAGTCCGGCACACTTTTTTGAGCTTGATTGAGAATTGGAGAAAATCCACGTAAAAATCTCAAACAACTCAACTACTCAATCGCATGAATCAGGATATCTGGAAAGGAATAGCCGCCGGTGCCATCGCCGGCCTGGTAGGTACAGCCGTAAAAACGATCTGGGAAGAAGTAGCGCCGTCGCGTCCGGAACACGTGGATCCGCCGTCGGTGGAATTGGCGGATCGGGTAAAAGAAGAAGCCGGCGGGGAAAGCTTGACTAAGGAAGAAAAACCCGTGGTGGCGCAATCGCTCAACTGGGTCTTTGGAACGGGGATAGGTGCCTTGTATGGGGGAGTGGTGGAAGTGTACCCCAATATGCCCACCGGTAAAGGTACTGCTCTGGGAATGGCCATGTACGGAGCCACGCATGGGTCCATTCTTCCGATGCTCAACGCCGAGCCTTGGCCAATAAGCAAGCCCATGAAATTTTTGTCCGGGGAATTTAGCGGCCATGTGCTCTATGGGCTGGCCGTGGAGGTAACCCGCCGGGTGGTACGGAACTGGCTGGACGGAAAAAGTAAGGATCTACTTGCTTCTACCTGAGCGAAAACTCAGCCGGTGGTGAACCGTCAGCCCGTGTACTTCAATAGCCCGACGGTGGTGGACCGTCGGGTATCCCACATTCTGTTCCCAGCCGTAGGCCGGAAAAGCAACAGACAGAGTAGCCATGAGTTCGTCGCGGTAGGTTTTGGCCAACACGGATGCCGCCGCAATGGAAAGAAACAAGGTATCGCCCTTCACCAGGCAGGTGTGGGCGATCATGGGAAAAGGTACAAACCGATTGCCATCAACCAGGAGGTGTTCAGGCCGCACACCCAGCTGATCTACCGCCCGGTGCATGGCTAGGAAACTAGCCTGCAGGATGTTAAGGCGATCAATTTCGGTAGGGGATGCTTCGGCAACGGCCCAGGCTAGGGCTTCGTCTCTAATTTCGTCCCTTAGCCTTAGGCGTTGTCCTTTGGTGAGTTGCTTGGAATCCGTAAGGTAAGGATGGGTGTAGTCCGGCGGTAAAATCACCGCCGCTGCCACCACGGGACCCGCCAGGCAGCCCCGGCCCACTTCGTCCAGGCCGGCCTCTACAAGCCCTTTTGTGTAGTAGGATTGAAGCATCAATCTTCCAGAATATTGCTCATAAAGGTACTCTTGGTAGCCAGCGCCAGGAGGAGCAGCGTCACCGCCCAGTAGAGGTACACGCGGTAATAGTCCTTTACTTCCCTAAAAATTACATTTTGAAATTTTACTTTCTCCAGCGTATTGATTTGGGCAAATACATTGCTCAAAGCATTATTATCGGCCGCCCGGAAGTACTTCCCGTCACCAGCGGCGGCTATCTCCTGTAGTTCACTTTCATCCACGCGCGCAGAGGTGGTTTTCAGACTGTCTTCGGGTGCTGAGGGGCGGGTACTCCCAACGGCAATCGTATAGATACGCACACCGAATGCTTTGGCTAGCCTGGCCGCCGTAATGGGGTCCAGATTGCCGGAGGTATTGTCGCCGTCGCTTATCAGAATTGCCACCTTACTTTGGCTCTTCGAATCGCGCATCCGATTTACGCCCACGGCCAGCGCACTCCCGATGGCCGTGCCCGCTGTGCGAATCATATCGGATCGAATGTCATCCAGGTACTCATATAGCAGTTCATAGTCGGCGGTAAGCGGACAGAGGGAGTAGGCCTCCCCCGCAAAAATAATGATCCCGATACGATCCTGTAAGCGACCTCTAATGAAGTTTCGGGCTACCTCCTTGGCGGCCGTCAGGCGATTGGGATTCAAGTCTTTTTCGAGCATAGAGTCCGATATGTCCATCAGGAGCATGATATCAATTCCTTCCGAAAATCGATCGGTCCGCTCGGTCACGATTTGGGGCCGGGCCAGGGACATGAGAATGAAAGCCAAGGCCAGGGCTACACAAACGGGCTGAACAAACCGGAGGCGAACCAGCCAGCTGTCGCGGGTGGCGGTGGCTTCGTAGGGCAAGGCCAGGAATTGACGGGAGCTGCGGTGAAAGGCGTTCCGGAGCCAAAATAGGATTAAAATGGCTGGAATGCTGTACAAAAAATACGGATGAGCCCATTGAAAGGTACGCAGGGTGTTCCAACCAAACCAGTGTAATGATAGCCAATCTTCCATAACTAGGATACGGTAGGGGTTTTGGCCGACCTTCGGATTTCGGAACGCCGACGTCGGTATATCCGCAGTGCCACGTTTTTTAAGGTTTGTAAAGCAGTATCCATCTGGCTGGACTTTATTTGTCCATAAATAATCCGGTCAATTTCTTTGAGTGCTTCTTCCAGCGCATCGTCGGGTATGTTATCCACAATTTCGCGCGTAGTGTAGGTGGCAAAAGGCTTCCTTTCCACTTCTTCCAGAAATTCCTTCCAGGCCACCACCGCCTTTTCTGCCTCAGCGGTACTTTCGCGTTCGCGGGCGTTGCGGCTGTTGCGGTTGAAGATACGAAGGAAATCGCCGTGCCGTCGCTGAAGCTGAAACAGACGCCACTGTTTCATGATTCCCCGGCCAAAAAGCCAATAGATGAGCAGGCAGAAGAGTCCGAGTGACACCAGTACGGCCATAAAAACGGGGTAGTTGAACTGGCGGCGAAGAAGTTCAACCTGAGTGTCGGTTTTGAGTTGCAGGGTATCGGGACGGGAACCTGCGGGTAGGGAGGAACGAAAGTAGACCGAATCTATATCGGCATATACGGCCGTACAGTCACCCGGCGACACCACATATACCGGCAGTCGGAGGGTCTGCAGATCGGATACATCAAACGATACCAAACGATACACCGTGCTGTCCAGGCTGCCGAGGGAGTCGGTACGGGTGGTGAAATATTCCTGATCTATGAATTCGAACGGAGAAAAGTCAAAGGTGGAATCAGGGAAAAATACTTCTTGCTCAGAATCGTGCAAAAAACTGAACGAATAAGAAAAGGGCTTTCCCACTTCAATGCGGCTGGTCAGAAAAGCACCCGATGGCTTCCGGTCCTGGGCGTTGGCCAAATGAGTAGTCAAAAACACCAATCCCACGAGGACTGGCCAACGTATAAATCTCACATGATATGGCAAACGGAGAAACAAATTAGCAAAGGTTGGGTGAGAACAGGTAGTTGGGGCACCAAAGTAAATCAATTTTTCTATTTCACAGCCTTGGCAGGTTCAGCTTCTACGATCGCCCGCCGTTATATACATATCGTCTTACTCTGAACAGCCGGATCAAGGCCGGTACGTAATCCTGGCCGGCATCGAGCGAAAGGTAATCCGCCTTATTTTGCCTACATAGCCGCTCCAGCATCTCGCGGCGCTTCTGAAACCGCTCCCACATGCTTGATCGGTAATAGGATGAAGAGGTATTGACCCAAACCTTCGTCTGTTTTTCGGCGTCATAAATCGGGATTATACCCAGATGCGGCAGGTTGGTCTCCCGCTGATCGTGCACATGAATCACAATCAGGTCATGCTTAAGAGCCAACGCTTTGAGATTGTGCTCATAATCGCCATCAATAAAGTCCGAAATCAAAAAGACCAGACTTCGTCGCTTCAGCACCGTCAGACTCAGCAGGATAGCCTCGGACAGGCTCGTGCGCGGAGAGCCGGGCGTAAGCTTGAACAGTTCGGAAATCAGACTATAGCCGTGTTTCATTCCATCCGAAGGCCGTATGTACCGCTCTTTTTGATCCGAAAAGCACAGCAGCCCTACCCGGCTCGCTTCCTGAATGGCCGAAAGTGCCAATACCCCGCAAATTTCCTTTGTCGCATCAATCTTGAGCCGTGTCTGATCGCCCACGTTTTGGGAAGCACTCACGTCGACCATAAAAAACACGGTCTGTTCTTTTTCCTCTTTAAAGATTTTTATATAAGTTCCGTGTCCTTTGGCGGAGGTATTCCAATCAATGGCCCGCACATCATCGCCGTATTGGTACAGGCGCAGATCGTCAAATTCAAGACCCGACCCCTTGAATACGGAGTGAAAGTTGCCGTGCCGTTCGCTGTTGACTGCTTTCCTGATCCGTATTTCGTATTGGCGTAGTTTGTGCAAAAACTCCTGAAACATAGAATTAGTCTGTTGAATAAAAGATTCACGATCTTTGTGGCGTTACTGGTAATAAACAAATATAGATATTTTGTACAAGATCGTGCTCCAAAGTATGGCTGTCGCCAAAGCCTGCCTGATTCTTACGGTGTTTGTTTTGGGGATATCTGCGTGCGAAACGGAAGAACAACCACCGTCCGGGCTGATTTCGGAAGATAAAATGGCGTCCATCCTGGCCGACATTCATATTGCCGAGGCCAGGGTCACCAGCCTGCAGCTGCGTTCGCTGGATTCGTCGGTGATGGTGTTTGAGCAATTACAGAACCAGATCTGGAAGAAGCATCAGGTGGATACCACCCTGTATTATAAAAGCTATACTTTTTATACCTCCAACCCGGCCTACCTGACCAAGATTTATGAGGAGGTGGAGAAAAAACTGGAAGGCCGGGAGAAAAAAAAGTCGTTGAAACTTTGATTTTTCGAGCACTGATTCATTTTTGGAATTGTTTTTGACGGCCCGATGTTCTGAAAAATTAATGTGCCTATTTCGAATAACCACTAAGCTATATCCCTAACTGTTTACCAACCCCGATGCCTACTGTGACAGATTCCGTAGTAATTATCCCAACCTACAATGAAATTGAGAATATAGAGGCCATCATCCGAAAGGTGATGAGCCTGGCCAAACCACTCCATATTCTCATTGTGGACGATGGCTCGCCGGATGGAACGGCGGCTACGGTCAGGGAATTACAAAAAGAATTTGGCGAGCAGCTCCACCTCGTGGAAAGGCGGGGCAAACTGGGGCTGGGTACCGCCTATATTCGGGGGTTTCAGTGGGCTATTGAGAAAGGGTATTCCTATGTCTTTGAGATGGACGCTGACTTCTCGCACAATCCCGAAGACCTGCTGCGGCTGTACCAGGCCTGTGCGGAAGGCGGAAGTCAAATAGCCATCGGGTCGAGGTATATCAATGGCGTAAACGTAGTAAACTGGCCCATGGGACGGGTATTGATGTCCTATTTTGCCGGGCATTACGTTCGTTTTGTCACCGGCATGACCATCATGGACCCCACCTCGGGATTTATTTGCTATCACCGCTCGGTGCTCGAAACTCTGGCCCTGGACAAAATACGATTTGTGGGATATGCTTTCCAAATCGAAATGAAATTCGAGGCCTGGAAGTATGGATTCAAAATCACCGAAGTGCCGATCATTTTTACCGACCGAACCAGGGGTGTATCCAAAATGTCAGCCGGAATCTTCAAAGAAGCGATTTTGGGAGTGATGAGCCTGAAAATTAATAGTTTTTTTAAGCGTTACGCACCTCCTGCTTCGCTGGCGCAGAAGTCAGTGTCAGTCTCTGCCTCTTCCTCCTGATCCCTATTCCTGGGGCTGTATATCCATGATCGAGGGAATAAGACGCTTTGCCCCTCGGAAAGGTATGGTAAAAATACTCCCAACTTCTTTTGGTTACTCCCTCAGAATAAGGAGAAACGGTACGATTATTGCTCTGGATTTACCCTTGGACGCTAGCGTAAATTTGGAGACAGGAAGAGCGTATGAAAAGAATTTTTTTACTATACACATCTAAAAATTGGCATAAGCTTTTGGTAGGGATTGGCATATTTCTGTTCGGGGAGACTCTAATTGGAATAGCCTGCCTGAACGCCCAAGCTTTGACCACCTCCCAACGAGCCGATTTCTACCAGAAATCCTATGAAAGGACCATTCAGTCAGCCCGGCAAAACGGATGGCCGCTTCGTACTTACATCAGTCCCGAAAAAGCGATCTCTCTGCAACGAACCGATGCGCTGGGCAATCCCGTCTACTACGTTTCCCACAGTACTCCCCTCTCGCTAGGTACCCGCACCGAGGCCTTGTATACGGGCGGTGCCCTGGGACTGACCTTGAACGGAGGCTCGGTTGCTGTCCGAAGTAAGCTCGGGATGTGGGATGGTGGCAGAGTCCGGGCTGATCACCGCGAGCTGAGCGGGAAAATCGCTCAGACCGACGCAGCCGCCAATGTGACACCCAACAATCATGCCACCCACATGGCGGGGATACTGGCGGGCCGAGGCGTGGAGCAGCAGGCCATGGGAATGGCCTTCGGCGCGGATCTGCAGGTGTGGGATTTCGACAATGACCTCAGTGAGATCATCCGGCAAGCCTCTACCCTCCTCCTTTCCAACCATGCGTACGGTCCCGTGGCGGGCTGGGTTCTGGATGGCAGCCGACCGGGGACTTCAAACGACGAAAAGTGGGAATGGTGGGGTACCCCCGCCGTCAATAGCGAGCAGGACTATCGATTCGGCTTCTACGATGAGACCGTCAGGGAGATAGACCGGATCACCTACAATTTTCCGTATTTTCTGATGGTGCGCTCGGCCGATAACAAACGCACCGAGAATGGTCCCCCGCCTGGGAAGAAGTACTATCTCAAAAACACCGCGACTCAAAGTACACTTCCCCGCAGCCGTAACGACGGCTATGATATCATACCCGGTGAGGCCAACGCCAAAAATGTCCTGACCGTAGGAGCGGCCAATGTACCAGGTACCTCTTTCGAAATAGCCTCTTACAGCGGCTGGGGCCCCACCGACGACGGGCGGATCAAGCCGGATGTAGTAGGCATAGGCACAAACGTGCTATCCAGCGTGGGCAATGCCGCCGATGCCTACGGCGTTTTGTCGGGCACTTCTATGGCAAGCGCCAATGTGACGGGTTCACTACTGCTGTTGCAGGAATTGTATCAGCAGCAAACCGGGTCCTTTATGTTATCGTCTACCCTGAAAGGAGTGGTACTTCACACCGCCGATAAGCCCAGCGGCCAGTTTGCTCCGAGCTACGAATACGGCTGGGGACTGCTAAATACCGAAAAGGGTGCTAATGTAATCCTGAACAAAGACGGCAGCTATCTACTTACCGAGAAAGTACTCCGTCAGGGTACCACCTTTACCCAGAAGTTTGTTGCCTCAGGTACCAAACCCCTCGTCGTGACCATCTGCTGGACCGACCCCGAAGCTGCCCCTACCGAGATCAGCAGCCGCAACGTCAATAACACGAGTCCCAAGCTGGTCAATGATCTGGACATCGTTTTGCAGGAAGGGTTTAATTCCTATCAGCCCTGGGTACTTGATCCGGCCGCTCCGGCCAAAAAGGCCACTACCGGGAATAATATCCGCGATAACATAGAGCAGGTGTATTTGCCAAACCCCGTCAAGGGGCGTTCCTATACGCTTACCGTTTCGCACAAGTATACTTTAAAAAATGGGCAGCAGCCGTTTGCCCTCATCGTAAGTGGCATCGAAAAGGCGGATTGCCAGCAGGCAGCCTTACTAAGTGTGGTTGGCGACACCACGCTGTGCTCCGGCCAAACCCTCACCCTGGCGGCCAACGCGGGGAACAGTTTGGTGTATGAATGGTACAAAAATGGAACCAGTATTAAGAAAGGCTCCGATCGTTTTCTCGACATCACTACTGCTGGAAGTTATAGCGTACAGGTGACGGGCAGTGGCTGCACGGCTCTGTCCAAAGTCGTCACGGTCAGGAATTCTCCGGTTTTTGCGGACATAGCCCAGAAAGGCAAGCTCCTCGTGTGCGACAGCAAGGGTACCGAGCTGTCGGCCAATACCGGCATTGGGTATGCCTACCAGTGGTTCAAGAATGGAAATGCGATCAGCGGTGCGGTTCGGCCGCAACATCAGGCTACCGAAACCGGCATCTATCAGGTCAGAATCAGTTACCAGGGCTGCTCGGCCTTGTCGATCGGTACTCAGGTGGAGGTTACGCCCGTCATGGCCTCTCTGGACCCGGCTGCAAATGCCGCCATCTGCAACGGTACCCCAGCGGTGCTAAAGGCCCCCTCACAGGCTGGATATTCCTACCTGTGGTATTATAACAATGCCCCCATTACCGGCGCAGCTACCTCTAGCTACCTGGCCGCGCTGCCGGGCCGCTACGCCGTGGAGGTACACAACGGCTCCTGTCAGGTACGCTCGGCGGATGTTATTGTACAAAAGGTGAGTGTCGTTGCCACCATTCTACCCCCCCCAACCACCCAGATCGCCACGGGGAGTAGCCTGGCCCTCCGGGCTACCTATGCTATGGGCAACCGCTACTCCTGGTACCGCAATGATAGCCTGCTGAGACAGGAAACCGCCCCGCAGATCACGGTAAACAGAGCGGGAACGTACAAAGTAAGTATCGAAAATAGCGGCTGCCGGGCTCAGTCGGAAGCTATTACCTTGTGGGGAACGCAGGACGCTTCGACGATAATCACGGCCTTAGGCGTGGCGGGTGGGACCAACAGCCGGGTGGTGATTTGGCCGAATCCTGCTCAGGAAATGGTGGTTGTGAGCGTGCCCAGCAGCATGGGAGTTGCACATTTAGAAGCTGATTTGCTGTCCTCATCGGGTCAAATACTCCATTCCCAACCTTTCCAGTCAGAGCAGGGCTTTTTGAAAGCCAGGTTCGATGTGCGGGCCTTGTCGGCCGGACCATATCTGATTCGAATAAAGATGGGGGACCATAGCTACTCGCATCATTTACTAAAACACTAGGGTTTGTAGCCCTCCCCGTATTTGCAATGGACTGGTTCCCGGGACTAACCAAATGCTCCCGGATTCGCCTGCTTTTTGCGTGCAAATCAAAAATTAAAAGGTAAGAAGATGAAGAAACGACTTTTTTTTTAAATAAGTTTGTTATTCACTTGTTGGCCCTCCTCTTCCTGGTTTTCCTCTTTTTTCATCACTTGCCTGTATACAGGAAGTCCAATTGACCTATATGAATAACATCAAGGTAATATTTTTAGTGGATGATGATCCGGACGACCGATTTTTCATCAGGCAGGCTATCCAGCAAGTTGGGCAGGAAGTGGAAGTAATTGAAGCCACGAGTGGGTTTGAGTTGCTGACGTTGATTCAGCAGCAGAAAAAACCTTTTTCGTCTCTTATTCTCATGGATATCAACATGCCCAAAATGGATGGTGTCGAAACCGTGAAAGTCATGCGCTCGGATCGTACGCTTCCGTCTATTCCGGTGATCATGATTTCAACTACTACCAATCCAAGTTACATCAAGAATGCCTACGATGCCGGGGCATCAGGGTTTATCTCCAAACCCTCCACTCTTCAGGGATTCAGGGACATGGCCAACGAGCTAAAAGCATCCTATTTGCTGTAATAAATCACGCTATATTAGATTGTTTAGCGTCCTGTTTATGTATCAGGCTGTATCAACGGGAGCGTGATGATAAACGTGCTTCCAGTGTTCGGATTGGATTTGGCAGATATGGAACCGTAGTGGTTCGATACAATTTGTTTGCAGAGAGCCAACCCCAGTCCCATGCCTTTCGACTCGGGCTTTAATTTATTAAAAAGGCCTATAATATAGGTGCTATACCGATTGTCGAAACCGGTGCCATTGTCGGTCATCTCCAGCCTCAAATGGTCGGTGTAGTGGTATTTGTGTTCACTGAACTGATAGCTGTTCTCCTCCAGAATATCAGGGTGAATACGTATATACAAGGAAGTATGTTCTTTGCGATTCTGGATGGCATTTTTTATCAGTTCTGCGAAAAGAAGCTGTATTTGCGAGGCGCGGCCTTCGACGGCTGGCATCCTGCCCAATTCCAGCTCAAAATCGTAAAAACTAGTTGCCTGACTAGCATCGTTTTTCGCTTCTTCAATCAACGCCTGCAGATTCAGCGAAGTTGGTTGTTCCTCGTTAGATTCCACGCCCACGAATTGTTGCAGGCAGTTGGTAAGAGACCGTAGCCGTACCACCGACTCCTGAATTTTCCCGAGTAGAGTAGGGAGTTCGGGGGTACCTTCCGGGGCTGTGTTGAGAGCCATATCACAAAAAAAACCGATTTTACGAATAGGTTCCTGCAAATCATGCGATAGCACCTTATTCAACTGCACATACTCCTGGCTACGCTGGATGAGTTGTGAGATCTGTCGGTCCAGTTTTTGTTGTTGAAATTCCTGGTCGTGTTTGAGCCGGTTCAACTCCGCGTTGTCTTCCAGCGTTTTTTGGAGCACCTTTTTAGATTTCAGAATCTCGCTCTCATACTTTTGCCGCTCCCATACCGTAATACAAATGCATAAATTGATCGCGTTGTCGCCCGAGGTATCCCGGGTACCATTGATCATGACAGGCACGCTCTCTCCCGTCCGGGAGCGTAAGGTCATAAATATTTCGCTGACCTTCCCATTCAACCGGAGCAAAGGAAAAAAATGAGTTTGATAAAAAAGCCGGCTGGAGATTGTCAGGATACGGTCCAGTTTCTGTTGAATAAGCTCTTCTGCTTCATACCCGACGGCTTCGCACAGAAACGAATTAACGTACTCAATTGTACCTTCATCATCAAACAATAAACATGCGCAGGGCATAGTCTGGACAATGTAACGGGCATTGTAGGACACGTTCAGTGGGTTGAGATAAGGGAGTCAGATTCCAGGTATTGTTTCATAAACCGGATAGTTTCTTCGGGGGCGCTCATATGCGGGCAGTGCCCGGTAGCATTCATCAGCACCAAAGTGCTTTCCGTGAGGTGATCCTGGAGGTAGTTTCCCACTTCGTACGGGGCCACCATGTCTTCGGCGCATTGCATGATCAGGGAAGGATGACGGACTTTGTTGAGGTCACGACGATTGTCGGACAAAAACGTAACCTCGGCAAATTGCCGCGCAATAACCGGGTCGGTAGAACAGAAGCTTTCCGTTAGCTCCTGACTTAGTTCGGGGTGGTCGGGATTTTTCATAATGGCCGGAGCGAGGAAGTTGGCCCAGCCGATGTAGTTTTGCTCCATTGTCATAAGCAACTCCTCGATATCGGTTCGTTCAAAGCCCCCAACGTAGGAGTTGTCGTTGATATAGCGTGGCGAAGGTCCAATAAAAATCAGCTTTCGGAAGTAGCTGGGCATCTTTATAGACGCCAGCAAACCCACCATGCAGCTAACCGAATGCCCCACAAAAATGGCATCCTTCAGGTTTAGGGCCTTGCAAATATCCAGGATATCTTCGGCGTAGCCATTCAGGTTGGCATACCGCTCCGAGTTATACGCGCTGAGGTCAGACTGACCGCTTCCTACGTAGTCGAAGAGGATGATCTTATACCCATCTTCAAAAGCCGGCCATATATAGCGCCACATTTGCTGGGCACAACCAAAGCCGTGGGCAAAGATCATGGGAGTAGTGCCTTTTCCCAGTACCCTGACGTTATTTCGCTTTATTATATCCATACCTAGGTGCATCCTCGCGGAAAGGAGAGTTAGTGATCCGATGATAAAAAAACAAATATACTAAATAAGACTGTATGCTTTGGAAAGCAACACTACGCCAGTACGTTGAAATCGCCGATTCTGATTTCGCAAGCACACGACCGAACCAGTTTCGTTTCCTACAAGCTGATTCCCCGGGAAATAGCGTTTTTTTCGCTTTTATTGTTTCTTTTAGTGTAGAAACAATTTCCCTCCCTCTTTTTACTCAATTCTCCCTCTCTACTTCTACCCGGCTGCTATCATTAGCTACCCGCCGGGGCTTCGGTGGGAACTTGTGTATGGGTGAGGAGCAACTATTTCGTTTGCTTGGCACAGGCTGCTGGCTGGCCGGAGGGTGTGGCCAGCCAAATGTACTGGTTCCATGGGTCTTTATGTGCTTGCTATATCGAAATACATTATTTTTACGCATCTAATCGTTCCGCATGTCTATTCTTGTTTCTCAGCTAACCAAACAGTACGGCTCCCAAAAGGCCATAGATTCACTCAGTTTTGAAATCCGGCCGGGTGAAATCGTGGGGTTCCTTGGCCCGAATGGAGCCGGAAAATCCACGACCATGAAACTCCTGACCGGCTACCTTACCCCCACGAGCGGGCAGGCGGTGGTGAGTGGGCATGACCTGGCCAAGGCAGCCATGGAGGCGCGTCGGTCTACGGGCTACCTGCCCGAGCACAATCCGCTTTACCTGGATATGTACGTACGGGAGTTTCTGGTATTTGTCGGCAAATTGTACGGCATGAAAGGGAAAGTACTGCACCAACGCATACAGGAGATGGTAGGGCTATGCGGGTTATCCGTAGAGCAGCACAAGAAGATCGGTCAGCTATCCAAAGGATACCGGCAGCGGGTGGGCTTGGCTCAAGCCTTGCTGCACGACCCTGCGGTGCTGATTCTCGACGAACCCACCACCGGTCTGGACCCTAATCAACTTACGGAAATACGGGCTTTGATAAAAGCTACGGCAGCCAACAAAACAGTGCTCTTCTCCACCCACATTATGCAGGAAGTGGAAGCGCTGTGCGATCGGGTAATTATCATCAGCAAGGGTCATATCGTGGCCGACAGCCCGTTATCTACGCTACGCAGACAGGATGAGAGTCTGGAAGAAATATTCCGCAAATTGACCTCGTAGGTAACACTCCTAACTTAAAAAGTCCGCCTAGTTGGCGGACTTTTTAATAGTATCAAGTACCAGGGAGCTAGAAGTAAAAGTGTTAGCGACCGATTTCCTCCGTATACCGACGTGGGTCATATCCTTTTGCAAAAAGCGGGTACTGGTCAAAAATACGGCGAACCACATTGCGGTAGTAGTTATTAGGATTATCCTGGCTACTGAAAAGCCCCGAAGCATACCCGCGCCATACCACCTGGTCGCTCTCCGCGTCAATAAGGGACACAATCAGGGTACCTTTATCAAGGGCATATTTGATAGGCTCATAACGGAATCCGTCGTTTTCGGTATCCACCCACGTCTTGATCACGGGTTGCATATAGCCCTGATAGCGCAGGTTATCGTAGAATATTCCGTAGTTTACCAATAGGGTGGGTTTTTCAGCCGTTAGTTTATAGCCTCGCGCCTGCATTTGGCGACGGATAGATTCGTAGATTTCTGTACATAAATTATTCGTATCCCTCTCACATTCCAGAAAAGTATAGGTGGAGTAATCCTTAAAGTTGGTTTCGTAGCTGTAATCGTGCTCAACAAATACTTTACGACCAAATGAACAACCTGCCACCACAAGAGCGAACAGGACAGCAGACACTAATGAGATAGACTTTACCATACATTTTCTAACATTTACAGATTGACGAAATGAAACATGAAATATAGACCAATTATTCTTAATAATCAATAAATTACCTCAATTAAAAAAATCGTACTGCTGTCAAAGACCCAGGTAGTAAGAAATGGCTTTTCGCATCTCAGCCGGAGTCACTACTATGTCGTAGGCGCAGCTACCTATGCCATCCAGTAACGAAAACCGTACTTCCTGGCCGCGATTTTTTTTATCTTGCTTAGTGAGGGAGACTATTGCGTCGGTATCGGAGCGTTGGATACCTGCCTTACCGTATATTGAAAAGACAAACTCCTCAACTTGCTCAAGTGTTTGGCGAGGGATCATTTTTTTTCTGTAGGCCAGGTAAGCTTCCATCACCATGCCTGCCGCAATGGCCTCTCCGTGGAGCAGGCGCTGCTTCGGCGACTGGGCCAAAAAGTACGTTTCTACGGCATGGCCGAGCGTATGCCCGAAATTAAGAATTTTACGAATCCCCTTTTCGGTAGGGTCCTGTGCCACAATATTTTTTTTGACGGCCACCGAGTGGGCAATCAAATCCGGCCAACTCTGTTCTTCCAGATCCAGGTGTCGAATCTCCTCCCACTTATCGGCATCCGCAATGAGGCAATGCTTGATCACCTCGGCAAATCCTGAGCGCAGCTCGCGGGAAGGGAGTGTTTCGAGAAAAATAGGGTCAATGAGCACCCGCTTGGGTTGGGTAAAAACCCCCAAGTGGTTTTTGAATCCCTGGAAATCAATTCCCAGCTTACCCCCCACGCTGGCATCAACCTGGGAAAGCAGGGTGGTCGGGATTTGGACAAAATCAATACCACGCTTGTATACGGCCGCACAAAATCCCCCCATGTCACCTATTACCCCCCCGCCTATGTTGAGGGTCACCGCGTGCCGGTCGAGCTCGGCCTTGGTCATGGCGCTCCATATGGTGTCGCAGGTGGCCATGGTTTTGTGGGACTCGCCGCTGGGGACCGTCACCAACACATGCCGGGGCAACGTACTTTTGAGTAGTTCGTAGCAATGCTTTCGGGTATGCGTATCCGCTATAACGATGACTTTTGAATAGGTGGTTTTTTGGAGAAATTCCGTAATACTTTCGCGAATGGGAGCTATGCGTACTGAGTCGTCCATGGGCTTGAAAATGATAACAAAAAGAGAAATAGATAGGGGTCAAAGATACGATGGTTGTCTAAGAGTTACGGAAGCCCGGTATGGTATCTCGGGGATTTTTGCTTATATTTAGTATTTTATTTCGTACAATTGTTTTTCTTTTTTTGAAAAAACAGGAGTACGATTTGGTAGAGATCTAAGAGGTATGCGAATAAGTGTTGTCATCCCGACCTATAACGAGGAAGAAAATATTGCCGGGCTTGTGGGGGATCTGTTGCGCTACGGCGGAGACCTGTTGGAGGAGGTTATTGTGGTGGATGCCCCCAGCCGCGACCAAACTGCGGCCAAAGCCCGCGAAGCGGGAGCGCGGGTAATTGTATCCGATTGCCCCGGACGGGCCAGCCAAATGAACGCCGGCGCCAGAGTGGCTAGTGGGGATATACTGTATTTTATCCATGCCGACGTACGCATTCATCCAGATTATACTCAGGACATTCGGCAGGCTTTGGCCGAAGGCTTTACGCTGGGCTGCTACCGCTACCAATTTGATTCTCCCCGATTGGTACTCAGGATCAACACGTTTTTTCAACGGTTCGACCGTATCTGGAGCCGGGGGGGAGACCAGACGCTTTTTATATCCAAAGCTGATTTTGTGGCCCTGGGCGGGTTTCGCGAAGACCACCGGGTCATGGAAGATTACGAGTTCATCATTAGGGCCCGTAAGAAACACCGTTTCAAGGTCATACCCAAGTACATCATTGTGTCGGCCCGTAAGTATGAGTCTAACTCCTATCTGCGGGTAAATATTGCCAACGCCGTGGTGATGTGGATGTACTTTCGGGGGGTACCTCAGCAAAAACTGATTGATACCTATAAAACCATTATCAAAACCGAGAAGTATGGCATCAAGGCCGAGGATACATCCGGGATACTAGGCTGATGAACGGACTTTGGTAATGCGCTCAACCACTTATAAATAACAAAAAGAATTTTATTTCATGAGTAACCCCCTTATTTCAGGAATTCAACAAGTTGGCGTTGGTGTCACCGATGTTGCCCAGGCCTGGCAGTGGTACCGGCAAGTGATGGGCTTTGATGTACCGGTTTTTGACGACTACGCCGAAGCCAAACTGATGATTAACTATACCGGAGGCGAAGTGCAGAGCCGTCATGCCCTGATGGCCCTGAACATGGCCGGCGGTGGGGGGCTCGAAATATGGCAGTTTACCAACCGTACTCCTCAGGCTTGTGCCTTTCAGCCCGAGCCGGGCGACCTGGGCATTTATGCCATTCGGTTCAAGGCTCCCGACATCCAGGAGGCGTACGCCTGGATGCAGAAGGCCAAAGCGCAGGTGGGTCCGCTCAGCGAGTTTCCCGACGGACCCGGCTTTTGGGGCGTGGACCCCTACGGGAATGCGTTCCAGATTACGGAGGATGCCTCCTGGTTTGGACAAACCGACAAGCCGGTGGGTGGGGTAGCCGGCGTGGTAATCGGCGTGACATCCATTGATAAAGCGTTGCCGTTTTACCAAAATCTGCTCAATCCCTGCGAAGTGGTCTATGACAAAACGGAAGTGTTCGAAGACATCCCTACGTCGGTTCCCAACCAGCGGTTCAGGAGGGTGGTCGTGCGCAAAAAAGCCACTCCGCACGGGGCGTTTAGCCGCTTGCTGGGGGGAGTACAGGTAGAACTTTTGCAGTCGCTGGACCGCGAGCCAAATAAATTGTTTGCGGATCGGTACTGGGGCGACTGCGGGTTCATCCACGTGTGTTTTGATACCCTGGATATGGAAGCTCTCAAAGGTAGGCTTTCGGGCAAGGGCTACCCTTTTACGGTGGATAGCGGCGGGTCGTTCGGCATGGAATCGGCGGCGGGTCGGTTTGCCTATGTAGAAGACCCTGATGGTACCCTCATCGAGCTGGTGGAAACCCATAAATTACCCATCTTGAAAAAAATTGGCTGGTACCTCAACCTGCAAAAGCGGAAGCACCAGCGGCCCTTACCCAACTGGATGCTGCGCATGATGAGCCTGAGCCGGGTGAAGGACTGATCCAGCTACCACCAAAGGCGGTATCAGTCGCGGTAGCGGTTGCCCAACCAACCCGCAAGCGGAAAGCCCAGAAAAACGGCCAAGCCGACCGTCCAATTGGTAAATCCGCCCACCACCAGAGCCACTAAGCCGATCAGCACCGGGTAGGTATAAATAAGCAGCCCGAACAGCACAGAATCATAGAATACGGTTCCACGGGTGCGTTCGGCTGTTTTTTGCGCATACAGGCGATAGATGGGGCGGTGAATGCCCCGGCCGATTTGCCCCAGCAGATTCAGGAATGCATTTCCCTTGGGCCTCGGACACCCCTCAAAGTAGGCTTCGCGCTGCCTTTCGGTCTCACTGGCGCTGGCCTTTTCTGGTATTTCCAGCAGCGTTTGGCTCATGCGTGTGGTAAGAAGCCCGTTGAATTCCCGAAGCCACTTTTCGTATTCCGAGGCATCAGTCTGGATCTGATCGGGGAGAATCGCCTCGCCAAAATGCAGGACTACCCGTTTGTTGGTACCCCGAAAGTGCTCGTAATTCAATCCCGTGGGCACAATAGGCAAGCGATGCAGAGCAGGTTCAGTGCCGTACCAGGCCTGGTAGGCCATCCGGGCGGTACCTTTGCCCAGCGGCCTGAGCCGCCATTCGTTGACACAAATTCCTTCCGAAAAGATTACCACCGTACCGTTGTTTTTCATAATGGAAAAACATTCCTGCACCGTACTGTCAATTTGTTTCAAATTTTCCCGCCCTTCTGATCCTCTGAAAACAGGAATAAGGTTGATGCGCCGAAGCCATTTGGCTACTCCCGGCTTTCGGAATACGTCACCACGGGCAAGAGTATGAATGGGCTGCCGCAGCACCGAACCGATCACGAGTGCATCAAAGAATGAGCCGGAGTGATTGGACGCCAGCAAAACCGGCCCCTGCGTAGGCAGGGAGCTTTTGTTGATAATACAGAGTCTTCTTAAAAATAGCGGGAGGGCTAGTCGAATTAGAAAACGGGAAAAATAATAGAACAAGCAGAAAAGTGGTTAATTATGAAACATAAAAACCAAAATAGGGTTTTTTTACGTATGTTAGAAGGGTTTTTGTCAAAACCACTCCCTTTCACTGTTTTACAAACCTAAGAACTTCTCTTTTATGGAAACATATTATGATCCTAAGGATCTCAAAAAATTTGGACAGATAGGCGAGTTTCAAAAAAGCCTGGCCGACAAATTCTTCGCCTATTACGGGGAGGTATTTGCGGAAGGAGCCCTGACAGCCCGCGAAAAGTCCTTGATAGCGCTGGCCGTAGCGCATACGGTACAGTGTCCCTACTGCATCGATGCCTACTCAGTGGATACCCTGGAAAAAGGCTGTACCGAAGAGGAAATGATGGAGGCCGTCCACGTGGCGGCGGCCATCAGGGGAGGAGCTTCCCTGGTACACGGCGTGCAGATGATGAACAAAGTAAAGGAGCTCTCCATGTAAGGCACCCTGGTTTTCCAGGGTCGATTAACATAGTCTAAAATTGAAAATATATTGTAATTAAAATGAAAAGCTTACACGCCTTACATCACAAATTAGCCAATACCGATACCCAGCTTGAACTACTAGAAGAAGGCGTTGAGCAAACTCTGGGACTACCTTTGTTTCAGAAAAAAATGGAGGACGCGGGTCTTTTTCCCCTAAAACCTACCAGTCTTGATATATTCCAGGTCAACCTGGGCAAAATGTGCAATCAGGTGTGCAAGCACTGCCACGTGGACGCCGGGCCCGACCGCAAGGAGATCATGACCCGCGAAACCATGGAGGAGTGCCTGCGGGCCTTGGCCGTCTCCGATATCCCGACGGTAGATATGACCGGCGGAGCTCCCGAAATGAACCCACATTTTCGGTGGTTTGTGGAGGAGTGCCGCGCCCTGGGCAAGCACGTAATAGTTCGCTGCAACCTCACGATCATCGTAGCCAATCCCAAGTACCACGATCTGCCCGAGTTTTACCGTAACCACAAGGTAGAGGTAGTGAGCTCGCTGCCCTTCTATAACGCTGACAAAACCGACCGGCAGCGCGGCACGGGGGTTTTCAAAGATTCCGTGCGAGCGCTGAAAATGCTGAATGAAGTAGGGTATGGCAAAGAAGGAACCGGACTTATGCTCAACCTGGTCTATAACCCCGCCGGGGCTTTCTTACCCGCCAGCCAGGATAGCTTGAAGCGTCAGTTCAAACGCGTACTCGCAAACGAATTCGAAATCGAGTTCAATGACCTGTATGCTATTACTAACATTCCCATCAGTCGCTATCTGGATTACCTCATTTCGTCGGGCAATTTCGAGGGGTACATGGAGAAATTGGTAAATTCGTTCAATCCCGTGGCGGCAGAGGGCGTTATGTGCCGCAATACCCTGTCTGTAAGCTGGGACGGGTACCTGTTCGACTGCGACTTCAACCAAATGCTGGAGCTTCCCGTGGCGTCACTGGCGCACCAGCACATCCGTGATTTTGATGCTCAGGCGCTGGTAGAGCGCGAAATAGTGCTCAACCAGCATTGCTACGGCTGTACCGCCGGTGCGGGGTCGAGCTGCGGTGGGGCTACGGCCTAATACTATAAACATAGCATCCTGATGTTCCAAAACCTTAGAATACAGGAAACCATAAAACAAGCGACCCGGCAGACTTGACTAGCTGCCGGGTCGCTTGTTTGTTACCATACTCCTATCCCTACTGATGCTGTTCCCGCAGCAGATCATTCACCGTCTTCACGGGGTTGAAGGTAATGAGGGGTACTTCCACGAAGAGCGTATTCCAATCGGCCATAGCGCCGTTCCACAGGCCGGGGAGTTCCTGGGCTTTGAGTTCCTTGCCGTCCTTCGATTTGCTGGAAATAAATCCGGTCATGGGATCGCGGAACTGACGCAGGGAATAGGAGCGTCCATGACGAGTTTTCATAGCGCATACCAGATCCACGGGGTTGAAGTGGGTAGCATTCTGGAAGGTGGCTTTTTGTTCGGGATTGTCCATATCTACCTGCGCCGATTCTACGATCTGCAACGAGGCTGATCCGTCGGCGTTATCGGCCCAGAAAGGACCACCGCCCGGTTCGCCTACGTTGGGCACCATGCCACATACGCGCAGGGGGCGTTCCAGTTTTTTCTTGAAGTAGGTAGCTTTCTCATCGTCGCTCCAAGACCCGAAAGCAGCTGGAGGACGTACGGAGAGTTCTTTTTGAAAAAATTCGTCCAGTTCTGAGAGTAGCGAGGCATCATGGCCGTCCTCCATTTTTTCCAAATAGTCAAAAATACGGGATTGATAGTCCAGCAGCACGCCCGCAATGGCTTTCTTATAGGTGACGGTTGTATCTTTCAGGTGGTCGGGTACCACGTTATCCACATTCTTGATAAAGATCACGTCAGCATCCAGGCTCGCCAGATTTTCGAGCAGAGCCCCGTGGCCGGCCGGACGAAATAGCAGGCTATCGTCCTTCTCGCGGAAAGGGGTGTTATCCATATTCACCGCGATGGTATCGGTGGACGCTCTCTGTTCCGAAAAAGACACAAAGTACTTTACGCTGTACTTACTTTCGTAGGACGGCAATACCTCTACCACGAGTTTTTCGAACTTGTCGCGGTGCTCGGGCGACACCGTAAAGTGCAGGTGTACCCGCCCGCTGGCATTGGCATACAGGGCACCTTCCACCAGGTGTTCTTCCAGAGGCGTACGGGCCCGGTCGGAATAGGCGTGAAATTTGAGCAGCCCTTTGGGCAAGCTACCGTAGCCAAGGCCTTTTTCGGTCAAAAAATAATCAGCGATGACGATACGATCCACCGTAGCAATATCGTGGTGGTCGGAGGCCAGTACTTCTTTTAGATCTTCATAAAAAGCAAAAGTAGCAAGCTTGTCAAAAAACTCTTCCACAGATTTGTCCGTTTTGCCCTCTTCCAGGAAAGAAAAAAGGGCCTTGAACATGCGGGTAGCGGCACCGGAGGCGGGCACAAATTTGAGAAGGGTAATGTCACCTTCCAGTGCCTTTTCGTCAAAAAGGGCCACTTTGGCTTCCCGGTCGTCGTCGGAAAGCCGGATGAGGCCATCGCCCACGGTAGCTGCTTTTGAGAGGGGGAGAAACGGAAATCCGGTAACAAAAAATTGGATCTGTTCATCGACCAGCGCGGCATCACTGCCACGCTGTCTAACTTGTTCTAAGTCGGTTTCACTTAACATATCTGGGGATAGGTTTGTAAGGGTTGCTGATAGTTAGTAGGTAAAGCAGGAAAGAGCTAAAATTTACGTAGAAGGGAGCAAACTACTCCAAAATACGCAACTTAGCAAAACTAAGCAGCAGGGTTTTTTCGCCTATCCCATCAAACCTCACAGTAGCTTTTCGATCGGTACCGTTGGCATCCATTTTGCTCACTACTCCGAACCCGAATTTGAGGTGTTCTACGCGTTGGCCTTCGGTTAGGCCGGAGGTATCGCTGGGGGTAAAATCCGAAGAAGGCGTATGCGCCGACTCCGCCGGGCGCACGGGAGGCGCTTTGGGCGTAATGTTTTTCAGGAAACCCATGGGACTGGGCTGGATTTCGCGCTGAGCGATGTTACGGGTCGTCTTGGAAGTGTTCAGAAACCGTTGATCCACCTCCATCAGGAAGCGGCTGGGTTCGCACATCTTCAAGCGGCCCCACTGGTAGCGGCTCTCCGCGTACGATAGTGTCAGTTTGCTGCAAGCCCGCGTAATGGCCACGTAGAAAAGGCGTCGCTCTTCTTCCAGATCCTGCCGGCTTTCGAGCATCATCTGGCTAGGAAACAGGTCCTCTTCCATACCCACCACGTACACATTTCTGAATTCGAGGCCTTTGGCTGAATGGATAGTCATGAGCGTGACGCGGTCGTTGTCACCATCTTCGTCGGGTTCGTCGGCGTTGGTAAGCAACGATACTGATTGCAGAAAGGCACTAAGGCTTTTCTCTTCATTATCAGGATTATCCACATATTCCTTAATGGCATTGAGCAACTCCTGCACGTTCTCATAGCGCGAAAGCCCCTCTACGGTTTTGTCGTCGTACAACTCCCGGAGAATCCCCGAAGTTTTGGCTACATGGGTAGCTACCTCAAAGGCATCCTTCCCTTGTTCCAGCAGCAACTTGAAGCTTTTGATCAGCGTGCCAAACTGCTCCACTGGAGTAGTGGCGCGGCCGCTCACGTATTGATGGATGTTGCTCACTACCTCCCACACGGGTACCTTATTCTCCGCCGCCGTCACCGTGATTTTGGCAATGGTAGTATCCCCAATCCCGCGCTTGGGGAGGTTGATAATTCGCTTGAAGGCCTCTTCGTCCTGCTGATTGACGATGAAGCGCAGGTAGGCCAGCAGGTCCTTGATTTCTTTCCGTTGATAAAAGGACAATCCCCCCACGATCCGGTACTTGATATTGAGCCGCCGCAGGGCTTCTTCAAATGCCCTCGACTGGGCGTTGGTTCGGTATAGCACCGCAAAGTCGTTGTTACGAAGTCCCTGCTGCATTTTATCTTCAAAAATGGAGGTTGCAATCAGGCGGCCTTCTTCATTATCCGAGCTTGCCTTGACTACTTCTACCAGCGTGCCTTCCTCGTTTTCGGTAAATACTTCTTTCCGGAGCTGCGCCTTGTTGCGGGCTATGACCGAATTGGCCGTGTTCACGATGGTTTGCGTGGAGCGGTAGTTTTGTTCCAGTTTGATGGTGCGGACATCCGGAAAGTCCTTCTCGAAGTTCAGGATATTCTCAATGTTAGCCCCCCGGAACGCATAGATGCTCTGGGCGTCGTCGCCCACTACGCAGATGTTGCGGTGCACGGCCGACAGCTTGCGGGTGATGAGGTACTGCGACACGTTTGTATCCTGAAACTCATCTACCATCACGTACTGGAACTTATGCTGGTACTTGTGCAGTACCTCGGGGAAATCGCGGAAGAGGACGTTGGTGTTGAACAGCAGGTCGTCGAAGTCCATGGCGTTGGCCTGGAAGCACCGCACGGTGTAGGCTTTGTACAGGCGGCCTATTTCGGGCATCCGGGCCGCGTCGTCATCGGCCCGGATAATGTTGTTATTGAGGTAGTCGTCAGCGGATACCAAGCGGTTTTTGGCCCCCGATATCCGGTTAAACACTACATTGGCTTTGTACAGCTTATCATCCAGATTAAACTCTTTGATGATGCTACGCAGCAGCGACTTAGAGTCATCGGTATCGTAGATCGAAAAGTCGCTGGTATAGCCCAGGTACCTAGCTTCAATGCGCAGAATTTTGGCAAATACGGAGTGGAAAGTACCCATCCAGATGTTGCGGGCCTCGTACCCCACGGAGGTTTCGATGCGGTGGCGCATCTCGGCCGCAGCCTTGTTGGTGAAGGTCAGCGAAAGGATCCGGAAAGGATCCACCCCGTTTTCAATCAGGTGGGCGATCCGGAACGTAAGAACGCGCGTTTTGCCCGAGCCCGCTCCGGCAATAATCATCAGGGGCCCTTCGCCGTGCATAACAGCCTGGCGTTGAGGCTCATTTAGGCTCGATAGGTAATCATTCATAGGTTTTCTCCAATCTCAATCACGGAAAGCGGTTCAGCCCGCTTCCTTTCTGTGCAAAACTCAAAGTTAGGAAAAAGCTATGAATGATAGAGTCTAAAGGTAGGGTTTACTCTACGGGCGCACTCACGATGTTGGCCACGCGCCAGATGCCCCGGATTTCGTTGGAGGGCACCGTTACGCTCCCGCCAATTGGATTGTCGGAGTGTAAGGTAAGGTAATGTTTGGTCAATAGGTCATTTTCACGGATTCGTTTTACAACAAAGAAATCGCGGTAGATCACGGCAAACACGCCACCCGACAGGTAGATCCAGTCGCCGGTATCCACGGGCGTGGCCAATACCCGGGCTCCGTGTACCAGCTGCGGGCTCATACTATTGCCGGACACTTCCAAAATCACCGGGTTGCGCAAGTTGCCCACCAGATCTTTGTTGACCCGGAAGGTATCCAAATCCTGGAATCGGTAGCTATCCGTGTAGCTTTCCACAAAACTAGCATGAAACTTAACCGGCACAAAGGGCACTTCCACGTAGGAGGTTTCTTCGATGCTGACGTGGGCATTGGAGTAGCCTCCTTCGTTCAGAATGGGTCCCTCGCCACGGAGAAGAAAATCGGCCCTAACCTGTGGGTAATGGTTTAGTATTCCAATAATGGTATCATAAGAAGGCTTGGCGCGGCCGCTCAAAATATTGTAAAATTTTGACGAATTCTCGTCTAAATCTTTGGCTATCTGATAGATAGTGATCCCTAGTGCTTCAAACACTTGCTTCAGTCGGTCCTGGATGGAGTTGTCGGTTTCTCTCATTTTAATACTATGTATTTAATATCTTGATCAAGATATAGCAAAAGTAAAATATAATTATGACACTTAAAATAGTATTTCAAGAAATATATATTCCCAAAAACCACTACTCTTTGAAGAATTTCATGGTTATTCGTACAGAAAGTCTCACTTGTTTATAAGATGTACCTCCCACGAGAAGCCCTCAATGTTGTCACCAGCACGACTAAAACAGCGACCATATTTGCAGTCTAAAAACAAAAAAACTAATTTCAGTTTCCAAACCAAAAACCCGACCTCTCAAATGAAAAAATTACTCCTGTATCTGCTAGGTCTCTTGGGCCTGGTAGCGGTGGTGTACGCTGTTGGCCCGGATGTACCCGAGGCCGACCTGGACTCTACCCTACCGCTCGTCACCCAGAACCTCACGGAACTCGAAGCCGAGATTAGCCGTACCGAGGCCGCCGTGCCCGATCTGAAACCCGACAACGAGGCCCGGATTGTGTGGGCCGATACGGCAACCAAGCAAAAGACTCCCTATAGCATCGTCTATATCCACGGATTCGGGGCGAGCTGGGCCGAAGGCGACCCCGTACACCGCAACCTCGCCAAGCGCTACGGGGCCAACCTGTACCTGGCCCGTATGCACGACGCCGGCATCAGCGACCCCGATGCTTTTGACGATCTCACGCCCGAAAATTTCGTGGCCGGAGCCAAGCGCGCGCTGGCCGTCGGCAGGGCGCTGGGCGATAGTGTCATTGTGATAGGTACCTCGGCGGGTGGCCTGCTGACGGTCTATCTGGCGGCTACTAATCCAGATTTGAAGGGAATAGTGCTGTATTCCCCCTGTTTGGCTGTATACAACCCTGCTCTCAAGCTGACTACTGGTCCCTGGGGTGCTCAGCTGCTGCACGTGTTGCTGGGAAAACACCGCGACGACATGGGGTACGCACCCGACCGGGCACAGTATTGGCTCACGAGCTACGACTCAGAAGGCCTGCTCACGCTACAGGAGACCATGGATGCCGTTGCACGACCGGAGGTATATGCCAAAGTAAAAATGCCGGTTTTTCTAGGCTACTACTACAAAAACGAAGACGAACAGGATAAGGTGGTGTCGGTGAACGCTATGCGCGAGATGTTCCCGCTACTGGGCACACCTGACTCCCAAAAAATAGAACGGGCCTTTCCGCAGAGCGGCAACCACGTCATTGCGTCGCATTTTACCTCTAATGATCTACAGGGCGTACAGTACGCTACGGAGAACTTCTTTGATAAAGTGCTGCGCCTGAAACCGGTTCAGCCTGCCCAATGAACAGATCCTATGAAAACTACGAAACATGAAGCAGAAGCCCTGCTGACTCCCGACATCCGGTTTGTGGAAATGATGCGGCACGGCACCCTGTCGGTGGAGTGGTACGCCCCCATGGGCATAGATCCGCAGGTACCCCATGAACAAGACGAACTCTACGTAGTGGTGAGCGGGACGGGCATGTTCCTGAATGGGACCAATACCCATCCCTTCGGACCGGGCGATGTACTTTTCGTGCCCGCAGGGGTGGTACACCGCTTTTTTGACTTTACGGACGACTTTGCCACCTGGGTGGTTTTCTACGGCCCGGTGGGTGGCGAAAAAGCTTAAGAAGCTGTTTGAGTTAAATTTTATAGATAAAAATGAGAGTTTTTTTGACAAGACAAGGCACCAGATCCGAGGTTTGGCAGCGCCAAATGAGGATTTGAGTGGCGCAGAATTGGCTAAAAAACGCCATTTTTGGCATAACAAGATTAACTCAAACAGGTTCTAAGAGTAGTTTTCCCCTGCAAAAATCCTTTACTTTGCGGCCGGTTGAGTTAGTTGCCTACGATCCAAAAGGGCAAGTAGGCTTATCCGGCCCCCCTAGACTAAATGGAAGATCAATAAAATCAAAAAATCATGGCTTACGGTTTACTTAAAGGAAAAAAGGGAATTATATCCGGCGCTTTGGACGAGAACTCCATTGCCTGGAAAGTAGCATTGAAAGCAAAAGAGGAAGGCGCAGTATTTACGCTGACCAACGCTCCGATCGCGATGCGCATGGGTGCGATCAATAAACTGGCCGAGCAGTGCGACGCCAAAGTAATTCCGGCCGACGCCACCTCAGTGGAAGATCTGGAAAAGCTATATACCGAGTCAATGGATGTACTAGGAGGTAAGGTGGACTTCGTGTTGCATTCCATCGGCATGAGCCCCAATGTTCGGAAGGGGCGGGAATACAACAACCTCAACTACGAGTGGTACATGAAAAGCGTGGATGTGTCGGCCATGTCGCTGCACAAGTTCCTGCAATCGGCCGAAAAGCTGGATGCTATCAACGAATGGGGGTCTGTAGTAGCCCTGTCGTATATTGCCGCTCAGCGAGCCTTCCCTTTCTATAACGACATGGCCGACGCCAAAGCCATTCTGGAAAGCATTGCCCGGAGCTACGGCTACCGCTACGCCAAGTCCAAAAAAGTGCGGGTCAACACCATCTCCCAGTCGCCTACGCCTACCACGGCCGGTACGGGCATCGGGGGCTTTGATTCGTTCTTTGAATTTGCCGAAAAAATGAGCCCACTTGGTAATGCCACCGCCGACGATTGCGCCAACTACGTCATCATGATGTTCTCGGACCTAACCCGCATGGTGACCATGCAGAATCTTTTCCACGATGGCGGCTACTCTACCACCGGCATATCGGAGGAACTGATGGCGATGATTCAGGGAAAACCCTAAGGCTATGCCATCAAACAGCTTCTAAGCCCTGCCCGCTGGCAGGGCTTTTTTGTTGGTATTCTAGGCCGTGCGGACACCGTGTTTACAATTTTTCATCCGTTCGTCCGTTTCGCGTTGTAGGTTGTTAGGCCTGCTTGTATTTTTGCCAAAATCAATAAAACTCATCTGATATATGAGATTTCCCTCTGTCACGGCCCCCCTATTTGTTGCAGGATTCCTGTGGGGTACCACGGCCTGTAACTTTACGTCCGAGCCTACTACCACGTTCCCGGACGTCCCTATCCATACCTTCATTTTTTTGGACAAAACCCAAAGCGTCAATGTCAATAAGGGATTTGTGCAGGAAAAGTACCGGCAGGAGTTGACCGATATTGTGAATCAGAACATGACCAATAAAGGGGATAAGCTGGAAGTGTATTTCATTCACGAAAACACGTCCAAAGCCCGGGCGCTTTCCCTCACCGTGCGCTCCGAGAAAGAAGGGATCGAAAATTCCAACGCTACCGACCGCGAGGCCATCGAAACAGCCTTCCAGATGTCGTTGCAGCGGGAAAAAGGAATCTTCCTGCGCCAGGCCCTCACTAAGCTCAACCAGCAGAATACGGGTACCTCCAACCAATTCACGGATATTTGGGCCAGTTTGCCCATCATAGCCAAAGCGGCCGAGGATGGGGCGCAGGTACGGGTGTACTTTTTCAGTGATATGGTGGAAAGTGTGAAAGGTTCCGGTCGCCGCGATTTCCATACCAACCCACCTACCGACGATGCGCAGGCGGAAGAATGGGCCAAAGCCGACGCCAAAAAAATGGCGCAGTACGCCCTGGGCACCCCCGAAGTTACCATCGTATCGCCCTTTGAGCCCACGGCTTCCACCAAAGAGAACAACCCGCACGTGACGCATTACTGGCAAACCCTGTTTCAGGAACTGGGAGGTGTCGATGTAGAAGAAATATAGCGGGTCGCAATCGACTCTCAACGTTGACCATGGAGGGCAGGTGCCGGAAAGGCAGCTGGCGTTGTTTATGCCAAACCAGGAGATACAGTGTGGGGATTTTACCATTAAGGTCATTGCCTCAAAGCATTCGCCGGACTGGCAAAATCTATTTTATCACCAAACGATCTGCCCCCCTCGAACCCATGAAGGATAACGTGCTTTTTTTTAAGCAACAATCAGGTGTAGTCGGGGGCGACCTTTATGACCCAAATTGCATCGCTTTGATCGGGGAGGCAGTAGCGGAGGAGAAGCCAAGGGTAGACAGTCCATCCTGTTTTTGGCTATTTATCCTCAAAATTGTCATTGCTGTTTCGGTTTCCACTTTGGGAGCCTTCTCCGCCTTTGATGGCATCCCTTTCTCTTATTTTTTCTTCGGCCTCAGGATCATCTTTATCAATGCCGTAATCGTCTACTTGCTCGTCATTGAAATCGTCATTGGAGTTACGTCCCGCCATGGCGGGGTTGGTTTGAGAGGGCTTATTTGAGTCGTCTTGGTTCTTCTGATCTTTCATAGTTTATATTGATTGGTTTAAATGAAGAATGGTTAAAAATTCCGTTCCAATCAGCTTTGGCTACTGGCAAATCCTCTTCCAAAAGTTGGGGGGAGTGAGTGTGGAAGAAAAATGTGTCATCTTATTTTAGCTCAGCGTTCCCAAAAAGCACCGAAAAGGGTTTGCACCAGATGATGACGAACTTTTGCTTGGCCGGGTCTACCTCCGTGGGTAGTTCGATAGTAAAGTTGCCGGATTTTTCCAGTTTTGCCACGTCAATAAAGTTGCGCAGTGCCGTATTTTCGGCCAGATAAACGCGCAGGTCGGGGCCGGCGTCGGTTTTGAAATCCGTAAAAATCAGCGATCGTTTACCCCCCTTCTCCAGGACGCTTACAGTACCGCTCGTGGGGTGAACATTGCTCATAAAACTCCCTTTGAAAATGACTTTACCGACTGTATCTTCTTTTACAACCGGGGGAGTTGTCATGGTGGTTGGAGTCATTTGGGTTTCCTGCATAGGGGTCACCGTTTCTGGAGTAGGCTGACAATTGGTTAGCGCCAAAAGGGCGAACAAGGAAAGTAGGATTGGTAGCTTTTTCATATTTTTGATTGATTAGTTTCACCATTTGACATAAATACCTGCATTGTAGGATCGGGAAAAAGGGACGTTCTCACCGGCTAGCGCCCCAATTGCACTCGCCGAGAGACCTAGCCGATCGGGTACCAGATCATAAGCCGCCTTCACGCCCAACCCGAGGTATCGCTGATTATTGAGATAGGTGGCACTGAACTGGTAGGCCTCCGTATTAAAGAACGGCCCGTTCTTTTCCGGTAGTCTGAAAGTCGAGCGTCACGCCTGCCCACAGACGTGGGAGTACCTTGACACCAAACTCCCCGTTTAGCTTCACAAAATTGCTGTAGTTGCGAGTCATGAAGCCATAGCCCGCTTCGAGGTAGTAATAGGTGCGCTTGGTGCCCGAGCCTACCGAGAGGTAGGGTAGCACCGTCCAGCCTTCAAATCCCGTACGCAGGCCCAGTCGATCGTTATTGACAAAGGTATTGGCCAGGGCATCTACCCCAATGCTCAGCTTCACGTTTCCGTCCAATAGCCCTCTTTTTAGTCCAAACCCTATGTTCCCGATCCCACTCAGCGACCCGGCGGCAACGGGGTTAGCCTGGATATTGGAGCTGGGGCCAAGAGATACCTTTTTAAAAGGAATAATGGCTCGCAGTTCGAGTTTTTTGCCCAACCCGTACTCGGCATACAGCTGGAAGGTATGGTCGCTGATGTCACGATACGAAGGAGCCTCTGAACCCAGGGGGTTAAATACGGCATTGTAGTACAGGCCCGAATAGCCAACCTGCACAAAGCCCTTTCGGAACTCACGAATCCAGGGCCCCCCGGCCATCACAGTAAGGGAGGTACTTAACAGACAGCATAAAAGTAAGATACGGCGCATGGATTTGTCGTTTTATGGATGAAGTGTTAGGTGATGTATAATGGCGGTGTGGATTAGGTCGGGGCGGCTCCACGGAATAAAGTGATTCATGTCAGGAATCATCTGAATGGTCACGGGAGCATTCACCAGCATACGTTTGGCAAAAGCCGCGTTGCCCGGCGGTACCAGCGGGTCGTCCTCGCCCTGAATGACGGTAACCGGCATCCGAATACCGGCCCACAACGGGAGCATCTTTTCCAATTCGCCTTTGAGGGGCATAATCTCCCGATTGCTAACATCGAGTTCGGCGGGTAGCAGCCACCGAAACGGAACCGCCGCCCCGAGTGGACGGTACCATTCTTCTTTTTCGAGTTCGGGATCAACGGAAGGCGCCACCAGAATTAGTCCGCCTACCTCGTCGGGATAATCCATGGCCAGTCGAACCGCTACCGGTCCTCCCAACGAATGACCCACCAGAATCGGCTTTTCTTCGGATTTGCCCAGCCGAAGTAGGGGTGCCAGGTAGGTAGCCTGTTTTTGCATAGACGGTTCGGGGGTACCTTTTCCGGATTTCCCAAAACCAGGCCGGTCCACCGAAATCAAATGAGCCCGGGTATAGAGGGTAGAATCAGCAAAGAAACTGATAAAAGCATCCCAGGTTCCCGGCGACCCGTGTATGAACAAAACGGTGGGCAGGGTATCGGCGCCAATGGTAGCGTAATGGATGGCTCTGTTTCCAACCTGAACTACCCCAAACGTAGGCTTGATATCCTGCGCAGCGAAATACTGACTCACTTTCTTATCCGACATGCTCACCGAGATACAACGGGACAAGAGTACGACCAGCGCCAAAATCAGCACGAGTCCCCTGGACCATTGGAAAGAATGCGATCGGAAAGCTCGGGTCAGGTTCATAGGATGGAGGTGAATATGGATGCGTTTTCTAACTCAAAACCAAGTACCCTGACTAACTGCCACAACGCCATCCCCACAAACAGCCCACCCGTTAGCCAGTTGAGCCACCGTCCGCTGAGGTACTTTCCGATGCGTTCCCGCTGTTGGTCGGATAGCCATACCACCCCAGCCAATAACCCGAATGCTCCCGCTGACGTGCCCAACGCAAATATCCATTGACTGGTCGTGGACTGCTCGGGGATCAGCATATTCGCACTCAGGTACAGCCATACCGCCGACCAGAAGGGAAGCAATTGGGGATTGGTACTACCCAAAGCGAGACCTTTCCAGAACGGCAGGGCAGACCTGGAACTAGGTACCTGATCCAGTACAACCGGTTTTTGACGAAAGGCGGCGATACCCGCCAGCAGCAACACCGGAATGGGGGCGTAAGCCAGCCATTCCACCCAGCCCGCCCGTTGGGGAAGCATCATGAGTCCTCCGGCCGCTAACCCCCCGTAGGCAAACTCGGGCAAGCTCCCTCCCAAAGCCAGCCATAGCCCAGCCCTTCGGCTTTGGCTGAGGGTGGTTTGGGCCACCGCCACATTGACGGTTCCCGGATGCAGCGAACCCACAAAACTGATGACGCTCACTAAGAGGAACAGGGAAAGCATAGGGCCATAGGGTGAAAAAAAGTTGAAACCAGCCTCAGTGTGCCTGATGCTGTACCGTAGAATACGCCACTCCGAAATGGGGAGGCAATACGACGTCAGGAAACTCACTTCGAAGCGCGATCTGTATCAGGGCCATGTGGTGAATGGCGTGCTCAATGTTATAAAGTAATTCGCGGGCGAAGGAAGAGGGGATTTGTACGCTTTCGTCGGTACCCTCCACCGACAAGTCGGCGGTAAGCTGTAACGTTTGGTCCAGGTCTAGGCGTCGAACGGACTGATTGAGGTGATAAATGCGTGCCAGGGCCTCGTGGGTGTCTACTTCCAGGCGCAAATCGCGTGGGCGCTGATCGTAATTTAGTTGCCGGGTTTGGGCGTTGTTTACCAGCAAGTCATAGAATTCCAGCACGTGCCGGA
This sequence comes from uncultured Cytophagales bacterium, assembly GCA_963768025.1. Lineage (GTDB taxonomy): Bacteria > Bacteroidota > Bacteroidia > Cytophagales > Spirosomataceae > CAVYGM01. The sequence goes on from CAVYGM010000010.1 coordinate 424,987, forward strand.
TGTGCTTTCCGATGGTATTTCCGGAAAGTACGGGCAAAGGTCGGGCGTAATCGGCGTCAGAAAGCTGGCCTACCACTTCGGCTAGTTGGGTTAAAATATCGGTACTGACAGATTTCAATGACATAAAGCAGATTTGTGTGTAAAAATGAATATACGCCTGGTTCGCTTCGGGGGATTCATACCCTCCCCGGCAGCGGTTTTTTTGGACCCGGCAGGAGGGCAGTCACGATGGGTAACCACTGCTGGCGCGTCATAGCCAGGAGGATAACGCAACTACCCGCAACCAGAAAAGCCAGGAAAAATAAATAGCCGCCATCGCCCTGTACTTCGATACCGAGAATCGTGAGGTGCGACAAAATCGCGCCCCCCATTACACCCAGGGCAATCCCGGCCCCGATCCAGCTCGTGCGGGGAATTAGAATCAGAACCGAGGCGATGAGTTCTACCACCCCGGAGCCGATGCGCCCCCAGGGCTCCACCCCCAGCTTGGAAAAAATATACACCGACTCGGGTTGCCCCAAAAACTTGAAGTAAAGCGTTTGGAGCAGAATGACCGCCGCTACGAGGCGAACAGCCCACAAAAGATACGGGATTATTTTTTTCATAATTGAATATATTTTTGAGGAGTTAATAGCAGTTGACCCCTAGCCAATAGTATTTTTATGTAGTTGATATAGAAATCACTAGGTGGTATGTTAACCCAGCTGCTACTAGAACCATATTCTGAATTAGTAGGCTTATTGCGCGATAAAGTTACTCAAATTTCGACCAGTTCGTATCTGCTTTTTTATGGAGAGTGGCTTCTTTTTCGTTCCACTTGGGGAGGGTATTACTGATAAACGTGTGGTAAAACAGAAAAAGCTTTCCGTCCTTGATCTTGTACGTTTCGGGATCAATTTCCACCTTTTCCCCCGACTCTCCCATCGCGTAAGCGCACCAGCCGCCGTACTGGGGTTCGTACTTTTCGGGGCTTTTCTTAAACGCTTCCAGATTGGTGGTGGAGGCAAACCGGTACGTGACGTTCCTGTAGGTATATGAATTGGCGGTTGAGCCTTTTACCGCTTTTTTTTGGGTAAAATAGGCCACCGGATCATAGCCCTGTATGGCCAGGCCTTTTTCCAGATTGTACTGCTGTTTGCGTACGGCCGGATCTGTTTGGCCCAAAACGGGTTCGAACTGAATTAACAGGTAAGCAAAAAAAAGAAATGAGAGCGTTTTCATACAGCTTTTTAGTGCATAGTTTGGATGAAAGGTAGTCAACGGTAACCGTTGGCGTACAACCAGTTTTTTACATAGAGTTCAAAAGCCATACCACCCATGCCAGCCTCTTCAAAAACATCCTCCAAGAGCATCAGAAGGCTCATAAACGTGTTTTCAAACCTATGGGAGGATTTTGGTACCTTTACCTACTTTTACGATATTTCGTAAAGTTCACGAAATAACCGGGAGAGAATAAAAACCCAGTGGTTAGCAAGAGGCTGTATTTGGGATAAAAGCGCCGATTCGGGCGTGGGAGGCCATTTTTACGTTATGAGCGCGCACTGGATCGGGAATTGCAGGAGAGCTTTGTACATACCTCCGGTTTATGGGCTACGCCCCTACCCTAAATAAATCAGCAATGAAGGAAGTTATGGTTTCCGCAAATACGCTTCATCTATCGCATTTTGCCATTGAGAAGTCAATAGAACCGATTCTGCTTTTCGATCGGAGGGGACTGCTGAGCCGAGCCAATCCGGCTGCCGGTCAGCACCTGGGCTACGCACCGGTTGAGCTGGAAAATCTATCCTTTGGAGATATTCACGCAGGCTATACGCCTGCTCAGTACGGGCGGTTGTGGAGTACCCTACTACAGTACCAAACCCTCACCCTCGATCTGCCCCAGGTGCGCCGCGACGGCTCGATCCGACAGGCGGAGATCGGGATGAACCTAGTCCGACTGGATGGTGATCCAGTCCTTTGCTGCTTTGTGCGGGATGTAACGCAACGCTCGCAGCTCGACGAAACCCTGCGGCGCATTTCAGAAAACACCGCCTCCGAAGTGGGAATCGACTTTTTCAGATCGCTGGTACAACAGCTTGCTTCTTTACTGGACGTGGAGTACGCCATCGTGTCCGAATGTACCAACGTGGAGAAAACCCGGGTACGAACGCTGGCCTTCAGTCATAAGAATTCAATCGTCGAGAACGTAGAATACGACCTGGAAGGTACCCCATGCAGTCTGGTAATGAAAGACCGGGATTTTTATTTCCCTACCGAAGTAGCCGAAAATTTTATCAAAGAGTCGGGCCTGGGGTCGTATTTGGGCGTACCGATCCTTGACAAACTAGGGGAGGTAGTTGGGCATCTGGCCATCATGGACTCCCGGCCCATGACGGATCATTACAAGTACAAAGGCATACTGAAAATACTGGCTGCCCGGTCGGGTGCTGAAATTGGCCGGAAAGTAGCCGAAGAAAAACTGCTTCGGGTTCAGGAACAACTGGAAGCCACGGTGCTGGCCCGCACCAATGAGCTCGCCGCCGCCAAGGAAGAGGCCGAAGCCGCCAACCGCGCCAAGAGCGAGTTTCTGGCCACCATGAGCCACGAACTCCGTACGCCGCTCAACGGGATTCTGGGGTATGCTCAGTTGTTCAAACGCGACTCCAATTTGTCCGAAAGCTACCAGAGGGGCATTGGGGTGATGCACGATTGCGCCGAAAGCCTGCTGTCACTTATCAATGATATCCTGGATTTGTCAAAAATAGAAGCTCGGAAAATGGAGGTACTTTCCGATACCTTTTTTCTGCCGGATGTCCTGCACAATATCACCCAGCAAATAGGGGTAAGGGCAGAGCAGAAGGGGCTGAAATTTGAGACGTTCCTTTCTCCCGATCTGCCGGACTGGGTGGTGGGCGACGAACGGAAACTCCGGCAGATACTGCTCAATCTATTGGGCAATGCCGCCAAGTTTACGCATACCGGTACTATTTCTTTCCGCGCTGAATGGGCGGAAGCCCCTACTACGGCAGCTACTCCCGAACCTTCGCCTACGATACGGTTTCTGATTGAAGATACCGGCGTCGGCATCGCCCAGGAGCAGCTCTCCAGTATCTTTTTGCCGTTTCAGCAAATTCGCGAGTCCGACGATTTTGTGGAAGGTACGGGACTCGGACTTTCTATCACGGATCAGCTGGTACGGCTCATGAACGGTGACCTGTACGTGTCAAGTCAGCCTGGGCAAGGTACCCAATTCAGGCTGACGCTTCATTTGCCTAGGGCTACGGATCACCTTGCTACCAAGCAGGCAAAAAACCACGCTGGATTGATAGAGGGCTACCTGGGAACGCGAAAGACTATCCTGGTCGTGGATAATGACTGGGAAAACAGCTCTATTCTCTCCCAATTACTCATCCCGCTGGGTTTTGAAGTTTTGGAAGCAAACAACGGTCCGGATGGCGTGCGGCAGGCCGTTCTCCACCGTCCCGACCTGATCCTGCTCGACCTGGCGATGCCATTTTTTGATGGTTACGCCACCCTGGAACAAATCAGGGCCAAGGCCGACCTGCGGGCGATTCCGGTATTTGCCTTGTCGGCCAGGGTGTTTCAGGAAGACAGACAACGGAGTGAACGGGCGGGATTCGATGACTTTATTCACAAACCCGTTGAACTGGAAGCCTTGCTCCTCCGCTTGGGCCAGGCATTGCATTTGACCTGGAAAACACAGCCTATGAACATGAACTCAACGCCCGAACAGCTCGGGCTTACTTCCAGCCGGTCGCTTCTGGTGCCTGATGCCGCCGAACTGGAGGCCTTATACGAACTGGCCCGCATGGGGGATATTCAGGGAATTTTATCCCGGATTTCGCGGAAAGAAATAGCCCGGCCTGACTATCTAATTTTTGTCAATACCATTCGCCGCGCCGCGCACGAGTTCGACACCCAGGCCATTAAAGACTACCTTCACGCTTGTCTGAATCCCGTATGACCGCCCCCCTGGACACCGACAAGGCCGACACCGGGTTGGATACCCCCGCTCCACGCACTATTCTGATTGTGGACGATATGCCCAACAATCTCAGCGTCCTGTACGAAACGCTGACGCGGCAACACTACAAGGTGCTCGTAGCCCGCGATGGCAAGAGCGCCATTGAGCAGGCCCAACTGGCCCGGCCGGATCTGATTTTGCTGGATGTGATGATGCCCGGCATCGATGGGTTCGAAACCTGCCGCCAACTCAAACAACGCGAACCAACCAAAGCCATTCCGGTGCTGTTTATGACGGCCCTCTCCGAACCGATTAATGTTATCAATGGCTTCAATATGGGAGCGGTAGACTACATTACCAAACCTTTCCAGCTCAAAGAGGTACTGGCCCGAATTCACACCCACCTCACCATTAGCAAGCTGCAGCACGACCTGAAAGCCGCCAACGCCCAGCTCGAAGCCCGCGTTGCCGAACGAACCGAATCGCTTTCCAAAGCATTGGCCGAGGTGGAGCAGCTCAAAAACAAGCTTCAGGCCGAAAACACCTACCTGCGGGAAGAAATCAGGCAAACCAGTAATTTCGAGGAAATTGTCAGTCAGAGCAAAGCCTTTGCCCGAGTACTCCGGCAGGTGGAACAGGTAGCGCCTACCACCACGTCGGTGCTGATTATGGGCGAATCGGGTACGGGCAAAGAGCTGCTGGCGCGGGCGGTACATAACCTCAGCAGCCGCAAGAACAAAGACGCTGGTCAAGATCAATTGCGCGGCGCTGCCCGCCTCGCTCATTGAAAGTGAACTGTTTGGTCACGAAAAAGGGGCGTTTACGGGTGCTACCGCCCAAAAAATGGGGCGCTTTGAACTAGCCGACGGAGGGACGATTTTCCTGGATGAGATCGGGGAAATGCCCATTGACTTGCAGGCAAGGCTGCTGCGGGTGTTGCAGGAAGGAGAGTTTGAGCGGGTAGGAGGTACCAAAACCCTGAAGGTGAATGTCCGGGTGATTGCCGCCACCAACCGGGATCTTGAAAAAGAAATCGGAGAAGGTCGGTTTCGGGAAGATTTGTATTATCGGCTCAATGTGTTCCCGATTGTAAGTCTACCCTTGCGCGACCGGAAAGAAGACATTCCCCTGCTGGTAACGCACTTCTGCGCCAAGCACGGACCGGGAATCGGGCGGCAGATCGAGGTGGTTTCCCAGGAAGTACTGGACGCCCTCATGGACTACCACTGGCCCGGAAACATCCGGGAGCTGGAAAATGTTATCGAACGTTCCCTCATCGTCTCCCAAGATTCCCGACTGGACCTGGGTGACTGGGCCAATACGACCCAGCATCGTCGAAAGAAGCTGGCCTCTTCAAAAGATGAAAGGCTGGTAACGCTGGAAGAGTGCGAACGGAACTATATCACAGCCGTGCTGGAGCGTACTCACTGGAAAGTAAGCGGGCCAAACGGAGCGGCCAAAATTCTGGGTATGATCCCGACCACGCTCGATTCCCGCATGAAGAAGCTGGGCATTCAGCGCCCTGGCTGATTCCGATTTACGATATTTCGTAATTGCGTCCTTACTCTGAAATACGTTGGCTTTTCTTACAAAATTGTCCCGTGGGGAAATGAAGTCTTTTTAGCTTTTTGTCACGTAGATAGTCAAAATTAATACCAATCAACCCATTTATGTGTACGGCCACCTTTTTGCCTAGTCTTTCTCAGGGCTACATTCTGACCCACAGCCGCGACGAGCAGGCCGCCCGCCCCGCCGCCCTGCCGCCGCAAGTCGTCAGAATCAACGGCCAGGCCGTGGCCTATCCCCGCGACCCGCAGGGCCAGGGTACCTGGATCGCCACCACACGCTCAGGCAACGATCTGTCTGCTTAATGGTGCCTTTGCGCTTCACCAGCGGAAAGACCGCTACAAGCATAGCCGCGGACTGGTACCGCTTCATTTTTTTGATTTCCCTTCGGTAGAGGCATTCTGTGCTACCTATGACTTTCGGAATATTGAACCCTTTACCCTTCTCTGCGCCGAAACCGGTCGACTGACCGAGCTGCGCTGGGATGGGGAGCACCTGTCATAGCCTTGAGAAAGATCCGCTACTTCCCCATATCTGGTCGTCGGTGACGCTGTATCCCGCGGAGGTGATCGAAAAACGGGAGGGGTGGTTCCGGGATTGGTGCCGACAAAATCCCGCGCCTTCGGTGGCAGATATCCGGCACTTTCACCTGACTGCCGGGGAAGGCGACAGCCGCAACAGCCTCCTCATGAACCGCAACAACGAACTGCTCACCCTCAGCCTCACCAGCATAGCCAGTCAGGAGAGCGGGACAGAAATTATCTACGAGGATTTTATGGCTCAAACCTATACCAGGCAAACTATTCCGCTGGAACATGCAATCAACAATTAGTACTACCGCTCAGCCCCTAGACGCTGGCTATTCGAAGTCTCCCCGGCATCGGGTGTCGTGGAGGTTCAATCAGACCCCCTTCTTCATTCGTCTGAGGCATTGGGAGTACTGGCCCTTCAATGTGGTGTACTTCCCCATATTCGTGTACCATGTTTGGTTGTCGATGAAAGCCCGTTCGTTCTTTTTCTTTTCTGCTTCCAATCCGGGCATCGAAACGGGCGGAGTGCTGGGCGAATCGAAAATGAGCATTCTGGATCAGATTGCCGACGAATTTAAACCCAAAACAATATTCGTACCCGCAGCAGCCTCTTTGGATACCGTGCTCGCCCAGTTGCGAGCACGGGGGATGGATTTTCCGCTCATTGCCAAACCCGATGTGGGCGAGCGGGGCCGGGGTGTGCAGAAAATAGAAAGCCTTGAAGTGTTACAAGAGTACCTCAACAAGAGCCCCCTGGATTTCCTGATTCAGGACTATGTGGATGCGCCCCTCGAACTGGGCGTATTTTATTACCGACACCCCAGTGCACCTACGGGCACTGTTTCTTCCATCGTAAAAAAAGAATTTCTCACCCTGCGCGGCAATGGCGTGGACTGCATTGAAAACCTGATCATGCAGAACGAGCGGGCCATCTTGCAGCTACCCGCTTTGACCGAACGGTACGGGACCCGTTTTCATGAGATTCCGGCCGTGGGTGAAACCATGCAACTCGTCAGCATTGGCAATCACTGCCTGGGTACCAAGTTTCTGGATGCCAACCATCTGATCACGCCAGAACTGACTACCCTATTTGACACGATCAGTCAGTCCATTCCGGGCTTTTACTTTGGCCGCTATGACCTGCGCTGCCGGAGCGTGGAGGATCTGTACGCTGGTCAGCACATTCGGATTATGGAACTGAATGGGGCTGGAGCTGAACCGGCGCATATCTACCAGCCCGGCTTTTCGCTTTTGGAAGCCTACCGGGTACTGTTCCATCACTGGCGCGTGATGTACGACATCAGCCGCGAAAATCACCGTCGGGGTATAGCGTACATGACGTTTCGTGAAGCCAAAGGAGTTTGGAAACGTGTGCAAAAACTCAAAAAAGACCAAGTCTGATTCTCTTAAAGAAGTCCTTCTCCTGACAGGAGAAGGATTTAGGATGAGGTGTACTTCCTCCCCCCCACTTGATACCGTCCCGGAATTGCCAGGTAGCCAATCGGGCGCAAGGGGGTCAAGTCCGGCCGTTTGAAACCAGCTATTGATCTCCGCCACCGACCAGTTGCCCGAGGTGCTCGACAGCCCAAAAAACAGATCGGTGCTGCTACCCACGAGTTCGGGAGCCGCCGCCGGATCGGGACGGATAAATTCATTAATGATATACACGCCACCGGGTTTCAAAGCCGCAGCAACTTTCTGGGCTACGAGAATATTCTGCTCCGCCGTTAGGTGGTGCGCTACGCTCGACATCAGGATCAGGTCATAGCTGTTTGCGGATAAATCCTCCGTCAGGATATTTCCGACCTGATGCACCACGCGCTCGCCCATCCCCTGCTCGGCCAGGAGCGGAGCGGCTTTCTCCACCGCGCCCGGCAAATCCAGAATCACCGAACTCAGACCGGGGTACTTCCGACACGCTTCAACCGAGTGCATCCCGTGCGACCCGCCAATATCCAGCATCCGGGTAGCGCCGGAGGGCATAGGTACCTTGCGCGCAAACTCCCGGGCTTCGGAGATGGCTCCGCCCCACATGGCCCGCTGGTACAGCTCCCATTCGGTACTAGTCGAACGTATCGTGGTATTGCAGGCCCTTGCCGGTACGCAGGTACTCCCCCAGCTTGTCGAGCCAGCCCCAGGTGACGCGGTTGTTGAAAATAGCCAGGTCGCGTACGGTATCGGGACTGCTCCTGAGTACCCATTTCCGGGTTGTGCGAGTCAGGGAGTAGTGACCTTTCCGAAAGCGCAGGTACCTTACTGAGGTCAGGACACCCAACAACTGCCCCGTAGCGCGGGCTTCCAGCCCGCACTTCTCCGAGATTGCTTCAACGGTATCAGCCCCCTCCTCAATCGCTTCAAAAACCCCCGCGTCAATCGCTTCGAGTACGGCCCGGCTAATCACCGGAAAAATCTGCGCGTGCAGCAACGGCATCGGGACCAGGTTGAGCCGCAGAGCGATCCATTCCAGCAGATTATCAGGAAATACGCGTAGTTGCATCAGCCGGCCCAGTTTTCGCGGTCGAGGCTGCGGTACTGAATCGCCTCGGCCAGGTGTTCTATTTTGATATCGTCACTGCCAGCCAGATCGGCAATGGTGCGGGATACTTTCAGGATGCGGTCGTAGGCCCGGGCTGACAGCCCCAGCCGATCCATGGCGGTGCGGAGCAACGCCCGGCCCGCATCGCCGATTTCGCATACCTCCTTCACCATTTCGGGGGGCATCATGGCGTTGGAATAGATGTCGCTGCGATCTTTGAAGCGCTCGGTCTGCCGCTCGCGGGCCTTGATGACCCGCTCCCTGATTACATCACTGCTCTCCGACTTGCGGGTAGAGGCAATCTGATCAAACGACACGGGCGTTACCTCCACGTGCAGGTCGATGCGGTCGAGGAGGGGGCCGCTGATTTTGTTGAGGTACTTCTGCACCACGCCCGGCCCGCAGACGCACTCCTTATCGGGGTGGTTGTAGTAGCCGCAGGGGCAGGGGTTCATGCTGGCAATGAGCATGAAGTTGGACGGAAATTCCACGGCCATTTTGGCCCGCGAAATACTCACCTTCCGTTCTTCCAGCGGCTGCCGCATTACTTCCAGCACGGTACGTTTAAATTCCGGTAGCTCGTCCAGAAACAGCACGCCGTTGTGCGCCAGGGATATTTCGCCCGGTTGCGGGAAAACTCCCGCCGCCTACCAGCGCAGCATCGCTGATGGAATGATGCGGCGACCGGAACGGACGACGGGAAATGAGCGTAGAGCGGGCACCCAGTTTGCCCGCTACGGAATGGATCTTGGTTGTTTCCAGCGCTTCCTGCAACGAAAGCGGCGGCAGAATGGACGGCAGCCGCTTGGCCAGCATGGTTTTGCCCGCGCCCGGCGGACCGATCATGATGGCGTTGTGCCCGCCGGCGGCGGTAATTTCCAGTGCCCGCTTGATGTTCTCCTGTCCCTGCACGTGCGAGAAATCCGCCTCGTAGTGGGTGAAGGTATTCATGAACATATCGCGGGTATCGACTACCAGCGGCTCTATGTCGCGCTTGCCTTCAAAAAACTCCACGGCCTCCTGCATGGTTTCGACGCCGATGACGTCGAGGTTATTGACGATGGCGGCTTCGGCGGCATTTTCGGTGGGGAGTATAAAGCCCTTCTTGCCCTGCTTGCGGGCTTCGATGGCAATGGGAAGTACGCCCTTTGATCGGCCGAAGCTGCCCGTCGAGCGACAGTTCGCCCATGATCACGTAGTCTTCCAGGTTCCGCTCACACTTCATCTGTTCCGACGATTCCAGCACGCAGAGCGCAATGGGCAGGTCGTAGGCCGAGCCTTCCTTGCGCACATCGGCGGGGGCAAGGTTCACCACCACCTTTTGCCGGGGCATCCGGTAGCCGGAGTTTTTGAGCGAAGCCTCCACCCGCTGCTCGCTTTCCTTCACGGCGCTGTCGGCCAGACCCACCATAAAGAATTTCAGCCCCTGACTCACCGTCACTTCTATCGTAATCATGGAGGCATTGACACCGTAAACCGCGCCGCCGTAGGTTTTGGAAAGCATAGGGTAGGGAAGGAATTGAACTAGGTACCTTGCAAATTTAGGAGAATTTGGGGAATAGGCAATTTGGGGGGAAAGGTTGCTTTGAAGCCTGTAGGCTTTTTGTATATTTGCTTAGTGCCTACCTATGCTTTGGATGCATATCGAAGATTACTTCCTTGTTCTGTGTGCCCGTGGACACTGACGAGGTATTTAGAACTTAGCAGAAAGGTTAGTGCAAAGTAAGGAAACTAGCGGCTGCGAGGCTTTTGCTCGGATCGCGTTACAAACGCGAGGTAAAATAACGCCCGATTGCAAATCGGGGTTAGCGGGGGCCTTCCTGCCGAAAGGAACTGAGCCAGAACCTTTACCCGTGATACCCATGGGAATAAAAGGATTTCTGCCCTCATTAGTGTGTTATTTTTAGCCTGGGTAATCCGGTTAGGCTATGCCTAATCTGAATAGCGTCACACAATTCATTGGTCTTTTCAACGGGCATAGGAAAACCATCTTTTTTGCAAGCACATGATAATCAGCACAAATTGATATAAAATTTCTCCCTTATGAAATACATATTAATTGTTCTTTTTCTTGCCGTGCAGTTAAACTCTTCATTCGGTCAATCAAGGCAAATTGACAGTTTAAAATATATATATTCAACTAGCAGAGCAGACACTAATCAGGTGTTGATATTGGAAAAGCTTGCTTTTGCATATATGGGTTATAGTACAGATTCTATTTTTTATTATGCGAATCATGGACTTCAACTTGCAAAAAAATTAAATTATATAAAAGGAGAAGCTCTTTGTATTATGAGATTAGCCATTTATTATCGACTTAATAAAGCCTCATCATTAGGAATGCAATATGCGCTGAAAGCACTCCCGATTTTTGAACAACAAAAAGATATTGAAAATATAATTTTATGTAACCTAATAATCGGTTGGACATTACAGGATCAAGCGTATCATAGGCTGTCTGTTCAACAAGTGTTGAAAATCACTCCTTTATCCATAAAAAATAAGTCAGAATCCCTCTACTATTGCTATGCAACACTTTCCAATAATTATAAATATCTAAACATACTTGATTCTGCCCTTGCTTTTGGCTTAAAAGCTGAATCGATAGAACCTAAAAATGTTTTTAATCTTACCTTATTAGGAGATATTTACTTGAAATTACATAATATATCAGAATCTCATAAATATTATACCAAAGCTTTATTGGCTTCTACTAAGCCTTCACCTGCAATTTACTATGGAATAGCTAACTTTTACTCTCAAAAAAACCAGGTTGATTCAGCTATTTATTTTGCAAACAAAGGAATTGTTATTTTAAAAAATGATTTTTCAAATATTAAAATCTTATTGGCTACTTTATTGTCAGATCTTTATACGCAAAAAGGATTAAAGGATAGCGCTTTTATATATATGAAATTGCTTGTTTCAACAAAAGACAGTTTAGCAGGGGAAGAAAAAACAAAACTTTTGTCCGTCGTTTTCAATGAACAATTGCGTCAGCAAGAAATGGAGTCTGAAAAATTACAATTTAAAAAGCAAGTTCAATTATACTTTTCACTTATACTATTAGGGATATTTTTACTGATTGTTATCATACTTTATTTTCATAATAGACATAAACAAAAGGTGAATCTTGTGTTAGAAAAAGCCCTATCAGATCTAAAATCTACCCAAACTCAACTCATCCAGAAGGAGAAAATGGCTAGCCTGGGTGAGCTAACCGCCGGTATCGCCCACGAAATACAAAATCCACTCAACTTCGTCAACAATTACTCGGAAGTGAATGTAGAGTTGATTGAGGAACTGAGAGGGGAGTTCAGAAACGGAAACGCGGGGGAGGTTGAATCCATCATCACCGACCTGGCTGACAACGAGAGCAAAATCCACCACCATGGCCAACGCGCCGACGCCATCGTGCGCGGGATGCTGCAACACAGCCGCACCCACAGCGGACAGAAGGAGCCAACCGACCTCAACCAGCTAGCCGACGAGTACCTCCGGCTGGCCTACCACGGGCTGAGGGCTAAGGACGGCACCTTCGAGGCGGAGTACACCACCGATTTCGATCAAAGCCTGCCCCTGGTGGAGGTGGTTGCGCAGGACATTGGCCGGGCGTTGCTGAACATCATCAACAATGCGTTTCAGGCTGTTGCTGAAAGGCAGAAACAGCAGCCCGTGGGTTACCTGCCCAAAGTGGAAGTAGGCACCAGAAAAACAGGCCAGCGTTTAGAGTTAACCGTTCGAGACAACGGCAACGGCATCCCCGAGGCGATCAGGGAGAAGGTTTTCCAGCCTTTCTTCACGACCAAGCCCACCGGGCAGGGCACGGGGCTAGGGCTAAGTTTGAGTTATGATATTATTACCAAAGGGCATGGAGGGACACTCACTGTGGAGAGCTGTGTCAATGAGTATACCAAGTTCATACTGAGCCTTCCTACCGAAAGGCACTGAGCCGGAACCTTAGCCCCCAGTTCGTCGTAGTGTTCCATCGATTGTTGTTGTGCTTGGGCTTCCGAAGGGAGACTGCGACTGAAAATAAAAGGCCACCGGTGGGCCGGCCCCGTTGCATCGGCCCACCCTAATTTCAAAGTGCAAGGCACTACCACCGGTGAATAACGTTTTGAGACTATTCGACAGAAAACAGGCGCTGGAAAGTTTCAATGCTATCAATCCGGATTGTTCCAGGGCGAGAAATAGTAGGGCAGGTTGTTATCTACCAGATACAGTGTCATACGTCAAGCCGCAATAGGACGAATGGAATGCGGATGATCGGCCAGTTCCAGGGCGTACTGTTGGCAGGCCTCGATGTCCTCTGGTTCGAGATCAGGATATTGGTGGAGAATCTCTTGTGGAATGTCACCGGCAAACAGAAATTCCAAAATTGTTTTGACCGTAATTCCCATCCCCCGGATAGTGGGCTTTCCGTTGCATATCTGCTCGTCAATGGTGATTCTCTCACTTAAATAGTACATACTTTGTCCAGGTTAGTAGGTAGGGGTTTCCGTTGGAAACTTAAATATACCAAGGAATCGGGGATTTAGAGTCCAGAAAGCCAAATATACGGTGCCGTTATACATGGTTTGTTTCGGTTTGGATAGACAGTAGGACAGAAGCAAAGCAGGGTCTTTTCTCAGGCAAACACCTCGGCCAGGTCCAGGGTCAAATCAGGGAAAAGCGGTGATGTTACAAAGTCAGCGGGAATATCTTCCCCCGGAGCAGTTCCACCCGCTCATCAAACTGCCATTTGAGGTAGTCGGCGTACGAGTACGTTCCGTTCAGATCCAGTTGCGTAAGGTCGGTGATGGTAGCCATGGGTTTGCTTTTTATCAAAAATACGTTGTTGCGGGCAAAGCTGCAAGCTGCCGATGTACTTAGGCTTTTACCTATCTTCCTCTAACGTACCTCAACAATTAGAGGCATGTCAGGTGGAAACACCTGACATGCGACTATCGCTTATTCTTTGTATCTTTGCTTAGTTAGAAACTGCTGGAAGACGGCTTCTCCGCACATGGCCTGTACCATTGATCTTTAATCAACCAATACGAATGGATTATCATAACTATTTGGAAATCAGGGCAGACAAGCGATTTGGAAAGCCATGCCTTAAAGGTACCCGCATCTCTGTCTATGACGTGCTCAACTGGCTCTCAAACGGTATGAGCAAGCAGGATATTATGGAAGATTTTGAGGAAATCAGCGAAGAAATGATCAATGCCTGCCTGGCATTTGCCGCCGACAAAGAACATAAACTGACCATTACCGCTTGAAACTCTTATTCGATCAGAATATTTCACCCCGGATCGTCCGGCGGATAGAATCCGATTTCCCGAGTTCAAAGCAGGTTCGGCATGTTGGATTAGAGGATGCTTCGGATGAAGAAATTTTTAATTACGCAAAAAGAAACAACTTTTCGGTTGTAACCTTTGACTCTGACTTTGTTGATCTGAACGTAATCAGAGGCATCCCACCCAAAATTATCTGGCTGAAAACGGGAAATTTAACCACAAAGTCGATTTCGGAGTTGTTGAGGAAAAATATTTTGTCCATTCACAAATTCCTGGAATCTGACGGAGAGGAGATATTGGAGATCATAAAATCTCCAAGTGGTCCATAGCCTTCCACCAATCATCGCTGCATAAGGTCTTCCGAAGGGAGACTGCGTACTGAAAATAAAAGGCCACCGGTGGGCCGTCCCCGTTGCAATGGCCTACCCCAAACTCTCAATCTACCCAATTCCTTCAATACGATCAATGAAGACATAGACTAGCTTATGGGTTTGCTCATACGGATGATCTCTACCCAGTGCTCAGAGATGAATGTATGAAAATCCCGGAGTCTTAGATTGCTGATTTTGAAATGAATGATTCGGGGCGGTGGATTACTCAGCAGTATCCGATCCGAAAAATCACGATCCTTTGTCAGAATAGTCAGGTTATTAGTACGAGCGTATTGCCAAATGGAATGATCCGGTGCCCTGGAATCAAGGTCACGCTGATGAATGAAATCCGGATTGTTCCAGGGCGAGAAATAGTAGGGCAGGTTGTTATCTACCAGATACAGTGCCATACATCAAGCCGCAATAGGACGAATGGAATGCGGATGATCGGCCAGTTCCAGGGCGTACTGTTGGCAGGCCTCGATGTCCTCTGGTTCGAGGTCAGGATATTGGTGGAGAATCTCTTGCGGGCTGTCACCGGCAAACAGAAATTCTAAAATTGTTTTGACCGTAATTCCCATCCCCCGGATGGTGGGCTTTCCGTTGCATATCTGCTCGTCAATGGTGATTCTCTCGCTTAAATAGTACATACTTTGTCCAGGTTAGTAGGCAGGGGTTTCCGTTGGAAACTTAAATATAACAAGGAATCGGGGATTTAGAGTCCAGAAAGCCAAATATACGGTGCCGTTATACATGGTTTGTTTCGGTTTGGATAGACAGCAGGACAGAAGCAAAGCAGGGTCTTTTCTCAGGCAAACACCTCGGCCAGGTTCAGGGTCAAATCAGGGAAAAGCGGTGATGTTACAAAGTCAGCGGGAATATCTTCCCCCGGAGCAGTTCCACCCGCTCATCAAACTGCCATTTGAAGTAGTCGGTGTAAAATTAGGTTCCGTTCAGATCCAGTACGCGTAAGGCCGGTGATGGTAGCCATTGGTTTGCTTTTTATCAAAAATACGCCGTAGTCGGCAAAGCAGCAAGTTGCCTGATGTGCTTAGGCCTAGTTCGTCGTAGCCTCAACAAAACGGCTTTTTGCACATACGTGGAGCAACCGATAACTTCGTAAGTTGAAGCGAAGCGCGAAAGCCGAGAAGACACTAGCGCGTAATAGCCTGAGTGCGTAGCATGGCATGGGGCAATTGTCAAATCGTACATTGACGGCGAAGGCCCCGATCTAGGCGACTTCGACCTCGTTGGGAAGAATACGGACAGATTGGATTGCCCTCCTTTGCTTCTTTCACTCTTAACCTGTTGTGAAGATGAAAGCAAAAGCCAAGAAGAGCAAGGGCCGCACGGCCCGCTGCGGGTGCTGAACACCAGAGTGGCGGGCATCGACGTGGGGGCCTCGTGCCACTACGTGTGCGTGGGAGCGCTTTCCGAGGAGTCAGTGCGGCGCTTCGGCACCTTCACCGACGATCTGAACGAGACTGGCCGACTGGCTGGTGGGCCTGGGCGTCGAGTCGGTGGCCATGGAGTCGACGGGCGTCTACTGGGTCAATCTCTACGACGTGCTCGAAGAGCGGGGCCTGTCCGTCTGCCTGGCCAACGCCCGTTACGTGCGCAACGTGCCGGGCCGCAAGAGCGACGTCTCCGACAGCCAGTGGATCCAGCAGCTGCACAGCTACGGACTGCTGACGGGCTCGTTCATAGCCGAGGGCAAGGTGCGCGAGCTGCGGGCCTACGTGCGCCAGCGGGAGACACTTGAGAAGCAGAAGGCGCAGCAGTTGAACCTGATGGGCAAGTCGCTCCAACTGCTCAACGTGAAGCTGCACCAGGTGGCCTCGAACCTGGAGATCCAGGTCAGCATGTCCATCATCCGGGCCATCGTCGCGGGCGAGCGGGACGTGAAGGCGCTGGCCGTCCATCGCCACCCGCGGATGAAAGCCGACGCCGAGCAGTTCGAGAAGAGCCTGCAGGGCAACTGGCGGGCCGAGCACCTGTTCAGTCTGAGAGCAGGCGTTGACCTTCTACGACTTCGTCAAGGAGCGGATGCTGGAATGTGAGCAAGAGGTCGAACGGACGCTCTCGGAGATGAACCACGAGCCGGCAGTGCAGGACCAGGGCCAAGGCCAGGCGGGTGCGCCAGAACGACTACGCCTTCGAGGTGAAGGGCTACCTGCGCGAGCTGGCCGGCGTGGACCTGACGCGCATCGAGGGCCTGGACGAGAAGACGGTGCTGACGATCCTGGCCGAGACGGGTACGGACCTGACCAGGTGGAAGAGCGCGGGGCACTTCACCTCCTGGCTGGGCCTGGCGCCCAGGACCAAGAAGTCGGGCGAGAAGGTCATCGGCCACTTCAAGCAGTCGGTGGCCAACCGGGCCAACCAGGCCTTCCGCATGGCGGCCTGGACGCTGGGCCACAGCAAGTGCTACCTCGGGGCGTTCTACCGGAAAGTGTCAGCCCGGAAAGGGAGCCTGACGGCCATCAAGGCCACGGCCAGAAAGGTGGCCGTCATCTTCTGGAACATGATGTGCCGAAAGACGGAGTACGAGGTGCACAGCCCGGCCGACTACGAGGACCGCTACCAGCGCGCGCAGATTCGGAAGCTCGAAAAACAGGCCGCTAAGCTGGGGATGGTGCTACAAAAGGTGTAATGGCAAGTCCCTTACATCCAGGCAGATACCAAAACGGTTGTGGGAAGTCTTTTGGGCTACGTTATGCGGGGTCTTCCGAAGGGAGACTGCGTACTGAAAATAAAAGGCCGATTGCATCGGCCCACCCCTACATTCCCACCCAATTCCAAATATGGGGGAGGCACTGGGCCAGATTGATGCACGAAATCTCCCTTATAAAGCATTACCAACAGACGCTCCATGCCATCCATTTTAGTGGACTGAGAAGGTTTATAAAACTTGATGCCGCGTTACTACTTATCACCCAGTGATATGCAATGTAAGCCCAAAAAACTTAGGTGGCCAAATTCTTCCGTCCCAATCAACCCACAAGCTGGGCTATCAAGGCGATATCGGCCACTCCATTTGCGGGTAGATTGTTGGCTATTTGGTATGCCCTAATTATGCCTAATGACGCATTGCCAAACACCCCGTCAGCTTGTATGCGAAATCCTTTACCCGAAAGTCCCACTTGCAACAGTCGTACATCGAGTCCTCTCAGCAGGGGACTTTGGAGCGCAAGCATACGTGTACCGGGTTGGGGGCCATCGTAGCAACCTATTGGCCGTGCGTTTAGTGTAAAAAGAGATATTTCATGCCCACGTACCACAAGAGGCAATTCAAGCCCCCAAACACCGAGATCGATCAAACGCCGGAAAGCATCCATTCTATACACCGTAGGGCGAAGGTCTGATCGGGGATGAGTAGAAAGCCAGTGATGACGGGTATTTATAAAGGCAACTATCCAATCTTTCTCTCCCAGGGAAGAAAGTAAACCGCTTTGTTGGTTGGTGCGATCACGAATGAGCCTGAGAGAACCATGAACCATGCTGTCGTAAATTACTGCCATTCCCAGCGGAGTGGAGACTCCGAGTTGCATGGCAAAGCGCTCGGCGGGCTTCCAGTAAGCATGGTCAAAAAAAAGGTCCTGGGTTTCACGCATTACCGGATCGTCTGCCGATGCTCTTAATATATTGTGCAGGTGGAGTTCCTGATCCAAACCAAAATCCTTGGCAGCGAAACGCGGCAGGAATGGGGAAAGCGCTGACCCAAACCTTGCTCCGGGGTTATTACAGTACTCTTGAATTAGCTTATGCAAATTTCCGGAACCTAGTGTAGTCTGCGAGCGACCATACGTGAGATGTCCAGTATCTCCTGCGATCAGTGTGACTTTGCTATAATCCCCTAACACCGAAGATGTCTCAAAAATATTGATGATGGCTTCTGCTGTTTTCTTTTGTGTCGCTGTCAACATATTTCTCCATTTTGAGGTATCGGTTTTTATTTTTTACGTACTTACTCAAGTCAATCATCCCCAGTTCGTCGCAGTATTCCATCGATCGCCGTTGTGTGCGGAATTCCGAAAGGAGAATGCGTACTGAAAATAAGAGGCCACCGGTGGGCCGGCCCCGTTGCATTGGCCCACCCTTACTTTCCGATACCTACCCGATCTCAAAGAAAGAAAGGTAATTAAACACTCATGACATATATTACGCGGCCTGCTCCCTTAGGTATAGCATTACATTTTGTAGTTCCACGGCCTGTACGGCATTTTCACGGAGAGAAACCACGGCCAGCGTATCACCGACAGCATTCATAAATTCCACTTCGTAGAGGTGGCCATTCTCGTCAAGGGCAGATTAGTAAACGTACGCCACAGTTCTCCCCACATCTCCCCGGCGAAGGTGATGCTCCGGCAAGTCGTGGATTGAGGCTACGAGGTGGGTTTCTTTATACATGATCATTCTCGGTTTGGATAGGCAGTCATAAGCCTTGGCAATAAGTACAATTCTGCTTTTCCTAGTGGTACTACGGCCTGTTTACCGTTGGGTAGCTGGTTTTCAGACTCCATAGCGACTCCAACTATATTTTGGTCTTTAAATATCCACAAAAAATTTCTTACAAGCAAAACCTATAGATCAACTTATTGCAAACCTCCTAACCATAGCCGGGCTACTCCCAAATTTCCATGGCCCATCCCTTACTATTACCTACCCACTTCCAAAAAATGGAGTGGCATCAGGCCAGTCTGATACAAGAAGTCCCTACTTCGCCGTAGCATTCCATCCATTGCCATTGTTGAGACAAAATCAAGCAAAAATCTACGCCTTTTTTCAGGTTCGTCCCTCGGGCAGATAAAGGATAGTCCATAGGATCAGGTGTCTGGAAAATTCCGGTGCTTCCCGAGAGAGCAAATTCCTGATAGAGCAGCTGGATAAGTGGGGGGTGAGCAAAGCTATGCTGGGAGTTCTTTTCCCTGAACACCGCGGGCAGTTCGGTTAAGCAATATTAAAGGCAGAAATAAGAACATTCTCTCCCTGTACCTTGTTAAATAGAGGTAGATGACTGCTTCTCACCCGCTTCATATCGTTTGGTTCAAACGTGACTTGCGACTGCAAGATCATGCTCCGCTCAAAGCCGCGCTGGAAAACGGCAATTCGGTGCTTCTGCTCTATATATGGGAGCCATCCCTATTGAGCGATCCCCACTACGCGGCGCGTCATTGGCGGTTTGTGAGTGAGTCGCTGCGCTGCCTCGACCAGCAACTGGAACGCTACGCTACCCGAGTTCGGCAATTGGTGGGTGAAGTGGTACCCATGCTGGAACAAATTCATCAGTTGTACGGGATCGAGGCGCTATACTCCCACGAAGAAACGGGCCTGAAGATCACATATGATCGTGACCTGGCCGTGGCCGATTTTTGCCGCAACAAGGGCATAGCCTGGCATGAGTACCAGCACAATGGCGTGCAGCGGGGCTTGCCCAACCGGCAACAATGGAAAGCTGACTGGCACACCTACATGAATGCGCCCATCGCCCAGCCCGCTCTGCCTCGTCTGATGTACGACGCCGCAAGGATCGACCTGCCGGGCGAAGCGACCTACCCGCAAAATCTCTCCCTGTCGCCGGAGGAAATTTCCTATACCCGCAGTTTCCAGCCCGGCGGCGAGGAAGCGGCCCATCGCTACATGAATAGTTTCTTTCAGGAACGCGCCGCTGAATACAGCCGCACCATTTCCAAACCCGAAGCCAGCCGGCGGGGCAGCGGGCGCTTGTCTCCCTACCTGGCCTGGGGGAATCTGTCGGTCAGGGTGGTGTACCAGCGGTACAGGCAGGCCTTGCTTGAGGAGCACATTCCGCGCCGCAACCTGCTCGCGTTCGGGTCGCGGCTGCGGTGGCATTGCCATTTCATTCAGAAATTTGAAAGTGAAGACCGCATCGAGTTCGAAAACGTGAACCGGGCCTATAACGCGCAGATCAAGGCCTTTGACCAGAAACTATTCAATGCATGGGCCGAAGGGCGCACCGGGTTTCCGCTCGTGGACGCCTGCATGCGCTGTCTCCGCGAAACGGGCCACCTCAATTTCCGGATGCGGGCCATGCTCGTGTCGTTTCTGACGCACCTGCTGTGGCAGCCTTGGAAGCCGGGCGCGGTGCATCTGGCGGCCCTTTTTCTGGATTTCGAACCGGGCATTCATTACGCGCAGTTCCAGATGCAGACGGGCGTGACGGGCGTCAACACCGTTCGGATTTATAATCCCGTCAAGCAGTCCTACGACCACGATCCGGCGGGTACCTTTATCCAGAAATGGGTACCCGAACTGAGCCATTGTCCGGCCAGTTTCCTCCACGAACCCTGGAAAATGACGCCGATGGAGCAGACCATGTACGGTTTCCGCCTCGGAGTCGATTACCCCGAACCGATCGTAAACGTAAAGGAGGCCCACCACGAAGCACGGGAGCGCATTTGGAGTTTTAAAAAGCTCCCGGAAGTAGCGCAGGAAGGCAAGCGGATCTTGAAACGGCACGTGGTACCGGGGCGGCGGCACTGGTAAGGGGCAGCAGTTGTCAACCTGACCTTTTCAACAAAACAATCTGGACTTCAAAACAAAGTCAGATTGAAATTATCTCTCTTTGAGTAAATCCATGTATTCTTCTGCCTGTTCATCGGTTAGCTTAAATTTTCCGGTTAGTTTTCCAGATAGTTCATCCAAAAGCCAATCCGACGAAAAAATATTATAACTCACCGCACAAAAGTCATACACTTTGGTGGAAAAGCCGGGGAACAATAGAGAGGACAACAATACATTGGTATCGAAGATAATTTTCATTCTTATGAAACGGCATCGAAAATATCCTCTTCACTGCCAAAGCCCTCCTCTTCGGCTTTTCCTCGAAGTTGTTGGCGCATGGTGTTGAGCCTTTCTACATAGAAATAGTCCTCCAACGCTTTGTTGACTACATTGTCGGCATCGGTTTTTAACTCGTTTGCCTTTTTCTCTAAGCTTCGGAGCACAGAAGGTTTGAGTTTTATACTAATAGTTTGGCTCATCGTTTCGATTACGTGTCTCTGAAAATAATCTCTGCCTTTATCCTTTTATTGAAAACGCCCGCGCCCCTTTATAAATTCCTCTTCTTCAACTCACTTACAGCATGGTCGGCTGCCCGCGCGGTAAGCGCCATGTAGGTAAGCGAGGGATTTTGGGTAGAGGTGGAGGTCATGCAGGCTCCGTCGGTCACGAATACATTGGGTACGGCATGGAGTTGGTTCCATTTATTGAGCAGGGAGGTTTTGGGATCGTGGCCCATGCGCACGCCGCCCATCTCGTGGATGTCGGAGCCGGGAGCCGAGTGGCTATCGGTGGCCCGGATGTTGGTAAATCCGGCCTTGGTAAACATCTCCGTAAACTGCTCGATGTAGTCCTGGCACATTCTATCGTCGTTTTCCTCCCAGTCGGCCGATATATGGAGTTGGGGAATACCATACGGGTCGGTAAGCGTTTTGTCTAGGCTCAGAAAATTGCTCTCGCGGGGGATGGTTTCGCCCATCATCCAGGAGCTGATATGCCAGTTGCCGGGGGTACGGTTGAGGAGGTTGCTTTTCAGGTCTTCGCCCAGGCCGTTTTGCGAGGAGCGGACGCCCCTTCCGGCCCCGACACCGGCCGCGTAGCCGCGCAGAAACCGGGACGCCGGACCGCTCGTTTCCTGTTTGAACACATTCCGGAAACGGGGTACGTAGCCGTTGCTGGGGTTGCGTCCCTCGGTCATTGTATCCGGAAATCCGTCGTAACTGGCCGAGATTTTGGCGCGGTAGTTATGCCAGGCAATGTACTTGCCCAGCAGGCCGCTGTCGTTGCCGAGTCCGTTGGGAAAACGGTCCGACACCGAATTCATCAGAATTAGATTGGTGTTGATGGCCGAGCCATTGACAAAAATGATCTTGGCGTAGAACTCCATCATCTCCTTGGTCGTGGCATCGACCACCCGTACACCCACGGCGCGCTGTTTTTTCTCGTCGTAGATGATCGAATGCACCACCGAATGGGGCCGCAGCGTCATTTTGCCGGTTTTTTCGGCCCAGGGCAAGGTGGAGGCGTTGCTGCTGAAATAGCCCCCGAACGGGCACCCGCGCACGCAGAGCGTCCGGTGCATGCACTTGGCGCGGCCCTGCTCGGTATGAATCGGCTGCGGATCGGTGATGTGCGCGCAACGGCCCTGAACCAGGTGGCGGCCCTTATAGTTTTTGGCCAGTACGTCCTTGAAGTGGGTTTCAACGCAGCTCAATTCCATGGGTGGCAAAAACTCACCATCGGGTAGCTCGGCCAAGCCGTCCTTATTGCCGGAAATGCCCGCAAACTTTTCCACGTAGCTGTACCAGGGAGCCAGGTCGGCGTAGCGGATGGGCCAGTCTACGGCAAAGCCATCGCGGGCCGGCCCCTCAAAATCAAAGTCGGACCACCGCTGGGTTTGCCGCGCCCACAGCAGCGACTTGCCGCCCACGTGGTAGCCGCGCGTCCAGTTGAAGGGCTTGTCCTCAATGTAGGGCTGCTCGCTTTCTTTCACGGCCCAGTGCAGGGTTTCTTCCCGCACCATGGAGCGGACCTTGCCGTACTCAGCCCGTACGTCCAGGGGCACCTGTCCGCGGTGCTCAAACTCCCAGGGGTTCAGGTTGGCGGTGGGGTAGTCTACCACGTGCTTGACATCCCGCCCGCGTTCCAGCACCAGGGTGCGCAGCCCGTTGCCGGTGAGTTCTTTGGCGGCCCAGCCCCCACTGATGCCCGAGCCGATGACGATGGCATCGTAGGTTCTTTTCTTTTT